>NZ_JAKJSD010000013.1 GCF_029029505.1 Ancylomarina sp. DW003 | reverse complement strand
TGATCGCAAAAAGCGGGAACGTAGAGACAAAAAGGAGTAAGGACAAGTGGGTACCTACTCCGTACCTGTCTCAATTCTATGTTAACTAATTATTTACTAACCCAAATTTTAAACGTCATGGGAAAATACAATCAAGGGATCCTGGGCCCATTCACAGGAAAAGTTGGCGCCATTGTAGGTAGCTCATGGAAAGGCGTGAATTATATCAAGTCGCTTCCAGGTCCAAACGCTTCGAATACCGAAGCACAGCAAAAACAGAGAACCCGATTTAAGTCGGTAGTCAGTTTAGCCTCATCACTGCTCTCAAGTCTGATCCGTCCCGTATGGAACTTAGTCTCAGGTAAAATGACAGGTTACAACCTGTTTGTCAAAACCAATATGCCCGCTTTCGATGAAAGCGGAACCTTGGTGAACTACTCTGATTTTCATGCATCAGTGGGAGCCTTACCACTTCCCGGGAATTTGAATATTCAGGATGATACAGATGTTGTGTTAGGTATTGAATTAGCATGGAAAGATGAAAGTGGAACCGGTATTGGTGAAGCTGATGACAAGCTACATCTTTTGGTGATGACTACAGATAAAGTTCACATCTTAAATACGACTGCAGTTCGTTCAGACCAATCAGCCGAAATTACCTTGCCGGTTGCAGTTGGAAATATTCATGTGTATGCGTTTTTTGGAACGGCAGAAGGAGACAAGTTTTCTCCGGATCTTTATTCGGCAATCCTTTTGACTTAGATTTTTTCTAAATTCTGATTTCTTTAAGCTGCTTCGCGATGCGTTGCAGCTTTCCTTAAAATTGGTGTTAAAACGAAATAAAAGTTTAAACCATGTTTAAACTATAATGCTTTCTGTCTTTATTATCTTCTCTTGCAAATAGACAAAAGCCTCTGTGTAGCTTGTTATTGAAAGGGTTTGTGTTTTGGATAGATTTGTTTGATTTGTGTGCATTTATGCTCGCAGAGCAAAAGAGGATGCTGGTTCGCTAGCATCCTCTTTTGTGTTTTTTAGCCTGTTAAAGCTATTGATATTTGGAAAGTTTATACTTCACTGTTTAAAATGGAATATGATATAGTTTTCCGGGATTTAAAATAAAATGAGCTTACAAGAATAAGGACCGTGCATTCTCATATTTAGGCAATACAAGGGTAAAATTTATCAGACTTCCAATTAAGCTATTCATAATAGTTGTGGAATTGTTTGTAATCTGGTTTTTGACAAACTTAATTATGTCAGATAATTAAACTTGACAAGTTTGACAGTATTATTATTAATGAATTGTTTGTAGTTTCGTGCCCAATTATAATTTTTGTTTAACTACTTTTTTTTTTGCAATAAAATTCATTTTGAATCTATATTCTTTTGTTGAATATCTGCTTACCGTTTTCGATGCAAGTAAAATAAATCCAACTTATAATAATGTTAAGAATAAAATATTACAGAACAATTACGTTAATAGTATTTGTAGTGGTTTCGAAGTTTATAAATGCCCAAACAATAAGTGCAGATTTTCACGATAGAAATATTGTATTTACAAGCGGAACGTCAAATGTGAATTTTAATGCGGATTTTGGTATTGATTCTGATGGATTTCTGGATGGTTTACAGGGAATTACTTTTAATATTGGTTTTGATCCAACTGCGATTTATGCCGATTCATTGCACATAAAAGCAAACCCGGATTTATTGGGTCTACACCCTTCTGAATACATGGAAATGCAAAGAATTGATTCCAATTATGCCTTGTATTCTATTGTATTAAAAGGAAGAGAGAAAACACTAAAGATGAGTTCTCTGCCTTTAATGTTCAATTTTAAAATACAACCTGAAGTCTCTCAAAAACTAGTTGAAAATGATTGTAATTATGAAATCTACTTTTCAGCAGCAAATCTAAAAGCGCAGGACTCTAAAAAAGCGGCTTTGGAAATAGAGCCTTTCGATTTTGCTATAGATATTGATTGCGAAGCACGAAAAAAGAGCCGAATATTAACCGCAAGTCCAAACCCAACTAAATCTAAAGTTTGGATCAATATTCCTTTCGATTTTATCAACTCAGTCGAACAAGTATTAGTCTACGATTTGAAAGGTGTTTTGGTTTCCGCAAAAAAACGAAAATACGATAATATTATTGAAGTTGATCTGTCATCATTTAAAGAAGGTTTGTATTTAATAACAATAATTTATGATGAGTGGGAAAAAGACGTTCTTAAAATTCTTAAGGAATAAATCCAACATATAATAAATCTACAGTTTCAAATTCTACAGAAGAGATAAAAGATATGACCAGAAAATTCTACCTTATTACCAGTTTTATTGTGCTTTTAATTTTCTCCGCGCAGGCACAAGTTGATAAAACGATATTGGAAAGCCATTTCAGAAGTGGTAATGCGCCCGGACAGAGTGAATTTTATGATTTAATTAATTCATGCTACAATTATTCAATTGAGAAGGGACTAATATACGAATCAGGAACAAACAGTCTGAGAGCTGAAGTGACCCTCAATCTTCTTAAACAGATGCTGGCTGATACGGCAAAAATAAATCGTGAAAGGGTTAATCTGTTGATTCAGAATTTGGAGCAACAGAATAGGGATAGTGAAGCAAATCTTTTGAATAGGATTCAGACGGATTCAGAAAATTTGAGGTTTGATATAGAAAACTTGAATTTAAATATTTTAGATTCCCTTTATGTTCATCGTCTTAAGCTAAATGAGGAGTGCTCATCATTGAAGTCAATACTGCAGGATACAGCAAGGCAGTTAAGAGGCTATACCGAAAGTCGATTCAATCAAGCCCAAATAGTTTCAGAAAATTTAAGATTGGATATGGAGAACCTGAATCTCAAAATTATGGATTCATTATCTGCTCAACGTCTGATTCGAAATGAAGAACTCTCTAAATTAAAAATAGCATTACAGGATACAGCAAAGCAGTTAAGGCTTAATACTGAAAATAAATACAAGAAGTCTAAAGCCAGTTATGAAAGTCTGAAATTAGATATGGCAAGCCTGAATCTTAAAATTATGGATTCCTTATCTGCTCATCGGCTGAATTTAAATTCAGGGCTTTCTGAACTCAAATCAATTATCCGGGACACAGCACAAAGCCTTAGAATTTCAGTTGACCAAAAACTAAACTTACTTAAGATTAAGAATGACATTATTCATCAGGATATGGCATTTAAATTAAATGCTCTTGAAACAGGACTAAAAGATACGACTGAGATTATTAGAACGAAGCTAAAACTTTTGGAAGAAAATTTACGAGAGGAAAGGCTTAGTGCAGATAAAGATATTAAGAATCTTTTAAGTAGTACAAAAGACCTTCTCATACTAAAAATTGATTCGTTGGCTAGTGCACAAAATGCGGATAAAGTCTATCAGGACAATAGAATGTCAATTATTGAGGCAGATCATACTACCTTAAACGATACGGTGATTAAGATGAAAGTAAAGCTTGATACGCTTAACTATACAGAGAACAATTTTACTCAAAGTCTTAAATTAAAGCTAGATAATATTGAAGATGGAGCAACCCGCAGCGATAATAACTTTGCAGATTCTCTGGTCACTAAGTTATTAGCTATTGAGAAAAATGCGAATAACTATCAATTACCAATGTCGACTCATGCGAAACTTGGAGGCATACAATTAAGTGGTGATTTTGTTATTTATAATGGAAAGGTTTTTAGTGCACTCGATCCTGAGAAAATTGATCGTTGGTACGCTACGGATACCATTCTTAATGATTGGTCTAATGCTTTAACAACAGGACAGAAGTGGACTAAAGTGAGAATGAAAATTCCAACGGGAAATGTAGATGCTGATGGAAAGAAGATTTATGACTATGGAGAGTTTAATCCTCCTTACAAATTTATTTATGACGACTTGGAATCCAGTTACTATGAATACAATGGAACGGATGAGAGTAATGTAATATTGGGTGAGCACGAAAAACAGAAAAAAATATTAGGTGCAAAAAACACCCTGATTGGTCACAAAGCAGGATATAATTTGTTTGAAGGTGGTGACGAAAATGTTGTAGTCGGTTTTCAGGCAGGACAGTCGTCTGCAAATGCCTCTAATAATGTTTTTGTAGGATCGAAAGCAGGACAAAATATTCAAGGCGGTTCTGATAATGTTGGCCAAATGAATGTTGCCATTGGTAGCCACGCCATGAGTGGCCGTAACAACAATAAAGAATCTTTAGCTTTGGGTTATGGTAGCATGGAGCTAGGAGAACAAAAGAGTTCTGTAGCTATGGGAACAAAGGCTATGGGAAAGAATTCCGGAGATAACAATATTGCAATTGGCTATGAGGCTGCTTTATCTGCTGAAGGATCAAATAACAAACAAAATATTAATTTAGGCTACCGGGCAGCTTATGCTTCAATGACAGCTCAACGTAATATCAGTATTGGAGATTCAACAGCATTTAATAACCTTTCAGGTAAGGGAAATTTGTTCATTGGTCATGGTAGTGGAAAAACGAATACACTGAGTGGGAATCTGTTTATTGGTCATGGTATTGACGGAGGTGGAAGTGATAAGATGTTGATTGGTAATAATGCCAAAGTGTTGATATCAGGTGATTTTAATACAGGTGCAGTTTGTATTGATAAACTTTCCAGCAATCAGATAAAAATAGGTGAAGATAAAGAAGTTATTAATTCTTCTGCCCAATTTGTTGGAGTAGGAGGCGTAAACACGCCTACAGTAAATGCTACTACCAGCTTATCTGCAGCAGGTATTGATATCATCAAAAAAGATGGAGCTGTGACGATGGAACGCTATGCTCAAAAGTTGCATTCTCATAGAAATGGTGATATTGAAACAGATGCAATGCATCGATTTGTAACAGATACCGAAAAATCAGTTTGGAATAATAAGGTGGATAAAGTGAGAGGTAAGGATTTATCAAGCAATGATTTTACATTGGCATTAAAAAACAAGCTTGATAGAATTGCTGTAGAGGCGAATAAGTATGTACACCCTGGCACACACCCTGCAAGTATAATTATTACAGATGCAGACAATCGTTTTACAACGGATACTGAAAAAACAAAGCTAGCAGGAATTCAAGCGGGAGCTAATAAATATACTCATCCCAATAGCCATAGTGCGACTATGATTACAACGGATGCGACTAATCGTTTTACGACGGATGCTGAAAAAGCAAAACTAGCAGGAATTCAAGCAGGAGCTAATAAATACACGCATCCGGGTACACATCCGGCAAGTATGATTACAACGAATGCGAATAAACGTTTTACAACGGATGCAGAAAAAACAAAGTTGGCAGGAATTCAAGCGGGAGCCAATAAATACACGCACCCAAATTCTCATGCAGCATCTATGATTACTACTGATGCCAATCGTCGCTTTACTACGGATGCAGAAAAAACAAAGTTGGCAGGAATTCAAGTGGGAGCCAATAAATACACACACCCAAGCACGCATTCAGCGAATATGATTGCGACCAATTCGACTAATCGATTTGTATCTGATGCAGAAAAAACAAAACTGGCAGGCATTGAAGAAGGTGCGAATAAATATACTCACCCCGGTAGTCATAGTGCGACTATGATTACAACGGATGCTAATCGCCAGTTTGTGAGTGAAGCAGAAAAAAAGACATGGACGGCGGGAAGTATTCCCATTGGTGGAATTATTATGTGGTCCGGAACAACGATCCCTAACGGCTGGGCTCTTTGCGACGGTTCAACTCAGAATGGGAAAAGAACACCTGACCTTAGAGGACGTTTTATTGTAGGAAACTATCCGGGCAAATCAGCTTATGATATAGGTAAATCAGGCGGGAGAGTTGAGAATACAGTTCAAACCAGTGAAAATGGAGATCATTCACATAGTGGAAAAACCAATACCTATAAATTGACTCAAGCGGATATACCTGAACACAGGCACAATATGGAGCACACGCATAAGATTAGTGCAAAAAAAGGTGTGCGATATTCTACTACAGTAGACGATAGTAACCCTGGAGGTAAAGGAAAAGGAGGTAGAAGAACTATGGATGGTGAACTTGATTCTAATTTCTCTACAAATGCGGCTTCAAGTATTTATACTCAGTATGCTGGGACCGCATCCGCAAGTCAAAATAAACATGCCCATTCAATTTATGCCGATGGAGAGCATTCGCATACCCTACCCTATTATGTTTTAGCTTTTATCATGCGGGTAAACTAAACCGTTCTTTTATTGAATTAAGAGTTAATGACCTACACTTCGTTTTTTATGACAAGAATTATACAGCGCACTCTAATTATCACCCTAAGTTTGTTCTTTTGTTTCAACCTAAAGGCTCAACTACCCATAGTGAATCAGGATAGCTTGAAGATACCCAAGGTGAAAACAGAAAGCCGAACCAAATCAGCAGGAGGTGGCAGCAGCTCGGGAGGAATTGCTCCTGTTTCCATGCCCATTATGCCATCGGCACATGCAGCATCCCTGGTTAGGGCAGCAACGGCATCGCCCAACTTATATACAGGAGCCGTAAATGTTAGTATACCGCTATTCACACTGCCGGCACAAGGTATGTCGGTACCCATAGGTTTGGTTTATCAATCGAACGGGGTAAAAGTAAACGACAAAAACGGCCCTCTGGGTATGACCTGGAACTTGCAAGGCGGTGGGGCAGTAGCCCGTATTGTGCGTGGTTATCCTGATGAGTTTAGAGGTGAATTAAAGAAAGAAATATGGACGTCGGAATATCAGAAAAAGCAGAAAAGTAAGATTGATGTAAAAGGATTCTGGTATAATAAAATACCTTATGATTTCACTTCGGTAGAAAAGAGTTTTAATAAAATATTAGACTATTCAGAAGGTAAAAAGAAAGAAATCTGGGATTCAGAACCTGATAAGTATATATTCTCCGCACCTGGTTTAGCAGGTAGCTTTTACATTCCTAAAAAGGGAGTGAAATTTACTTTGCATTGCGATGCGGATGTTGACTTGCAAGTTTCTTATAAAGACAATGAAATTAATGGCTTTTTGATTACGACTGTAGCAGGTGTTTGCTATGAATTTGGAATGAGTTCAAATTTTGTTGAAAAACAAGCTTTCAGCAAAGAGTCGACTATTTGTGAGGCTAGACATAAAAAAAAGGCTGATTTGTGTTATTCTGTTGAGTATGAATTTGAGCCAAGTGTATTTATCGATACAAAAATGGAGGAGGAAGATGCTTATATATCTACTTGGTATTTAAAAAGTATAACAACACCTTTTTACTCAGATTATATTCAATACCAATACAAAGAAGATGAGGATAAAGTTAATATACAAGCAAAAACGGTAGACGCTGTTCTGGATAATGCTCTGAATTACTATAAATATACAAATGAAAAACAAGAAATAGAAGTAGGGCGAATCCCATTAAATGAATCTTATCTATCACAAATTTATAGTATTAAACAAACAACAGTTAAAGTTTTTAAACCTAAACGATTGATAGGAATAAGTTCGAGATCATCTAAAATTGTTTTTGATTATACAAATGATAACAAGGATAAACGAATTAATCGCATTGCCCTTTTTGGAGCTGATAAAAAGACAGTTATAAAAACAAATGTTTTAGAATATCAGGCAAATGAAGCTCGCATATCTGAACTTAACTGTCCTCTGATGGATAATAGAATAGTTTATCGACGATCATCGTATTCTGGTAAAGCGGGAACAGCACGATCCAATAGAGGAAGTGCAACAACAACTCGTAGAAACACTGATAATTCAAATCAGGTAAAAATGCCTGAAAGGTTTTTTTTAAGCAATATAAAAGAATTAAGTAAGTCAGGGAGTGATCAAATAGACCTTTTTTCTTTCGAATATTTGCGACCTGAGTTTTTACCTGAGATAGGGTCACAATCTCAAAATCACTTTGGTTATTATACGGCTTATCCAGATTTTAAATCCTTGTTCAATATAGATTCAGAGTCAAATTATTATTCACTTTTGGCGCTTAATAATCGACCAGACCGTAGAGGTAATAGGCAGCGAAGCGTTAGCCCAATTGAATTGACTGTTCCTAATGGTCTTTTGGCAGGGATGAGAAATCCAACAGGAGCACAAACTCAGTTTATTTACGAATCGAAGCCTGAAGGGAATATCTTAAAAAAGAGTATTATAAAAGATGGGAAACAAGTTGTTCAAAAAATGGATTACGTGTATAATGCTCCTGTATCTCCTTATGGGAGTACATCTAATATTTACCCAGCCGGAGATTATCAATTTGGACTTAGTCCATGGGGACGAACAGAAATATTTCTAACTCAAGCTTCGCCTTTGGGGTATGGTAATGTTGAACTAAATACGAATGGAAGTAAAAGTCAGCTGTTCTTTACCACAGCATTTGATTATGACAATGCTATAAATGAGTCTACGTTTTTAAAAAAAACTTTTAAGAATGTTGTCTTAGATTGGTCAGATGCCGACACTGGCTATTACACTGGTGGAAAGGAAACTTATGTTGATATACAGATGTTCTTAGATCAAGTGACTAAGCTGTATCCAAATCAAATGTCCAGTATTAATTCGTTGTGGAAAGAAACTGCTGGTAATGGTAAAAACGAAGAATTTAATTCCATCGAATATTTAGAATATGTTGTTCGTGTCTTGACTAAAAAATATAGACCAGATGGTCTTAATGGATGTAAGATTAATTACCATGAAAAATTGGTTACCGAAAAAGTAGATCATGTTGGTCGCCCTACAGAACGAGATCAGCTAAGGGGTAAGATATTAAGAAAGGAATCTTATAATCTGGCAGGTAAATTATCATCAGTAGAAGAATATAATTATACGCCTTTTTTATTGAATGAGTATACAGATAAGCAACAACCTTTTATTGTTTCAAAATCGTATACCGAAGCAGGTGACGATAAATATATTGTACCCTATAGCATTAATTATGAAACTTTGCGGCTGAATAAAGTTCAAACAACGACTTATACGTCTGATGGGATTAAGCTTAAAAGCACCAGTACGATTGATAAGTATGCTTCCCTATTTCCACTCTTACCCGAGCAAACGAGCTCCCATAATATAAATAATGGAGATAAGGTAAAAACAATTATTGCTTATAAAAGCTTTCAATCAAGCACGAAATCATCACGCACAAAATCAGCTGAAATAAAAGATGATGGCGATGACGATAGTGGTAATGGTGGAGGAAGTGCTAATACCTCTCTCAAAAAAACACCTTATCCCAAATATCTACCAAATAAGCAAACCATTTATAAAAATGGACTGCTTTTATCGGGTAGCGAAGTAGTTTTTGATGAAGAAAAAAAGTTGGCTAAACATGTGAAAAGCTATATAGGTGGAGACTATGAAATAACCGACTATTACGATAAGTTCGACAGTTATGGTCGGATTTTGCAAACGCATGGACGCGATGGTATTTATACATCTTACAGGTATAAAGGAAGCCAAATTGAACTGATTGCCGAAAATGCCACCTATGATCAGATTAAATCAGGAAAACCTGAAGATTTGAGAAAGAAACTTCCTGATGCAAACTTTATTTCTGTGACTTATAGTCCTGAAGGTTTTATGAAAACTAAAACAGGTGTTAATGGTTTAAGTGTATACTACGATTACGATGATTTTGGACGTTTTAAACAGCTTAGCGATTTTGAAAAGAATGCCTTAAAAGGCTACGAGTATCAGTATGGTAGAGTGGGGCAAAAAGTCACTGAAAAGAAACTGGGCATAGGTGAAATGCAAATAGGTCTGAGCTTTGTTGTTGGAGGTTATACCGAAAGAACAAGCAAGGGACTGTCGACCAAAGGGAAAAATTATATTGCATCATATACCTTCCGGAAGGAAGGCGCCTTGTTTCAGGAAAGGAATAAATCTGAGAAGGCCTTTAAAAGCCTGGAATATCAAGATGGTTTGGGACGAGCGATTCAGCAAATAGCATTGAAAACACTGCCCGGAGAATACTCTATGGTAAAAGGTTTTGAGTACGATAGTTTGGGGCGGCAAAGTACGCAATACAGAAACTTACCCATGCTGACAAATGGGAGCTATAAAGACTCATGGAAGACTTATTTGAAATCTGCCTATCAATCGTCCTATAAATCAGAAAGTCTTTTCGATGATTATAATAGATTGAGTAAACAGGGCCGTTTTGGCGAAAATTATGCCTTGAACGCACATGCCAGCAACTACAGTTATGGGATGAATAAAAGCGGCATTCCTTCGTATAGCATTGAGCAAGGGGATGATGAGTTTAAGGCTAAAACTTACGCCTCAGGAACCCTATTTAGAAATGTGGTGTATTTTGAAGGGATTACAAATGTAAGCTATAAAAATATGGATGGACAAGTGGTTCGAAAAGCTGCCATAAAAGGAAAAGTGACCACGGATCCGACTTACGAGACTGCGCTTATTACAGACTATGTGTACGACGATTATGGCAATTTAAGAGCCATATTGCCACCACAGGCAAAGGGTGATGTTAATCAGGATAAATTTGTTTATCAGTTTCATTACGATAAGCGAGGCCGAGTATATAAGAAAAAAATACCGGGAGCGGGTAGTATTGTACTTAAGTATGACGACTTGGACAGACCCATAAACGAGACCGATGCACGGGGCAATACCACCTATGTGAAATACGACAAGTTTTCGCGCCCTATAGAGACGGGGCTTCGACTCCGCTCAGCCACCGGAACAGATTCAGATGTGCCTTTGCAGAAATCTTATTACGACAATTATGAATTCGACTTTGCCAGGGCTAACCCGCCCAGCTTTAAAAATGCCAAGTATAATAAGGGGCGAAGTACAGGTAGCGAAACCAAAGTATTGGGCGAAGAGGTTTGGATCAAGTCGGTGAACTATTACGATAAACGTGGGCGACTGATAGAGGTGATCAGCCAAAATAACACGGGAGGTATAGACAAAATTAAGAATAGTTACGATTTTGAGGGGAAGGTACTCAGCTCGGTATTGATTAAGAATTATAAAGGCAAGGAATGGATCGTAACACGTGAATATGCCTATGGAAAAACAGGCGAATTGCTCGATGTGAGCCATAAGGTAAACAAAGAGAGAAAAGTCATTCTGAATGCCTTTAAGTATAAGCCTGATGGTGCTTTGGCAGAAAAACGCATGCACAATGGTAAAATAAAAACCAAATACGAATACGACGAGCTGGACAGAATGGTGAAAACGGCTACCGAAAAACACTTTGAGCTCGAAC
This sequence comes from Ancylomarina sp. DW003, assembly GCF_029029505.1. GTDB lineage: Bacteria > Bacteroidota > Bacteroidia > Bacteroidales > Marinifilaceae > Ancylomarina. Next base: position 113,144 of record NZ_JAKJSD010000013.1, on the reverse strand, counting down.
TGGCCTTCGATTCCAATTTGGATGGCACGCAAAACACGCCCTACTACGATGGAAGTTTATCAGCTATGGCATGGAAAACCGCCGGGAAAGAACGTATGACCTACAGTTTCGATTACGACGATTACAAAAACCTGAAAGCAGCGAATTCCAATGATCATGCTTATACGGCAAGCTATAGTTACAATAAAAATGGGAATATAGATCAATTACAGCGTTTCGATAGCATAGGGCTTTACCAAAGCCTTACCTATAAATACAAGGGGAATCAGCTCGATAGTCTGAAAAGAAACAATACCGAAGAAGTGGAGGTTTGGCCGGGCGATGCCAACAACAATACTGAGGTAGACGTAGACGATTTGCTCGATGTGGGTTACAATTGGTATTTGAAAGTAAGGCCACGTGATAAACGAAGTGATGAATGGATGGCCTGGTGGGTAAAGCGCCGAAAGGGTGACAAAACCGTCTTTAGCGATAGCAATGGGGATGGTTTCATCAATGAGATGGATACCGTAGCCATTAATCAAAACCTATTGAAATCGCACCCTACAGCTAAAATAAATAAGAACAACACCTATGGCTATCAGTATGATGCCAATGGGAATATGGTATTTGACGAATACAAGAACATCGAAATTCATTATAACCATTTGAACCTGCCCGATACTATTATTGCTCACGGACAAGGTAAAATTATCAATGTTTATTTGGCAGATGGTAGTCTTTTACAACGCAAAGTCATTGTAATAGAAGGTCAGGGGGAAGATGCTAAAGAAAAAGAAATAGACAGGTTGGATTATCAGGGGGAATTCCTATTTCAGGAGGACAGACTCTCAAAAATTATAACCGAAGAGGGGTACGTGAGCCCTTCGGAAACGAATAAGAAGAAACTGACCTATTTTTATGTGGTGAGCGACCATTTGGGACATAGCCGAGTGGTGCTTGACGAGAAGGAGAATGTAGTGCAAACTACCGCCTATTATCCTTACGGTTTACCCATAACAGACCTATCCAGCGAAACAAAATATAAGTACCTTTATACGGGTAAAGAGTTTGTTGGCGAGTTTGGTCTGAATTGGTACGACCACCATGCCCGCCAATACGATGCGGAAATAGGACGTTGGTCGGCTATTGATCCTCAGCTAGTGAGTGCCAGCCCTTATATGGGCATGGGGAATAACCCCATGATGATGATTGACCCTGATGGCGAGAACCCGCTTGTTGCAGCTATCATTATTGGTGCAGTTATAGCAGGAGGAAGTTATACGGCTAGTGTAGCCTTTAGCGACGGTGGTTTCAGTAATTGGAATTGGGGCCAATTTGTGAGCTCTGTAGGAGTAGGAGCTGTATCTGGAGCAATTACTTACGGAATTGGAGGTGCCTTTGGAGGTGTTGGAGGTGGTTATTCGTCTTTTGGAGCGAAAGCAATTAATGAAATGGGAAGAGCTTTTGCGCATGGTATTGCTCAAGGTTCATTGAGTGGTCTGCAGGGAGGTGATATTAGAGGTGGCTTTGCTAGTGGCGCATTAGGCTCATTGGGAGGTTCTGCTTTTGGTGCAGTAGGTGGCAAGTTTGCAAAAAGCATGGGAGGAACCGTTGGCTTCTCAGCTCTTTCTGGGGGTATTGGTGCGGAACTATCAGGCGGTGACTTTTGGCGTGGGGCTGGTGCGGGTGCAACCATTGGGCTTTTAAATCATACAGGGCAACAACTAAAGCAAAAGTTAGAAAGACCTGGAAGAATTAACTTAAAGAAAAAACCGGTAAGAGGATTTAAAAGATGGATGAGGTATATTAATCGATATAATGGTGTTGATCCAGAATCAGGAAAAGCTTTTAATCTTTCAGATATGGTAGATCCACGAACTGTTCCAAAGAAGAATTGGTTTATGGGGATGTTTGATTTAACAACAAGTATTTCTGGTACATCTGATGGTGTACGATGGTCTATTCAGGATAATACTATTTCTTCTTCACATATCAATAATATTACTCGTATTTCTCCCTATGAGAAAATGGTAGGAAATAAACCATTATTAATTATTAGAGCTTATAGATATCAAGAAGTAGGTGTGTTTAGTTTAATGTTCTCAGATTATAACTCATTTAATAATTATTGTAAATATATAGGATTAAATAATAAACAATGAAAATGTTAAGAATTTCCAAGTTAATAATATGCCTATTAATATTTCAATCATGTTTTAGAGGTTCAAATATTAAGTCTGATATTAGCTCTATATGTAAAATCAACACATTGTTGATACCTTATAAAAGTAAGATTTTAGATTTGGTTACGGATGATAAATATCAATACGAAATTGATTACGAGGCGAATGATACCCTTTTGTACACTGTGAATTTTGAATTTATAAATTCTGATACTACAATTCAAATTAACTACCGTAATTATGGGGTGGCAAGTTTTGATGGTATCTCTGGTTGTACACTGTTTAAAAGTTATTATAAAGATGAAGTTTTGAATGAATTGTGTTTGTTTAATTCTGATACTCTTTTTCATTATACAATTTTATCTGAAATTAAATCACCGCGCTTTTTCCTAGATTATGAATTTATTAAGGGTAAATATCTTTTTATGGGAATATATAATTGTGGATTTGCATCAAGTTCTCAGCATGTATATTTATTACAATGTATTGATTCCCTAAAGAACGTGAGGGGTAATGATTTGCCAGAACTCCCAAAATCTGATTACTCTAACCTGAGAGAATTTATGGAAACTGATGAATATCGAGAGATACATAGCAACAACTTGTATTTATAAAACAATCATTTTATAAAATAATAGATACCAATAGGGGCAGTTAGCAAAAAATGCTTGGAACCGTTGGGAGTATTGGTGCAGAACTAACAGGCGATGACTTTTGGCGTGGGGCTGGTGTGGGTGCAACAATAGGTCTTTTGAATCACTATACTCATCAGATTGAAGGTGACTTGGCGGAAAAAAGAGCTTTTAAGCAAAAACACAGTTTGGATGGGATGAGTTTGGCAACTGGTGTAGCGGGTGTTTCACTTGGTAACTTTGATGATGCAGGAAACTATTTGCATATAACTAATAAAACTAGGAGATTGAAATTTTATAATCGACCATATGTTAATCAGCATACAACTAATCTGAAAGTTGGTGTTCGTGGGGGAGCTTTATTGTTTGGTATTAATCAATTTAGTGCGTATAATGATTATCAGAATGGAAGAATAAATAGTGATCAATTAGAAATACAGTCGTTAAATAATATTTTAGGATCAGTAAGTCCTCAAATGGGACTTATGTTTTTATCATATGATATTATGAAGTTTGCAAATGGGATGATAAATAAGTTTCTCGATCAACCTCAGGTGATTACATTTTTCAATAAGATGAATTCAGAAATAGATTACTTTATGGATGGAGCTTCTTATTCTGGCTTTGACAATTGATTTTTTAAATTAGAAAATGAATGTACAAATATTTATTTTATAAAATTAGGCAAGTTGTAGGGATTTTTACGGATTCTCCTACATTTGGAGCAATCATAATTATGTGCTGGCTGTTTATGTTCAATAGTTTTTCCATGCTATATCTAATAGGACTGAATTATGAAATTTCTATGATTCTCGATACATATGCTAGTATCATTGGAGGAGTTGTTGTTTTTGGTGGTCATCTATTATATTTTTATAGAAAGAGTATATCTATTTTTGTACATGAAAAATATAAAAAAGAGAGTGAATTGACTTCTATAATAGGCTTCGTAGTTTTATTTATCTACATAGCAGGCTCTATTATTTTACATTGGGGTTATGTAATACCAAAGATGGATAATTTAATAAAATGAAGTATGCTATATCGAAATTCGATACAACCATCTGAATCTGCCCGAGATCATTACTGCCCGCGGACAAGGTAAAATTATCAATGTTTATTTGGCAGATGGTAGCCTTTTACAACGTAAAATCATTGTAATAGAAGGCCAGGGGGAAGATGCTGAAGAAAAAGAAATAGACAGGTTGGATTATCAGGGAGAATTCCTATTTCAAGATGACAGACTCTCTAAAATTATAACCGAGGAAGGCTACGTGAGCCCTTCGGAAACTAATAAAAAGAAACTGATCTACTATTATGTGGTGAGCGACCACTTGGGACACAGCCGTGTGGTGTTGGACGAAAAGGAGAATGTGGTGCAAACCACCTCCTATTACCCTTATGGTTTGCCTATAACTGACCTGTCCAGCGAAACAAAATATAATTACCTTTACCCTGTGAAATAAGATTTGAGTCTTTTATGTAAAAATAGTTTGCCATAATGAGTTTTTAGATATTTCTCTCGTCTCAGTGCATCCTCTTGATTTAAGCAAGCTTCAAAGTAAATTAATTGTAATGGCAAACGGTGTTTAGTTGATTTAACTTCTCCCTTTTGGTGTTGCTCAAATCTTAATTTTAAATTCTTGGTATAGCCAATATAGAATTTATTATCTTTCTGACTCAGTAGAATATAAGTATAATACATTTACCTAAGTTAATGATTTAAAATTATTTCACTGGGTTTATACGGGTAAAGAGTTTGTTGGGGAGTTCGGTCTGAATTGGTATGACCACCACGCCAGACAGTACGATGCTGAAATAGGACGCTGGAGCGCTATTGACCCTGCTTTGCAAGCTGCATCGCCCTATATGGCCATGGGTAATAACCCTATGATATATATAGATGCTGATGGAAGAACTTGGAAAATTTTTAAACCCTTTGTGAAAGCTTGGGATTACGCTTGGGACAAAGCAAACCAATTTGCACGTTGGGCGGATCAAGTGGGAATACCTTCAGGAGGAATAGGTGTTGGGATGAATTCAGCGGTAGCGAATGTGAATGGTCAGCCAATTGATTTAACAGGAAACTCAACAGCAATTTATAATTCAGGTTTTAATGCAGTTGATGCTATAAACGATGCTCGTGGAGATTATTTTAGTCAGCAAGCTAATAATGCAAACCACGATCAGATGGTGATGAGTAATATAATGCCTGTAGCCTCAAACGGGGGGGATAGTTGGTCTCATACAGTTAAGGCAGGTCAAAATTATGCTGGTATAAGTAAGGAGTATTACGGGCTATTTAATTGGATGGATATTCAAAGATTAAATCCAGGTGTTAATGTTTATAATCATGGGAAACCACTTCCAGCAGGAACTAAATTGCGTGTTCCAGGTCCAGGTACAACTTTAGGTATTCTGGGATTCTCTGGTCCAGGAGTACCAGAAGGTAAGTTTGGCGGAATATTCCAAATAATAGGAAGTTTACTTATTGATAGTCCCCACTCGCCAATATATTTTGGTATGAAACCCGGTCAATTAAGACAAAATAGGGCATACCATAATGATCAATTAGGTTATTATGAATGGTCAAGGAGTGGAGATGGTATTATGAAAGTAACTAATTATGCGGGATATACTAAGTACGGAGGTACATGGCGCGGTGTATATCCAATTTCAACAGGCTATTTTGATAGTCAAGGTTTTCGTGTATATTAATTATAAATTATTGTTATGAATAGAATAGTATTGTTTGCCATTATGTTTATTTTCTTTGGGAGTTGTACTTCACCTAAAATGGAAAAAAGTGTTTTAGTTTTTTCATATCGGATTTTAGAAAAAGAAGAATTCACTTTTAAAGACTCAGATAATGAATCTTTTAATGTAGCTAAAATTCTTTTAAACATTCCAGATACGATTGTAACACTATATGAAATAGCTAATTGTGTAAAGCATATTTGTATTAAGGAAGATATTTTGGTAGGGAAATTCTATAAAGATGAAACGTGTTTGCAGATAGATCAAGGTAAAATAGTAAATAATGGAAATTTATATAATGACTGTTATATTGGTCAGATGGATATGCGAGGTCGAGGTTTAAACTGGAAGTATAAAATTAAATCTGAAGACTTTCAGTTTAATGATAAAGAGGGATTACCAATGAAAATAGATGTTAAGTAAACTAAAAAGAGAGGCTTAAGCCTCTCTTTTTAGTTTTGGATTTTTTATTAATTCATTAATAAGTTCTTTGATGTTGGCATTATCCTTAGAGTTAACACTAATTCTATAGTTGTCCTTAAAACAAATCTGTAGTGTTTGATATGGGAAATCAATATATCCAGGTCCATTACCACTATCACCTTTTGTTATTTTTACCGAATATTTCTGTATAGAGTTTAAAGGATATGTTTTTTTTTAAAATCTAAAAGGATGAAGAACAACTATATAGTTATCTTTTAATATAATTGTTGTTTCTTTTAATAGTTTTGAAGTGGAAAATACTAGAAGAAATAGAGAAATTAGTCTTAATGCTATAAATGTAGGTTCTAAATATTCTTTTCTATATTCTCCTTGTATTAAGTTGATTATTGTTCCAGCAATAAAAAAGCTACAGGTTAAGAAGATGAGTGTAAATAAGAATGTCTTACCACCCTTTGATTCTGATCTAACTTCTAAATGTTTTTTTTTCATTAATATGTAGTTAGAGTTTTTAAGAGCTATAAGCTTGTCTAGCTTTAGCGTCACGTAGAAAAGTATCAATTATTCTGAATATTGTTTTCTTAGTATCAGGATCGAGGTTTTCAATATCTTCCAATCGTTTTACGGCTTCTTTGTCATATTTAGCAAATGCACCTTTGCCTAGTAGGAAATCAACAGTCACACCAAAAGCTTCGGCAAGTTTTTGAGCCATCTCTAAAGAAGGTGCGTTTTCTCCACGCTCATACTTTCCTATAATATCTCTAGAAGCTTCAATTGCTTTAGCAAGATCGTTCTGTGACCATCCTTTTTGCTTCCTTAGTTCTGTTATTTTGTTTCCAATGTGTAACATATGTCGTAAAAGCTTATTGTTTTAGGGGCTTTAATACAAATGTAGTGTAAATAGTTCGGCAAATAAAGAAGGTTTGTATTTTGTTAGTTTTGCAACGGTGTACTGGCTTGATGTATTGGTACATGAGTAATATTTTTCAGCCATCACCAAAAGTTTAGAATTTTGCTGTAAAAACAAAGGTATATATCTTTCCTACTTATTGTATTATGACTAGTCATTTGCATTTAATTCTTAACGCGGGAGAGAAGGGACAATTAAAGCTTTATGGTAATATTAATGGGCACCCTTTATTTAATAACGAGGTTCAGTACGAAATAGCTTCACAAAATGCTGTTGATGCCATAAACGATGCTCGTGGAGAATATTTTAGTCAGCAAGCTAATAATGCGAGTCACGATCAGATGGTGATGAATAAGATTAGCAATAATATTATGTCTGTAAATGGTAATATTCCATTGGGGCATATAAATTCTAACTTAATTTCATCGAATTTATATTTTGCGCAGGATGCAACAAGAAATACAATTAAATCTCGTGAAAAAAGAATATTTTTAAAAACTAAATCTAATTCTAGATCTAAAACTTTTCCTTTTGATTCTGGTGACGCTTTAACAATTTATAATAATTTCGCTTCAAATGGGTATAAAATACCATATGTGGGTAATGTTATGTCAGTTTATGGTGTAGGTGATGATTTGGTAAACGGAAGGTTAGATCAAGCTGTTTGGAAATCGGTAGGGGCTTTGGGTGGAACGTATACAGTGGGCTTTAAGCTTTCAACTATTGTGTACAATTCTGATTATGTTACTACAGGAAGAGGACAGATTTATTATTAAAATATGATACAGTGTCTAAAAAATAGAGATACTAATGCTGCAGCTAAATGGCAGGAATTAGCAATAAAAGAAAGAATGAATTTACTTCAAAACAGATAGCATGATGAGATATGTTAGTAGTGCGTTTATATTTATACTTATAAGTATATCTTGTACAAATATTGTGAAAAATAGAAAATCAAAATGCGGAGATGATGTAAGTATTACTTCTTTGTTAAATAGTGCAGATAGTGTATATTATTCTGATGATTTTGACTCAGCCGTTAAGTTGTATTCTAATATTCTAAAAAAAGATTCAATGGTTGCTTCGGCATATTTCAATAGAGCTTACTCAGAATCAAGGTTATATTGTTACAATAATTCGATAAAAGATTATCATGCATCTATAAAGCATAAGTATAGGGTGATTGATGCATTAATAAATATTGGATGTAATTATTCAGCACTTTTAAATTTTGACAAAGCACTGATTTATTTTGATAAAGCTTTAATAATTGATTCTAAAAATGAAAAAGCACTTTATTTAAAGAGAATCTGTGAAAATGAACTTGAAAATTTAAAAAGATAATATGAACTATATTTATTATTCGTTATATTATTTTTCGAAATATATAGCGGATATAGTTCCATCGGAATTATTTCGAAATCCTAAATATGATGCGACCTTCTATATCTCTTTACTTGAGTTATTAAATATTTATTCCATAAAATGGTATTTTGATATAGATATAATTATAAGTAACTCTAAACTAGAACTTGTAGTGTTTTCTGTAATACTATTGTCTATTAATAGTTTATACTTTTTTTTAGGAAAGAGATATAAGCTGATTATTGATAAAATTGAAAAGGAAGGGAAATCTTATTTAGCTAATAGTATCACTTTCAGTTATGTAGTTTTAAGCTCAGGCACTTTTTTTTATACTCTTTATTTTTTAGAATAATAGTTAATGTTGGATATTTTCAGCTGTTGGTCCGGATACAGGTTACCAACACCCTAATGTCTTTTTAAGAGATAATACTTACGTAGTTCCTCCTATAATGCCTGCTTATTAATTAAAAGATAGAAGATGAAAACTTATAGATACTTATATTACAAATTGTATTGCATTTGGTTGAAGAAAAAAAATGAGCCAGAGAATGCACATATAAATGCAGTTATGACTATTACCTTTCTAACGTACCTAAACCTTTTTAATATTCCTTTGGTTTTAATGGCAGTATCGAGGAGGGAAGTTATTCATTTACCTGAAATTAATATGAATGTAAATGTTTTAATTGCTGCATTTTTAATAGGGGCTGGTATATTAAATTATTTTTTTCTCGCTCGAAAGAAACAACATATAAAAATTATTGAAGAGTTTAAAATGGAAAGCGAAAGAAAGAGAAAAAGAGGAATGGCTTATACAGTGCTTTATCTTATAATAACTTTTGGTATTCCTTTGTATATATCTTTTTTTACATATCCAATATAAGCAGGGGAAATTTGAATAATAGAATTCTACTATGTTTTGGATAAGTTTATTTTACAATAAACAATTTTGTGCCTGCAAGAAATAGGGACAATCACAACCCGTTGGAGATATTAACGGACAAGCACTATTTACATAACGAAAGTCAGTACGAAATAGCTTCACAAAATACTGTTGATGCCATAAACGATGCTCGTGGAGATTATTTTAATCAGCAAGCTAATAATGCAAACCACGATCAGATGGTGATGAGTAATATAATGCCTGTTGCCCAATCAAAGGGGGATAGTTGGGTTTTGGGACCAGTTGGTATCGGAGTTACTTTTGAACTTGCTATTCCTGCAATAACAATTGGTAAACGGAAATTTTTTGGATTTGGATTTGGATATAGCTGTGGGTTTGTTGCAGATAATAAAGGTCTTGGATGGTATTCTACTGACAAGGTAGGAGACGGAAAAGGTATTGCATTCTCTCTTGCCCCTGAAGTGTTTTATGTTCATGGTACTCGTGTTAAAAATCCTGATATTTTCGCATTAGATGGTAATGGGTATTCCACCTCTGTTGGACTAGGAGTTTATGGTTATGAATTTAGCGTTGATGGTTCAGCAGGTATTAATAAGCCCTCCAATTATTATCAATTTTCTATTTCTGGAGCGGCAAAAGGTATTGATATTGGGTATGTAAATTGGACCACAGTAACACATGTCACGCCGCTTGACTATTAAAAACTTTAGTTAAGATTCTAATATGATTTAAGTAATTACAAAAGATGATGAAAAAAAGAATAAAGTTGTATTACCGTATATTTGTCGTTTTGGTTGGAATTGTTTTTTTTACGTATATGACTAGGAAGGAGAATGAAAAGTTACCTGAATATTATCAAAAAGAGAAGGCAACAGAGTATATTGGCGTTATTCTGAGTAAGTATGTGGACAAAAATAATCATAATTGGGAAACGATAATTATAAAAAATAATTGTAATGAAATTAAAACAATATGGAATGCAGATAAAAGTGGTTTTTTTGAATTTGTAACTGTTGGAGATAGTATTTCAAAAGTATCGGGATCATATGTTATTCGAATTTATAGAAGTGACAATTTAATAAAGTCTTTCAAAATAGATTATGGTATGAAATAAAATTCCCCCTGCTAGTCTGAGTTTATAGTGCTGGTACGATCACCACGCTCGCCAGTACGATGCTGAAATAGGACGTTGGAGCGCTATTGATCCACAGCTAGTGAGTGCCAGCCCTTATATGGCCATGGGTAATAACCCCATGATGATGATAGACCCTGATGGCGAGAACCCACTTGTTGCAGCTGTTATAGTAGCTGCAATTATAGCAGGAGGAACTTATACGGCTAGTGTAGCCTTTAGCGATGGTGGTTTCAGTAATTGGAATTGGGGGCAATTTGCAGGATCAGTTATTACAGGGGCAGCCTCGGGTGCTTTAACAGGAGGCGTTGGGGATGTCTTTGGAGGTTTGGGGGGCTCTGCGCTGAATTCCTTTGGAGCAAAAGCCCTAAACGAAGCAGGAAGAGCCTTTGCTCATGGTGTTGTTCAGGGAACCTTGGGTACTGCTCAGGGCGGAAGTTTTAAGAATGGCTTTGCCAGTGGGGCATTAGGCTCGTTGGGTGGTTCTGCCTTTGGTGCTGTAGGTGGCAAGTTTGCAGAAAGCCGTGTTGGAATGACTTCTTTCGGTGCCCTTTCAGGAGGCGTTGGAGCAGAACTGTCAGGTGGGGATTTTTGGCGCGGTGCTGGCACAGGTGCAATAATAGGCCTTTTGAATCACTATGCTCATCAGATTGAAGGTGACTTGGCGGAAAAAAGAGCTTTTAAGCAAAAACACAGTTTGGATGGGATGAACTTGGCTGATGCTAATGGTGGTTTATCAAATTCCTATTATAAAGGATTAGCAACTACAGGTAGTATATATAGTGCGAAAGGATTATATAGATTAGTAAATGCTGAGTTTATAGATCAAGTAAAATATAATAATAGTATTCGGATTTCAGGCTCGCCATCTTCGGTAGCGTCATTAAAAGTTCCTGGGTTTATTAAGTTTATTGGTAAATGGTTAGGTCCTGCTATTGGTTTGCATGGGGTGTATGATACAAATGCGCAGTATAAAGCAAAGAATCTAACGTATAATGAGATGGTACGAGATCAAGTCTCAAATGGCATTTCTTTCATTCCTGTTTTTGGTACAGGTTGGAGTTTAGGTTGGGAGCTTGGAATGAAATATGGACCTAGTACTTGGTATGGTAAAAATGATTATAAATGGTTTAAGTAATCTCGTGGGACAATAGATATTCAGAGTTAAAAACAAATAGTATTCATATGAAAAAACTTTTCGATTATATTTTTTACAAGGCATGCAAATTAGATGAATTTATCTCAGGAGATAGTGCTGACTGGACATTTTTTTATGGAGTTATAATTACAACATTATTTTCAACTTTAGGAATATATTTAATTGCCAATGTGTTGCTTTATTTTTATTACCCGAATTATATTACTGTCTTTGAGTCTTCTTTTAAGTATTTAATAATTATCATCTTATTGATTATACTATTTTACGTTAGATACAAAAGGAGATATATTAAAATATTAGAAAAGTGTACAAAGATGCCTAAAAAAGAGAAAAGACTGTATGGCACTATAAGTTTACTTTATATTCTGTTTGTAATTGTTGGTAATTTATGGATTAGTGAATTAATAAGAGACAATAATTATATGGTAGGTTATTAGGCGGAAAGAAAATCTTAAGTAAAAAAATATATTATCGTAGAACATAGTAAAAAAACATAAGGAATACGATGAAATTACTTGAATATATTTTTTACAAAGCATGCAAATTTGATGATTTTATTTGCAGAGATAATGAACAATGGTCTCAATATTATGGAAGTATTATTATTACATTGGTAATATCGCATAGTATTTTCCTTGTTCAGGATGTATTTTGCTATTTTTTAGAACCTTCAATTCTAGATACCTTAAATGCTATTTACATATATGTTGTTATGGCAATTTTAATACTAACCTTGATATATGTAATGCATAAGAAAAGGTATTTGCAAATTGTTGAAAAATGTGAAAATATGTCTAAAAATGAAAAACGACAGTATGGAGTTTTTAGTTTACTTTATATAGTAATGTTAATTATTGGAACTATTTGGATCAATGAATTGATAAGGGATTATAACTTAGAGGGAAAGTATATTAATTTGTGGTAGGATATGGGGTATTCTATTTTCCTTTCTTGGAGCTAAGTTTAGTTTTATTTGTACCTCAATTTAGTTTGGGAATAGTGGGTTAGAGTGTGTTTGTGATAGTGTTTTAGTTCCTTTAGGACAAGAAATTAAATATCAAATTTGGAGAACAGAAAATGCTTTTAGAAATGTACGAGGATCATGGAGGTAAAACCTTAAGAATAACATTGAATAATCAATTGCGTATGTTATCGTTTCATTTATTTGGAACGATAATGATGATTATTACATTATGGTTGTTAGAATTTGAAAATGATTTTCTAGTTGTTTTTCTGTTCTTTTGGTTAATATATACTATATCAGTAATGTATCTGCATTATGAGTATTGGATAACTAATAGAGGAGAAGATATAACTTTAAGGAGTAGCGAAATTTTAATAAGAAAGAATGGGAGTGATATTATAGTAAAAAGTGAAGAGATAAAGAAAATCACAATTTATTTATCACCTGCATTATATAAAAATAGTAATTTTCAACTTCTGGCGATAGAAGCTTATCATTATGCAAAAGTTGAACTAAAGTTAGGAGACGAAATCATACTAACGAGTCTATTAAGTCCAAAATTGCATAAAGATTTAAAAGAGGTAAAAGGTGTCTTGTTTGAACGTAGAAAAACACTTTTTTGTCAACTAGGACTTTTTAATAAATGGCTTTCCTCGTAGAGTATTAGTTTTTTATTAATCCAATATCAAAGTTATTATAAGAAAGGTTTTGTCGATGGTGCATTAGGTTCACTAGGAGCTTCTGCCTTTGGTGCTGTAGCAGGAGCTTTTGTAGGAGGAGTAGTTACTTTTGGTGAGATGTTATATGATGCAGGTAGTTATTTATCAAATGAAATAAATTCACAAGTATATAATTTTAAAAGAGGATTAGGAAATGGATGGTACCCAGGAAGATAGTGTCTTTAAGGTGACTGTGTATAATCAACTTAGGGCGTTGTTCCTTCATTTATTTGGAACATTAATGATGATTATTGTTTTATATATATTGAGTTTTGAGAAAGAATTTATTATAGTTTTTCTTATTACTTGGATAATTTATACTATACCAGTTTTATATCTACATACTGAGTATTGGATAAAAAATTGGAGTGAGAAATATGAAATAAAGGAAGGTCGGATTATTAAATACAATAAACGAGGTAAGAAGATTTACAATAAAGAAGATATTGTAAAAATTATATTGTACAAATCAGCTAGTATTGATAAGGGGGGATACCTATACTAGCCATGGAAAGTTATCATTATGCACGGGTTATAATGAGAACAGGAGATGAATTAATTATTACCTGTTTATTGACTCCCAAGGTTGATAAAGCAATCCAAAAATTAGGCAGAGTAACTATTCAGAGAAAGAAAAGAGGGTTTTGTCCTATTTTCTGGAGATAAATAGTCTTCTTTGGTTCAATTACGACCATCATGCTTTTTCATGAAATATTAATCTCTTTTTTAAGCTGTATTATATCGTTGTTTCTAAGCTGATTTTCTGGAACGATGCAGTTTTTAATTATGAGAGAAATAACATAAAAAATATAAAAGGATTTAATTAATAAAACCATATGAAAACAAGCCTATCATTTTTCGGCCTCATGCTGATATTTTTAACAGGTTTTACCCAAGAAATTTTGGTGGAACAGAGCATCTATTTGGAATCTCATTCTTCAAATCGTCGGGGAGTGTATCCGCTGGTTGATAATGCAAGTGGCGATGTGGCCTTGTTTCTGTTGGATAATGATAGCATAAGAGTTCAGCAGTATGATAAGGATTTTAGCTTCAACAAAGCTTATCATTGCGAACGCCCACAAGGCAAGTTTAAACATTTAACAGGACACTCCATAAGCAACAATCAATACCACCTCTATTTTTCCAACAAGAAAAGGAAAGAATTCCTGATTAAAACCATTGACATGAAGCGTAAGGAAAGTTCTGAAAAACGAATTCCCTTAATGGTTAGTAAGGAGCAATATCTGGAATCGGTATGCTGTAATAACAAGTTGTATGTGTTGAGTAAGAAAATCATGTCATCGATGTATAAACTGCGAGTATTTAAGGGAACCGAGTTGGAGATTGGTGTAGAGTATGATTTAAACAAGGTACTTGCAAACCGAGTTCCTCAGGATGTGGTGGTGGATGATATTTATGGCACTCCGATGGTAAAGGCGATTTCAAATTTTGTGAAAATTGAAAATGGAGACCCCAATCCATTGGATCTTACATCAAGGGAAAATAAATTGTATTGTGTCAATAATCAACTGATATTAAGTTTTGATGATAACACAGATAAGACTTTGGTGTTTAAAATTGACCTGAGCAATTATGCTCTTTCTACGAACACATATGAGCAAGCAAATTTTACAGGTAAGAAGAATCAAAAAGTACGATCCAACTCCTATATCTACAATAATAGCTTGTATCAGTTAAAAGTAAGTCGAAGTGAATTGTGTTTCCTCATTCGCGACCTGAATTCAGGACGATTGCTTAAAGAATATAGAGTCCATGGGGAAGAGAAGATTAGTTTTAGCAATACGCCCCCCATGCTAAAAGCAGGCTCTTTTTTTCATATGGGTGGTAAAGAGCAGAATACTATACAACTTTTACGAAAGTTGGCTGTCAACAAGGTGGGAATTTCAACCTACCCAAGGAATGGGCAAATGCAGGTAATGATTGGAGGCATAATAGAAGAGAATTCAGGTGTTGGGGTAAGGATGCTGTTTGGTACATTAGGTATCTTGACCTATGCTGCTTGGACTGAACTGAATGATGTAAGTAACATTACTATGACTTCATTTCTGTCTTATCAAAACAACAAGGCATTGGTTTTTACCAGTTTGTTCGATCCTGAAAATTTGCAGCACATTGCTGGCGAACCATCAACCAATCCATATGACAAAATGAAAGAATTTATTTCTAATAAAGAATCTCCCATGTCGATTTTTACTTTATTCAAATTTAACGATTACTATGTGTTGGGCTACTATTTGAATGAATCAGGCAAGTATTTCTTAAGAAAGTTTGAGTAAGTGGAAACAGTCGTAATTTGGCTGGCAGCTTTTATTGGAATGTTAATTTTCAAAGAGGATTTAATTTGTATTTCCACCCCACCTAGTGCAAATTTTTGACTTGTTGTAATAATTAGAACTCCTGTATATCGCTAGGTTTGTGGGTTTCTAATAAATGAATCACAATCAATTTATAAGCTGTCATGCTCTGACTAGTCGATAAGCTCTTATTGAGAGATTTTCATCTGCTTATTTAAGTCTCGTCACCCAAGCTGTTTGGGTAGTATAGCCCAAGACGCTTGGGTGGTATCACCCAGATTGTTTGGGTAGAGCAGCCCAAGTCGTTTGGGTGGTACTACCCAAGTTTCATAAAATAGAAATGCCTGGCTAAAAGTCAGGTATTCTAATTTTAGACGAGGTTCATGTGATTTAACTCACAGGAAATAAGTCGTTAAGCAGGCGTCCCTTTTCATCTTTTTTGTGCGCCTTGGATGACTTGATTATCTACAGCTTGGTTTGTAAATAGATTTTTTTACGGTATTCTCCGGGACTTATAGTGTGGTGTTTCTTAAATTGTTTGATTAAGTGACTTTCATCGGTAAAACCGAGTTGGTGCGAAATCTCTGAAATTGTAAAGTCGCTAAGTCTAATACGGTTCTCCGCAAGCCTCATGCGGTAATTTAAAATGTACTGTTGCAAAGATTCTCCGGTGTGTTTTTTAAAGAAGATACTGATATAATTTTTAGACATATTGAAGTACTCTGCAATAACCTCAATTCTCATTTTATCAGGATCATAAACTTCGTGTCTTACATAGGTTAAAATTTCGTTAACCTTCCCTTTGTTAGCCTCAGCTTTTACCTGCTTTTCGCAGTACAGCTTACAAATATTTCTGGCAATTATACTTATAATCATACTCACAGCATCTGCAATAATTTCAGCACTGTAGTTACGTGGATTGTGATGTTCATCCAGAATGATATCTGCAATATGAAGTATTCGCTGCTTATCCTGATCGTTGTACTCCGTGTCGCCAGGTACCAAATTGGGGTTAAACAGAACAGATTCAATTCTTTGTATCCATTTAGCTTTCTCTTGTATATTTCCATCTTTTCGAAACAAAGATTCTGTAAACTTCAAATAACAGAAAGATGTTTTTTCATGAACCTTAAAGGAGTGAAAATCTTCGGGAGCTATCAAGAAAATATCGTCAGGCTTATACTGAAAAGGAATATCATTAATAGTATGTATTCCTGTTCCTTGCTTGACTAGTATGATTTCAAAATGATCATGATTGTGTGGCGGGTAATCCCACAAATCCGTTTCAAACTCTAAAACCACAAATGGAGCTTGTTGTTTAAATCTTGTCATGGTCTAAATATACAGTTTAATAATGAATTTATACAAGAGTAATAAATTCTGTTGACCTAATTTTGAATAATCAGATTTATACTTTTCATGACTTAAGGTAATAAGGGGAAAAGTAATAGTAAAATTAAGTGTTTATAAAACGAAGAAAAATGAATACAAAGCACATTGCTTATTTATTAGCGAGAGTAACAATGGGAATAAATTTGTTGGCTCATGGTTTGGTTAGGTTTCCAAAATTACAGGAATTTCAAGCATGGATGTTAGAGTATTTTCATGATTCAATATTACCTCTATGGACAGTGAAAATATGGGCTGGTATTCTTCCTTTTCTCGAATTTAGTTTGGGAGTAGGAATTGTTCTGGGGCTCTTTAGTCATAAAGTTTTAGTTGGAGGTGCACTTGTTATTCTTGTACTGATATTTGGTTCGTGTTTAAAGGAGAATTGGGAATGGGTAAGCTTTCAGATGATATATGCCCTTTACTTTTTCTTTTTGCTCATCTATGCGGAATATAACCACTATTCGATTGATAGAGTAATATTTACAAAAAGGAGTAGTTGAAATTATAAAATAAATATAATATGAGAAAAAGAAGTAAGATCTTATTAGTGGCAACTTTATTCATAGGTTTTCTATCGTTTAAAGGGGAAGCTCAAAATACAGTTAAGAAAGGTTATTGGCCTAATGGGGCACGGTTGGTTGTTAGTGTATCTATGCAATTTGAAACAGGAGGACAGCCGGAAGGTGCCGAGAGTCCTTTTTCAGGGAATCCATTGCCGAAAGGCACGCCGGATTTACCGGCAGAAAGTTGGTTCCGTTATGGAGCTACTGAAGGTGTGTATCGAATGCTCGACCTGTGGGATAAGCACAATATAAAAGTGACTTCACATGTGGTAGGAGAGGCTGCCAGGAAATATCCTGAGGTTGCCAAAGCTATTGCTGATAGAGGACATGAAATAGCGGCACATGGTATTGCATGGGATGATCAATGGAATTTATCCTATAAAGAAGAGCTCAAGTTTGTAAAAGACGGAGTTGATCTGGTTGAAAGCATAACAGGACAAAGAGCGGTTGGGTACAATTGCAATTGGCTAAGGCGCAGCGTAAATACTTTGAAAGTATTACAGGAACTCGATTTCTTATATCATATAGATGATATAAGTCGCGACGAGCCCTTTATTAGCATGGTGCGAAATAAGAAATTTGTAGTGATGCCTTATACATTAAGAAACAACGACATTGTAAATATTGCGGGTAAGAACTGGAGTCCCGATCAATTTCTTTATCAGTTGAAAGCAGAGTTTGATCAGTTGTATGAAGAAGCTGGAAAAAAGCGTAGAATGATGTCGGTTAGTTTGCATGACAGAATCGGAGGTTCTCCTGCTGTTGTAAAAGTAGTTGATGAATTTATTGAATATGCCAAAAAGTATGGCGGGGTAGTCTTTATGAGAAAGGATGATATTGCCAAAATGGTTAAAGATGATTCTAATACACCTGTTGATAATTCAGAAATTAACTACAATAAATAAGATACAACAGGATTATGCGAAGCAATATTCATTTATCAATACATGCTCTGTCTGTAGGTTTAATTGCAGCAATGGTTATATATGTATGCAGCCTGTTTAGCTGGCAAGCCTGGGTGGTGTTTTTTGCGTGGGCTAATTTCTTTCTGCATGGTTCAAATTTAAAAAAGTCATTTAAATTATTGATTGCATTAATTACAGGGATATTTCTTGCATTAGCAGCAACGTACTGTATTAACTATTTAAGTAATCATGTAATAGTGAATAGCCCTAAAGTATATCCGGTAATGATGGTTGTTTTTGTTTTAGCATCACTGATCATTTTTCTTGAATATTTCAGAAGCTGGAAAGAATTAATCCCGGCAATTTTTTTAGGTACTGTGCTGTATTTTGCCACTGATACTAATAATTCTGATTTGGCTTATCAGCTTGTTTTACCTCTACTATTTGGGTTGATATCTGGCTTACTAACAATTTTTGTGCGAACTAAGTTAGACGCAGTATTAAAATAAACAAAATGAAAAATAAAATATTTGAGGATTACAATTTACAAGGGCTTGAGCTGAAGAATCGTTTTGTAATGGCTCCTATGACACGTTCTCGCAGTACACAGCCAGGAGATGTTCCCAACATGCTTATGGCTGATTATTACGGACAACGAGGCTCTGCTGGTTTAATTATATCTGAAGCAAGCCAAGTCTCTTTACAAGGTAAAGGGTATGAGAGAACACCAGGGATTTATACAGAAGAGCAAGTCGAGGGATGGAAACTTACGACCGATGTTGTTCATGAAAAAGGGGGAAAGATTTTTTTACAGCTATGGCATGTAGGAAGAGTGAGTTCTTCAAAGGTGAACGGTTTACAGCCGATTGCTCCAACTGCTTGTGCGGCTGAAGACACCAGCGTATATATTTTTGATGGAGCTCCTAATGGCGATGCAAGCTTTGTGCCGGTTGAAGTTCCAAAAGCTATGTCTCTTTCTGATATTGATCAGGTTGTAAAAGAATTTGCCGATGGGGCAAAAAATGCTATAGAAGCAGGTTTTGACGGAGTTGAGGTACACGGAGCAAATGGATACCTGATTGACCAATTCTTGCGAAGCAATGCCAATCATCGATTAGATGAATATGGGGTTACTTCAGTTAACCGAATTCGTTTACTCTTGAGGATTACAGAGGCTGTTATTGAAAAGATTGGGAAAGAAAAAACAGGTGTTCGCTTGTCGCCTTTTATCAAGTTTAAAGATATGGATGATCCTGAGATAATGGGAACCATTATGCTTGCATGCAAGGAGTTGAATAAGCTGGGAATTGCTTACATACATCTCTGTGAAGCCGATTGGGACGATGCGCCTGAGATTCCTGATGATTTTAGACAATCGCTTCGTAAAAACTTTAGAGGGACAATTATAGCGACAGGTAATAAAACACCTGAGAAAGCTGAAGAATTGTTTGAAAGAGACTTAGTAGATCTCGTTGGTTTTGGAAGGAAATTCCTCGCTAATCCTGATTATCCGGAAAGAGTATTAAAAAATGCACCCTTAAATGAAATAACAAACGGACATACACTTTTCGGCGGAGGAGATGCTAAAGGTTATATTGATTATCCATTTCTCGATAGGTAGTCGTTTGTTGTTTATGGAGAGAGTGATTCTTGAGGATTCACTCTTTTTTAAGCTCAACTGATTTAATATAAATGGAAAGTAAAGCAGTTCATTGGGAAAAATGGTAACTATTTTCAAACTAAGAATTCTAAAGCATCTATAAACTAAAATGAATACAAATATGTTGCATAATTATGCAAGGCTTGGCTTGTACTTATCTCAGAACAACCTGCGATGAGGATCGAATTTTGATGATTATTATAGGTTATCTAAAATGCGGAAATTAGAACTGTTGAGGAGTGAGAAACGTGCTTGTGGTAAGCACGTTTTTTTAGGTAGCATAGTTTAAACTGTATAACCTATCAAGAGATCTATTTCTTCTCAGCCTTATTTCTCTGCCCCTTTTTGGCTTTTTTCTTTTTCTTAATTTTTTTAACGGTCTTTCCATCATCAGTCACCTCTACTTCGATATCGATATCCTCATCATGATCTGAATGACAATCTATTTTAATAATTTTCACATCACCATCTTCAGAAATATCCATGTCGATACCCTCTTTGATGATATAAACTTTTTTGCCTTTAGAATGTTTCTTGTGGATTTTTCCATCTTCATCGATGATTTCAATTTTTATGGTTTTGTGTTCGCCATCTCCTTCAGTTATAATGATATTTTCATCATCCTCGCTTATAACTTTAATGTGCTTGCTAATTCTTTTCCTAATATCTGAATGATGATCCGAATCTGAGTCAAGAAATTCTTTGATGATAACTTTGTGTTTCCCATGGCTTTCTTTATCGTTAGAAATCCATAAAAAATCTTCACCTTCGAAAACTTCGATTAATGAATCAGGAAGGTTTTTAGATTCCATTATTTTTATAAGCTCTTTGTGATCCTTAAAATCGTGAAGAGTTGTATCGAACTTAACGGTTTTGCCGTCTTTGTTCACAAGTATCTTAAGCTTAGCTTCTTTCTTTTTCTTGTTTTCCTGAGCTGAAGTACTTTGTGTACAGAAGAAAATTAAGCCAACTATTAAAAGTAAGAGAGATAATCGTTTCATAATTCTAAATATTTATTTTTGATTAAATAACTACTTTCAAAATTAGAAATTGCCTTATTTAAAAGGCGTTAAGCTTTGGCTAAAAAGAGTTAAAGAAACCTTAATGTTTAAATCTGACTAGTAAAGAAATTAGGTGTGGATAGGTTGTTTTGGTAATGAGAATGAAAAACATGAACCTTCACCAATTTTGCTATTTACCCACAATTTTCCCTTGTGTTTTTTCACAAATTCAGAGCATAGTATTAAGCCTAAGCCTGTTCCCATCTCGCCTTCTGTACCCGTCGAGCTTGTACTAATTTCTATTTTAAACAATTTGTCGATAATATCTTGTGACATACCTACACCATTATCACATATTTTAATTAGGACTTCATCGTCATTATTAAAAGCTTCAAAAGATATTTGTCCCTTTCTTGGGGTAAACTTTACAGCATTTGAAAGTAAATTGCGTACAATAGTTCTTATCATGTTTGGGTCTGCAAATACTGTTGTAAATTCATCAATATGATGTTTTATTTTGATGTCTTTGGATTCGGCTATGCCTTCTATGATCTGGATAGGGTTTTTTAGTTCCTTCTGTAAGTTGATTAGCTCAGGCTTATATTGGATTGCACCAGTTTGTGTTCGTGACCACTCGAGTAGGTTTACCAATAATTCGAATCCTTGTTCTGAAGAAGTTTCGATAATTTTTGCAAGTTCTATAGCTTCGGTTTTATTGCTTGATTCAATTGCTTCGATAAGATAAGAACTTAGAGTGATTAGTGCATTAAATGGATTTCGTAAGTCATGAGCAATAATTGAGAAAAATTTGTCTTTTGTTGCATTTAGTGCTCTCATTTTTTGTTCTGTCAGCTTGAGTTCTGTCACATCGTGACCGACCCAGATACGAAGATCTTTGCTTAACTCAAAAGACGCCCAGTATTTATAACTTTCCTGCCCATTTTTAAGTTTGACATGAGCAAGTCGATATGCTTCGGAAGGTGAGTTTCTAAATTCATCGATTATTTTAATTGATTCAGAATGATATAATTCTTCAAGAGGGAAGGGGTTATTTAAGATATTTTCAGTAGAATAGTTAAAATGTTCTTCACATTGTTTATTCCATAACTTGACCAATCCATCCGGGGTAAAACCACAAATAAATACGGGTGCATTTTCAACTACGATTCGGAATTTTTTCTCACTCAATTTCAAGGCATCTAAGTTTTTTAAATGATTCTTTAAAAGCTGATTTATTGAGTTTGACAGTCGTCTTAATTCATTGAGATTAAACTTGTCTTCCTTGAGCATTTGTTGTTTTGAGATAGCAGTATCAAACTCGGAAATAAAATTGTTGAAATTGTTTCTGATTCTTTTGTTTATATGTTGACTGATCATAAAGAGTAATGCTGATGCTCCAAGCATTGCCAACAGGAGATAAGTGACTTTTCGGAGGGAATTTATTAAAAGCTCATTTTCTTTTTGGGCTATAGCTTTATCTATAGTTGTAGTACTAGATGATGCACCAATCATCCATTTCCATTGATTATATCCTTTTACATATGTAACTTGGGGTGTGTATTTGCCTGTGTTTTTGTTAAGCCATGAATACCTTAGGAAATCCCCTTCTGTATTTTTGGCAATTTTGAGTTCTTCTTCGAATATTTGAATTCCTTTACTATCCGAAATGTCTTTTATATTTACGCCATCTTGATATTTGTCAGAATTGATTATTAATGCTTGGCCGTCATAGTCATTTATGAATAAATGCCATTTTGTTGGATCGTAAGATTGACGAAACCATTTCAATGTTTCTTGCTTTAAGTCTTCCTTAAAATCATCTTGATACTCACCCAAACCAAAAAACCAATCGTATGGTTCAAAGCGTTTTAAAAATGCTCTTTTCGAGTGTGAGACACTGTCACTAGAATTAGGTTTTGTCCATAAATAATCGATAAAACCTTCTTTCTTCTTGCGCATTAAATTGATTTCTTCTTGAATGACATATTTGCCCGTAATATCTTTGATATTGGTTATTATTTTTCCTTCTTTTTCGGGAGTGATAGGGTGTAATTGGTTGAAACCATCCATATCTATAATGTAAAGATAGCCTCTGCCGTTAAAATAGCGAAGAGGTCTTAAGGTTTCAATAATAAGGGTTTTTATTTCTTGTTCTGATCTGGTGCTTTTAAATCTAGAGTGTATACCAGAGGCTATCTTCCATGCATTTAGGATTTCTAGAGAGAGCTCCTCATCTAATCTTTCTTCAACCTTAGAGTTGTTGTAGTTGATGTAAGAAATTGCATTGTCGACAGAATGCTTTAGGAACTGTTTTTTTTCATTTTCAATGACTGCTCGAGATTTTACAACATCTTTTTTGTAAGCTTGGTAATCAACAATAATGACTAAACTCCCAAACCCCACACCCATAATCAGTAAAATAAGGATGTTGTAGTTGCGAAATAAACGAGGAATATTAATTAATCTGGATTTCATATTATTCGTTTTTTGTTCGGTAGATTAAGTTACACTAAATTACAGAATAAAAAAATCTTATGTTTTTTAGAATCTAATCAAATAAAAAACCCCTCGAAATATCGAAGGGTTTTAAGAATATCTTTAAGGAAATTTTGTTAATCTAGCTTAAGAACGGCTAAGAAGGCTTTTTGTGGAACTTCCACATTACCTACTTGCTTCATCTTTTTCTTACCTTTCTTTTGCTTCTCAAGAAGTTTACGTTTACGTGTGATATCACCACCATAACATTTTGCGGTAACATCCTTACGAACCGCTTTTACAGTCTCTCTGGAAATGATTTTGGCTCCAATCGCACCTTGTATAGCAATATCAAATTGCTGACGCGGTATAAGCTCTTTCAGCTTCTCACACATTCTACGACCAAATGATTGTGCATTGTCGAAGTGAATTAAAGTTGAAAGTGCATCAACACCTTCTCCATTTAAAAGAATATCAAGTTTTACAAGTTTGGCAGCTTTAAATCCAATTTGGAAGTAGTCAAAAGATGCGTAACCTTTTGAAATACTCTTCAGCTTATCGTAGAAATCGAATACAATTTCACCTAATGGCATTTCATAAGTCAATTCTACACGATCACTCGTTAGGTATTGTTGGTTTGTCATCATACCACGCTTAGCCAGACAAAGGTTCATTAAAGAACCAACAAATTCTGATTTGGTAATGATCTGTGCTTTGATAAATGGCTCTTCAATAAAATCGAGTGAGTTTGGATCCGGCATATCCGAAGGGTTATGCATTTCGAAAACGTCACCTTTTTTAGTGTGAGCAATATAGGATACGTTGGGTACCGTAGTAATCACGTTCATACCAAATTCACGATCCAATCGTTCCTGAATAATTTCCATATGAAGCAGGCCAAGAAACCCGCAACGGAAACCAAAACCAAGAGCTAGTGATGATTCTGGCTCAAAAGTTAAAGAGGCATCGTTTAGCTTTAATTTCTCCATCGAAGCTCGTAAATCTTCATAATCTTCACTGTCGATAGGATAGACTCCGGCAAATACCATTGGCTTTACTTCCTCAAAGCCATCAATCCCTTTTTCACAAGGCTCTTCTTTATGCGTAATGGTGTCACCAACTTTTACCTCTGTAGAAGTTTTGATACCCGATATAATATAACCTACATCACCTGTTTTTAATATTTTCCTTGGCTCACGTTCAAGTCTTAAAACTCCAATTTCATCAGCGTAGTATTCTTTATCAGTATTTAAGAATTTTACAAGATCTCCTTTTTTAACCTCCCCATTCATAATACGAATGTATGTGATGATACCACGAAATGAATTGTATTCAGAGTCAAATACCAATGCCTGAAGAGGATCATTTGGTTTGCCTTCTGGGCATGGAACTCGATCTACAATTGCTTCAAGAATATCTGGTACACCTTCACCAGTTTTACCCGATGCTGCAAGAATTTCATCTCTATCACAACCAATCAAATCAACAATCTGATCTTTTACATCCTCAGGGTTTGAGTTAGGTAAGTCAATCTTGTTAAGAATTGGAATGATTTCAAGATCATTCTCAATAGCTAAATAAAGGTTCGAGATTGTTTGAGCTTGAATACCCTGAGTTGAGTCAACAATAAGAAGAGCTCCTTCGCAAGCAGCAATTGAACGAGAAACCTCGTATGAAAAATCTACGTGACCTGGAGTGTCAATAAGGTTTAATACATAGTTTTCACCATCATTACCCTCATAGTCCATTTGAATAGCGTGACTTTTAATGGTGATACCACGTTCACGTTCCAAATCCATATCGTCAAGAACCTGAGCTTGCCTTTCACGTTCGCCTACAGTTTCTGTTTCCTGTAATAAACGGTCAGCTAGAGTACTTTTCCCGTGGTCGATATGTGCTATTATGCAGAAATTACGAATGTTCTTCATCTTCAAAAATCAAATTAGATAATGCTTGCGACTCCTTGCGTTTTTACAACTGATTCAACCTCATTTAAGGAGCTTCTTAATCAATCAACAAAGATATTGAATTCCTTGGATTAGGCAAGATAGTTAAAGTCCTAAATACCAAATGTATGCTTTAGTTGATGAATGTTAATTAAGTCCTGAAGGTGATATTCTTGTTATTGGAGGCAGACAAGAATATTAGTTTGAAAGGTAAAATATTTTTGAACTGATGTTGGTGAGCAAACTCGTTTGAATTTGTGTATAAATTATTGTCAAGCTTAAACCGTTCATTTAAGCCTGACAATATCACTACTACTTAAAATTTTTAATGGCTTTTATTAATGCAAAAAAACAAAAGCTCAATCCCACTGCTAATATGGAATAAACTAAAACCTGATTGCTTGAGAATACCTGAACTATTCCTCCAACTGCAATAATACCAAAGCCCCAAATTGAATAAACTTGAGCTTTCTTTAACTTCCTTTCCTTCACTTATCCTTCTTTTTTTAATCTATATGAAAACAGTTCTTGTCATCCCTTAATTCCTCTTATAAAGGAAAAGTAACCCAAGAAAAAGCTGATTTCCTTCAATGAATAAATTTTGCTGATAAAATGTTTGAAAAACCTGATGATTACAGCAGACTTAACACAGTTACACGGATTGCTTATTAGATTTACTTCTGCAAGATTTAAATTTTTTTCAAGATAAAAGGTAGGGTAAAATACGAATAATGCGGTACACATATAAAAGAGGGAATTAACACCATTTTATAAATATATTGAGTTTAATCTATCAAAAACGATTATTATGAAAAAGCTACTATTTATTTTTTTTATTGGAATCAGTTTTACGTTTACAGCTTGTGATAAGTCAGATGATAATGTAAAGTTGATCGACGAGAGTGATTTAAACATAACAGATGTAGCATCTGTTGTAGATACAGAAGTTGCAATTGCCAATGTGATGACGGAAGCTGATTACGAAAGTGATATGTTTTCATTGGAAGAAAGTACAACTAAATCGGGAGGTTATGCTTATCGTTTAAAAAACTTAGCCGAGCTGTATAAGAGATGGCGTTGTTATAAGGATGATTTTGGACCGGAAGTTACTGTTGAAGATGGAGATAATGATGGTTTCCCTAAAACTATTACTATTGATTATGGTGATGGCGTTACATTAAGAAATGGAAGAGTAATTAGCGGTATTGTAACTATAGTTGTGTCAGCTCCTCCTAGAACTGATGGTGCCATGAGAGAAATTGAGTATACTAATTTTATGGTAGATTCTATTGGTATTGCAGGCTACAAAAAAGTTGTTTTCTCAGGGGAGAGTGGTGTGTCAAGAAAATTTGAACATGAGTATGATTTGAATTTTACATTTGCTGATGAAACTGAGGTTTCATGTGTGGGGAATAAAACGAAAGAATGGATGGAAGGTCTGGATACCAGTTATGACAGAGCAGATGATAAAATCCATATTACCGGACAAGATGTATTTGTAGATTCTGAAGATAATGAGTTTAAAAAAGAGATTGAAGATCATTTGTTGAGATTAGGAGCTTGTAAGTTTATTGTTAGTGGCGTTGTAATTTATTCGCAAAATGGAGATGAGTTTGCACGAGTTGATTTTGGAGATGGCACTTGTGATGATAAAGCTGTGAAAACTACGGCTGATGGCGAAGAAGAAATTACTTTAGGAAAGCACCGACACGGCAAGAAGAAATAAGTTTGGGGTAAGAATAGGAATAGTGATTGACAATCGTGTTAGTCACTATTCCAACATAAATATAATCACGGCTGATTATTTCAATTAAAAAACTAATTTTAAGGAAACCATTTGCACACTGTTTTGAATCAAGAACAATTCAAATATCTTTTTGACACTTATTTCGATGCTATACGGAATTATTTGTATTTCCGGTCAGGAGATTCAGAGCTTGCAACTGATATTGCACAAGAGTGTTTTATGCGGGTTTGGGAAAAGAGAAATGGTTTCAAAGACCCACCTACAAAAGCCCTGCTCTATAAAATTGCGAATGATTTTTTTATTAGTCGATATAGAAAAGATCTAATTGCTCGAACTTATGTGGTGAATTCAAAACCTGATGGTGAAATGGAATCGCCGGAAGAGATTTTGGAATATAAAGAGTTGAAGAGTAAATACGAATTGGCATTGAGTCGATTATCGGAAAAGCAGAGGGTGGTGTTTTTAATGAGTAGAACAGAAGACTTTAAATATTCTGAAATTGCAGAACGGTTAAATCTTTCGGTGAAAGCAGTCGAAAAAAGAATGAAAAATGCTCTTGGCTTTTTGAGGAAAGCATTACGAAACTAAAATAGTCTGAATTAATTATCTATAATAATCTCATGAATTTTGACTTTAAAAATATGGACCAATATTCTGATGAAGAATTTCTGAATTCTTTACCAGGAGTTGACATGCCTTATTCGAAATCGAAAGATGAGGTTTGGACTGAAATGTTTTCAGAGATTAAAGATGAGCAAAAGCCTAAAAAGAAAACCAGACGATTGTGGCTGGCCTATTCTGCAGCTGCAATTATGCTACTATTCATTTCTATGGCAGCTTTTATGAGATTTTATACCGAAAGTGTGATTTGCCCCCGAGGCGAACACTTGTCTTTTTTATTGCCAGATAATAGTCGAGTGGAGCTTAATGCAAATTCAAGTTTGATTTACCGTCCTTATTGGTGGCAATTTTCGAGACAAGTAGAATTTGAGGGGGAAGCGTTTTTTAATATCAGTAAGGGGAACCGTTTTGATATTATTTCCCGACATGGGGTAACAAGTATTCTGGGAACAAGTTTTAATATTAATACACGCAAAAACAACTACAAAGTAACCTGTTTTACGGGTAAGGTTAAAGTGTTGTCAAATTTGACTAATGAAGAAGTTGTTTTATTTCCTAAAGATTTTGCTTCGATCAATCGAAACGGACAAATAGAGTTGAAGTCGGGCATTAATGCCAATGAAAAAATAATGTGGCGCGATCATATTTTCTTTTTTACTGCCACACCAATAAAACATGTGTTTGATGAAATAGAATTGCAATATGATATTCGTATTGTGAAGAATAATTTGGAGAAAATTCCTTACACCGGAAATTTTAAGAAAAGCACTTCTGTTGATGAGGTATTGAATTTGGTTTGTTTACCTTTAGGATTAGAATTTTCAAAAGTATCATCAAAAAAATATATTGTCGGTTCAAAACAAGTTAAGTGAAATTAAAAGTTGTAATTCTATTCTGTTTTGTTTTGGTTTTCAGACTCACCACATATTCTCAGGAAATAAAAGTTGAAGCGAAACAACAAAGCTTAAATCAAGTTTTAGTTGACTTGAGGGATAGGTATGATGTGCAATTTTCTTTTAACGACGATTTACTTTCTCAGTTTTCGATAAGTGTATCAAAAAGGTTTCTTAACATTGAAACTGCCATAAAGTTTCTTCTAAAAAACACCTCATTAGACTATCAATATACTAATGAGGTTTTTCTTATTTTCCCCAATAAGAGAAAAAAGAAATATTATTTTCAAGGTCATCTCTACGACTTTGAAACAAAAGAAAGCTTGCCTTTCTCACATTTGTCAATTAACGATATACCTCAAGTTAGTGATATGGCCGGAGGTTTCTCTTTTGTTTCTGAGGATGATTCAAAACTACATTTAAAGGCCTCGCATTTGGGTTATTTCATTTTAGATACGGTTTTAAGTTCCAATAAAACACATAAACTTTATTTATCTCCTGCAAATTCTGATCTACCAGAAATTCTAGTTACAGATAAAATGGTTCAAAATTTCATCAAAATTGGGAATCAGTCAGGAAACATTAAATTAAACCATAAAATTGTTAATTTTTTGCCTGGGAATGGTGATAACTCTGTGTTTGAATTGTTGAGAATGCAGCCAGGGGTTGCAGCTTCAAATGAGCAATCAGAGCGTGTGATTATATGGGGATCTTATGCCGGAGAAACGCAAGTTTTATTTGATAGGATTACACTGTGGGGGCTAAAAAACTCGTATCAGGATATTGGTGATATCAACCCTTTGGTAGCAAAGCACATTGATATTGAAAAGGGAGGCTACGATGCGCGTTATGGTGGTA
Source organism: Ancylomarina sp. DW003 (assembly GCF_029029505.1). Taxonomy (GTDB): domain Bacteria; phylum Bacteroidota; class Bacteroidia; order Bacteroidales; family Marinifilaceae; genus Ancylomarina. The sequence goes on along the minus strand of NZ_JAKJSD010000013.1, from coordinate 83,620 downwards.
AGATAGGAGGTTTTGTTAATATTACGGGTAAGGATGGAAATAAAATAAAACCAGCCTTTAGCCTTAGTTTGAGTAATGTAACGGCCAACGCATCCTTTGAATTACCATTGAGCAAAAAATCATCTTTGATAGCTGCTTACCGACAAACATATTACAATCTGTATAATGATGAGTCTATCTATAGGCAGTTAGATAATTCACAAAGCAATGGTCAATCGGGTAATGATATCGTTCTGACTCCGGAATATGAGTTTAGAGATATGAATTTGAAATATTCATTCAGTGGAGATAATGGGGATGCTTTTTTTATTAGTCTTCTTTATGGTTCCAATACCTATTCTTATGGGTTTGATCAAGGTTTATACAACCAAATAAAAAAAAGTAGAGATAAAGAAGGGAAGCAGTTTGGAGGATCTATTCTATATAACAAACAATGGGAAAATGGAGGGAAAAGTGAATTGTTTATGACAAGTTCAGGAATGAACACTGAGGTGAATAGTTTGGTTAAGATTTATAAAATCAGAAATAAAAGTGTTGACCTTCGCCGTCATGATGTTCAGGAGGATGAGGTTTTTGAGTATAAGGCAGGATTAAGACATGATCTTAATTTGAATAAGAAAAACTATCTGCAACTTGGACTTACATATACATATAATAAACTTGAATATTCAGAAGACTCTCTTGATGTAAACCTCATGGGGTATAATTCTGATTTTAACAGGTTAAGTGCTTTTGTTCAAAATAGAATTTCGTTTAATGAAAAATTAAGCACTAAGGTTGGGTTTAATATGAATTACCCAACTTTAACAGGCAAAATATATTTTGATCCGCGTGTTTCTATATCTTATAAAATATCAGAGTTGTTTTCTATGAATTCAGCTTGGGGAATTTATCGTCAGTTTATGAGTCGAAGTATTATTTTCGATGATGATGGAAATCGTCGGAATTTTTGGGTGGGCTCTGATGATAAAGCGATTCCAGTGCTCCGATCTGAACATTTTGTTTTGGGTTCGTCATACAATAAAAATGATTTTACGCTTAGCTTAGAAGCTTATCATAAATTTACCAGAGGGCATACACGATATTTCAGAAATAGGAGGCATGAAGGTATCACCACAGGAATAAGCCAAACATATGGTCTCGATTTTTATATGAAAAAGACCGTAAACAAGCATGCCTTTTGGTTGGCTTATACGTTAGGACGAACAGAGGAGAAATTTGAATATGGTCAGCTTAGAGATTTCCAGAGAGCTTTACAAGATCAGACTCACGAATTGAAAGTTGCAGGACTAGTCAATATTGGCAAGTTCTATTGTTCTGCCAATTATATTTGGGGATCTGGTTTTCCATTATACAATCAGTTGAAAAATACAATTGTTTCAGAGCCAAATTACAGCCGGCTGGATGTGTCACTAATTTATAAACTCAAACCTGGGAAAGTTAAAACAGAGTTTGGCTTAATGTTCCTAAACTTATTTAATAGGGAAAATATTAATTACTTCAATTTGGAAGTTGTGCAAGTCGCACAAGAAACAATCTTGAGTATTAATGAAAAAACAACACCATTCTCAATTAGGTTGTTTTTTAAGATTGGTTTTTAATCAGTTTAAACCTTGAAGAATCTAAGCGATCGGATAAGTGATTTAGGCTTCAGAAATAAACTACTAATTCTAACAGAAGGGTTGATTCACAATTGTATCATACGTGACCCTACGAAGCATTTAATACTTTCCTCTCAACTTAGTATTCTTCAGATTTGGTTACTAATTAGACAGTTAAACAGAGGGAAAACTGTTTGAACTGATCTGCACCGAACAAACTATTTTTAGAATTTAAAACTTTTAATTTGAATGATTCAGCTATTATATCACAAAAGAATAAATTTTAAAAAATAGATTTATTGATATCTTAAAATAATTGATAATTACAGTATGTTGTCAGCAGGAAGTCCTTCAAAACAAGATTTTAATGTCTTAAAGCGTCCTTTATAACTAATGGATTTATCATCCAACTTTTTCTTTGATGATAGTTTAGATTGCAATTCTAATTTAAAAGCATCTATCTCTTCAGTGTTAAGCATTTGCTCAAGCATTCCTAAACCTTTATTGATATCCTTATTAAGAATATCAGATAATTTATTTAGGACGATTCTGTGAAGATTTTGTTTCTGACTAGAATTGATTAAATCATATTCAATCTCATTAGTTAAAACAGGTTTGTCGAATTTTACTAAATTTGAACGCATATCCTATGTTGCTGACTATGTTAATTTGAAAAACGACATGAAACTAGCACATAGCTTAAGTACTCGGAAATCAGTTTTTGCCAGATATCCGATGTTCAAAGTTCATTTGTGCAATAAATATCTTGTTTATTAATTAGATACGGAAAAAAAACTACTATGTCTAAGCATCAAATAGAACCCTTATTTCAACTGATAAAGTCGATGACTAAGTCTGAGAAGAGGAATTTTAAACTTTACGCCAATAGAATTGGTAGTGGAAAAGAAAGTAAATTCCTACAGGTTTTCGATTCTATCGATAAAATGGAGATCTACAAGGAGGAACTTATTTTTAAGCGAGCAAAGGATATTAAATTATCTCAGCTTCCAAACCTGAAGGCTCATCTTTACAAGCAGTTGCTAACGAGTTTGCGATTAACACAGGTGAATCACGATGTAACGATAAGTATTCGTGAGCAAATCGATCATGCTAAAGTTTTATACAATAAAGGTCTGTATCAGCAAAGCTTACGATTACTTGAGAAAAGCAAAGTGCAGGCTGAAAAGTATGAACGAAAGCTCTTGCATCTTGAAATTGTTGAATTTGAAAAGCTAATTGAGTCTCAGTATATAACCAAAAGTATGGAGACCAGAGCTGATGAAATCACTTCAGAATCTAGAGGATTGAATCAGGAAATGGGTGGCACGATTTATTTCTCAAATATGTCTATTCGTTTGTATGCACTTTACTTAAAGGTGGGATATGCTCGTAACGATAAGGATTTGCTGATGGTGAGTGAGTTTTTCAATGCCAACATTCGGTCAGTAGATATGACTAAGTTGAGTTTTTACGAGAAGTTGTATCTCTATCAGTCATATGTATGGTATTACCTGATTATTCAGGATTTTTTAATGTGTTATAAATACGCACAAAAGTGGGTTGACTTGTTTCATGTGAATCCTGATTTAATAACAAGCCAGTGCGATTTATATCTAAAGGCTTTGAATAATGTCTTAGTTGCTCTTTTTTATACGAATCATCTGAGTAAGTTTAAAAAGAGTTTGAATATTCTTAAAGCGCTTGAAAAAGAAGAGTGTGTGAAGGCAAACTCAAATCTGAATATCTTACAGCAGCAGTTTTCTTATATGCATCAGATAAATGAATTTTTTATGGAAGGGCAATTTGAAGCAGGTACTTCAGTTGTTCCAAAAATTGAGACATTTATCGAATCAAACAAATACAGTTTAGATAAGCATAGAAACCTCGTTTTCTATTATAAAATAGCATGCCTTTATTTTGGTTGTGGACAATATAGAAATGCCATAAAGTTTTTGAATAAGATAATTGATGAAAAGGATACTTCGCTTAGAACAGATATACACTGTTTTGCCCGTATTTTAAATCTAATAAGTCATTACGAATTGGAACATACCGATCATTTGGATTATCAAATTAGGTCGACTTATCGTTTTCTTGTGAAAATGGAAGATTTGCAAGAGGTGCAGAAGTATATTCTACGTTTTATCAGAAAGCTAAGTGGAATTAGCCCCGATCAACTGAAAGAGGAATTTATAAAATCGAGAAGAGATTTGATGCAATGGGTTAATGATCCGTTTGAGAAGCGAGCTTTCCTATACCTGGATCTAATTTCATGGCTGGATTCTAAAATTGAAAAGCGCCCGGTACAGGAAGTAATCATGGAAAAGGCCAGAAAAAATAAATAAAGCAAAAGCTCTCAGAACCGCTACTGAGAGCTTTTTTACATACTTAAAATTCTTTTTTATTTTAGTGCAAAATTGATGGGTACAGTATACGAAACACTTACTGCTTTTCCATCTTGCTTACCTGGTTTCCAATTTGGCAACGAACTCACTACACGTAGAGCTTCTGCATCTAGTGAAGGATCTACACCTCTCATGACTTTTGTTTTTACAACAACCCCATCTTTATTTACTACAAACCCTATATAAACTTTACCTTCAATATTATTTTTTTGAGCTATTTCTGGATATTTAATGTTTTCAGCAATAAATCTTTGAAGAGCATATTCTCCCCCAGGATATTCTGGCATATCTTCAACTATCTTAAATATTTGTTCAAGTTTATCATCTATTTCTGTATATACAGATTCTGCAATAACATTACCGTCTGCATCTCGCATTACGGTTTGTTTTTCTTCTCCTAATATACCATCACTTTTTTCAGTGCATTGTAGGTTTAGGGTAAGAGCAATAGCAACTGCTGGTATTATAAACAGAAGTCGAAACATTCTGTTTTTTGATGTATTGGTTTTCGTCATCATTATCATTCGTTTTTTAGTAATAGAGCAATTAAAGTTATTGGCTAAGCCCATGACTTCAACACCCATTATTTGGTTTAAAATACTCGCCTGATATTCTCCAATGTTGCAGCCTTGCGCAATAACTCCTTCATCGGCCAATAATTCATGCGTTTGTTTTATAGCACGTTCAAATAGCCATGCAAAAGGATTAAACCACAATAAAATTGTTGTTAGTTCCACCAAAAGCAGATCGATCCAATGCTTCTGTTCCACATGTACTTTTTCGTGTGCTATAATATTTTTAAATGATTCGGTATTATAGTCTTTTGTATTGATAGCAATCTTACCAAGAAATGAGAAATTAGGTATTTCATCGTTCACCTTAATTAGTTCTTGACCTTCAAATTTGTCCTTAGGGTATTTTTGAATAATCTTTTGAGTTCTAATTATTCTGATTATTGATTTTAGAATCAGAATAAAGCATACTGTGCTATATAACCCTATTAATAATTGAGTTGTAGAAATACTTGTTAGGGTTTCACTTATCGTATTCCCTTCGGTATTTAAATTTATAGCGTTGAGTAATACTACAATATTAGAACCATTAGCAGCTTCAGAAACGGCGAAATTCATCTTTACAAGTGGCAAAATAAAAGCCATTATTATAGATGAGGCTAAGTACAAACGTATGCCTTTATAGAATTTCTCATCCTGCAAAAAGAAGTGGTATATGCCGTAGAATAAGGCAAGTATTGCAGATGATTTTAGTAAATAAATATACAATTCGTTCATATCACTTTTTCTTATTAATTTCTTTCTTGGTCATCTCAATCATCTCTTCTAATTCCGTTACACTAAGATTATTTTCTTTAGCGAAAAAAGAAGCCATCTTAGAGAAAGAACCGTTGAAATAGTCCTTTAACAAGCTTCCCATTTGATGACCAGAGTATTCTTCCTTGCTAATTTGAGGGAGAAATAAATGTGTTTTCCCTTGTGGCACTTTTGTAACGAATCCTTTCTTTTCAAGTACCTTTAATACAGTAGCAACCGTGGTATAAGCAGGTTTAGGCGTATCAAATTTATCAACAATACTTCTCACATTACTTTCTTTCAAATCCCACAGAATCTGCATCACTTGTTCTTCTGCTTTAGTCATTTGTTTCATATTGGTACTCTAATTAATTGCAATTATAGATTTCGACATCATCTACTACAAATCTAGTAGAATAAAATTTAAGATCAAATATTTCTACTATTTTTATAGTAGCAAAGTTCCACAAAAAATCCCCAAAGCATTTATTTTGGGGATTTCTAGCAATATTATTTTTTTAAATATTACATGATCAGTTTATAACCCTTACCATGCACATTAATAATTTCGATATTTGTTTCAGGCTTTAAGTGCTTACGAAGCTTAGTAATATAAACATCCATACTTCGTGCATTAAAGTAATTATCGTCTAACCAAATGGTTTTTAAAGCGAAGTTACGCTCTAGCACTTCATTGGCATTATTACAAAGTAATTTAAGAAGTTCAGACTCTTTAGTAGTAAGTTTAATTACCTTATCACCATCATGAAGCAATTGTTTTTTCGAATCGAAAAGGAAGCGTCCCAATTTGAATTCTTCTTGCTTATTTTCTGTTTTTCCACCAGCACGTCTTAGTACAGCTTCGATACGAACTAAAAGTTCTTCCATGCTAAATGGCTTGGTCATATAATCGTCAGCTCCTAATTTGAAACCTTCCAATACATCATCTTTCATCGATTTTGCGGTAAGGAATATGATTGGAATCTCAGAGTTGATTAAACGGATATCCTTGGCTAAAGTAAAACCATCGCGATGAGGCATCATCACGTCGAAGATACCAATATCAAAAGGATTCTTTAAAAATGCATCGTATGCCTTATCTCCATCTTCACATAAGGTTGTGTTGTAGCCCTTAGCTACTAAATATTCTTTAAGCAGTAGGCCGAGATTTGCATCATCTTCAGCCAATAAGACTTTAATTTCTTTTTCCATAATGTCTATTTTTTAAATGGCAGGTATACTTCAAATTTTGTGCCTTTTCCAAGGCTGCTGTCAACACTTACATGTCCTCCGTGTGCGTCAGCAATTCTTTTTACATAGGATAAACCCAAACCGAAACCTTTCACATCGTGAACATTTCCTGTGTGAACTCTAAAGAACCTTTCGAAAACCATTTTCTGATCCTCTTTTGATATTCCAATACCATTATCGGTAATCGATATCGCAATTCCTTTATCCTTATTTCGTGTACTAATACTTATTTCAGGTGTATCTTTACTGTACTTTATTGCATTGTCCAAAAGGTTAGAAAGCATGTTACCAACATGAACTTCGTCCAACATCACCAAATCTTCACTAGCGTCAAGGTGCTGGTAAGTATTTCCTTTTTTATCTTCAACCCTAATTGTGAAATTAGGCATTAAATTCTCAATAATAGAATGAACGTTTATAGCTTTCAATTTTAATTTTAAACGACCTTCGTTAAAGATAGCCATTTGTAAAACTTTTTCAACCTGATAACTTAATCTACGGCTTTCATCACTTATTATTTTCGCCATTTGGTTAATACTGGTAGGTGTTGTGGTTACCGAATTGTCTTGCAGCATTTGCGATGCTAAAGAAATAGTTGAAATAGGTGTTTTAAACTCGTGAGTCATATTGTTGATGAAATCGTTTTTAATTTTTGATAAACGCTTCTGTCTGAATATGATGAAAATAGTTAGAGCACAACATAAAATCAATATTAATGATAAAACTAATGAAGGTAATAACATCGTATAGGACTGAATAATATATTCATGCATCCCAGGGAAATGTATTAATAGCTCATGTGTATTTCCGTAGGTATCATTCGGAAATAACTGTTTTGAATAAGTTTCTTTTCTTGTATTATTAAAATAATTTGCTGATTTTTTTTCAAATTTATTTTCTGATTTTACGGCATATTCAAAATCCAGTTTTATTCCATTATTTATTAGCTTCTCTTTTATTAATTTTTGAATTGTATTTAAATCAACTCGTTCCTTTAGAGGCATCGTTTCGCGAGCTAATCGATAGGTTTCAAACTGATAAGAGTTGCTTAAGAAACGAGATCGAGTTGCTGCTTGCTTCTTTAATAGTTCATTTAGACTTCTTGCATCAATTTTCGTTCCTTTAAAGAGAACTTGTTCTTCGCGGTAATTACTCGCTTTTGAAGATTGCTGACTTGGTTGTTGTGGAAATTCTATATCGTATCTGTAGCCGTTTATAGTTCTTGTGCTGGTAATTTTTGTATCGGTTTGCGTGTTACCTTCCAAAATACTTTTGGCTTCATCGTCCGAATCCATTTTTTCCACAACTTGGTCAAGGGCTTTACTTACCGTCAGAACAAACTGCTCTTCTTTTATTTTAGCTGTAGACTGGTAGTATTTGATCTGAATGAAGATCATACCGCATAAGGATATCGCCAAAACGATAGTAACTAACCATATGTATTTTTTACTCATAACTACAAATATAGAAAAATACTTATGCAGTGATTCATGCTTAACAATCTTTAACGGAGGAAGAAAGCTTTAAAGTATGTTAGGTGGATTATCTTTTATTATCGTTTAGTAGTGAAACAATATTTATTACTTTGATAAATTTCTGCGATGTAGCTTTTTGCTGATCAATGCTTAAGCATTCTTATTTATTAAATTAGGGTTCGTTTATTATTATAAATAAAGGGAGGAAGTGCACTAAAGTCTGCTTGATTAATAATATGTTATAGGGCATTTTGGCTTATTTTTCGTTATTATAATGTTGAATTTAAATTATAGATCTTATTTTTGCTCACGAAGACTGAATCCTTGGAATCAATCTTCAAATTTTGGTTAATAGTTAGAAGAAAGGATGGTTGTGGTTACCATCCTTTTTCTTTTTCCCTTCTTTCAGAGAATAATTTAGATATAAGCTCGAATTATCAGTATCTCAAGTATAAAATATAGCCTTAATAATATTTCCTTATAAGCTTCTGACTTCTTTCGTTTAGTGGCTAATGTGTTGATATTGTGAGTTGTGCTTGAATCTTATTTTCTTGGATAGACCTAATGATAAAGAGAAATCTTATCAATCGTTAAATTATATTTGAAGCTTGATAATTTTGCTTATTTTTGAGATCTATTCTAGAGATTTAAAAAGTATTGATAATCAGTTGTATTTGTGTAATACTTGCGAGACTATTAATAGAATAGCGAACTAATTAGTTTTGGACAAACATATTTAAGATGAGGTATCCTTTTTCTTTACTTACTCTAGTATTCGTTTTTTTTGTGTCATCACTTCAAGCGCAAGTAAATGACTACATTCAAAACATAGATTCTCTTGATCAACGAGTTCAAGATTCTATTCGTGTGAAAAAAATAGAATTCTACGAGGGGAATGTTGAATTTATTGATAGACTCAAATTGAATAATGGAGAAGATGGAAAAGTGAGAATTGTTCAGGATTATCTAATCGATGAATTATTGAGAATTGATAGGGCTGAAAATTCTGATGTACCTGGTTTTCTAGGTTATCGAATTCAGGTTTTTTCCGGAGGAGGTCGTGATAGGGAGAAAGCAACAGCGATTAGTGAAGATCTTAGAGAGCGATTCCCGGATGAAAAAGTGTATGTGAAATATCAAGCGCCGGATTTTAGGGTGCGAATAGGAAACTTTAGGAATAAATTCGAAGCCATGCATCTATACAAAGAGTGTGTGAAAATTTATCCATACTGCTATCTTGTGAAAGATCAGATAAATTTGATTGACCTTGAGATGGAAGAAAAAGTTGAGACTGAAGAAATTGAATAATATGAAACTGCTTGGATGAACCTAAGCGGTTTTTTTTATAAAAAAAATGTAAAGGAAATTGTAATTTTGCCCTTTACGATAGATATTGAGAGTACTAAATAACCATTATAATAAATCGAAATGAGTGATCAACTTAAACACGAGTGCGGAATAGCTTTAGTCCGTTTGCGTAAACCTCTTGAGTATTATCAGGAAAAGTATGGGACTTGGCAATATGGAATTCAGAAGCTTTGTCTTTTGATGGAGAAGCAACACAACAGAGGACAAGAAGGAGCAGGAGCCGCTAGTATAAAAATCGATCAGCAACCAGGAACAAAGTATATTCATCGTCATCGTTCTAATGGGAATCAGCCAATAAAGGATGTTTTCGATAGTATTTATGGCGATTTGGCAATAAAAAGAGAAGCTAATCCAGAACAATTTGAAGATGCTAAGTGGGCTAAAGAAAATGTACCTTTCGCAGGAGAAGTTTATTTAGGTCACCTTCGTTACGGAACATTTGGTCGTAACAGTATCGATTTTGTTCACCCTGTTAAGCGTGAAAACAACTGGCGTTCTCGTAACTTGGTATTGGCAGGTAACTTTAACCTAACCAATGTTGATGAATTATTTGATCTATTGGTTTCCTTAGGTCAGAGTCCAACAGATTATACTGATACAGTAACTATTCTTGAAAAGGTTGGTCATTATCTTGATGAGGAGAATCAACTTAAATTCAGACAATATAAAAATGAAGGTTTTACTTCTCAGGAAATTTCTCCATTAATTGAGAATAATCTTGACGTTCAGAAAGTATTGGCAAGCGCTTCTCGTGATTGGGATGGTGGTTATGCTATTGCTGGTATGTTTGGGCATGGTGATTCTTTTGTAATGCGTGACCCATGGGGTATACGTCCAGCCTATTATTATCAGGATGATGAGATTGTCGTGGTTGCTTCAGAGCGTCCGGTTATTCAAACAGCCTTGAATGTAAAAGCTGATACGATTAAAGAAATTGAGCCAGGAAATGGCGTAATCATTAGAAAGAATGGTGATGTTGCTGAAGTACCTGTACGTGTGCCACAAAAACGCAGATCTTGTTCATTTGAGCGTATTTATTTCTCTCGTGGATCTGATAAGGATATCTATCTTGAAAGAAAGAAATTGGGTGAGCTTTTAACACCTGCCATTCTTGATAGTATCGATAATGATATTGCGAACTCTGTTTTTTCATTCATTCCTAACACAGCCGAGACTGCTTTTTACGGAATGATGGAAGGTGTTCGAAATCACTTGCAAGAGGACAAGAAACGTAAGATTCATGATCTAAACGGCGAATGGACTGAAGAAAAATTACAGGAGATTATTTCGGTAGAACCTCGTGTTGAGAAAATAGCTGTTAAAGATGTTAAGCTAAGAACATTTATTTCTGGAGACGAAGGTCGTGACGATTTAGTTGGTCACGTTTATGATGTAACTTATGGTATTGTTCGTAACGATGTTGATAATCTAGTGATTATTGACGATTCAATCGTTCGGGGAACAACGCTTAAGAAAAGTATCCTAAGAATTCTCGATAGACTTCATCCAAAGAAGATTGTTGTTGTTTCATCGGCACCTCAAATTCGTTACCCAGACTGTTATGGTATTGATATGACAAGAATGGGCGATTTCTGTGCCTTTAATGCAGCAATTGCTTTGCTTAAGGAAAGAAATATGGAGAACGTAATTGATGATGTTTACCAGAAATGTAAAGCTCAGGAAAACTTGCCTAAAGAAGAAGTTATGAATTATGTAACTGAAATCTATAAGCCATTTACTCCGGAAGAAATATCGGATAAAATTTCTGAACAGTTAACTCCGGAAAACATGAATGCAGAAGTGAAGATTGTTTTCCAATCAATAGAAAACTTACACGCTGCTTGTCCTGAAAATAATGGTGACTGGTATTTCACAGGTGACTACCCAACTCCGGGAGGAAACAAGGTTGTAAATACATCATTTATCAACTATGTTGAAGGAAATACAAAAAGAGCTTATTAAGTTACGAAATAAAATAATGCAAGAAAGTCATCCAATTATGGATGACTTTTTTTGTTTTGACCAATACAAATTGACTAATGTCTTTTTTTGAATAAATGGAAGTTTGTTTTTGGTAATCGAATCTTAAGGAAATTCAAATACGAAGAAATATGTCGTTCGACTTTATTTTCATACACATCCTCAATAGTAATCATGATACCTGTTTCTTCAACATCACCAAAATGCGAATTTACAGCTGTTCCAAAGCTTCTCATCGTTGGAGATAAGCCCATGTAAGCATTGATTAATGGTGGGATATTAGCTCCATTTTCACGTACAATTCGTGATAGAATTTTGTAATTTTCTTTGAAATCAACACCATTATAAGTTGCGTCCATGTCAGCTGTGTCTGCATCTGTTTTCAGAGGATTCAAAGGCCAAGCCAGTTTATCAGGATCGTTGAACATGCGATTCATGAAATACAAAATATGATTTCTAGCCTCGGTGTTAAAATGAGGATACATGGTCACTTTCCCAAAGAAATATTTGACCTCAGGATACTCCACAATTAGAGCACCAAGCCCATCCCATAAATTGTCTAATGCATAAAGACTCTTTCGTCCTTTTAAAATTGATTGATATTCCGGCTGAACAAAAGAACGCCCAAGTTCAATCATATCAGGAAGATATTGCGATTTAAATTCATCAGAAAAATCGAATAATCTTGATGTCGCCAGAAGTAAATCTCCCTGTTCATTTACATGTGCATCTTTGCAGATAATATAGCGATAACCACCTAAAATTTCTTTTGCACTTGGATCCCAAACAATAAGCTGATGATATGGCTTCTCATCTAAATCATAATGATCAATATCAGTTTCTTTGCCTGTACCACCACCGGCTTTTCTAAATGTTATTTCGCGTAAACGTCCAACTTCACGCATCAAGTTAGGTGAGTCATGATGAGTAAAGCAGTATATTTCGTTAGATCCCTTATTGGTCTTTCTCACAAATCGCTCCTCAGTGAGCTCTTTTTCAAGAAGCTCTCGATCTACTGGTGGGATTATATCTTTCATTTGTTTAATTTTTAATTGGCTTCGGTTTCTTAATTATCAATTAAGATAAATGGAAATCGCTTGTGGTGTAATTCTAGCAATATAAGTGAAAATAAGGATAACTCCATATCTAATGCGCGGAGATTCTTAAATCCATTTAAATATGCTGTTACTTATAGGTTTTCGATTTAGTTATTTGTAGAAAGGTCGTAACACTGTTTCTTAATTTTTTCAGCCCATTGATTATGGTTTAAACTACGATCTATGCTTTCGAATGGGATAGGATCACCAATCGTTATTTTAAATTGTTTTCCTCTTTGTTTAAACAATTCGTTTACCAGATATAACATCTCAATATTGGCTTTAAGTCCAATAAATTTTCTGAAATTGGCCAGGTTGTAGAAGAAATTCGAGTTGCGACCACTGATGTGAATTGGCACAATATCACGCTCGTGTTTCTTAGCTTTTACAATAAAGCTCTTTTTCCATTCAAGATCTTTGATTACACCTTGTTGTTTTCTGGAAACAAGTCCGGCAGGGAAAGTCAGAATTGTAGAATCAGAACTGTATGCTGCTTCAATAATTTTTGCTGCTTCTTTGGCCTGACCACCATGTTTGTTGATAGGAACAAAGACCTTGCCCATATTTTTAATATTCATAAGAATATCATTAACCAAAAAGCGGATGGTTTTAAAGTGTTTGCCAAAAAGACTAATAAGGATAAGACCATCTGGTCCACCCAGTGGATGATTAGCAACCAAAAGGTATCGTTTGCTTTTATCTAACTTCTCAAGACCATTAATTTCGTATGAAATTGATAATTCATCCAAAACGGCTTGAGAAAAATCAATGCCTTGCTTTTGGTGATTTCTTGATAGGAAATCATTTAGCTCATCTTGATGAATAATTCGTTTTAAATATGAAATTATAAAACCAGGAATTAGTTTTCCTTTACTAGCAAATACTTGTTTAAGATCTATCTTTTTAAAATCCTGCGATTTTGATTGGTCTTGCATTGTTATACGATTCTAAATATAAGGCTTTGTTGTAATTGGTTTTGACTAATAGTGATCAATAAATACTTGAATAGAACCTACCAAAGTCAATTATGGCCTAAATATCGGAATTTTATATTGACTTCTTTAAAAAACGAAGAAGCATTCCTCATAAAAGTACATTAAGCGTGTTTTTTGTAGGCTGAACGCTTGTGTTTACTGAATCTATATCAGGAGATTTTGTACAAGTCCAATTGTGTTTCAGCTAATATGATCTATCTTTGCGCGTTATAAAAAAGAATATGAGTTCGCTCGGCTTGACTCGAGTGAAAATCTAAGGATAATAGGAAGACAATGAGCGATAGCAAGAAAAAACTATTCATGGAAACCTATGGGTGTCAAATGAATGTTGCCGATAGTGAAGTCGTAGCTGCCATTATGGAGCACGACGGTTTTGAGAGAACTAAGGAAAGAGCTGCGGCTGATGTGATTTTGGTTAACACCTGCTCTGTGCGTGAGAATGCAGAACAAAGGGTTCGTGGTAGAGTTCAGGGATTTAGCGAGTTAAAAAAGAAGAATCCAAAACTCTTGGTTGGTGTTATTGGCTGTATGGCTGAGCGACTGGGGGAGAAACTTTTTGAGCAAGAGAAAAACGTAAATATTGTCGTTGGGCCAGATGCTTATATGGATCTGCCATTGCTTGTTAAACAAGCAGAGAAAGGGGAAAAGGCCATCAATATTGACTTGTCGTTGACTGAAACTTATAAGGATATTTGCCCTTCTCGTATTGATGAAACTGCTATCTCGGGTTTTGTTTCTATTATGCGGGGTTGTAATAACTTTTGTACTTACTGTATTGTTCCTTACACAAGAGGTAGAGAACGTAGCCGTAACTTTGAGAGTATTCTTAAAGAAGTTAAGGATTTGGCGTCAAAAGGTTATAAAGAAGTAACTCTACTAGGACAGAATGTTAATTCATATCATTTTAAGAATTCTGTTTCTGAAATTACATTCCCGGAATTATTAGAGATGGTAGCTCAGGCTGAGCCTAATATGCGTATTCGTTTTGCCACTTCGCATCCTAAGGATATGAGTGATGACACACTTAAAGTGATGGCTGCAAATTCAAATATTTGTAAATGCATTCATTTGCCAGTTCAATCTGGAAGCAATGAGGTTTTAAAAAATATGCGCCGTAAATATACACGTGAATGGTATATGGACCGTGTTGAAGCCATTCGTAAATATTTGCCGGATTGTGGCTTGACTTCGGACATTTTTGTCGGATTTCATAACGAAACAGAAGAGGAATTTCAAGAAACTTTAGATTTGATGAAGTGGGCAGGTTATGATTATTCTTATATGTTTAAATATTCTGAGCGTCCGGGAACTTTTGCTTATAAAAATTTAAAGGATAATATTCCTGAAGATGTAAAATCGAAACGTTTGGATGAAATGATTGCTCTTCAAAGACAATTATCTCTTGAAAGTAACAAAAGAGATATTGGAAAGATCTTCGAAATATTAATTGAAGGTGTTTCTAAAAAATCAAATGAAGAGATGTATGGTAGAAGCTCTCAAAATAAAGCTTTTGTTTTACCACGAAAGAATCTTAAAGTCGGTGATTTCGTTATGGTAAAAGCTGTAAGTTGTACTTCAGCAACCCTGATCGGCGAAATTATTGATTAGAGTTTGATCTAATTAGAATATATACAAAAGGCTGTCAATTTTGATTGACAGCCTTTTAATTTATTCGCTATACTTATTAAGCTAGTAAAGATTTCACTTTATCTGCAATGGTTTTTCCATCGGCACGACCAGCCAATTCTTTTGAAGCCATTCCAACAACTTTACCCATGTCTTTCATAGAGCTAGCACCTGTTTTTTCTACCAAACCCTTAATCACCTCAGTTAGTTCTTCATCACTAATTTTTGCTGGAAGATAAACTTCGATAAAAGACATTTCCTTTAATTCAATATCAGCTAGCTCCTGGCGACCACCTGCAATAAATGTATCTGCTGAATCTTTTCTTTGTTTAGCTAATTTCTGAACAATTTTTAAAGCATCAGCATCGGCAATCTCAGTGCTACCTGTTTTAGTCATTTCAAGAGTAAAAGCTGTTTTTACGGCTCTAATAGCTTGTAGCTTCTCCTTATCTTTGGCTTTCATTGCAGCCTTCATGTCGCTGTTTATCTGTTCTAATAATGTCATGATGTATCGATTGTTGTATAAATTCAAGTATGAAGACTGAGTTTATACAGATTTGTATTAATTATCGAAGTCATCTAAATCGAAGTGAACCACATTGGATGTTTTTGGAGGTTCAGTTCTGTTTAGGTTAACTTGTTTACGTTTATAAGCTGGAATCTCTTCGTTTTCTTGAATTTCAGCTTCATTCATATTACTGGCATCGAGCTTTTCGTCAAGCTTAACTTCAGGTTCCGATGTTGGCTCCAATTCCAATTGTAGCTTTTGTGTTTCGGTTACTTTGGCAGGCCCTTTACCGCCTTTAAAAGCATTAGGCTTATTAGCGGTTGTTTGTTGAGTATTCGATTCATACTCCTCAGAATCGTCATGATCAAAGCCAGTTGCAATAATTGTAACAGAAACTTTATCGCCCAAGGCAGAATCCTGGCCAGTTCCCCAGATAATATTTCCACTATCGCCAACAGCTTCGTATACATAGTCGGTAATTTCTCCCACTTCATCCATAGTTACTTCTTCAGTTCCTGAAGTAATATTTAGAAGAATTGACTTGGCACCACGTACATCGTTATTATCGAGTAGGGGTGAGGTTAAGGCTTCGCGAATAGCCGTTACTGCTCTTCCTTCTCCTTCGGCACTTGCTGATCCCATAACTGCTACACCACTGTTGGTCATAACTGTTTTAACATCTTCAAAGTCAACATTGATATAACCATGCAGGGTTATAATTTCAGCTATACCTTTAGCTGCAGTGGCTAAAACATCGTCGGCTTTTGAGAAAGCTGTCGAAAGTTTTAAATCGCCATATATTTCAGAAAGTTTAGCATTATCAATGACCAGAAGGGAATCAACACTTTCCTTAAGTTTCTTAATACCCTCTATTGCCTGATTGATGCGTTGCTTACCTTCAAAACGGAAGGGAATGGTAACAATTCCAACCGTAAGAATATTCATATCTTTGGCAGCTTTTGCAATAATAGGAGCCGCTCCTGTACCTGTGCCACCGCCCATACCAGCTGTAATAAATACCATTTTGGTATTATCTTCTAGAACATCGGTAACATCATCTAAATTCTCTATTGCTGACTGTTCTCCTTTTTCAGGCTTATTTCCAGCACCACGTCCTTCTGTTAAAGATTCTCCAAGTTGAATTTTTTTAGGCACACTACTTTTCGCTAATGCTTGTGCATCGGTATTACAGATGACAAAATCAACGTCTTTGATGCCCTGCTGATACATGTAGTTAACAGCATTGCCTCCGCCTCCTCCAACTCCAATTACTTTAATAATTGAAGATTCGTCTTCTACTAAGCCAAAATCCATTAATTCCTCGCTCATTAATTCTATCTTATTTATCCTCTGTTGGATGTGTATAATTCTATTTTTTCGTATCTAAGCATTTTGCGGTGCAAATTTAATGCTTAATTGAATATGACCTTGTTTTTCGCTTCACTTTCTAAGTGAATTTAACTTAAATTGAGATCTAATCTATTTTAGAGAGTTGTTTACATTGAAGTGTCTTCCGTATCGAATAAAGAACCAAGTGTGTTTTTAAACCAACCACTTCCTTTTTCTTTTGTGTCCTCTTCTTTTTCTGTTGTTTTTGGAGCAACATAAGAGTCATTCGATTTATTTTCAGGATGACTTTCTTTAACTTCTTCCTCAACCGTTTCCTCTTCAAAAGTATCTTCAAACAAATCTGTTTGGTTGGTATTTTTAGCTTTTGGAGTGGCTGTTCTTTTCTTAGAGCTGCTTGCTTCAGCTTCAAGCATCTCAGGGTTTTCAATTATTAACTCAAGTTGAGGAGCTTTATTTTGCTGGTTCTTACGAGGCTGAATATTCAGTTCAGGAATCGGATTGTCTGAGAACCCCGTTGCAATAATAGTAACGTTTAATTCATCATTACAAGATTCACTATAACCATTTCCCCAAATAATATTCACATCGTTACCAACTACTGCCTGTACATATTCAGTAATCTCTGTAACCTCCATCATGGTTGCTTCTTCGCTTCCTGATATAATATTTAATAGAATATTACGAGCACCGTAAATATTATTACTATTCAGTAGAGGTGAATTTAGAGCTTGCTTGATAGCTTTAATTGCTCTGTCTTCACCAGCCAGACTTGCTGACCCCATGATTGCAACACCCGAGTTACGCATAACTGTTTCAACATCGGCAAAGTCGACGTTTACATAGCCATGAACCGTGATAATTTCAGCAATGGACTTTGCAGCAATGGATAGAACACTATCAGCTTGAGCAAAAGCTTCGGAAAGCTTTAAATCACCAAACATGCTTCTCAATTTTTCATTGTTGATTATCAACAAAGCATCGACATGTTTTTCAAGGTTTTCTATTCCTTCAAGTGCTTGCTGAACGCGACGTTTTCCTTCAAATAGGAAGGGGATAGTGACTATTCCTACAGTAAGAATGTCTTTCTCTTTTGCCAGTTCAGCAATAACAGGAGCAGCTCCTGTACCAGTACCACCACCCATACCAGCAGTAATGAAAACCATCTTAGTTTTCTCACCCAGAAGTTTATTCACATCATCGATGCTTTCAATGGCAGATTGGCGACCTTTTTCTGGTTTATTCCCAGCGCCACGTCCTTCTGTTAAACTTTTTCCCAATTGTATTTTGAAAGGAATCGGACTATCAATTAATGCTTGTGAATCAGTATTACAAATTACAAAACCAACGTCTTTAATTCCTTCTTTATACATGTGATTGACAGCGTTGCTTCCACCGCCTCCAACACCAATAACTTTAATCATTGACTCTTCTTTTGTTTCGAAATCAACAGGTAGTATATCGTCAATCATAACTTAGGGTTTATATGTTTAAAATAAAAATACAAATCGATGACGTTTGAATCGGATTGTTATGTCTAGGGGAATTCAAATCCATCATCTTTTTGTTTTTCAAATTTTAGTGTTAATTATCAAAGAGAGTTTCAAAAAAACGTTTTAAACCTCTCTTTCTGGTCCTTGAATTCTCTTGGTTTGTAACAGCATCTCCCGGTTTATGCTGAAGTTTGTTTAATCCATTTAATAGTAGGCCGATACTTGTGGCATACATAGGAATATTTATAGCTTCATCAACCTTTATTAATGCCGATGCATCTGGATAACCAATTCGAACATCTACACCTAATCTTCCTTTGGTCAATTTATCCAAGTTCTTAAGCATGGCTCCACCACCTGTTAATACGATTCCTGCACCGAGTTTTTCAGCGTAAGGTGTCATATCAATTTGATATTTTACCCGATCCAGAATTTCTTCCATTCGGCATTGAATAATCTGGGCTACCGTTTTGAAAGCAATTTCTTTAGGGTCCCAACCTCCTGTTTGCGGTATATTAACTACCTTGTCGCTATCAGCTAGTTGTTCTACAGCTTCGCCAAATTGTACTTTTAAAGCTTCAGCTTGTTTAAGCAACAGGTGACAACCTTCTTTGATATCCTTAGTCACAACATCACCTCCGAAAGGGATAACGGCAGTGTGACGAAGAACACCATCAAAATATAGTGTGATGTCAGTTGTTCCTCCACCTATATCGACAAGAACGACACCAGCTTCTTTTTCTTCATCAGTAAGAACGGCTAATGATGATGCTAAAGGTTCAAGTACCAATTCTTCTATTTCAACATCAACAGCTTTTACACAATTTTCAATGTTTCTGGCTGATGCTGTTCGTCCGATAATGATGTTGAAATTACCATCAAGTCTTCGACCAGCCATACCAAGTGGATCGGTAATACCTTTATCCTTATCAACGACATAATCTTGAGGAATAACATGTAAAATTTGCTCCCCAACTTGAATTGGAATCCTGAAATTTTCTTTTAGAATCGTGTCAATATCTTCTTGTGTAATTATTTCATTACCATTTTGAATGTACTTGAATTGACGATTCTTTAAACTTCGAATATGCTGTCCGGCAATACCAACGTATGCCTTATCAATGTTATGATTTGTATTTTTCTGTAATTTATCAACAACCTCACGAATGGCATCAATGGTCTGGTTGATGTTTTGTATTACACCCTTAACTACACCAGTTGATTTGGTCTTCTCAAGTCCTAGTATTTGAAGTTCTCCGTTGGATGTAACTTTCCCTGCAATGGCAACAATTTTAGTTGTCCCAATATCTATGGCCGCTATAATCTCGTTTGTGTTAATCATCCTAATGCCTTTTTGTACATACGATTTGATTCTCGTATTTCAAATTTATCTTTTTGTATTTGTTCCAACCTACGGTTGAAAACCCATCTTTGTATAATGCATAAAGTTTAGAAAATTTCCTTTCGAAATTATCTATTTTACCCATTTCAATCTTCTGACCTCCAACTCTTGGTATTAAAATGTATTCACCTCTCGAATCTACATAGATTTGATTGATTTGTGAAGACCAAAATTCATCTTTTGTAATAAAATTTACAAGAGGCATCAATTCAGTTTCTATCATCTTATCTTTGATATGCCCGGAGACAACCAAAACTCTTGATGTGTAGCTCGAAGAGAGTGGCATTCTTTTACCTTCTTCATCGATATAAAAACCTTTACCTTTTAATAACCGAACAATTGGTTTGCGTTGTTCTATCTCAAGGTGCAGGCAGCCGGAAATAGATGCAAAAACTTCTGTGTTTCTAACTGATGGGATTTTGTTTATTAAGCTTTCAAGTTTTTCCTTATCGATACTGCTCGCATTCTTACCAATAATGTCAGGATGGTTTTTTAATATCAGATTTTTAATTTCAGAATCAGAGATGAAATGGGTATTCAGACTGTCAATAATATTTATATCAATACCTGTAACCAGCATAGCATCAGTTTTCTTATTCACGAAGGCGAAAGTGAAAATGATGTAGGCAGATAATGCCAAAGTGATTAATATGGGTTTGATTTTTTTTATCATTATATTCTTTGATTCAATACCTTTTCTATAGGTTCTACCAATTTATCAATATCACCTGCTCCCAAAGTTAATAATACTTCTATTTTGCTTTGTTTAATTTGGTCAATTAATTCACCCTTTGAACATATTCGACCTTTGCTTTTCATTTTGCTTAGAATCAAATTAGAATCAACATTTTCAATTGGTAACTCTCTTGCAGGGTATATATCTAATAAAATAAGTTCGTCAAGTAAATCTAAACTTTCGGCAAACCCATCAGCAAAATCCCGAGTTCTCGTGTATAGATGAGGTTGAAAAATACCCGTGATTTTTTTATCTGGATAAATGGCTTTAACCGATGAAATGCTTTCCCATAATTCTTTTGGGTGATGTGCATAATCATCAATAAATACTAAATTTTCATTTTTGATGCGATAATCAAACCTTCTGCGAACACCCATGAAATTACTTAAGGCTAATCTCAACTCTTCTTCTTCGACACCACAGATTATAGCCACAGCACTTGCTGCAATTGCATTTTCAACATTTATTTTTCCTGGATAAGATAATTTCAACCCTTTAATACAGCCGTTAGGATGAACCAGGTCGAACTGATACAATCCTTGAACTAACTCTAAGTTCTTGGCGTAAAAATCAGCTTCTTCATCTAGAGAATAGGAATATAAATTAATACCATGGGGGGTTAGGGGTAAGCCTTTTTTATAAACTAAATGGCCATCCTTTTTAATTTGTCTAACGTAATCCTGGAATGTTTTTTCCAGTTCCTCCTTTTTTCCATAGATATCTAAATGATCCGCATCCATTGACGTAACAACAGCAACTTCGGGATGAAGTTGAAGAAATGATCTGTCAAATTCATCGGCTTCGAGAACTACCCAGGGGCTTTCCTTAGAAAGGAGTAAATTGGTGTTGTAATTTCTTGCGATACCACCTAAAAAAGCGTTGCAATCTAATGAAGATGATTTAAAGATATGTGCTGTTAAGCTTGACACAGTTGTTTTGCCATGAGTTCCTGCAATACCAACACCATTTAATGGATCAGATAAAAAGCCTAACACCTGGGCTCTTTTCATTAACAAAAAGCCTTTTGTTTGGAAAAAACACAACTGTTCGTGATTCTTTGGAATAGCAGGAGTATAAACAACCAGGGTTTCTTCTTTATTGAGATATAAGTTTGGAATTTGCTTAATACCATCCGTAAATGTGATGCCTATGTTTTCTTTTTCTAATTCACCAGTAAGTAAGGTTTGTGTTTTGTCATAACCATACACATTCTTCCCAATAGCCTTGAAATATCGTGCGATTGCACTCATTCCAATACCTCCAATTCCTACAAAATAGATGTTTTTATAATCTTCAATATTCATCTTTTTCTTACTTATATGACTTAGTACAGACCTGAGTTTCCAGCTTTTGAACCTATCGTTTAATCATTTTTAAAATTTCATCTGCAATTTCATCAGCAGCATTAGGCTTGGCTAATAATGCTATGTTTTTACGAAGCTCTGCCAGTTCCTCCTCATTTTCTAAAAGCTGAAGAGATTGATTAACCAAGAGTTCTCTTGATTCCAGATCGGAAATCATAATTGCTGCATCTTGATTAACAAGAGCCATTGCATTTTTCGTTTGATGATCTTCAGATACATTTGGCGATGGAACCAGAATACAAGCTTTTTTTACCAGGCAAAGTTCTGAGATCGTTCCAGCTCCTGCACGTGATATAACAAGGTCAGCTGCTGAATACGCCAAATCCATTCTCGATAGAAAGTCAGAAACTTGTACATTATCAATATTGGCTTTAGTCAACTTTTCCTTCATTTCCTTATGATAGAATTTGCCACATTGCCAGATGACTTGAATTTCTTTATTTCTAAAGGCTTCAATATTTTGAATAATACTGTGGTTGATTGTTCTGGCCCCCAGGCTACCACCAATAACCAAAAGTGTTTTCTTATTGGGATCCAGATTGAAGAATTGCTGAGCTTCAGCTTTAATTTCTTCAAGATTGATTAAATCTTTTCTAACCGGATTTCCCGTCATTAGAATTTTATCAGATGGAAAAAAACGTTCCATACCTTGGTAAGCCACACATATTTTATTGGCTTTTTTTGCCAGTAGTTTATTGGTAATTCCAGCGTATGAATTCTGCTCTTGAATCAACGAAGGAATTCCCATTTTATTTGCAGTGTGCAAAAGAGGACCACTTGCGTAGCCACCAACACCAATCACGACATCTGGTTTAAATTCTTTTATTATTTGCTTGGCCTTTCTTAGACTTTTGAATAATCTGGAAAAAAACTTTAAGTTCTCTTTGCTAAAATTTCGTTGTAAGCCTCTGATAGGTAAACCTATTATTTTGTAACCAGCCGATGGTACTTTCTCCATCTCCATTTTGCCTTCTGCACCAACGAATAGTATTTCAATATTGTCTTGTTTTGCCTTTAGAGCATTGGCA
The DNA here is from genome assembly GCF_029029505.1 of Ancylomarina sp. DW003. Taxonomy (GTDB): domain Bacteria; phylum Bacteroidota; class Bacteroidia; order Bacteroidales; family Marinifilaceae; genus Ancylomarina. The sequence continues at coordinate 60,637 of NZ_JAKJSD010000013.1, read as the reverse complement.
ATAGAAATGGCCGGATAGATATGTCCTCCGGTTCCTCCTCCGCTAACTATTATTTTAATTTTCTGCATGCTTTAATTCTTCTTGTTCTTTTACTGAACGACTTACGCTTAAAATCATTCCCAAGGCTGCACTGGTAAATATTAACGATGTACCTCCCATGCTGACGAGTGGTAAGGGTTGCCCCGTAACGGGAATTAAATTTACCGAAACAGCCATATTAGTTAAGGCTTGTGCCACAATGCTTAAGCTGAGACCTATGACGAGAAATGCGGGAAATGTCCGATCACATTTCCTGACAATTGATCCTGCTCTGTAGATTAGAAAAAGATAAAGTGCCAAAATTCCAAAACCTCCTGTCCAGCCTAATTCTTCGAGAATAATGGCGTAAATAAAATCAGAGTAGGGATGAGGTAAGAAATTTCGCTGATCACTATTACCAGGACCTTTCCCTAGAATTCCTCCCGAGGCAACTGCTATTTTAGCTTGATCTACTTGATAGTTACGATCATTATCGGTCTTTTTTTCTCCCATTCCTGCGAAATTCAAAATTCGATTACGGACCGTATGAATACGCCCAAAACTATCAGGAAGGAAGGGAGCAATAATTAAAAGAATGATGATTAAACCAAGACCGGCCCCCAAAGTTCCCAAAAGGTATTTCGCTGCAATCCGGCCTATAAACATTAGCATAAGGCAAATTCCACCCAATAATGCTGAAGTTGAAAAGTCATCAAGAAAAATGATTCCACAAACGACACCGATTGAGGCTATAATCTTCCAAAATGCTTCTTTTTGACATTCCTTATCGGTTTGAAACTTTGATAATATTCTTGATACAAATAATATGAGCGCAAGTTTTGCCAGTTCCGAGGGTTGAAAGTTAAAACCAATGACAGGAATGGTTATCCATCTTGAAGCTTGATTAAGGTTTACGCCTACAATTTTTGCTAGTAGAAGCATCCCAATTGCAATGAGTAAACCCATATTAGCCCAGCTTGAATAATGCTTGTATGGGATTTTGTGAGTAACCCATATAATGAAGTAACAGCCAAGTAGTAAGACCAATTGCTTGATGAAGAAATAGGACGTATTTCCCCCTTTTACTTTGTAGGCAAGTGTTCCTGTAGAACTGTAGACTACTAAGAGAGAGATGATTGATAGTAGAAATATGATGATCCATATAACTCTATCGCCTTCTAATTTAAAATTATTAATAAATCGTCCCATTTACCTTTTCTATAATTTTCCCACTTCTTCTTTGAACTGTTTCCCTCTGTCTTCGTAGCTCTTAAAAAGATCGAAGCTAGCACAAGCTGGCGATAACAAAACAGTTGCGTCATCATTGGCCAAATCAAAAGCCACCTTCACGGCATCCTTCATCGACTCGGTATTAACAATGGTGTTAATAACGCCTTCGAAAGCTTGATGAATTTTAGTATTGTCAACTCCCAAACAAACTATGGCTTCGACTTTTTCCTTTACCAAATCCATTAGTTCAGAGTAATCATTCCCTTTATCAACTCCGCCAACAATCCAAATGGTTCTGTCGTCCATGCTTTCAAGAGCATACCATGTCGAATTGATATTTGTTGCTTTTGAATCATTTATAAAATCTACTCCAGAGATACTTTTTAGTTTCTCTAGTCGATGTTCAACGCCTTTGAAATCACTTAAACTTTCTCTGATGACTTCATTGCGAATGCCAAGAATACTTCCTGCAATACCTGCAGCCATTGAGTTATACGTGTTATGTTTTCCCTTAAGTGAGAGTTCTCTTTGTTTCATATTAAGATTGATCTTATCATTTTTGATGATTAGATCTTCATTTTTTAAGCTTGCACCCTTTGGTAAGCATTCATAAATACTAAATGGATGCTTCTGAACTTGCACAGATATTTGTTGAAGTTCTTTTGTTATTATTTCGTCATCCTGACAGAAAATAAAAGCATCATTTTCTGTCTGATTTTGAATAATTCTGAATTTTGAATCGATATAATTTCCCATCTTATAATCATAACGATCTAAATGGTCAGGTGTAATATTCATCAGAATAGCAATGTCTGCTTTAAATTGTTGCATACCATCCAACTGAAAACTGCTTAACTCAACCACATAGTGGGTAAAATCATTCTCGGCTACCTGACGCGCCAAACTGTGACCAATATTACCAGCCAAGCCTACATTAATTCCTGCTTTTTTAAGCATGTGATAAATAAGCAAAGTGGTTGTTGTTTTGCCATTACTACCTGTAATACAAATCATTTTTGCCTTAGAATATCTACCTGCAAATTCAATTTCTGAAATGACCGGAACATCTAAACTAACTAACTTCTTAACTAAAGGGGCACTGTCGGGAATTCCAGGACTCTTGATTATTTCATTTGCCTCCAGAATTCTGTCTTCGCTATGTTTTCCTTCCTCAAAAGGAATATTATAATCGTTTAGAATCTTGCTATAAGTTGAGCTGACTTGTCCCTTATCAGAAACAAAAATATCAAAGCCCTTACTTTTAGCTAAGATGGCAGCACCAACTCCACTTTCTCCAGCACCTAAAACGACTATCTTTTTCTGCATATTCATTTATCTAATTTTAAGGGTCACGATAGTGATTACTGCCAAGAAAATACCAATAATCCAGAATCGTGTAACGATTTTAGCTTCAGGGTATCCCTTTAATTGATAATGATGGTGAAGAGGTGCCATTCTAAATATTCGACGACCTTCACCGTATTTTTTTCGTGTGTATTTAAACCATGAAACTTGCATCATTACAGAAACATTCTCAACCAAGAAAATTCCGCATAATACAGGTATTAAAAGCTCTTTATGGATGATAATTGCAAGAACAGCAATAATTCCTCCCAACGAAAGACTTCCTGTATCGCCCATAAATACTTGTGCAGGGTATGAATTGTACCAAAGGAAACCAATAGTTGATCCAATAAATGCGGCGATGTAAACAACAAGTTCACCCGAGTGAGGAATGTACATGATGTCGAGGTAACTTGCATAAACCAAGTGACCTGATAGGTAAGCTAAAATACCAAGTGTTGCTCCAATTATGGCAGAAGTTCCGGTAGCCAGACCATCTAGACCGTCGGTCATATTTGCACCATTTGAAACTGCTGTAACAATAAATATCGTAACGATAATAAAAAGAATCCACGCAAGAATCCCTGAATATTCACCACCAAAACGAACTAAATCTTCATAATCGAATTCATTATTTTTAAAGAAAGGAATCGTTGTTTTAGTTGACTTTATATCCTTAGTCATTGCTGTTGTATTAGCACGATCAGCAGTAAAACCTTCGTCAACAATTTCAGTTGGAGTTCCAATGTCGTAAATACTAGCTTTCTCACGAATCACAACATCATCATTCATGTATAAGGTTAGACCAACAATTAATCCTAAACCAACTTGCCCAGCAATTTTAAATCGACCTTTTAAACCTTCTTTATCTTTTTTGAAAACTTTGATATAGTCATCTATAAATCCAATTAACCCTAACCATACAGTGGTTATAATCATTAGAATGATATAAATATTGTCGAGCTTGGCAAATAAAAGAACAGGTACTAAAATGGAAATTAGAATAATGATTCCCCCCATAGTTGGTGTTCCTTTTTTCTCAATTTGACCAGCAAGTCCCAAGTCTCTTACGATTTCGCCAATTTGTTGTTTTTGTAGATAATAAATTATCTTTTTACCAAAAACAGTAGCTATAAACAGTGATGTCATGATGCTTAATGCAGCACGAAACGAAATATAATCAAACATTCCAGCTCCTGGAAAATCTAACTCATGTAGGTATTTAAAAAGGTAGTATAACATGCTTATTGATTAAATATTTCGTTAATAATTTCTTTGTCATCGAAGTGATGCTTCACACCGTTTATTTCCTGGTAATCTTCGTGTCCTTTTCCAGCTACCAGGATAATATCATCTTTTTGGGCCAGCATAATTGCTGTACGAATAGCCTCTTTTCTATCAGATATAGCAAGAACTTTTTTCAGGTTATCAGCAGAAACACCATCTCTTATTTCAGAAATAATGGTATCTGGATTTTCAGAACGAGGGTTATCAGATGTTAGAATAACCTTATCACTATATTCTGCACTAACTTGCCCCATTAACGGACGTTTGGTCTTGTCTCTGTCACCACCGGCGCCTACAACTGTAATTACAGTTTCGTTATGAGTTCGAAGCTGGTCAATTGTTACAAGTACATTTTTTAATGCATCAGGCGTATGGGCATAGTCCACAATGGCCATTACACCGTTTGGAGAAATAAGACTTTCAAATCGGCCTGCAACAGAAGTTAGTTCACTCATCTTCATTAGAACTTCATCTTTCGGTTGATCAAGAAGTCGAGCAGCACTATAAACAGCAAGCAAATTATGAGCATTGAAATCACCGATGAAATTTGACCATAATTCAAGACCATCCATTTCCAACATCATACCATTGAAATGTTTTTCCAGAATTTGTGCTCTAAAGTCGGCAAAGGCACGGGTAGAATAAGTGAACTTATGAGCTTTTGTATTCTGAAGCATTATTTTACCATTCTTATCATCTGCATTGGTAATAGCAAAGGATGTTTTACCCAGTTGATCGAAAAAACCTTTTTTGGCTCTTAAATAAGCATCAAAAGTTTTGTGATAATCAAGATGGTCATGAGTAAGGTTTGTGAAAATACCTCCTTTAAAATTTAAAGCACTTGTTCTATGTTGATCAATTGCGTGAGAACTAACTTCCATAAAACAGTAGTCGCATCCTTCCTCAATCATCTCATTTAAAAGTTTCGAGATTTGAATGGCATCAGGAGTCGTATGGGTTGCTTTTACTTCTTTAGTGTCGATATAATTGGTTACCGTTGAGAGTAAACCAACTTTATAACCTAATTTTCGAAACAGCTCGTAAAGTAAACTTGCAATTGTTGTTTTTCCATTTGTTCCTGTAACGCCTACCAGCTTTAAATTATCTGATGGACAATTGTAATAATTATGAGCCAATGTAGAAAGTGCTTTTGACGTGTTTTCTACTCTAATGTAGCAGACATTCGAAGCAATATCTTTAGGTAAATGTTCGCACAATATTGCCTTAGCACCTTGTTCAATAGCCTTAGGTATAAAGTCATGACCATCGGATTGTGTTCCAACTTGCGCAATAAAGAAATCTCCTTCAGCTACTTTTCTTGAATCGAAATGTAACATGTTGATCTCTGTACTGAGCTCACCGACACTCTCTAGTATGTTGATGGATCTTAATAGATCTGTTATTTTTTTAGTCATCTTATTTGTTCTTATATGATGTACGTTTTTTCTGTTTTTTAAGATAAATCAATATGAATTCGATCACCACTTTTAAAATTAGATCCTGGTCGAAGCGATTGTTTTTTAACCGATCCAAAACCCGTTATTTTCACTTTTAATCCAGCATTTTCAAGTATATAAATTGCATCTTGAAGCCCCATCCCTTTTACATTAGGAACCTGGTGATTGCTTACCGTTCTATTTTTATATTTAATGATAGAATCCTGACGTGAAGTTAATACCCAATCACTGTAAACTTCATGATCATCAGTGGGCACTTCAAGTTCTTTAAACACTTTATCTAAATCATCTTTATTTCCATTTAATGAAATTGGAACTTTCACTTCGTACTCTTGTTCATCTTGTTTAGGAGGGTGCATGGCATAAGTCATAGCATAAACTTTGTCAGCAATGGTTTTGAAAACCGGTCCAGCAACTTGATTCCCATAAAACCCTTTCTTTTTGTCAGGGCTATTGATCACAACAATACAAGAATATTTAGGATTATCAGCAGGGAAATAACCTGCGAAAGAAGCTTGGTAAACTTTATGACCATATCCCTTATTCTTATCAGCAATTTGGGCTGTTCCCGTTTTACCTGCAATGCTATAACTCGAATTCCTAAGATTTGTTGCTGTACCCCTCAAAACAACACCTTCGAGCATAGATTTAATTTTTCTTAGAGTCTCTTTTGAGCATAGGCTTCTTTTCAAAACTTTTTCATCGAAATGTTTCAGGACTTTTCCATGATATTTTATTTCGTTAACAAACATAGGTTTCATCATTTTGCCATTGTTTGCTATTGCATTGTAAAAACATAGAGTTTGCAAAGGGGTTTGCTGAACTTCGTAACCAATCGACATCCATGGTAGTGATATTCCGGACCAACCTTTTTCTCCTGGATATTTGATTTTTGGCCGGCCTTCGCCTTTAATATCCAACTCTAAAGTTTTGTTTAGTCTAAACTCGTATAAGCGATTAATGAAATCGCGAGGTTTATCCTCATAGTGTTGATTAACGAGTTTAGAAATACCAACATTGGAAGACTTCTCAAAAGCTTCCTGAACACTAATTGTTCCATACCCCCCTATGTGCGAGTCACGCATTTTATCTCGATAAAAACGATGGACACCATTTCCGGTTTCGATAGAATCCGTAGGTTCTACATAACCATCTTCCAGAAGAGCCATCATTGAGGCTAATTTAAAAGTAGAGCCTGGTTCAGTAGCCTCTCCAATTGCATAGTTGTATATTTCCTCATATTTTTTTGATTTCCTATCTAAGCCTAAGTTGGCAATAGCTTTTATGGCGCCAGTTTCAACTTCCATAAGTATGGCAGTGCCATGATCAGCATGGTATTTTTGCAGTTGTTGCAAAAGAGCAGATTGAGCAACATCCTGAAAATTGACATCTATGGTTGTAATAATATCGTTACCATCTTTTGGGTCTGCTTGATTGACTGGTAGCCACTTGCCTGACATCTTTTGCATCATAGAAATACCATTAATGCCTTTCAATTCGTTCTCGAATAAGCCTTCAAGTCCAACTTTACCTATTCGTTCGTTACCATTTCCTTTAAGCAAATAACCAATTGTTCGTTTTGCAAGATTCTTATGTGGTTGAACGCGTCTACTTTCTTGCAAGCATATTAAACCACCTTTGTTTGATGATAATCGAAATAAGGGGAAGGTTTTAATTACTTTAAGTTGATTGTAATTGACCTTTTGGCGGTTGATTAAAACGTACCTGTTTTTTTTCGTATGAAATTTGGCATTCCATAATTGTCGATGGTACGCAGATTTACTTTTATCACCGAAAAACTTCGAAAGACAAAGGGCTAGTGAATCAACATTTCTTTTGAATGCAACATTTGTTAATCCAGGAGCCTGAAAATCCATTCTTAATTCGTAGTACGGGATAGAACTTGCCAGAAGGCGGCCATCTGCAGCGCAAATATCACCACGATTGGCATAAACCGTAATGTCTTTTTTGCTGATTGATTGTGCACGATCTCTCCATTCGTCTCCTTCGAAAACTTGCAGAAAAACCACTCGGCCAATCACAAGGAATGCGAAAAGTACAATTAGAGTGTAACAGACGCCCACTCGCCACATGATGTCGTTTTTTATTTGCACAGTTTACTCTTCTAAATAGATTTTTACCGGAGGTTCAGTTGATTCGATTAAATCAAGACCCTCTTTTTCAACTCTTTTTACAACTTCTGATTGTTTGCTCATATACATCAAATCTGATGCAGTTGTTATTGATTCAAAACGAAGCTCTTTTAATTCTTTTTCCAGACTAATCATTTCTCGATAAACGCGCTCTGAGTGATATCGATTACTAATGTAGTAGATGCCAAGAATAGCAATGAAAAGAATAAAGGGAAGATGCCTAACCACAACATCCTTTGATAAGACGCTACCCGAAATAATATCTTTAAAAGATCCCGAAGGGGTTTCTTTTATTTCTTCTTTCGGACTGATGAAGTCGTTATATTTTCGTTTAAACCCAAACATTCTTTTCAATTTGAATCACATTTATTTTGTTCGAGGTTGTGCTATTCTAAGTTTTGCACTTCTCGATCTATTATTTAATTCTAATTCTTCTTCACCAGGAAGAATCACTTTTCTGTTGACTGCTTCTAGTGGAGCATTTGTTTTGCCATAGAAATCTTTCTCGGCACCTCCTGCAAACTTTCCATCGCGAATGAAATTCTTAACCAGCCTATCTTCAAGTGAATGGTAAGTTATAACAGCTAGTCTTCCATCTGGTTTTAAGGCGTCAGGAATCTGATTAAGCATGTCTTTTAGAACATCCATCTCTGCGTTTACTTCAATTCTTAGTGCTTGGAAAACTTGTGCCCAATATCTGTGCTCTTTGAATTTTGGAGTACAAGGCAAAATAACTTCCTTCAATTGTTGGATAGTTTTGAATTCATTATCTGCACGATGGGCAAGAATCAACCGAACTAATTTTCCCGGGTTTTTCACCTCTCCATAGTATTTGAAAACTCGGAAAAGTTCATCAGAAGAATAGGTGTTCAAAAGATCAGCAGCATTGAAATCAGCACTTTGATTCATTCTCATATCCAAGTCACCATCAAATCGGAATGAAAACCCACGTTCTGCAACATCAAATTCGTGAGATGACACACCAAGGTCGGCAAGAATACCATCCACTTTTTCGTAGCCAATATATTTTAGAAAATTTTTGAAATATCTAAAATTGTGACGAATAAAAATAAAACGTTCATCATCAATTATATTTCTCTCTGCATCCACATCTTGGTCGAAACCAATAAGTTTGCCTGTTGTAAGATGTTTAATAATTTCTCTTGAATGACCACCGCCACCAAAAGTTAAATCGACATATATCCCATCTGGTTTGATGTCTAAAGCTTCAATGCTTTCGTTTAAAAGTACAGGTACGTGATATGATGTCATGTTATATGATAATTATAAAATTTGAATATATATTTAAGAAATCTAACCTATAGTGTTGTATTGTCACCTAAAATTTCATTTGCCAATTGATTGAACTCTTCTTGGTTCATTCCTGAGTCCTTGTATTTTTCTGTATCCCATATTTCAATTTTACCATCTTGTCCTACAAGTGTTAAGCCTTTGGACAGGTCTGTATCTGCAAAATATTTTTTGGGGATAAGGATTCGACCATTGCTGTCGACTTGCACTTCTGCAGTTCCTCTGAAAAATTCTCGTAAGAATGTTGCATGCTTACGATTAAATGGATTTAGTTGGCATCGAACCTTAGCTAATTGCTTATCCCATTCAGATGATGGAAAAAGGTCAAGGCAGTTTTCGTATAGGTTTTTTCGCATAACAAACCTGTCTTCGGAAGATGCTGCTAACAGCTTTCGAAAGGCAGCAGGAAGAAGTACTCGTCCTTTTGCATCAAGTTTGCAAGGGTAATCGCCTATAAATGTTAACATTGATAAAAATGGTTTATAAATGTAAAAGTAAGAAATTTCCAAACCACTTTCAACCACTTTGCCCCACTTTAGTGATATTGTTGAAAACTTTTTTTGTTCGTTCTATTTAGGTTTTATATTGGGGTGAGTATGTGGGCTTATTACTTTGGTTTTCTAAAACTTACTTTCACCCATGAACGGTGGTTTTTTAGTCATTCATTATTATTGTCCTGATCAACGATATCTTTAGTTGATTTCGTATGAGGTTTAGATTATCTTTTTGCTATTTTTACTCATTCAAAATAACAATTGACAGCTTTGGGGTTTAGAATGGCTGCAAAAGTATAAAAATAAATGGCATGAAGAAATTAGTAAATTACGGGTTTGTAGTAAGTTTTATATGGGTAGGTTTTATATTGTCTATTAGCTTTATGGAGGCATGGGTGAAGTTTAGGGCTGAAAGTCTTGATTTGCCTACTGCACTTGATGTGGGACAGCATGTTTTTGGTGCTTTGAATATGGTTGAACGTCTATTTTCTGCTTTTCTTTTGCTTGTTCTTTTTTATAAATACACCGATAGAATTATTGTGACATCAGGAGTTGTCGTGTTTACTTTTATTGTTGCTCAATCAGGTTATTTACTGCCAGAATTAAACGAGCATGCTCAGTTGATAATTCAAGGTATGCAGCCAGAGAAAAGTTCGGTTCATATGATGTATGGCGTTATGGAAATTCTGAAGTTGGTAGCATTGATTGTTCTTGGCTTGAGGCAAGTGAAATTGTTTAAGGAGAATTAGGATTTTGTGGAAATTACTGCAAGTTTTGTGATAAACTAAAATCTTATCGTGGAAAAATGTCCCTTATGTCATTCCGAAAATACCTCATTCTATTGTGAGGGAGAATCTCGAGAGTATCATTCTTGCTTAGCTTGTCAGCTTGTTTTTGTTCCACAAGTTTTTTTTATAACATTCGAGGCTGAGAAGGCAAAGTATGATAAGCATACCAATATGCCTGAAGATTTGGTTTATCAAGATTATTTGAAACAAATAATGAATCCGGTGCTTGATCGAATATCAGAAGGTGCTTGTGGGTTGGATTTCGGAAGTGGTCCTGGTCCAACTTTATCAAAAATGTTTGAGTCTCGAGGGTTTCAAACCGATATTTACGATGCTTTTTATGCGCCTAATGAGGACGTGTTTGATAAAACATACGATTTTATAACGGCTTGTGAGGTGGTTGAACATCTTCATAAACCGCAAATGGAGCTTGATAGATTGTTCGGATTGTTAAATCCCAATGGGATTTTGGCTATAAAAACTCAATTTTTGCCTTCTAAAGACGAATTTTTGACTTGGTATTACAAGAGAGACCTGACTCATATTTGTTTCTTTTCAGAGCAGAATTTTAAATTTTTGGCAGATAGGTGGCAGTCCGAAATGATTTGTATTGAACCTAATGTGGTTTTGTTTATAAAGTAACAGTTAAATTATTACGAATAAGAACTTGTTCGAATTGAAAGAGGTTGTAGAGGGGTAACTGGTTGATTCGGTTGTCCTTTTTTTTGTTTAGAGTTAGGGATGAGAAAAGTAGGGGTTGATAAATTAAGAATTTTTCTTTTAATTTGTAATGAGTGAATGCTCATTCATTTAAAAGAAAGAGAATGAAACCTATTGATAATAGTAAGATTGAACGGATAAAAAAAGAAACAAGAAAGCTAATTGTTGAGAAGGGGTATCATGGCGCTTCGATTGCAGAGCTTGCAAGAAGGGCTCAGGTTTCTGATGGTTATCTGTATCGTCATTATAAGAATAAGTCGGAGCTTGTTCAGGATGTTTTTGAGACGCAATTGAAAACATTTCATGATTTTATTTTTGATAGTTTGAAGCGTAGGGATAAGGCTATTGGAGTTGTTGAGGATATTGTACACTTTCTTTTTAAGCTTTCTAAAACTGAGCCAGATGCCATTCATTTTGCTCATTCTTTAGTTTACGATTTTGAATTTGAATATCCCCAATCGAGATCTTTGGCAATAGATGAAATGTCTAAAATATTATTAAAACTTGGCAAAGATACAGGGGAGTTTTGTGATGAAACAAGGGTGATTGATGTTCAGTTGACGATTTTAACAATCCCTGTGAAGTTTATAGAATATTCGAATCGGGGGTATTGTTCAGATCGAATGAGTGATGACGAGGAGATGCGTTTGCTTGTTAAGATGTGTATGAATGCATTAAGATAGAACCTAAGCCTAGTATGTTGTTTTTCTAAAGTCAATATAATTATGAAACGAGTTGTTTGTTTATGCCTATTTGTTGTGATTCAGTTAGTTGTTTTTGCTTCTGGAGATGAAATTAAAAAGAAGAGTATTCAGCATGAGATGGATGCCTTGGTTTTAGAGAATAAAATTCCAGGCTTAAACTTTTCAATTGTTTATGCTGATGATCGACAAGATAACTACTCGTCAGGTTTGGCTAATTTGAAAACGAAGGAGCCTTTGAATCAAAACTCTGTTATGTTTTCTGGATCGGTTGGTAAAACTTACGCTGTAGCAATTCTTATGCAATTAGTTGAGGCGGGAAAAGTTGATTTGAAAAAGAAATTGATAGGTTATTTTCCAGATCACAAATGGCTTCATCGACTACCTAATATTTCGGATATAAGTGTTGAGATGCTTGTTAAGCATACCACAGGTTTGCCGCGATATATAAATGCGCAAGAGATTTGGGAATCACTTCGAACTAATCCGAATAAGGTGTGGACCTATAAAGAACGGCTTAGTTATATATTTGACATGGAGCCTTTGCATGAAGCAGGAAAGAGTTGGGCATATTCCGACTCTAACTATTTGCTGATTGGTATGTTGATTGAAAAAATAACAGGATCGGACTATTATGATGAGGTGGGGAAGAGATTGTTGATTTCTGAAAACCTAAAATCAACATATCCAGCTACTCAAAGGGATGTTCCTAATCTTCCTGTTGCTTATTCGAAATTGCCGGAGTTTTTTCGAATGCCAGAAGTCGTTGTTATTGATGGGGAATATGTTTTTAATCCTCAAATGGAATGGACTGGGGGTGGCATGGCATCTACAACTTCAGATTTAGCACGTTGGGCAAAATTGTATTATGAAGCAAAAATGTTTTCAAAATCTAGCTTGGATATGATAATAGTTCCTAATGAAAATGGGCAGAATCTTACTGAGGGGTATTCTTATGGAATGGGGAGTTTTATTTATAAGACCGATTTTGGAAAGGCATATGGGCATACGGGATTTGTTCCAGGTTTTAATTCGATTATGGCTTATTTTCCTCAATATAAAATTGCTGTGGCTTTACAATCTAATTGCGATTTTGCTAAAACAGATATGAGTTTTATTGAATATTTGAATCGAATATTAGAGAATGTAATTCCTGATTTGAGCAATAAGTAATAAGGCTTGGGTTTATTTAGACTTATAATGGATTTCTAATAAAGGATATTTCTCATGGATAATTACGACTGATAGGTCTTATCTTTAGAATCTTGTAATTGCTTATGAAGTTATAAGTTGAATGTTAGTTAAGCTTAATTAGATTAAATAATAATTAAAGCTTTGTTAATCAGGTGTTAACGCAAGTGTTTTGTCGTTGATTTGAATTAAGAATTGATAGATTTGAAATTCTGCTATCTGAAATTATATAGTTTGTTATTCTAACGATTTTGAATCCAATAATTAAAAATATGAAATCTCTTTTTTTATTCGTAGCTAGTTTATTGTTCGTTTTTCAATCTTTTGCTCAGGAAATGGTGCAATGGCGTGGTATTGATCGTGATGGTAAGTATGACTCCAAAGCTTTGTTAAAAAAGTGGCCTGAATCAGGTCCTAAATTATTGTGGAGTTATGAAACCCTTGGTGATGGTCATGCATCAGCAACTGTAACCGATGATGTTGTTTATACCGGAGGTGTTGATGGAGATCAGGGGTTTATTATAGCTTTCGATCATTCAGGAAAAGAGCTTTGGAAAAAGAATTATGCCAAAGAGTGGATGGATAATTATGACGGTGTCAGAGGAACGCCACTTTTGGATGATGGCATGTTGTATATGATGAGTGGCCATGGCGAATTGGTCGCTTTGTCTGCAAAGAACGGAGAAAAAATTTGGTCTAAAAATATGTTGTCTGAATATGGAGGCAGAAACCTTCGTTTCGGAATGACTGAAAATCTTTTGATTGAAGGCGATAAATTGTTTTGTACGCCTGGTGGTGAAGAAACCAATGTTATTGCTGTAAATAAGAAAACAGGCGAGCTGATCTGGAAAACAAAAGCAATGGGTGAAAAATCAGCTTATTGTTCTCCATTGGTAGTGAAGCGTGGGAATCGTTCTATAATGGTAACTCACACAGGTGGTTCAATTATTGGAGTTGATGTTGAAAATGGAGAAATGCTTTGGAACTTTGAGCATAAGAATACGTATGATATTCATCCAAATACACCTTTGTATAAAGATGGTCAACTATTTTGCTTTAGCGGATATGGAAAAGGTGGTGTAATGCTGCAATTATCTGAAGATGGAACGTCTGTAAAGGAATTGTGGCGAAATAAATTTGTTGATAACCAAATGGGCGGTGCTGTTCTGGTTGATGGCAAAATTTATGTTTCGGGTCATAAAAATCGAATGTGGTATTGTATTGACTGGAATACAGGAAAAGAAATTTACTCTTCTAAAGCAATAGCAAAAGGAAATGTGATTTTTGCTGACGGCATGTTGTATTGCTACGGCGATAATGGTGAGATTGGACTAATTGATATTAAGGGAGAAGCATTTAATAAAGTGAGTTTTTTCCGTGTGCCTATGGGAACAAAGCAACACTGGGCTCATTTAGTGATCCATAAGAACAGAATGTATGTTCGTCATGGTAATGCATTTATGGTTTACGAGATCTAAATTATAAAGTTTGAATTTACGAAAGATAACTCCATTTGATAAATAGAATATAGAAATGAAACGATTGATTTTACTTGGCTTAGCTGCCACTGCTATTTTTACTCAATGTAATTCCCCAAAGCAAAAAAGTGAATGGCGTGGGCCAAATCGAACAGGTGTTTATAACGAAACAGGTTTGTTGAAAGAATGGCCGGAAAAAGGACCTGAGATGTTATGGTCTTTAGTTGATATTCCTAAAGGATATTCTTCAGTAGCTGTGGTGAATGAAACGGTTTATTTAACAGGAATAAAAGATTCAATGGATGTATTGATGGCTGTTGATATGAAAGGTCAGCTGAAATGGCAAGTGCCTTATGGTCGTCGTTGGGATAATACTTTCCCAGATAGTCGTTGCACACCTACCATTGAAGATAATCGTATTTATCTTTCAAGTGGGAAAGGTGATTTAGCTTGTGTTTGTGGAAAAACAGGGAATATATTCTGGCAAATGAAAGCGAGCCAGAAATTTGAAGGAACTTATGGGCAATGGGGAATCTCAGAATCTTTATTGCTACATGGCGATTATGTGTATTATACGCCTTGTGGACCTAAAACAACTATGATTGCCTTAAATAAAATGACAGGCGATGTTGTTTGGCAATCAAAAAGCTTGAATGATAAACCTGGATATGTTTCGCCGCTAATGGTCGATAGAAACGGAAAGAAGCTGATCGTTACGGTTACTGAGAATAATATTATAGGAGTGAATCCGGAGAGTGGTGAGATTATTTGGACATTCGATTACGCAAAATATGCAGGTGGTGAATGGAAAGCCAATATTCAGACCAATACACCACTTTATCACGAAGGGAAAATATTTGTAACCAATGGTTACGATCATAAATCTGTAATGCTCGACTTGAGTGAAGATGCTTCAACGGTAAAACTGGCCTATGTTGATTCTTTATTGGACGTTCATCATGGTGGTGCTGTTCGTTTAGGCGATTACGTATATGGAGCCAATTGGGAGCATAACAGAATGGGTAAGTGGATTTGCCTTGAGTGGGAAACCGGTAAGCCGATGTACGAGACAGAGTGGGAGAATAAAGGTTCTATTATCTCAGCTGAAGGGATGTTGTATTGTTACGACGAAAAAGGTGGAAATATCGCATTGGCAAAAGCAAGCCCCAAAGGATTTGAAGTGATAAGCACTTTTAAAGTACCTCTTGGGAAAGGGCCACACTGGTCACATTTGGTGATTAAAGATGGCGTTTTGTATGTGCGTCACGAAGATGCACTGATGGCCTATAATATTAAAGCCTAGTTTTAAATCAATGAATAAAAAATCCTCAAATATCATTATCGGGTTAGCTTCACTTGTTGCGATCTCAATTTTTGTTTCGTGGTTAGTCTACGATCCTGTTCAAGACTTATCAGCTAGTATTCCTGGTTTAGATAACCGTCCAGCTTTAGATAAAGCATCTGTTGATCAGGTTAAAATAGGAGAAAAGTTTAAATCTTATATTGAACACTCTTCAGAATTGAAAGGTAAGTGGACACAGTTTAGAGGAGCTGATTTTGATAATGTGTCTAAAGAAACAGTCAAGCTAGTTGATAAAATTGGACCAGAACCTAAAATTATGTGGCAACATGATCTGGGTGAAGGACACGCTGCACCGGTTGTTTATAATGGTAAGGTATATATTCTCGATTACGATGAGGTGAAAAAAGCAGATGCACTTCGATGCTTCTCTTTGGAAAGTGGCGAAGAAATCTGGAAACGTTCCTACAAGGTGCATGTAAAAAGGAATCATGGTATGTCACGAACCGTTCCTGCTATCAACGATAAATACCTTGTGAGCATGGGGCCTCGTTGTCATGTGATGTGTGTTCATCCTGAGTCGGGTGATTTCTTGTGGGGGCTCGATTTGGTGAAAGATTATAACTCAGAAGTCCCATTTTGGTACACAGGACAATGTCCGGTAATCGATAATAATGTGGCCATAATTGCTCCTGGAGGTAAAGCTCTGATGATTGGAGTTGATTGTGAAACAGGAAAAATTTTATGGGAAACGCCAAATCCGGATGGCTGGAAAATGTCACATTCGTCTATTATGCCAATGGTTTTGGATGGTAATAAAATGTGGGTTTATGCTGCTGTTGGTGGAATTTGTGGTGTTTCGGCTGAAGGTGATGATCTAGGTCAGATTCTATGGAAAACGAAAGATTTTTCACCATCTGTTGTAGCTCCATCACCATTAATATTTGATAATGGCAAGATGTTTATGACTGCTGGCTATGGTGCAGGTGCTGCTCTTTTTCAAGTCAAGAAAAAAGGACAAAGCTATCAGGTTGAAACGCTTCAGAAATATAAACCTAAGGATGGAATGGCATCGGAGCAACAAACACCACTTATTTACAAAGGGAAAATGTTTACGATTCTTCCTAAAGATGCTGGAGCTAAGCGTAATCAGTTTGTTTGTAGTGATCCTAACGATTGTACTAAGATATTGTGGACAAGTGGGAAAACAGATCGTTTTGGACTTGGACCTTACCTTGTAGCCGATGACAAGTTTTTTATCCTAAAGGATAATGGTGAGTTGACTATTGCCAGAGCAACAACTGAAAAGTTCGAATTGCTTGATAAGGTTAAGATACTTGATGGGCATGATGCCTGGGGACCTTTGGTGATAACTGATGGCCGATTATTGATGCGAGACTCAAAGCATATGCTTTGTATTGATTTACGTGCTAATTAATTTTAGATTATGAAGAACAAACTGGGCTTAATTTTTTCTGTAGTTATCTTACTTCTTTTGGTAGGATTAATTGCTGGCGATTTGTTTTTTGAAAAGCCAAAATCACAAAAAAATATTTATGAATACGATTTGGATAAACTGAGACAGGTTGATTCAAGTTTGATTGCTTATAAGGAAACAACATCATTTAAAATTGATGGAGAAGCCGTTTATGGGTTAGCCATAGGCAATGAGGATAATATTTATGTGAGTGGAAGAAATAAGCTGTGGATTTTTAATCCGAAAGGAGAACTTCAGTCGAGTATGAAAGTTCGTGGTGATGCTCATTGTTTGAATGTATCAGAATCAGGCAATATCCTTTTGGGTGTTGGCAACCGAGTTGATATTAGAAAGCCTGATGGTGGCTTAAATAACAGTTTTCTTGTGAAGGGAAAAAATGCTTACATCAGCAGCTTAGTTGAAAAGGAAGGTATTGTTTATGTCGCTGATGCCGGACAGAAAATCGTACATGAATATTCTGTCGATGGTAAGAAAGTGAAGGATATCGGAGGCAAGAATCTTGAAAAAGGGATTCGTGGTTTTGTAGTGCCAAGCCCTTATTTCGATTTAATGTTGGGGAGACAAGGTGAGTTGTGGGTTGTGAATCCAGGACGTCATGCTTTGGAAGCTTATAATAGTAAAGGAGATTTAATATCGACCTGGGAACGCACATCGATGCAAGTTGATGGTTTTGGAGGTTGTTGTAACCCAAGCCATGTAGCCATGTTATCTGATGGTTCGTTTGTGACGAGTGAAAAAGGTTTGGAAAGAATAAAGGTTCATTTGCCATCGGGCGATTTTAAATCTGTAGTAGCAGCTCCATCTCAGTTCGATGCAGGAACCACAGGTTTGGATTTGGCTGTTGACTCTAATGATAGGATTGTAGTTTTAGATCCATTACGTAAAATGGTTCGAATTTTTGAACTAAAATAAAACAGCTCTTGCTGATTTTTAATCAGCAAGTCTGGAGATTAGGATTTTTAATCCTCCTCTTTAAACTAAAAATAATAACACTTTGCAGATTTGTAATCGATCTCAAATCTCAAGTCTAACATCTCATATCTATAAATAATGAATAGAAGAAGTTTTTTACACAATATTGGCAGAGGAACAATTTTAAGTGCCTTGGCTATTTTCTCAGGAACGATGCTTTATAGAAGTATAAACTCTGAAGGTGGCTGTGATTTCGATTTTGTATGCCGTAATTGTAAGAAAGTTAAAGCTTGTACTTTACCTGATGGTATAGACTACAAAAAGAAGAATTCGATACAATAATTTGTAGAAGAATGGAAAAAAAAGGGAAAAAGGACAGAAGAGATTTTATTAATACGTGCTTTCGATTTGCAGCGGGCGCAAGTCTAGTTGGAGTTACTGGTGTTTTGGCTCATAAAACGGTGTCGGGAAATACGCTTTGGCAGATTGATACGACAAAATGTACTCAGTGTGGGCGTTGTGCTACTTCTTGTGTAGTGACTCCATCTGCGGTGAAGTGTATTCATGTATACGATATGTGTGGCTACTGTGATTTATGTGGTGGTTATTTGCGCCCAAACGTAAAGAATATTACTACGGGAGCCGAAAACCAACTTTGCCCAACTGGCGCAATTAAAAGAAAATATATCGAAGATCCTTTTTTCGAATATGAAATAATTGAAGACCTATGTATTGGCTGTGGTAAATGTGTGAAAGGTTGTGGAGCTTTTGGAAATGGATCGCTTCAGTTGCAAGTAAGTCACGATTTATGTGTGAATTGTAATCAATGTGCCATTGCTCGTGATTGCCCTTCTGATGCATTTTCGCGTGTACCAGCTGATGAGCCCTATAAGTTTTCAGGCTTTAAAAAAGAAAAGAAAGGCTAACCTATTTCAATACCCTAAACAGATTTCTTAATGTCAGAAATTTTAAAATACTTAACACAAACCTGGAATCTAAAGAAGCTTGTTACGCTGCTTTCTTTATTTGTTTTAATGATGACCTCAGGTTTACCACTTTTAGCTCAGCAGCAGCGTTTTCCAAAACCAGAGTTTGAATCTGGATATACACAACCAGTCACTTCAATGCCCGAGGCAAGAGCTGATTTTTTCGCATGGTTTGATGTTGTCATTCTCATTCTAGCTCTTTCTCTAATAACTTGGTTGATCTTAAAGAAACGATCTAGAAGAGGTGTTTTGGCAGTTTCGGTTTTCTCAATTTTATATTTTGGTTTCTTTCGCGAAGGCTGTATTTGCTCTGTAGGATCTTTACAGAATGTAACTTTAGCTCTCTTCCAGCCAGAATATAGCATCCCCTTATCTGCACTTGCCTTTTTTGTTATACCATTGGTTTATACCTTATTCTTTGGACGAACTTTTTGTGCTGGAGTTTGCCCTTTAGGAGCTATTCAGGACGTTTTATTATTGCGCCCAGTAACAATGAAAACTTGGCTACAGAAAGTTTTGGGTTTAATTCCCTATATCTATTTGGGTTTATCAGTTTTATACGCATCTACAGCAACCGACTTTATAATTTGTCGATACGATCCATTTGTCGGAATTTATCGTTTCGATGCAACTTTCTTCATGTTTAGTATAGGAGCCATCTTTCTTGTGTTGAGTGCCTTTGTAGCAAGACCTTATTGTCGATTCTTTTGCCCATATGGCGTTTTACTTAACTGGATGAGTCGATTTTCAAAACATCATCTAACGATTACACCTAACAAATGTATTCAATGTCGTTTGTGTGAAGATTCTTGCCCTTTGGGAGCAATTAATAAACCTGTGCCTGTTAAGGTGATGGAAGATAGATCTTCGGCAACCAAACGATTTATAAAGCTGAGCTTGATTATTCCTGTTTTAATGATTCTTGGAGGCTGGACACTTTCAAACTTCCATGAAAATTTAGCGAAAGTGAATTCTAAGGTTCGTTTAGCAAATGAATTGATGCTCTTTAAGGCAGATTCAATGCTACCAAGTGTAGAAATCGAAGCTTTTAAGTCTGCAGGAACACCTGTTGAAGAATTATATTCAGAGGCTGCTGTAATTGTGGAGCAGTTTTATATTGGATCGTGGGTGTTAGGAGGCTTTTTAGGTTTAGTCTTTGGTTTAACATTATCCGGTTTATCCGTGTTTAAATATCGCGAAGATTATACGCCGGACAAAGCTGAATGTGTGAGTTGTGCTCGCTGTTTAAAATATTGCCCTGTTGAGAAATAAATTTGATTAAGGAATTAGATAAAATATGGACACAAAATTTTCAAATAAGCCTGTAAATCTTTCTCTTTGGCGAGGTGTTGCCATTGTATCCGGAGTTTTCGCCATTTTAATTTGTGCTATGGTAATTGTCAATTACTTGCAAATTAATAAGGTTGATCCGGTAAATACCGAAGTCATTAATACTTTGGTTGAGCGATTGAACGAAAACCCCAATGATGCACAACTTCGTGAGCAAATCCGAGAGATGGATTTGTTGGTTCGAAAAGCTTTTTTTACGAATCAATGGGAAGTTCGAACAGGAGCCTATCTGCTATTGCTTTCTATCATTGTCATGATAATTGCCATGCAAGTCATGAAAATGGGTAAGAAGAATTTGCCATCGGTTGATGAGGATTATCAACAAAATATTATCCAGTATCAGAAGAATGCACGAAAGTGGGTTAGTATAGGAGGATCTGTTTTAATTGTAGTAACTCTGATTCTGGCTTTTGTTACGCATAAGGATTTGGGAACACGTTTTACGGATGCGGCTAAAGTTGCAAAAGCAGAAACAGTAGCTAGTGAAGTGAAAGCTACACCTGAAGCAGAGCAAGAGGCAGCTAAGCCTGTTGTAGCAGAGAAGAAGGACGTTGAGAAACTTGAAGAGCTAAAGGCGTCGGAGCCTGAAGTGAAAAAAGAAACTAAGGCTGAAGTTATTGAAAAACCTGTTGAAACAAAAGCTGTAGCTTCAATTAAAAAATATAAAGGAGAGTACCCTACGAAAGAAATGATGGCAAACTTTCCTTCTTTCAGAGGACCAGGAGGAAATGGGATTGGCTATCAGAAAAATGTCCCAACCGAATGGGATGGAGTAAGTGGAAAGAATATTAAGTGGAAAGTTGAAACGGCTTTGCATGCCTATAATTCACCTGTTGTTTGGGGCGATAAGTTATTCCTTTCGGGAGCTGATGCAAATCAAAAACAAGTTTATTGCTACGATAAAAATTCGGGAAAACTCCTATGGACTGCCGATGTGAAAGATATAGCAGGATCATCTGCAGCTCCGGAGGTAACACCAGATACTGGTCATGCAGCAGCAAGTGTTAGTACTGATGGAAAATCGGTATTCGCAATTTTCTCTAATGGCGATTTGATTGCACTTGACATGAAAGGGAAACAAGTTTGGTCTAAAAACTTAGGTGTGCCTGATAATCACTACGGACATTCATCTTCTCTTGTTGTTTTTGAAGATAAGCTAATCGTTCAATACGATCATAAAAAATCGGGTAAAGTGATGGCTCTTTCAACTAAAACAGGTGATCAAATATGGAGTACAGATAGAAAAGTGAAAGTCTCATGGGCATCGCCAGTGATTGTAAAGAATGGCGGTCGTGTTGAGGTGATTTTAGCAGCAGACCCTTGTGTGGCTTCATATGATGCGCAAACCGGTGAAGAATTGTGGAAGTTAGATTGTATTACAGGTGAAGTTGGTCCATCAGTAGCATATGCTAACGGAATTGTGTTTGCACTTAACGAATATGCCAGCTTGGTGGCGATCAAGACAGGTGCTCAGCCTGAAGTGCTTTGGGAAGCATACGATTATTTGTCGGATGTGCCTAGTCCTATTGCCACAGATAAATACCTATTTGTCGTAACATCATACGGGCTTATAGCTTGCTACGATGCTTTATCGGGAGAGTTGTATTGGGAACATGAATTTGATAATGGTTTTTATGCATCACCAATTTTGGTTGATGATAAAATTTATCTGCTGGACAGAGCTGGAAGCATGCATATTTTTAAAGCAGACAAAGAGTTTGTTTCTGTTGCAACATCGAACTTAGGAGAGAAATCAGATTCTACACCTGCATTTGCAGATGGTCATATTTATATTCGAGCAGGTAAGAATCTTTATTGTATCGGGAAATAAGTACTTCAAGTATTTATGAGTGCCTAGAGTATTTATAAGTTTAGCTAAAGAGTGAGCAAATAAGGGGATTTTCCTAGCGACTTTCCGTCTTAGCGTTCTATTTATTTTTAAAAAATGAATAATATAAACGACATTGTTGATAGAATTGTTTCTGAAAAGGGAAAGACGTCAGAGAAGGTTATACCCATTCTTCAAGCCATTCAATCAGAATTAAATTATTTGCCAGAAGAGGCTTTAAAGCGAGTTTGTGAGATCACAGATATTACTCAGTCTCAGATATCTGGTATTTCGACTTTTTATTCTCAATTCCGACACCAGCCGGTAGGTGAACATATCGTTCGTGTGTGTGTAGGTACAGCTTGTCATGTAAAAGGTGCAGGACAGGTTTACGACGCTTTTCGAAGAGAATTAAAGTTAGCTGCTGACTCAGATACCGATGAGCAAAAAAAGTTTACGCTGGAAGAAGTAGCTTGTTTAGGCTGTTGTACGTTAGCTCCTGTTGTTCAAATCGATGATGTAACTTATGGTCATGTAGAGACAGGAACAGTAAAAGATGTACTTGAAGATTTCTTACTTAAAGAGGGAAGTGAGAGCGAAGAAAAAGTGAGAACACTTTCAGAAAAAGGTTTGCCACAAGGTGAAATTCGTATTGGCTTAGGCTCTTGTTGTATTGCCAGTGGTAGCTCTGGTGTAAAGGAAGCTTTGGAAGATACTCTAGATACTAGTGGTATTAATGTGGATGTGAAGCAAGTTGGTTGTGTTGGGGTGTGTAATCAAGTTCCTATGATGGAGATTCACAAACCGGGCGAGGATGCTGTTTATTATACGAAGCTAAAGTCGGAAGATGTAGGTGATATTATTCAAAAGCATTTTAAGTCCGACAGTTTCATGAATCGTTTCAAAAGTAAATTCTATAATTATGCAGAGAATTTAACTTTTACAGATATTCCACAGTCTTCGGCTCGTTACAGTGTCAATGAAAAAGATACACCAATTGCAGAATTCTTAAAAGGTCAAATTAATATCGCAACCGAATATCGAGGTGAAATTCGACCTTCAGATTTTGAAGAATATAAGAGTAAAGAAGGATTCAAGGCTTTGGAAAAATGCTTGAAAGAAATGAATCCCGATCAGATTATAGATGAAATTGAGAATAGTGGACTGAAAGGTCGTGGAGGCGCTGGTTTTCCATCAGCCATTAAGTGGCGTTTGGTTAAGCAAGCTCAATCTGAAAAGAAATATATTATCTGTAATGGCGATGAGGGTGACCCCGGCGCTTTTATGGATAGAATGCTGTTGGAATCCTACCCATTCCGTGTAATCGAAGGAATTATCATTGCTGCTTATGCTGTTGGTGCTACAGAAGGACGATTGTACATTCGTGCAGAATATCCTTTGGCTGTAGAACGAATCAGAGAAGGCATTAAGATCTGCAGGGAGAAAGGTATTCTGGGTAAAAACATCTTAGGATCAGATTTCTCTTTCGATATGGAAATTTTCGAAGGAGCGGGAGCTTTTGTTTGCGGTGAAGAAACAGCTTTAATTGCTTCAATAGAGGGGCAACGAGGCATTCCAAAATTACGTCCACCTTACCCCGCAGAAAAAGGACTTTGGGAGCAACCAACCCTTATTAACAATACGGAAACTTTCTCATTGGTGCCATGGATTTTAAGAAATGGAGCAGATGATTTCAATAAAATTGGAACGGAGAAAAGTAAAGGCACCAAGGTGTTTGCTTTGGCTGGAAAAATAAATAGAGGTGGATTGATTGAAGTTCCAATGGGTATCACAATTCGTCAGATTGTTGAAGAAATTGGTGGTGGAATTGCAAACGGGAAAAAATTTAAAGCGGTTCAGATTGGAGGTCCATCGGGAGGTTGTATTCCGGCTGATATGGCTGATACAACCATCGATTTTGATTCCTTGAAGGAAGTGGGAGCCATGATGGGATCGGGAGGACTAATTGTTCTCGATGAATCCGATTGTATGGTTGATATTGCTCGTTACTTTTTGTCATTTACTCAGGAAGAATCTTGTGGACGATGTACCTTCTGTAGGATTGGAACCCGAAGAATGCTTGAAATTCTTGATAAAATTAAATCAGGAAAAGGCAAGCTTGAGGATTTAGATTTGCTAGAGAAATTAGCCATCAATACAAAGAAAGGAAGTATTTGTGGTTTGGGACAAACAGCACCAAATCCAGTTTTATCGACTCTGAAATATTTCAGACACGAATATGAAGCTCATATCAAGGGAACTTGTCCATCAGGTAAATGTGAAGATCTGATTTTGTATGAAATCGAAGACGAGTGTACAGGTTGTACGAAGTGTGCACAACGTTGTCCGGTTGATGCTATCGAGGCAAAGCCATATGAATTGCATAAAGTCGATAACGAACTTTGTATTAAGTGTGATATTTGCAGGCAAATTTGCCCTGTTGATGCAGTAGTAATACGATAGAAGGAGATTATGGTAAAACTTAAAATTGACAATAAAGATATAGAGGTGTCTGCAGGGACAACGGTTTTAAAAGCTGCGGAATCTGTAGGTATTCACATTCCTTCAATGTGTTATTTGGATGGTTGTTCTAATCACCCAACTTGTATGGTTTGCATGGTGAAGGATACGCAGACAGGTAAAATGATGCCATCATGTGCAACAAAGGTTGTTGATGGGATGAATTTGGCAAGTGAGGATGCTGAAGTTTTTGAGGCAAGAAAAGAAGCGGTTGAACTTCTGTTAAGTGATCATGTTGGTGATTGTGAAGCACCTTGCCGAGTGGCTTGTCCTGCTTTTATGGATATCCCAAAAATGAATCGTTTCATTGCACAAGGGAAGTTCGATGAGGCTCTTGAAATTGTAAAAGAAGAAATTGCTCTGCCACATATTTTAGGACATATCTGTTCTGCTCCGTGCGAGAAAGTTTGTCGTAGAAAAGATGTGGATGAAGCGGTATCAATTTGTATTCTAAAAAGAACAAGTGCTGAAAAATCAGAAAATACATATCTGCCAGAAGTAGACAAGGCAAGTAGTAAGAAAGTTGCCATTATTGGTTCTGGAGTTGCTGGTTTAGCTGCATCGTACCATATTTTGAGAGCAGGACACAAGTGTACTTTGTTCGAGAAAGAATCTGTAATTGGTGGAATGCTTCAAACTGCAATTACTAAAGATGAAATGCCACAAGAGGTTTTAGATTCTGAAATTGAGATCCTTCAAAAATTAGGTTTAGAGATTAAGCTTAACTCACCAGTCAACTCAGATAATTTTGAATCCATTCGAGAAGAATACGATGCTGTAATTATAGCAAGTGGCTCGGATTCGGATGAAATAGCTAAATTGAATCTCGATTTTAAGGGAGAGAAAGAGGCTTTCAAAACCAACTTGCCTGATGTGTTTGCTGGAGGAAGCCTTGTTCGATTGCAAAAGATGGCTGTAAAAGCTTTGGCTCAAGGTAAGGAACTGGCTCATTCAGTAAATCAGTCTTTAAACGGACAAGAGATTAAAGCAAGCAAGCGAAAGTTCAATTCTCGCTTTGGTGTTCTCCGACAAACAGAAGCCTTAGAATATCTTAAGGAATCAGTTGAAGGCAATAGAAAGGAAATAAAAAATACGGCTGGTGCTATGGCTGAAGCTGCAAGATGTTTGCATTGCGATTGCAGAAAGATAGATAATTGTAAACTCCGGGATTGTGCTGAAACGTATCAGGCAGACAGAAGAAAGTTTTTGATGGGTGATAGAGAAACGCTAAAGAAGCATTTTAATCATGAGAGCATTGTTTACGAACCAGAGAAGTGTATCAAATGTGGTTTGTGTGTTGAAATTGCACAAAGAAATAAGGAATTGACAGGCCTAACTTTTATAGGAAGAGGATTTGATGTGGAAATGGCTGTGCCCTTCAATCAAAATATATCTGTAGCTTTAACTCAAACCGCTCATAAATGTGCTGAGGTATGCCCAACAGGCGCTTTGGCTTTGAAGTGAGTTAAAGAGTGAAAGAGTAAAAAAGTAAAAAGGGAAAAGGAAATAAAATTGAGTAATCCCAAAGATCCATAGGACCCGCATCAGGATTATTGCGTTAATAAAATATGAGAAGCAAATCTGTTTAAAAACTCAGCTGTTTGACGACCGTTAGGTTTGAGGAACGAAAAACTAAAAGGAGGAGTTCTGAGTTTTAGATTTTGCGCAGCATATTTTTAGCAGATAAACCTGCAGCGGAAGATTTTTTGCTTACTTTTTTATCTAAAAAAGTAAGAGCCTTAGCGGCTTGAGCGCAGAGAAGAAAAGGTCTCAAGTAAAAGAGTGAAAAGGTATAAAAGGGTAAAGACACTGTTACTGTTGATTTATAACTGACAGGTTAAGGGTTTTTAATCCTATTTTATGAAAGTAGATGCATTGAACGTAGTTGAAATGTAGCTAAAACGATATATTAGAAAAATGAAACAAATATTTTTTCTCATACTGATTGGTTTAAGTCTTTTGAGTTCTGCTCAGAACTCCAATAATTGGCTATCCTTCAGAGGAAATTCAGAGCTGAAAGGTTGTACTTCTGCTGAAATTCCTAACTCACCTAAATTACTTTGGACCTATAAAACAGATGATGCGATTAAGTCGTCACCTATTATTAGCAATGGGACTGTTTTTGTGGGCTCCAATGATGGGAAAATGTATGCCATTTCAAAAGATGGTGAACTAAAATGGACATTTGATGCTAAGACTTCAGTTGAGGCAGCTCCCTTATATTTAGATGGTAACCTTTATTTTGGTTCGCTTGAAGGCAAATTCTACTGTTTGAGCGCAAGTTCTGGTGAAAAGAAATGGGAATACATTACTGAAGGACAAATTTCAGGCTCTGCATCTTGGTTTTATGCTTCAGAAGAAAAGAAGAAACGCCTAGTTTTCGGTAGCTACGATTACTTCTTGCATTGTGTAGATGCCAAATCAGGGAAAGGTCTATGGAAATATGAGTCTAACAATTATATTAACGGCGCTCCTGCCTGCGACGGAAAAGTTGTAGTCTTTGGAGGTTGTGATGGCTTCATCCACCAAGTTGACGTAAAGACAGGATTAGTGAAAGATACCTTGAATGCCGGTTCCTATATTGCATCATCCACCGCTCTTGATGAGGGAAAGGCTTACTTTGGAAACTACGATGGTCTATTTTATTGTGCCGATTTAAAAGCTAAAAGAATCCTTTGGCAAAAGGAAGGTGGCATTTCATTTTTAGGTTCTCCATCTGTAAATAAAGGCAAAGTGATTATTGGTGCTGAGAATCGTGTGGTGTATTGTTATAATAAGAATACAGGAGATCTTATTTGGAAATATAAAACCAAAGGTAAAATTGAAGGTTCGCCTGTGATTACAAAAAAGACTGTTTTAATTGCTTCTGGCGATGGACGAATCTATCAGTTAAATTTGGAAACAGGAATGAAGATTTGGTCTTATGAAATAGGAAGAGCTATTGTTTCGACACCAGCAGTGGTTAATAATATGATTGTTGTGACTGCCATGGATGGTCGTATTTATGCCTTTGGTAAAAAATAGAATTTGAATATTAAGTCGAAGAGATGCTGAAACTTGAAAATATCACAAAATATTACGAAGTACCTGAAACAACAATTCGTAGAACGGTACTTGATGAACTTTCGCTAGAAATTGAAGGCGGTGATCGTATTGCAATTTTAGGACCATCGGGATCCGGGAAAAGCACATTGCTAAATGTCATAAGTTCACTTGATCTTCCAAACTCAGGAAATGTAAATTTCGATGGAGAAGAAATTTCAACTTACACATCGGAGCAACTGGCTCAATTTCGTAATAAGAAAATTGGCTTCGTTTTTCAATCTCATCATTTACTGCCGCAATTAAGCCTTCTTGAGAATGTCTTGTTGCCTTATCTTCCGGAAAAAGATAAAACTGTAAAGAAAGAAGCGGAGAAAAGAGCTTTGGACTTATTAGAGTTTGTTGGGTTGTCGAAACAGATTCATCAACGCCCAGGACAAATGTCGGGAGGGGAATGTCAGCGTGCTGCTGTAGTTAGAGCACTCATTCATCAACCCAAACTTATATTGGCAGATGAGCCAACAGGATCATTAGATAAGGCGAGTGCAGAGCAGTTAGCAAAACTTTTTGTGAGAATTAACGAAGATCAAGCAGTTACTTTAGTGGTCGTAACACATTCCGAAGAATTAGCTCAGTACATGAATCGAATTTGTCGTATTGAGGATGGGAAGATTCAAGAAATTGAGAAATAGAATATGAGCATTTATCAATACATATTAAAGAGTCTTTGGTTTTTCAGAAAGCAGCATTTAGCCGTTTTATTGGGAACGATAATCAGTACAGCTGTTTTAACGGGAGCTTTGATTATTGGTGATTCAGTTAGAAATAGCTTACACACTTTAGTCGATCTACGATTGGGAAAGGTTGAGTTTGCAATGCCAACTGGCGATCGATTTGTTCGAGCAGAATTAGCCCATGATATTTCTAAAGAATTAGGTATAAAGGTATCTCCTGTTTTAAGTGTTAAAGGATTAGCAATTGAGTCAGAATCTCAGAGCCGAGTGAATGGCGTTCATGTTTACGGTATTGATCATTCCTTTTCAGATTTTGTATCAGGGACTTTAAGTGAGTTGAAAAAAGATGAGGTAGCAATCTCTGAGAATCTTGCTGAGAAATTATCATTGGCAGAAGGAAGTGAATTCTTGCTTAGGCTCGAGAAAGCGAATTTGGTTCCTGTAAATGCGCCTTTTGTATCTGATGAAGATCAAACAATCGCCCTTCGACTAAGCGTTAAAGCTATATATGGTGATAAAGATCTTGGACGTTTTAGTTTGAGAAGTAATCAGGTCGCTCCCTATAATATTTTCATCTCACGCGAATTCCTATCTGAGGAAATAGAATTGCAGGGGAAAGCGAATTTATTGCTTGCCAGTAATAAAGAAGAAGGCTTAACGGAGTTTGAATTGAATACAGCTTTGGCAAAAAAATGGCAATTGGCTGATGCAGGTTTACATTTTAATGATTTGAAAGCACAATCTGTTTATGAATTGAGCTCAGATCGAATTTTCATCGACGAACCCATTGCCAACGAAATTCAGAAGATGTGTTTGCCAAAGGATGCCTTGCTGACTTATTTTGTGAATGGCATAGAATCGAAATCAGGTAAAACACCTTATTCATTTGTTACGGCCATAGAGAAGGAAGATATGTTTTCTGATATTCGAACGGATAGAATACATATCAGCTCCTGGTTGGCGAAAGATCTGAATTTAAAAGTAGGTGATAGTCTAAAGCTGGATTATTTTGTCATTGGCCCCATGCGATCATTAGAAGATGAAAGTCGCGAGTTTTTGGTGACTGGCATCTTCTCTGAAAAAACAAAAAATCTGGATAAGGCCATGATGCCTTCTTTCCCTGGCTTATCAAATGCCGGTTCCTGTAACGATTGGGATGCAGGTATTCCTATCGATTTCACGAAGATTCGCGATAAGGATGAGGCTTATTGGAAAAAATATAAGGGAACACCGAAGGCGATGATAGGTATGTCAAGTGCTTTGAATATGTGGAGTAATAAATACGGACAGTACACAGCTTTCCGTTTCCATAAGGATGAGCTTTCTGCTGTTCAGATTGAAGCCAAAATTCTAGAGCGTTTACATCCTTCAATGTTAAACCTGACTTTTATTTCTGTCCGAAATCAAGGCGATAATGCGGCTAGCAATATGGTCGATTTTGGAGAGTTGTTCCTCAGCTTAAGCTTTTTTATTATCGCTGCTGGAATTTTACTTACGCTATTGATTTATGCATTAAACCTTGAAAATAGAAATCAGGAAACGGGAATTCTAAAGGGATTAGGCTTTAGCAATAAAAAAATATTGAGCATCCGATTTTTAGAATCTATGCCAACTGTTGTGTTGGGTGGTATTTTGGGTAGTATTATCGGAATTGCCTACAATCAAGCTATTATTTGGGGTTTGAACTCGGTTTGGCAAGATGTGGTTCGAACTAATATGATTCAATTGCATGTGCAAATCCAAACCTTGATTATTGGAGCAGTATTAGGAATGGTGATTGCTCTTATCTCTATTTATTTTGTGAGCAAGAAGAATCTTAAGCGATCAGTTGTTGGTTTAATTCAAAACACGCAAGTCAATTCGAATTCAAAAAATAAAAAAAGTTTTACGCTTCTGACTGCCATATTTACCTTAGTCATTTCACTACTAATTACAGTCTATGCTTTTGCGAGTTCTGAGATACTGAATGCTGAATTGCTGATGTCATCAGGAGGTTTGTTGATGATAGCTTGTTTCGCTGCTTTCTATTATTTCCTGATAATTAAGGATGAGAAGAACAGCAGACAAGTGCCTGCAATAATGGAATTGGCAATTAAAAATGCTGTGAGAAATAAGGGGCGTAGTTTGACGACCGTTATCCTTCTAGCTCTTGGTTGTTTTTCAGTAATGATTACTGGAGCGAATCGTAAAACCTTTGTTGATACTGAGAATTTAGCTCAATCGGGAACAGGAGCTTATAAGTATTGGATAGAAAGTACCCTGCCAATTCTATATGAGCTTAATACAGAATCAGGGAAAGAGAAGCTTGCTTTATCAGATGAGATAGCAAGTGATTCAGCTGATTTTATTCAATTCCGAAGTTTGACTGGTGATGATGCTTCTTGTTTGAATTTGAATCAGGTTCAACGCCCAAGAGTTTTAGGATTTAAATCAGAAATATTAGATAAGCGTTCAGCCTTTTCATTTGCTAGTTTGCACGAATCAGTAGATGAAAAGCATCCATGGATGGCTTTGAATCAAGATTTAGGCGAAGATGTTATTCCAGCTATAGCTGATCAAACGGTAATCGTTTGGGGATTGAAAAAAGCTGTTGGCGATACGCTATTATATAAGAACGAATTTGGGAGAACAATCAAGCTACTTTTAGTTGGAGGTTTGAATAATTCCATCTTTCAAGGGAATATCTTAATATCAGATCAAAATTTTCAGAAACACTACCCATCGGTAAGCGGAGCGAAGTTGATTTTGGCGGATTTTAGAAATGAAGATCAAATTAAAATAGTAGAAGACGATTTGCAAGATTATGGACTAATTGTTCAGAAGGCTAATGATCGGTTGGCAGCTTTCTATTCTGTTGAAAATACGTATCTAAACATGTTTATGTTGCTGGGAGCATTAGGTGTGATGATTGGAACCTTAGGTTTAGGAATTGTTCTACTTAGAAATATGCTTGAGCGTAAGAAGGAGTTAGCTCTTATGAAAGCTATTGGTTTTGAGCAGAAGGCTATTTTTAAGTTGATTATGCTTGAGAACTTATTTTTATTAATTGTTGGCTTGGCGAGTGGAGCCCTTGCTGCTGTAGTTGGCATGTTACCGTCTCTATTCTCTGATGCCTTTAGTATGCCATTGGGATTTGTATTACAAGTGACCTTAGCCATTCTAGTTTTTGCTATAATATCAATATATATACCGGCAAAACTTGCCATGAAACAGAATTTAATTGAAAGTTTAAAAGAAGAGTAAAACATCAAATAATACACCAATAAATATCTCAAAGAATAACCGACCCAAATCAATAACTAACTGAAAAAACAATGAAAAATTTAAGTTTACTAATCTGTCTGGTACTGTTTTTCTCATGTACATCGAAAAAGAAAGAAATTAGCCAATGGCGCGGTGAAAACCGAACAGGAATTTACGATGAGCCAAATTTATTGACTGAATGGTCTGAAGATGGTCCTGAATTAGCTTGGGAGTTCGAAGGTGTTGGAAACGGTTATGGATCTCCTGTAATTACAGAGGATAAATTATTCGTTAATGGTGAAATTGACAGCTTGGCCTATTTAATGGCTTTCGATTTACAAGGTAAAATGCTTTGGAAAACTGAATTTGGAACAGATTGGACCAAGAATTTTATCGGAAGTCGATCTGCACCAACTGTAGTTGATGGTTTGATATATGTTGCTTCAAGTATGGGTGATGTTGCCTGTATCGATTCTGAGACAGGTTTGAAGAAATGGGGCTTGAATATGATTGAGAAGTTTAAAGGAAAGAATACACGTTTTGGTTATTCTCAATCTCTTGAAATTGATGGGGACCTGGTATACTGTGCTCCGGGTGGCGAAGATGTGAACATTGCAGCTTTAGATCGTTTTACAGGTGAAACAAAATGGACAAACAAAGTTTTTGGTGAAATACCAGCTTATTGCTCTCCTTTACTGTTAGAATTTCCTACACGCAATGTATTGGTTACTTTTTCTGATAATGCTCTTTTTGGCTTAGAATCTACAAGTGGGAAACTACTTTGGTCGCACATGCAGGATACGCTTTGCGATATTCATGGTAATACGCCTATTTTCGAAAATGGTCATCTGTACTATGTTGCAGGTTGTGGTAATGGAACTGTAAAACTTCAAATTTCGAAGGATGGCGGACAGATAACCGAAATATGGAGAACTAAAAAGCTTGATAATATAATGGGTGGTGCTGTAAAAGTGAATGATAAACTTTTTGCATCGGGACACCGTAAAAAGAAATGGAAAGCTATTGATGCCAATTCAGGTGAGATGGTTGATAGCCTAAAATTTGGACGTGGTGCAACTATTGCTGCAAATGGCTTATTGTACTGTTATAACGAGCAGGGGAAAGTAGCTCTAGTTAAAACGGAGCCAAAGATGGAAATCATCAGTCAGTTTAGAGTGAAAAAGGGAACCAAAGAGCATTTTGCTCAACCTGTTATTAATAATGGTATCTTGTACATTCGACACGGGAATGTTTTATTAGCCTATAAGGTAAGTGCATAGCACTTACTTGCATTGAACGAGGCAAATTAAATTCGACAAAATGACAAAGAAAATATTTATTTGTGGCTGTGAGAAAGATGGGAAGATAGAGAAGAAATCGGTTGACCGATTGATTCAAAGTCTGGAAGAAAAAAATATTGGATATACCTATATCGAAGATCTTTGTGGAAGTGTTCTTAAAAGTCCTGATGACTTAGAAAGCCTATATACAGCCGAAGATGCACTAGTCTTCGGTTGTCAATCTCGTGCGATGAAACACTTGATTGATAATAGTGGTAGAAAAGTTGAGGATAGTAAAACCGAGTATTTCCATGTTGATGATGAGGATGGACAAAAGTTGGTTCAAACTGTAAAAACAGATAATCCGAAAGCACTAAAAATTAAATATAGTGATGAATGGAAACCTTGGTACCCAGTTATCGATTATGAGCGATGTAATGGTTGTAGAAAATGCCTGAACTTCTGCTTATTTAGTGTTTACTCTGTAGAGGATGATGGTTCTGTTGTGGTTTCGGCATCGGCAAATTGTAAGGATATGTGTCCGGCTTGTGCTCGTGTTTGTCCACAGAATGCCATTATTTTCCCGAAACATCAGGAAAGCCCAATCGATGGTGGAGAAGGTGAAATGCAAACAGGAGATAATGTATTGGAACAAATTCAGAATGATGATGTCTATTCAGTATTAAGTGCTCGACGAAGTAACTTTAAGACTTCTCTCTTGAAAAAGGAGCAAATAAAGATGGCTGAAGAGGAAAAAAGAGCCTGCTGCGCTGGAGCTGAAAAGGAAGAGAAGAAAGAGGAGGCTTGTGATTGCGACTGTGATTGTAAAACTGATGAATCAGTAGATTGTGGATGTAAGGATGAGAAATCGGAAAAGGATTGTGGCTGTAAATAAGAAGTTTGAATATGATTTTTAAGTTAGGAAATAGAATAATGCGCCAAGTGGATTTCCGCTTATTGTGGAAGATAGCTTACAATTTGGGTTGGAAAGGCATGCGCACGGTGGCAAAGCATAAGAAGAGATTGAAAAAGGGTGAGTTATTTCCTGCATTTTTAATGATTTCTTTAACTGACAATTGCAACCTGAGTTGTCAGGGCTGTTGGGTAAGTATCGACAATAAATCCAAAGGAATGGATGTTGACACCCTCAATAATGTGATTGAATCTGGAAAGAAGAAAGGATCTTATTTCTTTGGCTTGCTAGGCGGAGAACCCTTAATGTATCCTCATTTATTTGAGGTGATGGAGAAACACTCCGACTGCTACTTTCAACTCTTTACGAATGGCACGCTTTTATCTGATGAGTACGCTCAACGTATGCGCAAGTTGGGTAATGTATCGCCATTGGTTAGTGTTGAAGGATTAAAGGATGTCAGTGATGTTCGCCGTGGCGCTAATGATGTATACGGAAGAACTATGAAAGGTATAGAAGCTTCGGTCAACAATAAGCTTTTTACAGGTGTTGCAACTTCGGTTTGTAAATCGAATTTCAAGGAACTGGTTAATGAAGATTTTATAAATGCTTGCATCGACAAGGGTGTTCATTACTTGTGGTATTATATATACCGACCAGTTGGAGCTCGCCCAACGACAGATTTGGCTTTATCCGAAGAAGAAATACTGGAATTGCGCCAGTTTATGGTTGATATTCGTGTGAAAGCACCATTGATGATTATCGATACTTATTGGGATGGAGATGGCAAAGCCTTATGTCCTGGTGCGATTGGCTTAAGCCATCATATTAATCCCTTTGGAGATATTGAGTTTTGTCCACCAATTCAATTCGCAAAAGAGAAAATTGGTGATGGCAAAAACTTAGATCAGATTATAGAGAACTCTGAATTTTTAAGAAGCATGCGTACGCGTATTAATAACAAGACGCAGGGCTGTATTTTACTTGACGATCCAGAATATCTAAATTCTATCTTGAAAGATACAGAGGCTTATGATTCATCGAATAGAAACGCAAGCTTTCAGGAATTAAGCCAGATGAGACCTTGTGCAGGGCATCATATTCCAGGTAAGGAAATACCAGAGAAGAGTTTTATTTATCGCTTTGCCAAGAAACATTCATTCTTTGGCTTTGGGGCGTATGGATAAGATACTTCTGTGAGAAATGTTTAAAATTTGACCATTTAGCTAACTAAACAATGATATTAAGAAAAGATATTCCTTCGGGAGATTTGGGTAATAGCTTACCACAATCGCCTGAAAAGCTAAAGCAGATTCGGGATTTGATTCGCGATTATGCAGCGGAAAGAGAGTTGATTCCTCCCTTGCAGGAAGAAGAAGTGATTTTTCATTCGGGAGAATTGATTAAAAAGCATCCTGAGCTATTCTTGTATCAAAAGCTATTGGCGGTAATGATCAATAATCATTCTTGGCGCGATATCGTTTCAGGTATTCCTTTTAACCGTCGAATTTTACTTCTACCTAAATGTATAGCTCATTCTACTGATTGTCCAGCTGAGTTTGATGAACTTGGTTTGCTTTGCGAACAATGTGGACGATGCGATATAGGAGGTATATTAACCCGAGCGGAAGAGTTGGGGTATCATGCACTTGTGAGTGAGGGAACCACTACGGTTACTACACTGCTGACTTCAGGAAAAGTTGAATGTGTAATTGGTGTTGGTTGCCTGCATTCATTCGAACGTTCGTTCCCATTGGCGGTAAAAGAAGGCGTTCCATCCATAGCCATTCCATTATACAACAACGATTGTAAAGATTCCAAGTTAGATCATATTTGGT
The DNA here is from genome assembly GCF_029029505.1 of Ancylomarina sp. DW003. Lineage (GTDB taxonomy): Bacteria > Bacteroidota > Bacteroidia > Bacteroidales > Marinifilaceae > Ancylomarina. Next base: position 25,021 of record NZ_JAKJSD010000013.1, on the reverse strand, counting down.
TGGATGAGGTTTTGCCTGTCCGAAAAGAAAGCAACTGGCGAGGTTGGATCAATATTGATTCGTTGCGATCGGAAGTAAAAGCTTGGTTTGATAAAGAAAAGCTGGGAGCTATTCTTGGAGGAGAGGATGAAAGTTCTCAGATTTCGATTAACTGGTTAGCTGAAGGTGGTAAGCGATGGCGACCACTCATTATGGTAGCTGTTTATAAAGCCTTGATGGGAACCGAGGCAAAAATGGATGAATGCATTCAGAAGTTAGCCGTTTCAATTGAGAGTTTTCACAAGGCATCTTTGGTTCACGACGATATTGTCGATGATGATGACGAGCGCTACGATAAACCAACACTGCACAAGCAATACGACACGTCAGTTGCCATAAATATTGGTGATTTAATCTTGGGTTACGGTTACCAAATGATAGCTGAATCGGGAGTAAAGCATATGCGCAAACTTATTAAAGTAGCTTCTTATGGACATAGAGATTTGGCTATTGGACAAGGTGAAGAATTACTTTGGCGAAAAAACAAACAGCTTTTATCCGTTGAGAAAATCATAAATATATTTAGTCTGAAAACCTCACCTGCCTTTGAAGTGGCTTTGCAGTTTGGAGCGATCATCTCTGAAGCTGGCGATGAATTGGCGGAAGTTATAAAGGCATACAGTTCAGCTTTAGGAATAGCTTATCAGATAAAGGATGATTTGGAAGATTTCAATTTAGCTAATTTGGATAATGCTTTTAACACCATACAACCTTCTTTAGTTACGGCTATTGTAAACCGTGAACACCCTGAGAAAATGGAAGCTTGGTTTAAAGATTTTCAGAAGGGGAATGGAGCAAAGAAGAAAGAAATTTGGCAACAACCAGAATTACGTGAAGGCATAAAAGAAGCCGAGCAAATGTTAGAGGATTACAAGCTGATGGCTTTAAAGAGCATCAAAGATTTGAAGAGTCCGGCCCTTAAGATATTATTGACTCGCCTTTTGAATAAAATTCTGAATGGATGACAAACTGTAATCAGGAAATTTTAAAAGCTCTTTTTAGAACCAAAGACTTGTTGAGTGAAGATGCTTTATTGCAAATTCGACAATTTGTGGATCAAGCCAAATATGAAAATGGCGGTTTTCAGGATAGAGCAGGGAAGCCTGATATCTATTACTCGGTATTTGGTTACACCCTAGCTTTTGCATACGATATTAAGCTTGATTTAGAAAAGGAATTTCGTTTCCTTGAAGGTTGGAATCAAAAGCAAAATGCTGATTTGATTCATGCTGTGTGTTACATTCGTTGCTATTACCTACTGCTCGTACTAGAGCAAAAGCAGAAGTTCAATTTAAAAGTTGACGTTTCAGATTTTGATGGTTTCATTGCTAAACTGGTGATGAAGCGTATGATTAAGAAATTGAGGAAGAACTGTCAATCGTATTTTGATCTGATAGAAGAATACAAAGCGAAAGATGGCGGATACAATCACAATAAGAAGCAGGCCGATCAAGCTACCGTTTATGCTTCCTTTCTGGTTTGGACACTCTTCCAAGATTTGAACGAAGAAGCTGTTTTAAATACTATCACAAATCAGCTTGAAGAATTAAAGTGTAAGGATGCCTCTTTTGCTAACGATAATGCGTCTCAATCGGGTGTAAGTTCGGCAACAGCAGCAGGCATTATCATGACAGGAAATAGGGAGAGGAATCGTTCTTCTATTCAATATTTAAAGCAGAATTATACGCCTCGCGGAGGATTTAAAGCAGCATCAGGATTGCCTATAGCCGATGTTTTATCTACAAGTACAGCATTACTAGCTCTTTATCTAGCCGGGGAGAATTTACAGGAATTATCCGAAAAATCTCTTGATTTTATTAATTTGCATTGGGATGAGTCAGGTGGTTTTTTCGGAAGCATAGCCGATATGACATGTGATGTGGAGTATACCTATTATGCTCTACTGGGGATTGGGATACTAATCTAATTCTAGTGAATTTATGGTAGAGAAAAGGAAACAACTTTTCCAGAACTTAGAACAAAAAATACTTTCCTTACGTAATGAAAAAGGAATGTGGACGGGCCGATTATCGAGCAGTGCACTTTCTACAGCATTGGCTGTTTTCGCCCTTTCACAATTCGATAAGGAGAAATATAAAACTCAAATTAATCAAGGTTTCTCATGGTTGGTAGCCAATAGAAACCCCGATGGCGGATGGGGAGATACCATCCGATCTCAATCGAATATGAGTACCACTTTGCTCACTTGGGCAAGTTTCTCTTTGGTAGAGGATGATGAGAAATATCAAGAGGTTATTGCGGATGCAAAGGCTTGGCTGACTAAGCGAATTGGTAGTCTTGAACCCGAAACCATTAGTCAGGCCATACTGGAACATTATCAATCTGATCAAACTTTCTCGGTGCCTATTTTGGCTATGTGTGCCATCTCAGGACGATTGGGTGAAAAGGGGTGGAAGCTCGTTCCGCAATTACCTTATCACTTAGCTATTTTCCCAAACAGATTGTTTCGCTGGTTGAAGCTTTCAGTGGTGAGTTATGCCATTCCTGCTTTAATAGCTATTGGTTTGGTGAGAAGTGTGAATTCAAGAAAAGGTCCTTTTAGAAGATTGGTGAGAGCAATTTGTCGAAAGCGAGTATTGAATGTGCTTAAAGCCAAACAGCCAGATAATGGTGGCTTCTTGGAGGCAACGCCACTAACAGCATTTGTACTGATGAGCATGACCAATGCGGGTTATAAAAAGCTGGAAGTTTGCGAAAAGGCTGCTCAGTTTTTGGGAGTGTCCATCCGCGAAGACGGAAGCTGGCCTATCGACACAAACTTATCCACTTGGGTGAGCAGTTTGTCTTTAAATGCTTTGAGTTCCGATTCTCTGGAGAAGCTTAATGCACAAGATGAGATTAAATCGAATATTCTCGATCAGCAATACAAAAAGATACATCCGTTTACAAAAGCAAGACCAGGCGGTTGGGCTTGGACTGACTTAGAAGGTGGTGTGCCAGATACGGATGATACATCAGGCGCATTGATTGCATTACATCGATTGAACCACGATGAGGCAGTTTCGTTAGATGCGGTGAAGAATGGCATTAATTGGTTGATGGGACTACAAAATAAGGATGGAGGCTTTCCAACTTTCTGCAAAGGGTGGGGCAAATTGCCTTTCGATTGTTCTTGTCCCGATATTACGGCACATGCCATTAAATCTTTTGTGATTTGGAAAGATAAGTTCGATAAGAAATTTCAGAAGAAGATTGATAAACGAATAAAACGAGCTATTGCCTTTTTAAATAAGGTGCAATATCAGGATGGTTCTTTTGCACCACTTTGGTTCGGGAACGAACTGGCCGAGCATCATCAAAATCCGGTTTACGGAACCTCTATTGTTTTGTATGGCTTATCTGCTCTAGAAAAAGCGGGTTATAAAGATTTAGATAAGATGATGGCAAAAGCAATTCGCTTTTTGTCTATGACGCAACATCACCATGGTGGATGGGGTGGCGATAAGGATTTGCCACCAAGTATAGAAGAAACCTCATTGGCACTTAGAGCTATGGCAGCTTGTGGAAAAGTCAGCTTAGCCGAACGCGCAGCCGACTGTTTAATGGAGATTATTCCAGAAAACTTGGATGACATTAAGGCGACGCCAATCGGACTTTATTTTGCCTCGCTGTGGTATTACGAAGATATGTACCCATTGGTTTTTGCTTGCTCGGCACTTAAGGAGTTGGATAAAGATTTAATAAATTGAAAGCTTGATGATGGAAAATCTCCTGACTAAATATTTTGTGAGAATTTATGAACGTCCTTTAACTACTGATGAGGAGACGGGTATTATGAATTCCTTTAAACTTGAGCATTTCAAGAAAAAGGAGCTGATTTTTTCGAATGGAGAAGCTAATACTAAGCATTATATTGTTTCGAAAGGTTTGTTACGCTTCTATATCATAGATCCTTCAGGTAAGGAGTTTAATATTTTATTTGCCAAGGAAGGTCAGATAATTGGTGATTTAGCAACACCTGAGCCAACTTCATTTTTTCTGGAAGCTATAGAGGATAGTAGTGTTTACTCCATTGAGGATGATAAATTTTGGAGCCTAACGTTCGACTATTCTAAGATCGCATCATCGCTTAAACGATCGTATATCTTTCTACAGAAACGTTATGTTTCAATACTTTCAAAAACTGCAGAAGAGAACTACGAAGATTTAATTACTGAATTTCCCGATTTAATAAAGCGTTTACCACAGTACCATATTTCCTCTTATTTGGGTGTTACGCCTGTATTTCTTAGTCAAATTATGGCGAAAAGAGCAAAAAGAAAATAAAAGACCTTCATTTCTTAAACTAGTTTATTTTTTCGGGCTTAGCAGTCTCGTATGTTTGTCATGTCAAAACATTAAAAATATATAGACATGAAAAAGATAGGATTATTTATATTGATGGGTTTATTATTCATTAATAATGTAGATGCTGAACAGCCAGCAAAAAGTGTAAAAGAATTTAAAGTTCAGGCATCAGAAAGTAAAGTATTCTGGACAGGTAAGAAAGTTTCAGGCGAACATACAGGTGTCATTTCTATTAAAAATGGAAAAATCGTTTTAGATGGCGATAAGATTGTAGGAGCAAAAATTAACATCGATATGTCGTCTATTATCTGTACCGATATCGAAGATGCAAATTATAATCATAAGCTTGTTGGACATTTAAAGTCTGATGATTTTTTCTCAGTAGAAAAATTTCCAGAATCAAATTTTAAGGCAACACAGTTCGACGCTATCTCAGGAGCTAAATCTGGCGAATCAAATTATACCGTTAAAGGTTTGTTGAGTATTAAAGGTATTAGCCATGAGATTAGCTTTCCTGCTAAACTAGATATTAAGAATAATGAGCTTTTAGTTGATGCCACCCTGTCGATTGATAGAACGAAATGGGATATCAAGTATGGCTCAGGATCTTTTTTTGATGGCTTAGGTGATAAGATGATTAAAGATAAGTTTGAAATCAAATTTCAACTGGTATCAAAGTTGAATTGATAAAAAGCTTCGTGCCATAAAAAAACTAACGCCCTCTTGCTAGCTAAGGAAGAGGGCGTTATTGGATACAAGGTGAAATTTGTGTTAAGAGGCTTATTTTTTATGAAACCGAATTCTCGGAACCAATAAAACCCAATAAATATATTTTTGCACCACGGATTTTTAAATCAATAACTTAGTTGACTCCGTAACTGTAAAAATGGACTTAGGAAATGGCAACCACTGAGTAGGGATGCTTGACCAGATACTGGGGAATGCTCCTAACGAAACGCTGGGTAGCTAATGGAATAGGGGGAACGAATATAAAAAAAGCCCAAACTCTTGTGGAGGATGGGCTATATTATTTAGAAAGCAAACTCTGCCTTAGTCTGTTTCCTTTTTCAGTAGTTTATCAGCAACTAGTTGAGCGTCCTGGCAATATTTGTCATTACCTTTTAATGTCCACTCGCCAGTTTTTTCGATATAAAACTTAACGGTTTTCTCTACAACTTCTGAATAACCGCCATAGGATGCTAACATTTCAAGCACCTCTTCATTATACTCAGCTCTGGTTAATTCATCTTTTAACACTAAATCCCATTTTCTATTAATACGTTTAGATTTCTCTTTGTAGATTGGGTCTATCGTTTTATAAGCCATTAAAAAAAGAGAAAGCGCTTTCGCTTCTGCTGATGGTTTTGATGATAATTTTGTCATACTCTTTGGTATATATTAAAATAATGAGTCAAAAGTAGTTTAATATTATCATTCGATTCTTTTTCTATTGTTTTTTTCACACAAGAGTAGCACACGGTCCTATCGTTTGGTTTCAATTTGAATACAAAGGAAGGCGATATAATCGCGTAACAGCGGAGCTAATTTTATCTTGATTAGAATTTTTGAAAGCCTCGATAGATAGCAAGAGGTATCATCTGTGGTTCTATATTTGAAAATTAACCTTTTTATACCTTGCATTCCAAAACGTACTGAGCCGTATCTCTACTCTTCTGTTCTAAGAGAATGCTGCGTCCTTCTGTCATTTGATTAATTGATTCATCATCGTAATGACGAATGGTAATGAGCTCCAGATTTTCGTTATATCTCACTTCATAATCTTCTTTTAGAGCTTCAATTAATTGATCGATATTCTTGCTGTTATCAACGCATAGTGAAAAACTAATGGCTGAATTTTGAGTTAAATTAACCTTTAGACGATGTTTAGCAATCATCGAGAAGATTGGACCCAGGTTTTCTTCTATAATGAAGGAATAGTCTTTAGGTCGAATTGAAATTAAGCGTTGGTCCTTTTTCTGAATAAAAATTGGCGTCTTCACGCTTTTTTCAATTGCAGCTGTACTCACCATGGTTCCTTGTTCGTGGAAATTGATGAAAGAACGAACAAACATTGGAATGTTTTTTTCGCGAATTGGCTGTATGGTTTTGGGATGAATCACCTTTGCTCCAAAGAAAGCAAGTTCAATAGCTTCCTGATATGAAATTCGCTTTAACTGTTTCGCATCTGGCAACCACTTAGGGTCAGCATTCATCACACCAGGCACATCCTTAAGGATTGAAACTTCTTGGGCATCTAAAACATTAGCAAGAATTGCCGCTGTGTAGTCAGAACCTTCGCGACCAAGTGTGGTCGTAAGATTAGAACTTGTACCTCCAATAAAACCTTGTGTGATATAAATGAAAGTATCTTGGAAAGTAAAAGCGGTTGGTAGTAACTGTCTCGAAAGTTCCCAATCGACCTTAGCCTCACCAAATGTATCATTGGTTTTTAAATATCTTCTGATATCGACCCATTGATTTTTCACGCCTTTATTGCGTAAATATTCTGAAAGAATTGTTGTAGAAATCAATTCACCATAGGCTACAATCTGATCGTACTCAAATTCATAATTAAGAGATGCAGATTTCTCAAGATAAACATTTAGGTTATCAAATAGTCTATTGATCTTATCGACTGAAGCTGAATCATTCTTCGAAAATAATTCATTAATGATCCCAAAATGATAAGTCTTTATATCCACGAACTGTTGTTGAACCAAATCAGTCTTTTTGTGAAAGAAATTGTCTACAATTTGTTCGAGCGCATTGGTGGTTTTACCCATCGCAGAAACAACAATTAAGCTTTCGCTTCTATAAGATTGAGCAATCTTACAAAAATTACGAACACCTTCAGCAGAGTTTACCGAGGCTCCCCCGAATTTAAAAACATCCATTCTTATCGTTTTTTATCTAAAATCATTGAACCGATAAATCATAAGATTATCGTTATATGAAAGTAGTAAATAAAGCTGATTGAAAAACGATCGTTGTATTTTTTTAACTAAAATCTTCGTCGCACACGTTTGAAATAAGCTTTAGGAGGTTCAATAAAAAAAATTAACTTTATGGCACCAAACAAGACCAAACCAAAAGCCAAAAAAAATGACTGAACAGAATAACGTTCAAACACTGAACCAGTTCATAATTCAGCGTCAAGCTGAATACCCAAATGCCTCGGGTGAATTATCTCGTATGCTACATCACATTGGCATTGCTTCTAAAATTGTAAATCGTGCTGTTAATAAAGCAGGCTTAGTTGATGTTTTAGGAGCTCATGGAGATCAAAATGTACAAGGGGAAGATCAACAAAAGCTAGATATTTTTGCAGATACGCATTTCATAGATGCACTTAGAGCAAGTGGTGAATGTGCCGCAATAGCCTCGGAAGAGCAGGAAGATATGATCATTTTTGATGATGAAATGGGACGTAATGCAAAGTATGTTTTTTGTATGGATCCACTTGACGGTTCTTCGAATATTGATGTGAATGTTTCTATTGGAACAATCTTCTCAATTTATCATCGTGTAAGTAAAAAAGGAGAATTACCAACCAAAGAAGATTTTTTGCAGGAAGGAACAAAACAAGTTGCTGCAGGCTATGTGATTTATGGATCTTCGACTATGCTTGTGTATTCTACAGGTAATGGTGTAAATGGATTTACTCTGGATCCTTCAATTGGAGAATTCTGCTTGTCACATCCTAATATTAAGACACCAAAGAATGGAAATATTTATTCCATTAATGAAGGAAACTATATCAACTTCCCAGAGGGTGTGAAGAAGTTTATCAAGTATTGTCAGGAGAAAGATTCAAAGACGAGTCGTCCTTACACATCGCGTTATATTGGATCCTTAGTAGCTGATTTTCATAGAAACTTGTTAAAGGGCGGTATTTTTATTTACCCTAATACCAGTAAAAATAGTAATGGTAAATTACGCTTACTTTACGAATGTAACCCTGTTGCCTTTATTGCAGAACAAGCCGGAGGTTTGGCAACAAATGGTGTTGAGCGTATTCTGAAAATTAAGCCGGATTCAATTCATCAACGTGTTCCTTTTTACACAGGTTCATCGGCTATGGTAAAGAAAGCTGAGGATTTTTTAGATTTCTATAGTAAGGTTTAAGTAAATCTTCGAAAATATTATGAGCAGAACTGATTTCAGTTCTGCTTTTTTTGTTTTGTCTGGCTTACCTCAGGTTTTGAAAACCTCTATAATTCTGTTCAATTATCTATTCCCAAACAATTTCCCTAAATTTGTGAGCATTATAAAAAAGGAGATACATTGGAATTAGATCAGATTATCAAACTATTTAATGAGCATCCCGCTCGTTATAGCATTCAGAAATTTTTAGAACAAGAATCTCAAACAAAGGTTCATATCAAAGGGCTACAAGGTTCGGCTTTGGCTGTGTTGGCAGCATCCTTACCCAATGAGAGTAGTGCCCAGGTTTTTGTTTTAAATGATAAAGAAGAGGCGGCTTATTTTTATAATGACCTCTGCACTTTGTTGGATGACAAACAGGTTTTGTATTTTCCTTCATCCTTTAAGCGATCTGCCCAATACGAAACAACAGATAATTCCAATATCATATTACGTGCCGAGGTTTTGAACCGATTACTTTCTAATCAAAACCCAAGCTATATTGTTACTTTTCCAGAGGCTATTGCCGAGAAAGTGATTAGCCAAAATCAACTGGAAGAAAATACACTTAAGATAAAAGTAGGTGAAAAGTTATCTCCCGAGTTTATCGAGGAAGTATTAGTCGATTATAAATTTGAAAGAGCAGATTTTGTTGTTGGACCAGGGCAATATTCCATTCGTGGTTCCATTGTCGATATCTTTTCATTTTCAGATGAATACCCATATCGTATTGATTTTTTTGGAGAAGAAGTCGATTCTATTCGTTTGTTTGATATCGAAAATCAACTCTCGAAAGAGAAAATGAATACGGTTGATATTATTCCAAATATTCAGGAGAATATAAATGATGAGGCTAGAATTTCTTTCTTTAAGTTTTTGCCTGAAAATTCTATTTGCTGGATAAAAAATGTAACATTTATAGCCGATAGAATCGATTCGATATTTGAAAAGACAACAGAGAAAAAAGCCTATATCGAATTTGGAGAGGATAGAATTGCAGCTAACGATTACTTAATTCAAGGGCCTGATTTTATCGACCAAATTAATGGATTTAAAGGCTTGGAATTTGGACAGAAATTTTACTTTCCTGCTGAAAACATTATTCAATTCAATCAAAGCCCTCAGCCAGCTTTCAATAAAAATTTTGATTTGCTCGGTCAGGAATTGATGAATAATAATGCAAAGGCCTTCGATAATTATATTTTCTCCGATAATCCCAAACAGATAGAACGTATTCAGAGCATCTTTGAGGATAAGGGGATAGAAGTTATTTTTACCGATGTTAATCGAACCTTGCATCAAGGTTTCTCCGATTCGGATCTTAGAATAGCTTGTTATACCGATCATCAAATTTTTGACCGGCATCATAAATTTAAACTAAAGAATGCGACGGTTCATAAAGCGAAAGAAACAGTCACCTTAAAGGAAATAAATAGGCTTCATCCTGGAGATTTTATTGTGCATTCCGATCATGGTATTGGTCGTTTTGGAGGATTGCAAAGAATTGAAACCAATGGAAAATCGCAGGAAGTTATTCGTTTGGTTTATAAAGATGACGATATTCTTTTTGTGAGTTTGCACTCATTGCATAAAATATCAAAGTATAAAGGGAAAGACGGATCTGCACCTAAAATATATAAACTTGGTACTGGTGCTTGGCAAAAACTAAAGGATAAAACCAAGTCTAAGATTAAGGATATAGCTAAGGATCTTATTTTGCTCTACTCAAAACGTAAAGCCGAACGAGGATTCCAATTTAGCCCTGACAGTTTCATGCAGCAGGAGCTAGAGGCATCCTTTATATACGAAGACACACCGGATCAGGTAAAAGCGACTAAATCGGTGAAAGAAGGTATGGAATCTGCTATCCCAATGGATAGATTGGTTTGTGGTGATGTAGGATTTGGGAAAACCGAGATAGCTATACGTGCTGCATTTAAGGCTGTGGCCGATGATAAGCAAGTTGCAATTCTGGTTCCTACAACCATATTGGCTTTCCAACATTTTAAAACTTTTTCAGACCGATTGAAGGATTTTCCATGTACGATTGATTATATCTCGCGAATGCGAAAGCCAAAGGATCAAAAGGAGACCTTAAAGAATCTGAAAGCTGGTAAAGTTGATATACTAATAGGAACACATCGAATAATTGGAAAGGATATTCAGTTTAAAGATTTGGGACTTTTAATCGTTGATGAGGAACAAAAGTTTGGTGTATCTGTGAAAGAAAAACTAAAGCAGATGAAAGTGAATGTAGATACATTGACCCTAACTGCAACACCAATTCCTCGTACACTTCAATTCTCATTGATGGGGGCACGCGATTTATCTATTATTAATACGCCACCACCAAACCGTTACCCAATTGCTACCGAAATTCATAATTTTAATGAAGATATTATTCGTGAAGCTATAACTTACGAGGTTGAGAGAAATGGTCAGGTTTTCTTTATTCACAATAGAGTTCAGAATATTCACGAAGTAGAAGCCATGCTTCATCGTGCTGTACCGGGTATTTCTACCATTGTGGCACATGGACAAATGGATGGGCCGAAGCTTGAGAAGATTATGCTTGAATTTATTCGGGGTGATTACGATGTTTTAATTGCGACAACAATTATCGAGTCGGGGCTTGATATTCCAAATGCAAATACCATTATTATAAACAATGGGCAGAATTTTGGTTTAAGTGAGCTGCATCAGTTACGTGGGCGTGTTGGCCGTTCCAACAAGAAAGCCTTTTGTTATCTTCTAACACCACCAATGGAGTCGATGACTCAAGAGGCCCGACAGCGTTTAAACGCTATCGAGAGTTTTTCAGAACTAGGATCTGGCTTTAATATTGCCATGCAGGATTTAGATATTCGTGGTGCAGGTAATTTATTAGGAGGAGAACAAAGTGGTTTTATTTCTGATATAGGATATGAAACCTATCAGAGAATTTTAAATGAAGCGATCTTAGAACTTAAGGAAACTGAGTTTAAAGATGTGTTTGCCGAAGAAAAAGCACAAGAGGAAATAGAAATTAAGCGATTCATTACGGATTGTCAGATTGATACTGATTTGGAGATTCTGTTCCCTGAATCATATATTGAGAGTATTTCAGAACGTATTCGTTTGTACCGAGAACTAGATAATATTCAAAAGGAAGAGGAAATAGATGTTTTCGCAAGCCAACTTAAAGATCGATTTGGTGAAATCCCGGAAGCATCTATTGAATTACTTAATGTGGTTCAATTAAGATGGTTTGCACTTGATTTGGGTATTGAAAAACTGATTCTTAAATCTAAGAAGATGGTTCTTTATTTTGTAAACGATCATCAATCTGCTTATTATCAATCACCACAATTTTCGAAAGTATTGGCATTTGTACAATCGCAAGCTTTGCCATGTAAAATGAAAGAGGCTAAGCACCGATTAAGTTTGAGCTTTGAAAATGTAACGAGTATTAAACATGCAAGTGAGATTTTGGCAAAATTTTCAGAACCTGTAACTTTGTAGCATAGATATGGATCTAATTATTGACATAGGAAATACACAAACCAAGTATGCTTTTTTTCAGAATAAGGAAATGCTTGAGTTCAAAGTTTCGCATAAGCATGACTTGGCTTTGATTGATGAATGGTTGGAGAAACATTCTTCTATGGATGCTGTTATCGTTTCTTCTGTTCAGGGCAGACCCGAAGAATTACTAAAGGAGCTAGATAACAGATTTAATCATCTTATTTTTTTCGACCAGAATACACTTACGCCATTGGATAACCTTTATGAATCGAAAGAGACTCTTGGGTACGATCGTTTGGCAGCTTGTGTTGGAGCTAATGATATTTCGCCTAATACAGACTTATTGGTTATTGATGCAGGAACAGCTATAACTTTTGATTTTGTTAGCTTGAAAAATGAATATCTGGGAGGAACTATATCTCCAGGCTTGAGCATGAGATTTAAAGCTCTAAATGTATTTACTAAAAAATTACCACTACTGGATAAGTCAGATTCATTTAACTTAATAGGTCAAAATACGTCAGAAGCAATCATCTCTGGTGTTCAAAATAGCCTTCTGTTTGAAATAGAAGGCTATATTAATCAGCTCAAAGAAAAACATCATAAGGCCAAAATATTCTTAACGGGAGGTGATTCAGAATTTGTCCATTCGTTGCTAGATGATTCAATTGTGACTGATAAGACTTTGTTGTTGAGAGGATTGTTGACTATTCTTAATTATAATAAATCCTAATATTGAGATTCTTTGACAAGGTTTTGCTGCTTGTTATTTTATTTATAGTTTTGCACTTGTCAGAATTTTTAAGATCGAAGGGCTGATACTTATACTATCTTTCGTTAAGTTTTTTTAACTATTAGATATTGAAAATGGTATATGGTTTGCCTTGAGATTAATTATATTTAAAATTATTACGATCTTATATCGACACAAATAACTAACTAGATTATAAAATTGAGTATCATGAAAACTAGACTTACAATCCTAACAGCTGTCCTTATGCTATCGACGATGTTCGGAGTAAATGCTCAGACCAAGGAGTCGAAGTATGGAGTAGATAGTGCGAAAACAATTTTGAGTGCCTCTCTTTATGGTGAGATGGTAAAGCAAAAGAATTATAAAGAAGCTCTTCCTGGTTGGAGATATGTCTTTAATAATGCACCTAAATTTCAAAGATCAACTTACACAAATGGTGTGAAAATCATGCGTGGTATGTTGTATGCAACTAAGGACAAAAAATATGTTGATACATTGATGATGGTTTACGATCAAAGAATCAAATATTTTGGAACAAATAGAAAGTATCCTACCGGATGGATCATGGGACGTAAAGGTGGTGACTTATTCACTTTTAAGAAGAAGGATATGGCATCAGTAAAAGAAGCTTACGGTATCATGCAGAAATCTATTGAAATGCGTGGTGTTGATGCTGAGGAAGCTGTTGTTAATAAAACGATGGAAGCTGGTAAGCTTTTGGTTATGGCTGGTGAATTAGCACCTGAGCTATTAATCAACGATTATTTAGCATTTATGGATCTTTTAAAAGCTAGAATGGCAAAATATCCAAAGAAAGCTAATAACGTAAAAGGTGCTATTGCTAATGTAGAGAATGATTTCTTTGCTGCAGGTGTAGCTGACTGTGAAACATTAAGTAATATTTTCACGCCTAAGTTTGAAGCAAATCCTGAAGATATGGTTTTGATCAACAAGATCATGAAAATGTTGAATCGTCAGGAGTGTGAAGATGGTGCTTTATATGCAAAAGTAGCAGAGCAGAAATATAAGCTTGAGCCTAGTGCTGATGCAGCTCACAACTTGGCTAAAATGTTTATCAAGAAAAAGCAATTTTCTAAAAGTAAGGAGTATCTTCAGAAGTCAATTGATTTAGAAGAGGATGCTGAAATTAAGGCAGATCTTTACTTTAAGTTAGCAAGTATCAATTTTATGAATTTTAAATTGACTTCTGCAAGAAAGAATGCTAGAGCTGCTATTAAAAATATGCCAAACTGGGGACAGCCTTATATCTTAATTGGTAAATGTTATGCTGCGTCAAGTAAAACATTCCCAGGTAAAGCATACGAAAAGCAAGCTGTATATTGGGTTGCGGTTGATAAATTCAAGAAAGCTAAGAGCGTAGATCCTGAGTGTGCTGTTGATGCAAACAAGTGGATCAAAACTTACTCAAAGTATTTCCCTAGAAAAGAAGAAGCATTTATGCAAGGTCTTAAAGAAGGTGAATCTTACAAAGTTGGTGGTTGGATTAATGAAACAACTAAAATCAGACTAAACGAGTAATAGCTTGAAAAAAACGATTCAAATAGAACTTATATATAAAAGCATTGTTGCCCTGGTTGGGGCGACAATGCTTTTGTCTTGTGAAAATAACATCAAAGAGGTTGAAAGCTTAACAACCAAAGAAACCCGTCCAGAAATTTATGGAGAAAATGTAGAATTCGTTTTTACAGATTCAACTCGAATTCAATACAAGGCATTTGCAATTGAGTTTTTGCAAGTGAAGAATGAAGAAGAGGAATATAATGAGTTTCCTAAGGGAGGAAACGTTGTTTATTTTAATGATGATGGAACAAAAGCATGGACGATAAGATCGAACTACGCCAAAAATCTAGTTAAGGATAAGCTTTGGGAACTTCGTAACGATGTTGTCGCTGTAAGTGACGATGGTAAAACCATTAATTCTGAGTTGATGTATTGGGATCAGGAAAAGAAGGAAATTTATTCTGACCAATATGTTCGTATTACTAAAAAAGACGGTCAGATGCTGGAGGGGAATAGTTTTCGAGCTGATGATAAATTAAATCAAATAACACTAAGTCAAGTTAGTGGTGAAGTTTTTCTCGAAGACAAAAACATGAAGAAATAAAAGTTGATTATACAACTTGTGAAAATTACTTACAGATATATGTAAGTAATTTTTTTTTGTTCATAGGTTTTTATTCTTGTTCAAAATCTCCATCTTTAAATGTACTTTAGTGCCGTACATAAATACGATTTTTAAGCCTAATTAGAAAATGAAGCAGAAACTACCTTATCTTTTAGAAATAATCTGGTTACTAGTTGCCATTTTTAGCATCTTGTTTGCTGTTGTTAGAACTTACAATATTGGATTCAAAGAGAATATCATGTTGTATGTTATCGCAATGCTAGCCTGTTTGATGTATGGCTCTCGCCGATATTTACGAAAAACGAGAGAGGGTATAAACCAAGATAGAAAATAATGAGCGACCTCTTTATTATTCTTTCTATGTTAGCTTTGTCGGCTTTTTTCTCCGGCATGGAGATTGCTTTTGTTGCTGCCAACAAGCTAAGAATGGAACTTGATAAGAGTAAAAATACTTTGACCTCAAGAATCATCAATATTTTTACGAATCATCCTGGTCATTATATTTCAACCATGTTAGTTGGCAATAATATTGCATTGGTTGTTTATGGTATCATGATGGCTAAAATTCTAGAGCCAAGTATTGCTAATTGGGTCGATTCTGAGTTGTTGATAATGACAATACAGACCTTATTTTCTACGCTTTTAATTCTGTTTACTGCAGAGTTTTTACCCAAAACACTTTTTAGGCTAAATCCAAATTTCTCCTTGAACCTATTTGCGGTGCCAGTCATGTTTTTTTATGTGATTTTTTATCCAATTACGGTTGTGACTATGATGTTCTCTAAGAATATTATAAGTCGTGTATTGAATACGGATATAAGCGAGGAGGAAGAATCGCATGCATTTGGAAAGGTTGATTTGGATCATTTGGTGCAGGAAGGGCAAGAAGGGCAAACTGTTTTAGACGAAGATGAGCATAACATGAAACTTTTTCGTAATGCTCTGGATTTTTCGAATGTGAAGCTACGTGAGTGTTTTGTGCCTAGAACTGAGATTGAAGCCATGGAAATGGGTGGTGAAATTGATGTGCTGACACAGCGTTTTATTGAAACGGGCTATTCGAGAATCATGATTTATAAAGAATCTATCGATAATATTATTGGTTACGTCCACTCTTCGGTTCTATTTAGAAATCCTCAGAGTATAAAGGCGGCTTTAAGCCGTGTTATTATTGTACCGGAAACAATGGCTGCTCACAAACTATTAAATTTGTTTACCCGAGAGCAGAAAAGTGTAGCAGTAGTGGTTGATGAGTTTGGAGGCACATCTGGAATGGTAACCATTGAAGATATAATGGAAGAGATTTTCGGTGAAATTGAAGATGAACATGACAATATTGACTTGGTCGAGGAGCAGTTAAGTCAATCTGAGTTTATCTTTTCCGGAAGAATAGAGATTGATTATTTGAATGAAAAATACAAACTGAACCTTCCTGAATCTGATGATTTTGAAACTCTGAATGGCTTTATCATCTTCAATCATGAAAGTATTCCTAATAATAATGAGATTATCCGAATTGATGAGTTTAGACTTCAGGTAATTGAAGTTTCCAATACTCGAATTGACAAAGTGAAACTAACCGTTCTGGATTAGGCTGCCTTTATTCTTAATTTGAAGAAATAGTTTGTAAAAGGGATGTTGTAGAGCAATAGTATTTGGTTTAATCCTTTAGCTTATATTTCAGCAATTTTAGAAGAATACTGCGATATTATAGTAAGTCATTCTAGCCCTTATTTGCTAATTTTTAACTGGTTCGATATTTATCGATAAAAAGCATAAAAGCTCTTCACGCAAAAGCCTTGTTGTTCTTCATTTTTTTGTATATTCGTAGCCTATTTTAAGAATAATTAAATCTTTTTAGATGGCAACATTACAGAAAATAAGAAACCGCGGAGTTTTTATAGGAATTATCATTGGTGGAGCCTTGTTGGCATTTATAGCTGGTGACGCCTTAAAATCAGGTGGTTCTCTTTTAACAAACTCACGAAATGAGATGGCTGAAATTGCAGGGGAATCTGTGAATATTCGTGATTTTCAAAATCGTTTCAACCACAACCTAGAAGTAACCAAAATGATGGGAGGTCAGAACTCTATACCTTCTGATCAAATGGATAAGATCAGAGAGCAAGTTTGGCAACAAATGGTTCAAGAGATCGTAATGAATCGTGAGTACGATGAGTTAGGAATTAGCTTGACTTCTGAAGAAGTTTGGGATATGGTTACAGGTAACAATGTAGACCCAACAATTCGTCAGTTATTTACTGGCGAGAATGGTCAATTTGATAAGGATAATGTTGTAAGAACACTTAAGCAACTGATGGCAGCTCCTGATGGAACGCCTCAAAAAGCATACTGGTTAAATATTGAAGAATCATTAATTGCTCAAAGAACCTTAACTAAGTATAATACTTTAATTGCTAAAGGTCTTTATATTCCTACTGCTTATGCAAAGAATATGGCTGCTAATGGTTCTAAGAAAGTTACTTTCGATTATATTGTAAAAAACTATAATTCAATCTCAGATTCTACTGTAAATGTAACTGCTGAAGAGATTAAAGCGTATTATAACGATAATAAAGAACTTTTTAAGCAAGGCGAATCTAGAAAAATTGACTACGTTCCTTTTAGTATCGAGCCATCAACTGACGATTTTAAATACACTGAGAAGTGGATCGCAGATATGAAAGCTGACTTTATTGCAGAAGGAAATGTTGCTCAATTCTTGGAGTTGAATTCAGATACTAAATTCAATACATATTACTTTGCTAAGGATGAGAACTCGAACAAAGAGCTTGATGCTTTTATGTTTGCAGGTAAAAAGGGTGATGTTTTTGGTCCTTATGACGAGAATGATGCTTACAAATTAGCAAAGATTGCTGATGTTAAGATGATGGCTGATTCAGTTAAAGCTCGTCATATTTTAATTCGTCCGCTTAATGGAGATTTTAAAGCTGCTGAAGCGAAGGCTGATAGTTTGAAACAGCTAATTAATAAAGGAGCTAAGTTTGCTGAAGTAGCTAAAGCTAATTCTGAAGATCAAGGTTCTGCTGTGAATGGTGGTGATCTAGGTTGGTTTACTCAAGGACGTATGGTTCCTGAGTTTAACGATGCTGCTTTCTCATCAAAGAAAAATGAAATTAAGATTGTAACAACACAGTTTGGTGCTCACTTAATTCAGGTTGTTAATTTAAGCAAGCCAGTTAAAAAAGTACAGATTGCTGTTCTTGATCGTAAGGTTGAAGCGAGTCAGAAAACATTCCAGACAGCTTATGCAGCAGCTCGTAAATTTGCTGGTGAGAACCAAGGGAGAGATGCTTTCTTTAAGGCTATTTCAGAGCAAAATTTAACTCGCCGTGTTGCAAACCTTAAGAAGGATACTAAATTGATTCCTGGTCTTGAAAGTTCTAGAGAGCTTGTTCGTGTTGCTTATAATACAGACAATATGGAATCAGTTCTTTTAAATAACGATAATTCAGCTGTATTTGAGTTTGGTAATAAGTTTGTTGTTGCTATACTTTCAAATATCAAAGAAGAAGGATATGCTTCAGTAAATGATGTGCAGGGAACTATTGAAAGAGAAGTTAGAAAGAATAAGAAAGCTGAAATGATGATTGCTTCAATGGGTAAAAATTCTAAAGGTGCTCAGTCTCTATTGTCTGTTGCTCAAAAGGAAAACTTGGAAGTTAAGAATGCTGCTGATGTATCATTCCAATCGTTCCAGATACCAGGTGCAGGAATTGAGCCAAATGTAATTGCTATTGCGAGTAATTCTGAAAAAGCTAAGTTGTCAGCACCTATTAAAGGTAACCAAGGTGTTTATATGGTTCTTGTAAATGATGTGAAGGTTGATGAACTAACTGAAGATGCAGTAAATGTATTTAAGGCTCGTATGAACCAAAACTACCAGTATCGTACAAATTATCAATCAATGCAAGTTCTTAGAGAGAATGCAAACATTGAAGATAAGCGTTACAAATTCTATTAGTAGAAAAGGCAAAATGATTTTTAATCATTGATGCTCTGATAATATAAAAGCGAGATGGGAAACCGTCTCGCTTTTTTGCTATAATATATAGTCGTGTATAGCATATAGGTTAAAGATTATATGTCCAATAGATTTGTTACTTTTGACGAACTATTGAAAATTAATATTCTCTTCCGTTTCTAATATTAAATTATAACTAAATCGTGATTCTATGAACCTGAAAGATTGTTTGAAAAATGTAAACGATTATTTTTCACCAGAAGTTATTGGAGAGGTTAATGATGTTTACGTGAAAGTTGCTAAAATAAAAGGCGATGAAGTGCCATGGCATAATCATGCCAATGAAGACGAGTTGTTTTATATTATAAATGGGAGCCTTCTGATGGAAATTGAAGGTGAATCTAGCTTCGAGATGAAAACAGGTGATATTCATATTGTGAAAAAAGGATTAAATCATCGAATTTCTTCAAAAGAAGAATGTCAAATTATGCTTATTGAGAATAAATCGACAGCACATACAGGCGAAGTTCAATCTAAGATTACGAAGCCGATAGATCAACAGTTAAAATCAAAATAAAATATAAAAGACGATTATTATATGAGTGTTTTAAAAGAACTACAAGCAAGAAGCGGAAGTGTATGTGAGCTATGCGGAGCAATTGATAATTTAGGCATTTACGAAGTGCCACCAGCAGCAAAAGAGGGTGCAGATAAATGCTTATTGCTATGTACTACTTGCTCTGAGCAGTTAGAAGATACAGATAAAGTGGATCCTAATCATTGGAGATGTTTAAACGATAGTATGTGGAGTGAGGTGCCTGCTGTTCAAGTTATGGCTTGGCGTATGTTAAACCGTTTACGTGGAGAAGGCTGGCCTCAGGATTTGCTTGATATGCTTTATTTAGATGAAGAAACAATGGCTTGGGCTCAAGCGACTGGTGAAGGTGAGGATGATGATGAGAAGATTGTTCACAAAGATAGCAATGGAGCTGTGTTGCAAGCTGGTGATTCTGTAGTCTTGATTAAAGACTTGAATGTAAAAGGTGGTGGATTCACTGCAAAACGAGGAACTCATGTTCGTAATATCTCTTTGGTTCACGACAATGCTGAGCAAATTGAAGGACGTGTTAGCGGACAAATGATTGTTATTCTAACGCAATTTGTGAAGAAGTCATAAGAAGATCGAATATAAAAAAATATTTAGCGAGATAGAGAACTGTCTCGTTTTTTTGTTTCATAATTTTTGATAATTCCTTATATTATACGAGAGAGAATAGTAGATGGTATAAAATTTGATGTTAAATTTATTTTCTAAACTATTTTATCTCACTTACAGAATTAGAAAACAGTTGAATAGATGGGTAAGACGATTTTGATATTTATTTTTGGACTTATTAGCTTGCCGATATTAGCACAAACAAGTGTTGATACGGTAAGAAAAATGGATGATAATATTCAAACTAAGATAAAATATGGAAACTTAATCGTTCAGACAATTCCTTCTAGAGTAGATGTGGCAATACCAAAATTGGGAGTTGATGAAGAAAAAAAACAAGATTCATTGATTTTCGAAGAGGTTTATGCAGGATTATATGAATTATCATTAAAGAGTGAAAAAGAGAATTTTAAATGTTTTGTTGAGGTTTTTGATAATGAAACAGTTCATGCAGTAGTAAACTTGAATGAGAAAAGTTTAAAGACCAATATTATTGACTATACTTTATCTGCAGAAGTGGAAGAAGAAGTTGACACTGAACAATTGTATGTTATGGTGGAAAATATGCCCGAATTTCCTGGTGGAGCAAGAGGCTTGCGTGATTGGATAAAATCGAATGTAAAATATCCGGAAATTGCTCGTAGAAATAAGGTTACAGGGCGTGTTTATGTTGGCTTTGTTATTGATAAGGAAGGTAAAGTCGGAAAAGTAAAGATTTTGAGGTCAATAAATTCAGTCCTTGATAAGGAAGCATTGAGAGTTATTGGTAATATGCCGACTTGGAAGCCTGGTATGCAGAAGGGAAAGCCAGTAAAAGTTTCATATACTTTCCCAATTAATTTTCAATTGCACTGATGGATTTAAATAAATTATAAAAGCCGCAAATATTAAGTTATTTGCGGCTTTCATTGTAATTAACCTTGAGTTGATCAGGTTTATTTTTTCTGACCAAGTTCTTTCAGTAGTATTTCTACGGCTTTTCTTAATTGTTGATCTTTTCCTTGACTAACAACGTCGTAATCATATAGTACTTTGTGGTCAGGTTCCAATTGTTTATTTTCAAGGAAATCTCCTTCTGAATCAACATAGCCAATTTGTGGAATTCCAAAATACATATTACCGTTCATTAAAGATTCCCACCATACAGAGGTCATTGTACCGGCAACAGGAGCTCCAACAAGTTTACCTAGTCCCATTGTTTTGTAAACCCATGGTGTTCCGTGGGCATTTGAGTAATTTCCTTCACTTATTAGCATGATAGAAGGCTTTTTCCATCTTTTACGAGGCTGTTCTCCAATTTTCTGACCACGAGGTAACTGTGTTAGATATTTCTTACCACTAAATAGGACTTCAATATCTTCGTGCATATGCCCACCACCATTATAGCGGGTATCAATCACAATGGCTTCCATATTATTATAACGCCCCATTACTTCTGAATAAACGGATCTGAAGCTACCGTCATTCATGCCTTTTATATGAACATAGCCTATTCTTCCATTTGATACTTTCTCAGTTTCTGCTCTTCTTTGTTTTATCCAACGCTCGTAAAGTAATCCATCGAATTGTCGTCTTGATATTGGCTTTATTACTTCATCCCAACGTTTTTTACTCGCAGGATTATAAAAGCTAAGAAGAGTATTTTTACCTTGTTTGTGGTTTAATAAAGGGTAGTAGTCCATTCCTTCAGTAATCTCAACACCATCAATTTTCTCAATAATGCAAGCTATTGTGGCTTTAGATTTAGCTTTTTTAAGAGGTGACTTATCAACAATTTCAGCTATTCTTAAACCTTTCCCTTTAAAGTTGGTGTCGAAGAAAACACCAAGGCTAGCAGTTTTGTCAGCACCTGATCGTTTTACTCTGGCACCCGAACCGGTGTGCGATGCGTTAAGTTCTCCTAATAATTCACTTAATAATTCGGCAAAATCATAAGAGTTATTGATATGAGGTAAAAAGCGTTTGTATTCTGCTTTGTATGCATCCCAATCGATACCATGCATATCCTCACGATAGAATTTTGTTTTGGTTTGTCTCCAGGCATGCTCATACAGGTATTCGCGTTCAGCATCTTCATTTAAATTCATTTCTGCACGATAGCTAATGTTTTTACGCTTATTTCCTGCAGTTGCAATTCGTATAAAATGACTACCAGAACGTAAAAAGATAAATTTTCCATCCTTTGTTATGCTCATGTCAGAACTATAGCCAGAAAGTTTAAGAACTTTTTTCGTTTCCTCATTTTTAAAATCGTGCATCCAAAGATCGTGTCCACCTTCAAACTTGCTTAAGTAATACAACTTGTCGCCTTTAGGAGTCATAACAGCATCAGCCAAGTTAGATGAGTTGATGGTTAATCGTACAACACGATCTTCATAGTCTTCTAAATCTATTTCCAGAGGTTTAACTTTTTTGTCATCTTTCTTTTTTTTCTTGTCTTTTTTCTCATCCTTCTTGTCGGCCTCTGTCTTTTTCTTCTCCTTGTCTAACTTATCCTGAAGTTCAGCTTCTTCCTTGCTCATTTTAAAACGGTCGAAAGCATCTTGAGTGAAAAACATGGCAAAAACATCATTTTGCGATCCCCAACTTGCATGATTTCGCATTCCAAAACGATCCGATGCCCAAATCATGGCTTTGCCGCCCATAATCCATTTAGCACCACCATCAATATAGCCTGAATTTGTCAAATCGGTAATATTGCCATTACCTTGAGCATCTATTAAACCAATATCTGAGTTAGGCCATCTTGTTTTTGCATTGTAATCCATCAAAAACCATTTCCCATCTGGAGACCACTCAAAGTATAAGTCTGAATCTGTGTACGAATAGTTCCATTTCCCTTCAAGAATTGTTCTGATTTTTTTACTCTTCAAATTAATCACTTGCAATTCGGTTCTATCTGAAAGAAATGCGATTTCTTTTCCATCAGGAGAATATACTGGACGAAATGTCTCGTGAGAATTAGCTAGAATTTCATCTTCTATCAGTAGAGTCGAATGCGTGAAGTCGATTTCACTTTCGTTTTTGATTTTGGTACGATAAAGATTCCAGCTTCCATTTCTTTCACCAGCATACACTAAGCTTTTACCGTCAGGACTAAAACTTACGCTACGCTCTTGTTCAGGGGTCTTAGTTATTTGTTTTGTCGTTGAGTAATCAACTGAAGTAACGAAAACTTCTCCACGAATAATAAAAGCAATTTCTTTTCCATTAGGAGATACAGACATTTCAGTAGCACCTGACGACTTACTTAGGAAAGTATTTTTATAGGCGGTGTGATCAATTCTGATTGTTACATCTAATTTCTCAGCTTTACCCGTTTCTGTTTGCGTGTAGATTTCACCTCTAAATCCGTAGCATAGGGTGTTATTATTACTAATAGATAGAAAGCGAACAGGGTTTTCCGTGTATTTTGTGATTTGTGTTTTGTTGTTACCCATGTCTGTATTCATCTTCCAGATATTGAATGAACCAGATTTTTCACTTAGATAATAAATAGCAGATTCATCATTATTATATATAGGCTGACGATCTTCTCCTTTGAAGGTGCTTAAGAAATCATGTTTTCCATTTTTTACGTTATATGAACGGATATCTCTTGCAACTGAAGATGTGTGATGTTTTCTCCAGGCATTTTCTCCAGCTTTTTTATCTGTGTAGATAATCTGAGTCATTGCTTTATTGAAATGAGCATCCTCGGCAGGAGTTGTTAATATTTGCGTTTCACGTCCACCGTTTACTGGTATAGAATAAAGCTCAGAGAGGTAGCCCTTAGGAAACATTGC
The DNA here is from genome assembly GCF_029029505.1 of Ancylomarina sp. DW003. Classification (GTDB taxonomy): domain Bacteria; phylum Bacteroidota; class Bacteroidia; order Bacteroidales; family Marinifilaceae; genus Ancylomarina. Next base: position 1,141 of record NZ_JAKJSD010000013.1, on the reverse strand, counting down.
ATTTTTATAGCTGTCAGCTAAAGTTGCTGAAAAGAGGATTGATTTTCCATTAGGGGTATATGATGATGGGATTTCTTTTGTTGAATTTGTCGTGATACGCTTTGGTGTTCCTCCTTCAGATGACATCGTATATATGTCAAAATTACCCTTTCTGTCTGAAGCAAAAGCAATTTGTTTGCCATCGGGAGACCAAATTGCATTATAGTCGTATGCAGGGTTTGATGTTAGGCGAATTGCTTCACCACCATCAGCACTCACTTTATATATGTCTCCCATATAATTAAATGCGATGGTTTTACCATCAGGCGAGATATTTGGGTATCTCATCCATAGGGGATTGGCTTGTGCCCAACTACCAATGGTTATTAGTAGTAAGAAGGCACCGATGAATAGTCTTTTTAAATTCATGGTTTGTTTTTAATTGTAAAAGATTGTTTTTAGTCGGTTTTCTGGTGTCTGGAATATGATGTATTCCTTGATTGGCAAATCTATTGACAAATGAAAAATTATCAAAAGATATTTTTTTTTTTGTCTCATGAAGCACAGTTTGTTTGTAGTTCTTTGTGAATCAATCAGATTTCACGCTAATGTATCAGTTTTACTTGCTTTATAGCTTAATTATTCGATGAATGAGTATTCTTATAAGATGTAATAAGCTTTTGTGTCTTTATAAATTATTCTCAATGATTAGTCTGTTTTTTGAGAGCCGATTTATCCCTGGAATAAGGCTCTGTAAATCTTTTTTAAAAATAATTCTATCTGCCTCTCAGCGCATTAAGTATTGCTTTCAAAAAACTTGCATTTCTCATTAGGAAAGTTGGGATTAAAAGCTCTATATTTGCACTCGCTTTAAGAGAGAGGCGAAGATCTTTGAATCGTTTGTAAGTATTGAAAACATTGGGATGTCCCGATAAAAACAATTAAAAAATAAACGAAAAAAGATTTGCAAGTTTAGAATTAAGTTTCTTATATTTGCAGCCGCTAATACAGCGGGAAGTTCTTAAAAATTTTGGTGATGGTAACGAGAAGTTGAGTTAATTTTCTTTGAGAAAAAAAACTTAAAAAAAATTCAAATTTCATTTGGAATTAGAAATAAAAAGCTGTTATCTTTGCACCCGCTTTGGCGCTGTAATCAGCCCGA
>NZ_JAKJSD010000012.1 GCF_029029505.1 Ancylomarina sp. DW003 | reverse complement strand
TAAAGCAGATGCAATTATTTTTGAAAAAAAGTGAAAATGGAAAATAAGAGGGTATTTCTCCCATTAATTAATCGTCCTAAACAAGAAGGATAGTACAAATATTAATCTTACAATCAATATTACATCTAATAATACAATGTTGGTTGTATTATCGAACAGTTAAAGAATCGACGGTATAATAAGTAAATATACCAATGCCTCCCTGAATATTAGATTGAATTTTTGAAGGAACAGAAAATGGATCTTCATTAGCTCCCAGAGCTTGATTGACCGAACTTTGGAAGAGGTAATTTTCTCGTGTTATATGAAAAAGCTTTATTTTAAGGGATTCCCATTTATAAAAATTCCCCTTTTCTACGAAGGAAATAAGAGTTTCGTCAATTCCACTTGCATCAAAATAGCCTCGTTTATTAATATACTTAGTATCTATATATCCTTCTATCATTAAAGAATAATAACGCTTTTCGGGATTAATATCATTCAAAAACCTCACTGTACATGAGTAATCATCAATATCGAAATCTTTAATAGCCACAGACTCTACAAGTTCAGTTTGAGCAGTAATATGCTTACCCGATTGAGTTAATACGCTTAGTTGATAATAATCGCCATCAGCAGAAGAAACCAAAATGGGACTCCCGTAATTAAAAACTCGTTTAGATTCCTTTTCGAAATTCAAGATATTTAAAAGATGAACCGTATCGTGACCAAAGCTTATATTAACATCAGCGCGCCAGTTCAATAAAAGACTCAGATCTTCACTCAATTTATTACTTTCCATCAACATCAGTTCAAAATTGCGCCCCGGAGTTAAGTAAGCTTCAAGCATTAATTCCTGATTCGCGATTGGAATATCGATATCAGCCTGACCATCGAGCATACACCCGTGCATGATAAGGCAGAATATTGATACGCTAAATATTTTAACAAGTAAATACTGATTTAAGATCTTAAAATTCATATGTATAATTTAAACTTGGCAAAAAGGGTATTAGTGATTTTTGTTTTGGCAATATGCGAATCGTATTATCAGCAGTCTTTTCAGTATCAAAATAATAAAAGTAAGGATTTGCTCTATTATATAAATTATAAATCCCAAAGCTATAAATCGATTTACCCTTATGATGATTTTTCACATATTTCAAGCCAATATCAAGCCGATGACTTGGTGACATTCGGACATTGAATCTATCTCCATAAAGGGGTACTACTCGAGGTGTGACTTTCTCATTTCCAAAACCCTGTAATAAAACTGCGCCTGCTGGAAATGTTATAGATTGACCTGAAGCATAGAACCATGCGGCAGAAAAAGATAAGGAAGGAGATAGCTTATATTGAAAAGAAAGATTCAGTTTATGTGTGATATCAAAAGAAGGGTGAAATCGTTCGCCCTGATTAATTAGGTTATTTTTACGCCAGGTATCCGCTAAAGTGTAATTTATATTCCCAGTAAGTCTCCGTTTCTGATATCGGGCCTCAACTTCCATTCCTTTAGCATCACCATCAGAAAGTAGAATTTGCTCTGAGATATCTTTAAAGAGCAAATCAGCCCCCTCAACATAATCCAATTGATTCTTCATTTTTTTATAGTAGACAGACGTTCGTAATTTAAGATACTCAACTTGCATAAAATCAAAACCTAATGATAACTGATCAGCCATCTCATCCGGGACTTTTTCACTTGAAGGGTACCATAAATCATTGGGTAAATTGATACCATAAGCCGAAATGAGATGATTAAACTGGTGCGTTTTCGAATAAGACAAGTTCATTGCCCAAGTTTTACGAATAAATTTCAATTGTAATCTGGGCGAAGTTTTAACAATCATTTTATCTGTATCGAAGACATTCAGCCTGCAACCAATACCTAATTCCAAGCCTTGAAAGAGAACAACATCACTCCAAACATAAACTCCTGAATATATGGAATTCAAACTCTCTTCATACTGATTCAGCACCAAATCTTCTTCAACTTCACTGTTATCATTTTTGTACCATGAGTAATCGAAAAAAGCTCCAACATCAATATTCAATTTAGAATTAAGTTTAAAACTCCAATCCACTGAGTTGTTCCAGCGCAACACACTACTCTCCATTTTTAAACGCAAATGATGCTTTTGTTCCAAATCGAAAGCATAATGACTAATACCTGAGTTGACAGATAATTGGCTTCGTGAAGACATATATTTGCGCAAATGCAGGTTTAGAAACTGATTTCCCCAAGTTGTTCCCAATGATTTTGATTTATCGCTCAATAAATCAAGATCATCATAACTTTTAAATGCATTTAACTCTAAAAAACTATTCTCATTTATCTGAGTATGTATTTTAAATTGAATATCACTAAAGTTATATTCCGGGAGTGGAGAAAACTCCTTTTTGTCTTCATGAATCTTATTATAGCTTTTGGTAAATAAATCGAAATAAGATCTCCTCATGCCCAATATAAATGATGACTTTGACTTTTTAATCGGACCTTCAAGCATAAAACGTGAAGAAAGCAAACCAATTCCTAACTTAGTTTTTATAGAGTCTTTAGATCCTATTCTATTTTTAACTTGTATATAAGATGATAAGCTACCTCCAAGTCTGGGATGATATGCATCCTTATCCATCGATACCTGACTCAAAAGATCAGAATTAAAGGTACTCATAAAGCCCAAAAGATGGTTGGGATTAAATATTGCCTGTCCATCCAATAAAAAACTGTTGTGTCCACCAGATCCTCCTCTCACATTAATACCTGAACTCAATTCGCTTGTCCGAATTACGCCAGCTTGAAGTTCAAGTACCTTTAACACATCTATTTCGCCAAGCTGAGTGGGAAGGGATTCTATTTCATCGACTCCAATGAGGATTGTTCCTGTTGAAATCTTCTTCTTTCTTGCGGCCAAAGCAGAAACATTAACATGCTCTAAGTCGACCACCAAGGGTTTCAATTCTATTTTTATTTCCTGCTTATTCTTCTTTAAATAAAAAGAATATGGATGGTAAGATAAATGCCTAACCATAAAACGCAGAGAATCAACTTCGCCAACATCAATTGAAAACCGTCCCTTATGATCACTTATAGTATGATAGTTTTGATTCTCGCTTACAAGACTAGCACCACTGATAACCTTTAAAGAATTGGCATCAACAACCATCCCCTTATAAGTATTTTGGGCATTCAACTGAAATGAGAAAAGCAATAAGATGATAATAAAACGTAGCATAAACTCCTATTAGAAAAGAGGCTGACTCAAAATAGGCCAGCCTCTCAAAATCTATAAATAAAAAATCTTTTTTCTCCTCTTAAGCAAAATTGGCTTTAACTTAGATTAGTCAATTTTCTTATACTCGATCTTTAATTGTCCAACGAATGATTCTTCTTCACCATATCCAATGAATTCCATTGTCTCAGGATAGCCACCATCATTAAAATCCTTGTAATCTATAGCTCCTGCATTTATAGAATTAGAGATGCTTACTCGTTTTAATGCATTATTAAAATTAAAGCCATATAATTCAGGGAATACGCCAGCGAAAGTATTTCCTAAGAAATTTTTCATGGTGTAATTGTATTCTAACTTAGCAATAGAGTGCAAACCTGCTTCAGCTACAACTATTTCCTGTCCACTGCTAATACCTGTTGCAGGATCAACCATCCAACGATGGTCGACTTGTTTTCCTGAGTATTTGAATATTTCTGTTGGATTACCTTCCTGATCGTAATCAATTTTAGCAATTACTTTTTCATTTCCTGCAGCATCATTCTCAATAGTTTGTAATAACAGGTTTTGAGAGTTGTAATCAAAGCTTAAGTAAGTTGCATCTTTCACCCAACTATTACCTTCCTTATTGTATCTCTCAGTTTTAACTATGTTACCAGCAGCATAATAGTTCTGCAAATAAGCAGAAGCTTCCGCTCCCTCTTCTCTACTTTCGTAGATTTTTTCCAATTGGTTACTGGAATTGTATTCCAATTCAGCAAAAGTTTCAGTCATTAAATCTCCAATCTCATAAACCCCAGTAATCGTACGTGTATAAGAACAATCAATATAATATTTTGTCACAAGTTCTCCAGATATATAAAAATCTGAACTTTCCCAATATTCGTAAATTTTAAAAACACCTTCTGCTATTTTAAGTGATTCGCTATAGGAGCCCTCATAATCTGAAACCAAACAGTCATCATAAACATAGTAACAATAATAATTATCATACTCTCCAGTACTTGAATTAAGAGATTGATAATCTGACCTCAAACAATACACTTTAAAAGTTCCATCTCCATTATCAACAATTTCATTCTCTAAACGAGCTCCTTTTGTAGCAAAATATTTTCGATAAATAATGTCTCCACTACCATAAGAACCATATCTATTAAAATAAGAATATGTTCCATCCTGATTTTCCTCTACAAATTCGGATCCTTTATCCTCATTCAAAATAACCTCTTCGTATCCTCTTCTATTTTGGGCATACTCAATCTCATATTTCACCGTTTTCTCTGTAGCAAACCTTCTTGTAACAATCTTACTTGGCTTACTATTCTCATACACTTTCTCCACTTCAAAACTCTTAAACAATTGATAGCCATCTGCTGAGTAAGAAGTCATTTTCGTAATCTGGTTCTCATCGTTATATTCAATTTCAGCATAAGGGATATCACCCATAGTTGCTTTTGTCATCAAATACTTCCCATTAAGATCTTCTAATATCTTAGCGGATAAATCTCCATCTCCATTACTTGTCACAACAAATTTAGTAATCTGGTCATTGGTTAAGGTGATGGTCATCATTCCTGTTAATGGGTCGTAAGTTATACTCTTAATACCAACGCCATCAGCTCCATCTTTTCCCATAGCGGCAATACCCGTATCCGACTCGCTTATCCACCAGTTACCATTTTCGCCAATGTATGGAGAGTTTCCATTAGAACCATTCTGTCCCTGTGCAATTACACCTGTATCAGTGTCACCAATCCACCAGTTTCCATTATCACCAATACGAGGTGTATCACCAGCTTCACCTTTTAGTACGTCAGGAATTGGGCTCGTTAATTTTAAACCATTGCTGTAAGTCAGAATCATTTCTGTTTCTGAAAATTCAACATTTGTAATTTTTGAATTCGCAGCCAGAGCATCACGTAATTCTTGATTTTCTTTTTTTAGATCGTCTAAACCTGAATCAGAGCTTTTATCACAAGATAATAAGGCAACCGAAATTAGAACAAAAGCACAAAGAATTTTCCTCATAATTTTTTTTAATATTATCTATTATTTGCAATGCAGCATTTACTTAATATTCTCAAAAACAATAAGTAAGGACATTACAGATAATAAATTTTGAATAATTTTTTTATTGTTAGGCTGCAAATGTATGTTTATGATTATTACAAAACAAGTGTCAAATCTGTCAAGTTATAAGCTATGCTATAATTTGAGCTAAGTCAAAATTCATCTTAATATCGAACATCGTTGACGGATACAATTGAAGTTCTTATATTATCCAAAGGAATATTATTAGTTGACTCTAAGTGTGGAAGGTTAATTAATATCAGATGATATAATTATCTATTTTATTTAAGGACGGGACAATTAGATTAAACAGACTTTGGTCTGTGGTGCTTATCCATCCATGGAAATTTTTGCTCATTATATTTTCCAAACTCTTTTGCAGTGAAATCATCCATTTTCATTCTATAAACCTCCACATTTTTAACTGCGGGAGAATTATAGGTGAATTTTCTATCGGTAAATTGCGCCATCAATGAATTTAAAGCATCCACCTTCTGATCGTAATCATGAATAAACTCAATTTTGCCTCTTACAATAACACTTTTACCTTTTACTCTATAACTGCAAGCAACGTCTACGTTTTGATAGGCTAAAACTGTATCGGTACAAAAAGTAATACAAGCTTCCGGATTCTTTTTTAGCGAATCAATCAATAAACCAAAATTAGCTCCGTGCAAATAGATATAACCATCTAAATAACCAAAGTTCATTGGCACAACATAGGGCCTACCTTCAGTATCGATAACACCTAAGTTGCAAAGATCACATGATTTAATAATTTCATCGATCTCCTTTTGATCTTCTATAAATACAGTTTTCATAAATTTCTTCTTTATATATGGCTATCGAAACAGGTCGAATCCCCCCTTTTGTACAATATTTAAAATACAGTTCGGTTACCCAGTTCCTTAGAAATTGCATTCTTTATCTGATCGAGAACCATTTTTTGTTTCATCAATTCCATTAATCGATCTGCATCTCCAGATTTTTGAACATCCTGCATTTCTTTAACGACTTCCTCAATCAGAAGTTTAACTTTCTTTACTTTATATTCATTCACAAGCTTAGGGACAATTTCCTTCAGCTTCATTTCTTCCGATTCGATATAACTATCCTTACGAGTCCACATGCCACTTAACTGGTGAGGTTCGCTCATAATATCGGCGGCAAGCTGTACAATTTTAGAATCTGTATGATCTCTAAAAAATCGCTTTGCCTCAAAGTTTGGATCAAACTTATTCTTCAAATACTCATCGAAAACCTGTTGATAAGCTCCATTTACCGAAGTTAACTCATCTCGTTCGAGTTCATCAACAATATAATTACCTACCAAAGTTATTTCTTCTTCACCTTGTTCGTTCTTATTATTGAACAATTCTTCATTCCCAAAATTGAGTAATAAGCGAACCAAAGCTCGTTCTTCTAAATCACAATCATTATCTGCTCTGATAATAGATTGGTTTACAATTGAATCCTCTCGTGCCTGAAGTTCGATATTAGATCGTTGTTCATTTTTCCAGGCTTCTTCCTGCAACCGTCCTTTTATCTTATTAATCTCATCGTACAGAACATTTTCAGCAACATTTAATATACCCGAACATTCTTTTATATACACCGAACGAACAATATTATCAGGTATAATAGCAATTGAACGCACAATATCTATAATAAGATTAGCTCGTTTAACCGGATCATTTTTAGCATCGGCTAAAAGTAAATTCGTTTTAAATACGATAAAGTCAGTTTCGTTCTTCTCTATATATTGTATCAGTTCGGAAGAACTCATCGTTCTTGAAAAAGAATCTGGATCTTCACCTTCCGGCAGAAGTAGCACTTTCACATTCAATTCCTGTTCCAAAACCAAATCGATTCCTCTAAGAGAGGCTTTTATCCCAGCAGGATCACCATCATAAATGATAGTCATATTATTGGTAAAGCGTTTTACTAATCGAACTTGATCGGCAGTAAGAGCTGTTCCCGAAGAAGCAACAACATTCTCGATACCCGCCTGATGAAAAGAAATGACATCGGTATAACCTTCAACCAAATAGCATTTATCATTCTGTACCATGCTTTTTTTAGCCTGATAGATACCATATAGAATACGACTCTTGTGATATACTTCAGACTCAGGAGAATTCAAATATTTAGCAGCCTTAGGATCTTTCTTTAAAATACGCCCTCCAAAACCAAGTGTTCTACCGGCAATTCCATGAATTGGAAAAATAACGCGTCCTTTAAAACGGTCAATTAAGCCTTTTTCCTTATCGATACTCAATCCTGTTTTAACAAGAAATTCTTTTTTATATCCTGCTTGTGTGGCACTATTCGAAAAAGCATTCCAATTATCAAGGCAAAAACCAACTTGGAATTTTTTGATTACATCCTCACGAAAACCACGCTGTTTCATATAACTCATTCCAACAGCAATACCTTCTTCGCTTTGGTAAAGGTTCTCAGTGAAATATTTTTGTGCAAAAGAGTTGACAATCATCATACTCTCTCTGTCGTTCTTTCTTTGTTCTTGCTCAGGAGACAGTTCTTCTTCAACGATATCGATATGATATTTTTTTCCAAGGTATTTTAAAGCACCTACATAATCCAAGTGCTCATGCTCCATTACAAAATTAACCGAGTTACCTCCCTTTCCACAACCAAAACACTTATAAATACCTTTGGCAGGTGATACTGTAAATGATGGTGTTTTCTCGTTATGGAATGGACACAAACCCAAAAAATTGACACCTCGTTTACGAAGTGTAACAAAATCGGAAACAACTTCGTCAATTTGAGCTGTATCAAAAATTCTTTGTACTGTTGATTGATCAATCATGAAACAAAAATAGAAAAGAAGGCTCAAATGATTTCGCAATTTCAAAAAAATATTTCAACAGAAATTATTAAATATCACATAACATCAAAATCAACTTTAAAGCTTACTAATAATGACGAATTTAAGATTTAGATCTACAAAAGATTTAAAGACACATCTACCTTGCTACATATTTTACTACTTTTGTGAGCTAAATAACAATCATTTATAATAAACCCATCTTGTTCACTAATAAAGTCCACGTATTTCTCTTACCAAGCTTTGTTAGCGTATAAATACAAAAGAAAAAGTATGAAAATTGCAATTGCTTGTGACCACGCCGGATTTCAATACAAAAATCAATTGGTCGAATTTTTCACTCAAAAAGGTCATGAAGTAAAAGACTATGGTTGTCACTCAGAAGATAGTATGGACTATCCTGATACAGCTCATCCATTGGCTAAAGCTGTAGAAAATAAAGAATTCAATTTCGGATTTACTATTTGTGGTAGTGGAAATGGCATTACAATGACAGCTAATAAATACCAAGGTATTCGTGCTGCTCTTTGTTGGACAGCTGAAATTGCAGAATTGGCTCGTCAGCACAATAATGCAAATATTTGTGGTATGCCAGCTCGTTTCATTTCATACGATGAAGCACAAGCTATAGCAGAAACATTTATTTCAACTGAGTTTGAAGGTGGGCGTCACCAAAACAGAATTGATAAGATTCCTGTAAAATAGATAAACATGGTCTATCAGGATTTAAGAATCATGATAAATTGAGAATTACAGAGTTAGAGATGCGTTATTAATCTTTTAATTTTCCTATATTTGCCCAGTTGGGTTATTTATCTTCAGTAAGAAGTATAAATTAACCCGATCATAAACATCACCTCTAGTTAATGTTGCTCACTAAAAAGCGCATGACTAATCATTATTAGAAAGAATAAGAATGTTATCGAATACTTGTAAATACGCAATCCGATCGGTTATCTATTTGGCTTTAAATGCTCAGGATGGTAAGAAGATCGGTATTAAAAAGATATCTGAAGATTTAGAAATTCCTACTCCATTTTTGGGTAAGATTCTTCAAAGCTTAGCCAGACAAAAACTCCTTAGCTCAACTAAAGGACCACATGGTGGTTTTGGTTTGGGTAAGGATCCTATGGAAATTAGCTTGATGAATATCGTTGAGATTGTAGATGGACTTGATATGTTTGAGAATTGTTTAATTGGTATGCGTCCTTGCAAAACCGATACCAACAACCAAGATCCATGTCCGGTACACGGTCAGTTTGGTGGTATTCGCCAGCAACTTTACGATTTGTTTAACGACAGAACAGTAGGGAAATTAATTACTGAAATTGAAGGTACTGAAGAATATATCAGTTTATAAAATCTTCTTAAGAAAAGAATAATTACAAAAGGGCTTACGATTCAAAAGTAAGTCCTTTTGTTTTTTTAGGAATGGAAACATGAATATAGAAGTGATCCCCCCAGCTACATCAGCACAAAGATCCAAAAAATCACCACTTCTATTTGTAAAGTAGTGTTCTTGTAAAATTTCTATTACTCCTCCATAGGTTGCAACTACTGCAAAAGTAATAATGGCAATACTGATTCGACTCAGTTTTGTTTGATATCTCAACTCAGCAATAAGGAATATTCCCATAATAAAAAATAAGCCAAAGTGAACCATCTTATCAAAATATGGAATTACAATCATAGAAGTTTCCGGTAAACTATCGCCTGGTACCGAACACAATACAAAAATGATAATTGCCCAGATAATATTTCTTAAGAATAAATTCGTGCCCATATTTTAAATATACAATTTTTGTATGACTCTCTGAATTCATTATAGACTGAACTCAGGCATAAAGTTGCTTAAGAATTTTCAAAGCTCAATAGCTTACAAACAAAATTCCCCAATGTTTAACTTTTTTAAACATTGAGGAATTCAATAATTTTATTCTAATGAGTTTTATATTTTTCGGAGTACACCAAGGAATGAAATATCACTTGTAACCTTAGGATTACCTTTATATTTTACCGAACCAATACCTGAGATACTAACATTTAATTTATCTTCTACATAAACTTTACCGGTACCAACACCACTAATATCAACACGAGCCTCTTGTACTTTCAGATTAATAGCATTTACACTACCTGCACCAGATATCTCTATGTCCAATTCTTTAGCTTTTCCCTTCAAATTTATCGATGAAGCACCACTATTATCAATAGATAGTTTATTGGCAGACAATTCTAATTTAGCAGAAGAAGCTCCATTGACCTCAATATTTAATTCATCAAATTTTAAGGCACTTGCATTCTTCAAAGAAATTGCTCCTGATGCTTTCAAAAATCGCAGATATTTAAAACATATATGTAATTCCATTTTTTTGGTGTCACGAATACTTTCTTTATTCTTGATATAAAGTACACCATTCTTAACTTCAGTCTTTATCAGTTTCAGAATATTTTCATCTGCAACAACCTTAAGGCTACATTCATTATCCTGGCTTAGATAAATAGTATAAGCACCACTCACTTTTATACCTGAGAAATCACTTACATCGCGCTCTTCAGTTTGTACATTACCGTTACCTTTAACCCCATCAGCAAAAACCGGAGTACTAATTGCAAATATCAATACTACTGCAACAAGGCTTGTTATTATATTTTTTATCTTATTCATGCTTAATATTTTTCCCCGATTAGTCGGGCTGAAACAAAATTCTTAATTTGGTTGGTATCAACTATCTGAAAGACGACAATTTTTAACTAACGTTGCATCACCATTTCAAATTCGGCTAGTTAAGATAATCATTATTCTATCGTTTCTGAAATTAAAATTATCTTATCAATCTATTAAACAGGCTTATATGTCAGGTATTTATTTTCATATTCCTTTTTGCAAACAACTCTGCCATTACTGTGCATTTCATAAAAGCATTAGCTTACAAGCTAAAAACAGGATGCTGAATTGCTTGAAAAAGGAGTTAGCTGATAGAAGAAAATATCTTGAAGGAAAAAATATAGACAGTATTTATTTTGGTGGTGGTACGCCATCGGTTTATTCTCCTAAAGAAATTCAATCTCTTATTGATGAAGTAGCCCGCTATTTCAATATTAATAAAAACGCAGAAGTTACTTTAGAAGCTAATCCTGATGATTTAAGCCATGATTACCTGCAAGCTCTCAAAGAATCATCAGTCAACCGGTTATCTGTAGGTATTCAATCTTTTCATGACGAAGATCTTATTTTAATGAATCGTCGTCACACAGGGGAACAAGCCTATTCAGCTATAAAAAGAGCGCAGGATTATGGATTTGATAATATTTCTGTTGATCAAATATATGGCGTACCAGGCTTAACATTCGAAAAGTGGGAAGAAAACTTAAAGAAGGTGTTCGAGCTCAATATTCAGCATATTTCTTCCTATCACCTCATGTATGATCCTAATACGGTTTTTACTCACAAACTGAAAAAAGGAATTATTAAGGAAGTAGATGAAGATGTTAGCTTGGCTCAGTATAAGCTATTAATATCGGAAGCTAAAAAGCATGGATTTTTACATTATGAAATTTCCAATTTTGGTAAAAAAGGTCTGGAATCACGTCACAACAGCAGTTATTGGCAACAAAAAATGTACTTAGGACTTGGGCCATCAGCACATTCTTACAATATAAATAAACGTGAATGGAATATTTCGGACAATTTAAAGTACATGAAAGCCGTTGAAGAAGGTGAAGATTATTCCGAATTTGAAGAACTCAGTTTCAACGATAGGTTTAACGATTATGTTTTAACCTCGCTAAGAACCATGTGGGGACTGAATTTGGATATAGTTCAAAGTGAGTTTGGAGCGTTTTACAGTAAATATTGTATGGAAAAAGCTGAAAAATTTATTCAAAGTAATGATGTCAGAATCGAAAATGGGCACATTATTCTAACAGATAAAGGTGTTTTCATATCAAACGATGTGATGTCAGATTTCTTTTTTATTGAAGAATAATTTAGGTTTCTTTTATTATACATTTGAAAATAAACATATTTATAATGAAACGCATATTATACATTAGTATTCTTATCCTTGCTACTAGTTTTATGTGTCAAGCACAGAAAATAGAATTTCAAAAAGTAAGTGCGAAAGAATTTCATTCTCTTATTGTAAACGAGAAGAACCATCTAATTATTGATGTAAGTAGAAAAATAGACCATTTAGATGGTCATATTAAAGGAGCTGTGTTTGCAGAAACCTCGGAAAAACTATTTTCAATTCTCGATACAACACCAAATTGTAAATCCATATTAATTTACTGCAAATATGGGAAACGTTGCCAAAAAGCAAGTTGGCTAATAGCTGAGAAATATCCACATAAAGTATTCAGCCTAAAAAAAGGCATGGAAGATTGGGTAGCAAAAGGCTTTAAGCTTATTAATGAGAATAATTCTACTTCAATCCAAAATCTGTGATATTCGGTTATTTCATCCATTTACCGATTATTATTCCCAGTTCACCTAAAAGAATCACACTTCTTATTCATTACTTCCTACTTTCACAATCAGATAATTATCCAGAGGCTGTATGAATAGATTGAAATAAGAAATGAAATTTTCATTTCAAGGAATTGTAATGAAACTTAAGAAACTTTTAAAGAGTCAATAGTTTCCTTGGTTTATTTATGTACTATATTTGCAAAATGGAAAGTCAAAAGCAAAAAATATTAGAAAGTGCCTGTGAAATGTTTTTTCAATGTGGAACCCGTAGCGTTTCAATGGATGATATTTCAAAGAAACTCGCTATTTCTAAAAAAACTCTATATCAATACTATGCAAATAAACAGGATCTTATAAGTCAGGTATTAAACTGGGAATTAGCACATCCAAAATTCTCATTTGAGTCTCCAAAATTTGAAGGTCTTAATGCCATTGAACGCTACTGGAAATTTTATCAATTTGTTTCAGAAATGATAAAAAAACCATATCATTCTTTGGAATTTGATTTAAAAAAATACCATCCTGAACTATGGAATAAATTCAAAAGCGGTAAAATGAAACTCTTCGGTGAAGAATTGAAACTCAATATTAAACAAGGCATTAACGAAGGTTTATATCGTCAGGAATTGAATATTGATATTATTACCAATTTATTAGTTCGCTTCTATTTAAATATGTGGAACGAGGAGTATGATGTTTTCAGCGAAGAAGAACTAATGAGTGAGGAACTAAATAGAGAACTCACAGTATATCATTTACATGGAATATGTAGCATAAAAGGTATTGAATGCTTGAGAAAAATATCTGAGAAATAATTAAAATATAATAAATCACCACAAAATAATGAAAGGACAAATGAAGAATATCCTACAAATTGCAAGTATCGTTTTGTTGGTATTTTCATGTTTGATCACAAATGCTCAAACAGAGAATCTCACAAAGTTCAGCTTGCAAGAAGCTCAAAATTACGCCTTAGAAAATTCTTTTACAGTAAAAGGCAGTGATTACGATTTAAAGGTGGCTAAGAAAAAAGTTTGGGAAGCTATTTCAACTGGTTTGCCACAGGTTAAGGCTAATGCTGATTATACCAAAAATTTAGACATTGCAGTAAGTTTGCTACCAGCAGAAATTTTTGGTGGTACCCCTGGTGAATACACGCCTGTAAAATTTGGACAAACCTATGCTGGCTCTGCTACCATTAGTGTTGATCAGAAAATTTTTGATGGATCCTATATTGTAGGCCTTGGTGCAGCTAAGGTTTTTGTTCAACTTTCTCAAAATACCAAAGCTAAAACTGAAATTGAAGTAAAAGACGCGGTTGCACAAGCCTATTATAATGTGTTGGTCGCTCGTGAAAACTATAAAACCATAGAGGAAAACTTAGTCATTACGAAAAAAACACATTTCGAAACCAAAGCTTATTACGAGAATGGTTTTCGAGAAGAACTGGATGTTGATCAGGTGATGTTAATGTTGAAACGGTCCGAAAATCAGCTATCTGATGCCAAAAGAGCTATTTCAAATGCTCTTATCATGCTTAAGTTTTCAATGGGATACGATATTGAAAAAAAAATAAATCTTAAAAATAACTTAGATGCTTTTATTACTCCTCTTAGAATGACAAAAACTGAATCAACTGATCTTGATTTAGAAAATCATATCGATTATAGAATTGTTGATACTCAATTGAAAGCTCAAAAGTTAATTATTAGAAATGAGCAAGCTGGATATCTTCCTAATATTTCTGCTTTCTACAATACAGGAAAAAATACAAGTTCTGATATATCGAATGTTTATAAAAGTGAAGTGCCATGGTTTAAATCATCTATGATTGGTTTAAAGGTAAGCATGCCAATTTTTACAGGATTCAATCGAAGATCAAAAATTAAGCAGGAAAAAATCAACTATAAAAAAATCGAAGATCAAAAATACAATACAGAGCAAAGTTTAAAGAAAGACTTAAGTCTATCGCATAACTCTCTTGTAAATGCAAAAGAGAACTACGAAAATGATCTTAAAGGTTTAGAAATTGCAAAACGTATTTATGAAAGAACATTAATTAAATTTAACGAAGGGGTTTCAACCAGTACCGAACTTTCAAATAACGAAGAACAATACTTGAACTCTCACTCAGCTTTTATCAATTCAACACTTAATTTATTGAATTCTAAAGTTGCTTTCGACAAAGCACTAGGAAAACTATAAGCATATTTTTAACAATCAAATCACCACATATTCACAAATCGGTTGATTTTATAAACTGATTTCACAAACAGAAAACGATGAAAAAATTTATTATAGCAGGTCTTATTCCATTATTGTTTGCATGTTCTGCAAAGAATGCTGACGAGAATAAAAATAAAACTGAACAGCTGAAAGAATACAAAACTGAAATGAAAGCTCTAAAGGCTAAAATTTCAAAATTAGAAGCAGAAGTTAATAAAGGTGCAAATAAAGAAATAGCCCTAAATGTTAATGTTGAAAAATTGAATGTTTCGAAATTTGAACACTATATTCAAATTACAGGTAATGTTGAAGCAGATAAAAACATTACGATTCAACCAGAAGCATCAGGAAATATCATTTCTATTGACGTAAAAGAAGGTCAATATGTGAAACAAGGTGATATTATAGCACAATTAAATTTCTCAAAACTCCAGAATGATATCGATGAATTAAAGACTCAACTAGCTTTAAGCAAAACACTTTTTGATAGACAAGAACGTTTATGGAATCAGAAAATTGGTTCTGAAGTTGAATTCCTAACTACAAAATCAAATTTAGATGCTCAAAAAAGTAGACTAAATGCTATGATAGCACAAAAAGATTTAGCTATTGTTCGTGCTCCATTTGATGGTATCATCGACGAAATTCATCAGAAAAAAGGTGAGATGGCTGGTCCTTCTACCCCATTAGCTCAATTGGTCAATATCAATCGTGTTTATGTTGAAGGTGATGTTTCTGAAACTTTTTTAAATGCAATTAAGGCAGGTGGTAATGCACAATTAGATTTTCCAGCAATTAATTACCAGACTGAAGCACCTATTTACCGTACTTCAAATGTTATCGACCCTGCAAACAGAAGTTTTAAAGTTCGTGTGAACTTGAGAAACCCAGGACAAAAAATAAAGCCTAACCTTATCTCAATTATTAAAATTCGCGATTTCGTTCAGAATGAAGCTTTAGTTGTTCCTTCTATCATCATTAAAAAAGATTTTAAGGGTAACTATTTATACATTGCTAAAAAGGAAAATGGAAAAATGCTTGCTGAAAAAGTATATGTTGATGTTTCTAAAACTTACAACAACCTTTCTATGATTGAATCAGGGCTGACTTTAGGTGATTTAATTATTACAGAAGGTTTTTCACAAGTCGTAAACGGTACGCTTATTAATATCAAATAATTGCGTATATCTCAATTTAGAATTTCATCCCGATTCTTAATCGGATTTCAATATTATAAAGATGAACGATAATACTAAAAAAACATCTGCCGAGACAGAACAAAGGCAGTTTAAGCCGACTTTCGCAGCCTTAAAGAATAAGAATTCCATATTTATTCTGACTGCACTTTTATGTTTGTACGGCTTATTTTCATACGTCGGTATGCCAAGGGAATTATTCCCGGAAGTTGTTATTCCTAATATTTCAATTTCTACACCTTACCCAGGTAACTCACCTGTCGATATAGAAAATCTGGTAACAAGACCTATCGAAAAAGAGTTGAAATCTTTAAAGAATGTCAAGAAGTTATCTTCTGCTTCATACGAAGATATGAGTTTAATTATTGTCGAGTTCGAAACTGATATCGAGGTTAAACAAGCACTACAAGACACAAAAGATAAGGTTGATAAAGCATTAAGCGAATTACCTGATGATTTGCCCAATGATCCTATTGTTGAGGATATTGATATGGCCGATTTTCCTATTCTTAATGTGAATTTATCAGGTGACTATGGTTTGAATGATTTGAAGCATTTTGCCGAAGAATTACAAGATAAGTTTGAATCACTAAGTGAAGTTTCCGAAGCAGATATTAAAGGTATCGATGAACGTGAGATTAAAATCAACGCTGATCTTCATAAGATGGAAGCCAATGGTATTGCTTTTAAAGATATAGAAACAGCAATTGCTGACGAAAATGTCACCATGAGTGCTGGTACTTTAATTACCGACAAAACCAGAAGAAGTATTCGTACATCTGCTGATTACACATCAATGGAACAAATCGAAAATACCATTGTAAAAGTAACAAACAATAAGGTTGTTTATCTTAAAGATGTAGCTGAAGTTGAAGATGGATATGAAGAACTTTCTTCTATTTCCCGATTAAATAATAACCCGGTTGTATCTCTTTCATTAAGTAAAAAATCAGGAGAAAACCTTCTTGCAGCTACCGATCAGATTTATAAAATTATTGATGAGCTTAAAGAAAGTGGATTTTTACCAGAGGGATTAACCGTAACAGTTACCAACGATACTTCGGAAGATGTTCGTGGTATGATTAGCGACTTGGAGAATTCTATTATCATGGGTATGATCCTGGTTATTCTTATTCTATACTTATTTATGGGATTAAGAAATGCCTTATTTTCAGGTTTAGCTATTCCAATGTCGATGTTTATTTCCTTCATCGTACTTAATCAAATGGGTTATACCATTAATCAGATGATTCTGTTCTCTCTGATTCTTGCTTTGGGTATGTTGGTAGATAATGCCATTGTCGTCGTCGAGAATGTTTATCGACTCCACGAAGAAGGTTATTCGCCTCTTGAAGCAACTAAAAAAGGTGTAAGTGAGATTGCAGGACCGATTATTTCATCAACAGCAACAACTGTAGCAGCCTTTTTCCCTCTTCTTATGTGGGGTGGAATCATGGGTGAGTTCATGAAATATTTACCAATTACCCTGATTATTGTATTAACATCATCACTTTTTGTTGCCTTAATTCTAAATCCAGTATTTACAGCAACTTTTGTTAAGATTGATGATATCAGTGCTAAATTAAAATACAAGCGTGTTATAACAATAGCATCTATTTTAATTGCTATTTCAATACCATTCTATATTGCCTCAAGCTTTTTGTTTGCAAATATATTAGCTTGTATCGCACTTATCATGCTATTCAATTTATTTGCTCTTAGACCATTTGCTCGTTGGTTCCAATTAAAAATGTTGGTAACCCTTGAAAATATCTATGAAAAAAGTTTGCGATTTGCTCTTAAAAGTTATCGTCCACTTATTGTTTTCTTCGGAACGTTCATGTTGATGGTTGGATCTATTTCATTCTATTTTGGTAGTAGTCCTGTTATGGTCTTTTTCCCGGATAACGATCCAAAATCGGTTTATGTGACTATGGAATTACCATTAGGTACTGATATTCATAAAACAGATGAAGTTTCAAGCAGAGTTGAAAAAATTGTTAAGAAAACACTTGAGCCTTATAATGATATTATCCGTTCAGTTGCAACTAATGTTGGTTCTGGTAAAGGTGGTATGTTCGAAGCATCTCGTGCAGCAAACAAATCCTTAACTACAATCTCCTTTGTTGAGTTTAAAGAAAGAAAAGGTCATAGTACATCTGAAATTATGAAGTTAATTTCGAAAAATTTAAATGGTTTTGTTGGTGCTAAAATATTTGTTGAAAAAGACGAAAATGGACCTCCAGTTGGTAATCCTATTAACCTTGAAATTTCTGGTGACGATTTTGAAAAGCTATTAACAATTTCGAATGACATCAAACAAATGCTTGATGACGATAAAATTCCTGGTGTTGAAGAACTAAAATTAGATTTGGATCAAGGTAAACCAGAAATGCTAATCAATATTGATAGAGATAAAGTTCGTCGTTTTGGCTTATCAACAAATCAAGTTGCCAGTGCACTTCGTAATTCTCTTTATGGTTTAGAAGTTTCTAAATTTAAAGATGGAGAAGATGAATATGATATTATGCTTCGATTAAGCGACAAATATCGATATGATGTGCCTGCACTTATGAATCAAAAAATTTCGATGATGAGTCCTGTGAATAACAAATTTATTCAGATTCCTATCTCATCAGTTGCTTCTTATAAATATGGATCAACCTACGAAAGAATTAATCGTATAGAGAATAAACGTGTTGTGACCATTTATTCTAATGTGGTTGAAGGTTTCAATGCAAATCTTATTAACAGCCGCATTAGAGAACTGATGGCTGATTATACCATGCCTAAAGCATATAGTTTTAAGCTAACTGGTGAACAAGAGGAACAAGAAGAAACATCTAACTTCCTTGCTGAAGCTCTAATGATTGCTTTAGCTTTAATTACACTTATCCTGGTAACTCAATTTAACTCTGCAGTTAAGCCACTTATTATCATGATAACCGTACTATTTAGTACTATTGGTGTTTTCCTTGGATTAGGTACTTTCCAAATGCCATTCGTTATTTTAATGACAGGTATTGGTATTATATCCCTCGCAGGTATTGTTGTAAATAATGGTATTGTTCTGGTCGATTATATCGATTTACTTAGAAAAGAAAAAAAGGCTAATACAGATTTACAAGGAAGAAAATATCTGACTCCGCAACAAGAAATTGATTGTATCGCTCAAGCAGGAAAAACACGTTTACGTCCTGTATTGCTTACAGCTATTACCACGGTATTAGGCTTATTGCCTTTAGCTGTTGGTATGAACTTCAACTTTCTAACATTATTTACTGAATTCGATCCACAACTTTCATTTGGTAGTGATAGTACGGCTTTCTGGGGACCAATGTCGTGGACAGTAATCTTTGGATTAACTGTAGCAACATTCTTAACATTAATTGTTGCACCAGTCATGTTTAGAATTTCGACTCAGGTTGAGCACAGACTATACCGCTTAGCTGAAAAGAGACAAAATAAAGGTTGACCTAAATAAAAAATGCCCCTGATTCAAATGAATCAGGGGCATTTTTATATACTTTATATTTTATTGAATTAAGCTTTTTCGTAACACTTTACCCAATCAATTTCCATTACAGCATTAACATCAGCTGTAGGTTTTGAAACACCTGAGCTAAGAATTAAATACATCGGTTCCTGTGGAATATTTTCAGTTTCTGTTTTCACAATCACATCATTTATACGCCACACCAACTTGTTTGGTGCCCATTCCAACGAATAAATAAAGAAATCCTTAGTCCAATCTAAGCCATCAATCTTTGATTTCTTAACAATTGGTTTGTTTTCGTTTCCGGTAATTTGTGATGGAAATAATTTACCACAAGAACTGGTTCTGGCAATATCGATATGTGGCAAACTTGTATCAGAAAGCATCCAAAATGAATGCATCACATTCTTAATATCACTGACTTTAATCTTCGCTTCAAAGAGACCATATTTTTGTCTAAACGATTTGCCTGTACTAATTAAAGCAGATGTATAGTCAAATTCTTTAGGAACAAAACCTATACTTGGATCCCAAACTTTACCTTGAGCTATTTCTTTACGTGTTTCAAGACGAGCTATTGAATTTGAAATTTTAATATTATCCTCTGAAAAAATATGCGGATCATTAGGAAGTGCATAAGCATCATTCATTAAAACATCTCCCCAATAATATCGTGTTATCCACTTTTCCTTATCCAGACAATCACCTTCAAAATCTTCAGAGAAAGTTAACTTCCATTCGTTCACTAAATGAAAATCGTTCTTCTTTTTCAAGCGGAAATATTTTTTGAACGATTCCGATTCACTTAATTCTTTATAATTAATCAATCGATTATAAGCTTCTGATTTTTCAAATCGCTTTTTATCTAATAAATAATTCTTTTCCGAAAGAAATTCTTCTGAAGCCAATTCAGTTTTTAAATCTTCAATCTCCTGTAATAAATTCGAATTTAAAACTTCTGAATAAATCTTTAGTTTCGATGAATGCTTAAACTTGAAATAGGCACGAATTTGAGATGATTTCTTCAGTTCTTTATAAGTTAACCAGCTTTCTTTGTCCTCCTTTTTATTTAGCTTTCCGGAATTAACATCAGCTTGTAGTTCGATATATTTTACTAGTTCCTCAGATTTTCTCATCGCCTCATAAGAACTTAAGTCAGATCCTTCGGCAACTGATTTATAAATTCTATATCGCTTCGATTTTAAAATACGATTTAGTTCTTTCTCTTTTCTTTCAAGCTCACTTCCTTTAAAACGTTTTGCTTCTACTTGCTTTCTTTTCTGCTTAAAATCTTCGGAATTAACTTCTTTTTCAAGTTCAATATAATTCTGTAATTCTTCTGAATCCTCAAATGCATTATATTCGTCGTGATCGTTCAGAAGCTTATTTTTTTTCTCTTCTAATAAAGAGGTATTCGCTGCTTTTCGAAGTTTAGATGAAAGGAATAAAGCCATATTTTATGCTATTTGATGTTAATTATGAATTCCGAATTTAATCATTTATTATAAATTCTCAATTAATTGAATAAATGATTCATTATTACGAATAAATTGAATTTTGCCATAAACAAGCAATAATAATTGACAAACAAGCGATTACCGCTATATAAAGAGTCTTAATTATTGTTTGACAAAATTAAACGTAATACTACCAATTTGTTTTATTGGGCTAGTATTATCAATATTGAATCTAGATCGGTATGCAGCATCTAAAGCTGCTTCGTGTAAATTTTCATCCGTCGTATCAGATTCTTTCTGAATAACTTTCGCTTTAATCACTTTCCCATTTCGATTAACAGTGATTTCAACACGAACACGACCTGAATTTTCACATTTGAAAACTGGAATAGGTAAGATTAATTTATGGCGATTTTTCAAACTATAAAATACACTACTTGGACCAGAGTATTCCATATTTTTAAGTGAATCTAATTTCAATTGTGCTTTTCGCTCTTTAGCCAACTGAGTACTATCTCGTTTAAAAGTTTCTAAATCCTTTTGACTTGCCCCATATTCATTCGACTCGTATCCTTCCAATTCTTTTTTGATATCATCTATCGTTTTATCAAGATCCTGAGCCGTACGCTCTTTTCTGTTCCCCGTTTTTAAATCCTGATTTACGGCTATCGATTTTAAAAGTTCATCTACACTATTAGATACCTTTTCTTTTTGTTTCTCAACAATTTCTTCTTCTACCCGCTTATTTTCAGCTTCAATTTGTTCAACTATATCATCAGGAATAGCCAATAATATTTCAGTTTCGACAAAACGCATGGGTGAATTAAGTTTAAACAATAACAAAAGAATAAGCAATACCATATGAAAAGCCAAAGTTCCCATTAAACCGTATCTGTTACGATTTATATAGTCTTTCAACTCTTCCCAAGCATCTATAATCGCTCTGTTCGATCTTCCGTTATTTTCTTTTGTACTAAGCACTAAATCTATTATATCTGATTTGAATTTAAAATCAAACAAAGCTATCAAGATTAGTTGGAATAGGCAATTTTGACGAAAGTGATATTTATTGCCCAATCATGAATTATTTATGACACGAATTTTACACACAATTGCAAAAACATGTTTGATATTAACTAAAACCTAATCGCTATTATGAAATGATTTTGCAAAAGGAAAAACTGATAATACACTTAAAAACAAATGTTTCGAATTAATATAATACTTAAAGATCTTTTATTATCTTAGAGTTAAGATATTAAATTCATGACAATGAATAACGAATAAAAACAAAGAAATAGATGTCGATTATTTAGCCAACCTGTAGAAATACTTGCAGGCAGTGCATTAGTCAGTATCCATTTTCATAAATAAGAGTAGTTATATCAATTTACACCATTCTCTTGCTAACTGATATTTATTCGCACATTTTGTCACTTAAAAATTATTAACATGCAAGAAATTATTCAAAAATTCGAAATTACCCGAAAAGTAAAACTGCTTTTTGGAATCTTACTTATACTTTTTAGCATAACAAGCATAAGCTCTTGTAGTAGCGGTGGATCAGACGATCCTATTGCAGAAATTCCAATGGAAGAAGACGATGATGGAGATAATGGAAATATGAAAACTTCTGCTCCCGATTTCACACTTCAGTCTGTCGACGACAATACCGTAAATCTTTCTGATTTCGAAAACAAAGTACTAGTGATATTTTTCTTTGGTGATAATTGTCCATTGTGTAAAGCTGTTGGTCCTAGCATCGAAAGTGAGATAAATGATCATTTTAAAAGCAACTCAAATTTTGCAATTATTGGTATTGATCAATGGGATGGCAACAAATCTAGTGTGCAATCATTTAGAAATGTAACAGGAATTAGCTTTCCTCTGCTTTTAAAAGGTTCGTCTGTGGCCAAAGATTATGAAACAACCTACGACCGACTAGTGGTCATTGATAAAAATGGAGATATTGTATTTAAAGGAACAAAAACCGCTGCAAACGATATTGATGCCGCAAAACAAAAGGTACAAGACAATTTATAATTGTTTATCAATGCATTAACGTATAATTTTAATTAGGGATTATACTATCCTTTTTTATATTTAATATTAATAAATAAACATTTATATAATGAAATATATAGTGTTAATAGCTTCCTTTTTAATCTTTACCGGAGCTAACATTCATGCCCAACAGGTACATAATTTTACCTTTAACGATATTCAAAATACGCCTCGCTCATTTAACGAACTAAAGGGTGAAAAGTTAACGCTTATTGATTTTTGGACCAGTAGATGCAAGCCATGTAAAAAAGCAGTTCCTTCTCTTAACAAAGTCTCTGAAAAATATAAAAACAGAGGTGTTCGTGTAATTGGAATCAACTGCGATGGTCCGCGAAGTATATCTAAAGTAGGTCCTCTAAGTAAATCTCTACAAATTCAATACCCAATACTGCTCGATATTAATAGTGAATTGATGAATGATCTTAATCTATCAGCATTTCCTACTCTAATATTGGTTAATACAAAAGGTAAAGTTATCTGGTTTCATGAGGGATTTGTAACAGGTGATGAAGAAATTATATTCGATGAAATTGAAAAAAGACTATAAGCACTATTAAATATGAAGAGACTATTAAGTATTATTTTCCTGGTGTTAGTTACTTTTATTGCACAAGCACAATTTAGTGGTCGAAATATGGCTGAATATCAATTTGGCAAACTCCCCTCCGATGATGGCTCTGCTTTTTCAGGACTATACAATCGTGGCTTAGTGAATTATTCTTACAAGGAATTTAATGTGGGAACAACTCTTGAATTATTTCAATCGGAACATAAAGATCGAAACTATTTGGAGCTGACACAATATCATCTTTCTTATAAAAAGAATGGCCTAAAATTAAAATTGGGTAATTACTATGAAACTATAGGGCGAGGATTATTACTTCGATCATTCGAAGTACCCAATGCTGTTTTGGAAGATTTAAGTTACCGTTCCAGACATTATTTTCATCGTGATATGCGAGGTTTTCTCACACAATACCTATCTAAAAATTTCTCAATCAAAGCGCTTTACGGAAGTGTACTTGCCAATACTTTTCCTCCTGTTGTTAGTGAAAAATTGCGTCGGGAAGATGAAGTGGAAGCTATTTATGCCGACTACTCCTGGAAAAAACAAACCTTGGGTATGTCGGTAATGAGATTGCATCAAAACTCAAATGAAAAATACTATGGTATGGCTTCTTTAACAGGAATTGTATCACCAACTGTTTCGTATTATATAGAAGTCGCTAAAAATCTTAACGACCATTCGGTATCAAATTTTTCAGATGAAGCATCTTATGCAATTTATGCGAATGCAAATTTTACTTTCGAAAATGTGGGGCTTAGTGCCGAGTATAAAAAGTACAATCGTTTTATATTGGGTAGTGGAATAAACGAACCACCTGCCCTAGTAAAAGAACATACTTATCGTTTACTGAATAGAAGTACTCATGTACTGCAAGCATTAAATGAAGAAGGTTATCAATTAGAAGCTTTTATTACTCTGGCCAATTATTCAGTATTAACCTTAAATCATACGCTTGCTATTAATCGTTTTGGAAAAAAATTCACTTATCAGGAATATTTTGCTGAATATGCCTTTTCCATTCAAGATAAACATGACCTTAAAATATTTGCCGATTACGCTGAAGATCCTTTTAAAGAAGAAAAAAATAGAATTTCAGTTGGCGTAAATTCCGATTGGAAACTTAATAAAGGTGGCTTTAATGTAGAATATGAATTTCAGCAATACAAAAAATCGAGTCGTAATGTACAAAATCAGCTCATTTCAATCGGCTACAATTTTAAATCAAAATTTGATATTTCATTACTTGCTGAAATCAGTAACGATCCTTTTCTTACCGAAAAGAGTAATGAAACGTGGTTTGGTGGAAGCTTAAAATATAAATTCAACTCAAATCATAAACTACAATTATTTGCTGGACAACGAAGAGGTGGTCCTGCCTGTACTGCCGGTGTTTGTTACGAAGTTCTCGATTTTGAAGGCGTTGAACTACGTCTAACAAGCCGATTTTAATTCAATCCTCCGCCCTCTCTTATTGATATGACTTTATTAATCAATTGCATCTTTTTTTTATTTAGAATATTATTTTTAAATTACCACTGATAATAAGCCTCTTAAGTCTAATTTTAATAGAAATTTTTATCAAATGCCTCCTAAAACACGCTATAGAAGATGGAATTCATTTAGCTTTTTCCTAAGAAGTACTATGTGGGATTTTCTCAATCTGTTTTTCCCACTAAACTGTGCAGCTTGTGGAAATTATTTATTCAAAAATGAGAAAGTGATTTGTACCTCTTGCCTATTTCAATTACCCAAAACCAATTTTCATTTCCAGAAAGAAAACCCCATTTCAGACATTTTCTTAGGCCGTGTTAAAATAAACAATGCAACAGCATTTTTCACTTTTAACAAAGGTAGTCGTTATCAAAAATTGATACATAAACTTAAATATAACAGACAAGCTGAGATTGGGATTGAACTGGGAAGGCATTTTGGAAATACTTTAATGAATTCAAAAGATTACAGAACAGTGGATGCTATAATTCCCGTTCCATTGCACCCTAAAAAGAAAAAAGCCAGAACCTATAATCAATCTGAAATGATTGCTAAAGGCATGGCTGAAAGTATGAATTCAAAACTTATAGCAGATGTTTTAATTCGAAGTGTGCATTCTGAATCGCAAACTCAAAAAGATAAAATAGAGCGTTGGTTAAATGTAAAAAATGTTTTTGCAGTAAAATCTACAGATTCTTTAAAAAATAAACACATTTTATTAGTAGACGATGTGGTAACTACCGGAGCAACACTTGAGTCTTGTGCTCAAAAACTATTACAAGCTGATGGAATTAAAGTCAGTATTGCCTGCTTGGCTCAAGCTTAATTTCAATATTTACTAGTAGATGAACCTTATTTATTTTAAGCACTTCAAACAAGATTCAATCTCTAATCAACAAATTTATAGCCGACTCCTTTTACTGTTTTGATCAAACTATCACCTAATTTCTCTCTCAATTTTCGAATATGAACATCAATTGTTCTATCGCCAACGATAATATTTTCGCCCCACACGCCATTATAAATTTCTTCGCGAGTAAAAACACGTTGCGGACGAGATGATAATAAGAGTAATAATTCGAATTCTTTTCGTGGTAAGGAAAGTTCTTCCTGATCTTTAATGACCAAATAACGTTCCTTATCAATCGTAATTGGACCAACTTCCATCAAATTATTCAAATTTCCAGATTTATCATTTGATCTATTGGCACGTTTTAACATAGCCTTAACCCGAGAAATTAAAACTTTGGGTTTAATCGGTTTGCTTATATAATCATCTGCTCCTGCATCGAAACCTGCAATTTGAGAATAATCTTCGCTACGAGCCGTTAGAAAAGTAATAAGAACATCAGAAAATTCCGGAATCTCTCGTAGCTTATCGCATGTTTCAATTCCATCCATTTCAGGCATCATAACATCTAAAATTATTAAATGAGGCTGAAATTTTTTTGCTACTTCAATACCTTCAATTCCATTACCAGCTGTTTCAACCTGAAATCCCTCCTTCTTTATATTATAAGAAAGAAATTCCAGAATATCAGCTTCATCATCGACAAGTAAAATTTTATAATTACTATTTTCCATATCAATTGTTTTCTATGCTTTGTTAGTAGTGGCTTTATTAAGAGTGAATGTAAAACTTGTGCCTTTACCATAGGTACTGCTTACATTTATATTTTGTTCGTGTGCATCGATAATGTGCTTGACAATTGCCAAACCTAAGCCTGATCCACCCATATTTCTCGAACGACTTTTATCAACTCGATAAAAACGTTCGAATATTCTAGGTAAATTATCTTGTTCAATACCAATTCCATCATCTCTAACTTCAATTAATAATTTATCTCCCATATCCATTACTTCGATATAGGTTTCTCCACCTCTTTTTCCATATTTAATTGAATTTACAACAAGATTAACCATTGCTTGAAAAATCTCTTTTTTGTCAGCTTCAACATATTTTGGTAGAGAATTGGCTTGAGGAAAAATAATTTTCATTTTATGCTTTTGTGCTCTCATTTCTTGTGTTTCCACAACTTCGTTAATCGATTCAATTATATTAAAATGCTCAGGTATTAATTTTAACTCACCATATTCCAATTTCGAAATTGATTCCAAGTCCTTCACAATACCAATCATTCTATTGATACTTTTCTCGGTTCGTTCCAAATAAGATCTATTAATATTTTCGTCTTCTAACCCACCATCAAGCAGTGTTAAAATATAGCCTTGAATATTAAAAATTGGAGTTTTAAGTTCGTGAGATACGTTACCAATAAATTCCTTTCTGTATTCTTCCTGGCGTTTCATTTGCATGATTAGAGAACCACGTCCTTCACTCCATTCTCTCACTTCTTTTTCGGCTTCATCTAAAATATCGATACTTTTTACCTTATCAACAAACTCCCTATCGATAAACTGAGTATCATGTATTGTTTTATAAAGCATTCTAATTTTAGAATATAAAAAACGACGTACCAAATAGCGCGACATGATAAACATGAACGTGCTTAAAAGAACCAAGCTAAGAAATAAAACCAAAGCTTTATCTTCGATATATGTGTAAAGTAGAAATTCAATCAAAATAATAATGGCAGCAGAAAGTGTC
Organism: Ancylomarina sp. DW003; assembly: GCF_029029505.1. GTDB lineage: Bacteria > Bacteroidota > Bacteroidia > Bacteroidales > Marinifilaceae > Ancylomarina. The sequence goes on along the minus strand of NZ_JAKJSD010000012.1, from coordinate 111,542 downwards.
ATTAAAAAATTGACTTTTTTGGAAGTTATAATTTGCATAAAATGGTTCTTATATCAGATTTACATCAACCTTAAATAAAGATAATGTTAAGAATTAATTCTATCACAAATATTCAAATTAATAAGTGAGCTTTTGTATTTGTAATATTAAGTAATGGTTAAGATTGTATTATTACAATCAACAAAATCGAACAGTATTAGAAACTCAATCTAAGTTAAGGTTAATTTCCCTAAAATTAGTGCATAAAAAAAGGATATATAATCAGATCAACCAATTACAATCCTTTCTCTCTTTTTTATTTTTTCCAATCTAAAAGAAAAAGTTATTTTTTCAATACTAAGCTCTCTTTTTAAAGGAAATTTCTTTCATATTAACCAATAAATCGATGACAATTGCCAGAATTAAAAGGTTAAATTTTTGATCTATATCCAAAACAAAACTTAAACATGCTGTTCCCATAAACAACATACTTCCAAGTTTTAAAAGCTCCAGCCAATTAAATGTTTTAAGTTTGTTTCCATTAAGATTTATAGCTCGATAAATAATATTAAGAACCAAACCTACAACTAAAATTAGGATACCAATAGCATCATCTTGTAAAATAAAAAGAGCACCAATAATAATCAAAATGGTAGCTAAAGTATATAGAATTGAACGTATTTTAGACATCAATAAATTTATAATTATGTAATGTTATTAAGTTGATTTTAAAACAAAGTATTAGGATCTTCGAAACGACTTTTTCCCAAATGTGAATAAGCCAATGCTGTAACTTCACGCCCTCGGGGAGTTCGTTTTATAAATCCTTCTTTGATTAAAAATGGCTCATAAACTTCCTCAATGGTTCCCGCATCTTCACTTACTGCAGTTGCAATGGTAGTAATTCCAACTGGGCCTCCTTTAAATTTATCGATGATTGTGTTTAGAATTCTATTATCCATTTCGTCTAAGCCATGCTTATCGATATTTAGAGCTTCCAGGGCATATTGAGTAATTTCTATATCGATAGATCCATTCCCTTTCACCTGAGCAAAATCACGAACTCGACGAAGCAATGCATTTACAATACGCGGTGTTCCTCTACTTCTTGAAGCAATTTCACCAGCTGCTTCATGCGTAATTTTAACATCAAGAATTTTTGCCGATCGTTTTACAATTTGAGTCAATATAGATAAGTCGTAATATTCTAAATGTGAATTGATTCCAAACCTTGCACGAAGTGGTGAAGTTAATAAACCAGAACGAGTCGTCGCACCAATCAATGTAAATGGATTTAACTCCAATTGAATTGAACGTGCTGCAGGCCCCTTATCAATCACAATATCTATTCTGAAGTCTTCCATAGCAGAATACAAATATTCTTCGACTATGGGGCTTAAACGGTGTATCTCGTCAATGAAAAGAACATCGTTCTCATCCAGATTGGTTAAAAGTCCGGCAAGATCTCCTGGCTTATCTAAAACAGGACCCGAAGTTATTTTAATTCCCACCCCCAATTCGTTGGCAAGAATATTCGATAAAGTTGTTTTTCCAAGTCCCGGAGGTCCGTGTAACAAAACGTGATCTAAAGCTTCTTCACGCATCTTGGCAGCCTTCACAAAAATATCCAGATTTTCAACAATCTTTTGCTGTCCACTAAAATCTTCAAAACGCAGGGGTCTTAATTTCTGATCGATATCGACCTCTTTATCCCTTACCTCTTCATTTCTTAAATCAAAGTTTTCATCCATTATTGTCGTCTTTAAAAACTGTTTGTGTGAGCTTACAATTTCTTCTTTAGAAAGCACAAAAATAGTCTCATTAGTTCAATAAAAATAACCAATGAGATAAAAGTATAAGCTAAAATTAGTTTAAAGATTTAAACTTTCCAGAATATCAAAAAGTTTCTCTACCTCAAAAGGTTTTGACATATGAGCTGTCATGCCAGAATCTTTACATTTATTTGCTGTGGCTGTAATCACATCAGCTGTAAGGGCTATAATTGGAATATTGGCTCCATTTTCCAACTGTCTGATTTCTTTAGTTGCTTCTAATCCATCCATTTCAGGCATCATTATATCCATCAGAATAAAATCAAAATCGTTTTGTTTAAATTCTTCTATGGCTTCAATACCATTATTGGCAGTTACAATATCGTAACCAAATCGTTTTAAACTAAACTTAACAACAATCTGATTTAGCTTGTTGTCTTCAACCAGTAATAATTTGAAATTTCTATTTTCCCAGCTCATTCCCTTTGTTCAGTTTAAGAATAGATAATTGCAAGATAGTAAATTCATCAATAAAAATTATTCTTTTAAACTTTCTATTTTTTCAAAATAGCACGGACACAAATATAGGGCAATTTTTAATGAGCTTTTTTTCCCTTAAATTTTCTTTAAAATCTCTCGTATTTCATTTTCCTCAATTTTCCATTTATCCACCACTCTAGTACGCTTATCAACACTTATTATATTATTATCTTTTCTTTTAATTTTTCTAAAAAATATAATGATTATAATATCCTGTTAATAATGTTGGTAAGTGAAATTCAATTTTATAGGAATTTTGACTGTATTAAGTCTAATAACAGGCTATTAACATAGGATGTTAATTTAGGGCTTTTGTATTATAGAGTTTTATGGGTGTTATTAACATGCTGTTAATAAGCTTGAGTTTTGAAAATAAGTTTAATTTTTACTATTAACAGATTGTTGATAAGGTGTTGGAAGATCCATTTTCAGTACTTAAAAGTAAAATTGTTTAGGAAGGAATTTTTTTTCATACAAATTGACTTATTAAAGATCCAAAGATTTATTTCGAATATTTAATAAGAAAAAATCAACAGTATGTTAACTATATGTGAACAAAACTGTTGATTTCTTTAAAAACTGTTGTAAATACCTGCTTATTAGAATCATATGTAATCTATTGCATGAAAAAATAAAAACGATACTCAATGTTCTCTATAAACTTTAATACTAACCATATTTAGGGGTATAATTCTAATAAGTTTGATGCTTACTTATACTCGTTTTAAATAAAAAGGTTGCGTTTTTTAGTTCTTTTTCTGATTCTATTCAGCGATTTTTCCTTGTATTGAACATTAATTTTGGATACAAAATCCGCTTTAAAAAGCAGTAAATTCTATTGGATAATGGAGCAGGAGGTTTACTATATTTTTAAAGTATATGGGCTGAAAAATGGATATAAAAAAAGCAGCTACTTTTGGGTAGCTGCCAGATGTTTTTGCAAATGCTTTTTTTAATGATACATTTCGGTATAAAGAAAACGCTTAATATTTCGCTTGGGGGTTTTTTCAAATTCTTCAGGAAAAAGAATAATACGTGACACATTCATATAAGCCGGCAAATCTTTATTTAATATTTTTCTATCGCTTTCAAATGCTTCCTCAATTTCATTTTTAGTTAAACCTTCAGCATCGCAAACTTCATAGTCGGGATAAAGCAAAGCAATTAGTTTATGGTCCTTATCATCGGTGACAATGGATTCTTGTATAAAAGGTAGATTATTTAGACGGGATTCAATTTCTTCCGGGTAAATATTTTGTCCGGAGGGGCCCAAAAGCATATTTTTCGACCGACCACGAATATAAATCACATCATCAGAATCAACCACACCCAAGTCACCGGTTTTTAGCCAGCCGTCTTCGGTTAAAACTTCTGCTGTGGCTTCTTTATTTTTGAAATAACCCGACATCACATTATCACCCTTTACTTGTATTTCGCCTACTATATTTAAAGGGTCTTTAGAATCGATTCTTACCTGCATACGATCTACCACCTGGCCACAGGAATGAGGACGAAACTGTCCACTTGGACTATAACTAACCAATGGGCCACATTCGGTCATGCCATAACCAACAGTAAATGGAAATTCAATCTTCTTTAGAAAATCTTCAACCTCTTTACTTAGGGCTGCCCCTCCAATGATAACCTCAATAAATTCACCACCAAAAGTTTCTATAAGTGAGTTGCGTATCTTCTTATACACCTTTTTTTCTAGCAAAGGAACCTTCAACATGAGTTTTACACGTCGACTTTCTAAAGCTGGAAGAATACGTTTTTTATAAATTTTTTCCATAATTAATGGAACCAAACATATCAGTCGAGGTTTGACTTCCTGGAAAGCTTTTGTGATGAGTTGAGGAGTTGGAACCCGCGATAGAAAAATCACATGACAACCACAGCAAAATTCGGTAAGGAATTCGAACATGCAACCAAAAACATGTGCTAATGGTAGAAAAGAGACAACCTTATCTTGCGAGCGTAAATCGATATGATCGAAACCAATTTGAACATTGGAATACAGACAGCGGTAGCTAAGCATCACACCTTTTGAAAAACCGGAAGTTCCCGAAGTGTAGGATAAAACAGCCAAATCATCTTCCTTAGGATCGGCATAATTTAATTGATTTTTATCCAGGTTTAACCTCTCTGATTTAAGCTTAACTTTTTCTACTGCTTTCTTCAATTTATCGCAGGATGTACAAAGCAAGGAGAAGTCGTTTAGAGAGAGTATACCCTGAATTTTTTTAAGCTTGGAATCATCAATTTTATTAAATAAATTTTCTGTTGAAAACAGTAAAGATGCTTCCGAATGGTTTATGATATGGTGAATATCGCCTGAATTAAAATCAGGTAGAATAGGAACAATTGTGGCACCATAAGTAATGGTGGCCAAATAAGTAACTGCCCAATTGTTTAGGTTACGACCTATAAGTGCAATTTTATCCCCTTTTTTAATATTAAGCTCTTCATAAAGTAGGTGAATCCATTGAATTTTTTCGGCTACTCCTTTAAATGTGATACTGTCTTTTTGATAGTTTGTAAAGGCTGTATGCTCCCAGTTATTTTGAATACTTTCCTCGATGGAACGAATTAACTTGTTTTGAATCATAGATTTAATGTGTTCTGGTACGGTTCTAAAGATAGTAATCTGATTAAAGAATTAGTATTTCGTTTCGTTCAATTTTATAAGTCTATCGATTAGCTCCATAAAATCAAGTACTTAAGAATTTGGTCAGTTTAGTGATAATTATCTTTAATTATATTTTCTAGTTAGTAATAATAGATATAGCTTTTTCTTATTTAATTGCGTGTAACTAAGCTTAATTGAATGCATTTTTATATTTTTGTAGCCTTGTGGTTGGTTTTGCTTTACAAGATCAACCTATATAATCTCATTAAGTCAGAATAAAAATGGAACAGAAAAGAATTAAGATCAAAGATCTGTTGGTTTCGAAGGAGTACGGCAGTGAAGTAAATGTTAAAGGATGGGTAAGAACCAAGCGTGGTAATAAGCAAATTAATTTTGTTGCTTTAAATGATGGTTCTACTATTAATAATATTCAGATCGTTGTTGATGTTCCTAATTTTAATGAGGACTTGTTGAAAAAGATTACAACGGGAGCAGCTATTTCTGTTCAAGGTAAGCTAATCGAATCAGCGGGAAGCGGGCAATCCGTAGAACTTGAAGCGACTACAATTGAAGTTTTAGGTGTTGCCGATCCTGAGAAATACCCATTGCAGCCTAAGAAACACTCTTTAGAATTTCTAAGAGAAAAGGCTCACTTGCGTTTTCGTACCAATACATTTTCGGCGGTATTCCGTATTCGTCATGCCATGGCATTTGCTGTGCATGAGTTTTTCAACAAAAAAGGATTCTTTTACATGCACACGCCACTTATCACAGGTTCTGATGCCGAGGGTGCTGGTGAAATGTTTAGAGTTTCAACGCTTGATGCTAAAAATCCACCTTTAAACGAGGATGGAACAATTAACTATAAAGAAGATTTCTTCGGAAAAGAGACAAATCTGACAGTTTCCGGTCAGTTAGAGGGTGAACTTGGAGCTATGGCTTTAGGTGAAATTTACACCTTTGGTCCTACTTTCCGTGCCGAGAATTCAAACACAACACGTCACCTTGCTGAATTCTGGATGATTGAGCCTGAAATGGCATTTTACGATCTAAAAGATAATATGGATTTGGCTGAGGAGTTTCTTAAGTATATGATTAAATATGCTTTGGATAACTGCATGACAGATCTTGAATTTTTGAGCAAGCGTTTGCAAGAAGAAGAAAAAGGTAAAAAAGCTGACGAGCGTTCAATGGAGTTAATTGAGAAGTTACGTTTTGTATTGGATAACGATTTTGTTCGTTTAACCTATACTGAGGCAATTGATATTCTTCGTAACTCTAAGCCAAATAAAAAGAAGAAATTCCAATATTTGATTGATGGCTGGGGAGCAGATCTTCAGTCGGAGCATGAAAGATACTTGGTTGAGAAAAAATTCGAAAAGCCAGTTATCCTGACTGATTATCCAAAAGAAATCAAATCGTTCTACATGAAACAGAATGATGATGGAAAGACTGTTGGTGCAATGGATATTCTATTCCCGGGTATTGGTGAAATTGTTGGTGGATCGCAGCGTGAAGAAGATTATGATAAACTAACAGCTCGCATGAAAGAGATGGGTGTTCCTGCTGAAGAAATGGATTGGTATCTTGATACGCGTCGTTTTGGATCGGCTACTCACTCTGGTTTCGGTTTAGGATTTGAGCGTATGATGTTATTCGTTACAGGTATGGGTAATATTCGCGACGTGATTCCTTTCCCACGTACACCTAAGAACGCTGAATTTTAAAAAAATAAGCATAAATATATTATTAAGTCGGTTCTTCACAGAATCGACTTTTTTTGTGCTCTATGTGAATAATCTTAGCGACCTTTGCGTTTAAATTTTCAGACAGTCTAAAACTTATAAGCTTAAGGTCTTTTAATGTGTTAATAAGCGTGAAAATTGGATAACAATTCAACAGTCAGGTTGTGATGATTGCATCATTCTGACTATATTTAGCCTTGAAACATGAGATTTAAGGTTTTTGGCACTTTTATTGTCTCTCGATTTTGCATGATTATTTTATAGGATCATACTAAATCTATTATCGTAAATCTATTAGTCGACTAACTATATATGCTTAAGCAGAGTTTACAACAAAAATTATTACAAAAGTTATCACCTCAACAAATACAGGTGATTAAACTTCTTGAGCTCCCAACCCTACAGCTCGAAGAAAGAATAAAAAAAGAATTGGAAGAAAATCCTGTTTTGGATGAAGGAGGCAGTGAAGAAACAATTCAAGAAGATTTTCAGGAAGAAGAACACGAAGTAAAAGATAAGGACAAGGAAGAGTTTTCATTGGAAGATTATATCGATGATGATGATACACCATCGTATAAATTGTCTGCTCAAAACTATTCTAAGGACGATAAGCACGAAGATATACCATTCTCTGGTGGGACAACTTTTCATGAACAATTAATTAGTCAATTGGGTTTAAGAATTCTTGCCCCAGAAAAGGCTGCTTTGGCCGAATATCTAATTGGTAATATTGATGAGGATGGCTATTTACGTCGCGATATTGACAATATTGTCGACGATTTGGCTTTTTCTACCGGCATTAATACCAGTTTCGAAGAGTTGGTTGAAATACTACATGTTATTCAGGACTTTGACCCTGCGGGTATTGGTGCACGCGACCTTCAAGAGTGTTTGCTGCTACAGATTAAACGTAAGGGATCTCACAATCCTGATGTGAAGAATGCACATATTATCCTAAAAAAATATTTCGATGAATTTACTCGTAAACATTACGATAAAATTCAGAAACGTTTGAATTTGGAGGACGAGGATTTTAAATGTGCGGTTGATGAAATTCTAAAACTAAACCCGAAACCAGGTGGTGCTTTTGTTAATCCAATGTCGAAGCCGTCACCAACCATTATCCCCGATTTTATTCTTGAAGAACAAGATGGAGAGTTGAATTTGAGCCTTAATTCACGTAATGTTCCGGATTTGCATATTAGTCGCTCTTATTCCGAAATGTTGCAGGATTATTCAAATAATAAAGAGAATCAATCTAAGGAGCAAAAGGATGCGGTGATGTTTGTGAAACAAAAACTGGATTCGGCTAAATGGTTTATTGATGCTATTCGTCAACGCCAGAACACCCTTATGCTGAGTATGCAGGCTATTATTAATTTTCAGCACGATTATTTTTTGGAAGGTGACGAGAAGAAGCTTAGGCCGATGATATTAAAGGATATATCAGAATTAACCTCTCTTGATATATCGACTATTTCGCGTGTGTCTAATTCCAAATATATTCAAACCCATTTTGGTATTTTTTCACTCAAATATTTCTTTTCAGAAGGTATGCAAACCGATTCCGGAGAAGAAGTTTCGACCAGAGAAATTAAAAATATCCTGCAAGAATGTGTTGATAATGAGGATAAGCGTAAACCACTTACCGATGATAAGTTGGCAGCTATTCTTAAAGAAAAATCCTACGTTATTGCACGAAGAACTGTGGCCAAGTATCGCGAGCAGCTGAATATTCCTGTTGCACGCTTACGTAAAGAACTTTAATCTCTATTGAAACTCATGAATTATTCCAGAATTGTTTCGGGACTAGCACATCCCATTTTAATGCCCTTATATGCCATATTTTTAATTTTTCATTCCAATACCTTTCTCGATTATACTCCTGTGGCTTTAGTTAAGGCCATTTATATGATCGTGTTCATTACAACCATATTACTTCCTTTAAGCTGTTTACCTTTACTTAAATCGTATGCCTTAATAAGTAGTTATGGTCTGGCAGAACGTAAGGATAGAATGATTCCTTTGGCAATATCCATATTGTCTTACATACTTGGTTTTTATCTTCTGATGAAATTACCGGGAAGCAATATTTTTGCCCGGTTACAGCTTGCAGGAGTAATAAGTTTGGTTCTTTTGTTGGTCATTTCTTATTGGTGGAAGATAAGCCTTCATATGGCTGGAATAGGCGGTTTTTGTGCTTTGATCTTTACATTCTCTATCCGATTTTCAACATCATTGCGTACGATATTTATGTTGGGGATTTTAGCCGCTGGATTTTTAGCCTTTTCACGATTAAAATTAGAAGCACATCAACCAACTCAAGTTTATGCGGGCTTTTTGCTTGGCTTCGCTGTGGTGTGTATCACTTTTTTATATTAATAGAATTTATAGCTATATAAAAAAGAGCTCATACGAGCTCTTTTTTAGTTTTTAAGAATCCACAAATCAGGTTTGTGATTCAGTTTCTTTAATCGCTTCAGTTCTCTAACTGCAATTTTTTTATCAGCGAATGATTGGATAACAACCCGGTATTTGCCATTGCTCTCAATCACTCTGCAAGGATAACCTTTTTTATAAAGTTGCTGACTCATGCTAAGAGCCGTATTCTTTTTTCTGGTACTTGCACCAATAATGTGGTAATTAAATAGTGCTCTGTTCTCGATAATCTGTGTTAGTGAGAAATTTTTAGACAATTGCTGGCTTTCAGCCGAAGGAGCTTTAGGTATGGTTCTATTAGCCGTACGCTCAACAATATTAGTCCCATCAATTTTTGTCAGTTCTTTTTTACTGCAAGCTGATAGGATTAATACTAAAGAAAATAAGCTGTACTTAAACGACTTCATAGATCTAAATATAGTTAATGCTTTATATGCAACCAAACGTTTTCTTTTCCTTGGGTGTTTCTTGCTATTTTCAATTCTTTGAATGCTTCGGCACGTTTAGAAAAGCCTTTGTACGAGACACGATAGAAATTATTTGGTGCTGGAATAATCTGAGAATCAAAACCATTTTTCTCAAGCTTAACCTGCATTCTTTCAGCATTGTTTTTATTCTTAAAACTAGCTGATATTAAGAAATACTTGTTAATCGCTTTTTTAACAACCGCTTTAGGTACAAGCTTTTTAGCAGGTTTTTTCTGCTCAGCTTTAGTTTTCACGATTTTTTTAGTCGCCTTTGGATTTTTCAAGGTTTTTTTCTCTTCCTTGCAGGCACTCATTCCAACAGCTAAACTTAGGAATGTGATAAATAGGATTTTATAGCTTGTATTCATATGGATGCAAATTTAATATAATGCAAATCAAATTACTAACAAATATAAGAGATTTAGCTAAACACCAAAGCCATAATAATCTTAATTTAACTTTGCAATTGCTAATTTTTATGAGAATCTAATTATTTTTGATTAGCATTATTAAATAATGAATCAGTTTAAAGGCCCCGAATTTTGTCTTAAGCTGAGAATTAGAATAAACAGACAGTAGAAAAAAACTAAATATTACGAGCATGAAAAGAATTGCACTAGTCGCTCACAACGAAAAAAAAAGTGAGATGTTGGCCTGGGTTAAGCGCCATATGGATGAACTGAAGAAGCATAGATTAATAGGTACAACAAATACATCAAAACTATTAAATTCTGTTTTAGATCTTGAAGTTGAGGGATTTGGTCATGGACCGAACGGAGGAGACATACTTTTGGCAGCTCAAATACTGGAAGGTAAAGTTGATGAAATAATTTTCTTAATTGACGTAGAGACACCTCATGGACATGAGCATGACATTCAAACTTTGATTCGAACAGCAGTATTAAATAATGTACCAATTGCATTGAATCTTGCAACGGCTGATTTTCTTGTTAAACTCAATAAATCGGAGAAAGTAAAAGAGGCTTAATAAGTTAGAAGGAAAATATTTTACAGCTCACAATTATCATTTTAATTGTGAGCTTTTTTGTTGATTCATATTGAGACCTGATACAGCTACGATTGAATGAATTTTAAATTAAAATATTACTTGTGTTAACCTTAAGTTAACACAAAGGTAAAATTGAGGAAACACCTGCTTTTTGACCTGTTTGTAGATTTGTACTGAACTTACAAATTGAAAAACATGGATAATTTTTATTTGATTATTGTTGTTGTGCTATTCGCACTTGCTATCTCCGACCTAATTGTTGGGGTGAGTAACGATGCTGTAAATTTCCTGAATTCAGCATTCGGATCCAAGGTTGCACCACGCTGGGTAATTTTGATTATTGCCAGTTTGGGTATTCTTGTTGGAGCTACTTTTTCCAGTGGTATGATGGAAGTGGCTCGTAAAGGTATCTTTCACCCCGATCAGTTCTACTTTGCCGAGATCATGATTATTTTTGTAGCGGTGATGTTAACAGATATCCTTCTTTTGGATTTCTATAATACGATTGGTTTACCGACATCTACCACCGTTTCTATTGTATTCGAATTGCTTGGAGCAGCCGTTGCTGTTGCCATTGTAAAAATTATGAATTCAGATGAAACACTTCTTGAATTAGGGAATTATATCAATTCAGCCAAGGCTCTCGCCATTATAACAGGTATCCTCTTAAGTGTGGTCATAGCATTTACTGCAGGTGCCTTGGTACAGTATATAACGCGTTTAATTTTTACTTATAAATACGATAAGCGATTTAAGTATTTGGGAGCTATTTTTGGTGGTTTTGCTATTACAGCAATTACTTACTTTATCCTGATTAAAGGAGCTAAAGGCTCTTCTTTTATTACTAAAGAGACTTTAACCTGGATTAAGTCAAATACTTTCCTAATAATTGCGACTTGTTTTATTGGATGGACTGTTCTTCTGCAATTATTGGTATGGTTGGTTCGATTAAATATTCTTAAAGTTATTGTACTTATCGGAACATTCGCTTTGGCTATGGCCTTTGCTGGTAACGACTTGGTTAACTTTATTGGTGTTCCTTTAGCTGGTTTCAAATCTTTCCAGGCATTTGTAGCAAGTGGTTCTTCTGACCCTTATGGCTTAACTATGGATATGTTAGCAGGTAAAGTTCATACTGAGACTTACCTTCTGCTTATTGCAGGTATTGTAATGACCGTAACACTTTGGTTCTCTAAAAAAGCGAGAACAGTAACTGAAACAGAACTTAGCTTAAGTAACCAGAACGAAGGTGACGAGCGTTTCGGCTCTTCCTTCTTTGGACGTTTAATTGTACGTCGCTCACTATCTGCGAACTCTAATTTGAAGAGAATTTTGCCGGAAAGGATTCAAAGAAGTATTGATAATAGTTTTGCTCAACCTGTTGCTATACCAGGTGTCGATAAAAAAGATATGCCGGCATTTGATATGATTCGTGCATCGGTTAACTTAACTGTTGCCAGTATTCTGATTGCGATTGGTACGTCTTTAAAATTACCATTATCAACAACCTACGTTACTTTTATGGTTGCTATGGGTACTTCTCTGGCCGATAGAGCTTGGGGACGTGATTCTGCTGTTTATCGAATCACAGGTGTACTTACTGTAATTGGAGGTTGGTTTTTCACAGCATTAAGTGCCTTTACCGTTGCCTTTATCTTCGCTAACCTGATTAGTTGGTTCGGTTCAATTGCAATTTTCGGTCTGTTGGCTCTTGCTATATTCTTTGTTGTTCGATCACACATTATTCATAAGCGTAATGGAGAAGAGAATGGTGATAATGACACAGATTCGATTATTATTACTGGTGATGCAGCTGAACAATGTACACATGCAGTATCTGCATTAACTGCTAAGATTCCTGGAATCATTGGAAAGATGATTACTGGCCTGGCTTATGAAGATCGAACCAAGTTAAAGGAATGTTCTAAAAAGGTTAATAAACTAAACAGAGAAGTTAAGAGTCTTAAAAATCAGGTACCATCTATGGTTAAGGTACTTCGGGAGGATAGTGTTTATTCAGGCTCATTCTATGTACAACTGATTGATTATCTACGTGAAATGGCGCATGCTATTAGTTTCATCGTAGATCCTGTTTACGAATACATCGATAATAATCATAAAGCTTTGGAGCCAGAACAGATTGAAGAATTGAATGTGATTCAGGCAAAATTATCCGAGTTCTTTACTCACTTGAATACAATTATTAACGATAGAAATTATTTATCGGAGAATATTGATTCAGTTCTTGAAGAACAAGAGGCCTTATTAAAGTCGATTAAGAAGTTCAGAAAAGAACAAATTAGGAGAATCAAGGCTGAGAAGGTTGGAACTAGAAATTCAGTTCTATTCTTAGGTATCCTGAATGAAACAAAGAACTTAGTTCTTTATGCAGGAAACTTATTAAAAGCGGCTCGAGATTTTGCAACCTCGAACGAGGAAGAAGATTTGGATTAGTTCTAAGAGTAAAATAGATAGTTGTAAAAAAGGAGTTTCTCGTTTATGAGGAACTCCTTTTGATATCTTATACCTTAGCTTACTAAACAAGTAGATCATATAGCTTTCTTAATCCAATACTTGCTTTTTCTTTTATAAAAGTTCTGTTACCATACGAGGACATATTTACCTCATTAGGATCTATAATATAAATAGGGCAGTTTGATGGCGTGTAATCAATTAATCCTGCAGCAGGGTACACATTCATTGATGTACCTACAATAACTAATATATCAGCCTTAGAAACAATTTCAGAGGCAACTGATATTGCAGGAACAGCTTCTCCAAACCATACAATATGTGGTCTGAGTCGGGATCCTTTTTCACATTTACTTTCAGGTGTTAGTTCCCAATCACTCATTTCATATACAAGATTCTCATCAACAGTACTTCTTGCCTTTTTTAATTCACCATGTAAATGCAAGATTTGGGTACTACCTGCCCTTTCATGTAAGTCATCAACATTTTGTGTGATGATCTCTACGTCGAAATGTTTTTCCATTTCATGAAGAACTAAATGCCCTTCGTTGGGTTTACAATTAAGGAGTTGTTTGCGTCTTTCGTTATAGAATCTGGTTACGAGTTCGGGATCTCTTTCCCAGGCTTGAGGGCTGGCTACTTCCATAACATCATATTCTTCCCATAAACCTCCCATTTCCCGGAAAGTTCTTAAGCCACTTTCAGCACTAATTCCAGCACCGGAAAGCACAACAAGTTTTCTTTTATCAGGCATAATTTTCTCATTTAATCTCGTTTCGAAATTAAAGTTAAACAATTAGACTGATATAAAATTGTGATATTAGGGAATGCAACTCCAGAATGGAACAGAATATGGTAAATAAATAAAGGAGAGTTGTAATCTAAATACTAGTCAATTAATGGATTTGAACTTTGAATACCAGTATTGGTTTCAATAGTTTCAAGATCCTCTGACTTGAATCTTGTAGGGACATTTAAATGAAAGCTTGAACCTTTACCTAAAACAGAGTCTAGCTTTAATTCACCATTCATTAGATTTATATATCTGGAACATAAACTTAAGCCAATGCCAGCACCTGATTGTTTACGGGTGTAAGAATTATCAACTTGATTGAATCGATTAAATATAGATTCTTTTTGTTCGGGGCTAATACCTGAACCCGTATCTTTAACTAAGATTTGTATCTTCTTATCATCTTGTAGGGAACAAGAAATTAGAATTTTACCTTTTTGCGTGAAATTAATGGCATTATCCAAGAGATAGCTGATTGACTTTTCCAGCTTTTCACCATCAATTATAATGTTGGGATTTGGGCAATTGATTTGATACTCAATTGTAATGTCTTTTTCCAGAAGTTCTATTTTGTCTTTGTAGGTTGTGAATAATCTAATGACAAGAGCTTCCAGATCGATTTCTGACTCATGCAGTTCCATGATTCCGGAATCTAATTGGGATAAATCGATGATTCGATTTAGTAAATCAAGAAGTGAACGACTACTTATATTCAGGATAGAAGCAAATTCATTTCTTTCTTCATTGGTAAGTGATTCGTCGCGTAGGATATCCGATGCTCCAATTATGGCATTCATTGGCGTGCGTATTTCGTGTGAAATATTCGCAAGGAAAGAGTTTTTTAACTCTTCTGCTCCTTTTGCTCTTTGCAATGCCTCTGCCAACTGTTCTTCAAGCTCGCAGTACGTCGGACGTTTATCCATGCAGGAATCTTTACTAATTAGATTTTATTGTGAGAGTTTTTTGTGGGTTACCACGTGATTCTTCAAGTTATTGAAGGATATGTAAGAGTTAAACAATTGCGTCTTCTACTGTATCTCTTTGAGTTAGTTCGTTTGCACCACCTTTTACTTCTAATAATTGTTCTGTCGATAGGATGTCAAAATTTGTCATAGTTGTAAGGTATTTGGAAAATTAATAAAAAAATTAAACAATTGCGTCTTCTACTGTATCTCTTTGAGTTAGTTCGTTTGCACCACCTTTTACTTCTAATAATTGAGCCGAGTTAAGAATTTCAAAATTTTCCATGGTTATTTAAATTATAAAGTGAATATTGTTTTCGTTTTACACCCCTTTATTCTCTTTTTGGGTAAAAAGTAACCCAGAAAGTGAAAGTTTTTTTTCAAAAACAGAATTTTTAATTTTGTTTTGAATATTTTTATTGGGGTTATTTGTCACATTTATAGCTATTTAAACCTATACTTCTACTGTGGAAAATAAAAAAGAAATTATTTCATTTTTACTGATTGGTTTTTGCCTTTTTATGTTTTTAGGGACAAAAAATCAGGTAAAAGCAAGCAAGCCTTCCAAATTTTTGCAAGAAGAAATGAGAACTTCTGCTGATTCTTCCTTACTGGATTTATTTAATAAGGGCGTAAATGAATTACGATCTAGAAATGTTAAAGGAGCGGAGGGGTATTTTCAAGAAGCAGAAAAAAATATAAATGAGAGCGAACTGAAAAATTACGAACTTCTATATCGATTTAAAGTCAATTATGGTGTTGTATTGAGAAGGTTAGGGAAGTATAAGGAAGCTTTGACTTCCTTTAGGTCAGCAGAAAATATATGTCAAAAATATTTTGGTGAAGCAGATGGTAAATTGGCTCCAGTTTATTTAAATATGGGAAACAGTTGTTTATACTTAAAGGATAATTTGAAAGCCCAAAAATTTTATGAGGCAGCTTTGTTTATTATTGAGAAGAATCCATCGGCCTCTAAATGGAGAGCTCGTGTTATTGGTAACCTAGGTGTAGTTGCAAAGAACAATAAAGACTATAATAGTGCTTTAAAATATTTGTTGGAAGGATTAAAAATTAAAAAAGAAAGAAAAGTAAAAGATCTTTCAGTTAGTCTAAATAATATAGGTAACTGTTATTCTTGGCTTGGATATAATAAGGAAGCTGATCGTTATTTAAAATTAAGTATTGAGGAATCTATAAAAATTAATGGGGAAGGGAATTCGGATTTAGCTAATTTTTACCAGAATTATGCAATTCTCTATTCTATAAAAGATAATAATATGCTCGCTGAAGAGTATCTCAATAAATCGTATGATATTTATTTGGAAAAGTTTGGCTTAAAACACCCGGATACAGCTAACTGCTTAAAGAATTTCGGTGCAGTATATTTTAAAGAGAAAGATTATCTCAAAGCCTTAGAATATTATCAGAAAGCTCTTATTTCTAGTACTTACGATTTTCATGAGCAAGAATTTGTTGGAAATCCAAGCATTAATCAAGTCGATGGCCAACTGGCAACTGTCGATATTATTAAAGATAAAGCATCTACACTTTTCGAACTGTATAAATCAACGAAACAAATTAAGTATTTAAAATTTTCACTTGAAACCTATAATTTAGGTATTGAAATTATAGAGCAAATTCGTATCGCTTATCAGGATGAGGAATCTAAGTTGGCATTAAATGCCAATGAAGAGGAAACCTATTCAAAAGCAATTGAGGTAGCTGCAGAACTATACGAACTTACCGGGAATTCAGCTTATAAAGAGAAAGCCTTTCAGTATTCTGAAAAAGCGAAATCTTCCAGTCTCCGCAACTATTTAAACGATGTTGATGCTAAGACTTTTGGTGGTATTCCGGAAGATCTTCAGATTTTAGAGCGCCAATTGAAACAAGATATTGCAGATTACCGTGATAGAATTTATCAGGAAAGAAAGCAACAGGAGCCTAAGCAAGATTCTATTTCCAAATGGCGTCATACGCTGTTCGAGAAAAATACGGAGTATGGACAAATGGTGAAACGTTTTGAGACGGATCATCCGGAATACTATGCTTTAAAGTACGATAATGCGAGTATTTCTGTGGAAGATCTTCAAAAAGAACTTGAAGAGGATCAAGTTTTAATTGAGTATGCTCTATCAGATTCTACGCTCTACTCCTTTGCCCTGGGAGCTGATCTTTTTGAAATGACGAAGACAGTTTTGAGAAAAAATGAGCTTGAGAGAAGTATTACTGACATTAGAAATAGCCTGAAAACCAATCATTTTGGTGACAATAGTATGAGGTATTACCAAGACTATATTTATGCAGCGCATAAACTATATAAATTGATGATAAAACCTTACGAGGAAGCTATAGAGAATAAGCGTTTGATTTTAGTTCCGGAAGGAAGGTTAGCATATATTCCATTTGGCGTATTAATTAAGGACGAGGGCGATTTAGAGAATTTAAATTATCGCAGCCTGAATTACTTGGTTCGTCATAATCCAATAAGTTATCAGAATTCAGCAACAATTGCTTATAAACGCCCCTCTAGAGATCTATTTTTTTCAACATCGAATAAACTGTTGGCTTTTGCACCAGCATATAATAATGTGAGCGATTCTATCCTGACAACAAGACAAGCACATGAGAATGTTCTGTATCCCTTACCAGGTGCCAAGATAGAGGTTAAGAATATTTCAAAAATTATAAGTGGTGAAATATATCTGGACGAATTAGCTTCTGAGACAAGGTTTAAAGAAAAGGCTGAAGACTTTGACATTCTTCATCTGGCCATGCACACCATTTTGGATGATAAAAATCCGATGTATTCGAAATTGGTTTTTTCGCAAACAGGAGACAGTTTGAATGATGGTTTGTTGAATACGCATGAGATTTATAATATGAATCTCAAAGCCAGAATGGTCGTTTTAAGCGCATGTAACTCTGGAGATGGTAAGTTCTTAAAAGGTGAAGGTGTAATGAGTTTAGCGCGAGGTTTTTTCTATTCTGGTTGTCCAAGTTTAATAATGACACTGTGGACAGTTGAAGATAATTCAGGTTCTTCATTAATGTCATCATTCTACAAATTCTTATCTCAAAGTTTTCCTAAGGACGTTGCTTTACAGCAAGCTAAACTAGAGTATTTAGAGACTGCTGATCCCTTAAAATCACATCCATACTTTTGGTCAGGTTATGTCGTTATTGGTGATACCCAAACACTTATTAAATTTAGTATGTTGCATAAGATATTGATGATGATAGGTGCAGGTTTATTATTCGCTGGTTTGTACTTGATTTGGCACAAACTATCTTCTAAGAAAGCAGCTTAAGTATTACTCCTGCTTATCGGATTAATTTTATCAGTTTTGCAGAACTATAAAGGCTGCAGGATATTTTAAGCTTTGATAAAATAAATCTCCAGAACCGTTTATTTAGTCTCAATACTCTAATAATCCTTCAGCAAATTTATGTCATAAAGAAAGGATTGTTCTTGTGAGAACAATCCTTGTATATCGATAGTATGACGAAGTTATCTATTCCAGCTTATTGAGAATCTCTTTAGCCCTGGTTCTGTAGAAACTATTCCCTTTAGCAATAGCACTGTAAGTTTCAATGGCTTTTTCTCGTTCGTTGGTCATTAGGTAGCAAATTCCCAAATACCACTCAGATTGCTCAATAAATAAGTTATTTTTATGTTCTAAAACCTTTGCAAAATTCTTATTGGCTTTAAGATATTCCTGAATTTGAATGTTGGATACACCTGAATAAAAATTACTGGTTAAGTTGGTGCTATCCTTATCCAGAATAGTCTGGAATAATGATAAAGCGGCACGGTAGTTTTGGGAATCATAAGATTGCAGAGCCTGCTCCAATACCCTGTCAGCATTATTATCAGAAGAGGAACGTGTCATATTCACTGTGCTATATGGCTTGTAGTAAGTCATAAATATTTCCTCATTGGTATAGGTTTTATTGCCAAATATGAAATACATACTGGCCAAACCTATAAGTAAAATCATAGAAGCAGCAGCTATCCTCGATTTGCCTTGAAATTTTACTTTGCGCTTTTCTGTTGGGGTCGTTGGAATATCAATGACTTCGAGCTTAGCTCTTAGTTCCATGACATCTTCTTCCATTATGGCTTCATTAATCTCACTATGGAGATTAAGTTCCATCTCTAAGTCGAGATCATTCATTAGATCTTTTTCAAAATCCAGAATCTCTTTTTCGTTTAGTTGATCGTCTAGATAATTTTCTATGCGATCAAAGTCTTTTTCGTTCATCATACTTCGGTAAATTGATTATCGCTTTTAATATTCATTATAAGTGTTTGCTTGCACTTATACTTCCTAGATTTCACGTAATCTTCTCCGGCAAAGCCTAATCTTTTTGCAATTTCTTTTGCTGGCACTTTCTCAAGATAGAGTTTCATGATTTCTTGACAATCAGCAGGCAATTGTTTAAAATGCTTCTGATACAGACGGTACTTTTCAGTTTGTTCGTAAGATTTACTTACATCATCAACCTGTTGGTCGAGTACCGCTTCTGATTTGATAATATCAAGGTTATCATCACGCTTCTCAAGCTTTTTTAACCACAATAGTCGGCATACAGAGTAGATATACGTTCGAAAATTGCAAGTCAACACTAAAGGTGTTTTCTTCATTTTTCGAAAGATTACGATAATAGCTTCTTGAAAAAGATCGCGTGCGTCTTCACTAGTACCACTATTATTTTCAACGAACCTGCAAGTATCAGGGAAGAACTTGCGATAGATGTAATTCAATACATCATTATTGCTAGCTCCAATTCCCTCAAGAATTGCTTCTGTTGTGTAATCCATGCTATCTACCCCTTTATTCTCTTTTTTTGCAAAAAGTAACCCAATAAAATGAAAAAAAAATAAAATTCAATTAATTTATATTTCTAACAGATACGTTTACAGCGTTTTATGCATCAGTTTCTTTTTGTGTTTTTTTTGTATTTGTACATAATTAGCTTTGAAAACTTTACTAGAATTGAATCAAATCTATTGTGACGAAGTTATTAAAAATATTGATGAGTTATTATATAACACATGTGAATGTAAATATATGTAAAAATTTATCAGTTTTCTATTTTTCAATATGTGCTTTTTTCATCTTGACATAACTAATAATTGCCTTTTAAACTTGCTTTCTGCGGCCTACAGGATGTTGCTCAGGTTTGATTCTAAAACACAAATTTGGAAGTCTACTTTTTGTTATGGAATTTAAATTGAACTTCTTTTTGAAACCATGAGAATGAATGAAAAAATGGAGAAGTATAAAATGAAAAAAGGAAGTTTTTCATATGAAAACTTCCTTTTTATTTCTCGGAGTGGGCGATATAGGATTCGAACCTATGACCCCTTGGGTGTAAACCAAGTGCTCTGAACCAACTGAGCTAATCGCCCGAGAATATGGTGTGTATGTTATACAATTGTGGGCGATATAGGATTCGAACCTATGACCCCTTGGGTGTAAACCAAGTGCTCTGAACCAACTGAGCTAATCGCCCTTTCCCTTAATTGCGATGCAAATATAGGAGGGAATTATTTTATACGCAAGCCCTAATCGAAAAAAAAACAAAAAAAGATCTTGAAAGCCCTTTGTTTTTGCCGAAAATCTCTACTTTTAGGACTCATAAAAATTTGATTAGATGGACAATAATTTAGAAAGTGACTGGAATAAACTTTTATATAAAATTTCTGAAGATTTTAATGTTGATGCTGATTTAAATGGCACATTGTTGCTAATTGGAATTCAAGAACGCGAAGAAGGCTTTAAAGAATCCTATTCAAAAGATGATAAAATGGCTCTTATTAATCTTGCAACATGTCGTCTGTTGATGAAATGGAACTATTATTCAATGGAGGGTTATGATGATGATAACTGGCCAATTTTCAAAAAGAATAAGATGATTCCTCCCTTTTCCAAGGATAAAGAAGAATTACTATTGAAGTCTTCAATTGTAGAATATTTCAAAGAGAACAATTATCTTGAGGCTTAATTTGTAAAACCAAAAGAAACACTATAAACAAATCAAATCATTAAATAGAATACATACTATGAAAAAACTTATCACACTAAGTTTAATCGTTCTTTTAGCTGGAGCTTATTCTTGTAAAACAGCTGTAAAACTGGGTAAAAAAAATCGTATTGTTCAAATTGATACAGAATATGGCGCTATAAAAATTAAACTTTATGATGAGACTCCGGGGCATCGTGATAATTTCATTAAACTGGCACATAAGGAATTTTTTGATGGTACGCTTTTTCATCGAATAATTGATGGTTTTATGATTCAAGGTGGTGATCCGGATTCTAAAGGAGCAAAGTCGGGAGTTATGCTTGGTGAAGGTGGACCTGGTTATGATATTCCTGCTGAGTTTCATCCTAATTTGTTTCACAAAAAAGGTGTCATTGCTGCAGCTCGTGAAGGAGATAAGGTTAACCCTAAAAAGGAATCTTCGGGATCTCAATTTTATATTGCTCAGGGAAAAATTTATGAGCCTGAAGCTTTGGATGCTTTGGTTGTGAATATAAATAAGAAGCGAACTAATGCTATTTTCGAATTGGAAAGAAGTAGATATAAGGAAGAATTATCTAAACTTCAAAAGGATGCAAAGTTCGATGAGTTTAATGCAAAGATGGATGAGATGAAGCATAAAATTGATTCTCTATCCAAAGCATCGACTTTGGTTTTAACTGATGCCATGCGTGAAGCTTATTCTACTGTTGGTGGTATTCCTCATTTGGATGGAGCTTATACCGTTTTTGGAGAAGTGATTGAGGGACTTGATATCATTGATAAGATAGCGGCTGAAGAAACTGATGGAAATGATCGTCCGGTTAAGGATATGAAAATGAAAATTACGATTGTACAATAAACAATCTCGATTTATAAATTTTAAGAAAAGCTTCGAATCATCGAAGCTTTTTTGTTTTTTTGACTAGTTAAAGTTAATATTCCGCCATGAAGCAGATAAAAAAAACATGTCTCATACTATTCTTCTTGCTTGCATCTTTTTCATCAGAAAAAATTTTCGCGCAGGCTAAAACAAATTCAATTATTTTGATTGAAACTAATTTTGGAAATATCAAGCTGAAGCTCTACAAGGAAACACCCAAACACAGAAAAAATTTTCTTCAATTAATAGAAAATAAACATTTTGATGGGACCTTATTTTATCGTGTAATAAAAGGCTTTGTTTTGCAGGGAGGTTCGCAAGATTCCAGGAATGCCTCTCCTGGTCGACAAATAGGTTATGGTAGTTCAAACCGAACAATTGAATCGGAGTTTTTACCACAATATTTTCACAAAAAAGGAGCATTGTCAGCACCAAGACAGCCCGATAAAGTTAATATATTTAAAGAATCAGACGTTTCTCAGTTTTATATCACACATGGTAAGGTTTACACTTTGGACGAACTTAAAAGCATGGAGAAAGCCATTAATAAACCGATCAGGAATCAAATTGTTCGTCGGTACTTAACACCTAATAAGCGTAAGGTTCTTGATTCTTTGAAAAAAGCTAAAAAGGTTAAAGAATTTCGTGCTATTGCTGGTAAAATCAAGTCGAGTATTGCTTTCGATTATGAGAGTTCACCAGACAAGTTAATTTTTACTGAAGCACAGAAAAAAGCTTATACAACTGTTGGTGGAGTGCCTCACTTGGATAAAAATTACACTGTTTTTGGAGAGGTAATTTCTGGTTTCGAAGTGATGGATAAAATTGCTAATCTGAAATCAGATAAGCACGACAGACCTTACAAGGATGTGAAAATGAAAGTTCGCATTCTCAAGTATTAACATGTTTTTTATTGTTTCACGCAGAGGGCGCAAAGGACTAATGTGATTTTTTTTAATACGAAAGATCGCTAAGTAGCTTTTGTACCATTTTAATAATGCTTTGCGGTCACTGCGATTCTAATCTTTGCGTACTTTGCGAGGGATTGTTTTTTCTTTGTTTTACACGAGGTACATAAAGGTGGGGTGTTTGCCCAGAGACTTCTATCTGCACTGTATTAATATTCAACAATCTTTTGTAACTTCGCCGCCCTATTTAGTTGACTAAACAATACAATGATGGTAGGTAAGATAAATGAATTATTAGAGGAATTAAGAGCTTTCACAGCGACTAATCTCGACGAAGTAGAGCAGTTCAGAATTAAACACCTGAGTAAAAAAGGAACAATTGCAGCTCTTTTTGGCGATTTTAAGAATGTGCCAAATGAAGAAAAGAAGGCTGTTGGACAACTTTTAAACCAGTTGAAAACAACTGCACTTGATAAGGTGAACGAATTGAAAGATAGTTTTACCAATTCTGATTTTGATAAGTCTGGTCTTGATTTAAGTCTTCCAGCTGATTCAGTTAAGCTTGGATCTCGTCACCCATTGTCATTGGTTAAAAACGAAATTATTGAGATTTTTGCGCGTTTAGGATTTACTATTTCTGAAGGACCGGAAATTGAAGATGATTGGCATAATTTCTCAGCATTAAATTTCCCGGAAGAACATCCGGCACGTGATATGCAGGATACTTTCTTTATCGAGAAAAACCCGGATATCTTATTGCGTACGCATACGTCATCTGTTCAGGCACATGATATGGCAGAAATGGAATTGCCGATTCGTTGTTTAACACCAGGTCGTGTATTTCGTAATGAAGCAATTTCTGCTCGTGCTCATTGTATTTTCCATCAAATTGAGTGTCTTTATATCGATGAGAATGTTTCTTTCGCTGACTTAAAGCAAACACTAAGCTATTTTGCTAAAGAATTCTTTGGTGAAAAAACAGAGATTCGTTTGCGTCCTTCATATTTCCCGTTTACTGAGCCTTCGGCTGAGGTAGATGTGACTTGTTCACTTTGTGGTGGTGATGGTTGTAATGTATGTAAGGGTACAGGTTGGTTAGAAATTTTAGGTTGTGGTATGGTAGATCCAAATGTTTTGGATTTAAATGGTATCGACAGTAAAAAATATACAGGCTTTGCACTTGGTATGGGTATTGAGCGTATTACTATGTTAAAATATGGTATTAAGGACCTTCGTTTGTTCTTTGAAAATGATATTCGTTTCTTAGAGCAGTTTACAGCAGCAGGTTTTTAGATATACATAATCGTAAGATATACATCCCGAGAGCTTTACATGCTTTCGGGATTTTTTTTTTAGTAAACTGGGAGAGCTTGTTTTTCTCGAACATTAATTACTATATTTATCTGCCCGTTTCGAAGGCCTATTTTGAAATAAAATGAGCTTTTAAGATCCGTTCTTTGTACGTAACATGGGTTATTTTGACTGTAATAAAAATTTAGTTTTTTAGATTTTAATAGCTGATTTTATAGCTTTAAATGTGCTTATAGAATTGGTTTGATAAGTTAATTTTTAATGGCTTTGAAAATGAATCAAAATCAAGTTTTTCCGAATTGCGATCAGTTGGCTGACTGTTTTTCAAAATCGTTCAAACATTTGAATCGCGATGAAAAGAATCTTCTTTTTTGGGAAGAAGAGTGTGAATTGCTAAAGAGAGGCAGTGTGATATATGCCGAAGGTGATTCTGCACGCGGATGTTATTTTGTTTATTCTGGTGTATTAAAAGTTTTCAAAACAGGTATTGAAGGTAAAGAACAGATCATTCGATTTGCTAAATCAGGTGATATTATTGGTTTTCGTTCAGCACTTAGTCAAGAGCCAGCTTGCACATCTTCTAAAGTAATTGAAGATGCTATTGTTTGTTTTATTCCAAGCCATGCCCTAACCAAGTTGATACAAGCCAACCCTGAGTTTTCGATGGAGTTAATTAAGATCACTTGTAAGGAACTTGGTCAAGCTAATAGTTATATTACTGATATTGCACAGAAATCGGTACGAGAGCGTCTTGCGGAGGTACTTATGCAATTGATGGAAACCTTCGGACTTGCTCAGGATAATACCCTGCAAATTTCTTTAACTCGTGAAGAGCTTGCGAATATTGTTGGAACTGCAACAGAATCGGTTATTCGTTTGTTATCTGAATTTAAAAACGATGGTTTAATTGAGATTAAAGGAAGAAAAATAAAGATTGTTGATGTTCGTGCACTAAAGCGTGTGGGAGGCGTTTATTAATTTAAGATTTTTGAGTTTAGATTGATGATTTAATCTGACTGTAATCATATATAAAGCACTATTCGTTAATTCGAATGGTGCTTTTTTTATCGATTAATTTTCAAGAATGATAAGTAATATGTTAAAAAATGTTATTGGAAATTGCGATCTACTATAAAAATAGTAGATTTGGTTTTGTTAACCTATCATTCACTAGCCAACTAATTATCATGAAGAAAGTCATTAAATTAATTTGTCTTTTAATTTCTATTCAATATTCACTGTCTGCACAAAATGTAGATTTATTCAGAGCTCTGGAATTAAGAGATTGGAATTCATTAATTCAAAAATCAAATAACCTGCTACAAAAAGATGTTTCCAATTATCAAGCATATTACTGGAAACAATATGGCTTGGTTGAACAAGGTAAAGCAGCTGATGCAATTGATGTCTTATTATCGGCATTGCAGCATTGTGAAAATAAAAAAGAAATAAGATCGGAGCTGGCTAATCTTTATTTTCAGCAGGGTATGTATTTACAAGCTAAGAATGAGCTTGATATCTTATTAAAGGAAGATCATCCTGACTTTAGAATTATTGAACAGCGTATATTAATCCATGAATTTTCAAAGGAACGTTTGGAAGCCATTAATTTGTCATTCAGAGGAAAAAACCTGGACGCATCTCAAGCCTTTTATTGGATTCATTTGGGTGATAACTACAAGAATCTTGGAGAATACGATAGTGCCATTAAATACTATAAATGTGCTATGGATTTAAACCCTCTCGATTATCAAACCAATTCAAAGTTGGCTAGGACTTATTTAATGGTTGATCCTGAGTTTGCCTTGAAAATCTGCGATTCGGTTTTAAAAAAGGATACCGATAATATTCGATTCATTCAGATAGCAGCATCGGCTCATATTAAGTTAGACCAAGAAAAAGAGGCTCTTCAGAAGTATGAAAAAGCTCTGGTTTTGGGCGATTCGACTATTAATACCATTCGTAATGCCGGAATTCTTTGCCATAAAAGTAACAAGCAGGATAAAGCCATTCAGCTTTTAACAAAAGCTTACGATGTAGATAGTACGGATGTAAAAATTGTGTTCTATTTGGGTATGGCTGAAACTCATTTTTTAAACGTAGACAGAGGATTGGAACTTTTTGATGAATCTCTAAAACTCCTACAGCCTGATTCAACAATTCTTTCCATTATTCATAAAGAGAAAGCGGGCATTTATAAAGATAAAGAAAATCATCAGCTTGCTTTGGAGAACTACCTTTTAGCTCATCAACTCAACCCGGAAAAGAAATTTTACTTGTACTTAATTGCTGAACAATACGATGCTTTGAATAAAAAGAAGGAGGCTTTAGCTTATTACCAGAAAGTTTTCGACGCGATAGAAGTAAAAGAAGGTATGGATCTGTTAACAGCATCGGTTCGCGATTACTCCGAGTCACGAATAGATCAATTGAAAGAAGATTTGTTTATGGAGAGATAATATGAATTTGCTTTATATGTATTTGGTAGAATTATTTTAAAACTAAATAATGAAATATTTAATTACAATTACGTTTTTATTACTCTCTCAAGTTCTATTATTGGGGCAAACTAAATTAAATTCCAAAGTAATTTCAGAAGATAATAGGCCTTTGTTCGGAGCAAGTGTTGTTATTATGAATGCTGCCGATTCGACATTGATAAAAGGAACGATAACAGATGAGAAAGGAAGGTTCACCTTCAACGATATTAAACAAACTGGTTTTTTAATTCATGTGTCATATATAGGCTACAACACTCAAATGCTTGCATCGGATTTATGGCTGAAAAATCAAAAACCTATTGTCTTGAGTGAATCAAAAAATGAATTGCAGGAGATAATAGTTAGTAAGGCCAGAAATGTTATAAAAATAGAGGAGAATAAAATTGTTTTTAATACGCAAGCACTTTCCGAAACACGAGCGGCTTCGAATGCCTTTGATTTGCTCGATTATGTGCCAGGACTTTGGGTGCAAAACGATCAGATTTCTGTTGTAGGCTCAAATCGGGTAACACTGGTTATTAACAACAAAATTACGAATATGTCGATGGATCAGGCTCTCAATTTTTTAAGATCGGCCCCAGCTAGCGATGTTAAAAATATAGAATACTATTTTGTGGCTCCCAAAAGATTCAATGTGAATGGCGCCTTAATTAATGTTGAGTTGAAACAGGGCATAGAAAAGGGAAAGTATAGTGGTAGTGTAAGTGGAAACTACCTAAGAGGACGGAAGGATTCTTATAATGGCAATTTGAATTTTTCATTTAGTAATGGAAAGTTCGACCTGCAGGGAATTGTAAATTCTGATAAGATAGAAGATCTTGATAAGCTTGGTGTATCAACTTATGTGAATAAAGAAAAGGAGATTAGTGTATTCCAGAATTCGGATATGTATCATGATAGAAATAAGCAATTATATAGCTTAAATCCCCGATTCAATATCAATGAAAATTCCTATATCGATTTACTTTACAATTTTATCCTCAATAAAAGTAAGGGAAGTACCTATAGCGATGTGAGTTTAAATACAGAATCGAATCGTGTAGAGACACTAAGTAAGAATATAAGTCATGGAGATTCGGATTATCAGAATATCGCCTTGACTTATAGGGTCGACAAGGCTAATTTAGGCATCACTTATTCCGATTATCAAGACCCTACAGACCAAAGTATTTACACCTTGAATGATCAAGATTTTGAGTTGGATTATACGACACACTCTTTACAGGATATTAAAGAGTTGAATGCTTTTGTGAACAATAGCACTAAGCTTTTAAATGGAAAATCGAGCTTGGAATATGGTGTATCATATAAAAACATTGAGAATAAATCTTCTTATAAAAAAGAGCTTGAAAATTCACGATTTCAGTTAAAGGAAGATAGAGTGAATACTTTTTTGTCGATGACTTATCAGTTTACGCCAAAATTATCATCGGTTTTTTCTCTCGAATTAGAGTATGATAAATTGAATTTTTCGGATAAAACAAAGCATCAAGAGCTTGATGTTGTAAACGATTATTTTCTATTCCCTACGATCGATTTAACCTATGCAGTTTCTAAAAATCATATTATAAAATCAAGCTTTAGCTCTTTTTCTGATTATCCAAGTTTTTGGAATTTGACCCCTAATACCTGGAGTTTAACACCTTATTCGTCGATACAAGGAAACCCTTATTTAAAACCACAACGTAACTATAATTCTAAACTGATCTACATTTTTAAACGTAAATACATATTGGCTTTAACGGCCGATTTATCGCGAGATTGGATTGCTCAAGTACCATTTACGGGTCACGATGGTTATTCGATAAGTTATCAGATGATTAATATCAAGAAAAATGATAAGCTTAGCATGGCATTAATTGTTCCATTTTCGGTTTGTAAATCTATAAGATCAAAATTTACAGTTGTGTTGTCGCGAATGAAACAAACAGATAAGTCGCAGCAGAATTATACCATTGATAAAACCAATGTGAATTATTTTTTCAGATTAAATAATAGTTTGACGCTTAGTAAAGCCAAACAAATTTTTGCCGATATAAATGCCTATTATGCAAGTGGCAGACCTCAGGGGCTTTACGATTTAGACGATTCATTTAGAGTTGATGCCTCTTTCAGGATGAAACTGTTTAGCAATGCATCTTTACTATTGTCTTGCAAGGATATATTTAATAGTAAAACCCCTGATGCCAAAACTCGATTTGTAGGGCAAAAAAATGATTTTACATTCGATTTTGATACCCGAAGAATCAGCTTAGGTTTTGTTTATAATTTTGGCGAAAAACTAAAAATGAGAAAAGAAACTTCTGATATAAAACCATCAGAGAGGTTTGAACGGTGATTTGTTTATGGAGAGGTGAAAAATCGCTGTGGTTAATTGAATTCAAAACTGTGAAAAAATAGGATTTTTGGGATTAAGTCTGTATGGTTTTAATCTTTTTTTTCTTGTGATATGTTAAAGATTGTTACTTATCAGTATTGTTTATGTTGTATAGCACTGCATATTTGAACAGTATTTATTTGTTCTAAATTAAAGAAACATAATTATTTAATTGGAAACTATTGTGTTTACTAGATCTACCTATTGTAAATTGATCTTTTTTGTACTCTAAAAGCTTTTTTTTTTACATTAATGTGTTTTGTTTTGAGATTTTATTTCTAGGTTAATTATCATATATTAGATCCAACTATAAATAATTAATCATTTATATGTTTCTAATTAAAATTGATTGTACGCAAATAATAAATTAAACCAATAACTTATTTATAACATATAAATAAAAAAGCCGCCCCGGAAAAATAGATGTTAATCCATTCTCAACCCGGAAGCGGCCTAGTAGCTGCGCTACCTTAGTCGAAAGCAAAGCTACTAAAATGAGATGACCCGCACAATTGGCAATTGGGTGGGGAATGGAGCTAAGCTAGTTACATATTTATTACTATGAAAAAAATTAAAATTTTATCAACAGGTTTATCGAATGGTGTTTTAAAAGGGGAATCTAATTATTTCTTATCCAAAGACGAACAGAACCACATTAGAGGCGGGCACAGCGAGGAAGCACAGCTAACAAAGTGCCAAAAAGGATATAGAATAAATAAAAGATGCAGATGTGGATATTCAAGTTAATTGATTAATAAGCTTCGCATATGTTGAAATATGCGGAGCATTTAAAAATATATTTTATGGAGTGGTCACAATATAACATTGTTGTCGATGTTAATGATGAGGAAGTTGCGATTTATAATACATTTTCGGATTCGTTTATTGTTTTGTGTAAGAAAGAATTTGAATCAATAAGCAAAGGTTTAATAAACGGGGATATTGAACTAGTTAATAATGGTATCTTAGTTAAAGAACAAGCAGAACAGTTTCATTCACTGAAATACAGAATGATGAAGGAAAGATTTGATATGAAAACTCCTACATTTTATATTGCTCCTACTATGGATTGCAATTTGGCTTGCTTTTACTGTTTTGAAGATAATAACAAGTCGAAGTCATACATGAGTACTAGTACAATTGATGCAGTTGTAGATTATATAAAGAGTTTTGGTGAACAACCTGTTTATATAATATGGTTTGGAGGGGAGCCTTTAATGGCTATGAAAGAGATTCTTGAGATTAATGATAAACTAAAATATAATGGAGTAACCTTCAATTCGTCAATGATAACCAATGGGACGTTATTGACAGAAAGCAATATTTCAAAGTTAATGACTATTAATCCTGAATATATTCAGGTTACCTTAGATGGAGTCGCTGAGACTCATGATAAGAGGAGGATTTATAAAAATGGCAATGGATCATTCGATAGAATTATTAAGAATATTGACTTTTTATTAAAACATTCTTCAATTCCGGTTTCTATTCAAGTTACAGTTGATAGAGAAACAAAGGATTCATATAAAGATATTTATGAATATATATCAGAGCGTTATAAACAACAATTTGAAGATAAGCATATAACTGTTGGGACAAACTACGTGCAAAATAGGACAAATGATGAAAATATTGCTTCTTGTGTCTTGTCCAAAACAGAACAGGTTGACTATCTATTGGGAAACACGTTATGGTTACCGACTGAGGAGGCATTAAATTCACTTTATCCTGAAAGAGCTTCTACATGTATGTATAACTCCATAGATACTATAGCTATTGACTCAAAAGGGAAATTATATAAATGTATTGAACATATAGGTGATATTTCTAAGTCGATAGGTGATTTAGAAAAAAAGTTTATTGATGATAAATTATTTTCCAAAGCAATATTTGAATCAGATCCATTTGAGGATGAAAGTTGTCTAAATTGTAATATTTTTCCTATTTGTGGAGGAGGCTGTCCTATAGATCGAATAAATCTTTTAAAGAATAATAAATCGACAACTCATGTTTGTCCAAATTATAAAGACAATATGGAGAAAATAATGAAGAAAATATATTTCTTGAATTCTCAGAAACAAACTTCCAGTGTATGTTAGGTATAAAAAAAAGCTTGTTATTTTTTGTAATCTTTCTATTTTTTGGAATAAATTCTGCATTATCTCAAGATAAATTGGACAGTTTGTATAATAACGCATGGGATAAGCATAATGCGGGAGAATTTAAAGCTGCTGCAATTGTTTTTGAGAAATGTCTAAATATAGATGGAGTTTGGAGAGGAACCCATCTGAATGCAGCTTCATCGTGGGCACTTTACGGATCAGAATCCAGAGCTATTTATCATTTAACTAAGTTAGTCGAGAAAGGCTATTTGGATAAAGACCTTATTCTCGACTGTTTTCCAGAATTCAGCAAATTTTATAATTCTTCGGCATGGAAAAACTTGATGGAATTGTTAGATAAAAAAAGAGATTCATTTTATGATTATGCCAAAAGAGTAGGGATTCAAAAACTCTCGAAGGAACAGATGTATGAGGATTTTGACATTTTGACTTCTAATATTAGGAATTTAAGCATTCAGTTGAGTGTGATGGAAAAAATAGGTCAACTGAATTATGAGAGGATCTTCTCCGAATATAGAGGTAAGATTAAAACTTGCAGAGGTACTAGCGATTTCATAAAACTTTTGTATTGTACACTTATTGCATGTCAAGATGGTCATACTGGATTCTCTAGATTAAATTCTTTTGAACTTCTTAATAATGGAGATGATAAAGATTATTGTGCAACTATAGCGAATTACGATTTAATTCTTAAATCTTTTGCATTAAATATTTCAGAACTGCCAGAGTTTGTTTATCATGACGGGAAGTATTTTTTAGCAAGTGAATATTGTAATAATGATATTAATTTATCCAGATGTTCTCAATTGATAGCTGTGAATGGAGAAGAGCCTGATAATTATTTGCGGAATGAGTATGATAAAAAGCGAAACTTACAATGGGATTTCGCACAAAAATCATTTTATTCTAATCGTCTACTAGACTATAATATCTGTAATGGTTCACAATTGTCTTGTAAACTGAGTGATAATGGAGTCGTTAAAAATATTACGATAGATCTTGTAGGTAAATTGCAAAATAAGTCGGTTGATGATAGAAATGGAAGGGTTGAATATTGGAAAAATGAAGAAGTTTTATACATCAGGTTACCACGCATGTATGATGATATTTTGTATTTGGATGAGATTAGAAAATATCATGATGAAAATATTCAAAAAATAATAATTGATATACGCGGAAATAAAGGAGGTGCAGATTTTGTTTGGGAAGATATTATCATGAACTTGATTGATAAAGAAATAAAAATAGAAATGGAATATGCATGCACAAAAGATTATCAAAAACAAGATAGTTCGTTTAATAATATGCATGATTTGTTTGGGATGAATATTTTTTCAAAGAGAATAAAACGAAATATCCCTGTTGACTCTAATAGTATTAGGTTTTCTAAAAAGATATTTATCCTTTTCGATGATGAATGTTATTCTTCCGCAGGAAGCTTAGTTCGTGCTTGTGATTTTTCAGATCAATTAGTTTCGGTTGGTATAACGTGTGGAAGGATATTAGGTATGGGAATTGATCCTATTCATCGATGTCTCCCCAATACCAAGCTAACTTATCGTTTGGCTCCTCTAATCGATATGTCCGGAGTAAATAAAATTCGCGATATTTTTCACGATGAACCAGAGATTCATCTGGGTTTAGACCTGAATGACAAAATAAATCTTCGTTTTAATACTTATAAATATGAGTTTCTGATGAATAAAGACCCCTATGTAAGAAAGGTAATTGAATTGAATTGATAATTTTTTTTGAATTGTAATATGAAATATCTATTCAGTTTATTAACAAATACTTACTGTAAGTTAAGATCTGTAATGACGAAACCTGAAATATTATTGTTTCAGGTTTTATTTTTCTTATTTTTAAGCTTTAATATTCTTAAGATTTGAGATAGTAGATTTCAAAAAGGAGAGTTTTTTTTACTTCTCACAATTCTATTATCTCACATCTAATAAAAACCTATGAAGAAGAAATTTCCCCATTTTCGACAACTCGATGCTATGGATTGCGGACCGACATGCCTGCGCATGATATCGAAGTTTTACGGTAAAACCTATAGTTTGCAATCGCTGCGCGATAAATCCTATATTACTCGCGAGGGTGTGTCGATGATGGGTATTGCTGATGCGGCTGAGAGTATTGGTTTTCGTAGCATGGGGGTACGAATTACCTTCGATCAGTTGGCTAATGAAGCTACACTACCAGCTATTTGCCATTGGAATCAAGCGCACTTTGTAGTGGTTCATAAAATAGAGACGAAGAACAAAAGAACGATCGTACATGTAGCTGATCCAGCATCTGGATTATTAAAATTCACTAAGGAGGAGTTTATAAAAGCTTGGGCATCTACTAAAGTTGATGGCGAGGTAAAAGGTTTATGCTTGTTACTGGAACCAACACCAGATTTTTACAAGGCTAAGGATGAAAGTGACTCTAAGAAAAAAAGTATCGCTTTCCTTTTTCGTTATCTTAAACCCTATAAAAAGTTTCTTTTTCAGTTATTTCTGGGCATGCTTTTCGGAAGTATGTTACAGCTAATCTTCCCATTTTTAACCCAATCGGTTGTCGATGTGGGTATCAATACCAAGAACTTAAGTTTTATTACATTGGTTCTTATTGCGCAGTTGGTACTTTTCATTTCGCGTATATCGGTCGAGTTTATAAGATCGTGGATTCTTTTGCATATTTCTACTCGCATAAATATTTCCTTGATATCCGACTTTCTAATTAAGTTGATGAAGCTACCTATTGGTTTCTTCGATATTAAAATGATTGGTGACCTTTTACAGCGAATACAAGATCATACTCGTATTGAGAACTTCCTAACTTCATCTACTTTGAATATCCTATTCTCGATGGTGAATCTTCTAATTTTCGGAGTTGTGTTGGCTATTTATAATATGACCATTTTCGGTGTTTTCCTTTTGGGATCTGCACTCTATATTATCTGGATTAATCTCTTTCTTAAAAAACGTAGAGAATTAGATGGAAAGCGTTTTGCCCAACTTTCGAGCAATCAGAATTCTCTGGTGCAACTGATTACAGGTATGCAAGAGATTAAGCTGAATAATTGCGAAAAGCAGAAACGCTGGGAGTGGGAGAATATACAAGCAGAACTTTTCCAAGTGCGTACTAAGGGGCTTGCATTGAATCAATACCAAGTATCGGGTTCCGTATTTTTTAATGAGACCAAGAATATTGTTATCACTTTTTTAGCTGCACAAGCTGTTGTTAATGGTAGCATGACTTTGGGTATGATGCTGGCTGTACAGTATATACTGGGGCAATTAAATTCGCCTATTGACAATCTGGTTCAGTTTATTCATTCATGGCAGGATGCTAAAATCTCATTGGAACGTTTGGGTGAGATTCACGAGATGGATGATGAAGAAATTGAAAAAGATGAAAAGCTAATCGAATTACCTGAAGATAAGTCTATCCATATCGAGAAAGTAAGTTTCCAATACGAAGGACCACATTCTGAGATGGTATTGAATGAAGTCAATTTGAATGTAGCTAAAGGACAAACAACTGCTATTGTTGGTGCTTCAGGCTCTGGAAAGACAACTTTAATAAAGCTCATGTTAGGTTTTTATCCCGCAACGAAAGGAAAAATTAACTTAGGCGGTATATCTATTCAGAACTATAGCTCAGCTATGTGGCGACAAAACTGTGGTGTGGTTATGCAAGATGGTTTTATTTTCTCTGATACTATAGCAAAAAATATTGCAGTTGGAGATGAGATCATTGACAAGAAACGTCTTTTATATGCCGTTCAGGTAGCATGCATTCATGATTTTATAGATAGTCTTCCGCTTAGGTATAATACAAAGATCGGAGCTAATGGGCACGGGTTAAGTCAGGGGCAAAAGCAGAGAATACTGATTGCACGAGCTGTTTATAAAAATCCGGAATTCCTTTTCTTCGATGAGGCAACCAATGCGCTGGATGCCAATAATGAAAAAGCGATCATGGAAAATCTGGACGAGTTTAATCAAGGTAGAACGGTTGTGGTTGTAGCACATAGATTGAGTACAGTTCGAAATGCTGATAAAATTATCGTTTTAGATAAAGGTAAGATTGTTGAGTATGGAAATCATAAAGATCTGACTGAAATAAAAGGTCAATATTATGAGCTTGTTAAGAATCAATTGGAACTTGGAAATTAATTGACAGTTATGGAAAAAGATACAAATATAGAATTGCGTTCTGATTCTGTCCAGGAGATACTAGGGAAAATGCCTTCGTGGATTATAAGGGTAGGCTCTGGATTGATTTTTCTTGTGGTGCTAATTCTAGTGATCGGCTCTTGGTTTTTCTCTTATCCCGAAATTATTGAATCGAAATTGGTTCTCACCACTGAGAATCCGCCTGCTGAGTTGATTGCACGATCAAATGGTAAGATTGTTGAGCTAAAAGTAGAGGATAATCAAAAGATTCATGCCGGAGATTTATTGGCTGTTATTGAAAATCCCGCAGATTTTGATGATATGATCTTGCTAAAAAAAGAATTAAAAAAAGTCGATCCTCTGCATGCTACAGAAAAAAAAATAAATATTGTTTCTCAATACAAAAGTTATAGGCTTGGTGAGGTTCAAAATCAGTTCAACACTTATCTTAAGTCTTGTTCAGATTATAATCGCTTTGTTGAATTGAAATATCACGAGAAGAAAAAAGCTTCTTTGGTTCAAAAGAGAAGCAACTACCGAATGTATTACAATCGTCAGTATAAGCAGAGGGATATTTTAGAAAAGGAGTTAGCAATTGTATATAAAGAGTTTCACAGGGATTCGTTATTATTTAGAAGAGGCGTTATTTCAAAAGCAGAATATCAGAAATCTGAAAAGAAATATTTGCAGCAATCATACACTTTTCATGGTTCGCGTTCCACTTTATCCGCGACTCAAATTCAAATTAATCAAGTTGATCAGGAGATTATTGATTTAGAACTCGATAAAGAAAAGCAAAGAAAAGAGTTGCAGGATGTCATTACTCAAACCAATGATAATTTGGTTGCCCAGATTGATATTTGGGAGCAGAACTATTTATTGAAATCTCCTATAGACGGCTCCGTTAGTTTTAATAGCTTTTGGTCTGCTAATCAGAATGTAAAGGCAGGTGATAAAGTTTTTACGGTATTGCCTGACGATTCTACTCGTATTCTAGTACGTGTAGATTTAGGAATGAATCGTTCTGGTAAAGTAAAATTGGGGCAACGGGTTAATATTAAACTGAATAGTTATCCCTATATGGAGTATGGAATGCTCGAAGGTAGTATTCGTTCAATATCAGAAGTTCCTGATGGAGACAATTATAGTTTGGAGGTTGAACTGTCTAATGGTCTGACTACAAATTATGGCAGAAAGCTGAAATTTGCACAAAAAATTGAGGGTGTCGCTGAAATAATTACCGAAGATCAACGTTTACTTCAGCGTATATTTAATCCTTTGAAAGCACTTCTGAAAGAACATGCTGTAAATGATTAGTCTTAACTTAATGTGTCGTTTTACGGGCTAAAATTTCCTATTACACTTTATTCCAAATTACTTCGATACTATATCTTAGTTTTCCTTTGTTCGTCTCGCACTTTTATTTTAAATTAGGTGGAAACAGAATTTAGAGACATGCAAAAACTTGCCGTTGGTATCGATATAGGAGGTACGAATACCGTTTATGGTTTCGTAACGGAGACTGGTTTATGCTTATCTCACTCATCATTCTATACCCCTAATTATCCCATATTCGAGAACTTTGTCCGTGAACTATCCTTACAAATTAGACTTAACTTTAAAGCATTTGAAGATGAGTACGAACTTATAGGAGTTGGTGTAGGAGCACCTAATGCTAACTATTTAAGTGGTTGTATTGAGCATGCTGTTAACTTATCATGGGATAAACATTTACCATTAGTCAAACTACTTGGGGATCACTTAGCACTGCCAGTGCACTTAACTAACGATGCAAATGCAGCAGCACTGGGGGAAATGTTTTATGGAAGTGCAAAAGGAATGTCTAATTTTATGCTCGTAACTCTTGGAACTGGTTTGGGCTGCGGTATCGTTTTAGATGGGAAAATTTTTAATGGACACGAAGGTTACGCGGGTGAGATGGGGCACATTATTATACGCGATCAGGGACGATCTTGTTCTTGTGGAAGAAAAGGGTGTTTGGAAACTTATGTGTCCGCTACGGGCATTAAACGTACCGTGAGTAAGTTTTTAGCGAAGTATGATGAGCAATCTGTCCTTCGAGATATTCCATTTAATAAAATCTCTGCTAAGAAACTTGCTGTAGCGGCCTATGGAGGCGATAAGGTTGCAATAGAGGCTTTCGAGTACACTGGACGCTTGTTGGGAAGAACTTTGGCTAATGTTGCTGCAATGAATAACCCGGAGGCGATATTTCTTTCAGGAGGTTTAGCAAAGGCAGGAGATTTAATTTTAAAGCCTACCCAATACCATATGGAAGAAAACTTACTTTCTGTGTTGAAAGGTAAAATGAAGTTGGAATTATCTTCTCTGGAAACTAATGCCGGGGTTATGGGATCTGCAGCTCTTGTTTTTGCAAATGGCTACTAAATTTATACTTCTAGAGTTTCTACCTCTTTATTTATTTGCTCAATTGGAACAATATTTTTATAACGCAAATAATCGCTTAGTTGGGCTTTATCTGCAAATTTAACTTTAGGTTCGATGCGATCTTTTAGGTAATTGGTAAGAGATCTAAGAGTTCTGAAGTAACGGTAAAATTTGTCTTCAAAATTATATACATAACATATTTCTTTCTCTTCTTTTAAGGAAAGCTCGTAAGTTTCAATACCACGGTTGGGACGCAAAAATTCTACATTGAGAAGTGTAATTTTGTTCATGATTAGGGGATTAATCTGTTTATTGACAAGTATAAATATATTAAAAAAACTTTGTCGTTTAATACTTATCAACACTATTTGTTTATTAATCTATAAAAAAAAGGCATTCATCATTGTGTCAAGCCCTTGTTTAAATTGTTTTATTGTTGACTAGTGAGAAGGCTAATCTCTAAATTATATTTGGTATAATTCTCTCATTTATTGTTTCATAATCTTATGCTTAAAATGAACATGAAGCAGAGTGTCGTTTTTTATACTAAATTCAGTTGAGCTTTATAATTTGATCATTATTTTACTTTACCAGTTTGTGAATAAATTAGCTGTCATTGAAATTTAGCTTGCACATTCATGTTTATTTGTATAAAGTTTAATACAGGGGTGTTTATTGGAGTTGTTATAAGTTAGTAAAATTAAATATGTTTACTTTTCAAGAGTATATATTATCTGGATTAGGTTGTGGGTTAATATTAAATGTAAGTAAAGTTTTTTCAGTTATTGTATTAAAATATTTTACTGTTTTATATCGATTCTTATTTATTATGCTTATATTCAACATAGTATTAAAAAAAATATAGTTTAGAATTATTTATTATTAGATCAACTAAGACCATAAGTAATATACGACTAGCTAAACTACAGATCCTCTGGAATTCCAATTCAGAGGATTTGTTTTGTTATATCTCCTTAACACTCTATCCCTTCAATTTTGTTAGGATATTGTATATCTTGTAGGCTTGATTCATTTTATTGAAAGTATGCTACGTTTATTAAGTCTTATATTATTCTTCATTTTAACACTAAAAGGTTTCGCTCAAAATGATGTTCGCCCTTTTAAGAGTCATAATCAAAGTCCTTTGTTTCATTTTTTTGGTTTGCCATATTCTGATGGAGGTAAGTTATTAGCTAAAAACAACTATTTTTTATCAACTAATTTATCAATAGCCAGTAACAGTACGAATGCACTTACCCCGAATGAAGTTGTATATTTCGATGGTGAAATGATGCGTTTGGATTTGCACTTAGCTTATGCTTGTTCAGATCGGTTTGAGATTGGTTTAAATGTACCTATCGTAAGGCATTCAGGTGGTTTTATGGATTCAAGCATCGATGGTTTTCACCGTTTTATTGGAATAAATGGGGGAGCTCGAGCTAAAACTCCCCAAGATGAATTACGATATGCTTATATTCAGAATGGTGAGTCATATTTTAATAGTAGCGATAAAACTATTGGTATTGGTGACATTAGCTTGAAAGTTGCATATCAGTTGTTAAATGGGAAAAGACATGCTTTGGCATTAAGAAGTAATATAAAATTTAGTACCGGAAATAAGGATAAGTTAATTGGTAGTGGTACCTTCGATTGGTCGCTTCAATTATCGGGACAAACTAAGGGAATAGGTACTAATCCCGTTTATTTTTTTTATAGCTTAGGTTATTTGCGAGTTGGTGACGGAGCTATACTGGAATCTATGCAGATCAATAATGTTTTATTTGGATCATTAGGGATGGCTGTTAAGGTAAATACCTGGTTTGTACCTAAATTGCAATTGGATTATCATTCTCGTTTCTATAAAAATTCTCAAACTCAAGAACTAGGTGATTATAGCATGCAGTTTTTGCTAGGATCGGATTTTATTTTAAACTCAAAGATGATATTAACTGTTGGTTTTACCGAAGATATGAAAATAAATACCTCTCCTGATTTCGTTTTACATATAGGGGCTAGCTATACATTTTAAAATTTGCACTAATTTATAAATAAGAAATATGAGCATTATAGGAAACATTATTTGGATCATTTTTGGAGGAATTTTTATTTTCCTTGAATATATAATCGCAGGAATATTGATGTGTTGTACTATCGTAGGTATTCCATTTGGTTTAAAAGCAATACAGCTTTCTGTTTTGGGATTAGCTCCATTTGGGCAAAAAGTTGTGCCTAACGAGAGCGCAGGAGGTTGCTTAAGTATCTTCCTGAACATCTTTTGGTTAATATTTGGAGGCTTTTGGATCGCACTGACTCATTTGCTATTTGCGATTCTTTTTGCAATTACAATAATTGGTATTCCTTTTGCCGCTCAGCATGTTAAGCTTGCAGGTTTTGCTTTAACTCCTTTTGGGAAGTCATTAAAATAGACTTGACACATTATCTCATTTCATAAAAACCCCGGTTTCATTTATAGAAATTGGGGTATTTAATTTTCACTTACCATCTTATCGTAAATTCAGTTTTATTTGGCTTGGGCTGAAAGAGTAAACTACCACCGTGAGCTCTAATGATTTGTCTTGAGTAGCTTAATCCAATGCCCGATCCACTTTCTTTAGTCGTGAAAAATGGCACGAATATTTCATCCTGAATTTCATCAGGAATGCCCGGCCCATTATCAGAAACTATTATTTCAGTCGTTGAACCATTTTGTTTAGCACTCACTTTTATTATTGGTTCGATGCATGTTTCTTCTTGAAAAGCTTCTGAGGCATTTTTCACCAAATTTATAATTACTTGTATGAGCATTTGTTCATCTGCAACAAAGCTAAAATCTTTATCAGGCTTGAATAGTTTTAGTTCGCC
The DNA here is from genome assembly GCF_029029505.1 of Ancylomarina sp. DW003. Lineage (GTDB taxonomy): Bacteria > Bacteroidota > Bacteroidia > Bacteroidales > Marinifilaceae > Ancylomarina. Next base: position 71,159 of record NZ_JAKJSD010000012.1, on the reverse strand, counting down.
GGAAGAAACTTCTTTAATTGGTGATAAGAGAATGTTTAATCGATCGAAGAAGCTATTGGCTTTGATTCGATTAAGTTTAGGAATTGGAGCTTTAGAAAGAACTCTATATGATTGAACAAATTGAACAAGATCTTGGTTTGTTTGGGTAATTACATTTAAGCCATCTAAAGTTTTACTTACATCAGAATCTTGAGTATTACCGATATAATTTGCTTGCTTTTCTTTCCATAGCTGCTTTAAAGATTGTGAAATTGACGTAATAGGAGCCAAAGAATTCATAATTTCATGACTAAGAACGCGGATAAGTTTTACCCAGGCGTCAATTTCTTTACGTTCCAACTCTCCTCTAATGTCCTGCAGTGTAATAAGCTTAACTTCTTCTTTTTCTATACGAATTAGAGAACAACGAGTCATGACCTGAATGTGTTCGTTTTTCGTAGTAAGGTTGAGAACTTTTCTTTGCTTATTCTTTAGGTTTGATAAGGCCAGACTAAATTTCGAGTCGACACGATTAAGTTGTTTAATGTGTGTGAAGGTTTCTAAACCAAGTAGTTCTAAGGTAGCTGAGTTGACGTCGGTAACAAACCCATTTTCTGTAATAACGATAACACCAGTGGCAATATTCTGAAGAATTTCAGCAAAATAGGTTTCCTTTATTCTGCTTTTCATTTGAACTTCCTGAATGATACCATTCAGTTCATTTAAACTTTGATTTAACTCATCAATAATTTTATTACCTGATTTTTTAGGGAAGTGTAGGGTCGTATCCTTATTTTTTATGGACTGAACAAAGTAATCCATCTGTTTGTGTGTTTTGTTCAGAAAAAGTATAAAAGACCAAGCCAAATATATTTCTAAGGTGATGCAGGTACCCAAACTATAATATGCCTTATTTGAATAAAAATACCCTATACTTATTGCTACTGCAATAAGTAAAACGAATCTCAGAAATAAAATCGAGTTATAATATCTATATCCCATATTTCTTTATTTTGTTGTATAAGGTTTGGCGTGTAATTCCAAGCTGACTTGAAACAGCACTAAGATTTCCCATTTGTTTTTCGATGGCTGCTGTAATCAACTGTTTTTCCATTTCTTCTAGTGTTCCACCGTAGGCCTCTACCTTTGTAAATTCATCCATTTTAAATACAAAATCATTGATTCCTATTAAATGATTTTCGCAAAGAATAACGGCTTTTTCAATGGCGTGTTGTAGCTCACGCACATTGCCTGGCCAAGTGTAATTTTGCAGCTTAGCTATAGCTTTCGTTGATATGTTTAGCCCCTTTTTATTGTATTTATCTGCGTATAATTTTATAAAATGAGAAACCAGCTCAGGAATATCATCTTGCCTGTCTCTAAGTGGAGGCAATTCAATTTGTATAGTATTTATTCTATAAAGTAAATCCTCGCGAAATGTACCCTTAGTTATCATTTTTGTGAGCTTACAGTTGGTTGCACAAACAAGACGAAGATCAATATCTACAGCGGTGTTCTCACCAAGGCGAGTTAGTGATCTATTTTGCAGAACTGCTAATAGTTTGGCTTGCATGGGCAGTGATAGGTTTCCAATCTCATCCAGAAAAAGAGTACCTTTGTTCGAGGCTTCAATTTTTCCCATTCTATCGCTTTGCGCATCAGTAAAAGCACCTTTTTTGTGGCCGAACAACTCACTTTCGAATAGGGTTTCAGCTATAGAGCCCATATCAACATTAACCATTACATTTTGTGACCGGTTGGATAATCTGTGAATTTCTCTAGCAATTAATTCTTTACCAGTACCATTTTCACCTGTGATAAGAATATTCGCATTTGTACAAGCTACTTTTTTTACCAATTTCATTAAATTTTGCCAAACAAGAGAAGTTCCTATTATAGGGTTTTGTTTCGAATTTATTTGAGCAACAAGTTCACTCTCTTTCAATTTTAAGGAAGAAACTTCTTTTTTTGAACGACTAAGTTTCCAAGCCATTTCAATAGTAGTCAGCATTTTTTCGTTTTCCCATGGTTTCAGAACAAAGTCGACAGCTCCATTTCGCACAGCTTTTACAGCTAATTCTACATCACCATATGCAGTAATCATAATAACACTAATACCTGGGTTGTATTCGAATATCTGATTTAACCAATAAATACCTTCATTTCCTGTGTTTATGCCAGCTTTAAAATTCATATCCAAAAGAACAACATCGTAGTTGTCTATTTTCAACTCTGTCATTAAAGAATTTGGAGTTGAAATACACTTTACTTTTTTACAGGAGTTATTTAGCAATAAATTTAAAGCTGAGAGTATACTTTTATTGTCGTCTACGATTAAAATTTTCGCGTCTTTCATTTTCGAATAAGGTGAGGTATCAAATAAAATCTATATCAGATTATGCAATTTCAGATCTAATGTAGAAAGCTTTTCAAAATATTAGACATAGCCTGTCTAAAAAATTGACACTATGATTTATGGACTTACATGTAATTATCTAGTTTTGTGTGTTTTATGTGTAGTGGCATAGGATTAGATACAATTGGATTGATTTTATGAATCAATATTGATTAATCAGAAGAAAAATATTTAGTATGTCGATGGATAGGAAAATTGAGAAGAAGCGAGGCATTAAGGCTAAGCATATTTACATTTTTAGCATAGCTGCTGTTGTTTTAGCTTTATCTATTAAGATGATTTTTGGAGCTCAAACCTCCACTTTTCGTGCAGAGATTGATAAGTTGAATATAGCTGAAGTTAAGGATGGAAGTTTTAAGGATTACGTTTCTATCGTTGGGATGGTGGAACCTAAAACGACCATATATCTTGATATTGAAGAAGGTGGGAAAGTTGTTGAAAAGCTTATTGACGAAGGTGAATATGTGAGTAAGGGAGATGTGATTGTGAAATTGGTTAATAATGATTTAAAACTTGAGATTTTAAATACCGAATCACAATTGGCTTATCAATCGAATGAGCTAAGGAATACGCTTATTAATATGGAGCAACAGAAGATAAGTAATAAACAGCAACTGCTTGTTATTGATACAGATATTATCAGACAGAAAAGAAAATATGAACAAAACCTAATGCTGTTTGAAAAAGGATTTGTGTCGAAAGAAGAGTATTTACAATCGAAAGAAGATTACGAATTGTCTCGTCAGGATAGAGAGTTGAGATATCAGAGAATGGTGCAGGATTCAATTTTTAGAGCGAATCAAAAAATTCAGATGAATAGTAGTTTGGCCAATATGCAGCAGAATTTGAATATGGTTAGACAACGTTTGGAAAACCTGAATATAAAAGCACCAGCAGATGGTCAGCTAGGAAGTTTAGATATTGAAATTGGTCAATCGATTAATCGTGGACAAAGAATCGGTCAGCTTCATATTTTAAATAATTTCAAAGTTCAGGCTCATGTAGATGAGCATTATATCGATCGTGTTCGTCGTGACCTTTCTGCTTCATTCCAAAGAAATAATCAGGACTATTTTCTGAAGACTAAAAAGGTTTATCCGGAAGTTAGAGAAGGACGTTTTAAGGTTGATTTAATTTTTGATGGTACTTCGCCAGAGAATTTACGTACTGGGCAAACCTATCATCTCAAACTAGAGTTAGGACAACCCGTTGATGCAATTCTATTGCCTCGAGGTGGTTTTTTCCAAAGCACAGGTGGACAATGGGTATTTATTTTAGATGAGTCGGGTGATTTTGCTATAAAACGACATATTAAAATAGGCAGGCAGAATACTAAATACTTTGAAGTACTGGAAGGACTTGAAGCTGGTGAAAGAGTGATTATTAATAATTACGAAAGCTTTGGGGATAACGACAGAATAGAGTTCAAGTAAACTTAAAATCAATATACAATTCCATATAACATTAATAAAAAAACAGATATGATCACAATTGAAAATTTATCAAAAGTGTTTCGAACTAGTGAAATCGAGACGTTAGCATTAAACAGTATTAATTTGAAGATTAAGAAAGGTGAATTTGTTGCCATTATGGGACCTTCAGGTTGTGGAAAATCAACTCTTCTAAACATCTTGGGTTTACTTGATAATCCAAGCGAAGGTCAATATACTTTTGATAATAATCAGGTCGCTGGATTAAAAGAAGGACAGAGAACTGACCTGAGAAAAGGGAACATTGGTTTTGTGTTCCAGAGTTTTAACCTGATTGATGAATTGAATGTTTTTGAGAACGTTGAAATGCCACTGGTTTATCAGGGAATTAGTAATAAGAAGCGCAAGGAAATGGTAAATAAAGTACTCGATCGTATGAGTATGAGTCATAGAGCTAAACATTATCCACAGCAACTTTCAGGAGGACAACAGCAGCGTGTTGCTATTGCTCGTGCAGTTGTGTCAAACCCGGGCTTAATTCTTGCCGATGAGCCTACAGGTAACCTGGATTCATCAAACGGTCAAGAAGTGATGGAATTGCTTACTGAGCTTAACCGTGAAGGTACAACGATTATAATGGTAACCCACTCACACAAAGATTCTGGCTATGCACATCGTGTGATTAACTTGTTTGATGGAAAAGTGGTAACAGAGGAAGTTTTGGTTGAGGAGCGTGTATAGAGAATTGTATTTTGAAGTTTTTTCAACTAAGTCGAGCTGCAACACGAAACCCTATTGCGAGTTTGAGATATGAATAATTATTAAGTGAAAAGTTTCTGAATTTATAAAATGTCAATCATGAAAAATAATATTCGATACGCAATTCGTAATATTCTTAGGAATAAGCTCAATTCAATTATCACAATACTTGGTTTCACTGTAGCATCAGCGTGCTTGCTTCTTATTTACTTATATGTTTCTCAGGAGTTTAGTTACGATAATTTTCATAAAGAGAATGATCAGATATTCAAGGTTAATTACACACTAAAGGCCGAAGGTGGTAAAGAATATAATGCTGCATTATTCAATCATGATCTAGCCGAAATTATAAAAGATAATGTTCCTCAGGTAGATAAGTGTACAGCCTTTCGTGGAGCACATGGTCCATCGATATTATTTGAAAACCACATTTTCGAAGAAAATATATGTATTACAGAGGAAGATTTCTTTGATATTTTCAGCTTTAAATTGCTTCATGGTAATCGAGAAAAATTGTTTCAAAATCCTGATGAGATTGTTATTACTGAAAGTCTGGCTGAAAAATTCAGAGCTATTAAATCCTGTGAGATTGGTGCATTATTAGGAATGGCTGTTTCTTTTCCTAAAATAGAAAATCAAACATTTGTCATTTCCGGTATAATGGAGGATCCCCCTAAAAATTCAAATATTCAATTTTCGGGGCTTGTTCCGTTTAAATATTCAAATACACTTGCTTGGTCCAATAATATTTTTGGTAAATCTTCCATTTATTATAAAACAGATCGAAAAGAAAACTCGCGAATGGCAGAACAGTTTGTTGGCAAAGCAATTTTAAATTATTATCAGGAAACCATAAAAGAACATCAAACAGAAAAGTATTTAGCAGACACTCCAAATTGTTTCACACCTTTCGCAGTAGCACTGAAAGATACATACCTTAGCGACATCGATAGCGATTATGAGAAAAACAATAACAAAAATGGTCTTTATATACTCTCTGTAGTCGGTTTTCTTATTCTTTTTGTTGCCTGTAGCAATTTCATGATGCTTTCCCTTGGGCAGTCATTAAAAAAAGTCGATGATATTAATATCAGAATGACTCTGGGTGCGAAACCAGTTGATATATTGGGTCATTTGTTTACCGAAAATACGATTCTAATCCTTGTTGCATTTGTATTTGGGACTTTATTGTGTTTCGAATTAATTCCTGTAATGAATGTCCTTGCACAAAGTGAAATCTATCTTGAATTGATTCGTATTCCTGATATTTTAATTTTTCTCATTATTACAATTTTACTTATTGCCCTTGCTACAAGTACTCTTCAAGTTTACAAGCTAAGAAACACTCAAAGCAGTATTCTAAATTCGGGAAACCCGAGTAAAAGAAAAAAACATGTTACAGTTCAATCATTTGTCATGTTACAATATATTCTATCAATTACGTTGATCATTTTAAGTATCGGAATAGTTAAGCAGACAAATTTCATGAAAAATAAAGATTTGGGATTTTCTTCTCAGAATATAATGAATCTAAGAATTTACCACCTGAATGAAGTAGAAAAAAGAATTCTGAATGAGAAAATTAAAAACCAAGCTGGTGTTATGACACATACCTTAACCGATAGGAATTATATCAGTGGAGGGTCATCGGGTTTTGTTAAAAATATAAATAAAGAAAATATTGCATCAAGATTATTAAATGTTGACAACAATTACATCCCAACACTAAAACTCAAAATAAAATACGGTGAGAATTTCTCAACTAGTCATCCTGATCACCTATCGGTAATTATCAATGAAAAACTTGCATCATCCTTAGGTTTTAAGGATAATACAATAGGTGAAACGATTAATTTGTATGGACGAGAGCGTAAAATTATTGGCGTTGTTGAAGATTTTCATTTTGATTCAACAAAGAAAAAATTAGAATCACTCATTTTAGTATTAAGGACTGATTTTGCTGCAAGAAGTAAATTTATTTTTCTGAAATATCATCCTGAACAATTAAGTAAACTAATTCCATCCATAGAAAATATATGGAAAGAAGTTGCACCCAATAAAGAACTTGATATGCATTTTTGGGATGATCAATTAAATAAAAGATACCAGAATGAAGAAAAATGGAGCCAGATAATCGCTTATGCAGCTTTAATTGCAATTATTATATCATCTCTCGGGCTATTTGGATTAACTCTATTGATCATTACCAATAGAATTCAGGAAATAGGTATCAGGAAGGTGAACGGAGCAAAAACCAAAGAAATACTATCCATGCTAAATGGTGATTTTGTAAAATGGGTAGCTATTGCCTTTGTAATTGCATGCCCTATTGCCTGGTTTACACTGAGAAAGTGGCTTGAAAACTTTGCCTATAGAACGGAGCTCAGTTGGTGGATGTTCATCTTGGCAGGAATTATTGCAATGGGAATAGCCCTAATAACTGTTTCATTTCAATCATGGAGAGCTGCCACACGGAATCCGGTGGAAAGTTTGAGATACGAGTAATATTAATCAATCGATTATTCGATTAATAATCAATTAAGAACTTATGAATTTTATAAAAATAGCCTTTCGTCGTTTGTTTCGAAAAGGGGAACATAGTGCAGCGCGTATCATATCATTGGCTACAGGTTTAGCATTTGGTATATTGCTTTTGTCAGAGGTATTTTATTACTACAGTTTCGATAGTTTTTATCCTGATTCAGATCAAATTTATGTAGTTTATGAAAATTATAAAGCAGATAAATCTGAAGATGAACTTGAAAGTCGAAATCGTGTTAGCGGTGCTATTGCTCCGGGTTTAAAAGCTGAAGTTCCAGGTGTAGAAGCAGCTACTCGACTAAATTCAATTGGCTCGTCCATATTTTATACTGAAGATAAGAAGAGCTATAAAGCTAAGTTTGCTTTCGCGGATGAATACCTTTTTACTGTATTACCAAGAACTATGCTCGAAGGTGAGCCTGTGGAGATTCTGAAAGCGCCTATGACATGTATGATTTCAAGTGAAATTGCTGAAAACATGGGAGGAAGTGTTGTTGGAAAACTGATAGAATTAAAAGAATACCCTGGTGAGAAGTTAACGGTTAGAGGTGTATTTGATGCTCTACCAGAAAACACCAATTTTGAATGCGATGTGTTTATTTCAATGATTTCAACTGGGCACTTTATGGGTGATGGGACGAATAACTGGTTGGGTAACGATCGGTATTATGCTTGTGTAAAATTAGCAAAGGGAGTTGATCCTGAAAGTTTAGCACCAGCAGTAAGAAAAATGCAGGAGGTTCATCAGGATATTAAGAAGATAGAAGAACAGCATGGTGATTTTGTTTTGAAATATTCATTTAAACCCATAAAGGAAGTTTACACTGAAAACCTAAAAGACATTATTCTAATTCTTAGCACCATCGCTTTTGCAGTTTTATTTGTTTCTCTCTTGAATTATATTCTACTGACACTTAGTGTACTAGCTGAGCGTTCCAAGTCATCGGCTATTTACAAAACTTTTGGGGCTCATGCGCGCCATTTAAGACAGCTTATTTTTTCTGAGTCGGCATTGCTCTTTGTCATTTCCTTAACGGCTGCTCTTCTAATGATCGTTGCACTTCAACCAGCAGCTGAAAAGCAAGTCGGACATAAGTTAGTTTCAGTATTAAACCCCTCTGTAATAGCTCCTCTATTGGGCATGTTGATACTGATGATTGTGTTGATGAGTTATTTACCTGCTCGTTTCTTCTCAAATATACCCGTGGTAAATGCATTTCGACATTATCAAGAAAAACGGAGTAAATGGAAATTGGTTTTACTTTCATTTCAATTTATAGGAGCATCTTTTATTCTGTCTATGCTGGTTATTGTAAGCTTGCAATATTCAAATATGAAAAACAGTTCTCATGGATATCAGTCTGAGTATATTTATTATGGGTTGACAAGTGGAATGGATGGGAATAAAATTGCAAGTGTTTTACATGAATTAAGGTCGATGCCTGAAGTACAAACTGTCGGACTAGGTGAAGAATTACCTTGTTATTTTCAATCTGGGAATAATATTATGTCTGAGGATGGGCAAAAGGAGTTGTTTAATGTAGCAGATTTCTATTCTGTTGATGCTAGTTATTTATCAATATTGGATATTCCTCTTACCGAAGGGGAAGGATTTGTGAAAGGAAAAACACTTGAAGGCGATATGCTTATAAGTAAGAAATGTGCTGACATGCTAAAAATACACCATGTTTTGACAGATGGAATTATTGGAAGACAGATTAATATTACAGGACATGGTGATAATTCTAAAACTAAAAACATACAGGGTGTATTTTCTGATTTTACCATGGGTTCGAAGGCTCACCCCGATAATCGTCCTGCTGTGTTTTTCTACAGATCAGAATCTAAATTTATAGAAGGACTTATAAAGGATCCATCCGATTCATTTAATATTATAGTGAAGACTTATCCTGGAATTCAGGCTGGAATGATGAATAAAATTAGGGATATTTTTAATAGTGCATTGCTTTATAAAGATGCGAATGTAAAAAGTCTCGCTATACAACAGAAGATGGGGTATACCCAACAACGAGGATTTCGAAATGCGATGATGGCAGGGAGTATTGTAATCTTATTGATTACAATTATTGGCTTACTAGGTTACACAACCAACGAGGCTGTCCGCAGACGTAAAGAATTGGCTATTCGCAGAATAAATGGGGCAAAGTTTTCAAATATTCTAAGAGTTTTCTTGTGGGATATTGAGGTAATTGCTATTCCAGCTGTCTTGCTTGGGGCTATTGGAGCTTGGTTTTCAGCAGGACTTTGGATGCAGAATTTTGCATATAAGTTACCACTTCATTGGGGAATTTTCTTCATATGCAGTTTGATTATTCTTTTGCTGGTAGCACTGGTAACAGTGATCAACTTTACTCGTAATGCACGACAGAATCCGATTGAGAGCTTGAGATACGAGTAGTATGAAGCATAAAATTCAATAATAAAGTGTCATATTAAATATTCGTAATGAACTTCTATAATATCAAAATATCTTTTAAAAACCTATTAAAGAACAAATTAGTATCTGCAATTAACATTGGAGGTTTAGCACTTGGAATCACGATTAGTTTACTTGTTTTTGCCTATGTGAGCAAAGAGAAAAGCATGGATGCAGAAATTGCCGAGATAGAAGATGTCTATACACTTTTAAATAATGGTAGTGTTGATATATCAAGTGCTATGACAAGGTATATTCGTAATGAAATACCTGAAATAGAAGCCATAACTTATACACGGTACACATGGTCTCCTCAGGATTATATAAAGAGAGATGATGAAAATTTCAAATTGAATAATTTGTTATTAGCTGACTCTTCCTACTTTAAGGTTTTTGGGTTTGAGTCTGTATATGGTGATCCTCAAAAGGCTTTAAATACTGCTAATAAAATCGTATTAACACAATCTGTAGCTCAAAAGGTTTTTGGTAAGGAAAACCCAATTGGAAAAGAACTGGTTTATAATGCGACCTACTTACAAAATGTTATTGTTGAGGTTGGTGCGGTCATTAAAGATTTACCACATAATTGTTCATGGGAATTTGATGCTTTATTATCGCTAACAACAAATTTAAAAATACCTTGGTTTAAGAGTAGCGAAGATTATTGGGGAACTCAAAACTATAATGCTTTTGTTAAAATTCCATCCAATATAAACTGTAATCTTATTAATGAGAAGTTATTGAATATTTCAACAGAGGGTATTCCCCAAGCTTATAAGGATGAAACGAAATTTGAGATACAAACTTTTATAAATTCATATAGTGAACATCCCGAAATTAAAGTGATAAAACACAGTAGTTTACTGACTTTAACAATTATTCAAATAACGGGTTGTCTTATCCTTCTTTTGGCATGTATTAATTACATCAATCTGGTAACGGCTCAGAAAATTAAACGTTTAAGAAATATTGGAATCTTAAAAGTAATGGGTGGAAAAAAGGGAAAAATAATTGAATTATTGGCTATCGAGTCGGGTTTAGTACTTCTTATTACAAGTTGCCTTGTTATGGTCCTCAGCCATTTTCTTTTGTTTGGATTGAATCAGCTAACCCATTCTGAATTTACTTTATTAGAGATTTTCACAGGCTCCAATCTGATTATATTTATTTCTTTATTGACATTTACTTTTGTATTAACCGGAATCGTACCTGGATTAGCATTAAGTAAAAGTAAAACAACAGCTCTTTTAAAGAACATAACCCATATACGATCACAGAACTATCTAAGAAATGGACTTCTTATTTTTCAATTTAGTATTACTATAATATTGCTCTGTGGTATTCTGCTTATTAATAAACAAAACAATTATATGAGCGAATTGGATCCGGGTTTTAAAAAAGAGCAAATTCTTTACGCAACAACGAATCCTCAAATAAAAAAACGAGTAGATGTATTTAATGCTGAAATAAAAAGAATTCCGGAAATAGCTGATATCACTTATTCTTCATCCTTACTAGGATACAATCAATCCAACTGGGGATTGTCATTACTAAACAAAGGTGTAAAACAAGATATTGGTTTTGCTAACCTTTATGTTAGCCCTAATTTTTTCGATTTTTTTGGAATTAATTTAGTTAGAGGGAAGCAATTTAACCAGTATTCTGAAGAAAATGCAGATTGGATATTTAATTCTATTGCTTTTAAAAAGTTTAATGTTGAGAATCCGGAGGATGCTACTATTAAATACAATGGTAAGATAGGGCAAGTGATAGCTGAAGTTGAAGATTTTAATCACGAGTCAATGCATTCACCTATCAGAGCAATGGGTTTTAGAAGTTGTGGTGAGACAGATGAAGTTGTTTATTTTAAGATTAATGCCTTAAGTCGTTTAAGAGTAGAGGATTGTATTCAATCAATAAAAAAAGTTTGGCTCAACATCTCACCAGATTTTCCAATGGAAATTAACTATTTAGATGAATCTTGGGAAGGATTATATAAAAGGGAAAAGCAGTTTCAGCGCATTTTGAATTATGCCACTGTTATCTCAATTATACTATCCTGTCTTGGATTAATTAGCCTAACCTTTTTTGTTGTTGAAACTCATATTAAAGAGATTGGAGTGAGGAAAGTTAATGGTGCTAAAACTAAGGATATTATGGCAATGTTGAATATGGACTTTATAAAATGGGTTGCTATTGCTTTCGTTATTTCTTGCCCAATTGCCTGGTACACAATTCATATTTGGTTGGAGAATTTTGCCTATAAAACGGAACTTTCGTGGTGGGTATTTGCTTTGTCAGGACTTATTGCCATGTGTATTGCACTACTAACTGTATCTGTTCAATCGTGGAGAGCAGCCACAAGAAATCCTGTTGAAAGTTTGAGGTACGAATAAAAATAATGACCATTAATTATACACAGATATTATCCTGAATATGAGAAATTACCTTGTTATGGTTTTGTTGTTTTCCTTATTGGGCTCGTGCCAGAGCAATAAAATGAAAACGGATGAAAAAAAATTAGTAAACAAAATTCTAAGTGAAGAGAAAAAACTGGTTTTAGAAGAAGAAAATCGATTGGAAAAAGAAAGAATATTAGCCGATTCTATAGCCAAGCTACCCAAGGGTTTTCGATTCAAAGAGAACCGAAGTATTGACAGGAATTATCCTCCTCTTGTAATTGATATTGCAAATAATCTCGATAGCATTAAAGAAATAAAGCTTTCGAACGTAGCAAGCGATATTGAATACATTAAAATGCAGCCGATACCAGATCCTAGCATACCAAAAGATCTTAAGTTGAAGTACTATTTTATGGATAACTATATCGTTGCGTCTAATCTATATGGAATTCATTTGTATTCTAAAAAAGGTATTTACATAAGAGCAATTGTTAAGAATCAATTGAGAGGTCTTAAGATAGATCAGGGTAAAAATAGAATAACAATTCGATGTGCAGAATATAGCCATGTTGGCGGCTCTAATAGTGTATGGGCTCGTGGGAATAACCTGTTTTATAATTATAGGAATAGCCTGACGGGACAGAATATGATTATGGAACTTGATTGCTCACAACAGCATGTGGCTTCATATTCAGGCTTCGATCCTGAAAATCCGAATGCTATTACTGGTTTAGGGAACGTTTGTATTGATATAAATCATGGTAAAAATAAGCCTGAAAAGCCTATCTACCCAAATGGAATGATCTCTACTTCAATAGATCATTTTGACAAAGAATTTAATGTCTTTAATCCAGATAGAAACACTTATATCACACAGTTAGAAAATGATAAGATGTTAGGTGTTGTAAGTACTAAAGGGGATACGTTGGCAAGCTTTAGAAAACTAGAGCAAGTGAAAAATTACACCAAACGTTTGATGCGCGGAATTGATGCGGGTACTCAATATGAAAGTGGAGGAAATTTCTTTTTTAGAACCGACTTCAATGATACCATTTTTCAAGTGATACCACCGAATAATATACGCCCTGTGTATGTCTTAAACCTAGGTAAGTATAAAATTAATAAACAAGAAGGTGTGGACCCAGATGTTAGCTTAAAAGGAAAACTAATGCCACTAAGTTTTGCTGATGCTAAGGACTATATTTTCTTGTCTTTTGCTGCCGATAATCATGTTTGTCCTAAAAATATAAGAAACAAAAGCCTTAAACTCTACTATGCTGTTTATTCCAAAAAGAATCATAAACTGCATTTCGTGAGATCTAACCCAATCGATTACAATGCTGAAATTTTAGTTAATGATTTAGATGGAGGTGTCTCTGTTTGGGCAGAATCCCACATGATTAATAGGAAGGGAGAAATAATGCTTGCATTAAAAGGGAAGGATTTGAAAGATCATGTGAAATCTACACTTTATAAAAGCTCTTCTGCCTCTTTAAAGAAAAAGGAACACCTAAAATTGTTTGCTAATTCCCTATCCGCCAAGGATGATATCTTGATGCTTGTTAAATAATAGAAGACAATGAATTACACGTTTAAATTACTTATCAGGAATTTTGTTAAAAGGCCTATTTTAACCTTAATCACGTTCTTCGGTTTCACAATAGGTATATTGGCTAGTTTGCTCATATACCTTTGGGTATTTAATGAGTTAAACCATGATAAATTTCACCCTGAATACGATAAGATTTACCGTGTACTCACACTTGCGAAACAAGGGAACGAAATTGTAAAGTCTGCTAGTTCATATCAAGCCATTGCCAAAACTTTAAAAGCTGATTACCCACAAATTGAATCAGCAACTTATTTATCATTTTCATCGGAAGATTCACCGCTTTTCGTGAACGGAGGAGATGATAAGATTGAAGCTCGAAAGTGTTTTGTTAATGATGACTTTTTTGATGTATTTAAAGGCTTTAGATTTATTGAGGGGCATTCAAAATCAGTTTTTAGTGATCCTGAGAGTATCGTATTATCAGAAAAAATTGCTCGCAAGCTTTTCGGCAAGGAATCAGCCTTAGGAAAAAAGGTGATTAGTGACAAATATGACAAGAAAATTTATACGGTTGTTGGTGTTGTTAAAATTCCACTTCAGAGTCATATAGAATTTGGCTACCTGGCTTCAGAAAGCTATGATAAATACAATTTGCATGCGTGGAACCGATCCTATTGGGTTCATACTTATATAAAACTCGCCGAGAAGGCTCAAATCGATGATCATTTTTTAGCAAGGATAAGCAATCATCTTAGTCGTTATACAAATAAGACCGATAAATTGTTTTTTCAACCTCTCGATGATATTCATTTGCACTCTGATTATCAATCGAATTCTCTTGATAAAAATAGAACGCAATACAAATACATTTGGATTTTTTCAGGATTGGCCTTGCTTATTCTTTTGATGGCTATGTTTAATTTTTCGGTTCTTAGTATTGCAAGATCCACCGAGCAAGCTGTTGAAATTGGGATACAAAAAGTAAATGGAGCCAAACGAATTCATTTGATGGCTCAATTTATGGGTAATTCCTTTATACAGACTTCCTTTGCTACCTTTTTAGCTCTTTTATTAAGTTACTTAATATTACCTTGGTTCAATTCCATTATAGGTCAGGAAATTCATTGGGTATTGTCTTTAAAGTTCATCCTTAGTCTACTTGTCATTTTTGTATTAACGGGAATAATTGGTGGTATTTATCCAGCATTGTATTTGTCTTCATTAAAGCCTGTAAGTATTCTTAAAAAAGAGAGATCGAGAGGTATTAAATATGAGTTTATAAGCATTCTTGTTATTATTCAGTTTTGTATAGCCATTTTCGCCATAATTGTTTCGGGTATATTTGTGAAACAGCTGAATTATATGCAATCTAAAGAGATTGGTTTGAACTTTCAAAATATGGTGGTTGTTCCAACGGGCTTGTGGTACGATAGCAAATCATTTAAAGATGAATTACTTCGTAACCCTGATATTTTGAGTGTTTCGGCTAGTACTTATGCGCCTATTAATTGCGGAAGCGAAAGCGTTTATAAATTGAATCGCCAAGGTACGATTGACTCTGTTTATACCTCTGTTTTTTTCGTTGATGAAGATTTTGCTGAAAACTACCAGTTGGAGATCGTTAAAGGGCAATTCTTACAAATGAATTATGACTCTTATTGGAAAGCTCTAAAAAAGAAACCCAATTCTTCAGAGCAAGAAGAATCACATAAAATAGCTCTACCAATAGTCATAAATGAAACAGCAGAAAAATTATTTGGATTCGACGAGCCTATTGGTAAGCGAATAGAGAATAATATTATTGTAGGTGTGGTAAAAGATTTTAATTTTCAACCCCTACATCACCATATTGGACCTTTAGTTCTTATGAATTCGCCTGAGAATATCATGACAATGAATATTAAAATCTCATCTAAAGATCGATCTCAAACTCTCAAATTTATCGGAGAGGTTTATCAAAAGTATCGTGATCAGAGAGATTTTTCCTATCAATTTTTTGATGAAATTCTAGAGTCAGAATATCAGGACGAGATACGCCTTAAGAATATCACAACGGTTTTTTCTCTCTTAGCACTTATGATTGCTCTTTTGGGGATTTTTGGAATGGTTTGGCTTTCGATTCGACGACGCACAAAAGAAATAGGTGTCAGAAAAATAAATGGAGCAAAAACCTTCGAAATAGTAAAAATGCTAAATCGAGATTTTCTAAAATGGGTTGCAATTGCCTTTATTATAGCTTGTCCAATAGCTTATTATGCCATAGATAAATGGTTGGAAAATTTTGCCTACAAAACAGAACTTTCATGGTGGGTATTTGCTTTGGCTGGTCTAATTGCCATGTGTATTGCACTACTGACTGTATCTGTTCAATCCTGGCGAGCAGCAACAAAAAATCCTGTGGAGAGTTTGAGGTATGAGTAGTCTACTTAAAAACGTAGGCGTAAAGATATTTAATAGATAAAATAAGAGGTATGAGTTTTATAGATTTTAAAATGGCCTTAAGGGGCATGATGAGAAACAGGCTTATAACTGTAATAAACATAGTTGGTTTAGCTATTGGTATTACGATAAGCTTGTACGTTTTTTCTTACGTACGTTTCGAAAAATCAATTGATAAGTTTATTCCTGAATATCAGAATATTTATAATTTAAATAATTTTGAAGAACCTTCTGTCTCTCAAAAGATGATTAATCTTGTGAAACAAAATTTCCCTGAAATTGAGGACGTGACTTATTTTACCGGAGATTGGTCACCACAGGTCTTTTTAAAGCAGGAAGATCATACTTATAAAATAGATAAAATGTTGACTGCTGACTCTTGTTTCTTTAGAGTTTTTCAGTTTGCAACTAAATGGGGAGATGCTAAGCAAGCATTAAATTCAGCTAATAAAATTGTTATTACAGAATCTCTTTCGAAGAAGATTTTTGGAAGTGAAAATCCTGTTGGTAAATCTTTAGTATACAACTCAACCTATTTAGATGGTGAAAGCATTGAAGTAGGAGCTGTCATATTTGATTTACCTCCTAATACATCATGGGATTTTGAGGCTATTCTCTCCCTGCAAACCAATTATAAAATTGGTTGGTATGTTAGAAATGCTCAAGCTTGGGGTACATGTAATTACAAAAGTTTTTTTCGAGTCAATTCTCATATATCAAAAGGTTTGATAAATAAGAAATTGGCATCTTTTCCCGCCTCACTTTTACCCGAAGATCAGCGCAAAAACATCAAATTTTCGGCGATTCCGTTTAGCTCTCTTTATTTTGAACATACTGAAATAGGACTTTTAAAACATGGTGATAAGCAAACGCTCATGTTGGTTCAGGTAATTGGCTTATTGATTATGATTTTAGCTTGTATCAATTATTTTAATCTGATTTCAGCACAGAGTGAGAAGCGATTTTTCAAAGTGGGTATTATAAAAACAATGGGAAGTACCAGGGGAAAAGTCATTCAATTTTTTGTTGTTGAATCATTTTTAAGCTTGTTTTTTGCTATTTTACTCACCATAGGTTTAGTTTCTTTAACACAAGATATAAGTAGTGACATAACGAAGATTAATTTTTCATTCTCTGATCTGTTTTTTGGTGAAAATGGATTTATTATAGGGCTCATTATTATTCTAATGTTAATAGGGACAGGGTTGATGCCAGGACTATTTTTTAGCCAGAATAAAATCACCCATTTACTTCAAAAAAATAAGGGAAGTTCGGAAAAAAATTGGTTGCGGAATGGCTTATTAGTATTTCAATTTGTGGTTTCTATAGCTTTAATTTCGAGTGTGATTTTTATTCAAAAGCAGAATAATTATCTACAAAATCAAGATTTGGGTTTCCAAAAGGAGAATATTGTAATTGCAACGATTAATGAAAACATTCAAGATCGATTTGATTATTTTAAATCTGAAATAGCTAAAATTCCACAAATAAAGGGGATTACATTTTCAAGCTCACCAATTACCGATGTTGATCAAAACTGGGGACGTCAGCTAACTTATAAAGGAAAGGAACAGCAAGTTTATTTTAGCATGCTTCATGTGTCGAAGAATTTTTTCAATTTTTTTGGAATAAAACTCCTATCAGGTAAACCGTTTACTGATAACTCAACAAAGTCAGTGCATTATATTTTCAATAAAAAAGCAATTGATGATTTTAACATTAGTGATATTAAAGACGCTCGAATAACCTATAAGGATGTAAGTAAGGGCCAGATTATTGGAGTTGTGAATAACTTTAATTACAAATCCTTACATTTTCCTGTTCAAGCTTCTGGGTTTCAGTGTACACCAACGAACTGTGATTTTGTTTACATTAAATTGAATGAGCTTACTGTTGCACAATTTGATAGACTTGTATCAGCTTTAGGCAAAATATGGAATGATATATCACCAAAATTCCCTCTGGAATACGAATTTTTAGATAAGAAAATAGAAGCCCATTACATCAAAGAACGGCAATTTCAGAAAGTTTTGAAATATACAACTATAATCTCTTTAATGATTTCGTGTTTGGGACTAATTGGTCTTTCGTTTTTCATTATGGAACAACGCACAAAAGAAATAGGTGTCAGAAAAATAAATGGAGCAAAAACCTTCGAAATAGTCAAAATGCTAAATCGAGATTTTCTAAAATGGGTTGCAATTGCCTTCACCATGGCTTGTCCAATAGCTTATTATGCCATAGATAAATGGTTGGAAAATTTTGCCTACAAAACAGAACTTTCATGGTGGGTATTTGCTTTGGCAGGACTTATTGCCATGTGTATTGCCTTATTAACAGTTTCCATTCAGTCTTGGAGAGCAGCCACGAGAAATCCGGTGGAGAGCCTGAGGTACGAGTAATTTAAATAAAGGAAAAAGAAATGATCATTAATATTTCAAGAATGAATATTTTGTACCAATTGAGAATGGCGATTAAGTCACTAAGAAAAAATTTACGATCTACTTTATTCTTAATGGTTTCTTTATGTTCCGGATTAGTTGCATTTATCTTTATCACAAGCCATGTTATATCTGAATTTAGTTATGACAAAAATTTTCCTGAGTCAGAAAATATTTATCGTATTGCTACAGATATCTACTCTTCGGGTGAGCTTAAACTTTCAATACCCGAATGCGAAAGAGGATTGGGAAACGAATTACAAAGAATTCTCCCTGAGGTAATTGAATCCGGATTCTTTTTTGATTCCAATAAAACAGAGTACAAAATAGAAGAACATGTATTTAGCGAAGAAAATGTACTTCATGCTTCGGCTGGCATATTAGATATTTTTTCCATTGAATTAATTTATGGATCTCGCGCCGGAATGTTACAACGTCCATATACTGTTTTATTATCCGAATCATTTGCAAAAAAATATTTCGGAAACGAAAACCCCGTAGGCAAAAAAATATTAAAATATCCAGCCCATAATTATGAAGTTGAAGGAGTCTACAAAGACTTACCCCAAAATATACATTTTAAAGCCAATATGTTATTGTCTTTTCATGACAATATGCGTCTTCCTCCTCCAGTAATGGAACAATGGGGAGAATCCAGTTTTTATACCTATTTAAAATTCCAACCCGATGCATCCATCGATGGTTTTAACGAAAAAATGAATCAACTGGTGTTGAAACACAAAGGGAATACATTTAAACGAGGGAATATTCAACATTTGTATAACCTGCAACCTTTAACCGATATTCACCTGAAATCGCATTTGAAAGCAGAGCTTGCTAATAATACTAAAGCCGATTATTTATATGTTTTAATAGTAATCGGTTTGTTAATACTAATCGCTATAGGATTTAATTATGTACATTTTTCGCATACAAAAGCCATTAAAGATGCTAACAATTGGGGCTTACGAAAAGTAGTTGGTGCAAAGAAGGAAAGCCTTATTTTTCAATCACTCTTAGAATCATTTATTCTCCACATAGTTTCATTAATCTTAGCATTGATTATTAGTACAATGTTAATTCCGTTTTTCCAAAAACAATTTGGAGTAAGGCTTAATCTTACGGATACAAACCTATTCTTCTGGATCCTTCTTTCGTGCATGTTATTGCTTAGTACCATAATTAATGGTGTTATAACAGGAATCCTCATTAACCGATATAATTGTCTTGAGTTATTAAAATTCAATCCTCTCTCATCTGGCTTTTCCATTCAGAAAATATTTGTGGTAGGTCAATTTGTAATTGTAATTGCTATCCTGATAGGTATTATAGGAATAAATAAGCAGTTGAAATTCTTGCAAGAAAAAGATATGGGCATGAATTTAAGCAATAAAATTGCTGTAACAGTTCCAAAAAATGCAAGAAAATCATCAAGAAGATTTAAGAACTTCAAATTATTTGAACAAGAACTTTTAAGGCATCCTAATGTTGAATCAATTTCTCAGTGTAATACAATTCCAGGAGAGTTGCTTTCTTACAATTTTACTTTTAAAGAAAGAGGAACAGAAAAAGCAGGAATAGCTGCTTTAATGGTAACTGACGTAAACTATCTGAGTAATTTTAATATATCATTATTGGGAGGGGATAATTTCCCCGAAAATGCTAATAGTACAAATTCAGGGTGCATTATTAATGAGGCCTGTTTATCTGAACTCGGATACAGCGATCCAAAGGAAGCAATCGGCAAAGTCATGGAATTACAAGATAATAGTATGAGGCAAAGTTTTGCTTTAGAAATCAAAGGAGTTTGCTCGAATTTTAATTTCCAAAATCTGAAAGAAAATCCAGGATCGACTATTTTAATAAACTGGACCCAAGAAATGATGTGGGGATACTACATCATTAAATTCAAGCATAGCGATATAACAAGTGTTATTGCTCATACAAAAAACGTAGTCGAAGCAACATTTCCTAATTACCCTTTTCGTTACGTAACTCTCGAATCTTTTTACAATCACCAATTTATTAAGGAATTCCAACTAATTAAAATGCTTTATGCATTTGTTTATCTGGCCATTCTCATTAGTATCATAAACTTGTTTACCATGTCGTGGATTGGTGCATTGGTACGAACAAAAGAAATTGGAATTCGAAAAATAAACGGTGCTAAAACCCATGAAATAATAAAAATGCTAAATCGAGATTTTCTAAAATGGGTTGCAATTGCCTTCATCATAGCTTGTCCAATAGCTTATTATGTCATAGATAAATGGTTGGAAAACTTTGCCTACAAAACAGAACTTTCATGGTGGGTATTTGTTTTGGCAGGACTTATTGCCATGTGTATTGCACTACTGACTGTATCTGTTCAATCGTGGAGAGCAGCCACAAGAAACCCTGTTGAAAGTTTGAGGTATGAGTAATAATAAAATGAAACATCCCAACTGGTAATACCAATTGGGATGCTCACAAAATACTTAAACAACAAACACTAACATAAACGTTCCTTAAACGCGTACACCACAAAGATGAGCATTAAATATGGTTCTTGAAAGTGATTTTCAGGCAGATATGAGCGCAAACGTTATAAGGAGTTCCCGAAAACGTTTGTTGTGTTCTTATTTATATAAAATTTAAATAAGGATCTCCAAGTCTGATTTATTTTTAGTGAATTGCTCCACGTGGAGCAATCGTTTTTATTCTTTTTAGCCTCTTAGTGAACAAAATTCTATTCTGATTTTTGTATTCTTAAAGCCAGTTTAGTTCTGTATAGCCCTATTGGTAGACAGATAGAAGCTTATTATTTGAAATGTTTTAAGACTCTCCTTCAATCTTAATTTTCGCTATATTTGTATTCTTGTAAGGGTAGGAGTATAGTTTAGCTGTTTCGATCATTTCTGTTTTGATAGACTATTGACTCTTAGCTTGTAAACAAAGAAGAAAATAACCTCAATAAGAGATATTTTGAATCCATTAAAAAAACTTGCTGGCGAAACAGCCATTTATGGCGTGAGCTCAATACTCGGACGATTGCTTAACTGGCTTTTGGTTCCACTTTACACCAATATATTTGTTGAATCGGAATATGGAATTGTAACCAATCTAATGGCCTATGTTGCCATGAGCTTGGTGATTTTAACCTATGGTTTGGAAACGGGGTTTTTCCGATTTGCCAATGAAGATACAACCAAGTCAAAAGTATTTTCTACGACTTTTTTGTCTGTTACTTCAACAAGTTTATTGTTCTTATTAGGGATATTCTTATTTCTTAAGCCTATTTCTTCTTTTCTGGATGTAGAGAATCATTCAAGCTATATTATCCTTTTGGCGCTTACTTTGGCATTCGATGCGATTACGTCTTTGCCTTTTGCTAAACTACGCCAAGAGAATAGACCAATGCGATATGCCTTTATAAAACTGAGTAATATTGGCATAAATTTAGGTTTGAACCTATTCTTTTTGGTGCTTTGTCCTTGGATAAATGAATGCTTTCCGGAGTGGGGAGTAACTCGTATCTGGAATCCTGAAATGGGAATAGAATATATCTTCATTGCTATGTTTGTTGCGAGTTTGTTTAATCTGATTTTACTTATCCCTGATTTAATAAAGGTAAAGTGGCAATTTGATATGACTTTACTGCGAAAGGTTCTTAAATATGCATCTCCAATTTTAGTTGTTAGTATTGCGGCTCAAATCAATTTGAACGTTGATAAAATGCTAATGCCTAAATTGATTTCTGATGCAAGTGAGGCTTTGGCACAAACAGGAATTTATGGAGCTAACTTTAAATTAGCGGTAATCATGACGCTATTTATTCAAGCCTTCCGATTTGCCTTTGAACCCTTTTTCTTTTCGCAGAATAAGGATGAAAGCAGTAAGCAACTTTATGCAGATGTATTGAAATATTTTGTGATTTTTGGGATGTTGATATTTCTGGGTGTGATGTTCTACCTTGATGTTGTTAAAATACTTATTGGTCCTAAATTTCACGAAGGTTTAGATGTGGTTCCTTTAGTATTAATGGCAAATTATTTCCTTGGAATTTTCTTTTCCCTATCCTTATGGTATAAGCTGACGGACAGGACGCGCATGGGGGCTTATATGGCATTAGGAGGCGCTGCAATAACATTGGCCTTAAATATTATTTTAGTACCGCAAATGGGCTATTATGGAGCAGCTATAGCAATTTTGATTTGTTCTGTACTAATGACAATAGCGAGTTATATATTGGGGCAAAAATATTACAGAATACCATATGAGTTGAAACGTATTGGTACATATTTTGCCTTTGGCCTGCTACTTTATGCTGGAAGCACCTACATAAATTTCGATAATCAGTGGTTAAAAATGTTAGCTAAAACTCCATTAATTATTCTATTTTTAGTGGTCGTTTTACAGAAAGAGAATTTATGGCATGTTCTTAAAAGGATAAAGTAAGGATTACCAGTTCAATAAATAAGAATAAAAACAAAATACATATAAAAATGAAGGTTAAAATCATTAATAAATCGAAGCACGATTTACCAAAGTATAGTACTGCTTTATCGGCAGGTATGGATTTGAGAGCTAATATAAATGAGCCTGTTATGTTGCAGCCGCTAGAACGAACTTTAATTCCAACAGGTTTGTTTATTGAGTTACCTGCTGGTTACGAAGCTCAGATTCGACCACGCAGTGGAATGGCTTTGAAAGAAGGTATTACTGTTTTGAATACACCCGGCACAATTGATGCTGATTATCGTGGTGAAATTCGTGTGATTCTTGCCAATTTATCTAACTCAATGGTTGAGATTAATGATGGTGATCGTGTTTGTCAGATGGTTGTAGCTGCTCATGCTACAGTTGAGTGGGAGGCTGTTGAAGCGCTGGAAGAAACAGCTCGAGCTGCTGGTGGTTTTGGCCATACAGGAAAAGAGTAAGCTAAGATTATTGGAGGAGTCATAGGTGATTAAATTTCCTTTGGATCTTAATTATTTATAGATAAACCGTTAATAAATATTAAAGGCTGAGTAGACTAAAACATATTCAGTAACTTTGATATTGCCTTTGCGTTACCCCGGTTTTGTGTGGTTTGGGGTTGTGAAATTCAAGAATAACATCAAAAAACTAAAAAAGAATATGAAGATTATTGTTCCAATGGCAGGAATGGGTAAGCGCATGCGCCCACATACACTAACAGTACCAAAACCATTGATTCCTATTGCAGGAAAACCTATTGTGCAACGTTTGCTAGAGGAGATTGCAAAGGTTTCAGGAGAAGAAATTGATGAGATTGCATATATCATTGGTGATTTTGGAACGGAAGTTGAGAACCAGTTAAAGGGTATTGCAACTGATTTGAATGCTAAAGCAAGTATTTACTATCAAAAGGAAGCATTAGGAACGGCTCATGCAATTCATTGTGCAGCTCCATCGCTTGATGGAAAGGTTGTTGTTGCTTTTGCGGATACATTGTTTAAGGCTGATTTTGTTTTGGATAATGAAACAGATTCAGTAATTTGGGTACAGAAGGTTGAAGATCCATCGGCTTTTGGTGTCGTAAAAATGGATGAGAATAAGAATATAACTGACTTTGTTGAGAAACCACAAGAGTTTGTTTCTGATCTTGCTATTATCGGTATCTATTATTTTAAAGATGGAGCAAATCTGAAATCAGAATTGGAATACCTTTTGGATAACAAGATAGTTGTGAATGGAGAATATCAGTTAACTGATGCTCTTGAAAACATGAAGAACAAAGGTTTAAACTTTGTTCCTGGTCAGGTTATTGAATGGATGGATTGCGGAAATAAGGATGCAACTGTAAATACAAATCAGCGTATACTAGAATACCACAAAGAAGATAAGTTGGTTGCCGAAAATATGGTGAATGAGAATGCTGTGATTATTCCACCTTGCTATATTGGCGAGAATGTTGTGATTAAGAATTCAGTAGTTGGACCACACGTTTCTTTGGGAGATAATTCTTTGGTAGAGAATTCATTAATAACAAATGCTATTGTTCAAACCAATACCAAAATTGAGGGAAGTAATATCAAAAACTCAATGTTAGGAAACTTTGTTGAGGTTAATGGCGAAGCAAAAGAATTCAGCGTTGGTGATTACACCAACTGCTAACTAATTGGATAAATCTTTCGATTCTGAAGCTTGTTTTTACAAGTTTCGGAATCGAATTGTATAAGAGCTTTATCGAATTGAAATACAAAATTGAATAATGGGAAGACAATTTATAATATATATGCTTGCAGGGGTACTGATGTTTAGTACTTCTATAGCTTTGGGTCAAAAGAAGGGGAAGGATAAGAAAAAGACTAAGGTAGAACTGACCGAACAAATGCGTCTCGAATTTGATTATGCATTTCATGAAGGTGAAAAAGCTCTTGTTTTAGGTGAATACGAAAAAGCGATTTCCTGGTTTGCTACTTGTTTAAAATTAGATAACACAAGTGCGGTTGTACGTTACGAGTTAGCTAATATTTATATGACCCAGGAGAACTACAATTCTGCATTAGAACTTGCACGTGGAGCTGTAAAGCTACAGCCTAAAAACATGTGGTATCAAGTGCAATTGGCTGGTATTTATAAGTCGAAAGGAATGATTGATCAGGCCTGTGGCGTTTATAAAGAACTGGCATCTCAATTTCCTAAGCGAAATGATTTTTATTACATACAAGCCGAGCTATATGCTTCTGTTGAGAAATTTGAAGAAGCTCTGGAAGTCTATCAAAAGCTTGAAAAGAAAATTGGTGTTACCGAACAAGTTAGTATAAACAAGCATGCACTTTATTTGCGATTAAACAAACGTAAAAATGCGTATGCAGAGCTTCATAAGCTGACCAAGAAATTTCCATTTAAAATTGAGAATTATGGGCTACTGGCTGATATGTACCTTAAGGATGGAGAAAACGAAAAGGCTTTAGAGCAATATAAAAAGATTGTAAAAATTGCTCCGGAAAATGGTCTTGTACACTTTTATTTGGCTGAATACTATAGAAAAGAGAAGCAAAAGGATCTGTCTTGGATTTCTTTGAAAAAAGCTTTTGGCAGCACTATGGTTAACCCTGATAAGAAAATACAGTATTTGATGGGTGTCGTTATGGTAGATCAGGAGAATAAGGTGACTGATGAAGCACTTAAAGAATTATTGGATTTACTTTTAAATGTGCATCCTGATCATATTCATGTAAATGCTTTGTATGCCGATTATTTGCGTCGACAGAAAGATAGTGAAGGAGCTCGTAAGTTACTTCGGAAAGTCCTCTTACAAGAAAAAACAAACTACGTTGTTTGGGAGGAATTGATGTTTATTAACAATGAATTGCTTGATTTTGATAGCATGCTTAAAGAAAGTACTGAGGCGATAAAGTATTTTCCAACTCAACCTTTGCTTTACATTTTTAATGGCGTTGCTGCTGCACAAAAAAAGGATTTTAAAACGGCTGTCAGATCATTGACAACAGGTTTCAATTATGTGGGTGATAATGTGCCGATGCGAATCCAATTTTTAACTTATTTGGGTGATGCACAATATGAGTTAGGGCAAACTAAGAAGGCATTTGATGCCTATGATGAGGTTCTTATGTTCGACCCCGATAATGTTGTGGTATTAAACAACTATAGCTATTATCTTTCGGTACTTGATCAGAAACTGGAAAAAGCTAAAGAAATGAGCTTGAAATGTATTCAGATTGAGAAGGAAAATTCAACCTATTTAGATACACATGCCTGGGTTTTATTTAAGCTTGGTTCTTTCTCCGATGCCAAAAGAGCTATGGAAAAAGCACTTCAACATGGTGGACGTGAATCGGCTGTAATTGTTGAACATTATGGCGATATCCTTTTTAGATTGGGAGAAAAAGATGCTGCAATGACCGAGTGGCAAAACGCAAAAGAGATAGGTGAAGGTTCAAAACAATTGTCAGAAAAGATTAAAACAGGGGAAATTCCTGAATAGAAAATGAAGATATTTCAAATCAAAAATAGCCTGCTGATTGGCACGTTTTTACTTTTACTATTAACACAGTATTCTTGTAAATCTACCTTTAAACTGGGACAGAAACGCGCCCATGGTATAAGCGATAATAGACTTTTTAATCAAGTTAGTGATAGTAGTTTGCACTTTGAAACACTTTTGATTAAACGCTTTTCAGCTCATTATGAATCAAAAGGTAAAAGTCAAACAATCAGAGGCTCAATAAAGATCGCTCATGATAGTTTAATCATGATTCAGATAAATGCTCCAACTGGTATTCTTGAGGTTGCTCGAATTCTGATTACACCTGATTCTGTAAAAGTTCTTGATCGATTAAAAAAGGAATATATCAAAAGTGATTTTTTCTATCTATCGGAAAAATTGAATATGGATGTCGATTTTTATACGCTCCAAAGCATATTAACAAACTCTTTATTTCAACTTCAGGAGCTTTATGAAAGACCTCGACCTTTTATCAGAAACTTTAAAGGAAAGGTGATAGATGATAAGTATGTGTTTATCTCTGACAAGGCGGCTAAGGTAGAAAGAAAGTTGAGGAAGGATAAGTATTGGAAACTACACAAATTCAATTATCATCGATTCGAAATAGATCCTTCTTTAATGAAGATTACCGATGTTCTTGTAAAAGAATTTGAGAAGGAGAGAGATTTAACTTTAAAATATCGTGATTTTGTGAGTGTTGGAACACAAAAATTTCCAAGCGAACTGGTTTTTAAGGTGAAGGATTCAATACAATCCTTATCTTGTAAGATCAAATATAATAAACTCGTTATTGATCAAAAGCTAAAGTTTCCTTTTAAGGTTTCGAGTAAATATAAAAGAGTCTATCCAGAATAAACTATGGGAATGTTTAAAAGTCTGAAGTTATCTTTATTTTTTGCTGCAATTGTATTACTGATATCTAGTTCGGTAAGTGCACAAGATATCTCTAAGCTTAAAAAGCAGAAGGAGAAGAACGCTAAGGATATTGCATATACTCAAAAGCTTTTAAAGAATACCCAGAAGAAGAAAAATGTTAGCTTGGGTTTACTATCTGTTCTTAACAGAAAGATAAGTTTACAAGAGAAACTAATTCGTAATATTCAGAAAGAACTGGATTATACAGACTCGAAGATTGGTAAGACAAAAAAGGATATTTCTACGCTTGAGAAGAAATATGAAAAGCTTAAAAATCAATACGAAAAGCTTATTTTATATGCGCATCGACAGAAAAATTCCAGAGATAAACTGATGTTTTTATTCGCCTCTAAAGATTTTAATCAGGCGTATATGCGATATAAGTATCTGCAACAATTTTCTGAATTTACACGTAAACGTGGAGAAGATCTTGTTGAAACAAAAGTTGATTTAGACTTAAAGTTGGATGGCTTAAAGCTTGCTAAAAAGGAGAAACAGGTTTTGTTGGCCTTAAATACTAAGGCTTCAAATAATCTATCTTCTCAGAAATCTCAACAGTCAAGTGTTTTATCTCAACTTAAGAAAAAGGAAAGAACCCTTCGTAGGAATTTAAGGACACAGCGTAATAACGATAAAAAGCTTGAGAATAAAATACGTAAGATTATTGCAGATCAAGCTAGATTGGCTAAAAAGAAAAAGAATACGAGTGGAGCTTATGGTTTGACACCTGAAGAAAAAGTTTTGGGTGTGAAATTTGGCCAGAACAAAGGAAAACTACCTTGGCCAACACCTACCGGTTTTATTTCTCAGAAGTTTGGTCAACATGCACACCCTGTATTAAAACATGTGCGAGTAAATAACGATGGAGTTGATATTACAACAAAGCCTGAATCTATTTGTAGAGCCGTTTTTAAGGGCGAAGTCACACATATTTTATCAATGCCTGGATTGAATATGGTTGTTATCGTAAAGCATGGAGCTTATATGACTGTGTACTCTAATTTGGCAAAAGTGAAAGTGAAGAAGGGTGATTTAGTTTCCGCTAAAGAGCAAATTGGTGTGGTTTATACTGATGAAAAGGAAAATCAAACTATTCTTAAGTTTCAGATGTGGAAGGAAACGAATAAATTGAACCCTGCTAGTTGGTTACTTAAGCAGTAAAAGAGTTTTTTGATTTATCTATTTTTCAATTGAATGGAATCCAATCAAGATATATTTATTGGTAAACTCGATAATTTCATTAGAAAGTATTATCAGTTTCAAATTTTCAGAGGGCTGTTATTAACCCTCTTCTTCCTGATTGTTTTTTATTTGGGATTGAGTGTTTTTGAGTATCATCTTTATTTATCGGCAAAGACTAAAACGATTCTAATACTGATAGGTGGAAGCTTACAACTTCTTGTTTTTGTCTATTTAATTTTATTGCCATTAAGAGGACTTTTCAATAAGAGATCAAGAATTTCTTATCAAAAGGCCATAGCGCTTATTTCTCAACATTTCCCGGAGCTTGAAGATCGCTTATTAAATACTTATGAACTTAATGAAAAGGCATCTCTCAACCGAGAAGATAATGCCTTACTAATTGCTAGTATTAATCAAAGAATAGAATCTTTGAAGCTATTATCTTTTAGGGATGGTATCTCTTTTAAGGATGCTTATATCTACCTTAAATATCTGTTAGGAATATCTCTTCTTTGTGTCATTGTTTATTTTTCTTTTCCGGATTTTTATCCAACTAGCGGTCAACGCTTGATTCATTTTCGCACAGATTATAAAGCGCCTGCAGATTTTGAATTTATTGTAGATAGTAAGTTGGTTGCGGAAAAGGGAGGCAATTATCTTTTGAAAATTAGTACTGCTGGAAAATATAATCCAACCTCGGTTGATTTAATTTTTGGCGGGCAAAAATATTTAATGCTTTCAGGTGAGGATGGACATTTTACTTATGAATTCCGAAACCTCAATTCAGAGTTAACATTTTATCTGCAATCAGGAAAAGTTAGATCTGTTTCATATGAATTGGTGTTAAAATCAAAGCCAGTCTTAGATCAATTGGAGATAAGTATTCAACCTCCTTTTTACACTGGATTACCAACTCGTACAGAGACGCAAGTTGGTGATGTAGAGTTTCCTGTTGGATCAAAATTATCGTGGCTTATAAAGGCTTATGATGCTGATAGTGTCGGGCTGCATTATTTAAAATCTAAAGAAGAAATGTTTGAGGCTGGTTCTGATCTTACTCACAATAAAACTGTATACCAATCGGAGCCATATGAAATTAATCTATCCAATAAAGACTATTCAAAGTCAGTTCATGCTAAATACCAATTGGACGCAATAGCCGATCAGTTCCCAACTATTGCTGTAAGTCTGCAAGCAGATAGTTTAAATTCTTCAGCTTTTTATTTCAAAGGAATTATTAGAGACGATTATGGATTTTCTCGTTTGAGATTTGCATATCAGTTGGAGAATGATTCAATAAGATACTTTGCCATTCCAATACAAAGAAATCTCAATCGTCAGGAATTTTATTATGCTTTTGATTTTTCATCTGAGAACTTGACTCAAGGAAGTCAACTACAATATTATTTTGAGGTTTTTGATAATGACGGTATCAATAAACCCAAAAGTACGAAGTCTGATTTTCTAAATTACTACTTGCCTAATGCCGAACAAATTTTTGACCTGAATTCTCACATTCAGGATAGTCTTGCGGGCAAAATTAAGAAAGGGCAGGAAATTAGTCAATCTATTCAGCAGGAAGTTCACAAATTACAGAAGAGTTTATTAGACAATTCTAGTGATCAATGGCAACAAAATCAGATGTTTCAGGAAATTGAAGCCCAGAAAAACCATCTTGAGAATCTCTTAAAAGAAATTAAGAAGGATAATACCCGTAAAAATCAGCTTATGAAAGCCGCTGGTTTGCAAGATTCCTTGCTTCTCGACAAGCAAAAGAAGATTGAGGACTTGATGGACAAAATTATGGATGATGAGTTGAAAAAGTTGTTCGATGAGTTTAATAAGCTGGCTGAAGATCAAGATAGAGATAAGATTAATAAATTGGGAAACCAATTGAAAATGTCGATGAGTGATTTTCAAAAGCAACTTGATAGGAATTTACAATTATTAGAGCGCTATGAGATTGAACTGGGAGTAAAACAACTTTCGAGTCGAATTGAAAAAATAGCCGAAGAACAAAAAGAGCTTTCCGAATTTAAAAGAAAGGAAAAAGATAAGGCTATAAGAAAGCAAGTCAGTTCAAAAATGAAATGGGAGCGTATTTCCCAAGATTTGGATGAACTTATGAAAAAGAATTCCGCAATTGAAAAACCTTATCAGCTAAATGAATTTCAGAAAGAGAAAGAAGAAATTCAAAAGAGCATGCAAGAAAGCTTGGATCAATTGCGAGAAAATAAAATGGGAAAGGCTGGCAAGAGTATGCAAAAAAGTTCTCAGCAGCAATCTGAAATGGCTCAGAAGCTTTCAAAAGCCATGGCAGGTAGTATGTCTATGCAGGTTAGTGTAGATACAGATATGTTAAATAAATTACTTAACAACCTAATTGATTTTTCTTTTCAACAAGAAAACCTTATTTTAGAATTGCAAAAAATTAATTATCACAATCCGTTATATGTCAATGTTATCGATAAGCAAGGGATTTTGAAAGAAGAATATCATTTGTTGCAGGATTCACTAATGTCTCTATCGGCTCGTTCGCCTCAGGTGGCGGCTCTTATTGGTGATCGAATTTTTGATTTGGAGAATTTACTAAATCAAAGTTTAGAAGAGTTGAATAATCGCCGGGCGTATCAAGCAAGAGTGACTCAACAAAAATCGATGACTGAAATTAATGAGTTAGCAGTTTTCTTATCGGAGGCATTGAAGCAATTGATGGAACAAATGGCTAACGGAATGCCGGGGAGTCAGATGGGGGATAAGAAAGGTAATCAACCTTCCTTTTCTGGTATGAAGTCGCAACAGGAATCTTTAAAAAAGATGCTTGAACAGATGATTCAGGAAATGAAAGATGGAGAAGGGAAGGCGCCCGGGCAAGGAGAAAAATTAGGAAAATATCTGCGAGAGCAAGAAATGTTTAGGCAGAAGATGAATGAAATGATTCAGCATGGCGGGCATGGAGAACAAACAGAAAAAATCTTGCGACAAGCCTTGCAAATGATGGAACAGACTGAACGTGAAATTTCTAATTTTTCAATTAATAGACAAACGATTCTTCGTCAGAATAATATAATGAGTCGACTGCTGGAAGCTGAAAATGCTTCACGTGAAAAAGATTTTGATAAAAAAAGAGAAAGTAAATCGGGGCAAAGTCATAAATTGAGTAACCCTAAAGCAATATTTAAGTATAAGAAAACAGATAACGAGTTCGATGATATGTTTAATGATTCGAATGTGAAACTCATAGATTATTACAATAAATTATATTTGGACTATCTTATTCGATTGAACGATGGCAAAATCAGATAACTTACTAAAACTTCCTTCTCGAGTTCATTATTTGAAACGTGTAGAGAATCTAATTAGTAACCTGTCTTCACATTACAAAATAAGTATTGAAGCTAAGGAAAAGATTTCTTTGGCTGTACTGGAGGCGGTTAATAATGCGATGCAACATGGCAATAAACATGATCATAGGAAGAATGTAACGATACGATTTCAAGTAAGTGAAACCTGTATCTCTTGTGTAATAAAGGATGAGGGAGAGGGATTTGATTTTTTATGTATTCCGGATCCAACTCTTCCCGAAAATATTGAGAAAATTAATGGAAGAGGTGTATTTTTGATGAATCATTTGGCCGACTCAGTTCATTATAGCGCTGAGGGCAGACATGTTAAAATGGTTTTCAAATTATAATAAATGCAGATAAGTTACAGTACTTGTGAAACTGAAATGCCTGAAATTAATCAGGAAAGAATCAGTTCATGGATCTCTCAAGTGGTAGAGAATTTCGAATGTGAAATAGGGGAGATTAATTATTATTTTTGTTCTGATGATTATTTGTTAGAGATGAATCGTGAACATTTAAATCACGATTATTTTACAGATATCATTACGTTTGACTACACTATTGCGGATATCATATCAGGAGATTTATTTATTTCTGTTGATACCGTTCGTGATAATGCCAAAGACTATCAAGTTGATTTCTTTGAAGAGCTACATAGAGTGATAGTGCATGGCGTACTTCACTTGCTTGGGATTGATGATAAGTGTGATGAGGATCAGGAAATAATGACCCAAAAGGAAGATGAATCATTAGCTTTACTTTCCAAGATTCATTAAGTTTGTGAAATTTTCGAATTAAAAAAGTGATTATTAGCTTTTTACAACAACCACTGAAGGTGTTTAAAGAGTTGATATATAATATATTACCCCATTTTCTATTATTAGTTGATGGTGTAAAATACTGATAGAGTATATGTTAGCTAAATATGATGTAATAGTAGTTGGTGCTGGTCATGCAGGTTGTGAGGCAGCAACTGCAGCTGCCAATCTGGGATCCTCAGTGCTTTTAATCACTATGGATATGAATAAGATCGCTCAAATGTCTTGTAATCCTGCTATAGGTGGTATTGCTAAAGGGCAAATTGTAAGAGAGATTGATGCACTAGGGGGCTACACTGGTATTGTAACCGATAGATCATCCATTCAATTTAGAATGCTAAACCGTTCCAAAGGACCAGCTATGTGGAGTCCACGAGCTCAGTGTGACCGTATGGTGTTTTCTGCAGAGTGGAGAACAGTTGTAGAAAATACAGATAATCTGGATATGTGGCAGGATGCTGTCGTGGGACTTTTGTTTGAAGGGGAGAAAGTTGTTGGTGTTAAAACAAAGCTTGGGATCGATATTAAATCTAAGACAGTTGTTTTAACCAATGGAACATTCCTTAATGGCTTAATGCACGTTGGTCGTAAGCAGGAAATGGGGGGCCGTTCTTCAGAGCCAGCTTCATTAGGAATTAGTGAGCAGTTAAAATCTATTGGTTTCGAAGTCGGTAGAATGAAAACAGGAACACCTGCTCGTTTAGACGGAAGAAGTATTGATTTCTCAGTAATGAAACGTCAGGATGGGGAAGAGGATTTTCATCGTTTTTCATATTTAGATAATCATGTTGATAAGGAGTTGATTCAACGTCCTTGTTATATTACTTATACAAACCCTGAAGTTCATTCAGAACTTGAACTGGGTTTTGAAGAATCACCAATGTACGATGGAACCATTCAGAGTACAGGTCCACGTTATTGTCCGAGTATTGAATCGAAGCTCACAACCTTTGCCGAGAAAAAAGAACACCTTTTGTTTCTTGAACCGGAAGGAGAAACAACACGTGAGTATTACATCAATGGTTTTTCTTCTAGTTTGGCTTGGGACATTCAGTTGAATGGATTAAAAAAAGTTCCTGGCTTAGAAAATGTCAAAATGTATCGTCCGGGATATGCTATTGAATACGATTATTTTGCTCCAACACAACTGCATCATACATTAGAAACAAAGCTGATTGAGAATCTATATTTTGCAGGTCAGATAAATGGAACTACGGGATATGAGGAAGCTGGAGCTCAAGGAATGCTTGCCGGAATAAATGCAAGTTTGAAAGTTCAGAATCGTGATGCTTTTACGTTAAAAAGGGATGAAGCTTATATCGGTGTTTTAATTGATGATCTTGTAACAAAAGGAGTGGACGAGCCTTACCGAATGTTTACCTCTCGTGCCGAATATAGAATTCTATTGCGTCAGGATGATGCTGATGTAAGGTTGACACCACGAGCTTTCGATTTGGGTTTGGCAAATCAAGAGCGAATGAACTTATTAGATGAAAAAATAGAGTATCGTGATAAGTTGATGAATTTCTGTAAAGAATTTGGAGTTAAGCCTAAATATATTAATTCTGTTTTGGAGGATTTAGGTACAAGTCCATTGAAACAAGGGGTGAAGCTTTACGATGTGATTTTGAGGCCACAGGTTCATATTTCAGATTTGTTAGATTCTATTCTACCTTTGAAAGAAATTGTAGAATCTATTCCAAATAGGAGGGAAGAAATTGTGGAAGCGGCAGAAGTCTTGATCAAGTATGCTGGTTATATCGAAAGAGAGAAATTGATTGCTGATAAGTTAACAAGATTAGAAAGGATTGTAATAACAGATCGTTTTGATTATACGACACTGCAGTCATTATCTACTGAAGCACGTCAAAAATTAGATAAAATTAAGCCTGAAACTATTGGACAAGCATCGCGTATTCCAGGAGTTTCTCCTAGTGATATAAACGTTCTTTTAGTCCTTATGGGGAGGTGATGTTCCACGTGGAACGCTTTGGGTGGGTTCGGAAAGAATGTGCTCTTAGAAAGCCTGAAAATGCATCGTTTCAAAATTGGAAGTGTGTTTTTCAGGCTTTTTTATACTTGAGAGAATACTTAAGTATCTTGTATAATAATATTAAAAAAGAAATATAGATATGATTGAATCAAATTTCACTATTGCCGGAAATATTGTAGATATAATAGCGAAGAGAATTTTCAAAGGAGAAGTTGTTATTGAGTCAGGTAGGGTAATTGCCATTAACAAATTAGATAATGCTCCGGATTGTTATATTCTTCCAGGCTTGGTTGATTCACATGTACATATTGAAAGTTCTCTTTTAATACCAAGCCGATTTGCAGACTTAGTTGTAAGAAAAGGAACTTTAGGAGTTGTTACGGATCCTCATGAAATAGCAAATGTATTAGGAGAGATTGGAATTGACTTCATGATTAATGATGCCAGGAAGACACCCTTGGAAATTCGATTTGGAGTGCCATCTTGTGTTCCTGCAACGCCATTCGAAACTTCGGGTTTTAAGTTAGGAGCAAATAAGGTTGAAAGTTTGTTGAAGAGAGAAGAAGTGGTTTGTTTGGCAGAGGTAATGGATTACCCCGGTGTTATAAATGAAGATTTGGAGGTGATGAAGAAAATTGTTGCCACAAAGAAGTTAGGGAAGAAAATTGATGGTCACGCTCCAGGTGTAAAAGGGGACGACTTGCGGAAATATGTCGCAGCAGGAGTTTCAGCAGATCATGAATGTTCAAATATGGAAGAAGCTCTGGAGAAGCTTAATTTGGGAATGAAGATACAAATTAGAGAGGGAAGCGCAGCAAAGGATTTTGAAGCTTTATATTCTTTAATTGATTCTCATCCTGAAAAAGTCATGTTATGTACAGATGATACTCATCCTGATGATTTATTTGAAAGAGGTCATATAGATAACTTAATAAGATTAGGATTAGAGAAAGGGTGTGATATATTTAATTTATTACGAGCTGCATCATATAATGCCATCAGACATTATGGTTTAGATTTAGGATTACTTCAAGTGGGAGACTCTGCAGATTTCATTGTAATAGATAATCCAAAATCTTTTAAGGTCAAGTCTTCATTTATGAAAGGAGAATGTATTTATAAGGAAGGTGAAGTGTTTTTCGAGAGTCATAATGAGATACTTTTAAACAACTTTTATAGAAAGGAAATTACTCTGGAAGATATTCAGATTGCTGCAAAAAACGGTGATGTTCACACCATGACAGTAAAGGATGGAGATTTACTTACCGGATGGACTCAAGCACGACCAAGGGTAGAAGAGGGCTGCTTTGTTTCTGACGCAAAGCAGGATTTGCTTAAGATGGTTGTGATGAGTCGCTATAATAATGAGAAGCCAGTTGTGGGGTTTGCAAAAGGGTTTGGCTTTGAAAAAGGTGCTATATCCGGAAGTATTGCCCATGATAGTCACAATATAATTGCTGTAGGAGTGGATGATGAAGATATTCTTAACGCTCTGAACAAACTAATAAATTTAAAAGGAGGTATGGTTGCTTCCGAAGGTGAAGATACAAGATCGGTACGACTTGATGTAGCTGGATTGATGTCGAATAAAAGAGGTGAGGATTTGCTGTCTGAATATGAGAATTTATCAGATTTGACTAAAAGTTTTGGAAGTAGTTTTCATTCTCCATTTATGACTCTGGCTTTTATGTCTTTACTGGTAATACCTAAATTAAAACTATCGGATAAAGGCCTATTTGATGTGACGCAATTTAAATTGATTGATTTGTATTGTGAATAGTCTTTTTTATATTGCTTGCTGACTCATTAGAATTCATTACCTGTGGTAGAAAACAAGAATATTTTACGATTAAAAGAACTGGTCTCAGAACTCCCAGAAGAGCCAGGTGTATATCAATTCTTCGATGATCAGGAGAAAATAATATACGTAGGTAAAGCCAAACGTTTGAAAAGGCGAGTGGCTTCTTATTTTAATAAGGTGCATGAGTATGGGAAGACCAATGTAATGGTCAAGAAAATCGCAGATATTAAGCACCTAGTTGTGGAGACAGAAGAGGACGCTCTTCTGCTTGAAAATAATCTGATTAAAAAGCATCAACCTCGCTACAATATTCTTTTAAAAGATGACAAATCTTACCCTTGGATTTGTGTGAAGAAAGAGACTTACCCACGCGTTTTTATTACTCGACAACTTGTAAAAGATGGATCTGAATATTTTGGGCCCTATACGAGTGTACGTATGGTGCGAACTTTGATGGATCTTATTCGTTCTCTATATAAACTTCGAACATGTAATTTAAAACTTGATGAAGATAATATTGCAAAGGGTAAGTTTAAGGTATGCTTAGAATATCATATTGGTAATTGTAAGGCACCATGCGTAGGGAAGGAGTCTTTTGAAGAATACGGCCAAACCATAGCTGAGATTCGTCACATTTTGAAAGGTAATATTAAAACTGTGACAGATTTTCTCAAGGAAAAGATGCAAAAATTAGCTCATAGTTATGAGTTTGAGGAAGCGCAGTTGATTAAAGAAAAACTAGATCTTTTAGAGAAATATAGAAGCAAGTCAACCATTGTAAGCCCGACGATTAACAACATAGATGTTTTCTCCATTTTAGATGACGAAGATGCTGCCTATGTCAATTTTTTGAAACTTGTAAATGGAGCGGTAATTCAAGCTCATACTATCGAAATTAAGAAGAAGCTCAACGAAAGTGTAGAGGAACTCTTACTAATGGGTATTGCTGAAATTCGTCAAAAGATTTTTAGTACGGCGAAAGAGATTATTGTGCCTTTCAATCTGGATTTATCAATGCACAATGTAGGTTTCACTGTTCCACAAAGAGGGGATAAGAAGAAGCTTTTGGATTTGTCACTTCGAAATGTGAAGTATTATAGACAAGAAAAGTTGAAGCAGTTAGAAAAACGTCAACCAAAGAAACATGCAGATAGAATTGTTGAGGGAATGAAAAAGGATTTTCGTCTCCAAGAATTGCCGGTGCATATTGAGTGTTTTGACAACTCAAACATTCAGGGAACACATCCGGTAGCATCCTGTGTTGTATTTAGAAATGCAAAACCATACAAAAAAGATTATCGTCACTTTAATATTAAGACCGTAGTAGGAGCCAATGATTTTGCTTCTATGGAGGAGATTATTTACAGGCGATATAAGCGACTGTTGGAAGAAGAGAAATCATTGCCTCAGATGATTGTGATTGATGGGGGGAAAGGTCAGTTGGGAGCAGCATTAAATGCGCTTGAAAAACTTGATTTGAGAGGAAAGATTGCAATTGTGGGTATAGCTAAGCGTTTGGAAGAGATTTTCTTTCCAGGTGATCCGTACCCTTTATATCTTGATAAAAATTCGGAAAGTTTGAAGGTGGTGCAGCATTTGAGAAATGAATCACACCGTTTTGCGATTACTTTTCACAGGCAAAAGAGATCCAAAGCTTTTATTACTTCAGAGTTGGATGAAGTGTCTGGAATTGGACCTAAAACGAAGCAGAGCTTGATTTCAACATTTAAATCAGTAGAAAATATTAAAAAAGCGAGTATTGAAGATCTTGAAAAGTGTGTTGGGAAATCAAAATCTATAAAACTCTGGAAACATTTTAATTAGACCTATTTAATTCGAGTGTAGAATGAAAATTTACAGGAGATAATTTAATTAAAAAATGGCCTTAATTAAATCATCAGTTCCTAAATCAAGGAAATAAGTGTTCATGTCCATGTTTTCCAATTTTTGGAGTATCGTTTCTTTGTGATGTGGCGTATCTATGAGTTTAGATTCGAATTCCTTAATGCTTCCAAGTTTAATACAATTTCCAAGTATCTCAGCTCTGCTGATTCTTCCCTTTTCAATATCAAGTTCAACTTCCAGAATGTTACCATTGGCAAAAGAGATCAACCTTTCGAACTTGTACTTGGGTGAATAACCAAAATTCCATTCCCATTTTAAGTATTTTTCTTCCATCAGTTTTTGAATGGCCTCCAGATCAACTTGTGTTAATTGGTATTCTTTCACGTCAGAAAACTGATTTAGCATGTGTTTTATAATCTCATTTTGTAGTTCATCTATTTTCAGAGGAGAGGATAGGTGATCACTGATGTTAGTTACACGACTTCTAATCGATCGAACACCTCTGTCCTTAAACTTGAGTGGATTTACCTTTAAGAGGCTATTTAAGCGGTTCAAATCGCTTGAAAAAAGCATGGTGCCATGTTGCATTACTTTGCTTCTGTAAATATGAGATGCATTGCCTGAGAACTTCATTCCATCAATTGTCAGATCACTTTTCCCTTCAAATTTTGCATTTACATTTAAAGATTGTAAAACGTCGATAACGGGTTGTGAGTATTTTCTAAAATTGATTAATTCTCCTTTCTTCCCTTTACTGATAAAGCAATAGTTTAAGTTTCCTTCGTCGTGGAAAACAGTACCACCACCAGATAAGCGCCTAATGACTTCCACGTCCTGTTCTTCGCATTTGTTTAGGTTAATTTCAGCAAGAGCATTCTGATGCTTTCCA
Organism: Ancylomarina sp. DW003; assembly: GCF_029029505.1. Classification (GTDB taxonomy): domain Bacteria; phylum Bacteroidota; class Bacteroidia; order Bacteroidales; family Marinifilaceae; genus Ancylomarina. The sequence goes on along the minus strand of NZ_JAKJSD010000012.1, from coordinate 31,998 downwards.
ATAATAACTGCCGCTTTATTTCGGTAAAGCATATAGAAATCTTCTTCAAAATTCTTAAGAAAATATTCCTCAGTAGCTTGATTAAAGGCTGCGTGCTTACTTTTACTGATATAATAAAACATGTGAGAGAAGTTTGAAGTTGTTTGCCAAATAAAAATTAATATGTATTAAATGATCTTGTTTGGTAGTACAAAGGTGGCTAAATATTATTTAATTGTGTTTATTAAGATTTAATTTTAATAATAGGTTTTCCTTATCACGTCATCAATAAATGTACAAAATTTTAACTTTGTTGACTAGGAAATAAAAACAGAGAATATGCGTGTAGTAATTCAGAGAGTGAGTCAAGCTTCGGTTGAAGTCGAGAATCAAATTATTGGACAAATAGGTAAGGGTTTAATGATATTGGTAGGGATAGAAAATGCCGATGGACAGGAAGATATTGACTGGCTTTGCAAGAAAATATGTAATCTTCGAATTTTTGATGATGAGAATGGTGTTATGAATAACTCCTTAATTGAAGTGGAAGGAGATATTCTTACAATTAGCCAATTTACACTTCATGCTCGAACAAAAAAAGGAAATCGTCCATCCTATATCAATGCCGCAAAACCTGATATTTCAGTTCCTCTTTATGAGGCTTTTTTATTGTCTTTAGAAAAAGAGAGTGGCAAGAAACCACAACGAGGACAGTTTGGAGCAGAAATGCAAGTGGCTTTGGTTAACGATGGTCCTGTAACCATTACTATTGATAGTAAGAACAAGGAATAGTTGATATGGTGATTAGATGATGTGATGCCTTCTTTGAGGTTTTTGCGATAAGCTTAACGTTCCGATTTATCGGAATTGTGGTAAGTTTATTTAGAATTTATGTATGAATAGTAAAAATTATGAATGAAAATATTAGTCTTAAAGAAGCACAAGAACAGGTCGATGCCTGGATAAAGAAATATGGTGTTCGATATTTTAGTGAACTTACCAATATGGCGATTCTTACTGAAGAGGTAGGCGAAGTGGCTAGATTAATTTCTCGAAAATATGGGGAGCAGTCATTTAAAAAGAGCGATTCAGAAAAAGATCTTGCAGACGAGATGGCTGATGTGCTTTGGGTACTTATTTGTTTAGCTAACCAAACAGGTGTGGACTTGACAGAAGCTTTCAAAAAGAATATTGAAAAGAAAACCAGACGTGATAAAACTCGACATTTGGACAATGATAAATTAAAATAAGACAATCTAAGTATAAATAAATTAAAGGAATAGAGTAGCCAAGATTAAAAATTATCTTAGTTTTGTGCACTTAAAGACAATGTTCTCTCCTTTTAAAAGGGAAGAGTATTGATGGAAAAATCAGCGAATAACGATTCGCAACTGGTTATTAATTATTTACATACATTATGAAGAGAGACATTTTAGAGATCTTAAAATCTTACGATCTTAAGATTAGCGATGCAAAAGTTAAAGAAAATGTCAAATCAATTCTGGATAAAGATTTTAAATCTTTGTACACAGTTGAGAATCTTAAAAAGAATTTTTCTTTCATAGATTTAACGACATTGAACTCTACAGACACACATGCAAAGGCTAAAAGTTTTGCTGACAATGTAAATAACTTCCAGAATGATTTTGACATGCCAAATGTGGCCGCTATTTGTGTATATCCATACCAAGTACCTACATTAAATGAAAACTTAAAAGCTGAGGGCGTTAGAATTGCTTCTGTAGCAGGTGTTTTCCCATCTTCTCAATCATACGTTGAAGTTAAAGCATTGGAATGTAAAATGGCTGTTGAAAAGGGAGCTAACGATATTGACATTGTTATATCAATAGGCGCTTTTCTTGAAGGACATTATCAAACTGTATTTGATGAAATTGCTATTCAGAAAGAAGCTTGTGGTAATGCACATTTAAAAGTAATTCTTGAAACAGGAGAGCTTAAGACAGCGGAGAATATTAGAACAGCATCTATTATTGCTATGGAGGCTGGAGCTGATTTTATCAAGACATCAACAGGAAAAGTTCCTGTAAATGCAACTTTAGAAGCTGCCTATATTATGACTGAGGCAATTACTGAGTATTTCGAGAAGACAGGAAGAATGGTCGGATTTAAACCTGCAGGAGGAATTTCTAATGCAAAAGATGCTATAGAATTTTACTCAATATCTAAGAATAACTTGGGTGAGGAGTGGTTGAATAACAAATGGTCAAGAATTGGAGCTTCAAGTTTAGCTAATAGTTTATTAACAGAGATTCATAAATTAGAGACTGGAGAGGAAAAAGAGATTAAGTATTTCTAAATCAGTCTTTAATGACGAAATAAAGAAGCCGGATTATTCCGGCTTTTTTTGTGTTTAGTCAAATTTAATTAAACTTAAGATTTGTTTGTGGTAAAATATTATGTAATTTCATATTCGAAATAAAAATCTGTTTAACACTGAAATATGTAATCTTATCACCTATTTTATGATGATTATATAAGAAATAAACAATTTTTTATCAAGAAGGACTTATTCTAATTATTTATTAGAAAGTACATTGTTTGAGGAGAAGAAAGAAGGGGAAATTATCCATAAATATTAGGTCAAATTCTCTAATTAATGAAATTAGAAAAAAACTTAAATGAAGGCGATAGGATAGAGAAGCTTGAGGATGAAATTCTCGAGCTTAAGCAAAAGCTGGAAATAGCTCAAGCTGGATCTGTCTATAATCTCGCCCATTCTGAAATTGATGGCGAATCAGATATTTATGGGGTAGTTGATAGGGAGTTTAATCTTCTTTCAGTTAATGATAAATGGGCTGAATCTCAAAAGAGTGTTGGACAAAGTTTAATAGGACAAAAATGTTATTCTGTTTTTTGCGATCTTGATGCGCCATGCAAAGGCTGTTTTCTTTCGGATAAGAAAGTAGGGAAACTAATTTGGTTTTTTCTTCAACCCAATAATAATAATGAAACCGGGAATTGTAAAAAAAATATTATTAGTCCACACAATGAGATTGAATCATATGAACTGGACCTAAAAGAGACGGATCTTTTTTACGAACAACTTTTTGAATCAACAGGAGATTCTCTTATGATTTTAGATTGTAAAGGGAGATTGTTGAAATATACGACGAAGCTTTGCGATTTACTTTCATATTCAGAAGATGAGTTCTCGGAACTGACAATTTTTGATATTGATGATCCAAGAAATTCGTTGAATTTTGAGGAAAGAATTATTGAGATTGAAAAAGAAAAAGGGGCCGTTTTTGAAACCGATTTAATTGATAAGTCAGGGAATTTGATTCCTGTAGAATGCAGTTCTGCCCCAATTAGCTACCATAATAAATTAGTGTTTTTTATTACAATAAGAGATATTTCAAAACGTAAAATTGCTCAAAAGGAATTACATGAGAGTGAGATTCGATTTCGTTCCTTAGTAGAGAATGCTACAGATTTAGTCATGCGTTTTGATAGAGAACACCGACATGTATTTGTGAATACTGCTTCATTACCTGTATTAGGGATTTCCCCCGAAGAGTTTATTGGTAAAACACATCAAGAAATGGGCTTTCCTGACGATTTATGTGAATTTTGGGAAGATGAGATGGATAAAGTTTTTGAATCTGGAATTTCAGATATTGTTGATTTCTCTATTAATGTAAAAGGGAAAGAAATTTATTTTGAATGGCAGTTAATTCCTGAGTTTGATACTGAAGATGAAATACCTTATTTATTGGCTATAGCACGTGATGTTTCAAAGCGAACTACGAGTGAAAAAGCTTTGGAGCAGGCTTTGAAAACAAAGGATAAGTTTTTCTCAATTATTGCTCATGATCTTAGAAATCCTTTTGGTTCATTAAGAACACTTTCTGAATGTATACACTCTAATGATGATTTGACCAAAGAGGAAGTAAAAGAGTTTGCTGAAATCATACATACTTCAGCCTGTCAAGGCTATGATTTGCTGGAGAATCTTTTAGAGTGGTCAAGATCACAACGGGGTAGTCTGAATTGGCAACCTCAGGAATTTGATCTGGTTAAGCTTATTGAGTTGAATATTAATTTGGTACAAGCTAATATTCATAAAAAGAAAATCAATTTATCCTTCGAATCTGAGAGATCGAAATATGTTTTTGCAGATAAATATATGATTGATACTATTATCAGAAATTTATTGGCTAATGCATTGAAATTCACTTATTATAACGGGAATGTTTCTCTTGCTGTTACCGATAGAGATTCGCATTATTGTATCTCAGTTAAGGATGATGGAAAAGGTATCGATAAAGAAAACCAAAAGCGACTATTCGAATTAGATAATCAATATTCAAGTATAGGAACAGCTATGGAAACCGGAACAGGCTTAGGTTTGATTCTTTGTAAAGAATTTACTGATGCCAATAATGGCGAAATTTGGGTTGAAAGTGAAGAAGGTAAGGGGAGTTGCTTCTCTTTTACAGTCCCTAAGAAATAATCGAATTTCTATACCTTCCGTTCAATTGTATATTCAACTAAAGCTGCCATTGCATTCCTGGCTTCTGATTCCGGGAAACTCATAATAATGTTTTCTGCTTTCATTTTATATTCCAGCATCTTTTCTCGTGTATATTCAATACCACCTTTTTCTTTTACGAAACTGATTAATTCCTGGACTTTCACTTTATCCTTATTGTGCTTTTTGAGTGTTTTAAGCGCCCATCGTTTTTCTTTAGGAGAGCAATCTCTTAATACAGAGATAAGAGGAAGAGTCAGCTTCTTTTCTTTGATATCGTTGCCTGTAGGTTTTCCAATAGCAGCTTGCTTGTCGTAATCAAACAGATCGTCCTTAATCTGGAAAGCAATCCCCAGATAAGCACCAAATCGTTTCATTTTTTCTTGAACCTCTGTATTAGCACTTACCGACAAGGCTCCAAGTTGAGTACAAGCAGCAATGAGACTTGCTGTTTTCTTGTAAATGATATCAAAGTAAACCTCTTCAGTAATATCAAGCTTTTTTGATTTTTCTATCTGTAAAAGTTCACCTTCACTCATTTCTTTCACCGATTCTGAAACAACTTTTAGCTGATCAAATTCGTCATTGTCCAGTGCAACTAATAAACCTTTCGACAAAAGAAAATCACCAACCAACACAGCAACCTTCGATTTCCAAAGTGCATTAATCGAGAAGAAGCCTCTACGTTCGTAAGCTTCATCTACAACATCATCGTGAACTAAAGTTGCAGTATGCAAAAGCTGAGTTAGTGTAGCAGCAGTATAAGTCGAAGTATTTATTTCTCCACAAAGTTTTGCTGTAAGGAATACTAATATTGGACGCATCTCTTTTCCTTTTCGCTTGATGATATAACGATTTATAACATCGAGTAAACGAACTTTTGTTCGCATCGCATCACGAAAGTAGGGGTCGAATTGTTTTAATTCTTCTTTTATTGGAGCCTTAATAGTATTCAGAGTAGAAGCTTTTGTCATAGCAACCAAAGGTAAAAATTTAGTCGAATCAATGGCCAAAAAACAAATAAAATTTAAGATGCAGTACTCTTTATATAGAAACCGCTAAGGGAAAGAATAGCTTAGCTTAAAGCTTTTCTTTTCTGATCCATATTAAGCTTGATCACAGAAGTAAAAAATATATTTCTCAACATATTTTGTTTTAATTCCTATTCAGAATATCAATAAATTAGGATCAAAGGAACAAATTTAAATATTTCGATATGAGACTTGCCTTTCTTAATGGAATATATTTATATATTTGCATAGTTATTAAATACAAGTTTAAGTTTTGTGTATGAAAATTAGCGAATTAGAACCGGAAAAATTAGAGCAGGCAGCCAATATGCTTAAGGCAATTGCTCACCCTATGAGAATTGCTATTCTTGGTTATCTTGATGATGGAAAAAAATTAACGGTTACTGAGATACATGAATTGTTGAATATTGAACAATCAACAACTTCGCACCACTTGGGTATTCTTAAAGATAAGGGTGTTTTGCAATCGAAACGTGAAGGAAAGAACACCTATTACTTCTTAAAACATTGTAGCTTAAGTAATATTGTTGATTGTATCAGCAACTGTACTCATGGATAAAAATTAAAAACCGGCTTAGACTGGTTTTTTTTATATAGAATAAAAATGGCAAAAGTTAGATTAACCAAGGAGTTTCGATTCGAAATGGCGCATGCGCTGTGGAACTATGATGGTCTGTGTAAGAATATTCACGGGCATTCGTATATTCTTTACGTAACAGTAATTGGAGAACCTATTGCGGATGAGAATAATCCCAAACTGGGAATGGTAATGGATTTCGGAGATCTAAAAAAGATCGTAAATGCTGAAATCGTTGATAAACTGGATCATGCTGTTGTTTTAAGCGATAAAACGCCAATGCTTGAACAATTAAATATCCCACAAATGTTTGAGCGATTTTTTGTTTTCGATTATCAGCCAACATGTGAGAACATGATTACTGATTTTGCAGATCGAATCGTTAAGCGTTTGCCTGCTGATGTGAAATTACATTCTTTAAAGCTTCACGAAACAGCAACTTCTTTTGCTGAATGGTTTGCCGAGGATAACTAATTCGAAAGAAAATATATAAATTGAAGTCCGGTTTTGTCCGGACTTTTTTGTACCCATACTTTTTAAAAAATACATCAAGATGATTTCAGGACCTTTCAATTTTGATCAGATAAAACCAATTGATCCTTTATTAGCTCTTTTTCCTACAGGGCAATATGGTATTGAGCATGCATATCGTGTCTTTAAATTGGTTGAGAGAATTTCTGAATTTGAAAAATTAGAAGATGATCAAGTTCAAATTCTAAAATTCTGTGCTCTATTTGCTGATATTGGTAGAGAAGAGAATCAAATGAATTCTAATGTCGGACTTAAATCATATGAGAAGATAAGTAAGCAGAATTTTCTTGATAAAGATATTTTTAAAAATGAACTGACACGTTTTCTTTTCCAATCATTAAATTCGGAAGAGATTCTTGAAAATCTTAATCAGTTTAAAATTGAGAATAGGAGTGAAGCTATATTTCTGTATAAAATTTTGAAGGATGCTTTAGCTTTGGATGCCTTCCGCTTTGGAAATTTTTGTGCAGCAGATCTTACTTTATCGAACTCAAAGAAATTGGTTTTATTTGCCAGTCAGTTTCATAGAAAAGAATTGAAACAAGATATCATACTAGAGGAAATAGAAAACTGGTTGAAGGAGATTTAATAATCTTAGTTTAGAATGAAAGGCAGTGAATAATTCTCTTACTTTTGTTTTGGTTAGAATAGTTCGTCATTAAAAAAATTATAATATATGTATTCATCAGATAGTAATCCTGATAAGAAACTCTTTTTGCTTGATGCTTTTGCTTTGATCTACCGATCGTATTATGCCTTTATCAAGAACCCAAGATACACATCTACAGGTATCAATTCTTCAGCCATGCTGGGCTTTACCAATACGCTACTGAATGTACTTGAAAAAGAGAAGCCGTCGCATATTGCCGTTGTTTTCGATCCGGCAGGCAAAACTTTTCGTCACGAAATGTTTAAGGAGTATAAGGCACATAGACCACCTATGCCTGATGATTTAAGAAACTCCTTGCCATATATCAAGAGAATAATTAAAGGTTTTAATATTCCCGAAATTGAGGTTGAGGGTTATGAAGCCGACGATGTGATTGGAACTTTGGCTAAGAAAGCAGAAAAACAAGGTTTCACGGTTTACATGATGACACCCGATAAGGATTATGCCCAATTGGTGAGTGAAAATATATTCATGTACAAACCTGGTCGTTCAGGTAATGAAACAGAAGTTTTAGGTGTTCCTGAAATCTTGACCAATTTTGGTCTCGAAGATCCAGAGCAGATAATTGACTATTTAGGACTAATGGGTGATTCTGCCGATAATATTCCGGGCTGTCCGGGTATTGGTCCCAAAACAGCACAAAAACTTCTTACAGCTTATAAATCGATAAATGGGATTTATGAAAACACTGATAAGTTAAAAGGTAAGCAGAAAGAAAATATTGTGAATTCGAAAGAACAAGTTTTATTTTCTCGCGAATTAGCAACAATCGCATTAAATGCACCCATCGACTATGTTGATGAAAAATTCAAGTTGATAGATATTGACGAAGACTCATTGGGAAGTGTTTTTCTTGAGTTGGAGTTCTTTTCTTTAAGAGAAAAGGTTTTATCTAATGTAAATGAAAAAAACATAGATAATTTCGATAAAACGGCATCTGACAGTTCGAAATCTGTGGGTAAGAGTACGATAGAAGAAAAAGAAGTTACTCTAAGAGAACTTAAAGATCTAAAATCTCAGTTTTTTGTGCTTGATAATGCGGCAGTTAGAGCTGATTTACGAGCCGATTTATGTGTGCAAAAATCTTTTTCATTTAGAACAATATTGAGTGATGTTGATCCCAATCAGTCGCAAATCTTAGGATTAGCCTTTGCTTACAAAAATAACCGCTCATTTTTTGTCCCTTTTCCTCAGGATGCCAAAGAAGCAAAAAAAGTGGCTCAGGAATTTCGATTTATTTTTGAAGATGAAAAAATCGTGAAGATTGCTCATGATATCAAAAGAGATATTTTGGCATTACGTTGGTGTGGGGTGGAATTGAAAGGTGCGATTTTTGATACCATGATTGCACATTATTTAATTCAACCGGAATTGAAGCATGATTTGGAAACCATCGCCAAAACGAGTATTCATTATAAAATAATGGAGGAGGAAAAGCCGGAGAAGAAAAAGAAAGCACAATTGAGTCTGATGTTGGAACCAGAACCCATCAAGCACGATAAATATTGTGAAGAGACTTTAGTCAACCTTGAATTGGTTGAGGCATTAGAGAATGAGTTGACCGCTACCAACCTTTTGGATTTGTTCTATAATATGGAAATGCCGCTTCTCTTGATTTTGGCAGATATGGAATTCACAGGAGTGAAAATTGATGTGCCGATGCTTAAGTCATACGCGGTGGAACTGAATACCGAGGTTGAGGCTATTGAGAAGGAGATTATTGAGATGTCCGGTCATGAATTTAATGTGGCATCACCAAAGCAATTGGGAGAAGTTCTATTTGAAAAGATGGAGCTTGATCCAAAAGCGAAAAAGACCAAGTCAGGACAATTTTCTACATCAGAAGCAGTATTGAGTAAATTGAAGGATAAGCACCCAATTATTGAAAAGATTTTGACTTTCCGAGGATTGAAAAAACTGATTTCAACCTATGTGGAAGCGCTTCCAACATACATCAATGAAAAGTCAGGTCGTATTCATACGTCATTTAAACAAGCAGAAGCTGCTACGGGTCGTTTGAGTTCGATCAACCCAAATATTCAGAATATTCCTATTCGTACACCACAAGGACGATATGTGCGTAAAGCCTTTATTCCATCTGATGAGAATCATACATTCCTATCAGCTGACTATTCTCAGGTTGAGTTGCGTTTAATGGCGCACATGAGTGAGGATAAGGCTATGATTGATGCCTTTAATCATGCAGCCGATTTCCATCAGGCAACAGCAGCCAAGATATTCAAACTTCCGGTGGAGGAAGTGACCAGCGATATGCGTTCTCAAGCCAAGTCTGCCAACTTTGGTATTATCTATGGTATTTCGGCTTTCGGATTGGCTGAAAACCTGAAGATATCACGTAAGGAAGGAAAGGCCTTGATTGAGGGGTATTTTGAATCATACCCAGGCGTAAAGGCCTTTATGGATAAAGCTATTGCTGATGCACGCGAAGATGAATACGTGGTGACTTTAAAGGGGCGTAGACGCTATTTAAAGGACATTAATTCAGCTAATGGAATGATGCGTTCCATAGCAGAACGAAATGCCATTAATGCGCCTGTACAAGGCTCTGCAGCCGATGTTATTAAGTTGGCAATGATTGGTATATCAAATCGCATGAAAGCAGAAGGTCTGAAGTCTAAAATGCTTATTCAGGTGCATGATGAATTGAACTTCGATTGCTTAAAATCAGAATTGGATCAAATGAAGCTTATTCTTCGTGAGGAAATGGAGAATGCAGTAAAAATAAGCGTTCCACTAACTGTAGATATGGGAGTAGGAGAGAACTGGCTCGAAGCTCACTGATCTGGCTAAAATATAGAAATATGAAAGTGGTGTTTGCTCGATGCAGGCATCACTTTTTTTTCGGGCACTGAGCGAAGCACATGTCAGAGTCATATTAAATGCTTTCTCCCTTTTAGGAGAGATCCCAGCAGGGAGAGGGGGTAATATCGATAAGTGATTTATGATTTTTTCTTGCAAATACCGCTGATTAACGCAGATGAATTTTATCAATTAATAGAAACACCCCTCTGGACTTCGTCCATCTTCCCTGAAAAGGGAGAGAATAGTAGCTCTAAAAAGATCAGGATAGAAGGTTTTTCCCTTTTAGGGAAAATGCTGGCAAGCAAAAGGGTGAATGTTATTGAAACCTTCACATTCCTAAATCATAATTCTGAATTCATAACTCGTAAGTCCCACTTTCCAATTCAACAACCCCGTCTTTCAAAGCCTGATACAGATTGGTAATTTTGTCAAGAGAATTATGACCCATCAATATTTTTTGTCCCGTGAGTATAGCAGGTTTTTCTTTAGCCTTAGCTAGAAAACTGCTTAGGAAATCAACCCCTTTTTGTGTCTGATCTTGCGAAGATATCTTCTTAAAATTAAGAGAATGCAAGAGTTTTTTTAGCTCATCAGAGTTTATGAGATGATTATTGGTTTCATCATTCACCCAAGGGAGTGGGTAATTCAATATATCATTATTCTTTTTAAGTACATCGTAGTAGATAAATCGTCCACCTTTTTTAAGTGCTCGTTTGACTTCGGAATAGAGTTTCTCTTTATCTGCTATGCACATCTGCACATGTTGCGTGATGATCAAATCAAAATGATCTGAAGGGTAGGGCAGGTTGGTAGCATCTCCTTGAGTAAATAACGTTTTATAATTTAAGCCGATAAGTTCCGACAGTGATGTCGCAGTCTGAATATGCTGTTCTGAATAATCAATCCCGTAGACCGTACAATCGTATTTCTCAGCTAGCATTCTGCACGTACCGCCCAATCCGCAGCCTAAGTCGAGAATCAAAGAATCTTTGTCTAGCACAATTTGTGAGAACAGTTCTTCACTAACAATCTTTCCACGCACGTGAAACTCGTCGAAAGCTGAGGTGTGTTTTCGTGAGATATCGGACTCATTGACTCCAGAACCTTTTATAGCAGAAAGAATGGCTTGGTATTGGTTAGAATTCATGACACAAAGAAAGCTGAATAATGAGGAATTAGCAATTACGAATTACGAGATATAAAGTCTAATTTCTTACTTTTAGACTTCGTTAACTAAAAATAAAGATTCATTTTTTGGATCTGTCACATAAAAACTCATCTGATTATGAAGATTATATCCTATAACTTAAATGGTATACGTGCCGCTATTGGCAAAGATTTGGTAGGTTGGTTGAAAGCCGAAAATCCTGATATTCTTTGCATACAAGAAACCAAAGCTCAGCCGGATCAAATTGAATCTCACCTTTTTGAAGAATTGGGGTATCATTGCTATTGGCACTCGGCTGTGAAAAAGGGTTACTCGGGTGTGGGCATCCTGACAAAGCTTAAACCTAATAAGGTTTATATCGGAGTAGATAATGAAGAATTCGATGTGGAAGGACGCGCCATTCGTGCCGATTTTGATAACTTTTCAGTCATGTCAACCTATCATCCATCGGGAACGACGGGAGGTCCCCGTCAGGATTATAAAATGAAATGGTTGAATTACTTTCATGGGTACATTCAGGAATTAAAAAAGGAGATTCCCAACCTGATTATTGCAGGCGATTACAATATTTGCCACAAACCAATTGATATTAACAAGCCTGAAAAAAAGAAAGGCGTTTCAGGTTTCTTACCTGAAGAACGTGAGTGGGTTTCTGAATTTATTGCTTCTGGTTTTATAGATAGTTTCAGAGTATTTGATCAATCGGCAGAGAAGTATTCGTGGTGGAGCTATAGAGCAGGTTCTCGTGGCAAAAATCTGGGTTGGCGCATCGATTATCATATGGTGAGCGAAAGTCTGCGAGAGAAGCTAAAAGGTGCTTCAATTCTTGCCGATGTGGTTCACTCAGATCACTGTCCTGTTGTTGTTGAATTAGATGTTTAATAGCTAAGCCTGATTTATAATCGCCTTTGATGTAAATCGATATTCGTATTGCAAGGAGGTCGAAGACCTCCAACTCGAAACCTGCCGATTGCTAACATGCTTAGCGAGTTTGTGAGAAATCTGCAGGAGCGTATAATTGCTAGCCCTAATTTGTAATTAGGGCTTAAGAAGTAGGTGATTTAGAATCACCTTTAATTATGAATTAAGCATATGGGAATCAGAAATAAGATATCAGAGGGCTATTGTTACTTCCTAACCTTAACCGTTGTAGATTGGGTTGATGTTTTTACTCGCCCAAACTATAAACATATAATTGTTGATTCGTTGAGATATTGCCAAAAAGAGAAGGGCTTAATCCTTTATGGGTGGTGTTTAATGAGTAATCATTTACATCTAATCGCTCAGGCTGATGAGAACAATCATTTATCTGATATTTTAAGAGATTTAAAAAAATATACGAGCAAGCAGATTATTAAAGCTATAATTGAAAATCCTGAAAGTAGAAGAGATTGGATGTTGGATAGATTTAGGTTTGCCGGTAAGTTCAAAAAGAATGTAACATACAAGTTTTGGCAAGATGGGAATGAAGCTAAAGAAATTCATACTTCTGAGTTTTTGATACAAAAATTAGAATATATACATAACAACCCGGTAAAAGCCGAAATCGTAGATAACCCCATTGATTATAAATACAGTTCTGCGATTAACTATGCTGATGGAATTGGTTTAATTGATGTTAAATTAATTTGAGTAGCTACCCCAGATATGTTATCTGGGGTTGATGAGTCAGCGATTTTCAATCGCCTTTCATGTAAATTGATATTCGTATTGCAAGAAGGTCGAAGACCTCCAACTCGAAACCTGTAGATTATAAATCTACAGGAGAATAAGCTCCCCGGATATTTTATCCAGGGTATAGAAGTTGGCGATTCTAATCGCCTTTTGCATAGATAAAAGAGGAGGTTAAAATCCTTTAACTAGTAGTATCCCATAAAGTGTGTAAGTAAAGTTATTCTGATTTTTTCGGAGCCCTTTTCTAGCTCAAGAGAAAATTTCAAAATGAAAGCCGTCAGAATAATGATTCTGGCGGCCTTATAGTTTTAATCAATGAATTCTTTATATTCTCCATTCATAAGAACATACTTGTTATTGCTTATCTTTTTTACCAAAAGGATATTGAATAGGTCGTTTGTATCGTAAATTGTTAGAACCTTTGATTTTTCCTCTTCTTGTATCAGCTTTTCTCTTTTTGTCTTGTCTAATAACTGGAATTGATTAAAAGTATATAAACTCAGAGAATTGATTAGTTTTGATGATACCGTATCTATAACAGCCTTAGGTATAAGTTCAACTTCATTTTGGTAATATATAAAGACATTCATTTTTTTAATTTCTTGAGATGATAATGAGAAATTAAAAAAGAAAATAAAGCTAATTGTCACTAACACTTGTTTAATTACATTCTTTTGTTCCATTTTCTTTTAGATTTTTGATATTGTTTAATATTCTTGTTCTCTCAGCTAAAGATAAATTATTAAATGCAACCGTATAAATTAAATTTCCAGGATTATTTTTATCATTAACCATATATAATCCGTTCCATGATATGTCTCTATAATATTGATCAGACATTTTACTTCCATCAAATTCCTTTAGCATTTTCCCCATAAGGTCAATATAATGTGCAGCCATTTGCTGATGTTGCCAATTTTTGATATATCTTCTATAGTAATCATATATGCCAGGGAAATCATTTATGCTAATTTGATTATTTACAGATCTAACTTTGCGATATAGCTCTGCATGAATCGCTTCATGAATTAATGTTCTTGCAACTCCAAGTACTGGTCTATTTTCTAAAGTACTTCCATTTATAGATATTAATATTTTATTTGAGTAACTATTATCAGTTCTCCCATTAACATTAGTTGGAAGAGAGTTACTTATGTCAAATTCTAAGTCAATAATTGAAAAATCATTATCGAATTGTTTAAGATATCTTTGGAAACTAGTATTGTCACGATTTAATATTTCCCATATACATTTAAGTTTCTGGTTCGCAAGAAACTCTGGAGTTGGTAAAACTTCTAGCAAGGGTTCAGGAACAAGATCTTCTGGTACTTCAACGGTTTGGTTTTCAAGCCAACCTGTAATATGACATACTCCATCAATAATTTCGCATTCAGGAATACCTCCATTACCTGGGACTCCACTTCCACCAGCTGTCCCACCTCCAATTGGTTCAGAATTTCCATGCCCACTACCAGACCCATTAGGTTCTCCTGGTCCTTCAGGATTAGGTCCTTTAGGACCATCAGGCTCCCAATCAGTAACATCAAGATCACATTCCGTTTTAATCCATAAATCATCAACGAAAGTTGAATAGCAATTTCCATTTCCTACGACACGCACTTCTTTTAACCTTTGCTTTGATAACACCCGTTCATAATTCAAAATTAAGTTTGAGTACAAAGTACGCATCTTATCATTTTTTAGTGTTTTAATTGCACATTCGTCATTCAAAATAAAAAAAGATATAAATTCATGATTTCTATAACCAAAAAATTGTAAACCACTTATATGAATCTCATCTACATCAATTATAGGAACTATTCTTAAGGCAGTATTTTTGGTATAAGTTGTCTTGCAAATATCCCACCACGGTCGGCCATATGTTTCTGTAAATTCTTCGGTAAAATGGGTTCGATCATCAATATATTTAAGAAAATTAATAATCTGTAGACTAAAATCATCAGTACTTTTGGTTTTACCACTCCTAAAGAATGTTTCTCTGGATTTTTGTCTTTTCTCAAAATCTATAAACTCTCTTGTTTCTTCTTTCTCGCAAGAACTAAAGCCTATACAAAATAGCACAATTGCGGCTAAGTAAATAAATTTGTTCATAAAAATTAGTTTTTTGTTATATGGGTTTATTAAAAATAAATGAAAAATTAATCCAAATTAGCCGCTTCTTCTTCCTCTTCCTTACTGTTACCACGAGTAGCAACCAACTTGTTGTACTGTTCTATTAATTGGTTTATTTGCTGTACCACTGCCTCGTAGCTATTGTCGGTGCTAAGTGTAGCATGAGCTTGCAGGTGAGCAAGTAGAGTACGGTAGCTTTGAATAATGTCCTTACGCAGTTCGATCGTCTTCTCTTCGGGGCTGCTGGCTTCTTCCTTTAAACGGGCAATATAGCGTTCTTCAAAAAGCTTATTGGCTGCTTTCAATTCAGCAAGCCAAGTCGTTAGGCTTAGTGTTGTTAGTGCCGCAGTAAGCTTGGCATCATTTTCCCATTTCTGAATAATGCTGGTTAGGGTGCTAGTCTCAGCCTGATAGTTCATGCGACTGATGCCCGAACCATAAGTGTCTAGAGATGAACTAAGCAAATTGGCAGCCTCTCGTTTATCTGCATCAAAGTAGTAGGTAAAACTCCTGATCTGCATTTCTATTCCCGTAAGTGCCGTATCCCGTCTGGCATCAATCTCTTGTAATTCTTGGGTTATGGCAGAGCCTAATTCTGGCTTAAAAAGAGTACTTAGGGTAGCGAGTAGAGCGATTAAATCGTCGTACTGAGTTTTTACCTTTAAAACTTCAGGATCGTTTGAATTTAAAATTTCGCTTAAGAGCTTAATGAATTGGATGAATTCATTGTTACGCAATTTCGGATAATGGATTGCTAAAAACATAATAAGTGTATTTAAATTTATAAAATCACTATGAAAACACATTTATTATGAATGCTTACTAATAGACGTGGTTAATATTTAATATTAATTAACATTGTTGTAAGTGTCTGTTT
This sequence comes from Ancylomarina sp. DW003, assembly GCF_029029505.1. Classification (GTDB taxonomy): domain Bacteria; phylum Bacteroidota; class Bacteroidia; order Bacteroidales; family Marinifilaceae; genus Ancylomarina. The sequence goes on along the minus strand of NZ_JAKJSD010000012.1, from coordinate 16,043 downwards.
ATGTATGTGTTGCTTGTATGTCTGTCTGTGTTTATGTGAGCTTAGACTCTGTTGTTGGGTGCTGCACGCTGCAGCAAACATCCTAAAGTTCTGTTGTTGGCTGCTGCAACTTGCAGGGAGGTTTATAAGATATAACCTTCTTTTTTTCATCTATAAGCAGATCATTTTTTTCAATCAAAAACACAACAGTAAACCTAAATAATAAACTAAATTTGTTCCCCAATTATTGCACTGACTTTCGATAAGGTTAATCTGTATAAATCATTAACTTTGAGCTTCATTACTAAAAAACATTTCCAATCCTATCCATATGAAAATTCAATTGTCAAAGAAAAAAAAGATCCTAATTGCCATTCTATCTTTCATTTTCATTCTGCTCTTCTTCCTTTCGTCGCTAGTTAAATATTGGGTGGTGAAGAATAGCGAGGAATTGGTGGGGCGTAAGCTTGAAATTTCGGAATTACATTTTAATTATGCAAAAATTGCCTTAGGAGTAAAAGGTTTTAATCTTTTCGAGGAAGATAAGATGAACACCTTTGTAGCTTTTAACGAACTGCGCGTAAATTTTTCACCATGGTACTTGCTTGGAGGAGAATATGCCTTTTCAGAGATTTATCTTGATGGTTTAAGTGTGTCAGTCATTCAGGATAGTCTGGGCTTTAATTTTGATAGTATGATTCCTAAACAAGATTCAGTTGTTGAAGAGCCGAAAAAGGAAAAGGATTTAAAATTCTCTGTTAAAGATATTCAACTTAAGGACGGTTCTGTTCGTTATACCGATGAGGCAAAAAAGAATACCATTGCTTTTGAAAAGATGGATTTAAAACTGCCACTCATAGCTTGGAATAATAAAAAATCGGAGATGGGTGTTGATTTTGCCATGGGAGATGAGGGACGCGTTCAAGTTTCTGCTGATATTGATCATGCAAAAAATGCTTACGCAATTGAACTTGCTACACAATCTATCGATTTAAAGCCAATAAAAGCTTACTTGACCGACTATATTGACATTTCAAGTATTTCAGGACAGCTAAATACGACGATTCATCTAAAAGGGAGTCTCGATAACCCAACGGATTTGCTTGTGTCCGGACAAACAAATGTGATCGATTTTGAGATGAAAGATGGGGGTGAGAAAAAGCTATTTGCAGCTAAAAAAGTAGATGTCGATCTAGATTCCCTGAATGTTGGGACTTCTCATTATGAAATAGGCGCTATTACTGTAGATTCACCTGAGATTTATGCCAGTTTAGATAAGGGTTCAAGTAATTTTGAACGCATGCTGGCTCCCTACATGAAAGCTGACTCTTTAGCACAAGATAGCCTTAGTGTTCAGGCTGATTCGTTGGTTACTGATACAACAGCCTCACAAGTTGATACTGTATCGAATCTATTCTATCAACTTAAAAGTATTTCGGTGACCAATGGTTTAGTTAACTTCACAGATAATACTTTGAATCGACCTTTTGTTTACGACCTTAAGAATATCGAAGTGAATATGGGAACCCTATCTGATAAAGTTGATTCCATCCCTCTGTCTTATTCGATGAATCTGCAAGAAACGGGTCGTTCATCGGGGGAAGGTAGTTTTAGTCTTAAAAACCTTTCATCAGTAAACTTTAAGAATCATCTTGAAAACCTTGAGATGATGAGCTTTTCTCCATACACCGAGTTTTATATTGCTCGCCCTATCACACAAGGAGAATTTTCTTATAAAACGAGTCTGGAAATGACAGCTTCAAAGCTTAAGAATGACAATCATATTCATATTTCGGAGTTGGATTTTGGTGAGAAAACTAAGGATAAGAATACTTTTAAAGCTCCCGTTCGATTAGCTTTATATCTGCTGAAGGATAAAGATGATCAGATTGAATTTGAATTGCCGGTTTCGGGTAATCCTTCTGAACCAGACTTTAGAGTAGGGAAGATTATTTGGAAGACCCTATTGAAATTTTTGATTAAAACAGCTAGTCAGCCTTTTAATATTCTTGGAAATTTGGCTGGGGGAGATCCTGAAAGTATCAAGACCATACCTTTCCAGCTTTTACAAGATAGTTTAGATCAGGGACAAAAGAATAACCTGAGAAAAATTGCAAGTATTTTAACTAAAAAGGATGAGTTGAACTTCTCGTTTGTTCAGGAAACAAATTTGAAAAAGGAAAAAGAGTTTTTAGCTCTTAAGAGCTCTGTAGAAAAATACTGTACTTCCAACAAGATTTATAAGCCAGAGCTTGGAGGTGATCAACTAGTTAACTGGGCGACTTCGAATATTGAATTTATGACTTTTATAAACTCTAAATCTGAAGAAGGTAAAAGCTTATCTGCTTTATGTACACAGAATGTTGGAAAGTCAAAGCTTGATTCAATGTTTATGGTTTTGCTTCAAACAAGAAACAAGGTTTTAAACTCGTTTATGAAGGATAGTTTAAACTTGGATGAGGCTTCTTTCAAGGTAAAAACAGCAGATTTAAGAAATATGCCTGAACAGCTAAAATCACCTAATTACAGAGTTGAAGTTTCCTTGAAGTAGATTCTTGCATCCGATTTTTAATCATAAAGAAGGCTTGTAATATTGGCTTTTAAGAATGTTAGCGATTAAAGCCTCCATATCTCCATAAGCCTTTTTTGGGGCTGATTGACATCACAGGGATTTGTTTTTGGTTAATAAGTAGTTTGTAGTTCTCCGATTTTAAAAAGATATTTTTAAGTCTGGATTCCTTATGCGCGATATCTAAGATTAATTCAACTTTTTGACTTTCTGCAAAGTTTAGCAGATTTAGCCTAAAGCCTTGACAAGCCAATTGCTGTTCTTCGAATTCAATATGCAATTGGTTTAGGTAATTTCTCGCAAAGCTAAGGTTCGATTTTACCATTTGAGTTTTTAAGCTATAAGTGCAGTCGGGATATGTTAAGTATATTTTTACCAAACAGATTTTGGCGATTTTTTGAATCCACTCTAAGCTTGCCTTACAGTTTCGTTTATGATCGATAGGGCAAATAATAGTTAGCTGTTTTGATTCTGTTCTAGGTTTTTGAACAACAACGGAAGGTATGTTTGCACCTAAAATGCCATTCATAATATAGCGACCAATAAATTGTTTTAAGCCCTTATAGTTTGGAAGTCCTCCGAATATTATAACTGAATTTAACTCTTCGCTTGCATTTTTTATAGCATTAGACAGGTAACCAACCTTTACAATTGTTTTAATTCGACGTCCTTCTTCTTCAAAGATATTTTGAGCTGTTTTGTCAAGTTTAATTTTTGTGTTTTTAGCTTTGGCCTCGTCTTTTACAACATGTAGTAAATAGATATCAAAATTTGCTTGGGAAGAGTAAAATAGAGCATGACTCAAAGCATGTTTAGCATTTTTGCTAAAATCCCAATAGACTAATATTGTTTTTTCGTTCGTTATCATGATGAATAGGGGAATGTGGTAGAATTTTTATCTTATAAACTGGTTTTTATAATTATTATGTGTTTTGTCTATGTGGTAATAAAAACATAAATTTTCATTGTTGAAATAATGCTTATATTAAATGGTTTTAATTTTAAATTAATGGCTATGTTTTTGTAAATATTGGAAAATCAGAACATAAATGTATGAATAATTTAAGTAATATAATAGATTGTGTTGTGTGAAGTTTACGTATGTTAATTATTTTAATGTTGGATTATGTATCCTTGTGAGTGATCATAAATATATAGTATGAGGTGTTTTTTATTTTGGCGAAAAATTAAAATATGATGAAAACATATTTCTTTTATGAGTGTGGAAAGCTTCGAGAAGTATTGTTTTCCTTAAAGTTTTTCGTCGTGTCCTACAGATGATATATAAATCCTATTGAGGTATTTATATTTTTGATAAAATTGGCGAGAATAAAACCGAAGAAAAGATTAAATTTGTCGAAATGCGATATAAAATCTCGATTTTGAATCTTGATTTGCCAATGGCTTGATAGCCTATTTGTTTCCGTCGTAGCTTGTAACTTCAACAATACGTATCAATGACCAAATTTACACACCTGCACGTTCACTCTCAATACTCCATCCTCGATGGTGCCTCTAAAATCAAAAAAATGATTGATAAGGTTAAAGAGGATGGTATGCCGGCCATTGCCCTGACTGATCATGGAAATATGTTTGGAATTAAAGAGTTTCATGCTGCAGCTACTGCAAGTGGTGTAAAGCCTATATTGGGGATTGAAGCCTATGTAGCTCGTCGTACCAGATTTGAGAAGAGTGAAAGACAGGATAGATCGGGGTATCACTTGATCATTCTGGCAAAAAATAAAGTTGGTTACCACAATTTGATGCGATTAGCATCTTTAGGTTATGTTGATGGATTCTACTACAAACCCCGTATTGATAGAGAATTATTAGAGAAACATAGCGAAGGTCTTATCATTTCAACAGCTTGTTTGGGAGGTGAGGTACCACAGCATATTATGAATGAGCGCTGGGCTGAATTGGATGAGACTATTAATTGGTATAAGGATATCTTTGGAGAGGATTACTATTTGGAAGTAATGCGTCACAAAACCAACGATCCTGTTAAGAATGCTGATATCTACGACAATCAGGAACTGTGTAATAAAAAGATTCTGGAGCTTTCGCAGAAACACAATGTAAAAGTGGTTGCTACCAATGATTCACATTTTTTGAATGAAGAAGATGCCGATGCTCATGACTTGTTGATTTGTTTGAATACGGGTAAAGATCTCGATGATCCGACTCGTATGCGATATACTAAGCAGGAGTTTTTGAAGACTACTGCTGAAATGAGTGAACTTTTTGCTGATATGCCTGAGGCGATTTCGAATACACAAGAAATTGCAGATAAGGTTGAAAATTATGAACTGAATGTTCCGCCTTTAATGCCTGATTTTCCACTTCCTGAAGGTTTTGATGATGCGGATGAATTTCTGCGTCACTTGGCGTATGAAGGTGCTTACGAGCGTTGGGGAAAAGAATTGGAACCAGATATTATAGAGCGACTCGATTTTGAGCTTGACACCATTAAAAAAATGGGATTCCCTGGTTATTTCCTAATTACCTGGGACTTTATTAAAGCCGCTATTGAAATGGGTGTTATTGTTGGCCCTGGTCGTGGTTCGGCTGCAGGTTCAGCTGTAGCCTATTGCATAAAGATTACGAATATTGACCCAATCAAATACGATTTGCTATTTGAGCGTTTCTTGAACCCGGATCGTATTTCCATGCCCGATGTCGATATCGATTTTGATGACGATGGACGTCAGCAGGTACTGGATTGGGTGACCGAAAAATATGGACACGATAAAGTGTCGCACATTGTGACTTTTGGAACCATGGCAGCCAAATCATCCATTAAGGATGTGGCGCGTGTTTTGAAGTTACCATTGTCAGAGGCCAATCGTTTGGCTAAACTGGTGCCCGATGGACCTAAGGTTAGTTTGGCAAAAGCTTTTAAAGAAGAGCCGGAACTGGAAAGAGAAAGAACTTCCGATGATCAATTAATTGCTCGAACCCTTGGTTTTGCTGAAAACCTTGAAGGATCTGTTCGTCAAACGGGTGTACATGCCTGTGGAGTTTTAATTGGTCGCGATAATTTAACAGAGCATATTCCTATCATGCAAGTGAAAGGGGTAAACCTGCTGATTACACAATACGATGGTCGATTTGTAGAGGATGTCGGTATGCTTAAGATGGACTTTCTTGGCTTGAAAACGCTTTCTATCATTAAGGATACATTGGCCAATGTAAAGCTTTCAAAAGGAATTGACATTGATATTGATGACATTCCAATTGATGATGAGAAGACGTTTGAGCTTTTCTCCCATGGTGAAACAACGGGTATTTTCCAGTTTGAGTCACCGGGAATGAAAAAGCACTTAAAGGGGTTAAAACCTAACCGTTTTGAAGACCTTGTGGCAATGAATGCTCTTTATCGTCCGGGACCGATGCAATACATTCCGAATTTTGTAAATCGTAAGCATGGTAAGGAGGAAATTGTCTATGATCATCCAATCATGGAAAAATATCTGAACGATACTTATGGTATTACGGTTTATCAGGAGCAAGTGATGCTCCAGTCGAGAGCACTGGGGGGATTCACGCGTGGTATGTCTGACTCCTTGCGTAAGGCAATGGGAAAGAAGAAGATCGCCGAAATGGATAAACTTAAGGTTCAATTTATCGAAGGTTGTTTGGCCAACGAGGAATTTATTGAAGGTTTTGAAAAGGAAGTGAAAGGAAAAGGTAAAACCTTTAAATTCACAGCCAGAGGTGAGGAGAAAGAGGTGACTCGTAAAATCGAGAAGCCAGAAGACTTGATTGATAAAATTTGGGCTGACTGGGAGGCATTTGCACAGTATGCTTTTAATAAATCTCACTCTGTTTGTTACGCTTATATTGCCTATCAAACGGGTTATTTAAAAGCACATCATCCGGCAGAATTTATGGCAGCAGTACTTAGCCGTAACCTTTCTGATATTGAAAAAGTGACCATTTTCATGGATGAGTGCAAGCGTATGCGTTTGCCGGTATTAGGTCCTGATGTCAATGAATCTTACCTTCGGTTTACGGTAAATAAGGAAGGCGCTGTTCGTTTTGGAATGGCCGCTGTTAAAGGTGTTGGAGAAGCCGCTGTTGAAGATATTATCAAAGAAAGAGAGAATGGAGACTTCAAGGATGTTTTTGACTTTGTCGAACGTGTGAATTTGCGAACAGTCAATAAACGTACGCTTGAAAATCTTGCCATGTCGGGCGGTTTCGATAGTTTCGAATTTAATCGTAGCCAATACTTTGCAACCGACGAATTTGATACAACTTTCATTGAGCTCTTATCCAAATACGGTAATAAGTTGCAGGCAGAGAAAGCTATGGCTCAACAAACCCTTTTTGGTGGGGTAGAAGATTATGTGGTAACGCCACCTAAGGTACCAAACTCGGGAGAGTGGAGTAAGCTTGAGCGCCTGAATAAGGAAAAAGCTTTGATTGGAATTTACCTTTCAGCGCATCCATTAGATGATTACCGACTGGAGATTGATTCATTTTGTAATGCATCCTTATCTGAGTTATCTGTTGATATGCTTCAGTTTAAGGACAAAGAAATTAATATTGCAGGAATGGTAACCGCTGTCCGAAGAGGTATAACCCGAACAGGTAACCCTTTTGCAATTGTTAATATTGAAGATTTTACGGATTCATACGAACTCCCTTTCTTTGGAAAGGATTTTGTTGAGTTCAACAACTATTTTGTTGAAGGACTTTCCGTATTTATAAATGGTCGCGTTCAACAACGAACCTGGCCAAAAGATTCCGTTGAGTTAGAATATAAGATCAAGTCAATTGGTTTATTGTCTGATGTGTTGGAGCAAAAGGTAAAGCGAATCACATTGACAATTCCTGTTATGAGCTTGACTACGGAGATTGTAACAGAAATGGAAAACTGTTTAACACATGAAGATAATAAAGGGAATCTATTAGTGAATTTTGTGATTGTAGATGAGGGGAAAATGAAGCTTAAAATGTTTTCAAGAACTTGTAAAGTGAAACTTTCTACTGATTTGATAGAATATTTCAAAAATAATTCTGAAATTGAATTCAAAATTAACTAAATTGCGTCCTTAAAAATTAATATTCTAGATAGCTAGATACAATCGTTTTAAGACATATTTAGCTGTATATAAACCAAAAAAAATAAAAAACCATGACTATTAAAGTAGATGATACTAATTTCGAGGAGATTGTTTTGAAGTCAGACAAGCCTGTATTGGTTGACTTTTGGGCTGAGTGGTGTGGACCATGTAGAATGGTTGGACCAATCGTAGACGAGTTAGCTGATGATTTCGACGGTAAATTTGTAGTTACTAAAGTTGATGTTGATGCAAGTCCTGCAACTGCTGCTAAATTTGGTATCCGTAACATTCCTACCATTATTTTCTTAAAAGGTGGAGAAGTTGTTGACAAGCAAGTTGGTGCTGTACCTAAGACAGCTATCGCTGAGAAAATGAATGCTTTACTATAGTAAATAGTAAAACATCGCAACATATTTAAGGCATAGAATTCGGTTCTATGCCTTTTTTTTGTCAATTTTGAATAGCCCGATGAGGCCGGGTATTGACTATTTCATAAGAACACCAGCACAAAAATGAAGCAATTATCTGATTTAATAGAATTTGAAGCTTTTGATAATCTGGAGCTAATGGCCAAGCAAATTGTTGAAGGTTTTCTTCTTGGTTTGCACCGAAGTCCGTATCATGGTTTTTCTGTTGAATTTGCTGAACATCGCTTGTATAATAAAGGTGAATCAACCAAACATGTAGATTGGAAATTATATGCTCGTAGCGATAAGTTGTTTGTGAAACAATATGAAGAAGAAACAAACCTTAGAGCTCATATGGTGATCGATACCTCATCATCCATGCTTTTCCCTTATCAGGATAAGAAGCTCTCTAAAATGGCCTTTTCTGTGCTTTGTTCAGCGGCTATGATTCATCTCTTGCGTAATCAACGCGATGCCGTTGGTTTATCAACTTTTTCAGATGAAATAGAGCTGCTCACACCAGCAAAATTATCAGTAACACATGCTCAAAGGTTATATGGTGAACTTTTGAAAATTTACAATAAGGAGAACTTGGGTCTAAATAAAAATACCAAGTTTTCAGAAAACCTGCATCATTTAGCTGAAGCACTCCATAAGCGATCTTTAATTGTCATTTTCTCTGACCTGATGGGTGATGATACGCCTCAGGAAATACTGGAAGCCTTGCAACATTTACGCTTCAATAAGCATGAAGTTGTGTTATTTGCAGTGACAGATCATGAGTTGGAAAATGAGTTTAATTTTTCGAACCGCCCATCTAAGTTCATCGATTTGGAAACAGGCGAAATGTTAAAATTGAATCCTTCTGAAGTGAGAGAAGCATTTACTCAAAAACAAAAGGACTTTTACGATGAAATGAAACTACTTTGCAGCCAGTTTTCTATAGATTTTGTAGAAGCTGATATCCGTAAGCCTTTTAAGGATGTTTTACAAGCCTATTTGATTAAGCGTAAGCGAATGAGTTAATTTTAATTGCTTAGAATTTTATTCAAATTACCAGACCTAGATGCTTATATCTCTTATGGATAAGGTATTATTTCCTGATGAAATTTTATTATTCCCAAGCTTTATATATTTTTATGGAATAACCGACTATTAAAGATGAAACGACTTCTATACATTCTCTCTGTATTTTTATTATTTGCTTGTGAGTCAAAAACGCCACGTGAAACCGTTGTGAAAAACGAAGATGGTGAAGTGTTGGAAGGCTGGGTAAAGAGGTATAATAATAAAAACAAGTTGCGTTCTGAGACGTTTTACAAAAATGGAATTAGGGAAGGTGTAGCTCGTGTCTATTATGATTCAGGAGAATTAAGCGATGAAGTTTTTTATGTTGGTGATGAGTTGCATGGAATGGCTAAAAAATACCATAAAAATGGTAAGATTTATGCCTTAACACCCTATGTCAATGATAAAAAGGATGGTATTCAAAAAAAGTATTACCCCAACGGAAAAATATGGGCTGAAACTCCTTACAAAAGAGGAGAACCAGGAATAGGACTCAAAGAGTATAAGCGAACTGGCAGCCTTCGAAGTGTATTTCCTTCAATCGAATCACAACAATTTGTACGCCCCGACAGAGTAAATCTGAAATTATTCTTGAATAATTACTCTAAAAATGTTGAGTTCCATATTACTGAACTGGTTAATGACAAGTATATTCCAATTCGATCAAAAGCCATATCGGCAGAAAAAGGAGCAGGTAGAGTCGATTTCTTTTTTACAAAAGGTGAAGTCCTTGATACAGTTGTAAATGTTGTTGCAAAATTCAGAACATCAGATCGTAACATCTTTGTAACTCAGAAAAAAATTCGTATTAAGAATTAGTAATACCCTAAGAAATACCAACCCAAACTTCTTATAACATTAATTAAGACTATTAGAATTAAAATTCTTTTAATTTTGAAACCTGATTGTTCTCAAATCAAACATTTTCACATGACCAATTGTGAAAGTGAATATTAATAATTTCATTCTTAAATAACTCCATATGCAAATCGAGGCTAGGGATATTCTTTTTGTAATAAATCCTAATTCGGGAAAACAAAATCCAGATAGTATCATCAAACAGATTAAGGATAGCGGTCATGATATTGATTATACTTTAACTCAGAGTTTAGAAGATTTTAATAGCCTTTGGGATAAAAAAGTTGATGATTATAAGGTTGTTGTCATTTGTGGTGGTGATGGGAGTGTGAACTGTACATTAAAACATCTGGTGGTAAAAAAAGATATTATTCTTGCCGTATTGCCTAATGGTTCAGGTAATGGTTTTGCTCGTGAGCTTGGTTTTACCAGTGATGTTGGGAATCTTATTGAAAAGATGTTAAACGGTGAATTTCGTCATGTAGATTTGGCTAAAATTAATGATGACTATTCAATAAACGTTGCTGGTTTAGGTTTTGACAGTCATGTGGCTTCACTCTTTGATGGGAGCAAATTTCGTGGCCTTAAAAAGTATATCTACTGTACAATCAAGGGGGTGTTCTCGTATAAGCCTATTGAAGTTGAATTGTTTTTAGGACAAGTAAAAGTAACCGGGAAGTTTTGGGGCATTTATTTAGCTAATACACGTCAGTTTGGGAACAATGCAATTATAGCTCCTGAAGCAAAGTATGATGATGGCTTACTGGAATTGGTTTTGATGAAGAAATATCCGATTATTCTGTCTCCATTCTTAGTTTATAAGATGTTTACGGGTAAACTTAAGAATTCTAAGTATATGACCTATTTGAGGGCGAGTGAATTCACAATTAAATCGAATTCAAAAACTTATCATGTTGATGGTGAGCCCAGGTCGATGACTGAAGATTTAAATATTTCACTTGAGAAGGAAAGAATTAAAGTGATAAAAATGAATTAGGTAAAACCTATATAAAACAAGCCCTTAACTCGATTCAAGTTAAGGGCTTGTTTATTTTTTGATTGAAAGTTAATTCTGATTATTCACGAATAATTTGAACCCCCCAATCTGATCCAATTTTTATAATACTAGATGCTTGAGCTTTAGTGATATCATCCTGACGATATTCAACAACATAGTCGACTGCATCAATTATGTCCTGATTGATTTCCATGAAATTTTGAGCAGGAGCGTCACCACTAATATTTGCAGAAGTAGAAACGATAGGCTTTCTAAAACGCTGAATCAACTGTTGAGTGAAATTTTCATCCGTAATTCGAATACCAATACTACCGTCAGAATTAATCAGATTATTAGCCAAATTTTTGGCTCCAGAATAAATTATAGTTGTTGGCTTATTCGTCACTTCAAGTAGATCTAAAGCAATCTCAGGAACATCATCAACATATGAGCTAATACGGTTTGGATTCTCCATAAGAACTAACATAGATTTAGAATCTTCACGTTGTTTTATCTCATAAACACGTTTTACAGCTTCTGCATTTGTAGCATCACAGCCAATTCCCCAAATAGTATCTGTAGGATAAAGGATAATACCACCACTTTTAAGAACCTCTAAAGCCTTTTTTATATCGTTGTGCATTTCTCTTCTAATATGGATTAAACGGCTACGTCGTACTCGCGCAAGGCGTCGTTCAATGATGTTTTAAGGTCGGTAGACGCTTTTCGCTTACCAATAATTAATGCACAAGGCACTTGATATTCACCCGCAGGGAATTTTTTAGTTCTGGTACCTGGAATCACAACCGAACGTGCAGGAACAAACCCATCGTACTCCACTGGCTCATCACCTGTAACATCAATAATTTTAGTCGACTTGGTTAAAACAACATTTGCTCCAAGAACAACTTCTTTCTCAAGGTGAACACCTTCAACTACGATACAACGTGATCCAATGAAACAGTTGTCTTCAATAATAACCGGAGCAGCTTGAATTGGCTCTAAAACACCACCAATACCAACACCGCCACTAAGGTGAACATGTTTACCAATTTGAGCGCATGATCCTACAGTAGCCCAAGTATCAACCATGGTTCCTTCATCAACATATGCACCGATGTTTACGTAAGATGGCATCATCACCACATCGCGAGCAATAAAAGCACCATAACGAGAAACGGCATGAGGAACGACACGAACTCCAAGTTCTGCATAATTCGTTTTGAGTGCCATTTTATCGTGAAATTCGAATGGACCAACTTCAATGGTTTCCATTTTACGAATAGGGAAATATAGAATTACAGCTTTTTTCACCCACTCATTCACTTGCCACCCATTTTCAACTGGCTCTGCTGTTCTTAGCACTCCTTTATCCAGAAGTTCAATGACTTCGTTGATATTTTTTTGAACGTCAGCATTTTTTAAAAGACTTCTGTCTTCCCAAGCTGATTCGATGCTTTGCTTTAAGTTTCTGTACATGTTACTTGTTTTTGTTTCTTCGACTCTGATTTTCAACTTCTCCGTAACACTTGGTTTTGTATTACATTTTAGTCGAAGAAGCTTGTCTGAATTTTGATTAATTTCGACAAAGCTAAGAAAGAGTTTTGATTTATTAAATATTTCAAAGCTAGAGTGCTGCATTTTTAGATAAAGCCAACTTTTAATCCTATCAGCTAGCTTAATGCTCGCTATTTAAAGCTTTCTACGAAATCGTGAATCTGTTTATCAAACTGAGAATTTGATTGCTTGATAAATTTGATTTGTAAGGGGATATAAGCCATATTTTCCTTTATAGCATCTGATTTTATTGACATGTCAAGAAATCGAACGGCATCCTTTTCAGTGGTAACAATTACCTTGTTCTTAGAATTTAGGCTTTTAAATGTGTCTTCTATTTGTTCAAGATCTTTGTCTTTAAACGTATAATGATCTGGAAATTGAATTTCGTCGAATTCACTGCAAAATTCTTTTAAATATTTTCTGAGAGGAGCTGGGTTTGCAATGCCTGTTACCAATAAAATTCCTTGAGATTCTTTTTTAGAGAAATCCAACTGAATAGGTTCTTTTTGAGATTTAAATACAGGCTGGATAGGAGCGTAATCCAGGCATGTAAAGTATAGTTTCTGATGAGAAAGAGGTCTAATGTCATTTCTTAATTTGTCAGCTTCAGAGTCGCTTAAATCATGAGGACATTTACTGACAATGATAATATTAGCTCGCTTTTTCCCTGAACTTCTTTCCCGAAGCCTACCCATTGGCATGACAAAATCTTTGGAAATTGGTCGGTTATAGTCGATGAGCAGAATAGAGAGCCCGGGTTTGATGTATCGGTGTTGATAGGCGTCATCAAGCAGAATACAATCTAAATTTAAACCATTTTCAACAGAAAGTAAGTGCTGAACACCATTAACTCTATCAGCATCTACAGCCACATGCAATTTCGAAAATTTTCGATTCATTTGCATAGGTTCATCACCCAAATCATGAGAATTAGAATCTTTATCGGCAAGTAAAAAGCCTCTTGATTTTCGTTTATAGCCCCGACTTAAACTTGCCAACTCATATTTTTCTTGAAGGATATTAATCAGGTATTCGGTATGAGGTGTTTTACCTGTACCACCAACGGATATATTTCCAACAGAAATAATAGGTAGATCAAATGAGCTTGACTTTAAAATTCCCCAATCGAATAACAAATTTCGAACAGAAAGTATTGAGGCATAAAGAAAACTAAATGGGAATAATAAATATTTTAAAATAGATAGTAGGCTGCGCATAAATTAATTATCAGTATAATTTGCCCTAAAATTAATTATTTCTTCTGAATAAGAAGGTGACTTTTATAAACTAGCAAAGCGATGAAGAAACTTCATCGCTTTGTAACCACTAACCGTTATTAACTTCCGAACAAGAAAGGAGTTAATAAATACTAACCCAAAGAATTAGATTTAGATCTAATTCTAGAGAGAAGTTAAGTAATAATATTGAAGTCTCAAAATATAATCATCTGAAAATTTGGCTTTTACGATTTAATTGTGATTATTATTCTTATCTGAACCCTTTAAAAATAAGACTTTCGTGAGTTTGGACCTAATTGAAGAAAAATTTTATCTTTTTTATTTTGTTTGATGAAAATTAAAACTCACGTGATGAATGATTTAGCATGAGAAATCATGATAAAGAATAAATTTATTTTCTCAGGGAGATCATCATAATCCTCATCATTAATAAATGTTAATAAAAACCCAAAGCTTAAATCATATTTCTTATCTTTGGCTTACAGCTTGCTCTATAAGCTGTAGAATTGGGTGTTTAGTATCGTTTTAAGAATTTAATTTTAAGGCTCGCCAAAACAAAATAACATCTGTATTCGAACATTTAGAAATCTACAAATTCAAATCTCGAAATATGAAGGTATTTAAGAAGAATGGAATCCTAATGATATTGGCTGCACTTTTGTTGAGTAGTGCTCTATTTTGGGGATTCAACAGGGACGAAAAGAATTTCGAAATCAGTAAGAATTTAAACATTTATCACACTCTTTTTAGAGAGTTGAATATGTTTTATGTTGATGAAATAGATTCAGGCGATTTAATAAAGAAGAGTATGGATGCGATGTTATCTTCGCTTGATCCATATACAACTTACATTCCGGAGTCAGAGATGGAAGATTTTAAGTTGATGACAACAGGTGAATATGCAGGAATAGGTTCATTGATTAGTAAGCATGGTGACAATGTAGTAGTTGCTGAGCCATATAAAGATCTGCCTGCAGATAAGGCCGGGCTTAAAGCTGGTGATGTTTTTGTTGAGATTAATGGAATTAAAATCAATAAAAAGAAAACGAGTGATGTGAGTAACCTTTTAAAGGGACAAGCAAATAAACCGCTTACGATTAAAGTTCGTCGCCCGGGCGTGAATAAGTTAATTGAAAAAGAAGTTGTTCGCGCTGAGATTCAGTTAAAATCGGTTCCTTATCATGGTATGCTGGAAGATTCAATAGGTTATATCAATTTGAATCAATTTACAAATAAAGCTGCTGGTGAAGTAAGAAATGCTTTAAGAGAACTTGAGGAACAAAATGCAAAAGCGATTATTCTTGATTTAAGAGGGAATCCTGGTGGTTTATTAGATCAAGCGGTTGATATTGTGAACCTATTTGTTGAAAAGGGAGAGGATATTGTAAGTACAAAAGGGAAAGTTAGTCAGTGGGATAAAACCTATAAGGCAGAAAGAATACCTGTGGATACTGAGATTCCAATTGCTGTTTTGGTGAGTAGAGGATCTGCATCGGCTTCTGAAATTGTTTCAGGTGCTATTCAGGATTTGGATAGAGGTATTGTTATCGGACAACGAACTTTTGGAAAAGGATTGGTTCAAACAACTCGTAACTTAAGCTACAATTCGAAGCTAAAAGTAACCACAGCAAAATATTATATCCCAAGTGGAAGATGTATTCAGGCCTTGGATTACAGTCACCGTAATGATGACGGTAGTGTAGGTAAAGTACCTGATACATTGATTAGTGAATTTAAGACAAAGAATGGTCGTATGGTTCGTGATGGAGGTGGAATTCTACCAGATGTGAAAGTAGATCTTGATTTATTTAGCAGTTTATCTGTTGGTTTAATACGTAAACACAGGATTTTCGATTATGCTACACTTTACGCCAATAAGCATTCACAAATTGCTGATGCTAATTCTTTTGAAATTTCTGATGAGGAGTATGAGAATTTTAAACAATTCCTAAAATCAGAAAAATTTGAATACAAATCGGAAAGTACAGGAATTCTTGAAAGCCTTAAAAAAGCAGCGAAAGAAGAGAAGTATTTCAGTATCGCACAAGAGGAATTTGATAACATTACAGCAAAGTTGACTCCTAATCTTGATCGAGATCTTAAGATGTTTGAGAAGGAAATTAAAACATTACTGGCTCACGAAATTGTAAAGCGTTACCATTACCAAATAGGCGGTATTCTTTATGCAATGCGTGACGATAAAGTATTGAAAGAGGCGATTTCAACACTTAAAGATGAAAAGAAGTATCAGGCAATTTTAAATAAATAGTCGAATTAACTTGATTACAGACATAA
>NZ_JAKJSD010000011.1 GCF_029029505.1 Ancylomarina sp. DW003 | reverse complement strand
TTGATGTGATCATCAGTGATGATGAAGCACCAGTACTATCGGCTTGTCCATCAGATATTGTTGAGTGTGCAACAAATGAAGTAACTCAAAAAGTGGAGATATTAAATATTGAGCTTAATCCTGTTAATTATTCAGATAATTGTGGAGGCGTTTTAACGGTTCAATATCAGATTAAAGATAAAGACGATAATATATTAATGGCTTTTGGAGCCGACGCTGATGGTGATGCCAGTGGTTTCGAATTTCCTGAAGGAGTTAATACGATTACTTATCGTGTTATTGATGCAGCAAATTTATCTAGTGAATGTAGTTTTACTGTTACAATATATGAAAAACCAAATCCTAGTGGAATAACTACGGATATTTAAAATATAAAATAATAAACAAATAAATATTTAAGTTGCTATGAAAAAGCTAAGATCATTATTGATGTTGATGTTTGTACTTGTTGGGATTGGAGTGCAGGCACAGAATACAGGGACTTCACCATATGTTGGATCTACTCATGTATATACAATAACTAAGGGTATGACAAATTCAGACCTGGTTTGGACAGTTTTGGATCATAATGGAGATGTACTTGGAACTCCTGCTGATCACTTTTCATTGAGTGCTAACGGGAGTGAGTCTATTTCAATTACTTGGCCTAAAGCAAATGATGTTACAATACCAAACTATATTGTTCAGGTGACAGAAACACGTAATGCAGCATCTGGTCATGTTGGTTGTCCAACAGTTCGTAGAATGTCAGTTACTGTTGTAGACAACGCATTTGATGTATTGGCAGAACTAGTATTAGATCCTGATGGTACAGGTGGTAATGATTATGAGCAGGTAGATTGTGCAACGGTATTGAATCCTGTTGACGATGAAGGAACTGCAAATGATCTATCTGATGATAATTTTGGAACAACAACCAGAGTCTTTAATGTGAAAGCTAATGGATTACCTAATGATGTGACATGGAACTTTGAATATAATATCACTCATGCAGCAGAAGCAACTTTAGGTAACTATACAGTTACTGTTGATGCAACAAAGGTGGTGGATGCTTCAGCTAATCCAATAGTTGTTAATGCGGGTGAAACTGATGTAAGAATAACTGTTACTTACCAAACTAATGAATCAAAGCAAGATGCTGATTTTGATTTATTATTGAGTGTTTTGAATATATCAGATGAAAATGGAACACCTGAAAAAACAGGTACAACGAATAATAGTATATCATATACAATTAATGGAGTTCCTGCAACAACGGGTATTACAACAGACTAATTATAGGTGAATTCAATAATTATTTAAACTAATTGAAAAAGATATGAGAGCTTTAAAAATTTTCGTCTTAGCCTGTTTGCTACTAATAGGAGGGAAAGCTTTTTCGCAAAGTGGTTCAACTCCATATATAAATTCAACACACACTTATCGTGTACATGGTGGTGTAGCTCAACCAGGTAATTCATACAGCTGGGCTGTCTTTATGGAGAATGGAGATCCGGTTGTGGTGAGTCCTACAGCAAATGCAGATGTAGTACTAGGAACAAATGGTGGTGCTGAATTTGAAATTACTTGGTTAAAAGCGAATCTTCCAGCTAATGCAAAATATATTGTACAACTTACAGAGACTGATGCTAATACTTGTTCTACAATTCGTCAATTTGATGTCGATGTAAGTGGTAACGTTTTTGATATATTAATTACTGATTTAACAGCAAGTTGTTCTGATGCAAGTGGAACGATTATTAATTCAGCCAATGATAATCTTGGAACTACATCTAAGACTTTTACCATTGATATGAAAACTCAGGCGGATATGTCGACTGGAACACCATTTACTCCAGATTGGGAATTCAATTATACGATTACAAGTACCAATGGTAATTTGGTTAATGTTAGCGTTGATGATAATGCGGCTATATCTGGTAATACAATTGTGGATAAAGATGCTTCAGGTAAGGTAACCGTTAATAATAATGATTATAGCATTGAGTTTACAGTTGAGTTTAATAATACTTGGAACATGGGAGATCTAGTGACTGTTGTCCTGTCCAATGGTAAGGAATTAAGTTATAATACTCTTGATGATCCAAACGCAAATACAGGTTCTGTAACAATTAATGCATTACCTGCCACAACAAATATTACAACTGATTAATAAAAAATCCTAAAATACACTATCATGAAAAAATTAAGAAATTTATGTATTGCGATTATAGCTCTCGTCGGGCTATCTGGTTCTGCTTTTGCTCAGACAAATTCAGGAATAACTCCTGCAATTGGTACTGAACACGGCTATTGGGTAAATGCTAATGCTGCTGGAGCTGGTTTTACGACTGGTTACCCTACTGGGAATACTTATCTTTGGTATGTGACTAAAGGCGACTTAACTTCTCCTGCTCCTGCAACCGATGTTACGATTGGTGAGTTTGCTACTGGCGACCCGGCTTATGTAGATGCCACTACAGCAGTTGTAGATCTATATCGAATTAAATTGACTTGGTTAGCTCCTTCGGCTACCAGTACTTACTATTTGCATATTATTGAAACTAGTGCTGACGATTGTTCTAACCATAAAGTTGAAATAATAAATCCATTTAGTGATTTCCAATTGGCTATTGCTAATGTTGCAGTTGCTGATTTAACTACAGCAGCTGCTGATGACTTAAAGGTTTGTGCTCCGGACGTTGCTCTTTCACTTGGCGGTGGTGGTGCAGTAGAGTATAATTATGGTACCACTGCACTATACTACAAAGTAGATGCAACAAATATTGATACTGAGAATTATGTTCTTGGTTACAATATTGATGTAAATGATGCTTTCACAGGAACAGTTACTGCTACCTACAGTACAGACGGAGGAACTAATTATTCAGCTCTTGTAAATTATGTAGATGCTACTGATGTAACACAATCAATTACTAACACAGCTAATGCATCTTCAGTTATTATTCGAGTAGAATTAGCTAATGGTACTACGTTTGAAGGAATTACTTCTCACGATGTGACTGTTAAACTTGTTTCTGGTGCACAAGGTGTTGCATTGGCAACTATACCTACAGATTTGGCTGATAAACAGAAGAAACAGGATGTACCTGCTCGTCCATCTACATCAGGTATTGGTTCTAACTAATAGTTAAGTAAAGAATATTTGAAAACTCAAATACATAAAGGGATTTTATTCATGATTTTCATGATCCTGGCCGTGACAAAAGTCACGGCTCAGGATACTTTTGTGCTATTTGAAGAGGCCTCTCACGTATATACTGTCACCAAAACTGATGGTAATATCTACTCTTGGTCGGTGTTTGAAATATCCGACTTGAATACTGAAATAATTGATACCGATGTGGTAGAATTCCTTAGTGGAAAAGATACATATCAAACAGAGATTAAGTGGAAACAAGCAGGAGAATACGTGCTTGTTATAGAAGAGATAGGCTCATGTCAAAATCTAAAGGCCCATAAAGTTCGTGTGGTTAATACACCAACAATTGCCTTTGAACAGTTAACATCAGAGGATTGTCCTGATGATGACACAAGTTTTGCTACTGCTTTAATAGCGAAATTCGATACCGATAACAATTTGTCGGAAACCAATTACCCTCTAACTGTAACTTATCGAATTACGGGAGAAACAGAGGATAGAACCGCAAATGTTTTATTTGTGGATAAACTACTCCAAATTGCTGGAATAGTTGAAGATATTAATAATGAAACCACAAACCAGATAACTATAGTAAGTGCTAAGAATAAATACGGAGGAAAGCTTAATGTGTTTGCTGGTAAAGATATACATACAAGAACGATATTTAAGAAGCCTGTAATTACGGCTATCGATTTGAATTAGAAAACAACTAAACGACTAAATAAAACAAGAATGAAGAATTTATTTAAAAAATCACTTTTCATATTAGCGATAATGTGTCTATCATTTGGGGCTTCTGCTCAGATTAACCAAACTGTAACATTGGCTACAACACATACTTATAGCGTCACTAACACTCCAGGCTTAACTTATACATGGGCTGTATCGGGAGGTACATCTTCTGCAGCTGCAGTAGCGGCTGATACAGATAATTCGATTAGTATTCTTTGGGATGATGTTGCCGGAGATTATGATATTACACTTTTTGCGACGGATGCAAAAGGTTGTATCACAGAAACACAAACGGTTACGATTCGTGTTCTTGGAAAATCAAGTGTTATGTTTGCTGCTGCTTCATTGGATGTTGAAACTTGTTCTGATCTTGTTAGTGGTGATGCAGGTGGGACCGGTAGTGGAGGAAGCTCTGATTTTAACATTGAATTTACATCTGGTTTAGCACCATATGACATTACTTATAAGGTAGTTGCTCCAGATGGTGGGGAAACTGAAATAACTAAGACAGATGTTCCTGCTAATTATACAATTCAGATTGATAATGCATTTGAGAATACTACTGGATCAAATGCTAATTACACGGTTGTATTAGTGAGTGCTTTAACTGATGACGGCGCTACTGTTCAGGTTAATACAGATGTTGCAAATAATACTAGAACGATTACTGTATTACCTAAACCAGTTATTAACGGAACGATTAGTTTAAACTAAGTATATTTATAATAAATGTTAAGAACCTTACTACATAAAACACTGCTAACTGCAATAGTTATCCTTTTAGGAGGATGGGCTGTTGTGGCGCAGCATAATGTAGTAAAGGGAACAGCACTTAGCTTTAAAGCAGAAGAGAACCCGGCGATAGATTACCGTTGGGAAATTTATAATGTAGATTCTGGGACAACAATTAATCTGGTATCAAATACGCATATTTCTGAAGAATACACATTTAACGTTTCAGGAAATTATCAAGTTAAAGTTTATCCAGTTGATAAGGTAAGTCGTTGTTTGGGTGAACCTTTGATTCTTGCAGTTACTGTTGCGGGTGCTCCACCAACAATTATTTTCGATGACTTATCGACGCCATATGTTTGTTCAGCAAATAATGGAGTCAATCCACGAGCAGAAATAGCCTGCACCGTAAATTACACAGGACCTCTTCCATGGACATTTAAATACTCAGTGGATAGGGAACCAGCTGTAATGCCTGATGGTGCCAATGAGATATGGACTTCGACTTTTGATTTTGTAGTTGAAATTAGAAACACGACAGGAAAGAAATCTCGATCAGAGATAATGATTGTTGAAGCACAGAGTATTTCAGGACTAGAGGTTGTTGAAAATATAGATGATCATCGTGTAGAGATTGATGTACTTGGTTTACCGGATACAAAGTTCTTAGAATTTGAGCCTTCTGTTATGGCTGGAACCTTACAGTCGTATAAAGCCAATATTCTACGTCACGATCCGGATATAACACCAAGTTCACCAGCTAGTAGTAAGCGATACGAAATTTTTGTTCCTGACGGAGCCACTGTGCTAAATGAAAATACAAAGCTCTTGGCAGACGAACTTCATTCTGAATTGACATTTGATATTCAGTGGGGAGATGAACTTGGAGCGAAGCAAGTTAAGTTAATTGAAAAGAATGGGTTCAATTGCTATGGAGACACCATTTTTGCGGATATTAATGTAATTGAAACCTTCTTAGTTGATCTGGGAGCTGATAAGGATATTTGTAAAGGTAGTGAAGTGATCTTATCTCCAACAATTAATATGGATGGAACCTTTACTTATTTATGGTCAACCGGTGAAACGACAGAATCAATTAACGTCAGTAAAGACGGAAACTATACTCTGACAGTTACCGAAACGAATTTAAGTAAATCATCATCAGCAAGTGTTCGTGTTAATGTGCTTGATTTACCAGAAGTAGACTTAGGTGAAGATTATGAACTTGCTGATGGAGAAGTTAAAACTCTGGATGCGGGTGTTGATGGAACTTATTTATGGTCAACCGGTGAAACGACCAGAACAATTGATGTTGATAGAAGTGCACTGTATTTTGTTACGGTAACAGGAGCAAATGGTTGTGAAGCAAGTGATGAAATTAATATCACTAGTGTAAATGATGTATTTGCGATTGAGCTTGGTGATGATATTGTAGCTTGTGTTAATGATGAAGTCATTCTTAATCCCAATCCTACAATAACTCAGAATTATACTTATTTGTGGAGTAATGGATTGACAACACAAACTATTAGTATAAAAGAATCAGGAATCTACTCAGTTGTTGTAACTGATGATGCTAATAATGTGAAACGTGATGAAATCAATGTATCATTTAATGCTTTACCAATTGTTGACTTGGGAGCAGATCGTAATATCTACGAAGGTGAAACCTTAACATTAGATGCAGGCGTTACTGGTGCGACTTATTTATGGAGTACAGGAGAGACTAGTCAGACTATTACTATAAGTGAAGCAGGTGATTATACTGTAACGGTTACTAATGGTAATGGATGTTCAAATACAGGACAGGTTAAAGTTATTAAGAAGGAAGGTCAGAAATTTACGGTTGATTTAGGAACTGAAATTGAAATTTGCGAAGGAGACAGAGCTTATCTGGAGCCAACTATCGATAGAGATATTGAAGCAACATATAAGTGGATTCCGGGAGAATCTACTGATAAGGGTATATATGTTGATAAAAAAGGAAAGTATTGTGTTGAAGTAAGTGATGAATTTGGAAACAAAGAAACAGCATGTGTTGATATTGTTATTAACGCTTCGCCAATAGTTGACTTAGGAGATGATATTAATCTTGAAGCAGGTGAAACAGCTATTCTGGATGCAGGTAACGAAGATAGTTTCTTCGAGTGGTCTACAGGAGCAATTGAACAAACCATTGAAGTAAGTACTGCAGGTAAATATTCAGTTGCTGTTACAAGTCCTAAGAGTTGTATTGGCCGTGATGAAGTTGAAGTATTCTTCCCTCAGGGTGAAGATTTTTACGGATGTCCTTCTGGTTTCACACCAAATGGAGATGGTAACAATGATGTGCTTTATGTACGCGGTAATAATATTAAGAAATTAACGTTTATTATCTATAATCGTGGGGGACAGAAGATCTTCCAATCAAATAGACAGGACGTAGGTTGGGATGGAACATATAAAGGTCAACTACAAAGAATGGATACTTATGTCTATTTTCTGAGTGTTACATTTGATAATGGAACATCTGCTCAGAAACGTGATGAAGTGACCTTAGTTAACTAAATTGTGACGAATAGTTCAATTTTGATGTTAATTGAATTTTGTTTTTGATGGAACATAAATATCGTATAATGAATAATGAAAGAAAGTTTAAGCTTCGATAAAAAAATATTAGTAATTTAACGCACTATATATTGGGGGGTAATAAACTTTATTACCCTTTTGTTTTGATAAATTTGATACGTCAGCTTTGATAGTTATATTCAGTTGAATTTAACATTTAAGAAGCTATTCTATTATTCGGGTATGAATAAATATAAAATTTTACTTATTGTATTTATTGTCTGCTTAGGATTGAAGAACGTCACTGCACAGCAGGTCTACTCTTCTCAGTTCTACTCGATGCCTGTATTTTTAAATCCGGCCCTCACGGGTAATTCCGATTATAATATTAGAACAGGTGTAAATTATAGAAACCAATGGAATTCTGTAACAACCCCTTTTGTTTCACAAGCAGCCTATATCGATGGTAAATTATCTTTTCCATATTTAGGAGCTTCCTGGTTAGGTATAGGTGGCGTTATTTTTAATGATAAAGCAGGGGAAGGTGGTCTGAAAACAAACCAGTTGATGTTAACAACATCTTTGAATAAAAGTTTGAACAAAGGAAATACACTGTTTTTTCATGGTGGTTTGGGAGTAGAATTGGTTAATAAATCTGTTGATTATAATAAACTTGTATTCGATGAACAGTGGGATGGAACCATTTTTAACAAAGATTGGAAAAAGGGAGAACCACTAGGAAGACAAACCTTATTTTATCTGGATTTCTCATTAGGAGGATCGTTTACTTATTTCAAGGGAAAGACAAAATATTTCCTTGGGATGTCTGTTTCTCATTTGAATCAACCTAACGAATCGTTTTATGAGATTACGAATAACTTGAAAAGAAGTTATAATTACCACGGAGGTATAGAAACTAAATTAAGCTCAAGGTTGTATATTAAACCTCAGTTCATGTATAAAAGTGAGTACCTAAGTACAGAGTTTGTATTTGGAGCGAATTGTACGATGGCTACAGGTGATAAAGGAATCGTGTTGCACTACGGACTTTGGTATCGTAATAAGGAGGATATTATTCCAACTGTAGGCTTCCAAAAGAATCGATTTAAATTTATTTTATCCTATGATATTGATGTATCAGCACTACAGCTGACATCTGCTAGTAAAGGTGGATTAGAGATATCTTTAACTTACAACTACAACTATTCTAGCCCTAGAAACGTGAAGCGATTAGAGCGTAAGAAAAAGGCTAAAAAACTAGGTGATAAGGCTATCTCTTGCCCTAAGTTTACCAACGAAGATTAAATCAATTAAAAGCATTAAAAAAATCCCCTTGCCGTATGGAAGGGGATTTTTCTTACATTCTATCTTTCTTAATATATTCTTTCTTCTTTTTCTCAATAACTTTACCTGAAAGTACAATTACAATTTCGCCTTTAACTGTTTTTGCCGAGAAATGAGCTACTAATTCGGTTAAGGTTCCTCTTGCATTTTCTTCGTGTAATTTGGTTATTTCTCTGGAAACAGAAGCTTTTCGTTCCTCACCAAATACCTCAGCAAACTGTGTTAAAGTCTTAACTAAGCGGTGAGGAGATTCATAAAAAATCATTGTTCGTTGTTCTTCACTAAGCTCTTTTAGTTTGTTTTGTCGACCTTTCTTTTGAGGAAGAAAGCCTTCGAAACAAAAGCGTTCATTAGGAAGTCCGGAATTAACCAGTGCTGGTACAAATGCTGTTGCGCCTGGCAAGCACTCTACTTCAATATCATTTTCTATACAATGTTTTACCAAGAAATATCCGGGATCGGATATGGCTGGTGTACCTGCATCAGAAATTAATGCAATAGATTGTCCTGCTAATATTCTATCGACAATTTGTTGAGAACTTTTGTGCTCGTTGAATTTATGATGAGAAATCAGAGGCTTACTTATTTCATATCGTTTCAACAGAAAGCCGGATGTTCGTGTATCTTCAGCAAGAATAACATCAACTGATTTTAAGACATTAATAGCTCGGATAGTTATATCTTCGAGATTTCCAATTGGTGTTGGAACTAAAAATAGTTTTGACATGAAGAGCGTATTGCGATTTTTAATAATGGGTCAAAGATAAGTAGAATGTGTTTATCTTCTTGAAATCTATCATTGGTTTACTCAAATTTTCTTTTTATAAGATCGAAAAATTGAACAACACTATCTTCATCTTTATTCCATTCTTTTGTTTTATCAAAATGCTCAAAAATAGTATTGCAATTATTAGCTGAATTGATAAAATTAATTGCCTTTCTATAATCTTCAGAATTGTTATTAAAGAGTTCACGAATAAATAAAAACTGATCATTTATTCCAATTGCAGACTGAATATCAATTATTTTAGATTTTTGAATTTTCTCTTGCAGGTTATCAACTCTTTCTGCTTGTAGTTTGTCGTTAAGTGTTGATTGATTTAGATGATCTACTTGTTCAGTTTCGACATGTGTTTTTAATTGAGTAGCTTTTTCATCAGAATCAATGCCATTGCTTGTTTGCTCACTCACTTCTTCATCAAAAACCTCATTAGTAACTATTTCTTCACGAAAAATAGTTTTTTCAATATTCACGTCCTCTTTTTTAGAATTATTGATTGAAGTGTTCGATTTTGCTTTTCTACTTGTATTAGATAGATTCGCTTTTAGAACTTCGATATCTTTATTTAAACTCTCTAAACGAGTTTCTATTAAAGAAAAACCTCCTTTTAAATCCTCTTCTTCATTTTGGAA
This sequence comes from Ancylomarina sp. DW003, assembly GCF_029029505.1. Lineage (GTDB taxonomy): Bacteria > Bacteroidota > Bacteroidia > Bacteroidales > Marinifilaceae > Ancylomarina. The sequence goes on along the minus strand of NZ_JAKJSD010000011.1, from coordinate 138,889 downwards.
ATGATCGATAAGGTTTTGTATTTCCTTAATATTGTTTTTTATGAGCTGTATGATAAGTGTATTGTTCATAGATTCTTCGTTTGTTTTCTTTGAAATAGCGTCTATATTGACTTTTAATTCTTAGAAAGATTAGAAAAGAAAATTTAATTCTTACCTGATAAAACTGATTAATACGGATTCTTTCAAAATAAGATATCAAAAATCAATATTTGATTTAAAAATCGTCGTAAAAGCTTGTAAATAGGCCATGTTAATCATCAAACGATAAGAATATCCAACTGTTTCATTATGTAAATGTCATTGATTTACAATAAAGTAGCTTGATGTGATATTATCCCGCAAATTACTAAATTAATTTAGAGCTTTTCTTATTTTTGTGTGACTAAGTAAAAAATGATTAAAGAAAATAAATATGTTTCTCGAAAACGATATTAGTAGTGCAGGAAGTAGAGGGTGGATTGAAGTCGTTGCAGGTTCAATGTTTTCCGGAAAAACTGAAGAGTTAATTCGACGATTGAATCGTGCAAAGATTGCAAGACAGAAGGTTGAAATTTTTAAACCTAAAGTTGATACACGTTATTCCGAAGATGAAGTTGTATCGCATAACTCAAATGCGATTCGTTCTACACCGGTTGAAACTGCAGCTAATATTTTATTATTATCGAGTGATGTAGATGTTATTGGGATAGACGAAGCTCAATTCTTTGATGATGGTTTGGCTGAAGTTTGCAATGAATTAGCCAATCAAGGAATTCGTGTGATTGTTGCAGGTTTAGATATGGATTTCCAGGGGAACCCATTTGGTCCGATTCCCGGACTTATGGCCACTGCGGAATATGTGACTAAAGTGCATGCCGTTTGCATGAGCTGTGGTAATTTAGCTCAATATTCACATCGCCTTTCCGAAACTGACAAGCTTGTTCTTCTTGGAGAAAAAGATGCTTACGAACCACTTTGTCGTGTTTGCTATCGCAAGGCTCAATCCAATTAAATCTTTATCTTAGAGATATATTATATTTAATCAAATCTGAATTTGAAATCATTTAATACATATCGATTGGGAGAAATCGCTCAAATTGTTGACGGTTCTTTAATTGGCAATGATGATTTTGAGATTAACCGTTTAGCAATTGATAGCAGGACTTTAGTTCTGGCAAACAAGAGCCTTTTTTTTGCTTTAGTTGGCGAAAGACATAATGGGCACGACTATATTAAAGATCTGTATCAAAAAGGTATTCGGGCTTTTGTTGTAAGTGAGAATATTAATCATGATGAGTTTGAAGATTGTAATTTCATATTAGTTCCGGACAGTTTAAAGGCTCTTCAGCAATTAGGAGCATACCATCGACAAAAATTTTCTTATCCGGTTATTGCTATTACGGGGAGCAATGGTAAAACCATTGTAAAAGAATGGTTGTATCAGATGTTGAACCCATTTTTTCGGATTGTTAGAAGTCCCAAGTCTTATAACTCGCAGGTTGGGGTGCCAATTTCTGTATGGCAAATGAGTAAAGAGGATGAAATAGGTATTTTCGAAGCAGGAATATCTATGCCCAATGAGATGGTGAATCTGCAAAGTATTATACAACCAACAATAGGCATATTTACACATTTGGGTTCTGCTCATCGGGAAAATTTTAAAGATTCCCGTTCTCTGCTTTTGGAAAAATTAAAACTCTTCGAGCACTGTGATTGTATTATATACTGTAGTGATGATGCTATGGTGGATCAGGAGATTGTTTGTAGATATGAAGAGCATAAGAAATTACTAAGCTGGTCTAAAACCCAAGAAGCAAGTTTGCAGGTTATTTCAGAAACAGCAGATGGAAAGTTTACAAATATTAAGGCTCTTTTTAAAGGTGAAATAAGAGAAATTAATCTTCCTTTTTGCGATATTGCTTCAATCGAAAATGCGATGCATTGTTGGTTGTGTTTAATTCATCTCGGTTTATCCGATAAAAAAATAGCAGATGGTTTAAGTGAACTTCAGGCTGTAGCTATGCGATTGGAACTGAAAGAAGGACAAAACAATTGCCTTTTAATAAATGACTTTTATAATTCAGACTTAGGCTCTCTTTCAATAGCACTTGATCTTATTAATCAGCATGCACAGGGGAGAAAAAAGACGATTATTTTGTCGGATATTCTTCAATCTGGGTTTAAAACTCAAGATCTTTATTCACAAGTTGCGGAATTAGTTTCTTTAAAAAAAGTTGACAAAATAGTTGGTATAGGAGATAAGTTATCATCACAGGCTAAGCAATTTGAATGTGAATCAATTTTTTATCCTACAACAGAAGCTTTTCTGAAGGCGTTTGATTCTAACGGTTATAAGAATGAAATTATATTGATTAGAGGAGCAAGAAACTTTCGTTTTGAGAGAATATCAAGTGCTCTTCAATATAAAGCTCATCGTACCATATTGGAAGTTAATATGACTGCTATGGTGCACAACTTAAACTATTTTAGGTCACTATTAAAGCCAAAGACTAAATTGATGGTTATGGTTAAGGCTTTTTCGTACGGTAGCGGATCAAGTGAAATAGCCAATTTACTTCAATATCATCGTGTAGATTATTTGGCGGTTGCTATTGCTGACGAAGGGGTTGAATTAAGAACTGACGGTATTAGTACGCCCATTGTTGTGATGAATCCGGAGTTACATAGCTTCGAAACAATGATTGATTATCATTTGGAGCCTGAGATTTATAGCCTGAGTGTTCTGAAAAGTTTCGAATTAGTATTAAAATCATCTGGACTGAAGAATTACCCTATTCATTTAAAATTGGATACAGGGATGTATCGAATGGGGTTTAATGACTCAGAAATTGAAGAATTGATTGCTTATCTAAAGGATAATTCATTTTTCCACATTCGATCTATATTTTCGCATTTGTCTGGTTCTGATGAAGAGATTCATGATGATTATACAGAATCGCAAATAGAGAAATTAAAGGCCTGGAGTAATCAAATTTGTTCAGCTTTTACTTATAAGATTGACAGACATATTTTAAATACAGCTGGAATTGAACGATTTCCTGAAGCACAATTTGAAATGGTACGTTTAGGAATTGGTTTGTATGGCGTCAGTGCTACTAAACAAGATCAGTTGATGAATGTCAGCACCCTTAAAACAACAATATCGCAAGTGAAATGGGTTGACGAAGGGCAAACTGTTGGTTATAGTCGTAAAGGTAAATTGACTAAAAAAAGTCGTATAGGAATTATCCCAATTGGCTATGCTGATGGTTTTAATCGCAGGTTGAGTAATGGTGTTGGAGAAGTGGTGGTTAATGGACAAAATGCTCCCGTTGTTGGTAATATTTGCATGGATATGTGTATGATTGACCTTACCGATATTAAAGCTGAAGAAGGGGATTCTGCTATCATTTTTGGAGACGATTATCCTTTATCTGAAATAGCGAAGAAATTAGATACAATCCCTTACGAGATACTAACGACAGTTTCGCGTCGTGTAAAACGCATTTATTTTCAAGAATAAATTATTTTGAAGAAGAAGGTTTGAGTTAAAAGCATAAAAAAAACCGATGATCTAATCATCGGTTTTTTTAATATCTGTAGAGATACGGTTATTCAGGATGAATAGCTTCTACAGGACAAGCATCAACGCAAGTACCACAGTCAGTACAAAGATCTGCATCGATAACATAACGCTCATCTCCCATAGAGATCGCTTCAACTGGACATTCCCCTTCGCATGAACCGCAAGAAATACAATCGTCGTTAATTACGTAAGCCATTGTGTTTTATTTTTTAGTGTTAATAATTAATGCAAATGTAATATCATATTTTAAACTCAAAAAGAAAATGGAGTAGAAATCTATTATTTTAAAAGAGATTAAATAGTGATCTAATGTCTTGTTTTAGCTAGGCTGGCTTTAATTATCAGTAAATAAAGACTTTTAGGTCTTATTAAGATTGATTCTTTACAATAATATTTAACTTAGTTCTTTAGGAAATCTATCGCTAAATATGCCATTGTTCCCATTGATGTCTCTAAGCTTGTGTCTTCTGCTTGAAAACTAGAGGTGTGTAAACCACCTGATCCTTCTTTTTTTACACCAAATCGATAAAAGCATGAGGGATACTTTTGAGAATAAAACCCAAAATCTTCAGTTGTCATTCTGATATCCATATCTTCAACTCTCTCGTGATCCAGAAATGAGATTGCTGCAGTTTTTGCAGATCGGGTATAGTTGATATCATTTACCAAAAACGGATAGCCATGTTTAATATCAACCTCACATTCAGCCCCCATTCCTTTTGCTGTATTTTGAGCAATATCGGTAATAAGCTGTTTTGCTTTTGCACGCCATTCTTCATTCATTGTTCTGAATGTACCTGATAGCTTAACTTCTGCAGGGATAATGTTGGTTGCGCCTTCTGCTATCATTCTTCCAAAGGTAAGAACCGTTGGTATACGAATATCGGCATGTCTACTTACCACTTGCTGCAGTGCGACTACAATATGCGAAGCTATTAGGATGGTATCATCACATTTGTGAGGCATGGCGCCATGGCCACCTTTACCTTTTACTCTTAGATATATTTCATCACCAGAAGCCATATACATACCTTCACGAAACCCTACATGTCCAACTGGCATATCAGGTAAGACGTGTTGAGCCATTATTAAATCCGGCTCTGGACTTAAGGCTCCTTCTTGCATCATCATTCTTGCACCTCCGGGTAGCAATTCTTCTCCTGGTTGAAAGATTAATAATACGGTACCTTCCCATTGGTTTTTAAGTTCATTCAATATTTTAGCTGTACCCAACAGACTAGCCATGTGCATATCATGACCACAGGCATGCATGACACCTTCATTCTTGGAGCAAATTTTGTGAGAGTTGTTTTCACTAACCGGTAAAGCATCCATATCAGCACGAAGAGCTAACACTTTTTTGCCGGGATTCTTACCCTCGATTTTACCAACAATTCCTGTTCTTACAAAGCCATTTTTATACGAAATTCCATAAGAATCAAGTTGTTTTTGGATGAATTGAGAGGTCTCAAACTCTTCAAAGGAAAGCTCGGGATATTGATGAAGATGAATTCTTATAGATTTGATTTCATCAAGAAACTTGTGACTAAGCTGTTTTATTTCATTTATGATTTGATCCATAAATTTTTTGTATTCTGGTTAATGATAGTGCTGTGGTTTTTTGCTTGTATTGTTCCGATAAATAAAGCTTAAAGCTTAAGAAAGTAAAATTAGGAATTTCAGTTTAAGAATCAATATTTACTATCTTAAAGCGAGAAGTAAACTTTTTATGTTTGAATATGATAAGCATTATTACTTGTATTAATGATGTTTATTGATGTTAGCAAAATGTATTTAATAATCATTAACAAGTATTTAACGATATAATGTAAGGGATTTATCTGATTTTAATTATTTTTGTATGAAAGATTTTATTGAAAATCTTAACCTATTCTTTTTACAAATTAATTTTGACAATTAATTCGTAATTGTTAAAATGCTTTAATACAATACTTATGAGATTTATTCATGTTTTATTGATTGGGTTTATGCTGTCAGGTTTTGGGGTATCAGCTCAGAAAGGAAAGCCATTGATGGAGTTCAGTTCTAAAGTCCACGACTTTGGTAAATTAAAAGAAGAAAAAGGAAAACAAGTTTACTCCTTTGAATTTGTAAATAAAGGTACTAGTCCTATCATTATTAAAAATGTACGTTCTTCTTGTGGATGTACGTCTCCTAATTGGAGTAAAGCACCTGTTGCTCCTGGTCAAAAAGGTTTCATTAAGGCAACTTTTGATCCTAAAAACCGTCCAGGTCCATTTAACAAATCGATTACTGTAACAGCTAATACTAATCCTGTAGTATCTATTCTTCGAATAAAGGGGAGTGTTACACCGCGTGTCAAAACAGTTCGAGACTCATTTCCACGTTTGATGTCAGGTCTTAGAATGGTTAACAACCATTTGCCTTTTTATAAGGTAAAAAATAACGAAGTTAAAGAAGCTGTAATGGAGATTTATAATGATACAGATAGTGCAATGACTGTAACATTTAGAAGAATTCCTCAGCATTTGAATATTAAAGTTGTACCTGAAACATTAGCTCCTAAAACAAGAGGTAAAATAGTTGCAGTGTATGATGCTTCTAAGAAGCGCGATTGGGGTTTTGTTACAGACTATATAGATATTCTTGTTAACGGAAAATTTGCGCCTAGAAACAGATATACAACCAGTGCAACAATAACTGAGGATTTTGGAAAGCTATCAGAAGAGCAGTTAGCTAAGGCACCTAAATTAGAATTCAGCGAAAGAGTATTTAATTTTGGAGAATTGACTCAAGGAGAGAAAGCGGAGCATGCTTTTATAATAAAAAATACGGGTAAGTCTGATCTTTTGATTCGCAAAACAAAAGCTTCTTGTGGATGTACAGCTATTGCACCTCAATCAAAAATTATAAAAGCTGGTGAAACATCTGAATTAAAGGTTGTTTTTAACTCCAGAGCCAAGCGTGGTCGCCAAAACAAACGAATAACGGTTATCACTAATGCACCTAAAAATTCATCAATCGATTTACGTGTGATGGGTAATGTGGTGATGCCAAAGGTAAACTAGATTCAGTAACTTAGAAAATAAGCAATTTTAAGATGTTGCTGAAATAAGGAATATTACGAGGTTGTTCGAATTTAATTTCGGCAACCTCGTTTTTATAAAATACTATATTGTTTTGGCATATTTTGCTGATTCATAAGTTTGATTTTTTAATTTCGCATAAGCATTGAAATGCAATAGTAATATTGAATCATTGTACCGACGACAAATAGTGTTCAGTTTTGAAATATAGACTTGAAAGAATAAGCTAAAAAATACTATCATGGCAGATGAAAAAGATAAAGGACATGTTGAGAATGATCCTACATATAAGGCGCTAAAGGTAAATTCGGGTATTAGTCAACCTCCATCCATCAATCCTAAAATAGCTGAACGTTTAAAGAACAGAAAGCGTAAAAGGTATTCAGTAGACGATTACGTAAATGGAATCCTGGATGGTAATATGGCTATATTAAGTCAGGCCATAACATTAGTTGAGAGTGCTAAGTTTGAGCATCAAAAAATAGCTCAGGAAATCATTGAGCGTTGTTTGCCTCATTCTGGTAAGTCAACAAGAATTGGTATTACTGGTGTTCCGGGTGCAGGAAAAAGTACTTTTATCGAAGCATTTGGAAAGCATGTTACAAGTATGGGACATAAGCTTGCTGTTTTAGCAATAGACCCGAGTAGCGAACGAACAAAAGGTAGTATTCTTGGGGATAAAACAAGAATGGAGGAACTGGCTGTAGACCCTCATGCTTATATCCGACCTTCTCCTTCAGCGGGGTCGCTAGGTGGTGTTGCGCGTAAAACACGAGAGAGCTTAATTCTATGTGAAGCTGCAGGTTTTGATACAATTCTTATTGAAACTGTAGGTGTTGGTCAATCAGAAACAGCTGTTCATTCTATGGTTGATTTCTTTTTATTGATTCAGATTGCAGGAGCAGGAGATGAGCTACAAGGGATCAAGCGTGGTATTATGGAGATGGCAGATGCCATTGCTATTAATAAGTGCGATGGATCTAATGTAACCAAAGCACAGTTAGCTCGCGTTCAGTTCGAAAATGCTTTACATTTGTTTCCTTTGTCACCATCCCAATGGTCTCCTAAAGTGTTAACCTGTTCCTCAATAGAGAAAAAAGGGGTTGACGATATTTGGAACACTATTATGGATTATTGCAAGCATACATTCGAGAATGGCTACTTCGATAATAGAAGAAGTGAACAAGCTAAATATTGGATGTATGAAACAATTAATGAGCAATTACGTGATAATTTCTATCACGATAATGTGATAAAAAATATGATTCCTGATTTTGAGACAAAAGTTTTAAATGACGAAATGAGCTCTTTTATTGCAGCTTATAAATTATTGAATACCTATTACGATCAAGTGAAAAAAAGTGAATAGGTCACTAAAAAATGATGAAAATCGGACTAATTCCAGCTTTAATGGTATAGAATTGATGCTCATCGAAATAACTTTTTGGGCTCAGTTTAATTAATTAGCTTTAGCCGAATATTAACCAAAAATGTCAAATTCGTTTATTATGAAAAAATTACTATTCGCAGTTCTTGCAATTTCAGTTCTTTTTGCTGCTTGCGATACTCAAAAAAAATATGAGCTTTCTGGGAAAATAGAAGGCCAATCAGAAGGGAAAATCTTCTTGAACATTGAAAAAGATAGAAAACTTGAGAAAATTGATTCTGTTGAAATTGTTAACGGAGAGTTTAAGTTTGTAGGAAGTGTGCCTGTTGCAGACATGTACTATTTACAAATTGAAGATAAGAGAGGTGCTCTTCCATTTTTCTTGGAAAACTCTTTAATTTCTATAGAGGCTAATGTTGAAGCCTTACGTGATGCTAAAATTACAGGTTCAGCTACCCAAGATGTTTATAAGAGTTTTACTGATAAAATGGTTGAATATAAAGGAAAGCAAGAGCCTATTATTGCTGCTTATAAGAAAGCCATGTCAGAAAAAAATGAAGAGGCTGCTGAAAAAGCTGTGAAAGAATATGAAGCTGTTGATGCTGAAAAGATGGTAACAATAAAGAGTTTTGTAAAGGAAAATACAAGCTCTGTAGCATCTGCATTTATTACTCATAGAAATCTTTTAAATCAACTTAAAGTTGATGAGGTAGAAGAAATCTACAATGCTTTCGGAGAGAATGTAAAGGCATCTGGTAGCGCATTAGCTATTAAAGCAAAAATTGACGTTTTAAAGAAAGTTGCAGTTGGTCAACCAGCTCCTGATTTTACTTTAAATACACCTGAAGGAACTCCTTTGAGTCTTTCTAGCCTTAAAGGTAAGGTTGTTGTTATCGATTTTTGGGCATCATGGTGTGGTCCTTGTCGTAGAGAGAATCCTCATATGGTAGAAATTTACAATGAATTAAGCCCTAAAGGTGTTGAATTCTTAGGTGTTTCTTTAGATAAGGATAAAGATAAGTGGTTGAAAGCAATTGAAGATGATGGGTTAATTTGGAAACACGTTTCTGATTTACAATATTGGAATTCTGCAGCAGCTAAGCTTTATGGCATTAATGGTATTCCTGCTACTGTTCTTATCGATCAGAATGGAACTATTGTTGCTAAGAAAGTATTTGGTGATGAACTTAAAGCTGAGATTGAAAAATTATTTTAGTACTTGAAAATACAGTGAGGGATACCTCTAAGAATGACCTGATTGGTAGAAATACCATTCAGGTTTTTTTATACATTTCGAAGGATAGAAAAAGAGAATCCATTTAAATGAATTCCCTTTGAAAAATATCCTATACCAATTTAATTTCAAAATCATCTTTAAATAAGATGAAATAATTTTTAGCTATATCGAGGCAAAAAAGTAAAAGATAGCTGAGTTACCTTGCATCTTTTTTAACGAAGATATAGGTAAAAAGAAGCATTTTATAAGATCGGTTTTGATTTTAATTTGGTATTAAATAAAGAATTAACCGAGTTTGCTAATTCTATCAAGTTTTACTTTATCTATTATTTTGATTTTTCGTCCATCAATAGCAATAACCCCTTCACTAGCAAATGTAGATAGTGTTCTGATCGCATTAGATGTGGTCATGTTTGATAGGTTTGCAATATCTTCTCTTGAAAGATAAACCTTAATCGTTGTGCCATCATCCTCGAAACCGTAAGTGTCACGAAGGAATAATAAAGATTCAGCCAAACGTCCGCGAATATGCTTTTGAGTAAGTGTTACTGTTCTGTTGTTAGAGAAACCCAGTTCAGTAGCAAAAGATCGGATAATACTTAAAGAAAGTTCTGAATTTGTTTTAATAAGCTTCAAAATCATCTCATAGCTTACCGTACAAGTCACTGAATCTTCGATTGCAACAGCTGAAGCGATATTGTTTTCTTCAGCAAAAAGTGCTCTATAACCGATGAAACCTACTGGTTTAGCCATACGTACAATCTGCTCACGACCACCAACTCCTTCTTTGAAAATTTTAACCTTACCATCTGATAAACAGATAAGACCGAGTGGCTTTTCTCCTTCTTTATAAATGTATTCACCCTTCTTAAAAAAACTACAGCTCATATTGTGTTGCAGCGTTTCTTTTTCTTCTGGAGTGAGAACATTAAATACTGAATTTGGGTGGTTTATTACCTCAATACAGATTTGTTCTCTAATCTTTTTATCACTCTCAATCATGATCGGATCTAGTGTATGAATTTAGAAATCGGATATGTTATAAAACATTTCAAATGTAGGCAAATCAAATTAAATGGCAAAAGGAATAAAGAAATTTGTCTTTAATAAACTTTTGTTATTTAAATGTCAGTAATTCAAATAGTTTAGTCTTTTGTTTAGTGTTTGGCGACTAAAGGAATTTTTCTTCCATAGCCAAAAGCCTTCGATGAAACGCGTAAAACAGGTGCTGTTTGGAATCTTTTGTATTCATTCATATTAACTAATCGAATGATTTTTTCAACCACTTCTTTAACAAAACCTTGCTCTATAATTTCACTTACAGGCATGTTCTTTTCAATATATAAATATAGAATTTGATCTAGAATGTCATAATCAGGTAACGAATCTGAATCTTTCTGATCAGGTCGTAATTCTGCTGATGGTGGTTTAACAATACTATTTAAAGGAATAACTTCTTTATCCTTATTCATGAAGTAAGCGAGCTTGAATACATCTGTTTTATAAACATCCCCAAGAACAGCAATGCCACCATTCATATCACCGTAAAGTGTACCATAACCAACTGCCGATTCACTTTTGTTAGATGTGTTCAGAACGATATGACCAAACTTATTTGATAAGCCCATTATTAATGTACCACGAACACGGGCTTGAATATTCTCTTCAGCAATATTAAAAGGTAGATCACCAAAAATAGGAGCCAGGCTAGTTTCAAATGACTTAAAAATACCTTGAATAGGTACAATCTCGTATTGAATACCCAGATTGTTAGCTAAATCTTCAGCGTCTTTTATCGAATGATCCGAAGAAAACTCAGAAGGCATAAGCAGAACGCGAACATTTTCTTTACCTAAAGCCCTTTCGGCTAAAACAACGGTAACGGCAGAATCGATACCGCCCGATAGGCCTAATGTGGCTTGCTTAAAGCCCATCTTTCCAAAATAATCTTTTAGACCTAAAACAAGAGCATCGTGGATTTTTTCAATATAATCAACCTCTTTCTCTTCTGCCTTTTGATTTTCAATTTCATTTAAATTAATAATGCCGAAATCTTCTTCAAAGTAGTTTAAGCGATAAGCCACTTCTCCTTTTGAATTGATCACCATTGAATCTCCATCGAAAATCAACTCTGTATTAGCGCCAATTTGATTAACGTAGATGACTGGTAGGTGGTATTTTTTTGAAACGGATTGAAGAATTTCAGTTCTGATATTTTTCTGGTTGTGAGAAAAAGGTGATGCAGCAATATTCACAACAAAATCAGGATTTAGTTGACTTAGTTCCTCCATAGGAGATATTGTGTACAACTCTTCCTTTGCAAAATTGTTGTCGACAGCCTGTTTCTCCCAAAGATCTTCGCAAATGGTAATAGCAATTTTCTTGCCTTCATATTCAACCAAATTATATTCGGTATTGGGCTCGAAATAACGGTATTCATCGAATATATCGTAAGTAGGAAGAAGCGTTTTGTTATGAACACTTTGAATTTTTCCATCGCAAAGGAAAAAAGCAGAATTGTACAGTTTTTTACCTTTTGAATGAGGATTGATAGAAGGGCCACCTAATACGGCAGCAATATCGGTACATTTTGATGCAATAAGCTTGATCGCATCCTGAGTCTTCCCGATAAAATCTTTTCTTTCCAATAAATCCTTAGGAGGATAACCACAAATAGCTAATTCAGAAAAGACAACCATATCAGCTTGTTTGATTTTGGCTTGTTCTATAGCTGTTATAATTTTATCTGTATTAAGTTCAAAATTCCCTATATGATAGTTGAGTTGTGCTAAAACAATCTTCATTTCTATATTATTTGTACAATAAATTTGAATTTGCCCCTTGTTAAGGGTAATGGACAAAGTTAATGATAAATCATTAATCTTTTAAAGCTCAAGAGGCTAATGAACAACTAAATTTTCAGCTTAGAAATATGAATTTTTAACTTTGATGCCTGCTGTATTTTGGTAATTTTGATGATAACTTGTCAGCTATCAATATAAATTGATGTTGACCTAATTAAACAGATTATAATGAGAAGAATAGTTTTCAGTTTATTTATACTTATCACTTTTGTTGCCTGTCAATCGAATAAATTAAAGGTTGATGTGTCGGATATTGAACTTGATATCAAAATTCAAAGATTTGAGAAAGATTTATTTGCGATTAAGCAAGGGACATCATTGGAATCAGTAAAAACAAAGTATCCACAGATACTGAAGCTTTACTCGGAGAGAGTGATTCAATTGGGAAATATTGATGATTTAAACTACTCGCAATATTTAAATAAGTTTCTGAATGATTCTACCATGAATATTGTGCTTAAGCGAATCGATTCAGTTTTTCCTAATTTGAAAGCACAAGAAGAGGAGTTGACAGAAGGGTTTAAGTATTTGAAATACTATTTCCCCAATAGAAAAGTTCCAAAGCTGTTTTCACAACTTTCAGGTTTTAACCAATCTATCGTTGTTGATGAGGGAGTAATAGGTGTGAGTTTGGATAAGTATTTGGGTGAGGATTGTGATTTTTATGCCTTATTGAGACGGCCTATTTATTTGCGTGCGAATATGACACCAAATCGAATTGCTCAGGATATTTTACTGGCTTATGGCTTAACTGAGTTTCCTTTTAAACCTAAAACTCAGAATTTGATGGAGCAAATGATATATCAAGGTAAGGTACTTTATTTTTTGCAAGCTTTATTACCGGAAAAGGCCGAGTTTGATATCATGAAATACAAAGAAAAAGATTTTCAATGGTGTGTTGATAATGAACCTCAGGTATGGGCTTATTTAATTGAGCAGAAGCACTTGTTTAGTACGGATGCCAGCATGGCGCGTAATTATATAAATGATGCGCCCTTTACCACAGGTATGCCACAGGAATCACCGGGACGAATTGGAACCTGGATAGGCTTGCAAATTGTAAAATCGTATATGGAGAAGCATAAGGAGCTTGAGTTACAGGCTTTGATGGCTAATGATGATTATGCTGCCATTTTGAGGGAATCGGCTTATCAACCTTGATTCAAAATGTAGATTCTTAGATGCTACATATGAGAGATTAGATTTTTTACAGAATATTAAGCCACAAATTTCACAGATTTCCTCAAATTAAAGTGAATCCCCTCCCTTATGCTGAAAATTTATTTTCTAAAGTGATTTGTGATAATTTGAGCAATTTAATCGCAAGCTCATTAACGTGTTAGTGGACACTAATTGAAATCTATACGCCATTATATTTGTCGTGTTACTCAAAATTTAGAAAAATTGTTTTTCGAAATGATAGATGAAGAAAAAAAGCGAATTCGCCGTGAGATTCGTAATCTAAAGAAAACGGTATCTCTTGAAGAGAAAACGAATCGTTCGGTTGGAATTTTAAAAAAGGTAGAACAATTGCCAGAGTTTGCTGCTGCGAAAACAGTCATGCTCTATTGGGCTATGACCGATGAGGTTCAAACTTCTGACTTTGTAATAAAATGGGCAAGGAGTAAACGAGTTATTTTACCTTGTGTAAATGGCAATGATTTAGATTTGCGTGTGTTTAGAGGCGAAGAAGATTTAATTGCAGGTGAAAACTTTGGTATCCCAGAACCTTCTGGAGAACTGTTTACGGCTTACGAAGAAATTGATTTGATTCTTGTCCCTGGTGTCGCTTTCGATGTGGAGAATAATCGTATGGGGAGAGGGAAGGCCTACTACGACAAACTACTCTCCAGTCTCAAAGCCTACAAGTTGGGGGTTTGTTTCGATTTTCAACTTTTAGAATCAGTACCTACCGATGAGCACGATATTAAGATGGATAAGATTATCTCAGAATAGTATTAGAAAAATGGGTTAGTAGAATATGCTCAAGTTTTAAATTTGTAATTCTTTTTTATCTAAATCAATTGTTAGAATGCTTGTTCTATCAATATTTAAAGGTCAGTTAGCTGTTTGAATACAGATTTAGGATAGCTTCTATTCATATTCATCATGCTGTTCAAAATTTGTCTTAAATATTTTATAATCGAATCTACCAGAATTTACTTTTAATGGGATTTGATGCGTATCAGGTAAAGAAAAACCAAATGTTCCCGAGATAATTATTGCAGATTTGTCATTATTGTATTGCACATTTCTAAAATAGATTTGTCCAATTCCTTTTTTGTCGTAGCTTGATGATGAATAATTTTCAATGTAATACCCAATGTTTTTATTCCCGTTCAAACTTATTTTTTGTTCGTTTAAATCGATTAAATCTTCAAATTTAGTAATACCCAAGCCTGTTAAATGAAATTCTACAGATGCACTTGTCTGTTCAATGCTTCCTGAAAATGTAAACCTTAAACTATCTTGCTCGTGCCAAACTTTTATCATTGGTTTATCAGAACTTGTTAAAAAGCCATAATTAACATGCGATGTCCAGATTCTATCATTAATAAATGCACCTGCTGTACCATATCCGTTCTCGGTATATTTGGGAAGCCGGGGATCAATAGGATCGGGAATGAACGTTCCTTCGCAAGCGCTAAGTATAAGACATGCAAGTACTATTAAGATGCTATTTGTATAAACGTATTTTTTCATTGTAAATATTGATTTTAAAGCCGATTGATAAGCATATGTTCTTTAAGTCATGTATTTCCCTACTAAAATTTCCAAGATCATCAATCTCATAATAGTCAAGCATAGGAGTCAGCCCATAAGTAATTCTGGAGAAACAACTTATTCTCTTCTTATTAAAGCAGCTTAATCCGAATACTAAGCCTAAGTCAAAATTTTTATAGGTTTCTTTTCCTTTCGCAATATTAGTTGTAATTAATGTACTTAGCTCAATACCTGAGTGCATAGCAATATTATTAGAAAGAGAATAATTCACTAAAATAGGAAGGGATAAATAGTTGAACTTAAATTGATAGTTCTTCTCAAATTGTTGTTGATAGCCTTTTCTGTTGTAAACTACCTCGGTGATAATTGAAACGTTTTTAAACTTCTTAATAGGATAATACTGAATTGATAAGCCTAAGTTATATCCAAGAAGTGATTCTTTGTTTTCTAGAGAGATATCACTTCTTATATTACAATAATTGCCACTAGCAAGGATAGCTACCTGAGCTTTAGATTCTATATTGGTAGCAAGAATTAAAGCTAGAAAGATAAAGGTGTTCAATATGTTTCTGATTAAAGGGCCTTTTTTCGTTTTTATATTTCTCATATTGGTATAAATATAGATCGATTATTGCTTTGTTAAGGATTTTATAATCATTTGAATAAAATCTATAGAAATAATATCTGCTGTGCACATGTTGTAAACCATTTCGTCTTCTTTGGCTATAGAATAAGAGAATCTAACAGGGTATTTGTAACGTAAAGTATTGGGGAAGTAAGGTGAGTTTTTGTAGTTATCAAAAGACGACTTAGGAATTTTATAGAGTGTATCTTGAGAATTAAGTACCGATGCAGGCATTTTATAATTAGGGTCCGATAAATTATAGGTTAGCAATGTATCTTGTAAATCTGTTGATATTATAACATATCCTATTCTATATTTGTGGTTTATTGTACAGGGGTCGAATCCTACAATATATCCCTCTTTGTGCATATAGTTTTCATTATCCTTTTCGCAACTGTGAGCTGTAAGCATTAGAAATACTAATAATAAAGCGAGTAATAAAAATTGGTTTGCTTTCATTGTAATTCAATTTTAGTTAATACAATTCGACTATAAGTTCGTTCTGAAACATCAAACTCTTTTTTACAGGTTTCTTTCAAGTGCCCAGTAAATTTTACTTTCGTATCTTCTGATGTTTTTGCTAGTTTGATAATTTCATCATTTATAAATTCCTCATTGCAAATAATAAAATGATCAGCTTTATCTGAATTTTTTACAATAACACTTATCCAATATTTATTATTGTAATAATCATCATTCAAATCCTGTTTTGTTTTGTACCAGATCTGCCCGATCAAATTATCCGATTCTGAAATTACATTTAGCGTTTCTGAATCGCACCCACAATCAGGTTTTACTTTATCACATCCTGCACCTAATGATAGACTTAGGCATATAAGAATGAGTAGGTGTTTAAATCGAATTGCTTTCATTGCTTCTATTTATCTAGGGTTTGTTTTCTACAAACTATTTTTTGTAGTTTCTATTATCTTGATGTTTTTATTGATTGACGATCTTTCAATAACAACATGATAGTTAACTCCTATGACAACAGCAGCTTCATTGGTAAGGAAGGTCACTGTATACACAATTTCGGAATTACTTTCCTCAACTTTTTCATCATAAAGAGAAGTTCCTGTTGTAAAATGTTTATTGCCAATAAGAACTATGTATTTTGTGAAGTCTATTTGTGGAATACACTCACTTGTAATATATTCTTCCAGTTCACTTTGATTAGATATTATATAATGACTTCCTGAATATTCAGGTTTCAGGTTCCATAGGACGTCTTTACACCCGAAATCCGAGAATTTTAAGAAGTCTTTTTTAACAAATTCACTATCCCCTTTGCTTTTGTCACATCCCACACCTAGAGATACGCTTAGGTATATAAGGATGAGTAGGTGTATAAATCGAAATATTTTCATAGCATATTACTTGATTTCAAATGCTACATCTTCTTTTATAACTCTCGATTGTGAATTCTGAGAAATACAAATCAATTGGCATGATTGGATTATTTTGCTCAAAACAAAATGGGAAGTAACTGTTACTTGATTCTATCGACACATTCCAAGGGGCGATTAATTCTAATGTTTCCATTGGTTCTAAGTTGAATTCTTGAGGACTGAGACTATACTCGCAAAACACAGAAGTCCAGGGTTTCCCAATAGATTCATTTGAAGAGTTTTTTTTGACTATAAAAAAATCAGAATTGATTAGTTTACCATCAATAGTAATTTTACTATCATTCTTATTAGTTATTGAAAAATAGAAAGATATATTTTCTCCATGATTAAATACTACTTTAGAATTTTTTGCTTCATCTAATAAGCAATATTTAAACTCAATACCACTTATTAATTTTTTAATTTGAGTTTGATCACTACCAGTTTTCAATTCTAAGAATATTTTATCATCATCTTTATCGCATCCTGCACCTAGTGATATGCTAACGCATATGGGGATAAGTAAGTGTTTAAATCCAATTGTTTTCATAGTTTCAATTTATTGGTTCATAATTCTGTTTAAACTATTGATGTTCAATTGTTAGAAAGGTTGTTTCTGTTTTGTGGAAATTTTCTTGAAACTGAAGAGTAAAAAAGAAGGCATCCATTGAAAAGATGCCCTCTTACACTAATAACTAATAATTTTATTATCGTTTTATTCTCAACTTTTGTTTATACACTCGTCCATTAACAATAACATGGAGAAAGTAAAGTCCTTCATCTAAAGTATTGGTTTTGATCTGTAGCTTTTTATCTCTAGCTTTTAATTTTTTTACAAGACCTTTTCGTTCACTCCAAATTTGAATTTCATATTCACCTAGTTCCTGAGTTTGTTCACTTAAGGAGATACTTATCATTGTAGGAGAATCTTTTTGGTAAGTTGATAATTCATTCTCGCTATAAAAGTTCAATTCTGTATATTGATTGGCTGGATTGGGATGCGACATCATGAAGATTCTACGAGCTGAATTAGTAGAATTATCAGGATTCAGTACTTGTGATGACTTTTGATAATCAGATATCTCGTCAACGTTATTAAAATCAATTTCTTCGTTTTCGTTGGCTGAACCTGATGAAGGCATTATAAACATTTCTTCTCCAAGACCACCAGGACCATCACAATCAATAACAGGAAAAATAAATCCTTCTGAATCTGACCAGCCACAACTATTTTTCACTTTTACATCAAAAGCAACACCACCTTCAGTATATGGTTGAAATTGTATTCTATTTTGCCTGATATTATAAGCAAAACCGTTGTTCCATATATTCCATTTGTATTCTGCATCAAAGTCAGCACCATCACATCTAACAGTTAGACTATTATCAGAAATATAATGATCAATCTTGCATAACATTGGATATTCTCCTTCTTCATGATTTGGCATTTTCCCTCTTATATTATTAGGAATACCAACCCAAACATTATGTTTCACGGGATGGCTAGCTCCACATTGATTGCGTAGTGTAAACGTAATTTGAGCAGATCCACTTGTTGCCGATGATTTTGCTTTCAAGAAAGCACTTGAACTATTTCCTGATGCATTAGAAAAGAGGGAAGCAGGACTTGCACTCCATGTAACACTTGTTGCATTAGAATAGGCATTTACCAATGTGTAAGTACTTCCGCCTGAGCATACGACTTTTGCACCAGTAATTTTTGGTTCAGGTTCATTCGGGTCCCAGTCGTAAAATGCGATTTGTTGACTTTGTGTAAAATTAGTACAGCCATTCACATTAACTGATACTGCACCTCCACTTGAACCATTGGGCATTACCTTAACAATATTTGTGTTAGTAGAGCTTGTCCACAACCATGCTGAAGGTTTTGTCCATTGATATGTTGCATTTGAAATGTTTGCAACCTCCAACGTAATTTCTTTGGGATTGCCACATGTCGTGGTAAACGTAGAACTTTTCATAGGGGGAGTACTTCTTGTGATTTTTCTTACCCTTTCTTCAGATTTCGACATGTCAGAATAGAAGGGGACACCAAAAACCTTGATTGTACCTCCTGTACAGTCATCTGGATATACAGTAATACTTGAATCGTCTGTGTTTATAGGGTCGGTTCCGTTACTAATTTTATTATTGTGTCTCCAGCCAGAAGGTATTATCCAATCATAACTAGCTGCAGATTCTCCTCCAAAACCAGGATCTGCAGGATAATTAAGACGTGGAATTGTGTATGTGACAGCAGTATTATCCCCGAAAGAGATGTTTTTGTCACCGGCAGTGAATTCTGCAGGTTGTTCACCTTTCAAAGAAAAAACCTTCACTGATTCGCTGAAATTGAGAATTTTAGGAGTGTTCTTTGCTTTGGCGGTCAATTTTACTTTATGTCCATCAACGTTTGAATCATGCCAACGTATGATTACTGCGTATTCGTATTTACCTCTAATGATTTTACCTCCTTCGACTGACCATTCAAAATTCCAATCACCGCTAAGACTAATAGAGTATTGCTTTTCAAAGTTGGGATAGATACCAGGCGAATCTTTGATGCCTGGCCCATTGATGCCAGCATTAACAATTAAACTAAAGAGTAAGAGTGTTAATAATAAGTAGATTTTTTTCATAATAGTAATTTTTAATGATTAGTATTTTGGTGTTTGTTTAATTATGAATAAACGCCCACCATGTTGAGTGATTTGTAACTCTAATTTTTATAATCAATCTTACACCTCTTTTACTTCCAGATAAATTCTTCTCTCCTCTTGATTTTGGTAGTTAACTTCCTAGTTGATTTTTATGATCAGGTCGAATTTACAATAATTTATTTTTATATTAAATAATCAATGAGTAGTAATTATTAGAATTTCATGTTTTAGTAGATAATTGTCGGATCAATATGTCATCTGGTTAAATGAAAAAGAGACATTGTATGAAATTTAGTTATTACTAATATGTACTAAAAACAAAAAGAGAATATCCTGTTGGATATCCTCTCTAATATATAATTGTGTATATCGTCTTTTAGATATGAATCACTTCATCATAAGCAGCTGCAGCAGCTTCCATTACCGCTTCACTCATGGTTGGGTGAGGGTGGATAGCTTTAATTAACTCGTGACCTGTTGTTTCAAGCTTACGAGCCGTAACCAATTCAGCAATCATTTCGGTTACGTTAGCACCTACCATATGCGCACCTAAAAGCTCGCCATATTTAGCATCGAAAATCAGTTTAACGAAACCTTCGTTTGCACCGGCAGCACTAGCCTTACCCGAAGCAGAGAATGGGAATTTACCCACCTTAATTTCGTGACCGGCTTCCTTAGCCGCTTTCTCAGTTAATCCCATCGAAGCAACTTCAGGTGTGGTATATGTACATCCAGGAATGGTTGTGTAGTCGATAGGCTCAACATTCATTCCCATAATTTTCTCAACACAACAGATCCCTTCAGCCGAAGCAACGTGAGCTAAAGCAGGACCTTCCAGAATATCACCAATAGCATAAACGCCTTCAACATTGGTACGGAAATAGTCATCAACAACAACACGTCCGTTTTTAGTTTCAACACCAGCTTCTTCAAGTCCAATGTTCTCGGTATTTGGTGAAATACCTACGGCAGAAAGAACAATCTCACATTCGTGAACTTCAATCTCACCTTTTTTATTCTTGATGTTTACTTTCAAGTCACCCTCTTCGCCTTCAACCGACTCAACTGAAGATTTCACCATGACTTTAATTTTATTCTTCTTGAAAGAACGTCCCATTTGCTTAGAAACCTCTTCGTCCTCAATAGGAAGAATGGTTGGCATAAACTCAACTAAAGTGACTTGAGTTCCCAAACTTGAGTAGAAGTAAGCAAACTCAGACCCAATAGCACCGGAACCAACAACAATCATCGATTTAGGTAATTTGTCAAGCGTTAGCGCCTTACGGTAACCAATGATTTTTTTACCATCCTGTGGTAAGTTTGGCAATTCGCGAGAGCGAGCACCTGTAGCTAAAATAATGTGCTTAGCCTCGTAGTTTGTTTTGCTACCATCTTCAGCTAAAACCTCCAGCTTTTTGTCAACAGTAAGTTTACCAAAACCATTGATCACAGTAACCTTATTCTTTTTAAGTAAGTACTGAA
Source organism: Ancylomarina sp. DW003 (assembly GCF_029029505.1). Classification (GTDB taxonomy): domain Bacteria; phylum Bacteroidota; class Bacteroidia; order Bacteroidales; family Marinifilaceae; genus Ancylomarina. The sequence continues at coordinate 117,889 of NZ_JAKJSD010000011.1, read as the reverse complement.
TACCGGCACTCATCTTATTAGCAACCCCACGGCTACGCTCAACTATCTTTTCAAAATCAGGCTTAATTTCACCTTCAACAGCTATACCATAATCAGCAGAATGCTTCATATAATCGTAAACCTGAGCTGATTTTAATAAGGATTTGGTTGGGATACATCCCCAGTTTAAACAAATACCACCTAGTTCAGCACGTTCAACTACGGCAACGTTCATACCCAATTGTGCCCCTCTAATGGCAGCAACATAACCACCTGGTCCACTTCCTACTACTATTAAATCGTAAGTCATTTTTATTTGTGTTGTTTAGTTTATGAATATCTAATGTATTTCAGATCTGTTACTTATTTCATTCTAAAAGGGCGATCTGACAAATTTCCTGCTAATTTATTAATTCTAATTCTAAATAAAAGAAATTAAACTTTTTTTCCAGAGCACACATCTGCACGCTTATCAATACTAATTGGGGCAAACCCCTTCGGGTCGGGCTATCCGCACTCGCTCTTTGTCCGAAAAAAAATGAACAAAGGAGCTCAAACACATGCTTCTATCCCTTTTGCGTTAAACACAGATGTCGCGAATTTATCACGGATTACAGAGTTTACTCATAAAACAGTAAAAGTTGAACACCCCTCTGTCCTTCGGACATCTCCCCTAAAAGTGGAGAAAGAAAAACAAAGCTTTGAATTAATATTCTAAGTTTTGTACTCTAATCTTTCCCTTTTAGGGAAAGTGTCGATAGACGAAAGGGTGTATTTACAATAGTAAATAATAGAATTTTATATTTTTCTATTCACACTTTCATATTTCGACAAGCTCAATACATCGCTCATTCGTAATTCGTAATTTCATTAACTCTTTCACCTCTTTACTCTTTAACTTTTTCATTCATTCACACCTTCACTCACTTACTCTTTCACCTTTTTACTCAACTTTAAAAGACTTAGTTGAATCACTTTAGCAAGGATAAATAAAATGACGAACGAAAAGATAATGGTTGCACCTGATGGTACATTCAATTTATAAGCCATAAAGAGTCCTAACAGTGAGCCAAGTATACCAAAACCGATGGCTCCCAAAATCATTTTACCAAAATCTTGAGTAAACATATTGGATATGGTTTGGGGGATGGTTAAAAATGAAATAACCAAAATAATACCCACGACCCGAATGTTTAAAACAATAGCTAAAGCAACCAAGGCAATCATCAGATAATTGAGAAACTGTACGGGCGCTTTATGGGTTTGAGCGTAACCTTCATCAAAGGCTACATAAACTATCGGACGCATCATAAATGCAAACACCAATATAGTAAGGACGCATAAGGCTGAGAGTAGGTATAAATCGAGGCTCGAAACCGTAAGGATACTACCAAAAAGATAGGACATTAGGTTTGGGGCATAACCAGGTGTCATATAAATGAAAATGATACCCAGAGCCATACCAAGTGCCCAAAGAATACCAATAACTGAATCTTGCCGAACATCAGTTTTTTTCGATACCCATTCGATACCCAAAGCCGAGAATACACCAAATACCGCAGCGCCAAGTACAGGGTTCAAACCTAAAAACCAGGCGATGCCAATTCCCCCAAAGGATGCATGCGTTATACCACCACTAATAAATACAATACGGCGTGCGACAATATAAGTTCCAATTATACCACATGATATACTTGCCAGAATGGCTGCGCCCATTGCATTTTGGAAAAAAGTATAACTTAATAATTCAACGATTTCGTTCATGAAATTCTGATTTCAAATTGTCTGTTACGAATTAGGTTTAGTGCTTTTTTAAAACGCGATGAGGAACTTCGCCATGTGTAATCAAATCGATAGGACAATTATAAGTTTTAAGCTGTTCTTCGTTAATAATGTTCGAATCGTGATAACACAAGCTTCCGTTAACACAGGCTATGGTTTTTACATGTGAACTGATGGTTCCTACATCATGCGAAACAACAATAATAGCCATATGATCGTTGAGCTGATCTAAAACACCATACAATTCCGTTTCGAAATGACTATCAACATAGGTGTCAGGCTCATCTAATATTAAAATCTGTGGATCAGAAATTATGGCTCTACAAAGAAAAACACGTTGCAACTGACCTCCTGATAGTTCTCCAATATTCTTATTTCTAAGGTGAAGAATACCCATTTGCTCCATAAGAGCTTTAGCTTTCTCTTTGTCTTCGTTTCTGTATCTCCCAAACAATTTTTTATGCGACATTAAGCCTGACAAAACAACCTCTCGAACAGGAATTGGAAACTTTTGGTCTATGGTGTTAATCTGAGGTAAATAACCAATTAGGTTATCATCAATATTATTGAATTCAACCAACCCTTCGATGGGTTTGATTAAACCCAAAATCACCTTAAGTAGAGTTGTTTTTCCTCCTCCATTAGGTCCAATAACGCCTAAGAAATCATTTTCCTTAACTGTGAGGTTCACATCCTTTAAGACAACTTTATTGTCGTAACCAGCATAAACCGATTTCAGTTCCAGTAATTTGGTCATTTTATTTTTGTTGATTTGAGCAGATACAAAATACAAAGTATTTTGCAGAAAGCATCAAGGGAGTATGAAGATTAAGTATCGGGTATCAAGTATCAAGACCGTCTGGCACATTCGCTCATTTACTTTTTTACTCTTTCACCTTTTCACTCATTTAGTTACAAGTATCAAGGTTTGAGTATCAAGTATCAAGATCGTCTGGCACATTCACTCATTTACTTTTTTACTCTTTCACTTTTTAAGGTAACCCATAATTCGGTTCATTTCAGCCAACCAATCTTCACTAAGTGGGTCAATCTGGATAAGTTCAGCATTAATCTCTTTGGCAATGACTTTAGCATTATCCATATTGAATTGTTTCTGAAGAAAAACAGTTTTGATTTGATGCTTTTTAGCTAATTCCAGCATATTTTTCATGTGAGCAGGCGAAGGTGTTTTGCCATCGTGTTCAATGGAAATTTGTGTGAATCCATAATCTCTCGCCATATACGAAAGAGCAGGGTGGTAGATCATAAATGCTTTATTTGGCTTCTGGGCAAAGATGGTTTCAGCACCTTTATCCATTACATTGATGTCCGACATTAGCTTCATGTAATTGCTAGTGTACTCTTTCTCCTTTTCAGGAGCTAGTTGTACCAAAACCTTATAAGTGTTTGCAATAACTTGTTTGCTTGTTTTTGGAGATGACCAAATATGTGGGTCGATACCACCTTCGTGGAAATGATCGCCATGACGAATTTCAGAACCTCTGATTAGTTCAATGCCTTCCGACATATCCAGGCTTTTAATATGATCGTTGCCTTCCAATAGCTTGTTTAACCATGCTTTCTCGAATGGGATATGACCGATTCTTAAGTAGGTTGCAGATTTTGACATATCCTGCATTTGCTTTGGAGTAGGCTCGTAGCTAGCAGGACTTGCCCCTGGAGGAATCAACACGTTTACTTTGAAATCTTCACCAGCAATACGCTCAATAAAGTACTTTTGAGGTAGAATACTAACCGAAATTAGTTTATCGTCAACTTTGTTTTGTTTTGAATTACAGGCCTGAAATCCCAGACTTAGTCCGAAGAATAACAGAATTAGTGTGGTTTTGTTCATTTGATTTTGATGCTTCAATTTAGAATAGTTTCAAATAACAAATGTAAAATATTTTACTCAATTAGCAACCACTAAAAACGGATTAAAGCAGCTCTTCTTTTAAAAACTTTGCCGTGAAAGATTCTGTGCATTCAGCGACTTCTTCAGGCGTTCCAACACACATGACTTCGCCACCATTTCGTCCACCTTCTTTTCCGATATCAATCACATGATCAGCAACTTTAATCACATCCATATTGTGTTCAATAACCAAGACTGTATTGCCTTTGTTTACCAAACGATCTAATACCTCAAGTAGAACTCGAATATCTTCAAAATGAAGACCAGTAGTGGGTTCATCAAGAATATACATGGTTTTACCCGTATCTCGTTTAGCAAGCTCAGTTGCTAGTTTTACACGTTGCGATTCGCCACCGGAAAGGGTCGTAGAGGGTTGACCAAGCGTAATATAGCCTAGACCAACTTCTTGTAAAACTTTAAGCTTAGGTAGAATATTCGGGATTTTTTCGAAGAATACAACGGCTTGATTGATGGTCATATCCAGAACATCACCGATAGATTTTCCTTTGTAACGCACCTCCAAAGTTTCGCGATTGTATCGTTTCCCGTTACATTCGTCGCAGTGGACATAAACATCTGGTAAGAAGTTCATCTCGATAGCACGAACACCAGCTCCCTGGCAAGTTTCACAACGTCCGCCTTTTACATTAAAGGAGAATCGTCCGGCCTTATAACCACGAATTTGTGATTCAGGTAATTTTTCGAACAGTTTACGAATATCACCAAAAACATTGGTATAGGTAGCGGGATTCGATCTAGGCGTTTTACCAAGTGGTGCTTGATTTACTTCAACAACTTTATCCACATTATCGATACCTTTAACCTTATCATATGCCAATGGATCTTTTACTGAGCGATAAAAATGTTGAGATAAGATTGGTTGCAGGGTACCATTAATTAAACTTGACTTACCACTCCCGGAAACACCTGTGACACAGATGAATTTGCCAAGTGGGAAGCTGACATCAACATTCTTAAGGTTATTCCCCTTACAGCCTGTAAGCTTTATCGTTTTGCCATTTCCTTTTCTTCTTTCAGAAGGCACAAGAATGCTCTTTTTGCCATTAATATATTGTGATGTCAGGCTATCGCCATTCAACATTTTATCTGGTGTACCTGCAAATACAATTTCACCACCATGCTTACCTGCAAAAGGTCCCATATCCACCACGTAATCGGCAGATTCAATCATGTCCTTATCGTGTTCAACAACTACAACTGAGTTACCTGAATCGCGAAGCTGACGCAAGGACTGAATCAACTTTTGATTGTCGCGCTGATGCAGTCCAATACTTGGTTCATCGAGAATATAAAGTACGTTAACCAGTTGCGAACCAATTTGAGTTGCTAGTCGGATACGTTGAGACTCACCACCTGATAAACTGATTGAACTTCGGTTTAGAGATAAATATTCCAAGCCAACGTCGAGTAAGAACTCAAGGCGATCGCGAATTTCTTTTAGGACTTCTGATGCAATTTTGAGTTGCTTATCACTCATGTGAGATTCAACAGTAGCAAACCATTCACTCAAAAGGCTTAAGTCCATTTGAGCAAGATCGGTAATGTTTTTATCGTGAATCTTAAAGTAAAGTGATTCCTTCTTAAGTCGTTGCCCTTCACAAGTAGGGCAAAGTGTATTTTTTATGAATTGTTCAGCCCACTTTTTCGCTTTTTTCGAAGTCGTGCTACTTTCCTGATTGGAAATATATTTTAAAACCCCATCGAAACTTAAGAAATAGTTTGATGAATTTCCCAAGGGCGTATTTTCCAATTTAAAGGTCTCACTCGAGCCATCAAGAATAATGCTCAATGCTTCATCAGGAATGCCTTTAATAGGTGTTTTTAAATCGAAATCGTACTTACGTGCGATGGCTTCAATTTGCCAAAAGATGAGGCTGTTTTTATATTTGCCGAGAGGAATAATGCCACCTGCATGTATACTGACGCTGTTGTCAGGAATAATTTTTTCAATATCGATAGCACTAATTCTTCCAAGGCCTTTACATTTTGGACAGGCACCATGTGGTGAGTTAAAAGAAAAACTGTGAGGTGCTGGCGTGTTGTATGAAAGTCCAGTGCTGGGACACATCAATAGACGACTGTAATATTTGACTTCGTCACTATCCTTATCCATAATCATGGTAATTCCCTTACCATGTTTCATAGCCATTTGAATAGATTCTTTTAGTCGCTTATCGCCAACTTCATCAACCACCAATTTGTCAATTAAAATTTCGATGGTGTGACTCTTATAACGATCGACTTTGAAGCCATGAAGCAATTCGACAATTTCGCCATCAACACGCGCATACAGGAAACCCTTTTTTCGAATTTGTTCAAAAAGTTCTTTATAGTGCCCTTTTCGTCCTTTCACAATAGGAGCAAGGATGTAAATTCGTTTTTCGTTGAATTTATTGTAGATGAGTTCAATAATTTGCTCATCGGTATACTTTACCATCTTTTCACCCGTCTCGTATGAATAGGCAACACTGGCTCTGGCATAAAGTAATCGAAGAAAATCGTAAAGCTCGGTTATGGTTCCTACGGTAGAACGTGGGTTTTTATTGGTCGTCTTCTGTTCGATGGCAATTACCGGACTCAATCCTGTAATCTTATCCACATCAGGTCGTTCCATGCCACCAAGAAATTGGCGCGCATAGGCTGAGAAAGTTTCGATATAGCGACGCTGACCTTCGGCATAAATGGTGTCGAAAGCCAATGAGGATTTTCCACTACCACTCAATCCGGTAATAACCGAAAGTTGGTTACGAGGAATACTAACATCAATATCTTTTAGGTTATGAACTCTGGCACCAAGAACATCAATGTTTTCGGTTTCTAACAGTTCATTTTCTATGGTTTGTTCAGCTTTAACTTTCAATCTACAATCTCCTTATGCTTTTAAATCCTCAATTACTTTTTAATTTCTTGAGGTTTTTTGTATTCAGAAAACGCAAAATTAATATATCCTTTGGCAGGAAGTGTAATTTCATACTCTTTTTTATACTTATTTGTGAGATAGGGCTTTCTAAGCCAAGGATTAAAGAACTTTAGTATTTTGTAATTCACACCATTTTCTTTAGCAAAGCCAGCAAAATCCTTAACTCCTGTGTTTATTTTAACCTTACGAATAGGAATATTTGGATAAAGATCAGAATCACGGAATTTAAAACCGAAATTTTGTGGGCTTTCCATAATTAGCTTAGCGGCAACAATTCTAAATAGGTAACGTGCAGGTTCTTCACCCAGCAAAAGATCATAATATGTTCCTGCATCTTGTAATTTCATTTGAGAATGAATATGCGATCTTCCTGCATTGTAAGAGGCAGCAACCAGAGCCCATGTTCCAAACTTTTTATAAGAATCCCTTAGGTACTTACATGCTGCATAGGTCGATTTTTCAATATTGTAACGCTCATCAACTTCTTTATTAACTTCTAGCTTGTAGTCTTTAGCAGTAGGTGCCATAAATTGCCAAAAACCTACAGCTCCGGCAGGAGAGACAACGGTTGGAATCAAGCCGCTTTCAATCAATGCCAAATACTTAAAATCATCAGGAATACCTTGTTCTTTTAATATGGGTTCGATAATCGGGAAATATCGATTGGCGCGTTTTAAAAATAATAAGGTCTGTGATTGCCAATAGGTATTCACCAATAACTCTCTGTCCAACGATTCTTTCACATCCCATCGATACAGAGGGACTTCTTCCTCGGCAAAAAAGAGTTTATTGGGGGTTTTTAAGGCATAAACATTATACTTATTCATATACTCGGTATCCAAATGTTCTTTGTTTTTATCGGATAATTTTGAATAATTAAATAGTTGAGCAACTAGATAACCACAAGCCAATAGGGCAAGTGTGAGTAATATGTTTTTAAAGGTGTTATTTTTTAACATGGCTGTTTTTTTATGGTTGTCCTGAGGTTTTGTTGAGTTGAGAAATTGTCTAAAATTTATCGAAATAAGTTTCGAATTTCTCAGGAGGAACTGAAACACAAATTCGTGCGTATTGCGAAGATTCCTCTTTTTTTGTCTTTGTAAAGTAACTTAATGAAACTGACCCAATTCTTTTTTTCAGCAACTCTTCTTCCGATTTATTGACAATGACAAAGATACCAATGGCCTCAGATTGTAAATAAAACTCTTTTGCAAGAAGATCCTTCTTTTTAAGGAATTCAATATTTCTTTGGATGCCTGCAACTGTGATTTCTTTAAACTTTTTTCTTGCTAAGTGACCTTCATTCGATGCCAATAAGTTGGCTACAAGAATTTGTGAAAAAGCATTGATCCCATTTGTTGCATACATCAATCGGATACCTAATTCCGTATTGAAATTGGTATTTGTTGAATGAATAAATCCCAGGCGTTGTCCACTTAAACCTATAGATTTACTAAAGCTTTCTATAATAATGGCATTTTTAAATTCAAGCAAGTCCTGATAGAACTGATCTTCCTGATCGCAAAATATTCGTCGATATGGACAATCAATAATGACAGTTGTCCCATTATCATTAAGCACTTTTATTGTCTTTAATAACTCAGCATCTTCGACTTTATTGCCAATAGGGTTGTTCGGATCACAAATAATAACGGCTGAGTTTTTAATCTCATCGAGTCGATTTAATAGACCTTCAAAATCACTATAAATTCCAGATTTAATCTCACGAATAGTCATGACCTGAAAATAAGAACCCCAATAGTATTCAGGCAAGAGAATTTGATCGACATCCAGAGTTTGGAAAGTAAGATCGAGAGCTGACATGCCACCACCACTTACACTAATATTTGCGGTTTTACTTTTATTGTCGAAATAATGGTGGTTTATGGCTTCACGCAGTTCCTGCCTTCCTTGCGAAGGCGGATAAACTTGCATAGCATTGCCATTGAAATCAATATTTTTAATAACTGAATCTAGCTCAATATTACAAACCGCATTAACACCACGATTAAGTAGTAAATATTCATCTCCAGTTTTCAAACTCTCTTTTCTAATTCTTTCCCCGATACCAACAATGGCTGAATACTTAGCTCCACTTTTTCGTATTTGCATAGGTTTGTTTGCTTTTTTAGGCTTTGTAAAATTGCTTATTTAGAATAATTCAAAGATACAAATATCTCTTGTTATGAGAAAAGCTTATTCTCAGTTTTAACAACTGTTTGTGATATAAATTTCGTCACAAGCTGTTTTAACTCGTATGGCGATGATAAAATAAATAACGCCCCAAAACATTGTTTTGAGGCGTTAATTTTATTGTCTTGTTTGTTTTTGGATTAAAACATATAATCCCAAACCGGAAGCTGAACAGGTTTGCTCTTAAGTGCTTTAACAGCTTTATCGTTTAAGTACTTCTTGTTGATTACAACACGGAACATGTACTCGCTAAACCACTCATCAGTGAAAGTTAAGTAGCCCTTATTTCCAGAAGAAGTTCCCCAAGAGTTTTCGAATTCCCATTTAACTGGTTTCTCATTCTCATCAACATCAACTCCAATTAGAGTCATTGCGTGAGAAGAACCTGATTGACGAGTTAGAATTCGGGCTTTTTTATCCATATCGAACTCAACACCAAAAAGAGAAGCATAATCGTAGGTGTTCATATCCATAACGCCAGCTTTACGATTGTGCTGCTTTCCTACATCACAAGATGCATACATAGCCTGGTTATTTTTGATAGAAGCCATTGCGAATGCCTTAATCTCATCATTTGGTAAGTTTAAGTAAGTCCAATTAATACCTTCAGCAACATTACGGTAGTTTTTGATTTCGTAAACCTTATAATATTCACGAGTTGGATCATTCATAATCATTACCATCTCGTCTTTTGCAAATTCAGGAGCTACAAGAGCCATGAATTCCTGAGGCGTATATTTCTTAGCTTCGCTGATTTTGCCATCAGCATCTTTGTATCTCCAAGTGAAATCAACAGGAGGCTCACCCAATGCAAGTGCAAGAATGCGGTAAACATCTTTTAAAGCTTTGACTTTAGCTACTTCAACTTTTTTAGCATTTCCTTTTTTAGTTGCAAGCTGACGAATTTTATAAGCTTCGCCTCTTAATTTTTCTTTGATAATACGAGTTAATTGACCTGTACTATTAGAAATAGTTGTTTCTGGCATTACTTCAGCAGGTACAACACCATATTTCTTAGCTACATTGAAAAATGAATTCCAAACACCACCATCATCAACAGGGCTTTTTAAGTAACGAACAACTTCTCTGTCGTCCATATCTTTATTAGCAGTAGCGATAATGTTCTCAAGGAATAGATTTGACTTTTCGAAGATATCCCAGAAGTAATTGTAGTTATGTGAAAAGTCGAAAGAGTTAAGGTTTAAATCTTTGATAACATTCGGACGAATCGTGTTCATTGATGTGAACATCCAGCAACGCCCAGAGCTCTTTTGGTTGGTAATACCTTTTACGGCAACTCTATACTTGAAAAAATGATCAGTTGCACCTACTTTGTCTCTGTTAAGGGCAATTTCACGAATGCTTTTACTGTTTGTAATTGCATTTTGAATTGCTTTGGTTGAAGCATCAGCTTTAAAGCTGTTACGGATTTCAGTTAGGGTTTTGTTGTCAACAATACCCTTAGTTTGTGCCATACTTGTACCTGTAATAGCTAGAGCTAAAAGAGGAAGCATCAAAAATTTAAAATTCATGTTTGTGATTTTAGTTGTCAATTCTAATGAGCACAAACTTAAGAAATCTATCGAATTTTAGATAAAATGATTTACTACTAGAGAGCAGGTTTTATAAAATTTAAGAGATAATAAAAGTATTAAGGTTTTACTTTCTTTTCGCGATGAACCAACTTGAGACTCTCGAAAAAATCAACAAATTTGCGAAGCAAATCGGCCCAAAGAGTGGCAAAAAGAAGAGCTGTTCCTAACCAAATTATCATCAGATTAAACCAATAGGTGTCGATGTAATAATTCCAAATTCGTTTCACGGGTGCATAAAAATGAGCTCGCCCAAATCTGGAATCAGGGTACATGAATATTGGATCCTTCTTTTGAACAAGCCTTTCATCGACTTCAATCATTTTATTGACTTCAGTTCTGTTTAAAACCAAATCAGCCAAGGCTTGATTGTAATAGTTTTGCTTAAAATTATATACACCATCACGTCCAAGTGAGTCAACTAATCTTGAGTACTGAAAATCTTTCTTATAGCCCGATTCACTATTTATACCCATAAAATGTAGCTTGATACCATCTAGATATTGTCTGGTTTTTTCGAGTATATCTAAATTAAAATCAAGCGTATTTAATTTGTTTAGACTAACAAAAGGTTCAAATTCGGCTTCTTCGGTTAGTTGTGTGATTTCATTTCTTAAAAGGTGGAAATGACTTTTAGTCTCTTCTGAGTTTTTTTCGAATTCAATATTCCTTTCACAATCAATAAGAATTGATTCAATTTTTGGAATTAAGAATGAGCTTGTGAAGGCAGCATCACTGACACCTTTTTCATAATCGAAGAAGTGTTTTTCGAATTCATTATCCTTAAATTGAGTGACAGCCATAGCCTCGTAAGCCCATCGTGTAGTCATTAAATCACCTATAATTGGGACATAGGTTTTATTAGTAATTCCTCCATGTAAATCATCAAATTTAATCATAGCACCACCCAAAAGAAGTTGCGGTACCAGAATTAATGGTATGAGGATATAAATTGTAATTACAGAATTTAACCCGGAAGAAATATTTAGGCCAACCATATTAGAATAACAGGATGTTGTAAACAGAACGAGCCAAAAGGAAAGGGTCATTCCTTGAACTTCGAGTACATAATTACCAAGCAGAACAAATGTTAGAGTTTGTATTGCAGATAGCAAAAACAAGAATGTGATTTTAGAAAAGAGATACGCATTTCGAGATAGATTCAGGAATTTCTCTCGTTGTAATATCTTTTTATCACGAATAATTTCCTCGGCGCTGACACTAAGTCCTATAAACATGGAAACGACGACAGCCATAAATAGAAAAACGGGATAGTTCTTGTTGTCGCCAAAAACATAGTTGCCAGCTGAAGTGTATTTTGTGAAAAAGCCAAGAATAAAGGCTAACAAGGGTGCTTCAAACAGGTTAATAATTAAGTATTGCCTGTTTGTTAGTTTTGAGAGTAAATTTCTAATCCAAAAAATCGAGAATTGCTTAACTTTACTTGGTATTTTAAAATTACTTTTAGGTAAGCTACCTTCTGATTTTACCGGCTCAACAGGTGCATCAATATTTTGTCGGTACTTTTCGTTCCATTGTTTAGGGCTGGTTCTTCTTTCACGAGTTGGTTTACCGTTTTCATCAATTTTTCGAGTTTCTACAATTTGTAGAATTTGCTCAGGATTTACATTACCACAGGTGATACATTCACTTTCAGCGGCATTAACTTGTGAGTTTTGTGTTTTAAAATAAACAATTGAATCAATCGGATTTCCTGTATAAATCGGATAACCACCTTTATCCATAATCCATAGCTTATCGAACATCTTAAAGATCTCCGATGAGGGCTGGTGGATATTAGCAATAACTAGTTTTCCCTTTAAAGTTTGTTGCTTCAGAAGATTCATAATCATTTCTGAATCAGTAGATGAAAGACCCGAAGTCGGTTCGTCAACTAATAGAATTGATGGTTCACGCATAAGCTCCAAACCGATGTTTAGACGCTTACGTTGTCCACCGCTAATGAATTTATTTAGAGGATTACCTACTTTTAGATTTCTAGCCTCATAAAGTGCTAAATCATGGAGTAAAGTGTGAACTGTTTTTAAAATTTGATGCTCAGTAAATTCTTTGAAACAGAGCTTTGCGTTATAGTATAGATTCTGGAAGACCGTTAATTCTTCAATTAAAAGATCATCCTGAGGAACAAAACCAATTAATCCTTGAATAGCAGACTTGTTTCTGTGAATTTCGAAATCGTTGATGAAGATTTCACCGCTATTAAGAGGTAAATTGCCATTAAGGACGTTTAATAGTGTTGATTTTCCTACACCACTACCACCCATGATGCCAATTAGTTGGCCACTTTTCTCGGAGATGTTGAAGTTGTGAATCCCATTATGAGAATTTCTAAATCTGAAAATAGCATCCTTTACAGTAAAAACAATGTTTTCTTGATTGTCTTCCTTTAGGAAAATACTTGCCAGGTCAGAATAATAAATTGATTTAATATTGGGCCCTTTTATAATGGAGCCATGTTTAAGCCTGTAACTTTGTCCCTTAACAATTTTATTTCCTTCGACATATAAGTTGAGCTCGCCAAGATACCTGAATACGATTAGGTTGGCTGACGGGAAATAAAGCGTGACCAGTTTTCCATATAGGTTTTCACAATAGAGATGCTTTGTTTGACCTGTATTCTTTTTTTGATCTTTTTTCATGAACCAGGAAAGGTTCTCAGACCACTCAGTAATCTGATTGTTTATAATCAGAAACTTACTTTTATCGTATTCATCAAGAAAATCTTCTCCAATGATAAAGGCTATTGCATTGAGAAATTCATTTCGGTTAATCTTAAAGTTTTCAGCAACAATACTAATAAACTCGAACTCTCCTTCACTAACTATATCATCTTCGTATATAAATTCCAAAAGACGAAGTAATACAACTAAGCGCTCTTCTTGAATGAGTTCCGGACGAATTCGTATACAAACATTTGCAGCCTCGGATAAGGAAATAATATTGGCCGTTTTTTGGTGTACGCTTGACTGATATTCCATTTCTCTATGGTAAAACTCATAGTAGTTTAGGAATAAGTTCATATATTCAATTTCATCTTGAGCACTTACGTAACGCTTTAGGAAATTATCTACGATGTCTTTCCCTTTGTTCGAAACACCCTCTTCTTTGGCATTGGCAACAATGGCAAAAAGGTGCATAAGTGCATTTAAGATTGATTCTCCCATTTGAAGAGTTGAATGTTTTTATTAGAAATTCCAGAGTAAAATGGATCGTACAGCTTTTACTGAACAGATCTAAAAATACAATTTATTTATCAAAAATGTTAGATGGCTTGCAAAAACAAGACATAAAAAAAACTGCAATTCATATGAATTGCAGTTTTTAATATTTTAGATGTTGTTTCGTTTAGTAGAAACTTATTTTACAATAGCTTCTCTAAGCTTAACAACACTAGCTGTAATTTCTTCTAATTGAGGCTTAGTCATGCTTTCGCCAACTTTGTCGAAACTAGTTTTAAGTCCTTTGAAATCATTTATTAATGAAGCAATGTTAGGATCTTGAGCTTCTGGTTGAAGAACTTTTAATAAACGCTCCAATGAATCTTTCTGATCGAAAATTACTTTTACAATTTCAGGATTAGTAAAGGTATTTTCAGAAATGTGAGTTGCAATATAAAGCCCTTCGATGAAACTACCACTAACTACAAAAAGAGAAAGGTTTGCTTTACCATTTTTGTTTAAGAAAGCGTAAGTGTCATAAAATGAATTTGTGATAAGCTTAATAAGCTCTTCTTTATTATCCAAGTTCTTTTCAACATCGCTAACTAATGTCTCATTGAAAGCTGAAGTAATCTCCAGATTATCGATAATTTTTTTAGAAGCTTTAAGAAACAACATAGTCTCCTGCTTTCTGTGATATGTACTTGCATAACTTAGGTCAGCACTATAGATACCAAGATTTAAAGCTCTGGCTTTTTCTGTAAAATATTTATCTGCATTTTCAGTAGAATTTGAAATGCCTAAAATATAGTCAGCACCAATTCTATTCAACATTGAAGTCAATTCGAAGGTTGTTGGAAGTGGATAAACCACATCTTTTACCTCTTTAGCAATCGCTTTTTTAAGTAATGGCTTCTCTGTTTGCGTTTCTTTATTTGCTTTTTTGTCTACAGGCTTACATCCTGTAATATTAATAGCAAAGATTAATCCTAAGATTATTAGGCTATAAGGGGATGTTGTTAGTCGTTTCATTTATTTACAATTTTATAGATCAATATATATTCAAGTTTTCAGTCTAAATTTAGCAAAAAGGCTGTAAATACGAACTTAAATTGAATTATATTTTTTCGCTTCCAATCTTGAGTTTATAGCTGGTTGAGCTAATAGATTAGTAAGGAAATTTTATGTTATTAAAAGAGTTAAGAATAAAGCTTAATTCATATGAATTTTTTGCAAGAAACCTTGCTTGTAATTATTCCCAATTGGAAGACTGTTATTACTCATATGAACCATGTTTCCCTCAATCGATTTGATTTTAGCCAGCGCCACAATATAGGATTTGTGTACACGGTAAAATTTTTGAGTTGGTAACAACTTCTCTATTCCTTTAAGAGATTGATAGGTTACAATATGCTCAGAATCGGTATAGATTTTTACGTAATCACCCAAAGCTTCTATATATTGAATACTATCAAGGCTTACATTAATTGTCTTTTTGTTAGCTTTCACAAATATATATTCCATATCACCTTTGACTTCTTCTTGCTGATCGACTTTTTTCAATCTTTCTTCAGCTTTTTGTATAGCTTGCAAGAATCTTTGAAAGGCAAAAGGTTTTTTTAGATAGTCAAGTACGTTTAACTCATAACTTTCAACTGCATATTCTGTGTATGCGCTGGTGATAATGGTTAAAGGAGGATTTTTGTATGTTTTAAGAAAGTTGATTCCATTCAATCGTGGCATATTAATATCCAAAAATATTAAATCGATCTCTTCTTTTTTAAGTACGTCCATAGCTTCGAGAGCATCCCCACACTTACCTACTAATTCTAAACCCGAAAGTTCAGCAATGTATTTCTCTAACACACGTTGTGCTAAAGGTTCATCGTCAATTATTAAGCATCTTAGTTTCATATCTTCATTTTTCTTGCTAAGACTTGGTGGCTAGTCTTAAGTTTAGTTGGCATCAGCCAACCAAATTAGTCATTTTTTTAAACAATTAAGAAAGTTCGATTTTTAGTGTGATTTTGAAAACTGCCTCCCCTTTGTCAATATCTATTTTATGCTTCTGAGGATAAATAAGTTCGAGGCGTCTAATGACATTCTGAATACCGATACCACCACTACCTTTTTTAGAGCTGTTCCAATTAGGATCGTAACTATTTTCAATAATTAACTCCATCTGATCATTTTCATCAAAATTAAAAATAATATTAATAAAGCTATCTGAATCTTTTCCGTATACGCCATGTTTAAATGCATTCTCTATAAATGGCTCAAATAGGAGTGGAGCAATTTTGTGCCCATCAAAATGTCCATTGATAATAAAATTGACAGGCGTATCTTCACCCAACCTGATCTTGTGCAAATTGATATAATTTCTCGAAAAATCAAGTTCTTTATTGATATCAACCAGTTTCTCATTGCAATCGTATAAAATGTAGCGCATTAAATCTGATAGCTGAAGAACAACATCAGCAGTTTCATCAGACTTATCGAGAGCGAGAGCATAAATGTTATTTAAAGAATTGAATAGAAAATGAGGCTTAATTTGTGTTTTTAAGACTTTAAGTTCAGCTTCAAGTTTTTCTTTTTCAATGTCTTTTAATTGATTTGATATTCTTTGGAGGATAAACCATTCTCTAGTTAAGGAAAATATACTGGTAATGCCTACGTATACAAATGAAAAGAAAAAGAAACCAAACCAGTCGGAAAAAATGAAAGATTCGAATGCGCCTTCTTCTATGACAAAGTTATGTAGTGGATATATCAGTAAGAATTGAATCAGTAATGCTGACAGACCAACAGTTATGAATAGACTTGTGAAGAAAAGAAAGAATGATTTTTTCTTAAAAAAGGCAGGGATTAATACTCTTAAATTGGTGTAGACAGCTGCAGCAAAACAAAAATTGAAGGCTATTGATAGTGAAATCATTTTGAAAGTGAGTACATTCTTAAATTCACTCGCTACAAACATTGAAATTAGCCAAAAAGAGAGTGAAACAGACCAAAAAATGATATGGTAAGTGTTTTTTGTTCTGGACATTAATAAGGGAGTAGCCATATGGTAGATTTCAAATTGTTGGATGAAAATAAAAAACAATGAGCAGTATATGAAATATTTGTTTAAATAAGATTGATAAGCTTTCAAGAATACTCAAGTTTGCTGTATTTTTATTAGTTTCGCTTGAATCCAATTAATCAAATGATATGTTTAAAAAGGAGCTTTTGTTTTGGAATGTAGATACACAATTCGATTTTATGAACAAAGAGGGCAAGTTATATGTACCCGACTCTGAAGATATTTTACCTCTTTTAGAACGTATTACTCTATTTGCAAAAGAAAGCAATATTCAGGTTGTTAATACGGCAGATCATCATTATCCTGATGCGAAAGAATTGTCTGATACACCGGATTTTGTGTCAACTTTCCCTCCACATTGTATGGCAGGTACCAAGGGTGCAGAATATATGAGTGAGACACAGCCTGAAAATCCTTTAACTCTGAACTGGGATAAATTGTACTCAAGCGAAGAAATTGAGAAGATGACTCAAGCCCGAAATTTGGTAGTTTTCAAGGATGTGTTTGATGTGTTCGAAGGGAATCCTAATACACAGATGTTAGTTGGACAATTGGCTCCAAAGAAAGTCTTTGTTTATGGTGTAACGACCAATGTTTGTGTTGATTGTGCCGTTTGTGGTTTAGCCAAACAAAATATAGAGGTGTTCGTAATTGAAGATGCAATAAAAGAACTGCCTAATATTCCTCTTCCATTTGAAAAATGGGATACTCTTGGAGTTAAACGTATTGTCTTCTCAGAAATTAAAAAATATTTTTAAAACGAACTGAGCTTTGGACTCTAGGCGTTCCAAAGTTTTTCAACTTCTTTAATTTTTTCTTCGAGTGGCATAAAACCGTCTAACCAGTGAATATCGAAACCACTTCGTTCCATCTTTCTGAACCAGGTCATTTGTCGTTTTGCAAACTGGTGAATAGCAATCTCAAGCTGCGTAAACATTTCATCATAAGTTAATTCACCAATGACGTAGCGAGTTAGGAATTTATATTCTAAGCCGTAATAGATTAAATCTTCCGGACTAACTCCCGATTCTATTAAGCCTTTAACTTCTTCAACCATACCTGAGTCAAGACGTTCTTTCAGTCGCTGGCTGATTCGACTTCGTCTGTTTTCTCTATCGAATTCTATTCCAATAAGCAGAGGTTTTAATTCTGGATGTTTCATTTCTACTTCAGGGTGGGTAGCATAATAGCGCTCAATCTCAATTGCACGAATGGCACGTTTTTTTGTTTCAAGATCTGAATTGTTATGCACTTCCTTATAGCCTCTGAGAATTTCACCCAACTCGTCAAGACTTTTATCCAATAAAGAATCTCTGAAATCTTGATCCTTAGGAACCGAAATTAATTTGTATCCCTTAAGGCATGCTTCGAGATACATACCCGTTCCACCGCAGACCAGAGGCAGGCGATTTCTGCTTTGAATATCTTCAAAGGCTTCAACAAAATCACGCTGAAATTCATATACATTATATTTGTAGCCGGCATCTGCAATGTCAATTAAATGGTGTGGGATTTCCTGACCATCAATCGTATACTCTTCAATATCTTTGCCTGTTCCCAAATCCATTCCACGATAGATTTGTCTTGAATCAGCGCTGATAATTTCAGCATCAAAATGTTTTGCCAGATTTACGGCTAAACCTGTTTTACCTGTTGCTGTTGCTCCTAATACGACTAATAAATTGTATTGCATAAGATTTCTTTTCTTGTTGAATCGCTACAAAATTACTTTAAGTTTTCTGAATAATTAGAATCATTTTCTACATTTGATTGAATGCTTTGAATTAATGGGCTTTTACTTCATGTTTAAGTTTTATTTGTTAGGTAATTCTTTGCTTGCTTCTTTAGATATTTGTTGTGATGATTCATCGATGAGGAAGTGGATGACCCACTCTTATTTAGAAATATGAGATAAATACTAACTTTGTAGTGAATTAATGTTGACTCCTTGGAACTAAGCATTATTTTTGATCTCCGATTAATTTTGGAGATGAAGTAAATATAGAATTAAGCCTAAAATGCAAAAAATCAATATAAGAAATAAACGTGCCAGCTTTGAATATGAATTCATCGACGAATACGTTGCAGGAATACAGTTGTTTGGTACAGAGATTAAATCGATTCGTGCGGGAAAAGCTAGTTTAGTGGATTCGTTCTGTTACTTTGCAAACAATGAATTGTATGTAAAAGGAATGCACATTGCCGAATACCGTTTCGGAAGCTATTATAATCATGAAGAGAAACGAGAGCGTAAATTATTGCTGAACCGAAAAGAGTTGGATAAACTGGATAGAAAGACGAAGGAATCTGGTCTGTCTATAGTTCCATTAAGTCTTTTTATCAATCAAAAAGGCTTTGCGAAGCTTAAGATTGCTCTTTGCAGAGGTAAAAAGAACTACGACAAACGCGAAAGTTTAAAACAAAAAGATCATAAAAGAGATATAGATCGTATGATGAAGAGGTAGTTAGCCTGTGTAGCCTATTTTTATTAGAAAAAAGGCTTAAAGCAGATGCGTTTTTAATATGAATTACTCTATATTTGCAGCCCCGCTTTCGCCAGGAAGTGGGAATTTTTATCCCCAATAAATTAGCAAAAAAAAGTCAATATAAAAATTGACTTACAGACTGGATACTAACAGGATATCAACAATGTTGATAATTTGTTAATAACTTCTGAATACCCCTGTTTTTCTATTATATAGTTGTTGATAACATGTAAATGACTTTGCTGTTTAAGGACTTATCAACAAATATAATGTGTCTGTTTATCAACGATGCTTAAACTTATTAACAATTCTAATTTAGAACAGGACTGAGTTCATTCAGGAAGACTTTTATATCTAAATAATAAGAGATGTTTTAGTCTAATATTTTCAATGCCCTCTTTTAGTGAGTGTTTAATTTTTTTGAAGATTGATTTGGTATTTATTTTGAAAAATTACAGAACAAATATGTCATTAAATGATGAATGTAAAATCTTCAGATAACAATCCATTAAAACAGAAATTGCGACTACAAACATGAGTTTATGGTCGCAATCTATTTTGTACACTTTTTACAGTTTAATAGTCAAAAGTACTACCACCTAGAAATTCTCTCATAAGCGATGTTGGAGGAATTTCATCATCAGGAATAGGCTTAAAATAAGAGAAGAATTTTAATAATCTATTGGCTTCGGAATATTCCGTTTGGTTGGGCTGAATCTCTTTAAGGACTGGTTCTACATGTCGCTTAAGAACACCTAACTCATATGGTAATGCTGAGTTGAACATGACATCGGCATTTTCCTGAAAAGGAAAGATATTCTTTTCTTCACCACGTCTTACCGACTGCCAGCGCTTAATGGTATCAAGAGCAGAATAATTTCTATAACGGTGATCACGAACTATTCGCCTAATCAGACGATTATCAGTTGAATGAACACGATTATGGCCGTCAATAGAGATAGAAGTTAGTGCTGAAATATAAATGTTGAACTTGACTTCGTTAGAAATTAAAGAAGTAAGTTTTGGGTTTAAAGCATGGATACCTTCTATAACAACGACGTTTTTACCATTGATTTTTAATTTCTCTCCGTCGTAATAGCGTTGACCGGTTTCAAAAGAAAATTTAGGTAATTCAATTTCCTTT
Source organism: Ancylomarina sp. DW003 (assembly GCF_029029505.1). GTDB lineage: Bacteria > Bacteroidota > Bacteroidia > Bacteroidales > Marinifilaceae > Ancylomarina. The sequence goes on along the minus strand of NZ_JAKJSD010000011.1, from coordinate 97,596 downwards.
CCTTCAAGTAAATCTAGCAGGTTCTCATTGAATAGTTTGACATCAAGTGCTTCGATTGATTCGAAATCATATTCCCCATTCTCATCTAAAGGCGTGAGCTCTCTATTGACAAAGTAGTTGTCTAATGAAAGGTTAATCGGTTTAATACCTGAAACCTTTAGTTGTATGGCCAATCGTTTGCCAAATGTTGTTTTTCCTGATGAGGAAGGGCCTGCGATTAAAATAAGTTTGATCTTTTTCCACTTTTTACGAATGCGATCTGCAATTTGAGAAATCTTCTTCTCGTGCATGGCTTCGTATATTTTTATCAGCTCTGAAATTCTATTTTCTTCAACACTTGTGTTTAAGTCTCCAATATTCGAAATGCCCAAAATCTTTCCCCAACGCTTATATTCACTGAAAATTTTAAGCATTTTTTCTTGTTCTAGAATAGATTTTACAACTGATGGGTTCTTTTTGTCAGGAGCCAAAAGTAGCATTCCATTATAAAAATGTTTTAGGTCGAATATATCAACTAAACCAGTGCAAGGAAGTAGAAATCCATAGAAATAGTCAACAGTACCGTCTAGCTTATAAACTGAAGTGTATAGATTGCCTCGGGTACGGAGTAATTTTGTTTTCTCTGTCAAGCCTTGAGATTCGAAAAGTTCAATGGCTTTCTCCGTTTCAATTTCATTTCTCTCAAATGGAATATCAGCTTCAACCAAAGCTTGCATCTTAAGCTTAATTTTTTCAATACCTTCCTGAGTTAAGATCGTATTTTTATCCTTTATTCTGCAATACAAACCGTTTGAAATCGAATGTTCTACGCGAAATCCTGCATTAGGAAATGTTTCCTGAACTGCTTTGTATAGAATAAAAGTAAGTGAGCGTATATACATCCTTTTTCCTGCAGGATGTGTGTAATCAATAAACTTTATATTCTTGGGTTTGTAAATTTCGTAGGTAAGTTCCTTCAGTTTATTATTGACCATAGCTCCTAAAACTTTCATATTTAGAAGAGATGATATTTCGTCTAGAATCGTCTGAAGGTTTGTGCCTACCGGGTAAGATCTTTTTTCATTTAGATCTTCTATGTAAATGCTTATTAGTTTTCCCATAATTAGATATTTATACCTGTTTTTAACATCAAGTCTATCTAAAGATAACAATTATAGGGATGGATAAAACTTTTGGTTTGTTAAATAAAACCAAAATATTTTTGATAGATAATTTATAATTATTCGGCGAAAGATCTTATGAATTGGCTTTCTTCCTATTAAAATAGTTTAGCATCAATAAACTAAAGGCAATGACAATCATACCAAGAATGGAAACTAAATCCGGGTATTCGTTGGGTAAAATTAGCCAACTGATGCAAGCACCGAATATTGGGATTATGAATTTCCAGGTATTTAAGTTTGATACTTTAACACCTTCGCGCCCTAAAAGACCAAACCATATTGTGATAGACATAGCTGAAACAATGGCTAACCAACCCAGAGCAAGATAATATTCTGTTGGTTGAATATTCCAGTTGGGATGTTCGAAGGGAATAGAAACCAAAACTAACATAGCTCCACCCAATATCATTGAAAATGATGCTAAGATGCGAGGAGGTATTTCCCTGGTGTCACGCGCAACGATAACATTTCCCATACTACCAACAATATTATTTAGAACAAGAATCCCAACACCTAAAGGAATTGTGGTTGTTAAAACAAAATCTGCTCTTCCTAAACTAATAACGCAAACACCAAACATTCCTAGGAGTATAGCTAATATTTTCTTCCAGGTCATCTTGTCATTTTTCATCATCAAATGAGCCATGATAGCTGCAAATAGGGGTTGTGCTCCAATTAGCATAGCGCCCAATGCACCTGGCAGATAATCAATACCAGTATAGAATAAGCCGTATAAAAATGTGGTTTGAAGAAGAGCGATTTGTACAATTAATTTCCACGATTTTTTATTTAAACCATTGAATTTCTTCTTGAAACCGGGAATGAAAGGAAGAATTAACAGACCAGAAATAAAAAAACGGATACCTGCAAAATTCAGAGGTGTCGTATATTTCAACCCAATTTTTATGGCAGCAAAAGGTGTTGCCCATAGCAGACAGGCAATAATGGCTAAAAAACTCGTTGAAAGAAGATGTTTTTTCATTTTAGTTTCTTGGTTTGGGCTATAAAAAATCCCTTCGAATGAAGGGATTTATATGTTGTTGTATTTCAAATAGAAACCTGATTAGCTTCTTAGAAATACATTATTTTTCTTTTCGTGACCAATAGTTGTAATTGGACCATGACCAGGATGAACAGTTACATCATCATCCATCACGAGTAATTTGGTTTTTATTCCACTTATTAGGTCTTCAAAGTTACCATACGGAAGATCGGTACGACCAATACTTTCGCGGAACAAAACATCACCTGCGATAATAAATTTCTGAGCTTCGTTGTAGAAAACAACATGCCCGGGTGAATGCCCAGGAACGTGAAGTACCTTTAGTTCAGAATTACCAAATTTAATAATATCACCTTCGTTAATAGCATCTCCCATTGCCGGAGGCTCAACTACATTTTCAAGACCTAAACGTACACCATAGTTTGGTGCTTCAGCCAATAAGAATTCATCAGCTTTATGAGCTTTGGTTGAAAGTCCGAATTGATCTTTCATGAACTGGTTACCAAAAACATGATCGATATGTAAGTGAGTATTCAAAAGGTGGACAATTTTAAGCCCTTTCTTCTCGACAATATCGATTAGCTTTTTGCCTTCTTCCTGATAAAAAACACCACAGTCGATAAGTACCGCTTCACCGGTTTCATCGTATAATAAATAGGTATTTTCCTGCCATTGGTTAAAAACCAAAGTTTCTATAGTAATCATATATTCGAATTTTATATTTGAAGTCTCAAATTTAAGCCTAAAGCTTTAATCGACAAAAGATTTATTCCATTTTGGGTAATTTAGATGAGGGAATTATTTTGAGGGTTAACGATATGTGTGAAGATAAGTCAGCGTGTTCCAGATTTTAAACTTGAATTCATCTTTCATATTTTCGTGAAAATATCTCATATTGCCTATCTTTATTGTTCTGGAATGAATGGTTTATTCTATTCGAAAAATCAAAATATTAAATGACTTTGCTATGAATACAAATAAGAAAATTGCTGTTGTATTATCGGGTTCGGGTGTATACGATGGATCTGAAATTCATGAAGCCACACTTGCCTTATATGCGATTTCTAAAAATGGGGGAGAGTATCAAATTTTTGCTCCTAATATCGATCAGCACCATGTGGTGAACCATTTAACGGGAGAAGAAATGGCCGAAACAAGAAATGTTTTGGTAGAAGCTGCCCGAATTGCCCGTGGTAATATCAAAGATTTAAAAGAATTTAAAGCAGGTGATTTTGATGCGATTCTTTTCCCGGGAGGATTTGGAGTGGCTAAAAATCTTTGTTCCTTGGCATTCGATGGAGCAGATTGTAATGTAGATTCCGGAATTGAGAACGTGTTAAGAGAAATGCACAAAGCAGCTAAGCCAATTGCAGCTCTTTGTATTGCTCCTGCACTGATTGCAAAAGTAATAACAGGTGCTGAGGTTACGATTGGTAGCGATGAAGGAACTGCCGGAGCTATTGAAGCTATGGGATCTCATCATAAAAAAGCGGGACATGGGGAAGTGGTAATTGATACTAAAAACAAAATTGTTACAACACCTTGTTATATGCTCGATGCGACTATTGCTCAAATTGGAGAAGGAGCTGAGAATGTTGTGAAGACATTAATGGAAATGTAATTTTGCTTATAAAATAAAAGAATGACTCCCCATTTGATCCATATCAATGGGGAGTTGTATTTAAAAATAGTTTAGGTAGTCAACATGAAAAATAGGAATACAAAAGACGTCGGAGCAAATCATATTTATATCTTTATTTTTTCGAATTTGTGCTTATTCGTAGCCGTTTTCTTTTCGATAAATTCAGTGCCACAAGTTGCAGCAATTCTTTATTCATTGAGTTTAAATCTGCTGTTGATTTGGACTATTTATTATGCTTCGACTAAAAATAAGTTGAAACATTATTCGCAATATTTTAACGATCTCACAATTAGTATGGGAATGCTTTCGGCTTTTGTCTCAGCTTTAATATTTAGTTTGGTCATGTTGTTTTTGAGTGATGCCCAATCTTTTGGAACACTTATTCTCTTTTTTGCATTCATGGCTTTTGTAATTCATCAATTAATCATGAAGGCCTATGCCTGGAATAAGGAATTTGAGAGCAAGTTGATTAATTATAGAATGACTATAGAATCGGAACAAGAAGAGAATGGTAAAATATTGTCGGAGTTTCTTACGGATGCTGATTTAGACAGGGCTACGGATTATCTAGACAAAATTGGTATTTATGATTCAGGAGTAGATGCTATTATTGAGGATTTGCGTGGATCACATGAAAGCTAGTTTATCGTTTCCCGGGTTTATCTTCCTTTTCTAATCTGATTGGTATCCTTCGTGGTGGACGTAATTCCCCTTTCTTCATTCGTTCCAGAATTTCTTCTATCATCCAATCTCTACCTTCAGGTTTATATTTCGATTTAAGCGATGTACCAAACATGCTGGCAACAGCTTGCCAAAAGAATGCTGTTGTCGATCCTTTTAATTCCTTCAGATGATAATAGGAGGAGCTACCTGTTTCTCTATCTATAAGTTTCATCAGGAGTTTACCTTGTGAGATCTTTAGTTTCATCATAGGTTTCTTGTAAGCTCTCATCAAGCCTTTGTATTCTTTTCGGATGAGTTTTCGTCGCTCTCTTTTCGAAGTTACACTCTCAAGCTCTATATTTAGCTGACTGATGGTGGAATTGGCCATTTCGGCATAGGGGTAAACAAGCCTCAAATTTCTTACCGTTCGCCAATATTTTTTGGTAGACCTGTAATGTTTCCTTCTTTTCTTTTTTCGTGCTTTTATCTTAACCTCTTTAAGGTTAACATGCATATTGCTATCCAGAATAGTGATGCTGTCGGTTTGTACAACTTGTCCTAAACCATTTGTAGATGCTCCCCCAAGGAAAGCAACTATGAGTAAAAAATAGATTAGAACGCGTTTTCTCATATGAAATGAATTAAAAGAGATGGTTTAATATTTACGAAAATACGAATTAGATTTATTCTCTGCTTTGTTTTGGAAAAGATGGGATAAAATAAAAGTGAGTTTAAAGAAATAAATAATCTAGATTATGAATTGTTTCTATATGGAGTGAACTTTGTTTACCTACCTGTTAAAGAGATTTAGACTGTTTCAGTAAAATAATCTATATAACAGTAATTTTTGCTTATCTATTTTGATCTAAGTGGTTAGACATGAGTGAATAGGTAACTTTTGCCTGTTAAAAACTTTTGAGATGAAAAATCTTTTGTGCAATCCTTTTCAATGCCCATTATTTTTCTTTCTTTTGCAAAATATTAAGAGAATTGTAGAACAACAAACATCAGTCGGTTAACGACTAAAATAAAAACATAATAAGGCATGACTAAGTACGTAGAATTAGATGTTCGCTCAGAAATTGGAGAACTGGAAGGTGTTATTCTTCATACTCCAGGATCGGAAGTTGAGAACATGACTCCTGAGAATGCTGAAAGAGCTCTTTATAGCGATATTCTAAACCTTGCAGTAGCGCAAAAAGAGTACAAGCAGCTAAGCGGATCTTTGGGAGAAATTACTCAAACTTATCAGGTAAAAGATTTGTTGGCCAATATCCTTAAGGATGATAAGGTTAAGGAAATCGTGATTGATAAGATTTGTAAGATTGAACCTGAACTTGCTGTTAAAGGAAATACGTATTGTATTAAGGATACTTTATTAGATCAAAATGCTGAAGATTTAGCTTCATTATTGATCGAAGGAGTAGCTTTAACACGCGACAACCTAACGAAATTTTTAAGTAAAGAGCGCTATGCTATGCGCCCGCTTCATAATTTCTTCTTTACGCGTGACGCATCTATGTCGCTGGGAGATGAGGTTTTGATTGGGAAAATGGCAAATGCTGTTCGTGATCGTGAGTCATTAATCATGCAGGCTATTTTCGATTATACACCAGGTTTCAAAGCAAAAACGGTGAACCCTATCGATAATCCAAACATGGACCCTAATTGTATGATTGAGGGTGGTGATGTTTTGGTTGCTCGTGAAGATATTCTGGTTATTGGTAACGGAACACGTACTACAACTCAGGGGATCGACTTTATTTTGGCTCAACTGCTTTCTCAAAAAGAAGAGAAGCCTCGTCATATCTTAGTTCAGGAATTACCATCACATCCGGAGTCATTTATTCACCTGGATATGGTGTTTACACTACTTGATAAGGACAAGTGTATGGTTTATGAACCATTAATTATTCGTCCTAACAAATACCAAACAGTTCATATCACAATTCAGGCAGGCAAGGTTGTTAATATCAAAAGAGAGAACAACTTATTACAAGCACTTAAGAAATTAGGAATGGAGCTTAAGCCAATTTACTGTGGTGGAACCAAAGAGCCTTGGAACCAGGAAAGAGAACAATGGCATTCAGGTGCTAACTTCTTTGCTGTAGGCCCTGGTAAGGTTGTTGGATATGCTCGTAATATCTACACCATGGAAGAAATGAACAAGAATGGTTTCGAAATTATTCCAGCTGATGATGTGATTAGTCATAAAGTTAACTTGACTGATTACGAAAAGTATGTGATTACACTTGAAGGATCAGAGCTACCTCGTGGTGGTGGTGGTGCGCGTTGTATGACTATGCCAATTCGTCGTAAGTCGGTTAACTGGTAAGCCCAACAATATAAATAAAGAAGCCTTGCAGATCTCAGATTTGCAAGGCTTCTTTTTTATTAATGACATCGCTTTTTTCATGGGTGATCCAAGCCGCAACCTAATAGGAGGGTATAAGCCTCCAAAGAAGTAAATGGTGTTTGTAAGGTAATTCAAAGGAAGCTATAGCAATAATACTTGTATTGATCTTATAGCTTCATGTAATTGACTTTATGGTATGAATTAATAGTTTTGGTTTTACTTTAATAAGAAAACAGATAAACATTGAGTAAAAGGTTGCATCAAAGAGGTGTTTAATTTAAATTCTCATACGGAAATTTTACGTTAACGGAAGCTCCTTTAGGTTTCAAATTTTTCACGCTAATCTCACCTGAATGTACTTTTGCAATTAAATTGGAAAGTGCCAAGCCCATACCTTCATTCTGATCTATATGCTTTTCTCCTGGAGAAAACAATTTAAACAAATTACTCAATGCTGCATTTGAAAAACCGTTTCCCTCATCTATAACTTCAATTGTATTATAACTTGATAAGCTTATAAGAATTGTACTATTCTTCGGACTAAATTTAATGGCATTGTCAATAATATTCTTAAAACAGATTAAGATTAAGTCTCCATCAATCAAGAAATGGGTATTTGTGGGTACTTCATTCAGAATTTTAATATTGTTGCTCTTTGTTTGTTTCGAAAATGAATGAACCAACGAATCAAGCATTGGTTTAATAAAAACTTTGTTCAAGTTTAATTTACGTCGACCTAATTTTAAAGAAGTGACTAAAACAGCATTATTTGAAAATTGATGAAGACGATTCGCCGATTCTTCCAGAGATTCAACAAATAGCAGTAGTTCATCAGAGTCGACACTATTTCTCAAAATATTTGTAAACCCCAGGATACCATTCAATGGCGTCATAATTTCATGACTAATTATTTGTAAGAAATCACTTTTGGCTTTATCCAATTCTAACAAGCTCTCATTCTTTTTTTCGATTTCTTTTTTTGCCTCTACCAGCAAGCTTATATCCCAGTTTGTTCCAAGCATACGAATCGGTTCCCCTTTGTCGTTACGTTGAACCAAGCCAAAGGCTTTTAAGTAATGAACCGAATTATCAGGCCATAGAACCCGAAACACTGTATCAAACTTCTTTTCGCCTCGCAAGGCCATTTGCAATTCATTTTCTGCCCTATCCCTGTCATCTGGATGAAGACCCGCCTCCCAAGCCTCATAAACGCCTGAAAAAGTATCCCTGGTAATACCATAAAGAGAATACATAGCTTCGTCCCAGATCAATTTGTTTGTGGCAATATTCAAATCCCAAATTCCAATATTTGCGGTTTGGGTTGCCAACTGAAGGCGATCTTTAATTTGCCGAATGGTTTCCTCGGTTTGTTTTTGTCTTGTAATATCAGTTGCTACAACTAACACCTGGCTTAACTCTCCGTTAGATGGAATAAGGGGAACTTTAGTTGTATGAAACCAATGTTCCTGTTCGTTATATTTGTCGTAATAAAATTCTTCATGAATAACTTTAGCTTTCAAGCTTTTCATTACCTCTCTATCATCCTTTAAAAACTTCTCGGCTTCTTTTTTATTGGGATTAATGTCCAATTCTGTTTTCCCAAGCATCTCTTCGACAGACAGCCCAAACAACTTAGCCATTTTTTTATTGACCAAAGTAAAACACCCATTCCAATCTTTAACAAAAACTAAATTGGGGCTGATATCAATAATCTTTTTTAAGAATTCCTTCTGAGATTCTAATTCAAATTCTGCTTTTTTCTTTTCTGAAATATCTTCAACTGTACCTTCGTAATACAATGTTTTGCCATTTTTATCACGTACAACTCTTGCATTTTCTCTAACGTAGAGAATTTCACCTTCACGAGTCTTCCAATTCCCCTCTATTCCTTTTACAATACCTTCCTTCTCGATTCTTTCTTTAAATTCCTGACGAGTAACTGGAGATTCTTCACTGTAGCCTTCCTTCTCAAGATTGCGCACTTGTACATCACTCAAAGAATTATACCCCATCATATCAAGTAAAGTTTGATTGGCCATTAATATTTCACCATCTGGTGTGGTTTTATAAATTCCCAATGGGGAATAATTAAATAAGTCTGCGTAGGTTTCTTCCTTATGGTTTAAGTCCTTAAACCAATAATAATAAATTGCACTTACAAGAAAAAATGTGATGATCCAAATAAAAAAGAGAATCATGATTGATGACTGAATCCTATAAAAAACTTTAAAAGCTTCATCAGCATCAAGCTCAGTTACAATACCTATATCTAATTCCTGATCCCAAGTCCATACGCCAATAACATTAATTTCTCTGTAATTGGGATATCCGTCCAAATTCATACCGGAAACCTTGGTGAAGTAATGCGAGTCTACATCTGATAATACAACAGGGGCAGAGAAGAATGTTTTTTTATTCTTAAAAAGAGCGGTGTTTAATACTCGTACTGATGAATTAAGAATTTCATTTTCCTCATTTTTAATCAATCCTATTTCTTCCAGCTGATTGGTAAATCTGCTTTTACTTAGTAACCTACCCATTTTATCAATGGCATAATTTTCGCCACTATTTCCAATTCTCCCATGTTTAAATATTTTTGTAAAATTCATGGAGGGATCAATGGAAATTAATAAAATGGCTACAATTGTTCCGGAGTCATCTTTTACAGGTGATCCAATTAACATCCTTAAAAATGTATCGTTAGGAGTCTTTTTTACATAAAAGGGATTGCTTATGCTTGTTTGACCTTTCCAAATTTTTTCCAGAAACTTATTCTGCTCGTACAGTATATCTCGCTTATCAATCCAGTCAACACCATAAGAAGACAAGTTTGTATTATTTCTATTTAAAATAGCATATCCAGTATAATCATCTAAATCAACCAAAGCAGATAATTGTGTACGAATTGATGAACCTAGGGAAGCACTGTTGGTTATTTTTTGAGTAACTAATTCATTTATTAGTGGTGAGTAATTATCAGCTTCTTGTTTTACTACAGTATAATGCCTTTCAGCCCATAAATGAATGCTTTGTAGTGTGGTAAGATTTATAGTTGAGATAAATTCACCTATCTCTTTTTTGCCCTGTTTGTTGATAACCCCAATTAATATCCAAGTTCCAATGATGAAAACAAACAGGCACGTTAATACGATTAAAAGAAAGTTTTTAGTGTTTATCATAATTTTCGGTTTTTAAAAACCTTATACACCTAAGATAAGAATTATTTAATACAACATTTGTTGTTTAGAATAATTAGTTTGTTGGATACCTGTTTAGTCTGGCTAAATTTTCAAGTAAGGAGTTTTTGGGGCATGCGTTCAAACAAATGCTAGACGCTTTTTTTACCATTAGAATAGTAAGATACTTAACATCAATAGAGAGTAATTTGTTACAAGCATTTAAGAAATTAGGTATGGAGCTTAAGCCAATTCACTGTGGTGACACCAAAGAGCCTTGGAATCAAGAAAGAGAGCAATGGCATGGTGCTAACTTCTTTGCTGTAGGGCCAGGTAAAGCTGTTGGATATGCTCGTAATATCTACACCATGGAAGAAATGAACAAGAATGGTTTCGAGATTATTCCAGCTGACGATGTGATCAGTCATAAAGTTAACTTGACTGATTACGAAAAGTATGTGATTACACTTGAAGGATCAGAACTACCTCGTGGTGGTGGTGCGCGTTGTATGACTATGCCAATTCGTCGTAAATCGGTTAATTGGTAAGCCCAACAAAGCTTCTTTTATGCAACAAATATACGAGAGGTCGAAACACTAAAGCCAGCATGCTTTGTGTCCTTAACGCTTGTATAATGTTTTTAATAATCTCTTGGGTCGTCTTCAACTATCGCATAATGATAATTATCGATCCATTCTCCCCGAATTGGAAGTATCTTTCTTCGTAAACCTTCTCTTGTCATTCCTAATTTATCAAGGACTTTAATAGAATCAATATTACCAGTAGCAACACCAGCTTCAATCTTATGAAGTTGAAAATTATCAAAACCTGATTTTATAACGGTTTTCGCAGTCTCAGTTGCATATCCTTTTTTCCAAAAACGAGGTAATATTTCGTAATAAATTTCTCCCAGTTTAAATTTATCATTAGATAAAGACAACCCGGTCAAACCAATAAATTCGCCAGTATCTTTTAGAACTATTTTCCAATGATAAGCTTTTCTGGGATTTATCGTTTTTTCTTCAATCATTGGCTGAATTAACTTTTTAGTTGCTTCAATATCTTTTGGTATCCCAAGTGTATTAAATTTATCAACTTCGGGTGATGAATAAAGTTCGTGAATGCTCTTTAAATCTTCTAATGAGATCTCCTTTAACATTAATCTTTTTGATTCTATTTCCATGTCTAAGTTGTTTTTTAAAATTTGCACGTGAGCCCGCATGATGTATCGCTTTTGTTGGCAGTACTTTCTATTTCTCATAGTACTTGTCAATTCCACCAAAGCCTTTAATCAGCTTATTTTCTTTCGTCTTTTCAATGAAGTTTTTCAAGCGTTTATTAAATTCATCAGGTCTTTTTCTTACACAGGCAATGTATGCAATTCTGATTCGTTTGTATGATTCTGAAAAATTTTGATAATTCTGCCAAACAGCTTTTTCCGACTTTAAGTACTTTATTATGTCTTTCGGAAAAACGAATTCTTGTTGAATTGTTTTTAAAACGTTGTTCTCAATTGACTTGTGAATCAAGTTGTTCTCAAAGAGCCACTTCAAGCGTTCTATGTTTGGCTGTGAGAAAGTCGAGTTTTTTCTTCGTTTACAAAACCTTTGAATAGTAGTCTCTTCGTTCAATGATTTAAGAGTACTGTCAATCCATCCAAAACAGAGGGCTTCTTCAACCGCATCATTATACAAAATACGTTCCTTACCTGTCTTCTTTAATGGATATTCTAACCAAATATCATCTTTGGCCTCAAAATTTGTTTCGAGCCACTTTCTCCATTCTTTTCTGTCAACAAAGTATTGAGTTGATATTTCGTTCATTTCTTTAATTGCTGCCAACGGTTTGGGTAGTGTGCGTATCCCGAAGGATATACACTATACATTGAACGTTGTGTATTTGTTTTTACAGTCAATCCTCTTGTCAGTAGCCATATTGCTAATACTATTTCTTGTCCTACAAGCGGAATTGACATTAATGCATATTCTGTTGAAATTACTTCAATTAATTGAAATATGATTAAGAAACTGGCTACCATTATAAATATGCTTCCTAAAAAACCCCAAATCGAAAGCCATATTGGGATGAGTTTTTCTCTGTATAGAATTAGATAAAAAAGTATGTTACCTAATCCCGTTGCTAATATCACTCCCAAATGATTACTCAAATCACGAAACAATTTTAACATATCTCCCGATGTTTCATAAATCGTTATATCTGAGGAATTTGTTATTGAATATTTTTGACTTAAGAGGACAAATACTGGTAGTAATATTATACCGATTAGCTGAAATGTAGCTGACACAAATCGAAACCCCACAAATCCGATTGAAAGCGATTTATTATACTGTCTGAGTATTGGGTAGAGTAGAAGCGAGAAGCCAACATAGATAGGAACTAATAAAAACTGAAAAATTGCAGCAGTTAAAACTTGATCTTTATTTGGGTAAATATCCTCAAGGAATTTAGTGTTTTCAACAGAAGGAACAATACTTAAAATTCCTGAAATTATTCCCAGAATGATTAAAACACCTGCAATTTTTGAAATTTGTTTATTCAAGATTCTCATATTCCAAATGTAGAAAGCAATGCATTTACATCCATTGACTTAGGTTAAGTAATCACTTTTTGGTCATGATTCTTTTTCTAATTCGGCTTAATGATTCTGGTTTGATGCCTAAATAGCTGGCTATTTGGTGTTGAGGAACTCTTTGGTATAGATCAGGTCTGGTTTTGATCAAATTTAAGTATCGTTCCTCGGGAGTAGAGGTCTTAAATTGAGTAAATGATTTCTGTTGTCGAGCGATTACTGTTTCAGCAATTACTCTGGATAAGGATTCTAATTGCGGATACTTTTGAAATGTTTCATTTTCTAATTCTGGATTGCCTATACTCACAACGACATCTTCTAAACATTCCAGACAAGAATCTGACGGTTTTGATGTTCCATAACTTGGAGGTACAATGGATTGCTCTTCAGTATAAAACTCTATGGTTTTTTCTTCTCCATCTTTTAGGAAATAGCTTCTAATACATCCGTTTAATATAAAATAACACTCTGTCGAAATATCTCCTTCATTAAGTAGGATAGTTCCTTTTTTGAAGCTTTTAATAGACAAGCTTTCAGAAATGGCTTTTTCTATTTCTTTAGTAATTACAGTGTATTTCGAAAGGTATTTTAATATCTCATTTTTCACAATTTAATCTTTACTGTAGGGTTTGTTTTTGTAATGATGGGGTGTTTTATGTGGCGTTTTTATTCCGTTTTAAATGGTTTTCCTGAAATAAGATTTTCATATAGTTTTTTCATAAATTCAGCAGTCAACATACTATGATGATTTCCTTCTACTTCAATAGCAGTAACATTTTTTGATTTTAAAAATTCAATTTCCTTTTTTGATTTTCGACCATTTGCTTCATCGTTTTTAGCAAAAACTGAAATTAGCTTATCAAAATCACTTTGTTTTAAAAGCTTGGTGTAATTTTTCTGCATATTGCTTTTGACAAGAGCAGTTAAATTATCAGCAATTCTGTCAAATGAACTTTTTATTGGATAATCATTCGGAACCCAGGCAAAAACTGTTTTTGAAATAGGGTTTTCTCCATTTTCCCACCTTATGTATTCGCCAGTCTTTAATTTATTCCAACTACTAATATCTTCATCCAAATCCAATCCCATTATTACGGTTTTGTCTGTTAAATTATTCTTGGAGTTCAGGTATTCCAAACATATTGATGAACCATAAGAATGACCAATTAAAAAAACTTTTTTCCCCTTATCTTTTAAATATAAAACTGTTCTGTTCAAAATTTCAGCACTTATTAAATTTTCTTTTGCACTTTGTTCAGGCGTCAAGATTGGATTTGTTATGAGTAAGTCTGGATTAAGTATTTGTGATTGAACAGGATAAATTTTCAAAAGTTTGTCTGCATTTGGCATTAGATGCAAAGCGTCCTTTTCATTTATTTGTAAATCTATGTCAGGTCCACCTTGGACATAAACAAAAGCCGTGTCGTTTTCCCAATTTCCCTTGGTAATAAATAATTTGGTGGTATCGTTAGGGATTTGAGATTCTGAATACGGTTTGGATTGTAAAAATCCCAATAGATGAAACTGAACGGTATTGCCTAATTTTATTGATTTTCTGTAATTTTCTATAGATAAATCGTAATCTCCATTTGTTAAATATGCTTCTGCAAAACTGTCATAAGCGTTTGCGGAATTTGGAAATTTGGTTACAGATAACCGAAAAACTTTTATGGCGTCCTCTGGCCTTTTAAGTTCATAAAGCAAGTTATAACCAAGTTGGTTTAATTCCGATTCATCGTATCCATATTTATTCAAACCCTTGTTTGCTTGAAACCAAACCATAGCTTCATCAATACTCTTTTCTTCTGTTATTTTGTTCATTTCGGAAACAAAAGAAGGTTTTTGGATTGCAATCTCCGTTTTATTTGAATTTGGCGATTTTTGAGCATCTTTGCACGATAGGATAGCAAATCCCATAATTATTATTGCTACTGTTTTTTTTAGCATATTGTGTTTATATTTCTAGATGTTGAATGTTTTGGTCAAAAAGCCACATAAGGTCTTGCTAAGTTGCGTGGGCGATTTCGAAGAACTTTCCTTTCAAACCGCCAAGTAAGCAAGCTGCATAAATTTATTTATATTTTGAGCAAGACAAATTTATAAGGCTTGCTGATGTTTATTCTTGTACTAAATTCTCAAGCTAATCATCACCACCCATAAAGTTAAGCTTTTGTTGGCAACCGTATTTATCAATTATCACTTCAAAAAATTTCATCTCATATTCAAAATCATTGCTAAGACTTAAAACCTGTCCTCTATATTCCAAAGAATCATAATGCTGCATTTCTGTAATCTTAATTTCGAGAGTTAACTTTCTTCTGCGCTTATTAATAATCTCCCCTTTAATTACGTAATCATAATCTTCTTCTGTACAGTTTTCACATGGTGAATAATGAGTACTTATCCTTTTCTTTGATGAATCTAATCCAAATGGTATTTTTACAATATCTCCTTTTTTTAAAGCTTTAAATTCATTTATATTCGCTTTTCTGAATTCTTTTAATTCTCTAGCAATTCTGTCCAAACTTGACTTATGTACTTCAAAATCTCTACCGTAGCAGATATTGAATTTTTCGAAAAGTCCATTTTTCACAGCTTCAGAGTGAAGATTAAGTACATTGTCAAATCTTTTCTTACGAAATCTATCAATTTTCTTAGAAGACATAAAATCATAAGTTCCAGCGTACATCATTACAACTTCAACTGTATCACAATCTTTCTTCAACCTAATGTCAGTCCACTCCATACCTATGTATCGAAACAGCAGACTGTCAGTTTCTTGTGGAATGCTAATTTTAAACCGACCATCCATATCTGTTTTTCCAAGGAATACATTATCAGAGTTTTCAATATCTAACCCTGGTAGTGATTCTAAATGCTCAGAAATCACTCGCCCAGAAATAATTCGAGTTTGTCCATTGAGGTTCAGGTTCGAAATAAGTACAGCTAATATTAATATGATTGTAATTTTCATTTTAGCAGTGTGCTTGCGTACAACGGTTGGTCTATGTGGAGTGTGGGATTAAAAGTACGAAACTTTCAATTACGCACGGAGACAATTCGTTTATCCGATATCTCAAATTTTCCGTCAATCGTCGAAGACGAATTGGCGGTGTTGCAACAACGAGCCGCAGCACAGAAAATCGCTGAAACCCGCATTACATATGATACTTTGTTATGTGCCGGGCTTTATTTATTTTTCATCGTTACCCAATTCTTGTCAGACATAAAACTCACAAATTCAACTTCTCCTTTTTCTTGTATCATTTCAATTCCCAATCTCCGATTTGTCCGTGTAATAAATTGTCCAAATCGTATCATAAATGGATTATATAATTTACAATCCTTAACTGATTCAAATTTATTGCAGTCTGCACATGAATTAAATCTATTCTCAATGCAGCATGGTCTTACCTGACAGGATTTGTATCCAACTGCACATTTAGGGGTGTCATCTTTACATCCTTCACATTGTCCTTTTGTATATTTTGGACATGCTCCACAGTAAAAACCACAATAGGAAACCAGGTCAATTTTTGTTTGCTCCATTGTTTCTATTTTTTAGTCTTTTTATATTTTGCTTTACTTTCTTTATTCATTTTTTCAGTCGCATAATGAATAATTTTCCGTCCACATTTATCTTTCCATTTTAAAAGAAATTCTTCTGCTATTTCTGGTTGTTTTTTCCAAATTTCTCTAAGAAGTGTACCTAATCCTTTTTGAACATCTTCTTCTTTATCTTCCATTAAATGTTCGATTACAGAGAGTATTGGTTCTGGTTTATGTCCTTTTTTATACGTTTCAACAAATGTTACAGGAACAGCTCTTCTTTTCCATTTTGACTCAGAAGTAGTCCAACTTATAAAGTCTTTAGGTTTTATAATATCACTAAAAACAAACTCACATAATACTAACATGCATAATACATCTGTATTTGCCCAGTTTTGAATTCCATTTTCTAGCCATTTTCCAATTCTATCAAACGTATCAGGTGTGAATTCATCTTTTTTCGATATTATAAACTCGGTAGCACAATGTGCTTCTTCGTATTTACCGGTTGACACAAGTATATCTCCAAAATCCAGGTAATCTTCAATGGTCATATCATTTTCCCATTCTGAAAGCCATTTTTTTCTTTGAGCCACTGATTGATCTTTGTCAATGCCATAAGCATCTAAGCCCTCTTTGAAATATCTTGATAGTTTTTTAACTACATTTTCATCTGCGTTTTTTGTGTAAAAATTTACTACTTCTTTATGTTTTAATTCAATATTTTCCATAATATTCTAATATTTATCAGACAAAAGTAATATGCACCCAGTTTAAAAAATTGTAAAAAATAGTCTTTATTTCCTGTCAAGAAAGAAATCTCGTGGCGTTTGACCTGTTAAGTTTTTAAAGTCATAGATAAAATGCGACTGGTCATAATAACCATTGTCAAATGCTAATTGATACATATTTGCATTTTTATCATTCATTTTCATTTGTATTACATTCTGAAACCTAACTATGCTTGTAAATTTCTTTGGATTTAAGCCAACATGTCTAGAAAAAATTCTTTCAAATTGTTTTATGCCTAAGCATACTTCTTCTGCTATGACCTGAGTTTTTATCTGTCCTTTAGAACTCTCAATTATTTTTATAGCTTGTTCAACTCTTTCAAAATCCTTATTAATGATCATTCTCTTAAGTAGAAAGTTTTCTAAATATGAGATTCTTTGTTTGTTATTTTTGAAATTAAACAATTGGTCTTCTAAAACGGCGGCTTCATTTTTAATCAAATCAATCAGCGGAAGATTTTGGTTTAGTAATTCATTAATTGGCAAATTAAAGAAAGGTTCAACTCCATGTGGTTTAAAGACGATAAGAATCATGCCTGTCTTTCCAGATAATGACAAGTCATAATAACTGGATTGTTGTCCACAAATTACCAGATTTGATTCAATATATTCACTTGAATTTATTTCTTTAAATTTTGAAGGTGGACCATAGTGAAAAACTAAAGTTATATTCCCGTGAGGGAAAACTCGTTCAGAAGGTATAAAATCCATTGAATTGTTGATTTCAACAATGTAATAGTTCTTAATGTACTTTTTCAATATTCCTGTTGGTTCAATAAATTCAAGCATATTGTTATAATGTTTCACTCAGTATCTACCTGTATGACAGGGAGATAGTTTGCAGTTTATACAAGTCACATGGTTTACACTATGTAGCTTGTTAACCGAATACTCTTTTGTTTATATTTTTAAGCAAACCAATTGTATTGGCTTGCTGGTGTTTGTAAATTGAACTAAGCTCTCAGGTTACTCGTTAGCGCCCATGAAATTAAGCTTTTGTTACCTACTGGCTTTTCAACTACCAGTGTCCACCACTACTATTAATCCAAAAATAAATTAAAAACATCACAACGTTTGTAATTGTATTGGCAATCAGAAATGCTTTTGTAAATTTTTGTATTTTCTCCTTGTTCTTTAGCGCCCAGTAAGAGAAAGGATATTCAATAATGAGAGTTGCAAAGTATGAAATTATCATTCCTGCAACGAAACCATTCAGATCATAATGACCGTAACGTGTCTGTCCACCCCAAAAGTCATTATTCCCGAATGCTTTTGAAAAATATGGCGCTACATAATAAAGTCCAATGAGCATTGATACATAATTACCAATTATTATCTTCCAATCCTTATTTTTAAATCCAAACTTCTTAATTATAGCACTTTCAATAATTCCAATAAAAGCATTCAATATTAGTATATGGAGAAGACCAAACCACATCATCGGTGAGCCTGCATTTGCAAATACAACGGATGGAATTAAGAACAACAAGAGTGTCAATCCAAGAATTTTATTTTGCTTAAGTTTTGTCATTTAGAGCTTGTAGGTAATGAGTTTGCTAAAATTTTGTGGGCGATTTACAATCGCTGCCTTATCAAAACCGCTTACATTTATTGTTTTTGTTACATTATCTAGTTGAGCGTCACCGCCCATTAATTTTAACTTTTGTTAGGGCGTCGTTATTATCATTTGAATTATTTATTCAATAAAAGAGGAAGCCTGTTAAAACAGGCAACCTCTAATCTGTTTAATTAGGGGTAGAACGATAATGTGCAGGAACTTTCACCTTACCATTACTGGTTTTCTTGGTGTGTTCACGTACATATACCTTTTTCTTCCCTTCGCTGGTCTTCGCTATAATATGAAGATTTAAAGATTTATAGTCTCAATCAACTTTATGCCATGATTGATTTAGCAGTCATCTCCTAAATCCGCCATTTCAATCAATACCAGCTAAACAGATTTATTTTTTTTTATTTATCGAACCAAATCCGTAAATACAAATTCCACCAACAAGTGTCATAAGCAATATTATCTGTCCTTCTTTTCCATCTTCAGACCAAGAACGCATATTTCCATTTATATTTGTTTTGTGCCTGCGATGCTCAATTGGATAAATCATTAGATATCCGCCTATAAATACACCTAATGCTATCCATATTGTTAATAATTTTCTATAATCAATTTTCATATTTTGAAATTTTCAAAGTCCTTCTTTATTTGCACCCTAACTTGTTTGTAACAACCATAGATTATGTTGATTTGTAAAAATATCATCAATATAATGATATTTAAACACGTACTAAAGTATCAAATTTCAACTAATATTCATACTGTCAACTTTTGATACAAAAAATCGCATTTTAAAGAAGTTCTTATCTCGGCAAGGGGAGAAGCTGAATATTGAACTATGAAACGATCTACTTCTGTTCGGACGTAAAAGACCAATCAGAAGATAATAGTTATATCCAAGGAGTAAAATTAAAGAAAAGGCTTCTTGTTTTCTGTAACAAAAATCAATGTTTAGTTAAGGGGGCAATGTGCTGATAATCAAGTGTGCTTAAGAGACAAGAAAATAGTATCATTTTTTAAAAACGACACTATTTTTTAAGTAAAACGTGCTTTGGTCTTTTTACCCGACCTTTTCGTATGATAAATTATTGAGCATTTTCTTTAATTCCTTACCAGGCGAAAAAAGTGTTTTTGCATTTTTATATGGTGTTTATTCTTAAAGAATTCTTTTCAGCGTGTTTTCTTTCTTTAAAACCAAGTGTTTAATAAAGCCTGCTACGTGCATCACCAGCAGTATTATCATAACTGTTGCCATAATTCCGTGTGCTTTCATAGGAGGTATTTCACTATGTGGTTTAATAATATCAATTACTCCTGTTTTTAGAGCTTCTCCATAGCCACCTAAAATCATAGCTGCTAATCCTGAAATAGCTATACCAAAAAGTAAGAAATAAAAAATGTTGTGAATCCAAACGGCTAACTTATCATTGAATTTTGAGCCCGTTTTTAAATCTGTTGGTCTTTCGTGTTTAAAAAAGGATATAGTTCTAATAATTGTTAGGACTAAAACTATAATTCCTAAGATAGCGTGAATTTTCACTAAACCCATTTTTTCAGATATTTCAAGTCCTTCCATATATTTCCCCATTGGGAAAAGTGCTAGAATGAGTAAGGCAGTTATTCCGTGTGTTACTCTTGTACTTCTGCTGAACTTCTTTGTCAAATCGTTTTGAGTCATTTTATTCTTGCTTTAGAGTTAACTATTTTTAAACTCGCTCTTTTCCTAATTTTGGTTTAAATGATCCTAAAATCAATTCCAGAAGTAATGGAATAATATTTGATTGCCCAACCAGTTGTTCGGTATGTTCACGATCTAAAAACTCTTGACTAATTTTCCCAGTAGGTATTGATTCTTTTGCTAGTTGAACTAATTCTGGCATCATTGGAACTAAAAATACAAATGCATTTACTGTCAAAAAAGCGACCAGTAATAGTTTCAATTTTAACCAATTGGGTTTTTGTTTAAGTGAAAAGAAAAGTATTAAATCGGAGATTATTTTGAGTGCCAATCCGGAAAGAATTAATATATAAGCACTTTTTTCTTTATAAATATAAACATCATGTATAGTACTTGGTTCAGCACCGTTAAATATTATGCCTATTACAATATGAGAGAGAATTCCCCCAACATACATAATTGTTCCTATTTCTTGTGCAAAATCTAATACTTTACCTAATTTCATTTGTCTTCTTTTTAATGATAACAACTAGTTTAAAAACAACCATATGGTCGTTGTTTCTTATTTCTCTTTTGATAAAACGGAACTAAAATAACAATTAAAAACTAAGTTTCATATTTTCAGGTCTGTCAATCTTTTATTAAGAAGAGAGCTGTATTACCCAAGTAAGTTATATACTATTGCATAAGTTTTGATCTAAACTAGATGTTTACTCCATGTTATTGTAAGGAGATGATAACCAAGATTGACTAGGGAGCAGAAAAACTACACTATATTTTGAGTAAAATGGACCTATGTTTTTACAAAAACATAAGCACGTTTTAAAGGGCCGTTAAGGTTGTCTAGTTTTTTAGTATTAAATTCGCGCCATCATTAAAAAGAAATTATTAGCATGAGGAAGTTGAAAAATAGCGAACTGAATCGCAAAAGTATAAGTGAGTTTAAAACGGCAGAGAAAACACCTTTTATCATTGTGTTGGATAATGTACGCAGTTTAAACAATATTGGTTCAGTTTTTCGTACTTCTGATGCCCTTTTGGTTGAGGCCATTTATTTATGTGGGATTACGGCGACACCACCGCATCGCGATTTGCATAAAACGGCTTTGGGTGCTGAGGATTCTGTGGTCTGGAAATATTTCGAGAAAACAGAAGATGCTGTTGCCGATCTTAAGGCTAAAGGTTTTGGCGTTTATTCAATTGAGCAAGCAGAAAACTCGGTTTCATTGCCTGACTTCCAAATTGAATCGGATAAAAAGTATGCTTTCGTTTTTGGTAACGAAGTGAAAGGGGTACAGCAAAAGATTGTTGATGCTTCGGAGTCGTGCATCGAAATTCCACAGTTTGGAACCAAACACTCTTTCAATATCTCGGTAAGTTGTGGTATTGTACTTTGGGATTTATTCTCGAAGTTGAGATTCTAAGACGATCCCTCGCAAAGAGCGCTAAGTTTTTTCGCAGATATTGCAAAGAGTTAATCCTTTATTTTTAGTCTTTGCGTTATTATAACTTTTTCTCTGCGTACTTTGCGTGAAAACTAAAAAGACTATACATTAAATTCAAGTGTCACAATAGTACCAGGAAATTCTTTGCGAGTTAGCTTAGAGAACTTGCGATACTTCACTTGTTTCCATACACCGTTACCTGATATAATCTGAATTTTACCATCGTTTTGCTCTATAAACTGACGAATGGTGAATAGGCCCATTCCATTGCGCTTAAATGGTTTAGAAGTGGTACCTGACTCAATTGCCCATTTGATGGCTCCCATGCCATTCTGAGCTTTTTTTAGTACGCCAGTAGCTAGTTGTGGTATGCTTACACCGCGGTTGACAATACTGATAATGAGTTTCTTGTTGTGTACCGATACGTAGTGAGAAATAAAAACCTCTTTACGGTTACTATGTGCAAAGGCATTTCTGAAAATTTCAGCCACGCACAGTTCAATGGCCATCTTTAATTGAGGATTCAGGGCCACATCCGGACGCTCAGGAAATATCTTTGTCTCCAAATAATCGGTCAACTGGCTTTCATCATCGCTCGAAAAGAACTGGCATTTAATCAGACTCTTCCAAACATCCTTTTTCATCCCACCCCTAACCATCTTTTTGGTATAAAAAAGATTGAGAATAGAGTCGTGAATGTTAATGAGGCGCACTTTGTTTTTACGTCTTTCAAGATCCATAATCAAACTCCCGATAACAGCAAACAGGTTTGATTCGATGAGTTTGGTCTCTTCAAAATTGAGAACAACTTCGTCTTTAATCAATTGCTTTGTAGAGGCATAAAATTCTGTTAGGAATAAATGACTCTGAAAGTTATTCGTGAGTTTTTTAGGGATAATGATTTCCATATTATACTTGTGTTGAATTCAGAATTTGAAAGAAGATGATGCTTCTCGTTGCAGCTAAGCTACTTTTTGTACTGTTAAAAGTATCATCGTTTACAAAATGGTGAATTTGCAGTGGGGACTAAGATATAAAATATCCTTCATATCCATATAGGCTTTGCCTGTTTTTAGGTTGATGAGGCTTTTTCTTTTGATAAATGTAATGATTCACCTGAGAATATGAGCGAAAAAAAACGGCTCCCTAAAGAGCCGTTTTTATATGCTTTGAATTGAGTTTTAATTACTCAACGATAGCTTTAAATTCTGCATTTTCAAAAACAGTGAAGAATTCAAGATCTGTCTTAGCGAAAGCTTTCAAAGAAGCATCCTTAGCAGTAGCTGATTTCAAGTTAGAGAAAATTAAGTTTTCGTTGTTAGTTCTTGCACCAACAATAGCTTTTAGGTAATCAACCATAGCGTTATCACTTGTGTTCTTGTTCAATTTCTCAAGAGCAACAGTGTATTTTCCAGCAAGGATGTTAGCTAAAGCAGAGTTTACACAATTGCACTCGCCAAACTGCTGAGCTGCTAAGTCGTACTGAGCTTTCTTAACAGCAACGATACCTAAGTTATAGTTTACCTCGCTACCAGCACCAGTTGCAGCTCCGAATAACACTTCAGCATCAGCCGTGTTACCTTTTACTAATTCAACAGCTCCTAAGTTATTTTTAACAACCGGATTGTTAGCTGAAAGCTGATCAGCTTTGTCGAAGTTAGCTTTAGCTTCGTCAACTTTACCCATTCCGAAAAGAACCATACCAGCATCGTTATGAGATCTCCAGTCTTTAGCAAATTGCTTCTTAGCCGTTTCATAAATTGCTAATTTCTCACTAGCTACTTTTGTAAGTGTTGCAGCATAAAGCAATTCTTCAACATTCAATTCAGCAGGATTGTTCTTAGCAAGATCTTTAATTTGATCGTCTGATTTACCAATGTTATCAACGTTAACCATGAACTTAGCTCTTCTCAACTTAGGAAGAATCTCTTTCTTAACTTCAGAGAAAGCAGCAGAGATGTTCTTGATTTCTTTCTCGCGTACTTCAGGATCTGTGTACATTGAAAGAACACGTAGAATTAATTCTTTGTCTCTAATGTTAGAAGCTTGCATCAATTTCTTGAAACCATCCCAGTCTTCAGGAGTAACCTTAGATTTGAAGAAGTCTTCGCTAGCGTAGTTAGAAAGCTTAGCTTTTTTCATTGATTTCTTTACATACTTAGAAGAAGAAACCTCACGCTTACCAGCTAATTTCTCATTGAAATCTTCAGCTCCATCAGGTGATGCATAAGCAGAAACTTCAATTCCTTTGTATTCTTTATTAGCGTCAGCTTCAACAGTTTTGAAGTACTCGCCTAAAGCTTTAATATCTTCGGTTTTCATTTCTGACCAACGAACCTGAGAGCTGTTGATTAGGTAATGAAGATCAGCTTCTTTCGTTTCAGCAATAATTCTTTGGAAAGCATCCTTACCAATAATGTTAGCAGGGTTATTCTGAACAAGAGTTGCAGTTGCTTTTACACCATCAGCAATTTTTACAGGATCAAAATTCAATGATTTTTCACCTTTTGAAGCAGTCATACGAACTTCAAGCTCAGAAATACGCATTGCTTTGTCGTAGTCAATACTTCCTTTATAGGTAATCGTTTTACCTGTTTCGTAAGGTACTACCATTGCATTTCCTTGTACTTTCTCACCTTGAAGTGTTTTAGGAGCAAAAGCTTTTTCGCCACCATCGTACTTCAATACAGGAGTTGCTACTAAAGTTACATTCTTGTTGAAATAGTTAGCAGGAATTCTTACGCTAACCTCAACATCAACTTTCTGAGCATGAGCCTCAAGAATTTCAGGAGTCACATTGTAATCAATGTCACTTGCATTTTTTTTCATCTTACTCATTCCAGCACAACCAGAAAGTAAGGCTCCAGCTAGTAGCATAGCTGCTACATGATTAAGCTTGATTTTTTTCATGATAATAACTTAAATATGTTGTTGTAATTAATTAAAAGGATATGGAGACAAATTTAAGAAAAATTTATTCATCAAAAGATTGATATTTGATTTAAATTTTTCTCTTATCTATTAGATTATGATTCTATTGAGGCCTTTTTTGCATTTGGTATTGAAGATAACATCACAGATATTGGCATAGTCATCCTCGTTATCCATAAAATCAACTTTATTTGTGTCTATAACGAGAAAGTTCAGGTCTTGTTGTTGTTTGAAGAAAGAAAAATAGCTGTTTTGAATCTTTAACAAATAATCGGCTGTTATATCCTGCTCGTAATTTCGCCCTCTTTTTTTTATGTTCTCCAATAATTTATCCACATCTGAGTGTAAATACACATACAAGTCTGGTTTTGGTAAAGAGTTGTAAATGATGTGAAAAAACTGAGAATACAATTTGTATTCATCATCCTGAAGGGTCTGCTTTGAAAAAATCAAAGACTTCATAAAGTAATAATCAGCAATAGTGAACGATTTGAAAAGGTCTTGCTCGCTCAGTTCATTTTTTAATTGATTGTATCTATCGGCTAAAAAAGACATCTCAAGAGGGAAAGAATATTTTTCCGGTTCCTCGTAAAATTTAGGTAGGAAAGGGTTCTCCGCAAATTGCTCCAAAATGAGTTTCGCATTGAATTCTGAGGCAATTTTGTTTGATAAAGAAGTTTTTCCGGCACCTATGTTTCCTTCGATGACGATAAAATTATAATCCATTAAAAAGTGTGTTTCTGATTTGGACTCGTAAAAATATAAAATGAAGCGTAAATAACAGGCTTTTTCGAAAATAAGAATAGCCATTGTTGATAAAAAAAATCAAAATGGCTATCCTTAGAAATATTCGTTTTATTCTTATGATTTATTCCAAATCGAGATTGATATTCATATTGTAAAAGATAAATGACCAAATATCAGCATATTCTTCAATTTGTTTAGATGTTGGCATGCCGGCACCATGTCCGGCATTCGACTCAATTCGGATGACAACAGGATTATTCCCTGTGTATTTCTCCTGCAAAGTTGCCATATATTTAAAAGAATGAGCCGGGACAACTCTGTCGTCGTGATCGGCAGTTGTGACCATTACGGCCGGGTAGTTTTTATCTGTGATATTGTGAACAGGTGAGTATTTATAGAGATAATTAAACATTTCCTCGCTCTCTTCACTTGTTCCGTAATCGCCGGCCCATGCCCATCCAATGGTAAATTTATGGTAACGAAGCATATCCATAACACCCACTTCAGGAATTGCCACTTTAAATAAATCCGGACGTTGATTAATAACAGCTCCAACAAGTAAGCCACCATTGGAGCCACCTTTTAAAGCTAACTTATTTGAGTTGGTATATTTTTTATCAATTAGGTATTCGGCAGCAGTAATGCAGTCGTCAAATACATTTTGCTTGTTCAGTTTTGTGCCGGCCTTATGCCAATTCTCTCCATATTCGCCACCACCACGAAGGTTGGCAACAACATACACGCCACCATTTTCTAACCAGACCAATCGGCGAGGTGTAAAGTAAGGTGTTAAGCTAACATTGAAACCGCCATACCCATAAAGTAAGCAAGGGTTATTACCATTTAGTTTTAAACCTTTTTTATAGATGATAAACATGGGAATTCTAGAGCCATCTTTGCTGATATAGAACTTCTGCTCAGTGATAAAGTCTTCCGGATTAAAATTAATTTTAGGTTGATAAAAGATTTCAGATTGCCTTGTGTCGAAATTATACTTGTAAGCAATTTCAGGCGATGTGAACGATTCAAAGCTGTAGAAAGCTGTCTTTTCATCTTTCTTTCCTGAAAAACTTCCGGCAGTACCAATCCCAGGCAGTTCGAATTCATAATCGAAACTTCCATCCATATTCAGGATTTCGATTTTCGAATAAGCATCTTGCATGTAGCTGGCAATCATTTTACCGCCTGCTAATTTCACACCGCTTAAAACATTTTCCTTTTCAGGAATAAGATTTGTCCAATTCTCTTTCGAAGGATTGTTTACATCTACCGATACCAAGCGGTATTTGGGAGCGCCATTGTTGGTATACATCAATAACTGTCCGTTTACGTCGTCACCAACACGATGATCGAAGGTCATTTCATCAGTAATCAGTTTGAATTTCGATCCTTTTTTATCGAGTTCTTTAAAATAGAGAGCATTTCCATGAGAAGCGGCCATTGCTGAAAGGATTAAATACTTTTCGTCATCGGTAACCGAAGCACCATACAAACGTTTGGGGAAATTTGAGTCTTCGTAGACTAGCTCATCTTCCGATTGTTTATTGCCTAGTTTGTGATAATATACCTTGTGGAACTCATTTGTATTTGAAAGTTCTGTTCCCTCCTTTGGTGCATCATATGCTGCATAGAAGAATCCATCCTTATACCAGGAAACACCTGTAAACTTAAGCCACATTAAATGATCGTCAACATCTTTTCCCGTAGCAATATCTTTAACAAATACTTCGTTCCAATCTGATCCGGATCGGGCAATTAAATAGGCCAGATATTTACTGTCGTTAGAAACTGAGATGCTTGCCAGAGCTACTGTACCATCTTCTGATAGTTTGTTCGGATCGAGAAGAATGCGGGCTTCGTCTTCCAGGCTGGATTGAACGTATAAAACCGATTGATTTTGTAAGCCATTGTTGCGATAGTGGAAATATAAATCTCCCTTTTTAAATGGAACGCCAACTTTTGGATAATTCCAAACCTCAGTTAATCGTTCTTTTATTTTTGCTTTAAATGGAATAGCATTTAAGAATTGATCTGTGACCTTATTCTGTTCTACAACCCAAGCTTTGGTTTCTTCAGAATTATCGTCTTCTAACCATCTATATGGGTCGGCTACAGGAGTTTTAAAGTAAGTGTCAGTCGTATCGACTTTTTTTGAAATAGGGTAATTCATTTTTGTTCTTTCGTTTGAACAGGAAACCATTATTAAAGAGCAAAATAATGGGATAATTAGTTTCTTCATACTTTGAGCTTAAAATTAAAAATCGAATTAAACCGGAGTTAGAAGGTTTTAGTCAGTCTCTGATAGATCTGAATTTGAACCGCTTGTCTAAAGTAAGAAATTAAAAGCTAACTACTCAATATAAAATACTCAGCTAAAGTAAGGTGAGGGCCTGGATAGGTTTATTATAATTGTCGCCCAATTCTCGCCTGGTGTTTATCTTTTTTAGCGCCACGAACATTTCCAATGACCATGCCAATACCAGCACAAGCAAAGAAAATATGAGGATTGAAACTATAGAATACACCATAGCTTAATGCTAAACCAAGGATAACACCAGCCAAAGTATGTGTGCCGGAGTAGGTGTAAGTAAAATGATGTGCTTGGTAGATTTGATGAGCATCTTTTAAGTGCTTGATAATTTTCTCAACTCTTTTTTCGTACTCACTTCTATTAATACCAGATTTGTTAATCAACCGGTCGAGTTCATCTACAATCTTTTCCAATTCGATTCTTGCATGTTTACAATCTAAGCAATTTTTTTGCTTTGCATCAGCAAGCAGGGCTGCAATTCGTTTAAGTTTTTCTATTTGATAGAAACGAAAATCTTTTACAGAAATATGTAGATCAATTTGATTATCAATATTTGCATTGATATTGTCGAGCCATGAATTTTGCATAGAGAGAATATATTTTTGGCAAAAATAGTGAATTAAAGAGAAAGAAATTATGAATTACGAGTTATGAATTACGAATTATCATTGTCTTGATGCTGAATGAGTGAAAGTGCCTTAGAGTACTTAGAGTATTTATGAGTGCCTAAAGTGAAAGGGGAATCTATGACGAATTGTGAGTTGTTTGTGAATTAATCTCATGTCTCGATTCTCATATCTCACGATCTATTGAATAGTTTTTGTGATATGTATATACTTAGTTGTATGATTGGGATTTACCTACTACCTTTGTGCACTCAGAAAAAATAGAATAATAAGAAGACAAATGGCAAAGCAAAGACAAGAAATGTTGTTCGGTATTAGAGCGGCAATGGAAGCGATTAATAGTGAAAAAGATATTGAAAAAGTATTGATTCGTAAAGGTCTTGCTGGACCATTATACAATGAATTATTCGAGTTGATTCGTGAGAGAGATGTACAGTATCAGTTTGTTCCAAAGGAAAAGATTGATGCAATGGATCAAAGAAATAACCAAGGGGTTATTGCCCTTATCGCACCCATTCCTTATCAGGAAATTGAAGATGTATTGCCTCAGATTATGGTAGGAGGGAAGATTCCTTTGATTCTGGTTCTTGATCAGATTACTGATGTTAGAAACTTTGGAGCCATAGCTCGTTCTGCAGAATGTGCAGGCGTTCAGGCTATCGTTATTCCTTTTAAGAACTCTGCTAAGGTAACACCCGATGCAATTAAAACTTCGGCAGGTGCTTTATACAATATTCCAGTATGTCGAGTTCAAAATTTGAAAACTTTGGTTCGCTCGCTTAAGAAGGAAGGTATTCGTATTGTTGCGGCTACTGAGAAGGGTGATAAAATGTATACTGAAGCTGATTTGACTCTGGCAACTGCTGTTATTATGGGATCAGAGGATGTTGGTATTGATGATGCTTTATTACGTCTGGCTGATGAGCAAGTGAAGATTCCTATTTTGGGAGCAATTGAATCATTAAATGTATCAGTTGCTGCTTCATTAATGATTTATGAAGCGGTAAGACAAAGAGGTTTGTAGAAAATGGTCATTTGACCAAACAGCATATTTCAAAAAGAGTCATTCGATTTATATTCGAATGACTCTTTTTGTTTGAATTTATTTTGAGTTAAAGATTTTACTCTTCTTCAACCTTATACCTTTTGTAGTTGTAATAAGCAGCAACACTTAAAAGAATTAATATACCAACTGTGTAGTAAACCCAACTTGGTACTGGAATCGGATCACCTTTTGCATAAGAGTGAAGCCCTGCAAGGTAATAGTTCACTCCAAAGTAGGTCATGATAATTGAACCATAAGCCCAAACAGACGCAAGATTAAAGGTGAAGATAGATTTTAAACCAGGAATGTAGCGCATGTGTAGAACAAAGCTATAGACTAAAACACTTACCAGAGCCCAGGTTTCCTTTGGATCCCAACCCCAATAGCGTCCCCAGGATTCGTTGGCCCAAATTCCACCAAGAATGGTACCTATGGTTAAACTGTATAGACCAATAATCATGGTCATTTCACTAATTCGACTTAGTTCAACAACTGTGGTGTCAATTCTTTCTTTATTTTTTTTGTTCTTCAGAACCATTAATAAAAGGCTGATCATACCCAGAATGGTTGCTAAAGCTAAAAAGCCATAACTACCTGTAATAATGGCAACGTGAATGGTTAACCAGTATGATTTAAGAACAGGCACCAGGTTTGTGATCTCAGGATTCATCCACGATAAATGGGCTACAAATAAGGTAAGACCTGCTAATATTGAGGTTGCTGCCAAAGCAAATTTTGATTTACGTGTAAACAAGAATCCTGCTAAAAGACAGGCCCACGCCACATAAGTCATTGATTCGAACCCATTACTCCATGGTGCACGACCAGCAATATACCAGCGAGCTGCTAATCCTGCAGTGTGCATCAAAAAGGCAATACTAAGAATTGCAAAAGCAATTCGGAATAGCCATTTCACTGACATCTTAGGCGTGATGATCTTAGCCACCAAAGCAATGACCAGAATAAACCCAATAAGCAGGTAATAAGGGAAAAGCTTTTTGAAGATGTTAATGTTGTTGTAAAGAATCTCAGTCTTTAATTTCGCTTCAGATGGCATGACATCTTTACCATAAGCATTTTGATATTTTTTTATACCATTGATGTACATATCGGCAGAGTCGTAATCTCTTGATTTTAGAGCTTGACTTAGCATCAAGATTGATTTCTTGATGAATAAAGAATCTTCACCTTGTACATGAATAGGCTCCTTGGGATGGTACCACGCATGATTTTTATCCTTAGGGTCCGGGAATATCTTTAGAAACTCACCCGTGAAGATCATATAACTAATATTCACCCTTTCGTCGACTGATATAATTTCTTTGTCGTAGGCTGTACGATTGGCAGGCTTACGAGAGTAGGCATCCTGAACTTTCTTTCCTAACTTGTATTGGCCTCTTATATCAAGAAAATTGGCAAAGCTGGCATATTTACCTGTGGCTCCAATTTCACGAATCAAATCAGGATTTCCGACTTTAATAATAGGTGTTTCTTCCCATTTCGAAGGATCAATAATCATGCTTAGGAATACTTGCTCAGCTGTCAGACCATTAATGCTTCCTTTTTTACTGATCTTACGAATAACCTCACTGGCCAGTGTGTTAATTGGTTCAAATCGTCCCGTATTATCTTGTACAACCAATTCCCCAAAACTTTTAGCTTGCTTTAGTGGCACTTCGGTTTTGTTTCCACTTTGAGCATATGACGATACGCTTCCTCCAAGGGCTAGAACTAAAACCAAAATTGTTTTCAAGCTTTTACTCTTCACCTTGCTTAAAGTCTTAAATCGGGTTCCCGATGCAATAAGTGACCAAACCATACCAGCTATCATTAAGAAGTAACCAAAGTAGGTAACCATCATTCCCCAATGATCATGATTTACTGATAGAATAGTTCCTTTCTCGTCGTTATCGTATGAAGATTGGTAAAAACGGAAACCTTCATGTTTTAAAATGTTATTCATATAAATACGGTAATCTTTTTCGATAGAACTACGTGTGTCGATTAATGTTACCTCACTCGCAAATGATGACGGACTTTTAGATCCCGGGTATCTTTCAAGTTGAAAATCATTGAGCTTAATAGCGAAAGGAAGATTAATATATTTAGCCCCATAGGATACTGAAACATCCATACCATTAATATTAATTTTCTCAGCTGTTCCAACATAATTCTTATACCCTTTTACGATAAGTTCTTTTTCATCGCTACCACTTTTAACATCGAAAATTAAAACCGTAGGTGCTTTTTTATCGTGTGTATTTTCATATTTGTATTTAGCTGATGGGAAAAAATCTTTAATGATTAAACGCATACCATTTATATCGTATAGTTTACGAGAACCCACAGTATGCCATTTATTACTTTCAAGACGTACAGGTTCTTCGTTGGTCATACTCGATTCATTAATCGGGTAGGGACTTTTCATTCTTAAACTATCCGTGAAAGAAAAATTGGTCGCACGTTCAGTCTCACTAGTACCAAATGAGAATAAGTTTTCTCCTAGTTCCTTTTTACTGTTATAATCAAGAGTGAAGGTTTGCATCCCTTTCATTTGACTATCTGAACTTGCAACAAAGGTAATTATAGGTATGCCACCCGCTTCTTCTATAAGGTTTGTTGAGGCATTAGGAATATACGATCTGAGGTTTACTGTTACCTCTTTATTATTGAGAGATAAATTTTCCTTAATATGTGCAGAACTCAAGGCACTCATGTTGAGTTTTATTGATTCTGCATCCTTTTGTCCATTTTCTTCAACTGTAATGTCCACATAATTGTCAATACTTGTAATTTGGTTTGTGGTTTTACCTTCGCGTATATGCATGCTTCCTTCGTAACCAATATATCTCGTAATTCCGGATCCAATTAGAATAATGATAAATGAAACATGAAAAAGCCCCATTGACCATTTTTCTTTTTTGTAAAGCTTGTAATGGTAGATATTGGCTGCAAGGTTTCCGGTTATTAAAATCAGAAGAATCTCAAACCAAGTTGCATTGTATACAACAGCTTTTGCAGCTTCAGTTCCAAAATCATTCTCGATAAATGTGGCAGCACCAATAGAAATAGCAAAAATGGCAATTAGCGTACCCATCATTTGCATGGAGAAGAGGAAATTAAGTAGTTTTTTCATACAGTTGTAAGTGTAAAAGTATCTTTTCAGTTTATTAGGGATGAAAATGTCTTTTTTTATTGTCGACTTGAAGATAAGATTTTCCATGAAAATAAAACTATAAAGAATGGATAATTCGACCAGAAATAATTTAGTTTAGATTGTCTGGTTCACAAGTGAATAAAACCACTATTAAGAATGATGATAAATTGCAATGGGCTGTTATGTGACTATTGTTTTAGAAACTATTGATAATCAAGAGAAGAAAAAGAGAAAAAGGTATTAATATTTAAAAATAATAAGTTTAAATAGTCTTCTATTATTGAAATACTTCTTTATACTCTGTAATATTGTAAATGTTAAAAAATATTACAAACTTGAATAACAGTTTGTTGAATTTCATTTTTTAACGGGAAATTGAAATTTTTATTTGGAATGGAATTTTAATTCATGCCAAAATTCTTAATTAGAACAAATATTTAAGTATAAAAATTGCTTTAGAATTTTCAGCTAAATGCTTCCTACCCAGTTGTATTTATTTAAGTTGAATCTTCAGTTATTAAACTATTAACTAAATCATAATCAAATGAAAAAATTACTGCTTTTACTTGTAGTCCTTGTTGGATCGCTATTGCCGAATACAATAATGGCTCAGTTGAAATTTACCGGCGAAATGCGACCACGTACAGAGTATCGCAATGGTTTAAAGACTTTGTTTAATTCTGATGATGATGCCGCATTATTTACTTCGCAGCGTACTCGCCTAAACTTAAACTATACAAACGCAAAATTTAAAGTTGGTTTGTCTCTTCAGGATGTAAGAACATGGGGAGATGTAAAACAGCTAAATATGTCTGATAAGAATCAGTTGATGTTGCACGAAGCATGGGGTGAACTATTGTTTAATGAGAACTTTTCATTAAAAGTAGGTCGTCAGGAATTGGTTTATGATGATTCCAGAATTTTGGGTAATGTCGGTTGGGCTCAACAAGCAAGAAGTCATGACTTAGCTTTGCTTAAGTTTAAAACCGATGATAAAGGTAAATTTCATCTTGGTTTAGCTGTAAATAACGACTCTGAAGGATTAAAGAGAATGTTATACACAACAAATTATAAGAACATGCAATTTGCTTGGTATAACAGAAAATCAGACAAGTTTGATTTTAGCTTACTATTCATGAATGTAGGTCTTCAGACTCTTGATGTTGATGATGATCTTGAAACAAGATACAATCAAACTTTTGGTACACATATGAATTACCGTCCAGGTAAAGTTACTTTAACCGGATCACTATATGCTCAGTCGGGTAAAACAGTTGCGGATAAGGATATTAGTGCTTATATGTTCAACTTAGGAATGAAATTTAAGGTTGCGGATAACTGGAAAGGTAATGTTGGAATTGAAATGCTGTCAGGAACTGATGATGATGAGATAAAAGATAATAATTCTTTCACGCCTTTATTCGGAACCAATCACAAGTTTAATGGTCATATGGATTATTTCTATGTTGGCAACCATGTTGGTGATGTTGGATTACAAGATATTTATGGTGGTTTAAACTATTCAAAAGATAAGTTCTCATTTGGATCGGCTATTCATATTTTTTCTGCAGCAGCAGATTTATATAAAGGAGCTGAAAAACAAGATGCTTATTTAGGTACTGAGATTGACTTATCATTCGGATATAAGTATTCAAAATCAGTAACATTTAAAATGGGATATTCTCAGATGTTTGCATCAGATTCAATGGAAGTGTTGAAGGGTGTAAACGATGCAGAAAAAGCAGCATGTTGGGGATGGATGATGTTAGTGTTCAAACCAAATTTTCTAAAATAATACCTGATCTTTCTGATCTTTGGCATTTGTCAGGGATCAGAAGTTTTCAGTCACAATCAATCTAAGAGCCAATGGTAAAACTATTCAAATTATTAACCCCTCCACCAAAATGGAGAATTCCGGTGATGATTGTCTTAGGTGCTTTTGTCGGATTAGGTGTTCATGTGCTTTATTTATCTAAAGCACTTTCTTACCTTTCTGATGATCCTAAAACCTGCGTCAACTGTCATGTTATGGCACCACAATATGCGACCTATCAGCATAGTTCGCACCGTGAGGTTGCTACATGTAACGATTGCCATGTACCGCACAATAATGTGTTTAATAAGTACTTTTTTAAGGCAAAAGATGGTTTGAGGCATGCAACAATGTTTGCATTAAGAATGGAACCGGAAGTCATCTTTATTTTGGAAGAAGGACGCGAAGTGGTTCACAATAACTGTATTCGCTGTCACAGCCAAACGCTGACCGACCCTAAGTTGGCAACACAAGTTCCACAACATACACATAACACGCAAGGTAGAGTGTGCTGGGATTGCCATAGAGAAGTACCTCATGGAAGGGTAAATAGCCTTTCGAGTGTTCCAAACGCACGCGTGCCGGTACCTTCAAGTCCAATTCCAGATTGGATGAAAGAATATTTAAATGAATCTGATACCAAATAAAACTTAAATAAATAAACTATGAAGCCTATAAATGAATCAGTAAATAGAAAACCCGTTTTGGGGTGGCTTATTTTCACAGCTTCTCTAATCGTTGTTTTCTTGTTGGGGATTTTGGCCAATTCCATAATGGAAAGAAGAGCCGAATCTGTTTTTGCTTACACACCGCAGGTTGAATATAACCAGTGGGAACCTCGCAACGAGGTTTGGGGTGAAAATTTCCCTCGCGAATTTGAATCTTATTACAACACAGCCGATACTAGCTTTAATAGCAAGTATAACGGTAATGCTATGATTGATATGTTGGAAGTAGACCCTCGATTGGTTGTGCTTTGGGCAGGTTATGGTTTTGCGAAAGATTATAATCAAGGTCGTGGTCATTATTATGCAGTTGATGACTTAAGAAATACTTTACGTACAGGTGGCCCAACTAGTGATAAAGATGGACCAATGCCTTCAACATGTTGGACATGTAAATCTCCTGATGTACCTCGTTTGATGAATGAAATTGGTGTTGCTGAATATTATTCAGGAAAATGGTCGTCAAAAGGACACGAAGTTGTAAATCCTATTGGATGTGCCGACTGTCACGATGCTGAAACAATGAATCTTAAAGTTACGCGTCCATACCTAATTGAAGCTTTCGAGCGTATGGGTAAAGATATTAACGATGCAACTCATCAGGAGATGCGTTCTTTAGTTTGTGCTCAGTGTCATGTTGAGTATTATTTTAACAAGAATCGTGTTAAAGGATCTGCTTTTGTTCAGTTACCATGGGATAAAGGAATGGGCGTTGAAGAAATGGAAGAGTACTACGATGAGCTTGAGTTTAAAGATTGGACTCATAAGTTAAGTAAAGCTCCTATGTTGAAAGCTCAGCATCCGGGATACGAAGTTTACCTAAAGGGTATTCACGCTGATCGTGGTGTTTCTTGTGCTGATTGCCATATGCCTTATAAATCAGAAGGTGGACAGAAATTTACTGATCACCATATTCAATCTCCATTGAATAATGTTGCTAATTCTTGTCAGGTTTGTCACCGTGAAGAGACTGAGAAGTTGATTAAGAATGTTTATCAACGTCAGGATCAAATTATCGAGAATCGTGATAAGCTAGAAGAACTTCTTGTACGTGCTCACGTTGAAGCTAAGAAAGCTTGGGATTTAGGTGCTACTGAAAAAGAAATGAAGCCAATATTGATGATGATTCGTCACGCTCAGTGGCGTTGGGATTATGCAGCTGCTTCTCATGGTGGTTCTTTCCACGCTCCAACTGAAACGGGTCGTATTATTACTACTGGTGTAGATCGTGCACAAGAGGCTCGAATCGCTTTAGTAAGAATTTTCCATAAGTATGGTTTCGACGGAGAGGTTGCTTATCCAGATATCGCTACGAAAGCAAAAGCTCAGAAATTTATCGGTCTTGATATGGATAAATTGAATAAAGAGAAAGAAACATTTAAGAAGAATCTTCTTCCTGAGTGGGACAAAAAAGCTGAAAAGCGTGAAAGTGGTTACCAGGTTAAGCGTTAATCACTAATAAATATTCATTAAAAATGCTGTCCAATTTGGGCAGCATTTTTTTTATGCTTCAGATTATTATTCGTACTTTCAAGTCTTTTATTATGCGGAACCAGTCTTTCCTAAATAAGAAATAAAAGAACCTAATTAAGCCTGTTAATACACGTTATATGTCAATTAAGAAACCTATCTGGCAGCAACCTTGGGGATATGCTGAAAGCTTCATTATTTCATTTGGTATTTTAAGTATTGGATATGGATTGGAGTGGATGTTACCTAAAACACCTTCGACGCTAATATTTCCAATTAACCTCATATTAGGATCATGTTTTTTTATCCTGTTAATTCTATCTCACTTCTTATTTAGGAAGACGAAGACTCATGCTTTCCTTTCAAGTATTCCACTTACCATTAGTTTGGTTTCAGTGCTTAGTATTTTAGTTATTATAATGGGGATTCTACCTCAAATTCCAAGTCCTCAGAATGGTTTGGTTCAAAAGCTAGGTTTAAATCAAATGACGGGTTCTTACCCATTTTTGATGATTAACCTTCTTCTTTTGATTGTGCTTGGTCTTGTAAGTTTGAAAAAAACTTTTCCATTCAAGCTTAAAAATTGGGGATTTGTTTGCAGTCATTGGGGTTTATGGATTGTGATTTTTGCTGGAGGTTTAGGTTCAGGAGATTTACGTCGATTGAAAATGGACGTATTTGAAAATAAGATGGAATGGCGATCTTATGACGATCAAAATAGGTTTTATGAGATGCCATTGGCCATTAAGCTTAAAGATTTTAAAATTGATGAATTTAACCCCAAGTTGGCTGTCGTTGAAAATGAGTCGGGAGAATTATATGAAGCTCAAAAGCCATCCATGATTATGATAGAGAAAGGGTTGGCTTGCGATTTACAATCCTGGAAAGTTGAAATAGAAGAGTTTTATGTTAACTCAGGTAGGGCAGGTGACCGATATTATAAATTGTCTGATTTTGGAGCTGCTCCTGCTGCTAAAGTTCAGGTTGTATCATCACAAAACGATACGCTTCGAGGTTGGATATCTTGTGGTAGTTTCAATCGCCCTCATGAATCATTAAAACTCGATGATAACTTTTCTTTGGTAATGACAGTGCCTGAACCCAAACGTTTCTCTTCGGATGTTACATTTATAACACCTGATGGAAAAAAGCGTGATGAGGTACTTGAGGTGAATAAACCAGTAAGCGTAAATGGATGGAAAATCTACCAATTGAGTTACGATGATAAGATGGGACGTTATTCCGATAAGTCGATTTTAGAGGTTGTTCGAGATCCTTGGCAACCCTATGTCTATCTTGGTATTTTCATGATGATGATTGGTGCGATCTATATGTTCTGGAAAGGAAGAGAAAAGATTAATACTGATGTCAGTTAAATTTAAAGTTTCTCATCTGTAAATTAGCACATCACCGTATCAACTTATCATCTAATTATCACATCAACAAAATTAACACATCACAACCATGATTTGGTCCAATTTTATACTTGTCTTACTAACCAGCAGCTTGCTGTGGTTATTTGCTCTTCTACTCTATAAAAAAGAGTTTCTAAAACGCTTATTCATTATACTTGGCACGGCATGTATTGGTGCTTTTATCGCTTTTTTATGGGTGAAATTAGAGCGGCCACCATTGAGAACTTTAGGAGAAACGCGTTTATGGTATGCTTTCTTTTTACCAGCTATTGGCATGATTACTTATTTGCGTTGGCGTTTCAACTGGATGCTTTTTTACAGTTTGGGCCTATCCTTACTATTTCTTGGAATTAATTATATGCACCCTGAGAATTTTTCTAAAACCCTTATGCCTGCGCTTCAGAGCCCTTGGTTTGTGCCGCATGTTGTGGTGTATATCTTCGCTTATGCATTTTTGGCCGCTTCTTCATTGGTAGCCGTTCGTGGTTTGTATCAGCATTATTATAAAACACTCGATAAAAAGGTCATGTTGATGGCTGATAATCTGGTATACTTAGGTTTTGCTTTCTTAAGCTTAGGCCTTCTTTTCGGAGCTCTGTGGGCGAAAGAAGCTTGGGGACACTATTGGACTTGGGATCCCAAAGAAACTTGGGCATTGATTACTTGGTTAGGTTATTTGATCTACATCCATCGTCGTTATCATATGCCAACTGTGTTTAAATCCTCACTTTGGATTCTCGCATTGGCTTTCGTGATTCTTTTGGTCTGTTGGTTTGGAGTGAATTACTTGCCATCAGCACAATTCTCTGTGCATACTTATAGCCAAGCGCCATAAATTAATTGCAAAAACTTTATTATAATATAAAAGCGACCACCTTACGGTAGTCGCTTTTTATATGTCTAAAATTGGAAGCTAGGTTTAGCCTTCAATCTTGTGTAGAATCATTTTCTTAGCTGTACTGATTGCCGCATCAATACCCTGAGGATCTTTACCACCAGCAGAAGCAAAGAATGCCTGGCCACCGCCACCACCTTTAATTTCCTTAGCAGCTTCACGAACAATTGCTCCGGCATTCAAATCGTATTCTTTAACCAGGTTATCAGAGAACATGATAGTCAGGTTGGCTTTTCCACCAAGGTCTGCCCCAGCAATAAACACCAGGTTTTCAACTTCTGATTTAAGCGAGAAGGCAACATCTTTAATATCACCAGCAGATTTTACATTCATCTTTTTACTGATGAAATTCACACCTTTGGTTTCAGTGATTTCAGACTTTAATGCATTTTTCACAACCTTAAGCTGGTCTTTTTGGAAAGCTTCAAGACCTTTTTTCATGTCAGAATTTTCTGAAATAAGCGCTTCGATATTTTTCAAAAGATTTTGATTCGACTTGAAAGTACGTTCAATCTCTTTAAGTGTGTTTAGCTTATCATTGATATATTTCTCAGCCTTAACTGCTGTAATTGCTTCAATACGACGTACGCCTGCAGAAATAGCTCCCTCAGAAGTGATTTTGAATAAGCCAATCTGCCCCGTAGCCTTAACGTGAGTACCACCACAAAGCTCAACCGATTCGTTTAATTTTACAACACGGACCAAGTCGCCATACTTCTCACCAAATAAAGCCATTGCGCCTAAATCAATAGCTTCCTGCATAGGAATACCATTTTTTATTTCGGTTGTTGCATTTTCACGAATCTTGTGATTTACAATTTCTTCAACCTTAGCAATCTCTTCTTCTGTCAATTTTTGGAAATGAGAAAAGTCAAAACGTAAATGATCAGGATTTACCAGAGAACCTTTTTGCTCAACATGATCGCCCAAGACTTCGCGTAGAGCTGCATGCAATAGGTGTGTAGCTGTATGGTTATTTGCAATTAATTGACGCTTACCTGCGTTTACAACTGCTTTAAAAGTTAGAGTTGGATCGCTAGGTAATTCGTTTGCAATATGAATAATTAAACCCGTTTCTTTTTTTGTATCTACAATCGAAATTTTCTCGCCATTGGCTTCGATATAACCAGTATCGCCTACCTGTCCACCACTTTCGCCATAGAAAGGCGTAATGTTGAATACCAGTTGGAATAAATCTTTCCCTTTGATATTCATTTTACGATAGCGTGTAACTTTTACATCAGTTGATAAGTAATCATAACCAACGAACTCTTCCTTATCATCCTTCAGAATCTCAATCCAATCGCCGGTTTCCATTGCTGTAGCTGAACGTGAACGGTTCTTCTGAGCTTCCATGGCTTCGTTAAATTCTCTTCGGTTCACAACAAGATCATTCTCCTTAAGAATCAACTCTGTCAAGTCTAATGGGAATCCGTATGTATCGTAAAGTTCAAAAGCAACTTTACCTTGAACAACTTTAAAGTCGTCAGCTTTTGTTTTTTCAATAATCTGATCAAGTAGCTTGATACCGTTAGCAAGTGTTCTTAGGAAAGAATTCTCTTCCTCTTTCACCACTTTTTCGATCAAATTTCTTTGCTTAACCAGTTCTGGAAAATGCTTACCCATAACCTCGATTAGAACCTCAACCAAACGGTACATGAAAGGATCTTTCAAATCAAGGAATGTATAACCATAACGTACAGCACGACGAAGGATTCGACGGATGACGTAACCTGCTTTATTATTCGATGGTAATTGACCATCAGTAATAGCAAATGAAATAGTTCTGATATGGTCAGCAATTACACGTAATGCGATATCGATCTCTTCGTTGTCGCCGTATGTTTTGCCACACATCTTTGCAATAGCTTGGATGATTGGCTGGAAAACGTCAGTATCGTAGTTTGATTGCTTGTTTTGCATAGCCATACAAAGACGCTCGAATCCCATTCCTGTATCAACGTGCTGATGAGGTAATGACTCTAGTGAGCCATCAGCCTTACGGTTGAATTGCATGAAAACTAAGTTCCAAATTTCAACAACTTGTGGGTGATCCATATTAATAAGATCTCTACCATCAACAAGTTTTCTTTCTTCTTCCGTTCTTAGGTCAATATGAATTTCAGAACATGGACCACAAGGACCAACATCTCCCATTTCCCAGAAATTATCTTTCTTGTTTCCGTTGATAATGTGACTTACGGGAAGGTACTTCTCCCAATAACCTGCAGCTTCGTCGTCGCGAGGCATTTTGTCTTCATCACTACCTTCAAAAACACTAGCGTATAAACGATCCGTTGGAAGTTTTAATGTATCAACTAAGAATTCCCAAGCCCAATCAATTGCTTCCTTTTTAAAATAATCACCAAAAGACCAGTTGCCTAACATTTCGAACATGGTGTGGTGGTAGGTGTCATGTCCTACTTCTTCCAAGTCGTTATGCTTACCTGATACTCGCAAACATTTTTGGGAGTTGGCAATTCTCTTGTACTTAATGGGAGAATTACCAAGGAAAATATCCTTGAACTGATTCATCCCGGCATTTGTAAACATTAATGTTGGGTCATCCTTAATCACCATTGCTGCTGATGATTCAATTTTATGTTGTTTGGATTCAAAGAAATCCAAATAGGCTTGTCTGATCTCGCTAGAAGTCATATTGTATTATGTTTTAAATCAATGAGATTTTGATACTTAGCTTGCAAAGTTAGATTATTTCCTTAATTTTGCTCACATGCGTGTGGAAAAATGTGTGTTTTTCTGAAAAAAAAATGTAGAGAATTAACCTATGGCAAAAACCAAATATCAGTTTAATCCTGAGTCAATTAGTTACGAAGAGGTCGAAGTGAGCTTTAAGACAAGAGCTTTAGATTTTCTAAAACATGTGGCTTCGAGTTTGGTACTAGCAGTAATAATGGTTGTTATTCTATTTTATTATTTTGGCTCACCTAAAGAACGTTCTCTTATTCGGGAGAATCAGGAATTGTTATCTCATTACGAAAGATTAAATAATGAAGTTAATAAGATGCGTGTTGTTTTGGGTGATCTGGAGCAACGTGATGATAATATTTACCGTGTTATTTTTGAGGCAGAACCCATTCACAATAATATTAGACAAGCAGGTTTTGGAGGTGTGAATCGCTACGAGAATTTAGAGAACTTAAAGAATGCTGATCTCGTTATTTCCACATCGAAGAAATTGGATCAGTTATCAAAATCCATTTACGTTCAGACTAAATCGTATGATGATGTTGAAGAGATGGTTAAGAATAAATTTAAACTCTTAGCTGCTATCCCTGCAATTATGCCAATAGCTATAAAGGATTTTAATCGTATCTCGGCTGGTTATGGTTGGCGGGTACATCCTATTTATAAGACGCGTAAGTTTCATGATGGTATGGATTTTACAGGAAAGATTGGTACTCCTTTGTATGCAACGGGTGATGCTGTTGTGAAAAAAGTAGGTAAGCAAAG
Source organism: Ancylomarina sp. DW003 (assembly GCF_029029505.1). Classification (GTDB taxonomy): domain Bacteria; phylum Bacteroidota; class Bacteroidia; order Bacteroidales; family Marinifilaceae; genus Ancylomarina. The sequence continues at coordinate 55,361 of NZ_JAKJSD010000011.1, read as the reverse complement.
AGGATATGGTAAGACAGTTGTTCTCGATCATGGTTATGGATACACGACTTTATATGCCCATTTAAATGGCTACAATGTAAGACGTGGGCAGAAAGTGAAACGCGGTGAAGTAATTGCTTTTTTAGGAAATACAGGTAAATCAACCGGACCACACCTACATTATGAGATAAGAAAATCAGGAAAGCACTTAAATCCAATAAATTATTATTTCAATGATCTAAGCGCAGATGAATATGATCGTATGGTAGCATTCGCTGCTAACACTGGTCAAACAATGGATTAGATTCACCAAAAAGAATTTGGCAAGCATAAAAAAGTGGTGCGAAAAATTTAACTTCGTGCCACTTTTTTGTTAATTTAGTCTAAGCTTAATTGAAAAGCTGCTGTTAATCAGTTTGTAAACGCGTCTGTTGTGCCATATAGAGAAACGAAAATAGAAAAACTCTACTACTCCATTGGGGAAGTTGCTGAGATGTTCTCCGTGAACACCTCTCATATTCGTTATTGGGAGAAAGAGTTTGATATTATAAAGCCTAAAAAGAATAAAAAAGGTAATCGCTTTTTTACAAAAGCTGATATTGATAATTTTCATTTAATCTATCATCTGGTAAAGGAAAGAGGAATGACTCTTAATGGTGCTAAGCTGAAGTTGAAAGAAAATAAAGAAGATACACAGAATAATTTCGAGGTTGTTTCAAGATTGAAGGATATTAGAACTCTTCTTCTTGAAATGAAAGAGATGATCTAGAATTCCAATTCAGGAATTATAACCCTTAAATTTTTTAGAATTGAAAGTAAAAGATATCGTAGCTGCAATCGAAGAAATGGCCCCCTTATCTTACCAGGAGTCTTATGACAATGCTGGCTTAATTGTTGGGAGATACGATTGGGAGCTTACGGGTGCTTTAGTTTGTTTGGATGTTGTTGAGGAAGTGGTTGAAGAAGCTATTGAAAAAGGCTTAAACCTAATTATATCACATCACCCAATCGTATTTAAAGGACTGAAACGTTTTAATGGCAATAACTATGTAGAACGAACAGTAATGTTAGCCATTCAGAATAATATTGCTATTTATTCGGCACACACCAACTTGGATTCAGTAAAAGGTGGTGTAAGTGATAAAATGTGTGATGTTCTTGGTTTGAAAAATCGCAAGGTTTTGGATCCTGTGAGTGAGGATCTAAAGAAACTGATTACTTATGTCCCATTAGATAAAGTAGAAGATGTTCGTACGTCTTTATTTGAAGCAGGAGCGGGTCGTATAGGTAATTACGATTCGTGTAGTTTCAATTCGAAAGGTGAGGGGACATTTAAAGCAAATGAAGGAACTAAACCTTACGTAGGGAAACAAGGAGAATTACATACAGAACCGGAAACACGTATTGAAACTGTTTTTCCTAAGCATTTACAAGGAAAAGTGATAAGTGCTTTACATCGTTCTCATCCATATGAGGAAATTGCTTACGATATTTATTCATTAGATAATAAAAACAATCAAGTCGGATTGGGAATGATTGGAGAATTGGAAGTTCCGATGGATAGTAAGGACTTTCTTTTGAAGTTGAAGGAGTTGTTTCATTGTGGCGCAATTCGACATACGCCTATCGTTAAGGATAAGATAAAAAAGGTTGCACTTTGCGGTGGTAGCGGAAGCTTTCTTCTAAGAAAAGCAAAGGCTGCAAAAGCTGACATTTATATAACAGGAGATTTTAAATATCACGAATTTTTCGATGCCGAAGGAAAGCTGATCATCGCCGATATCGGACATTATGAAAGTGAACAGTTTACTAGAGAAATTTTTTATGAGATAGTTACAGAAAAATTTCCTAACTTTGCGGTTCGTATCTCAGAGATAAATTCGAATCCAATAAATTATTTGTAAACATATGACAACACAAAATCCAAAAGCTGCAGATTTAAAGGATATTTCAGTTGAAGAAAAATTGCGTGCACTGTACGAAATGCAAAGTATTGATGCTGAGGTTGACAGAATTAAAACGCTAAGAGGAGAACTTCCTTTAGAAGTTCAGGATTTGGAAGATGAAATTGTGGGGCTTGACACCAGGATTAATAATCTTAACACTGAAGTGAGTGATCTTGGTGATACAATCGCTAAGAAGAAACAAGAGATTAAAGAAGCTGATTTATTGATTAAAAAGTACGAGGCTCAACAGTCTAACGTTCGTAATAATCGTGAATTTGATTCTATTTCTAAAGAAATTGAATTTCAAAAGCTTGAAATTGAATTGTGCGAGAAGCGTATCAAAGAATTCACAGTAGAGGTTTCTAATAAGAAAAATCAGATTGAAAAATCAGATGCTGTTTTAGCTGACAAAAAGGTTGACCTTGAAGCTAAAAAAGGTGAATTGGATGCTATTGTTTCGGAAACTCAATTAGAAGAAGATAAGTTGAATGAGAAATCAGCTGATTATAGAACTAAGATTGAGGATCGTTTGATTAATGCTTACACTCGTATTCGTGGTAATGCACGTAACGGTTTAGCAGTTGTAACTGTTGAACGTGATGCTTGTGGTGGTTGTTTCAACAAAATTCCACCTCAACGTCAGATGGATATCCGTACACGTAAGAAGATTATTGTATGTGAGTATTGTGGACGTATCTTGGTTGACCGTTATATTGTAGACTACGATAACAGTCTTGAGAAAGCTGATTTAGAAGCAGCAGCAGCTAAGCCAAAGAGAAGAACACGTAAGACTAAAGCGTAATCTTTACTTTAGATATTACAAAGGCCATCGAATTTCGATGGTCTTTTTTTGTATCCGATGTTTTTAAAACTTGAAACCGAACTGAGAATTTAATTTTTAGGTGTGATTAAACCCGTTTCACTGATATTTAATTTTGCTTCAGGAATATCAGCCTGAGTCAATTCCTTTAGTTTTAAAGCGGCTTTGTTCTGCTTATCAATTCGTGTTCCTAAGCCTTTAATTTGTTTACATGAGATGACTTCAGCTTTTTTAAATTCACCGTTTTTATTTGTATAGACTTTTAAAATAGGAGCTAAGCCGTTTATACCTGAAACCTTCATTCTACTGTAAGTACAAAAATTGCCTAAGCTATAAATGATAAAACGATCTTTATAAAGATCAACAGCTCGTAAGACATGGGGACCATGTCCTAAAATAAGATCAGCTCCGGCATCAATCATTTTTCGTGCAAACTCGTACACATTACCTCTGTCTTCGCCTAAGAATATTTCTCTTTCACGGGTTATATGCTCATATTTCGACCCTTCAGCTCCGCCATGGAAAGAAACTACGGTAATATCGCATCTCTCATTTAAAGATTTTACGATACGCACAGCCTCCCCTTCGTCATTTAAATCACATGTGCCACGAATGGGAGCAAAGGCACAAAAACCAAATTTAACGCCATCGTGTTCTACCACGACAGTTGGATATTCTAATAATCCAACATGGTTTAAACCAGCATTTTCAATTTGTTTGATAGTATTCAATCTTCCAGGAGCACCTAGATCTCCCGAATGATTGTTGGCCATACTTAATACATCAAATCCTGCATCTACAATGTGTTTAAATAGAAAATCGGGGCTTCGAAAAGCGTAACAGTTGGCTGTATCTTGACATCTTTTAGTAATAGGCAATGAATCAGACAGTGCACCTTCTAAATTACCAAAGCTGATACTCGCATTTTTAAGATAGGGGTACAATGGTTTCATTAGGTTGTCACCATCCTGAGGTGGCATATATTTTGGGTGAGGAAAATTAGTTCCCAGCATGATATCTCCAACACCAATGATACTAACAAGCTTTTCTTCTACAGGTTCAATTATAGAATCAGTAGTTTGAATTAATGTATCAGTTTTGGATATTGTATCATTAGTTTCTTGAGCCATCAGAGCAGAAAAGCTAATGAAAAGAGTAAATAATAATTGCAGTAGAAATAGTCTCATAGACGTTTTGAGATTTTATTTATTATTAATTTTTTAGTGAAAAGATTACCACGATCCACCAGCACCTCCGCCACCAAAGCTACCTCCTCCGAAGCCACCAAAGCCTCCGAAACTACCTCCGCCACCAAATCCACCGGAGCCTGAAGAAAAGTCGCTGAATGAACTACCATGTGATCTTGATCCTGATCCCATCATTCCTAGCAACATCCAAAAAGGAAGACTGCTACTACTGCTACCCATTGTACGATGCCCACGAGAACGAGAGCGTCCTAAAAATGAGAATATGAGGATGATAAATAGTGGAATTAGGAAGCCTAAGAAACCACCGCCACCAGACTGAGAGCGTTGCTTTGAATATTGCTGATGATTGAATTCACCTTTGGCAAGTCCCATTAATACAGAACTAGCCTTATCAATACCTTCGTAAATTTGTCCGAGTTTGAAATAGGGAATCATTTCATTGCTGACGATTTCTTTAGTCGTTGCATCGGGAATAGCTCCTTCCAGACCGTAACCTGTTGCAATAAATACTTGACCTCGGCTATTGCCTGTTTTGGGTTTGAAAAGAATAACAATCCCATTATCGAATTCTTTTTTACCTACTTGCCATTTTTCACCTATTTCATATGCAAAACTGGCTGCATCGTAGCCATTTAAACTTTCTACTGTAAATACAGAAATTGCATTTCCTGTATTAAAAAAGAATTGAACTAATTTTTGCTCCAATGCATTCGATTCTGCTGTTGAAAGAACATTCGCAAAATCGTTGACTAATTTTCGATCCTTTTTATCTGGTGGTTCTGGAATATCCTGTGCCTGTGAAAAACTGGAAAGTGCAAGAGCAAATATTAATAAGAGTTGTTTGAAATATCTCATTGTTATGATTTTTAATTATCTCCAAACGAGATGTCATCACTTAACTCATTTACATCATCTTCTTGATAAGGAAAGTGAGTTTTTAATTGTAGTCCGGCCATTTTAATGCCTTCTGATAGCCCTTTGGCAAATTCACCTTGTTTAAAATAGCCAAGAATTTCTTCTTTGGTATGATTCCAGAATGACTTTGGAACCTTAGCATTAATACCTGCATCACCAAGTATGGCAAATTTGTGATCTCGAATTGCCAAGTAAAACAGAACTCCATTTCTAAGTTCGGTTTTATGCATGTCTAGTTTCGAAAAAATATGTGAAGCTCTGTCCATTACATCCTCAGGACATTTATTTTCGATGTGTACACGGATTTCTCCTGATGTATTGGTTTCGGCTTCAGCAATGGCTTTCGTAATAATTATCTGTTCGTCTTTACTAAAAAAATCGGCAGCTGATTTCATCTTTTATAATATTAGATGTGAGTGGTGATGTAAGAGAATTAAATATGAAACAATTCATTCTCATACAATATCTAATTACTTCTTTAGTTTAAAACTTAACTTCAGGTGCTTTATCAGATCCTTTAGTTGCTTGGAAATAAGTTTTCTTATCGTAATCAAAGAATCCGGCAAAAATGAAGTTAGGAAACTTCTGAATGTAAATATTGTACTGCTTAGCAGATTCGTTAAATTTCTTACGTTCAACTGTGATACGATTTTCAGTTCCTTCTAACTGAGCTTGGAGGTTCATGAAATTCTGATTTGCTTTAAGTTCAGGGTAACGTTCCACGCTAACCATTAACCTTGACAAAGCTGAACTTAAACCATCTTGAGCAGCCTGAAACTGTTGCATTCCTGCAGCATTTAAATTACCTGGTGTAATATTTACTGAGGTTGCTTTGGCACGAGCTTCAATAACGCCGGTTAAAGTTGCTTTTTCATGTTCAGCATAACCTTTTACTGTGTTTACCAGGTTGGGAATTAGATCGGCACGTCGTTGGTATACATTTTCAACCTGTGACCATTGACCATTGACATTTTCGTCCATTGTAACCATGGTATTCTTAAAACCTATAGATTTACTTATTCCCCAAACAACAATTAGTGCTATTACTATAAGGATAATGACTGATTTCTTCATGTGTAAATTATATTTGTGTTATACTTTATTTTATCAAATTCATTTCAACTTGTTCTATTATATTGGTTGAATATAAACTTGGAACAATAGTATGAATCTACATTTTTTCTACGATATAGAAGTCAAACTGAGAATTATTCGGCAAAATGTATGCCGACGCGGATAAGTAGACAAAAAGCGTGGTTGTAATGACAGGCTGGCAGAAATAAAAGAGAAATGGAGATAATAAAATGTATTCTTATTCAAAATTGTAATTTTGATCTCACGAGAATTTCTAAATTATAAACACAAAAGGGAGTGAAACTCTCCCTTTTATAAAATATTGAAAAATGACAATTAAATCATTAGAGGATATTGAGAAATTAAGAGTAGAAAGAGAAGCCTTTAGTATTTATTTCTCTTCACCCAATTGTAGTGTTTGTCGAGTTTTAAAACCTAAATTGATAGCGATGTTGAAAGAATCTTATCCTAAAATAGAGTCGTATTATGTGGATACAGCGCTACACCCCGAAATTGCAGCTCAGTTAGGTTTTTACACTAACCCAAGCTTTATAGTTTACCTAAATGGACAAGAGTTTTTAAGAAGATCTCGCTCCATTAGTCTTCAGGAAATAGCAGAAAGTTTAGAACGTCCTTATCGAATTATGTTCTGACTAATAAGTTCCAACATTTAGCATGACAAGTGGGCAAGCTTGTTCAGTTAATATTCCATGAGCACGTGCCTTAGTTTCAAATTCCGGGTTTTCAGTTCCTGGAGGAAATAGGATACGTTGTGGCTTCAGACTAATAAGATAATCGTAATAATCTTTCTGATTTTTAGGAGAAAGGTATATGGCTACCGTATTAATATTTGTAAAATGAGGGAATCCAACCTGAATGTCAACTGTATATGCAGTCCCTTCTTTATTTCCAATAGCAAAGGTTTTTATTTTATGCTCTTTTAAAAGCTTAATACATTTGTTTGAATAGCGATCTTTATTGGTACTAGCGCCAATAACCAAAGTTGTTCTCATTTTTTTGAAGCTTAAAAGTTTGTATTTTGTTCTACCTGAATATACAAAACATTTAGCATAAGTTAAAAATACAAATGTGATTTATTTAAAAATCATCTTTTGCATTTCCAAATAATTTGAAATTATAGGTCACTGTGAAAATTGGTTTTCCAAAAATTGACATTTTATAACCTTGAACTTTTTTACCTTCAGTTCTAAAAAATACATTGTAAGCATTTTGTCGGCCTAATACATTATAAATTGCGAAGGTCCATGAACTATGATTAAGTTTTTTAGCAACAAGATTTCCATTAACTGTTGCTGCAATATCTAATCGACAATAATCTGGCATTCTCATAGAATTTCTATCCGAATAATAAACCCTATCGCTTCCGGAAAAGTTATAATAGGCTACAGGCGGAGTAAATGGTCGTCCGGTACTATATGAAAAATTAGTAGATATATTCATTCTACGACTAAGCTTGTAATTTGCTACAAATTTAAAATCATGAGGCTTGTCGTAATTTGCAGGGAAATAATCTCCTTTGTTCACACGTTCTTCTTCGAACTCACTATCTATTTTATGTAAGATTTTTGAGTAAGTATAGTTAATCCAACCGGTTAGTTTTCCTCTTTTTTTCTGTAACATTAACTCTAAACCATAGGCTTTACCTTTACCATTTAAAACATCTGTTTCCAAATGTTCATTCATAACTAACTGTGCTCCTCCTTTATAATCGATAATATTATCTAAATCTTTATAGTAGGTTTCGATAGAAGCTTCATATCTATTTTCACTCATGTTTCTGTAAAAACCGATAGAATATTGATCACAACGTTGAGGTTTTAGGTATTTATCACTTAATTTCCAGATATCAGTAGGTGTCATGGCAGCCGTATTAGAAATCATTTGTATGTACTGATTCATCCTATTGTAGCCTATTTTAAGTGAGCTACTCGTTCCTAATTTAATGTTTGATGATATTCTTAATTCTGGTCCTGAATAGGTATTGATAAAGCCAGATTTCTTTTCTGTTGTATTTTTAATGGATGATGCATTTTTTGCTTGGCCTTCTATATAATTATATTGAGTTTTTGGACCAAGGTTACCATAAAAAGAATAGCGTAAACCTGCTGATAAGGACATAAAATGTGTTAGTTCGAATTCATCACCAATATAAAGTGCCATTTCTAGAGCCTTTTCACCTTCAAGCTTCTTAGGTGTAATAAGGGATTCTTTATTTGAAGGGCGACGCTCACCAGGTGATAAATCGTAGAATGTTGAATGGAAGCCAAAGTTGATTTTATGATTTAAACTTGAGTTGTATGAAAAATCTGATTTGAAAAGATATTGATTCAGTTTATAATCGACCTTGTATGATTGACTGGGTTCATATCGCGATTCCGATGTGTAATTATAATCACTTACAACAGCTGAAACTGTAGAGAATAATTTTGGACTGAATATATGTTTCCACTTTAAAGTTGTTGCAAATGTGTTATATTGAAAAGCATCTTCCTGATAATGATCAAATTTATCATGACTATAATATCCTGATAGGAATACGCTGTTTTTATCATCGAATTCGTAGTGTAAATTTCCTTGCAGGTCATGGAAGTTAGCTTTGCTCTTTTTGAGTTTTTCGTCTTTAAGTAATTTTAAAACCCAGTCAGAATATGTTGTTCGCCCCGCAAGTATAAAAGAGCCTTTCCCCTTATTTATTGGACCTTCGAATGTTAGACGACCAGATACAGGACTGATCCCTCCGTTTAGTTTATAGTTCTTTTTGTTTCCATCTTTTAATTTTAAATCTAGAACGGATGATACGCGACCACCATAATTTGCAGGAATTCCACTTTTATACAGAGTGATATCTTTAATAACATCTGAATTGAAACCAGAGAAGAATCCAAAAAAGTGAGATGTGTTAATTATTGGAGCTTCGTTTAAAAGAATCAGGTTTTGATCGGTATTTCCTCCTCGAACATTAAAACCATTAGATGCTTCGCCTACACTTTGGACACCTGGTAAGAGTAAAGTGCTTTTAATAATATCAGCTTCCCCCATACCTAAGGGTAACTGTTTGAGTGTTTTCATCGTAATTTTTTCTACTCCCATTCGTAAGTTTCTTACAGCATCTTCTGATTTGGCAGTAACTACAATTTCTTTTAAGGATGTAGGTTTGCTTTTCATCCCTAAATCGAGATTACCATCGGATAAAATGACAATATTACGATGGGTAGTTTTCATTCCTACAGATCGATATTCAATTTTGTAAGATCCTACTGGTAATGCAAAGGTATATAAGCCATATTGGTTTGTTACAGTTCCATTTTTTAAGTCATCTATGTAGACAACAGTACCAATTAATGGTTCACCAGTTTCAGTATCTGTAATTTTCCCACTAAGTGTAACTTTGCGTTTATTCGGATTTTTTGCTCTATTACCAATTGTGAATACTTTATATTCTTCGCTGATTGTGTTTTTCTCTTGAGTTAAAGCTTTAGGAGCTTCATACTTTATTGTATCAGTTTTTTGTATTTCCATATGGGATAAAAAACGCAAGTAATCTTCTGAGAAGTTCGTTTTTACCTTATAGTCTTTTGTGAAAACAATATTTTTTTTACTTAGAATTTTGAAGTTTAAGTGACTTTTATTTCCTAACCAATTGATTACTTCATTAATATTTGTTTCTTGGAAGTTAACGTTAAAAATTTTATTCTCGACCCAATTATCTGCATAATAGAACTGAAAATCAGATTGCTTCTCAAGTATGGATATTATCTCAGGAAAAGAGATTGAATCTCTTTGTAAATTAATTGTTTGTCCCTTAAGTAATACGAGTTGAAAGAATAATATGATGAAAATTGTGATTTTACGCATAGAATTGATTTATAGCGTTTCGGTAAATTTTATTAATTGGATTAATTGAGAGGTTGTGAGCTCATTATAATTTGTTTCAAATGCTCGTTGTTTCTTTTTGATTTGTTTTATGTTTGCAGGGAATAATTTCAAAAATTTCTTCCTACTATTAATATTATAATAGGCATCACCAATTTTTAATAACTTGTCTATTGTGTGAGTGTAAGTTGTTATTCCACCTGATTCTCTTTTTTCAGAATTATGCTTATATAAAAGTTGAAATTTCTCCCCATAAGGGATTTCATAAAATCCAGTGGATATCTGACTCTTATCTTTTTTTATGTTTTTTATATTGTGGAATAAATATTTATCCTTTTCAAATTCAATTGAAAAGGAATCTATTCGTATTTTCTGTAATTGAATGTTAATATTTGATGATTTTTTTGTTGTAGTGTTCACTACTACTATATCTTTATACATGTCGTAAATAATAACTTTATTGTCGTAAACATACCCATTACTATAAATTGTTCCTTTCCCGTGGCGACTTTTGAGATATGGATTATCTTGTTTGTAGTTATGATAGATTTTATATTCTACCCCAATAACATAATCAAAGTCGTAATGCATTTCTTTTTTATATGTATGCAAAGCAGAGTCGCTACTTATAGAATAATCAAATTGATTGTTTTGTGAAAGACTTGAAAAACTTGAAATAAGCAATAGGAAAATAATGTATTTAAATTCTCTCATTATATTAATATTAAGAATAGTAAGTGTGATGACAAAAATAAAAAAATAGCTAGTTTATTTGCTTTAAATTGAAAAAAGTCTTCAATAATAATTATTACTATTTTATGATGTTATAGTTTTTTTTTAACAACTTTGGAAACATTTAGATATTAAAATATATTTTAAAAACTTAACGATATATTAGCTTATGCTGAGAAAAATTTCTTTTTTAATATTTCTTTTTTGTTTTACGAGCTCCTGTGTTGATCCCTACCATGTGGATGTGAAAGGCTATAAAGATTTATTGGTTGTCGATGCTTTGATAACAAATGAAAATAGATCACATCAAGTTAAATTAGCACGTTCAAAAGCTAATTTGGACGAAGAACCTATTGTTGAGAGTAAAGCTCAGGTTGTAATAATATGTAACGATGGAACAGAGGAGATATTAAAGGAAGTTGAACCTGGAGTTTATAAAACAGATAGCACTAAATTTATCGTTGAGATTGGAAAAATATATAAATTAAAAATTACGACTTCGAGCGGAAAACAATATAGCTCGGACGAGTGTGAAATCTTAGAACATACAGAAATCAATAGAGTATTCTATAAAAGACAAGATCGTATAAATATTAATAATGAGAAGCAGGAAGGTATTAATTTTTTTGTAGATGCGAAATCAACAGAAAATACTTATTTACGTTGGATGTATGAAGAGGATTGGAAATTTTCTATTCTGTATCCAACTCTTATAGGCTTCGATGAGAATAAAGAAGTTGTTTATTTACCTGTGCAAAATTTTTACTGTTGGAAAAGGTCCTGTTCAAATGAGATTATTATCCAATCTTTAGAAAATCAAAACTCTGCTGCTATTGAAGGTAAAGAGGTGTGTTTCATACCTTCTGATTACACAGATCGATTCTATATAAAATATTCTATAAATATAAAGCAATTAAATATTTCTAAAGAAGAATATAATTTCTGGAGCAAACTTAAAGAAGCTTCGGAAGAAGTGGGAGATATTTTTGGAACCCAGCCTTTTACTATTACAGGTAATGTAAAATCCGATAATGATGCAAATGAACCTGTTTTGGGATATTTTCAAACAGGAAGTGTAGTTACAAAGAGAGTATTTTTAGATTATAAAGATGTTGCAAGGCTTGAACTTTCGTTGAAAAATAAAAAGTCAATGTGTGAGCTTGATACAATTCCTGTAGATAATTTTACATATAATTCTCTTTATGAAATATACGAAGAACAGGTTTTAAAGAGAGGTAGAGGCTTGCATGATCAACCTATGGGTGATTTTGGACCAATGAATGCCTTGTTAATTACTGATGTTAAATGTACTGATTGTTCACAGACTGGCTCGCCTAAGAAGCCATCATTTTGGGAGGATTAATGATGAATAGATTGATTAAGTCGTTTACAGTTTTATTGATATTCTGTATTGGTATTAGTAAAGTGTTGACAGCTCAAGAAAAAGTCATAATGAGCACGGATCGTGATATTTATATTGCTGGTGAAAATTTATGGTTTAATGTTGGAGCATACGAGTTAGGTAGCAATGAAAAATCAAAATTGAGTCAAGTTATCTATGTAGAACTGATTAATAAAAAGAAAGTTCCTGTTTTACAATTAAAAACCAGAATTAATAAGCAAAGCTCACAGTCACATGTTCTAATTCCTGATACATTATCGACAGGGAATTATTGCCTTAGAGCCTATACGAGGTGGATGAGGAATAAAGACATTAGTCTATTTTTCAAAAAAGATATCTCTATAATCAATCCTTTTTTGGCGAATTCTTTGCCTGATGGAGATAAATACTTTAATAGGGATACAATTTTTACTCATCCTGAGAGTGGTATGTTGTTTCCCAATATCGAGAATAAAATTCTAATCCGAGTTTTGAGTCCTACTGGAGAAGGTAAAAGTGTTGAAGGATACTTAGAAAATAATAAGCAGAGTAGCTTGATTAAATTTAAAACGAATAGTGATGGACTTGGACTTTTAAATTTTGTACCCCAGGACAGTACCGATTATTACTACCGTTTTAACAATTTAAGAATTCAGTTACCCAATATCTCTGATAAGAAAACATACTTGAAGTTGAAGGAATACGGTAATGGAACTTTCATGTTTAAAGTTTACGGTAAGGCTACAGGAAATTTGTGGGTTGATATTGTTGAAAAAGATGGAAAATTTATAAATCGTTATTCAGTTCCTGAAGATGATGTTGTTAAGGTAGAGAATATAGATGTAGGAATTCACTATGCATTACTTATCAATGAAAAGAATGATGTTATTGGGTATCGAGCATTTTCAAATTCTAAACAAAAAAATGGATCTAATATTAAATTAATCCCTAGCAAAGATTCATATGGGACAAGAAATAAAGTGGATTTAAATGTTGAAGGCATAAATGATTTAGATGATATTACAATTTCTGTTGTGAAATCATGTCTATTAAATGATATGGAGAAAAATGAAAAATCGATAGATTCTAATGATTTTTTGTTGAACCTTAATCCTCCAAATTTTATTAAATCTACTTACACTAATCTATTGTTACCTGAAGTGGAAGGAGAATTAATAACAGGATATATTACCGATATAGATACTGGAAAGCCTATTGTTGATGAGAAATTCATGTTAAGTTTTGTAGGGCAAAATCCGATATTGAAATTTTCAAAAACAGATTCATTAGGAAGGTTCAAGTTTAATGTCAATCGTTATGGGGAAGAAGAAATGGTAATACAGCCAGTATCGAATGATACATTATTAAAATACAAAGTAAATTTGAATGATAATTTTGCACCAAGCTATAACCAATATATTAATAAAAAGTTTGTTCTTGATTCTATACAGGCTATAAAGATAAATGAAGCTATTGTTAGTATGCAAATAAACACTTTATATAGTGCGTATAAAGTTGAGCATGCTATTTCTGACTCGATCGAGAGCTTAGATGCTTTTTATGGAAAACCAAATATATCGAGACTTATTGGTAAGTATATTGAACTACCAAGCATTGAAGAAGTCGTTCGAGAAATAGTACCTTTTACTGGGATTAGGAAGAAGAACGGAGAATACTACTTTCGTGTTTATGAAGATAATTCCTTGTATCCAAGACAATGCCAAACTTTAACATTAATGGATGGTGTGCCAATTAAAGATGTAAAGAATATCTTTAAAATTTCACCTCAAGAACTTAAGAAAGTTGACGTGGTTAATTTAGATTTCTTTCTTCAAGATGAAGAATTAGGTTATTTACTCTGTTTTTATACAAGAGATGGAAATATGGCAGAAATGGAATTTGATCAACGGATTTTTAGACAAGTACATAAAGGCTTTGTGAAAAATTACCAATACATAAATCCAGACTATTCTGATCCAAAAGTAAAGGAATCGCGTTTAGCAGATTATAGAAATGTATTATACTATAATGTTTTTCATGGAAATAACGAATCTTTAAATCTTGATTTTTATACTGCCGATGAAGAAACAGAATATACAATTGTTGTGAAGGGGGTTAATACGAAGGGAGAGCTTGTTGAAAAAAGGAAGAAAATTGAAATAATAGATGAGATAAAGAATTGAAGTATAGCATTAAATATCCACAAATTAAAATAGTAAAGCCTTTCTAATTATAATTAGAAAGGCTATTTTATTGTTCATTTTTGGATTAATACAGTAGCATAAGCGGAAATCCCATCTTCCTGACCTATAAATCCTAATTTTTCGGTTGTTGTAGCTTTTATAGCGATATCTTCAATATCTATACCCATAACCTCAGCAAGTATTTTTTGCATTTTATCAATATGAGGATTTATTTTAGGTTTTTGCAAAGCAATAGTTGAATCTATATTACCAATTGTAAAACCTTTTTTAGCTATTATTTCAACTGTTTTCTTGAGTAGTATTTTACTATCAATACCTTTTAATTCTACCGAGGTATCCGGGAAGTGATAGCCTATATCTCTCATATTGGCAGCACCTAATAGGGCATCGCATATTGCATGAATTAGAACATCACCATCTGAATGACCAACACTTCCTTTCTGATGGTCTAATTGGATACCTCCAAGCCAAAATTCTTCACCTTCTGCTAGTTGATGAACATCGTATCCAAATCCTACTCTTATTTTCATTTTTAATGGTTTTATTTTAAGAGGAAACCCATTGATATTTCTATTATTTAGTTGAGCCTCAAAACATACTTAATAAAAAAATCCTCATGCTGAATGAGGATTTTAAAGATATATATTTTTCAGCTTATCTTCTATTTGATTTTAGATCAAGATTTGCAGAAATCGAAACTCTTAGCGTATTTTGAAGAGGGTTGTTTTGACTTGATGGAATTAAATAAGAAAAATCCAGATCAAACATGCTTAGTTTTACTCCAACACCTGCTGTGTAGAATTTACGATTCCCTTTATCTTCATTTTCATGAAAATATCCTGTACGAACAGCAAATTGGTTATGATACCAATACTCTAGACCAAGGCTCCATGTTATTTCTTTAAACTCTTCACTCATTCCATTTGGAGCATCAGAGAAAGAACTAAAAATTCCGGAAAGGACGCTTTTATCATTTTTGTTTGATGAAAGATCATCGTTATCATCTTCGATCTTTCGCCCCGATGAACTAGGAACAAGAAGTTTGTTCATATCTAGTGAAACAGTAATAGAATTGTACTGATCTATTTGATGTTTATATGAAGACCCCAGCCTTAAGTTAGTTGGGATAAACTCTTTCTCACTATCATCAGAATAGCTGATTTTAGAACCAATATTAGAAATGTTTACACCCCAAGACCATACGGATGGGTTATGAGAAGATCCATATTCTTTTCGATGGTAGAGAGATAAATCTGCGGCAAATGCATTAGCCGATTTAGAAACATTATCGTAGGCACCTTGAGAAATATCCGAAAAAATGTATCTGAATGCTATAGCTCCTGAGAAGTTGTTTCCTAAACGACGCGAATATGCGATATCGAAAGCTAATTCATAAGGGTTTTTCTTAATTGCAGTTTGATCGGCTGTTTCTTGAAAAAAGATTTCACCCAAAGAAAAATATCTAAATGACGCAGCTATGGTTTGGTATTTATCTAAACTATAAAAACCCGTTAGGTAAGATAAGCTCATATCGTCAATCACTTCTCTAAGCCATGGCGTGTATGAGGCTCCTATTCCAGCTTCACTTTTAGTGAAGCTATATTTTGCTGCATTCCAAAACATAGAGTTATGATCAGGACTTGTTGCTACACCTGTGTTTCCCATAGCACCAGCACGAGAGTCCGGAACTATTGAAAGAAAAGGTACGGCAGTAGAAATATAATTTGCTCCGGTTACTGAGGTTTCTTGCGCCTCAGCTTTGTTAAATAGGGAAAGAAGAGCAACAAAAAAAAGTGCCCTGGTTATTGTTTTTTGAATTTTCATGAAAATTAGATTGTGTTATATCTGCAAATATATTATAATAACTTCAATTACTGTTTTTTATTATTTCAGGATCACTAATTTTTGAAATTTATTTGCAGTTTTTCCATCTTCTGTTCGCAGTTTCACACGATAAAAATAAACGCCTCTACCTATAGAATCTCCAAAATCATCTTTTCCATCCCAATTTATTGGTCCAACTCTAAATCCAGTTGAATTTATTGATGTCTCAATAGTTTTAACCAATTTACCTGATACAGTTAATATTTGAATGAGTACTTCAATTTCGCCGCTAGGTTGATTGTGTTCAAAATAGAAATCTGTATTTGTAGTAAACGGGTTTGGATAGTTTAAAAGATGTTTTATAGCTAGTTTAGCATCTTTTGCTACAATAAAATCAATTTGACTTTCAGAAGAATTGTTAACATTATCCCATATTTTGAAATTAAGCTGGTGTTCACCATCTTCGATATTTGATAATTGGTAAGTAACTTTTCCTTTTTTGTAAGTGTCTAAATTTGATTGATAATAATCGTTTAGTTCAATTTTTTGATCTATATTATTATCAAGACTTGCTACAATGTTATGCTCTGTAGTTTTACCTAGTGTGTTAATTCCACTGGGATCTTGAACAATTGCTAGCAGGAGAGGTGAATTGTTAGTTGCTCCACCATTCACGAATTGCTCATCATTCATATATAGTTCAATTTCGGGGCCTATATTATCGTTGATGTTATTAGAATTAGATCCTCCTACAGTAATATTCTTGTTATAGCCAGATGCTGTTGTTGTTGTATTTTTGGCATAATATTGAATCTTTCCTTTGCCAAAATCGAGATCAATGTCTTTAGGTACCAGGAAAGTGAAATTAAATTCACCATTGGTTATACTTGCCTTCCCAGAATAGATAATATTCGTCTGCTCTTTGTATTCAAACGGATTTTCATCATTCCCAAGGGTAGTTTTATCTGTAAACTTATCGAATACAGTTGGATAAAGTGTTCCATTAAACTGACTAAGTTTTTGAGCATTTTTATCTTCAAGTTGACCCGATATGCTTACTTCGCTTAAAGCCTTAAGTGTGTCGATAGCTTGATTGATATCAATGTTATTTAATTTGAGGCTTACAATATTTTCTTTTGGATAATTTAGTGTTAAAGCAGGATCTCCGAGAAGCGTGAAATTTCGCTTGTTGTTACTCGAACCACTCGCATTTTTTGTTAAGCGCATGATGTCTCCTAAGCGTAAGTTGTTTCCACTATTATTTGAAGAAAAGACTTGATTGTAGAAATTCTGATTTAAATAAAAATTTGGTGTAGAGTAAACTAAGCGAGTTGTCGTGAATAGCCCAATACCTCCACCATTTTCTCTGAGGAAAATCCTTTCTCCACCAGATAATTTTTGATATTGATCGAATCGACTAAATTCACAAGTTGCTGTCATAAATAACGGGAGACGTCCTTTATTCTTCCACGAATCAATATCTTCAAGCATCATGATTCTTTCATGTGCTAAACCATTTTCATTACCATGTCCTGTGTAGTTGACTATCAAGCAACCTTTATTGATATTATCTTCTATCATTCTATTCACTTCGGGGTAACGATCACCATTTGAACTTGAGACTTGATTAAAATCATCGAGGAAAATTCGATTAATCCTATACTCCGGATTATTGCTTTCAATTTGCTCTGCCAATCGATTAGCATCTCGCATATGCACATTATTATCTTCATCGTCGCCAATAATGCAGATTGAAGTTTGCCATTTATCCCAATTCTCACTTTTATTGTAGTTCAGAATCTTTGAGGTGACAATTTGAGCTTCTTCAGTTGAGTTAACAGGTAAGCGCCCAATCCCAATATCTACAAGGCCATTTGCTTCTCCTTCGTTATCATCAAGCAAGCCAAAAAAATCATCAGTTACAAATGATTGGGTTGGAGACAATGAATATATTGATTGGTAAGTTGGTATCTTATTCGTGTTGCTTTGACTAGCCAGTTTGTTATCATATGAACCATCACCAAAAAGGAGAAGATATTTTGGCATGTCTTCTTCCGAAGAAGCCCTATCATAAAACATTTTTACGAAATTTCTTATTGCGGCAACATCCACAGTCCCCGATGAGAATTCATTGTAAATACTTTCTGTACTAACTAGTGAGACTTTAAGTTGATCGGTGTTTTTATGAAAATTTGCAATCTGATTTGCATAACTCATGAAATCAGGATGACTAACAATAATTAGATCACTTGAAGGCAAACTATGCAAGTTCTGATTTTGTACATTCTCAACAAATTTTGGTTCTGGAAATGTTGAATTAAGATTGAAAGCAATTAATTCTTTCAGATTATCTTGATTTACATTGATATTGGCAATATTTCCTACCAATTCAGCATTAATTCTGTTAACCTGAGATGCTTCGCTTACGTCCCATATGATGGTGTTTGAATCTACATGACTTAATTTAAAATTTGCAATATTTCCAATTGATTTGCTATCTCGAAAAGCTAATTGTTCTCCTTCAAATTTGAGTTGACAACGAGCATTCACCCTTATATAATCCAGCCAACCAATTGATGAGGCAGAACCTTTTTCATATTCTATTTTTATATCGAAGTCTTCTGAGTTAGATTTGAAATTGTCAAAACGTTTTCGAGTCTGAGAAGCATAGGTTGCTGCGTAACTACTTGTATTCACTGAAGAGATGTCTATGTCGCCAATGGACCTTCCATCCGAGCTCAAAATAAATTTTGTGTTAGAGGAAGAGCGACCTGCGGCATGTGCATTTATACTAATATTCTCATTTGTATTTAGATTTTGAAACTTGAATGGTAAAGTGTAAATAGTCGTGATATCGAAAATTTGCCCAAACCACAGTTGTCCTGAGCGCAAAAGGTTCTTTTTATCTTGATCGACAACTCTATAGGCATCAAAATCATTGACAACGATGCTTGGGTTGGATTCATTATTAACTTGGCTTATAAGTGGGGATTCTGATTTATCCGATGTCAAGAAATAATGAGATTTATTACTGAATGAATGATTTTCATGAATGAATTCATCAGTTTCTTCATCGTATTGCCATGACCGTGGACCTTTGGCGTAAAAAAGAATGTAATCTCCGGAGTTGAATGTATTATCATTGCCTTTCATCATGAAAATGCGATTTAAAACAAGATCATCATATGTTTCTATATTATTCATTTTGGGAAGCATTCCTCCTCCATTTCCATAAACTCTTACATTTGATGGGTTTTCAATACCCATATCTACCAACTGATTATAGGTAATTTTATGGATAGCGGTTGTATCTACACTAATTTTAACCCATTTACCACTAGCAAGGACAGAATTGTTAATATAGCTTGCTTTAGTTCTTGATTTTGTTCTGTATTCAGAATTAGATTTTAGATTAATTTTGAATTGAATTAATTTTTCTAATCTCCCGCTTGAAGGATTTTTTCTGATAGGAAGAAATTTTACCAGTAGATATTTCTGTTTACGGATTCCAGCTTGAACTAAATTAAAATCTATTTCAGAATTAATTTCATTGGGTTTTATAATGTTGAGCTCCTCCTGTGAAAGAGCTTCATAGATGGTTTCATTTAAAGAAACGGTATGAGTCGTTGTTGAATTATCAACTTTTAGGTTTGCAGTAAAAAATGGCAAGAAGCTTTTTTTAGATTCTATACTTGCCCCTTCAAAATTTAAAATTTTGACAGACTCACCTTCGCTAACAAATATTTCACTTGTTGACCAACTTAAATTAAATAAAGGTGAGTTTTGAGCAAAACAAACCTGTGAGCTTATTAATAATATTAGAATAATGAGTTGACGCATTTGAATGCTATAATAAATTTGAATTAGATTAGTTTATTACCTAAATAAATAGGATGTGAATATATTGATAATTTAGGTGAAGAAATAATTAAACTTTTTTTTCATTTTCAGAATGGGTAATTCAATGCACCTAGCTATTTTGATTTAAGATAATTGAGGATGGTAAATTGGAATAAGTATTTAGGTAAAATGAGTCACGATGAATAAAATATCTAAAAAAGTAAAATTCTATACAATAAGTTCTATATACTTTTAGTTATATTTGTTGGGTGAAGAGTGCCTTTTTTTTGATTAAACTTAGGTTTTCTTTAACTATTGGAGAAAATGAGGTTAGGTTAAACTTCCTTTCTTCAAATTGTTATTAATAAAAAAAATCGATAAATTAGAACCTTCCAGTGTTACATTGTTCAATAGATCTGAATGTTGCGAATAAGAGTTTCACAAGTAGTAAAAGGTTAAAATATCATTTTGGAAAAATATTTGATTCTTCAATTTGTTTGATGATCGATATCTAGTTTTAATGTAGATCTTATAAAGATTTAAAGTTGTACTTATTCCATTTTTAATGGAAGAAATAATAAGTAAAAAGAAAATTTAATCATATGAAATCGAATTTATTATTTTCCGCTTTCGCAATTACTTTATTACTTTTTTCATCTTGTTCCAAGGTGAAAAATATTATGGGTAAGGAAGAGCGTTCGTCTGTTACTGGTTGGGCCTACAATGATCCGGAGAACGGAGGATTTGAATACAAAGAGGGTTATACACAGAAAACAGGACCTGGTTTGGTATTTGTTGAAGGGGGAACTTTCGTCTTGGGACGTACTCAAGATGATGTAATGTTTGATTGGAATAATATGCCTCGTCGTGTTACAATTCCTTCTTTTTATATTGATAAAACAGAAGTTAGAAACGTTGATTATAGAGAATACCTGCATTGGACAAAGCGTGTTTTTGTTGATTACCCGGAGGTATATAAAAAAGCACTGCCTGATACAATGGTTTGGAGATCAGAGTTGGCATATAATGAGCCATATGTAAATAATTATTTACGCCATAAAGCTTATTCAGAATATCCGGTTGTTGGTGTTTCTTGGGAGCAAGCATCTGATTTTTGCGAGTGGCGAACTGATCGTGTTAATGAAAGAATTCTAATTGAAAAGGGTATTTTGAAAGAGAATCCTGATCAGCGTAATGAGAATAACTTTAATACTCAGGCGTACTTAATGGGACAATACGAAGGTGTTGTTGGTACAAACCTTAAAGATTTAAATCCGGATAACGAAGAGCGTCGTGTACGTTGGTCTGATGGAATTTTGTTACCAAAGTATCGTCTTCCATCAGAAGCAGAGTGGGAGTATGCAGCTCTTGCAACTATTGGTAATTCGACAGATGAGCGTATTGCTGATAAGAAAATGTATCCTTGGAATGGACATTGGGTAAGAAATGATGACAAGAAGCATAGAGGTGAGATGATGGCTAATTTCTCAAGAGGTCGTGGTGATTTTATGGGATCTGCAGGAGCTCTTAATGATGCCGGAGATATTACTGTACCAGTTGAATCTTATTGGCCTAATGACTTTGGTTTGTTCTGTATGGCAGGTAATGTAAATGAGTGGGTTGCTGATGTTTATCGCCCATTATCTTCATATGATGTAGCCGAGTTTAATCCGTATAGAGGTAATGTTTTTAAAACACCATTGCTTGATGAGGAAGGAAATGTAGCTGAAAAAGATAGTTTAGGTCGTATTCGCTACCGTCAACAAAAAGATGAAGAATTGGTTAATCGTGTAAATTACAGAACTGCCGATAACAGAAATCACAGAGATGGTGATTTAGCTTCTAGTGTTGTAGATAATACTGAGTGGAAAAATAACGAACTTCGTTCGAAAGGTTCATCATTAATGTACGTAAATGCTCAGGGAGCAGATAATAATACATACAATACTTTGATCAATGACGAATCACGCGTTTATAAAGGTGGTTCATGGAAAGATAGAGTATATTGGTTATCTCCGGGAGCACGTCGTTTCCTAGATCAAAAGAGTTCCAGAGACGATATTGGTTTCCGATGCGCTATGACACATGTTGGATCTCCAGTAGAAGGGAAATAGATTATATGTAATTATATAGACATAAACCTCATCGTAATATACGATGAGGTTTTTTCTTGATTTTTTTTAATTTCGTTAGTTCAATTTCAATCTCATATTATGAATATTTCAGAAATCTATACCCTGTTTCAGGAGTTTCCAATTGTTGTTACTGATAGTCGAAAAGTGGTTGAAAATTCTATCTTTTTTGCCTTAAAGGGAGAGAATTTTAATGGAAACAAGTTTGCTAAGAGTACGTTGGAAAAAGGTTGTCGTTATGCTGTAGTGGATGAGAAGGAATACGCTTTAGATGATCGATTTATTCTGGTAGAAGATGTGTTAACATGTTTACAAGCTTTAGCCAGAGAACATAGAAGAGTGCTTAAGGTTCCAATTTTGGCTATAACGGGTACCAATGGCAAAACAACAACGAAAGAATTGGTAAACGAGGTTTTGAATCAGGAATTTAGAACTTTTGCAACGCAAGGTAATTTTAATAATCATATTGGTGTGCCGTTAACCTTACTGGCTATGAATTCGGAAACTGAATTTGGAATTGTAGAAATGGGAGCTAACCACCCTGGAGAAATAAAAGAATTGTGTGAAATTGCTGAGCCTAATTACGGTTTGATTACCAATGTCGGAAAAGCTCATTTAGAGGGATTTGGTTCGTTTGAAGGGGTGAAGCAAACCAAGAAAGAATTATATGACTATTTAGATGAACACGATGGAGAAGTATTTGTTAATTGTGATAATGACCATTTGTTAGGTATGCTAAATAAGCAAAAGCATATCTTTTATGGAAATTCAGAAGATGCTTTTTCGAAAGCTCGTTTTTTACAGGCAGAACCCAAACTAATTATTGAACTTCGGTCACCTCTTGGTAAATTGTATATTAAAACTCAATTAATTGGAGCTTATAATTTTGAAAATGTATTAGCTGCAGTTACGGTAGGTCGTTTTTTTAAGATAGATGAGCTTAAAATTAAAGAAGCCTTAGAAGTATATGAACCAAGTAATAATCGCTCACAGTTGATGAAAACTGATAATAATGTATTATTCCTTGATGCGTATAATGCTAACCCTACAAGTATGCGAGCTGCGATTGAGAATTTTGCTGCAATGAAAATGAAGAATAAATTTTTGATTCTAGGCGATATGCTGGAGTTGGGAGAAGATACCGACAAAGAGCATCTGGATTTAATGAACTTACTTAGTGAAGAGGGATTAACTGAAACGATATTAGTTGGAGATATTTTTGCCAGATTAGCGCCTTCTGATAAGTTTAAGAGCTATGAAACTGTAGATGATCTCTTAGTATACTTGGAGGATGAAGAAATCAAGGATAAATATATTCTGATAAAAGGTTCGAGAGGAATTAAGTTAGAGAAAACTATTGAAAAGTTATAGACTATGAATTTAGCTTGGATTTATTTATTGATTGCGGGTTTGTTCGAAGCTGTTTGGGCCATTGGCTTGAAATATACGCAGGGTTTTACGCGTTTATGGCCAAGTGTTATTACGATTATTGCAATGGGCATAAGTCTTTATTTTTTAGCTTTGGCTCTTAAAAATTTACCTGTGGGTACAGCTTATGCGGTTTGGACTGGTATAGGGGCGTTTGCGACCGCAATACTCGGAATTATTTTGTTTGGAGAGAGCGTTCACTTTGCTCGAATCTTCTTCCTATTTTTACTATTGGTATCTATTGTTGGCTTAAAATTTACAGCCAGCTAGAAAGTAAGATCAGAATATTTCTTTTTGTTTTGAATAAAATAGTCGGCAATTATACTCCCCTTGTAAATTTCATTATGAAATTCTGTTGTAACCAGTGGATTTATTACTCTTCTCTTATTACGTATTTTACCCATGTTTGAATAAAAAGAATAATGAGCTTTTAATATTGCCATGAAGTTGTCGAATTCAAGACTGACAAGGAACTTCATCGCAGCTACACCATCTAATATCATTCTTAACAATAGTGTTGTTAGTAGTTTTTCGGTAGATAAATTCTTGAATAACATATATAAGTTATTTCTGAAATTTAGATATAACTTATGTGAACTATGATTTGGAAGAGTAGCTCCTCCTACATGGTAGACTGTACTCTCTGGATGACAAATAATACGATGACCTCTATTTTTAATTCGCCAGCATAGATCAATTTCTTCCATATGTGCAAAAAAATCAGCATCAAGGCCGCCAACTTCTTTATAAATCTCTGAACGAATAAAAAGAGAAGCACCACTAGCCCACATTACTTCCGAAACTTTATCGTATTGGCCAAAATCAGATTCAATCGTATCAAAAATACGACCTCGGCAAAAAGGATAACCAAGATGATCTATATAACCACCGCAAGCGCCTGCATATTCAAAATCTTCTTTTTTATTAAAAGCCTTAATTTTAGGTTGAGCCGCTGCAATATCTGATTCATTTTCGAACATGCGATAAATAGGATCGAGCCAATTTTCACTTACTTCAACATCAGAATTTAATAAGACGAAATACTCATGATTAAGTTGAGCTAAAGCCTTATTGTATCCATCTGCAAAGCCATAGTTTTTATCAAGAACGATGGTTTTAAGATTTGGGTACTCACTGTTTAAAAATTCAATAGAATCGTCGGTAGAGTCATTATCTGCAACAATAACTTCTACCCATTCTCTATCAGAGAACTTGATTACAGAAGGAAGGAATTGCTCTAATAATTTTTTACCATTCCAATTTAGGATAACGACTGCTATTTTATTCATATTTATTTTGTACAAGGTTAATAGACTAACAAATATAGGATTTAATATTTGAACTAAACGATTCGTTTATGTTTCCATCTTTTGTGAGACCAGAGCCAATAAGCAGGATTTTCCTTAATGATATCTTCGAGTAAACGGGTATGTATTTCGGTAATTTCATTTTCTCCCATTTCTTTTGGATTATCTGTAATTGATACAAACTCGTATTCGTAATAACCGCGCTTAAGTTTGGTCATCTTACAATAAATAACAGCTTGGTCAAGCTTTTTGGCAATACGCTCAGTTCCTTGTAAAATAGGAGTATCCTGATTTAAAAAGTTTGTCCAGTAATGAAGATTCTTTCTATTGGGAGTTTGGTCGCCGATAAAACAAGTGACAGTGAAGTGCCCTTGATTCTTGTGTCTTATCATTGTTCTAAGCGTATCGTTTTTGGCAAGAGTTTGGGCTCCAAATTTCTCTCTGATATTTATATACATCTTATCAATAATCTTGTTGTGGAGAGGTTTATAAATAGGTAGGAAATAACCGACATTATAAGTTGCAAAGGAAGATAACCATTCCCAGTTTCCATAGTGTCCCAATACAGCAACGACACTTTTACCTTCACTTTTGTATTGGTCTAAAATGTTGGGATTTTTGCATACACATCGTTTCAAAATTTCTTCTTTACTAATGCTCCATAATTTAATAGTTTCTATAAATGTATCGCAGAAATGATGATAGAACTCTTTACGTATTTTCCGGATCTCTTCATGTGATTTTTCAGGAAATGAATTCCTGAGGTTCTCATTAACGACTTTTTTACGATAAGCCAAAATTCGGTAGATAATAAAGAAAACGACATCAGAGAAAATATAAAGGAGCCACAATGGTAAGAAGCTTAATAAGCGACAAAAACCATAGGCTAAATATGAAAAGTAATGAGTCATAGATGTTTTAAAATTGTATGAATTAGGACGTTATTTTAGCATGAATTTCTGAACGCAATTTTTGAATTCATGAAAATTAGAAGAATTTCCTGCGAGTATTTCTTGTCCGAAAATATAATTGTCTTCGCCTAGAAAATCTGATACATTCCCACCTGCCTGTTTTACCAGAAACGCACCAGCTGCAACATCCCATGGCTGAAGTCCATATTCGTAAAATGCATCAAATCTACCACAGGCTACATATGCCAAATCAGTGGCTGCAGATCCAGGGCGACGAACACCTTGAGAATTAATACATAAATATTTAAGAAGATCTATATAACGATCTAATTGTTCGAAATTGCGATAAGGAAAGCCCGTCCCAATTAGACTATTTTGAACAACTTGTGCATTAGATACCTTAATTTGCTTATTATTTAAATAAGCTGGAGCACCTTCCCACGAGTAGAAACATTCATTCAAACTAATTTCATAAACAACACCTAGTACGATTCGATTATCTTTTTTTAGTGCAATACTTACCGCAAAAGGAGATAAACCATGAATATAGTTTGTTGTTCCATCCAAGGGATCTATTATCCAATTGTATTCTTCACCTAAATGTGTTTCTGTACCTTCTTCGGCAATAAAACCAGCTTCAGGAATTAGAGGTTTTAAAGCATCAATAATTTTGGCTTCTGCAGTTTTATCAACAAATGTTACAAAATCATGTGTACCTTTATTTTCAATTACATCAGTGCTAATATTGATTTGTTGTTCCTTTATGAAAGAGCCAACTTTAATAGCAATATCCTGAGTTTGTTTACAAATAGATTCCAAATTGATCATGAGATGTTTGACTTTGTATTAGTGCTTAAGCAAGCTTAAATTTAAAACTTTTTTCATCGATAAGCTTAACTTTTACGTTTCCATTATCATTAATCTCTAACAATTGAACTTCGGCTATATTATTGCTTAGGTTTGGGTTGTATGGGATTTCTACTTTTATATAATTTTCAGTGAAACCATACATAATTCCATTGTTATTGTGATCTTCAAAAAGAACTTGTGCTTTTGAACCAAGGAAACTTTCATAAAATGCTCTAAGTTTCTTTTCCGATAGAATTTGAAGCATTTTGGCTCTTCGTTTTTTATCTTCCGGTCGCACAGCTTCTTTTATTTCCAAGGCTTTGGTTCCTTGTCGTTCGGAATATGGGAAAACATGAAGTTGGGAAATAGGTAATTCATTTATGAAGTCATATGCATCAAGAAAATCTTTTTCTCGTTCTCCTCGACTACCAGCAATTACATCGACACCAATAAAAGCGTCAGGGGTAAGTGCTTTAATTTTTTCAATTCGCTGTGCAAATAGTTCTCGATTATAGCGACGTTTCATTAGCTTAAGAACATGATTTGATCCAGCCTGCAAAGGAATATGAAAATGATTAACGAATTTTTTTGAATTGGCTACAAACTCGATTATCTCATTACTGAGTAAATTGGGTTCAATTGATGAAATACGGAATCGTTCTATTCCTTCAATTTTTTCTAATTCTTGAATTAACTCGAAAAAAGTTTCATTTGTACTTTGTCCAAAATCCCCAATATTAACACCAGTTAAAATAATTTCCTTTGCACCTTGTTGCGCAACCTTTTTTGCTTCTGCTACAGTGTCAGAAATGCTCATATTTCGACTTCCACCACGAGCAAAAGGAATAGTGCAATAGGTGCAGAAATAATTACAACCATCCTGAATTTTAAGAAAACAGCGAGTTCTATCACCCATAGAGTATGAGGCCTGGAAATCTTTCACCGATTCTACCTCACACGGATGCATTTCTCCAGTTCCTTTTTTCTCTAAATGATCGATATATTTATGGATATTGAATTTCTCATTTGTACCTAATACCAGATCAACACCAGGAATTTCTGAAATTTCTTCTGGTTTAAGCTGTGCATAACAACCAATAACCACAACAAAAGCATTAGGGTTTGTTTTAATGATTTTTTTTATGGCTTGTCTGCATTTTTTATCTGCCTGATCTGTAACGGAACAGGTGTTTATGACATAGATATCAGCTTTTTCAGTTGGTTTAACTGTTTCGAATCCCATTTCTTTGAAAGAACGTCCGATAGTTGATGTTTCTGAAAAATTTAATTTGCAGCCTAATGTGTAAAAAGCTACTTTCTTTCCTTGCGACATATAATCTTCTCCTATGCTGATGATGATAAGCTCCTGATCATTCCAATTAGATTGATAATCATTTGTATGGAGCAAATACCAAAATAAAAAGAACTACTTCAAAGGATGAAATAGTTCATTGTTTATGAATCTGTTGCAAAATTAGAAAAAAGAATCTACTATGCCATAACTTTTGGGCTTGAGTACTCTTGATAAAGTTGATGAATTATACCATCTGAAACTCCAATCTTTGGAATTTGAATGACATTAGAATTGGCCCATTCCATTATACTTAAGAAAATAGTTGCAGCGGGAATAATTACATCAGCACGGTCGGGGTTCATATCGTAATTAATCATCAAATCATCATAGGACATACTATTGAATAAAGCATGAATCTCTTTAAGTTCATGATAGCTGAGCACGCGCTCTTTTCTAGGACTAGCATACTTAAATAGTTTATTAATATTACCACCCGAACCAATTAACTCGATATTATCTCTTGAAGAACAAATATCTAGCAGGCATTCTTTAATACGAATAAATTCATTTTGAGGAACACAGTTTTTAAGAATTTTAATAGTTCCTACGTCGAAAGAGCATGAAAAATGAGCAATACCACCAGAGAAAAGAGTTATCTCTGTACTGCCACCACCTACGTCAACGTAAAGGTAGTTTTTGTTAGGATCGAGAAATGAAGTGAGTTTGTTCGAAAAAATTATATTAGCTTCTTCTTTACCTGAAATAAGGTCAATTTTAATATCAGCTTCTTCTTTTATTCGTTCTATTAATTGTGCACCGTTGTTGGCTTCTCTCATGGCTGATGTAGCACAGGCACGGTAGGCTTCAACTTCATGAACATCCATTAATTTACGGAAAGCAATCATGGCATCGACCATCTTTTCTTCTTTTTCAGGAGAAATATTACGGCCCGTAAAAGTATCAGTACCTAAACGAATAGGCACTCTTATTAACGAAGATTTCTTTAAGTATGACTCGCCATCTTTCTCAATTACATTCGTGAATAATAATCGAATGGCGTTGGAACCAATATCGATGGCAGCAAATTTTAAAATCTTCATAAGGCTATAAGCTTAAAGAAACAGTCTAAAAGCAATTTTTAAACTGTTTCGGTTTGCCTATTCAAATTAGAATATTTTTTTAAGATATCCAATATTAATTTGTTAGAGTAATTTACTTGCCAATTCAGCTAAATAACTACGCTCTCCTTTGATTAGATTTATATGTGCAAAAATTTCCTGATCTTTCATTTTATCCGATAGATATGCTAGCCCATTTGATTTTTTATCTAAATATGGAGAATCGATTTGTTCGATATCTCCCGTAAAGATCATCTTTGTTCCTTCACCAGCTCTCGTAATGATAGTTTTAACCTCGTGAGGCGTTAAATTCTGAGCTTCGTCAACAATGAAAAAGGCATTTGATAAACTTCGTCCTCTAATGTAGGCAAGAGGTGTAATTTGAAGTTTTTCATCTTTTAGCAACTCATCAATATAAAGGTATTGCTTGCTATGAACGTTAAATTTTTTCTTGATGACTGCCAGATTATCGAATAATGGCTGCATGTATGGACTTATTTTTTCCTTCGCATCGCCTGGTAAATAACCTAGATCTTTATCTGCTAAAGCAACAATTGGGCGAGCCAAATAAATTTGATCGAATTGCTCGGAAAGTTGGAGAGCTGAAGCGAGAGCAAGCAATGTTTTTCCCGTTCCTGCAGTTCCTGTTAGCGCAATCAAGTTAATATTAGGGTCAAGAAGTGCGTCTATTGAAAATGTTTGCTCGGCGTTTCGAGGGTAAATGCCGTAGGCACTTGGTTTTTCTACTCGTTTAATTTTCTTATCCAGAGGATTAAAATGTGCCAAAGCACTGGAATTGTTGTTCTTTAGAATGAAGTATCTATGTCCAGCTAAGTCATAATCCAATTCGAGATCTTTTTCGTCCAGCCCTTCTTCTCCCTGATAAAGCGCGGCAATTTTTTCATCTTGAAACTCATGGATAGTTTGAATTCCCAAACTCATCATATTATCGACATCTTGCACCTGATCATTCTTAAAATCTTCAGCCGGAATACCTAAGGACTTAGCTTTCATTCTTAGGTTGATATCCTTAGAAATGAGAATGATTGTTCTATCTGGATTTTCTTTATTGATATGCTCTGTAATAGCCAGAATCCTATGATCGGGAATATTGTCCTGAAAAGAAACTTTCATCTTTTTTGAGAATTCTTTCCCGGTCTCAATAAACAGTCGTCCATGGCCATTCCCTAATTCAACTCCTTCGCTAAAAAGAAGATCGCCGGAAAGTTTATCAAGTTCTCTTGTAAATTCACGAGCATGGAAATTGATCAAGTCATTACCTTTTTTAAATTTATCCAGTTCTTCGAGTACTGTAATTGGAATTAATACATCATGTTCGTCAAATTTAAAGATTGAATTAAAGTCGTGAAGAATAACATTGGTGTCTAATACAAAAATTTTTTTTTCTGTGGTCATATGCGCGGGTATTAGAGGGTTAGTAGATAGACCAATCGTTTCGTACAAAACAACGTTTTTAATGAAACGAAATAATCGTTTTGCGTACTGATATTTATATGAAATATCCTGTTAAGTAATAGTAATGAAATTAACAAAAAAGCAAGGAAAATCAAGCTGAGATCTTATTTTTTAGCAAATTTTTTTTTGCTTTGCAGAGCAAAAAAAGATGAATTATGAATTATCAGGAAACTATCAACTACTTGTTCAACCAGTTACCTATGTTTCAGCGAACAGGGAAAGCTGCATATAAAGCTAATTTGGATACAACTTTGGCTTTGGATGCTTATTTTGAACATCCTCACAAGAATTTTAAGTGTATACATGTAGCAGGAACAAATGGTAAAGGTTCTGTCTCTCACACTTTAGCATCTGTTTTGCAATCGGCTGGCTATAAAGTTGGCTTGTATACCTCTCCTCATTTGCGCGATTTTCGAGAGCGAGTAAAGGTTAATGGCGAGATGATTTCTGAACAGGCTGTAGTTGACTTTGTTGCTTCGAACAAAACGACGTTTGAAGAATTATCACCATCTTTTTTTGAAATGACGGTTGCTTTAGCCTTTGAATATTTTGCAAAAGAGGAGGTTGATATTGCTGTTATTGAAGTGGGGTTAGGAGGTCGATTAGATTCGACTAATATTATTGACCCATTATTGACTATCATCACCAATATCAGTTTTGATCATACAAGTTTATTAGGAAATTCAATTCCTATAATTGCAGGAGAGAAAGCAGGTATTATAAAGTCAAATGTACCTGTTGTAATAGGAGAGAGGCATTTTGAATCTGAACCTGTTTTTAGAGAAAAGGCAAAGACGCAAGAATCTCCAATTTACTTTGCAGAAGAAGCTTATGAACTTTTAAATACCGATTTAAAAGATAATTGTAGAAGCATATCTTTTTGTAATACAAAAACAAGTAAAGAAATCTCACTATCATCTGATTTACTGGGTATATATCAAGTAAAAAATATTCGAACGGCCTTGCTGGCAATTGACCAATTAAACGAAATTGGTTTTAATTTGACAGATGCTATCATTAAAGATGGAATTTCGAAGATTGTTGCTCAAACGTCACTTTTAGGACGATGGCAACGTTTGGGTGAAAATCCCCGTATTATTTGTGATACGGGGCATAATGTTGCTGGGATTGGAGAAATATTGAAGCAAATGAACTCTCTTCAATTTGAAAATCTACATATGGTTATCGGTATGGTAGATGATAAAGAAATTGATGAGGTCTTGAGCATGTTGCCTAAAACAGCAAAATATTATTTTACAAGAGCCTCTATACCCAGAGCTCTTGATCAGGAAATATTAAAAGAGAAAGCTGGTAAATTCGAACTTGTAGGAAAAACTTACAAGAACGTTCCTGAAGCTTTACAGGCAGCCAAAAATAAATCAGGTAAGAATGATTTGATTTTTGTAGGAGGAAGCACATTTGTTGTGGCTGAAGTTGTTTGATTTCGTTAATTAAGTAGAAAGAATTAACGACTTAAGTTATTGAAAGTGAATATAAATTGCATGTAATTTATATTCTCAATAAGACTGTTATTTATTTGAGTTTGATATGTAAAAGTCTAGATATCTGATGATTTCTCTTCGTTCTTATCTGTTTACTTGCTTATTTGATGTTAAGTTTTTATTTGTACTGAGACTAAATTAATGTTGATTTTTTTCTTTAATAAAAAATCACTTATTTTTGTTTTGGTATATGATTTATTAGTCTCATATACAGCATATATTTTCTATTTAGCTGCAGTGTTTAATTATACTTAATACTGTGCTGATTTTATCAGATTTCTATAATTTGATGAAGTTTATCTCTAACCTAAGATGTATTAAAAAAATAGCTATGGTTCAAAATTCAAAAAAAGTAGTATCTGCAGTTCCCGAGCCTTCTTTGCGAAGAATGCCAGCTTATTTAGCCTTTTCTGAAGGTTTATTAAAGAAAGGACAAGAGTTTGTTTCTTCTACTCAGATTGCCAACTATATGAATATTGACCCTACTCAGGTAACCAAAGATTTGTCATATACAAGTATTGTGGGAAAAACGAGAGTTGGTTATGAGGTTAGGGCTATGGTTGATATTCTTTCTAGCTTTTTAGGGTTTACTGTTATGGATCAGGCTTTTCTTGTAGGTGCTGGTTCGTTGGGATCAGCTCTTTTGCATGATGATGGTTTGGAAAATTTTGGGCTTGATATTGTAGCAGCTTTTGATGTTAATCCTGGCATTGTAGGAAAGAAAATAAATGATATTGAAGTTTTCCATATTGATCAGTTTCGTGATTTAGCTCAAGAAATGAAAGCAATCATTGGGATTATAACTGTACCTGCAGAATATGCCCAATCGGTGGCCGATTTAATGGCTGCTTGGGGAGTAAAAGCTATTTGGAACTTTACGCCGGCACGTATTAAAGTACCAGATGATATAGTGGTTCAAAATACTTCGCTTTATGCCAACTTGGCAATCATTTTTAATAAGATTCATACCGATAAGGAAAAGGCAATCTAAACTTAAGATTGATAAAATATATAAGAGGTAATTCGTTTAAACGTTTTGCCTCTTTTTTGTATAAATTTGATTCTGAATTTAATTGTTAGACTGTTTACAATATACTTATAAGATATGACTGAAAAATATTTTGAAAATCAGATCTTTGAAAAGATTAACTTTAATGAAAATGGTTTTGAAAAGGGTGAATATGAAGATTGTCAGTTTATCAATTGTAATTTCTCAGGTATTCAATTCTCAAATGTTGATTTTGTTGAATGCGAGTTCATTGCTTGTGATTTTAGCATGGCTAAAATAAATGATACGGCTTTAAAGGATGTAAAATTTCGTAACTGTAAATTATTAGGTCTAAATTTTAATGATTGTAATCCATTTTTGTTGTGTCTCAGTTTTGAGACTTGCATCTTGAATTTAGCTTCCTTTTATAAATTAAAGCTTAAGGCAATAAAGTTTATAAAATGCAGCTTACAAGAAACCGATTTTATCGAAGCAAACCTCACTTCTGCAGTGTTTGATGATTGTGATTTGGCAGGTGCGATGTTTGAAAATACTATTCTTGAAAAGGCTGATTTAAGAAAGGCTCACGGCTATACGATTGATCCTGAAATTAACAAGATTAAACAAGCTCGTTTTTCTTTACCTGATGCGATTGGCCTCTTACAAAAATATGATATCAAAATTAATTAATATAATATCCCCGATTTGAAGCCAAACCGGGGATAAATTTTTATTTTGAATCGATATTTATTTTGTACCAATTAATGTTACGAGTAAAATACATGGTTGAAGCAAGAATAAGTGTTAGACCAATACTACCCATCAGAAGCGCATAATCTGCTAATTGAAGAGTTACAAATAAGAAGCCATAAATACTTGTTAGTATTGACAGGAGCAAGAAACTTAGTTTCTTCGATTTGAAAATAGTAAGAGAATAAAGGCTAATCATTCCAACAATAGAGATGCTGGAAACAATATAGGCTGTGTTAAAATTAGAATGTTCTGAAATTGATATTAGCAGTACGTAAAAAACGAGTAAGCCTAAACCTACCAATATGTATTGGAAAGGATGAATTTTACGTCCGTTTATTATTTCTACAAGAAAAAATATTAGGAAGGTTAAGGCAATACACATAACTGCATATTTTGATGATCTTACCGATTTTTTATAATCATCAAGTGGGAGAATTAGATCTACACCAAAATTCGATTGTTTAATCTTATCGGCATGTTTGCTACCAATCCATGATTGAGGGAAGTTTCTATTTAGCTGTAACACTTTCCAATCAGCTTTGAATCCATTATCTGTAACATCTCGGTTATCAGGAAGGAAATTACCACTAAAACTTGGGAATGGCCAGTTGGATTCAATATTAACATGAGTTGTACTTCCTAATGGAATGAAATTTAAATTTTGACTGCCTTGTAGGTTCAAGGAAAAAGAAAAGTCGATAGGTTTATTTACAGTGGATTCCAGATTTGGAAGTTTAATTGTAACACCAGAATAGATAAGATCCGATATTTTTGAGCCCGGAGTCACATTTAATTTCTGTTTGTTCCAATTCAATATAATTTGATCTTCGATTCCTCTAAGATCTGAAATACCTGTTGTAAGAAAAGCTTGATCGTATTTAATTTCCTTTAAGTTATTTTTATCGAAATCTTTATTAATAATGAATTTGCCATTTATTTTAAGTTTCGATTTATATACAACAATTTCATAAATTCCTCGCTTTAATGTCTCGGGTGAAATGTTACCATTTATATTTAATTCTTCCGGCAGAATATGAAGATATTTTGTTGTTTCATACTTTTCATCTTTATTATTGTATTCATAAACCAAAGGGATACTTAAGATGGGACCACAAATTTGTTGACTACCTGCCCATTTGTTGCTGACTTCAACTATTGCCTGGTTGCTTAAACTTTCTCTTTCATAGATAATTGATTTAATCATCGAACTCGGGATAAGTAGGAGTAACATGAGAATTGTAATAACAAATAGTTTAAGGCCAATTGAATTTTTTAACCAACTGTTAATTCTGTCGATAGGAGATGTTTCTTTGTTCATTATTTTGAAATGAAAGTACTTTGAAAAACAAAGTAGATGAATAAAAAAATTATTTGAGCAATTGTTCTATTGCTTTTATATGTTTAGAAAAAGCGATTTTGCCTTCATCGCATGCCGAATATTTGGTGTTAGGCTTTCTACCTATAAACTCTTTAGTGAACTTGATATAGCCATTTTTTTCAAGAGATTTTAAATGACTAGCTAAGTTACCATCAGTAACATCAAGCAAATCTTTCAGAGTATTAAAGTCGAGGTAATCATTGACAAGCAGAGCTGACATGATTCCTAAGCGAACTTTGTTCTCAAAAGCCTTATTTAGATTTTTTAGTATTTCTTTCACGATCCGTATCTAAGATGCATTATAATACCATATACTATATGTAGAATTCCAAAGCCAATTGCCCATAAAATAAGACCATAACCTATAAAATAGATGCCCAATAAGCCTAGAATAATTTCAATTAGACCCAAACTTCTAATTTCTTGAAGTGTGAATTTACTAGCATTAACTAGAGCTAAACCATAAAAAATTAGAGTTAATGGTGCAATGATTCCTATAAAACCTTTCAAAAGTAAAATAAAACATAGAATCCCACCTGTAGCTAGAGGAATAAAAAGGTTTATCAGTAAATTTTTTGTGTGTGAGTCCCAAAGTTTTTGATTGTTCTTTTTTGCTTTTTTTGTCGTAAAAAAGATACCGGAAGCTATTGATGAAAGAAGAGTTACCAAAGCAATAATGAGCAAGTAGAGTAGAGTTTCAGAACTTAAAGATGCTTGCCTATAGTCTAAATAATTTTGATTAGCGTAAATTGTTTGAAAAGCTAGATATGCACCTATTATTGCAATAACTCCGGCAAAAATACCCGATAATCCGCTTAAGGAAATAAATCGTGATGAGCGATTCATCATTTGTTTAATATCCTTTAAATCTTCAATATATTTTTTCTTGTCCATAAAAGTACTTTGAGTTACAAAGTAAAACTACAAATAAATATTAATAAAACAAATTTGAATTCTGTAATGAATAGAGATAGGTAATTTAATCTTGGAAACTTATTAGAAATTAGCCTTAATCTGATATTCAAATTGAGGCTAATTTTCAATATATGATTTGTTATTTCTTTTTAGGCTTGAATACCGATATGAAAATTGTAAGAATAAGTGTACCAGTCATGCATACCCCCATAATATTTTGAGATTTATGGTACCATTGATAATCTTCATTGCTTAAAGCTGATATTCCTTGTTCACCAGATATACTTACCAATTTGGCAATCCATGGCTCAGAATAGATGGTGCCAAGAATAATTATAAGTAATGTGATTGTCCATTTAAAAATTAGCCAACCATGTTTAAAATAGCCCCATTTTGTAAATTGAGAATATATCCAACCTGTAGATAGGCAAAGTATTGCTGAAGGAACTAATATCTTCATATCAATAAAATGAATGACTTTATTTATAAGATAAAGTTGATCACCAGATTTTACATCATCGCTCATAAATTGCACTAGAAACATAATCAATCCTGTTGTAATCCATACCCCTACGGCTATTAAATGTACTGATTTTAGCCACTTTCTTTGAGATCCTGATAATTGTTTCATATTCTTTACTTTAAAAATTTATCTGTATTCAGTATCACTTGTTTAAGATTTTTGACCATTATTTCTCTGGCTTGTTCATCAATTCCTTCTAAGGCAATATTTGTTGATTTCGAAGCACATTCATGTAATTGGTCATTTAAAAGTTTGCCCTCTTCAGTGATAAACAATTTGAATACTCGTTTGTCGGCTTCATCTCTTTTTTTTGAAATTAAACCAGCTAATTCAAGCTTTTGACTGATTCGACTCGTATTGGCGAAATCTTTATATGTGACTTTACTAAGTTCACCAATGGTCATACCATCAGATTTATCTAAATAATATAAAACGTTCCATTGTTCAGGAGTAATGTCTAGATTATTATCGTTTAGGATTTTAAAAAACACACGTTTAATCATGATTGCACTGATTGCAATATGATGATTTACCGATTTTGTTAAGGTTATTTTATTCATTGTTTATATATTTGTCATGACAAATATAATTATTAATTTGTCATGACAAGCACTATTGGGAGTATTATGTGATAATTGAGATTTCCTTATCATCAGTTGATTAAAATAAGACTTAGTATGAAAGAAATAGAACCTCTTTTCGATTTTATGGCGAATTATATTGTTGTTGATGAGGATTTGCAATCTCGTATTTTGGATATAACATCTTTAAAACGTTACCCTGCAAATGCGGTAATTATTCAGGAGGGACAGTATAACCGTCATTTTAGATATTTGCATGATGGTTGTGTGCGTTATCATGCTAATTACGATGGTAAGGAAGTGACGACTTGGATAGAGGTAGCTAATCAGTTATTGCTATCCTATGATGGTTTCTCTTTTGATAGACCTGGTGGAGAAACACTTGAGGCATCTGCTGATTCCGTAGTTATAGAGATTGCTAGTGATGATTTTCTTAAATTGTTAGAAGAATTTCCTCAAATGGAGCGCTTTGCCAGATTATGGCTTGAGAAGGAAATGTCAAGTCAGTTAGAATTTTACAAATTCTTTATGTTTATGTCAGCTAAGGAAAAGTATAAAAGGCTACTTACTTACGTTTCTGATGTTGACTTAAAAGTAAAAGCGATCCATATCGCTTCATTTCTTGGAATTAGTCCTGAAACACTCAGTAGAATTCGTGCAGAGCATTTAAAATCTAACTAATTATTTCTTGATATAGATCAATTTCTTTTTTCTGTAATACATGTTTATTTGTGCCTATAAACAAATACAAAAAATATGAATTGGATTTTATTATTGCTAGCAGGATTGTTTGAAGTCGGTTTCACGACATGTCTTAAGATGTCAGATGGTTTTACAAAGTTGATGCCTTCATTGGGGTTTGTTTTATTCTCAGCGACTAGCTTCATACTGCTTAATCGAGTTATCAAAACGATACCTCTGGGAACAGCTTATGCAGTTTGGACAGGAATAGGAGTTGTTGGGACAGTGTTGATAGGTATTATCTTTTTCAAAGAATCAGCCGAAATGCTTAAGTTATTCTTTATTTTTTTACTGATTGCTTCTATTATTGGTTTGAAACTTGTTTCAGCACATTAAACTAATATTCACGATAAAAAAAACTCCTCGCTGGTAGACGAGGAGTAGTGGGTATGTTTTTTAGGTTTTTGAGATTTTTTAAGCTTCGTCCAGAATACGAAATGCGCATTCGAGAATTGTTGTGTCATCTAATTCTACAACGCCACCGTTAGGCCCTTGTTCAACATGAACTCCGATACTTTTACCTTCTCTGTAATTAACTCCTCCAAAATAATTTCGGACAGTTTCTACATTAAGGCTTAGTTCTTCTGAGATTTGTCTCATGCTGCCTTCAGGCAAGCGATCCTTGATTCCTCTAAGTTCATTAAATGTGATTGTCTTTGTCATATGCTATAAGTTTAATTGATATAAGGATTAAAATTCTCTTAGCTCTTTAAATTTAGCGAAAGTATTTTTTAATTAAAAGTTAATAGAGTATAAATCTGGTTGATTATGAATGTCATTCGTGACTATTTTGATGAGAATTACCCTCTTTGCTTTTATTCTTCAAGGGTTTCAATTTTATCTTTAGATTAAATTTATTTTAAGAAAAGGTTGATGTAATCTGAATCCTATTGTAAATCTTATTTTGGAGCCAACTTATTTTTTCCAATTTTGAATTCTTTGGGGGCTGTAATTCTTACCCGAATTTTTTGAGGAGTTTTGTCTGACTTTATCACGATGATACCATAGTTAACTTTGTCTGAATATAATTTTTGTCGAATGATATCATATTTAATCATTTCGTCCATCAAATTATTATTGGCTGTTTTGCGAATATCTTCGCTTATAGTTACGATTTCATTGGAAAGTGTATGATCTATTGTAGTGCTATCGTTTGGGGAATTTATATCATTATTGCTTTCCTGATCAATTTTACTATAAATTACCATTTCTATTAAAGATGTGAAGAAACCGATAAAAGGTGTTGAATTAATCCTCTGTCGTAGTTTATTAGCTGCCCATTTATTTGAAACAACTTCTAACTTCCTATATTCACTATAAAATTCGAGTTCTGAACCATGAATACATTTGTCGGTGTTATTTATCAACTGTATGCCAAAAAGATGGAAATGATTGCGCTTTGCCCATCTTGCAGCTCGTTTATTGTTTGTATTGTCCAATAAATTGTCAAAATATCCTAGGTTTAGAGTATCATTTATTGACAGCTTTGGAAAACTACATTGTTCTAAAGATCGCATGCTTATGTGAGGCGTAGAACAAGAGAAACATGCCAAGCTTAAAATTATAAAAATACTGAATCGAACCATTTTGTTATTTTGAGTTGTAATTACAAGTTGATAGATAGCGCAAAATTATCAAAATATCTTTTTGATTACTAGACTTCCTTCTTTTGTCTGTTCAACATGTTTTATTCTGTAGAATGGATATAGATATGTAAATTTTGAGACAGATTTCTCTCTTTTTTTATAAAGCTGTTTGTATCTTAGTTGCGTTATGCCTTAATCTGGTTGCAATAAAATATGATTTATTTAGCATGTAAACAGAAGGCTATTAAAGGACTAATTTTCTAGAGACAGAAGTTATTGTGAAGAAAAAATCATTATTAGCCCGCTTTCTTATTTGGCGATTGAAGCATGTAAACGATCGCCAGTTTATATCATTTTTAGGTATTCTTATTGGAATTACCTCTGGATTGGCAGCTGTTGTCATTAAAAATTCAGTGCATTTCATCAGCTCTTTGTTGCAAGAAACTTCAGAACTTGAGTATGCGAATTTTCTATACATGATTTACCCGGCAATTGGGATTAGTGTTGCCGTTCTTTTTATAAAATATGTAATAAAAAGGCCTGTGAGACATGGAATTCCTAATGTTCTTTACAGTATTTCTAAGACCAATGGGCAAATAAACAGCCACAATATGTTTTCGTCTATTGTTACTTCTGCTTTTACGGTGGGGTTTGGAGGGTCGGTCGGACTGGAGGGGCCAACTGTATCAACAGGTGCAGCCTTAGGATCTAATATCGGGCGACTTTTTCATCTCAATTATAAGCAAACCACTCTACTTCTAGCTTGTGCTTGTTCAGGGGCTATGGCTGCAATTTTTAAGGCTCCCATTGCTGCTATTGTATTTGCCATGGAAGTTATTATGCTTGATCTAACTATGTGGTCACTCGTTCCACTTTTGTTAGCATCGTCTACAGCTGTTATCACATCATATTTCTTTTTGGGAATGGATGTTTTATATCCATTTGAGGTTGATAATGGCTTTGTCATGAAAGATCTGCCATATTATATCGTCTTAGGAATTTTCACAGGACTATTGGCTACATATTTTACCAAGATGTATATGTACATTCATGGTTTGTTCGATAAAATAGATAAACGATATGTGAAGCTTCTTATTGGAGGCTTGTCATTGGGGATGATCATTTTCTTTTTCCCATCTCTCTTTGGAGAAGGTTACCATGCTATAAATGCTAGTTTATCCGGAGATTATTCTTATCTGTTCAATAATTCATTATTCTACGGTTTCAGCGAAAGCTTTTGGATGCTTCTAATTTTATTAGCTCTGGTTATTTTTTTCAAAGTGATTGCGGCTTCTATTACTTTTGGAGCAGGTGGTGTAGGTGGTATTTTTGCTCCAACTCTTTTTATGGGAGTAAATGCCGGTGTTTTGTTTGCAAAGGTTGTTCATTATTTAGGTTTTAGAAATATCGAGGTGAATAACTTTGCTTTGATTGGAATGGCCGGAATGATTGCTGGTGTATTGCATGCTCCACTTACCGGATTATTCCTTATTGCCGATATTTCGGGAGGTTATCAGCTATTTGTACCACTAATGATTACGGCTACTGTTTCTTATGCAACGGTCAAGAGTTTTGAGCCACATTCGGTGTATACAGTTCAGCTTGCCCGTCGTAAGGAACTGATGACTCACGATAAGGATCAGAATGTGCTTTCTTTAATGCGAGTAACACGTTTGATTGAAAAAAATTTTAATACCATCAATTCTGATGCAACTTTAGGTGACCTTGTAAAAGTGATAGCGAAATCGCAACGTAATCTCTTTATTGTTATTGACAAAGAAAATAATTTTGAAGGCATTGTTAAGCTTGATGACATTCGAGAAATCATGTTTCAACCAGAAAAATATGATGTCATGTTTGTGCGAGATTTAATGATTATGCCCTCTGTTGTGATTCAACATGACGAATCGATGGCTGATGTAGCTCGTAAATATCAGTATTCAGATAAATTCAACCTGGTTGTTTTGCAAGATGGCAAATACTTGGGCTGTGTTTCTCGGGCTCAAATCTTCTCCACCTATCGCCGAATGTTAAAGCACTTTTCAGAAGATTAAATTTATATTTCCATATCTCAAAATTTGAATCAAATTATTCCAATTTTCAGACTGTTTTGAATATAGATATATAGTTGTATTTATAGTTGTTTTTGTGTGCGTAATATTTTTTGAAAAAAATATCCATTTTCACTTTTGGCTCAATAATATTCTATTACATTTGCACTCGATTTGACAAAAATCAAATCGAGAGTTTTTTAGTTTATTCTAAAGATTGTCAAGTCAATACAGAACTTAGATAAAGATTACTAAGTCTTTTTATGTATTGAACTCTGCTAAGGTTTGCCTGACTCAAGTAGCCGTCCGACCGATGAAATATTTATTGTAATTTTAGAGGTTATAAATCCTCAGAAAATAAAGTCAGTGTCATGAAGAACAAAAGTTTGTTGTCCCGATTTCTAATTTGGAGAATGAAGAATATAAAAGAAAGACAATTTGTTCTAATTCTTAGTTTTTTAGTTGGTATTGTAAGTGGGCTGGCAGCTCTCTTGTTAAAAACAACCATTCATCAAACCCATCATTTTCTGACTCATAATCTTCATGTCGATTCAGTGAACCTGTTGTATTTAGCTTATCCTACTGTGGGAATTTTACTTACTGTTTTGTTTGTAAAGTTCTTTGTCAAGGACAAGATAGGACATGGGGTATCGCGAATTTTATATGCCATTTCCCAAAAAAATAGTCAAATAAAATCACACAACAATTATTCATCTATTGTTGCAAGTACATTAACCATTGGTTTTGGTGGGTCGGTAGGAGCTGAGGCACCAGTAGTTTTAACCGGAGCTTCAATTGGATCTAACCTGGGTCGAATGTTTCACCTGAATTACAAAACCATTACTTTGATGGTGGGGTGTGGTGTTGCAGGTGCCATTGGAGGTATATTTAAAGCGCCATTGGCAGGGATGATTTTTACATTAGAGGTTTTGATGTTAGATCTAACAATGGCATCACTGATTCCTCTTTTGATATCTTCTATAACAGGAGCAAGTATAGCTTATTTCTTTATGGGTAAAGGTGTCTTGCTGTCCTATACGTTAAACGACTCATATGTTCTTTCGAACTTTCCTTATTATATTTTGCTAGGTGTTTTTACCGGACTTGTTTCTTTATATTTCACCCGCATTGGTATGTTTATAGAAGCTCAGTTAGAGAAAATAAACAACTGTTACCAAAAGCTTGTAATTGGAGGTATTGCTCTGGGAATTCTTATTTTTCTATTCCCGCCATTATACGGTGAAGGTTATTCTACCATTCAGGCTTTGATTGATGGAAATGTTGATAATTTAGTTAATAATTCTATTTTTTATTTTTTGAAGGATAATTATTGGATGCTACTTGGCTATGTCGTTTTGATTATAGCTTTTAAAGTAATTGCATCTACTGTTACTACGGGTAGTGGAGGTGTAGGTGGTATTTTTGCTCCTTCACTTTTTCTTGGTGGTGTATCAGGTTTCTTTGTGGCAAGATTTATAAATGGCTTCAATTTTGTGAAACTATCAGAAAGTAATTTTACACTTATTGGTATGGCTGGCGTGATGGCTGGTGTGATGCACGCTCCACTGACAGCTATTTTCCTTATTGTTGAAATTACTGGGGGGTATGCTTTGTTTGTTCCCATTATGGTAACAGCCACTATTGCTTATCTAACAATTATGTACTTCGAACCACATTCGATTTATACTAAGCGGCTTGCAAAACGTGGAGAACTTATCACTCACAATAAAGATAAGGCCGTTTTAACCTTAATGAAATTGGGTAAAGTGATTGAAACAGATCTTCAAAAAATTAATCCAGATGCTAGTTTAGGGGAATTGGTTAAGCTAATTTCACACTCTCATCGTAATATTTTTCCTGTTGTCGATGAGGACGAGAAGCTTTTGGGGATCGTATTGTTGGATGATATTCGTCATATCATGTTCAATCCTGAAATGTATGAGGAAACCTATGTTCGAAACTTGATGACCATGCCACCAGCTGTTCTGGATGCTGATGCCCCAATGGATAAGGTTATGAGGCGTTTCGAAGAAACGGGTGCCTGGAACTTACCTGTTATAATGAATGGTAAATATTTAGGTTTTGTTTC
The DNA here is from genome assembly GCF_029029505.1 of Ancylomarina sp. DW003. GTDB lineage: Bacteria > Bacteroidota > Bacteroidia > Bacteroidales > Marinifilaceae > Ancylomarina. Next base: position 11,922 of record NZ_JAKJSD010000011.1, on the reverse strand, counting down.
TAAGTCGAAGATTTTTAATGTATACCGTCGTGTTTTAGTTCATTTCTCTGATGAATAAAATTCGATTTGGATTTGGGAAAATTCCTTAATTATTCTTGATGCTTTAACTCGATTATTTGTAACATTGTCCCGTAATAAACAGGTTTGCTAATGCAAGATGTTTTTGACATGTTAAAAATAAAAACACCCCATGAATTCTAATCATTATCAGTGTATACCTGAAAATTTTTGGCAGGGTCGAATTGACGACCTTGTGGATTATGACGCCTTTCGTTGGCATCAAATAATTGAACCAATTAATTTATTGGAAAAAGTAAGCGTTGAAACCAGTGGTTTTGGTTTACTAGGTTTTTGTTGTGATAAAGGGGTAAAGCAAAATTTGGGACGAGTTGGAACATCCAAAGGACCAGATAGTATTCGTAAAGAGATGGCTAATTTGCCATGTTCTTTCTCTTCTAGCACTAAGATTTATGATTGCGGAAATATTGTCGCTAATGATGAGGCGTTAGAAGATCTTCAAGAAACTTTAGCTGAAGCTGTTTATTTGATGCTTCAAAAAGGTTTATTCCCAATCATATTAGGAGGTGGGCACGAAATTGCATATGGTCATTATAGGGGGATTGAACGATTTCTTGATGCAACAAACCAAGAAAGCCTGGGTATCTTTAATCTTGATGCACATTTTGATATGCGCCCCTACGATAAAGGAACAAGTTCAGGTACTATGTTTGCACAGATAGCTGATGATTGTATGGCACAAAATAAGCCATTTAATTATATGGTTGCTGGTATTCAACAGTATGGAAATACGGTAAGTCTTTTTAAGAAAGCTGATGCATTAAACGTGAAATACTTGATGGCAAAGGATATTAACTCTGCCAATATGTTTAATGTTGGTCAGGATTTAATGCGTTACGCAAAGAAACAAGAGAATATTTACTTTACGCTTTGTTCTGATGTGATTTCGTCAGCCTATGCACCTGGTGTTAGTGCTCCTCAACCCTTTGGATTGCATCCGGAAACAATTTTGAAATTGATAAAGATGATGATACGATCAGGTAAAGTTATTTCTTTTGATATTGCAGAAATTGCACCTCGTTTTGACGAGGATAGTCGTAGTTCAAAACTTGCAGCTATTATTGTCTTTGCTGTAATAAACTCTATTCTAGAGGAAAAGGAATAGAGTAAGAGAGTGCTAATCCTTTTCAAAAAGGCAAGCTTTACGATTGTATATATCCGAATTATTTTATCTTTGTATGTGTGTAAATTTATGTAAGCATTTTGCGCTTCGTAAGGTTTCATTTTAATGGGATTAATAATTTACATTTATTAAAAACTGTTGATTTTTAAATAGTAAAATTTACCCTTTCTCTTCTTAAGAAAGCCTATACTTACAGACTTCAACGAAAATAAGTTAAAAATTAAGTTTATGGCAAACCGACCCGTAACGATTAAAGATATTGCTGAAAAGTTAAGTATCTCTGTTTCTACTGTTTCTCGTGCATTAAAGAATAATCCGGAAATAAGTTTACAAACTCGAGAAGCAGTACAAAAATTAGCGAAAGAATTAAATTATCGACCAAATCCTTTGGCTGTTGCGCTTAAAACTCAAAAGTCAAATACTATTGGAGTTGTTGTACCACAGATTGTTAGTTCATTTTATGCTTCAGTAGTAAAAGGAATTGAACAAGTTGCCGATGAGCATGGTTATCAGGTTTTTGTGAGTTCGTCGAATGAGAAATTAGAGAAAGAGAAAAAGAACGTAGATGGTTTTCTAAATATGAGAATGGATGGAATTATTCTGTCTTTATCTCGTGCAACGAACACCTACGATCATATACATAAGATAAAAGAAATGGGTGTACCTATCGTTTTATTCGATAGAACATCTAAGGAACTTGAAGTATCAAAGGTTGTTGCGGATGATGCCGCTGCTGCTCATTCTGCAGTTTCTCACCTTTTAGAGGGTGGAGCTAAGCGTATTGCATTCCTTACAGGACCAGAGTATATGCTTTTTGGAAGAAATAGAATGCGAGGTTATAAGCGTGCTCTTGCAGATAAAAATATTGACTTAGATGAAACATTAATTTCGCGATGTGATTTTACTGTTGACTCGGCAAAGCAAGCAACTATGGAACTACTTTCAAGAAGTAACCGTCCGGATGCATTTTTTGCGATTAATGATGAGTTGGCAATTGGAGCAATTATGGCAGCTAAGGAGTTAGGCTTTAAAATTCCTGAAGAAGTTGCTGTTGTTGGATTCTCTAATAGTCGTCGCTCGCGTTATATGGAACCTTCGATTTCGACTATGGATCAGAATCCAAAACAAGTTGGAAGAGAAGCGGCTAATCTTCTGTTTGAACAAATGGAGGATAAACCAGATAGTGATAAAATAAAAGAAGCTGTTGTTCATGCAGATCTACTTATCAGAGCTTCATCTGAAAAATAAGATATACGAATTATCAATACGAAAAAATCCTGCTTTTAAAGCAGGATTTTTTTTATAATGTTGTTTTCTATTAATAGTCTTTACTTTGTTGCTTAACCAATTCCTTGGTTGAAAGTAAACCACAAGCAGCAAAGATATCCAAACCTCTGGAGCGACGAATAGTTGTCGTAATTCCTTTTTTATTTAATAAATTCTTGAATTCCTCAACCGTATTTTCATCAGAACCTAATAAAGGAGAATTTGGGATGGGATGAAAGCGAATTAGATTCATTCGGCAATTGATACCATCCAAAATCTTACAAAGTTCTTTTACGTGAGCAGGAGTGTCATTTATTCCTTTAAACATGATGTATTCGAAGGATACTCGACGTTGGCGCCCAAAATCGAACTCACGAATCATTTTCAAAACATCCTTTACAGGGTAAACGTTCTGAACTGGCATTAATTTCTTTCTCTCATCGTCGAATGGTGTATGCAGACTTACTGCAAGGTGACATTCACTGTCGTTCAAGAATGTTTTCATGCCAGGGATAATTCCAATGGTTGAAACTGTAATTCTTCGCGGGCTCATCGCCATACCATAGTCGGCAGTCAATATTTCAAGAGATTTCATGACTTCATGTACATTATCAAGAGGTTCTCCCATACCCATATAAACAATATTGGTAAGATTGTGCAATTCCGGTAAAGAACGTACTTGATTTATAATGTCACTAGATTTAAGTTGGCCTTGAAAGCCTTGTTTCCCCGTCATGCAAAACAAACAGCCCATTTTACAACCGACCTGGGAAGATACACAAAGGGTTGCTCTGTCATCGTCCGGAATATAAGCTGTTTCAATAAACTGATTAGGCAAATTGGTTGGATAAAGATATTTCTTTGTTCCATCTACTGAAACTTGTTCTTTAATAGTTGCAGTCAATCCAATATCGAAATTATCTGCTAGGAGAGTTCTTGCCTTTTTAGATAAGTTTAGCATTTCATCAAAACTTGTAATATCCTTTTTATAAAGCCAATCAGCAAGTTGTTTTGCTGTGAATTTAGGAAGTTTCAAATCCAAAACGATTTGTGTTAGTTCTTCCAATGTTTTTCCTAATAGTAATTCTTTAGCCATCTGGTATTAGTAAAATGTATATGTGTATGAGCTGTTTCCAGATTAATGCTAGAAGTAGATTTCTGCTACAATTTTATTAAATGCAACACCTTTATCTATTAACAAATCTCTCACTTCGACAACCATTTCTGGACTACCGCAAAGGAAATATCTGCAATCTTCTGGGAATACCTCAATATCCTGCAAATATCGTGTTAATCTTCCATTATACAAACCTTCTCCATTCTCTTGTGAACAACAGCGTATATAATTGCCTTTAAGAGCCGGACGAAACTCTTTTTCAAAGAAAAAAGAATGTGTAAACCGACCTCCGTGAATGAGCTTTTTGTCAGCTTTTAATCCTGAGCGAAACATTGAAGAGAAAGGAGCGATTCCTGTTCCGGAAGCGATCCACCATGCTGGATTCTCATCATCAATAAAATCACCTTCTGGTGGTGTCATGTATATTGTTGATCCATCTCTGTGTTCGCTTAATCGAGGTGTTAGCCAACCATCATCTTTTACATTATAAAGAACTTGAATTGTATTATCATTTACTCCACTGGCAATGGTATAAAGCCTTGGTTCTACCTCAATATCGGTAGTGATTCCAATATATTGGCCAGGTTTGAAATTTATATTTCTTTTAATTTTTAGAACAAAAACACCAGGAGCAATTTCCCGGTTTGAAACAACAATACTTTCAGTTAGTTTTTGTTTTGTTTTTATATCGGTAGTCATACGCTTAATTTATTTCAGATATTTACAGTCTTATCATCAACTAAATACAAATATAATATAATTTAGAAGATGTCTAAATAGAGTGTTGTTTTTATTCTTGTGCCTTACCAGTTCTTGGAATAAAATACATGTTTTAGGTATTGAGAATACAGACTGAATACAAATGAGAAAAAAAATCACTCTTAGCTGTAACTATATGTTCAGTTTTTACGTCATATGAGCAGCTAAATTTAATAAAATTCATTAGTTGTTTATTGACCACAAATTAAAATGAAGAATATGAAAGATAGAAAGATTAATATGAAACAGTTATTTGCCCTAATAGGAATACTTTGTATGCCATTTTATGGTATATCACAAACAACATTTGCCAAAGTTAGCGAGAATTATAGTGGAGTAGATCGAATTGAGATTCAAGGGCGATTTTCAGATGTAAAGATTTTAGGTTCAGAGAATCAAGATGTGAAATTTGAAGGTGTTATAAGAGGTAAAGTAAAAGGAAGTAAAGATTATAAAATCAAACACCGTCAAGAAGGATCGGTATTGAAAGTTTGGGTTGAATCTCCGAGAGTAACTGTAGGATGGTCAAGATTGGAAAGTTATTTGAAATTTAAGGTTCCATACAATATGGACATTGATATCACAAATACTTCAGGTGACATTTATATTGAAGAAATAGTATCCGAAGAAATGAGATTAAAAGCTACTTCGGGTGACTTTGAATTAAAGAATATAGAAACTAATCTTACTAGTACGACAACTTCTGGGGATTTGGATATTAACTACTTAAAAGGAGCTATTTCAGCAACTTCAACTTCTGGTGATCAGAGCTTTAATCACATTAGAGCAAATGTTTCATCAAGAGCCAGTTCTGGAGATATTGTTTTTTTCGATGTTATAGGTAATATGAATACTCGAACGACTTCAGGTGATCTTCAGTTTGAAGAAGTAGAGGGAAGAATTTCCAATGTTTCGACTTCAGGTAATATGAATATAAGTAAGGCAAAAACTATTTTGGATTTATTAGCGACCTCTGGGGATATTAGAGGAGAGAGAATCGAACTTATCGGCGATTCTAAGTTTAAAACAACATCGGGTAATGTTACTATAAACTTTGAGAATGATATTGAAGGAATGAGTTTTGATTTGCGTGCATCATCAGGTGATTTAAGAGCGGGAAATCGTTCTTCTGATAAGAAACTTTATTCAAAACACGGAGAAGTATGGGTTTATGGACGAAGTACTTCCGGAGATCAGAATTACCGTTAAGCTAAAAATATAAATTGTGTACGGTTACGAACAGACTTTGTGACGTAGCCGAACACTTTTTTGATTCAAGATTTAATGAAAAATAATCTTGTATGTTGTTAACTAGCACTTTGTCATTTTTGGTCTGGTTGTTGGTTAACTCTTGTGGAACCATAGCTCATAAGAGAAATTTCTCTATTGACTTTGGGAGTGGTGTCCCAAATGATGGTTTTATATAGTATAATTAATTGGTTTTCTTTGAAAGTGGCTGTTGGCTTTGGTCGACAGCCTCTTCTATTTTAATAGAATTTCAATTTCTTAGGATAGTCGTTTTAGCTCTTGCGGCGTTTGTCCTGTATAGTTTTTAAACTGTTTATTGAAATATGAAGGACTACTAAAACCACACTCATAGGCAATTTGAGCCATGCTTAATTTCCCTTCAACTATGAGTTTCTTTGCATAATTTATTCTCATCTCATTTAGGAACTCAGAAAAAGTCTTATTGGTTTTATTCTTTATGAATCTACAAAAAGCTGTTTTACTTAAGTTAGCTACTTTTGCAGCTGATTCTAAATCAATTTTTTGTTGAAAATTTTTACTGACGTATTCGTAAATCTGATATAACTTTTGGTTACTGGAATGTTTAAAGCTCTCAACAAATGCTTCAGTGGCAATCGGAGTAACTTCATCAGATTGAGAGAGTGTATCTAAAATTTGGAGAAGTAGAATTAAACGAGTTGATCCTTTTGATTCATGCAATTTTTCTAAATCATCAATCAACTTAAGTTTGGTTTTACCATGAATTCGAAGACCTCTGGAAGTATTACTTAAGAAATATTTAAGTTTATGAAATTCAGGTAAATTTATTAGGCTATTACCTAGAATTTCTTTTTTGAAATGGATAACTCTTGCGATTACGTTTAAATTGGGATTCTTCTGATAATGTGCTTCCTCATTTTTCATCACATGTGGGATGTTTGGCCCAAGAAAAATCATATCGCCATCCGTAAATTTATCAATACAGTCTCCAACGATTAATGTTCCCTGACTTTTTTCGATATAAATCAATTCAAATTCAGGATGATAATGCCAGGGTACCACTATGTAGGGTAGAATATCAACTTTCGATCTGAAAGAGTAGGCACTGACTAAAGGTATTTCTTCTAAAAATAGAGCCATGCTTATAATTTAATCAAATATTGTACTTGATTGCTAATTTGTGGCGGGATTAAATAAGATTGTGTAAATATAGTCTTATAAAATGATAAAATACTACCACAATTTGTTTTGTAATTATTAAAAATTTGTCGTGATGATAATTTAAAGCAAAAGATATGGTATCGATAAGCACAAAAGTGAATCAAACAAATAAGCAGGCAAGTGGTAAACCTATGAATTTTAAGGCTGCGTTAGGATTGTTGACCTCTTTATTCTTTATGTGGGGATTTTTAACCTGTATGAATGATATTTTAATTCCACACCTGAAGGGTTTATTTGATTTAAATTTTACTCAGGCTATGTTGGTGCAGTTTACCTTTTTTGGAGCTTATTTTTTAATGTCATTACCAGCAGGTAAAATTATCAGTAAAATTGGTTACAAGTCAGGAATTGTTTTAGGTTTATCTATTGCTGGCTTAGGAGCATTGTTGTTTTACCCTGCAGCTTCTTTATTATCCTATGGCTTTTTCTTGTTTGCATTTTTTGTGTTAGCATCCGGAATTGTTATTCTTCAGGTAGCTGCCAATCCATTTGTAGCAGAATTAGGGAGTCCGGAAACTGCATCGAGTCGTTTAAACTTGACGCAAGGTTTTAATAGTTTAGGAACGACAGTTGCTCCAATGTTTGGAGCATATTTGATATTAGATAATAATAGTGATGATTTGATAAGCCAGGCTTCTGCTGTCCAAATGCCTTATATTGGTTTGGCTGTGGCATTGGGACTGATCGCGTTGGTATTTGCTTTTGTAAAGCTACCAAAGATTATAGATGCTGAGGAGCAAAAAGCAGAAGGATCCGCATGGAATCACTCACATTTAGTTTTAGGAGCTATTGCCATTTTTATGTATGTAGGAGCTGAGGTTGCTATAGGTAGTGCTCTAGTAAGCTATTTAGGTAGTGATGCTCTTAATTTGTTTGGTGAAGCAAAAGCGGCCGGCTATGTTTCCATTTTTTGGGGCGGAGCAATGGTCGGTAGGTTTATCGGATCTGCTATTATGAATAAAATATCAGCGAATAAACTTTTAGCTTTTAATGCTGTAATGGTTGTATTGCTTATTGTAGTAAGTATGATGACAACAGGTTATATAGCATTATGGAGCATTGTTTTGGTTGGTCTGTTTAATTCTATCATGTTTCCTACTATCTTTACGCTCGCAATTGATGGATTAGGACAACATACGAGTCAGGGATCTGGTATATTGTGTCTTGCAATTGTAGGAGGAGCAATTGTTCCTTTACTTATGGGAGTATTAGCAGATAATTTTGGACTGCAAAACTCATTTATAATTACAGTTTTATGCTATGCTTATATCTTTTACTATGCAGTAAAAGGTTTCAAACACAGTTAATTTAATCAAATGAAGGAAGTTGCATTAGGAATTGATATAGGAGGAACCAATACGGTTTTTGGTTTTATAGATAAAGAAGGTATTTGTGTTGCCGAAGGTACCTTACCAACACAAAAGCATGCAGATGTAGAAGCTTATATTGATGAACTGTTTCAGATGGTTGATGCCAAGAGAAATGCTTTATCATATCAAATCGATATTGTTGGGATAGGTATAGGTGCGCCTAATGCATGTTATTATACGGGAACTATCGAAGATGCAGCGAATTTACGTTGGAAAGGGAGGATCCCTTTTGTTTCTCTTGTGAAGAAACGATTGGATGTACCCGTGTATATAACCAACGATGCTAATGCTGCTGCCATGGGAGAAAAGGTATTTGGAGCTGCTCGAAATATGAATAATTTTTTGGTTATTACGCTTGGAACAGGTCTTGGTAGTGGTATTTTTGTGAATGGTGATATTCTTCATGGACATGATGGATTTGCAGGTGAAGTAGGACACATGATTGTTCGAAAGAGCGGACGTGAGTGTGGCTGTGGTCGTAAAGGCTGTTTAGAAACCTATGTTTCTGCAACTGGTGTAAAAAGATCGGTTTATAAATTATTGGCAAGGCATACGGGAGATAGTGAATTGAGAGATATTCCTTTTAATAATCTTACTGCGAAAATGGTGGCTGAAGCAGCTAACAGAGGTGATGAGGTTGCAAAAGAAACTTTCACTTATACTGCGACTATTTTGGGGGAAGTGTTGGCAAATGTAGTTGCTGTTACAAGTCCAGAGGCTATCTTTTTATTTGGAGGTTTAACTAAAGCAGGTGATATCTTATTCGATCCGGTTCGTGAAACTCTAGAGAAGAATTTGTTATCAATTTATAAAAATAAGATTCGTGTATTGCCTTCGGGATTAAGTGAAAATGCAGCTGTATTAGGATCTGCAGCTTTGGCGTGGAACAAAAGAAAATAATATCGACTTAGTCGAAATTTAAAATATAAACTCTGTTTCATTATAAAATAATGAAACAGAGTTTTCTTATTAGAAATTTTTCTTAATCCATCGAGGTAGCATATACATGCCGATAAAAAGGTAAGGATAATATGAAATTAACCTCCAAATTAAAGCTAAAGCGATGGTTAGACCAGCTTCTGGAATAAAATCGCCCAAATATTGTGTAAATACCCATTCTGAAAAGCCACTTCCTCCCGGTGTTGGACTGATAAGCATCATGATCCACATAACCAATTGACGAGCAAAAATCATAATATGATCAAGGCCTGTGTATTCTGAGAGCCAAAATGCTATAAGTATTGAATTAACAACCCAGTAGCGTGCAGTCCATGAGCAAAAGCTGGCAAAAAATGCTTTAAACCAAAACTTATAACTTTTGTTTTTTAAATCTTTTGAGCTTTCTATGATATCCGTTCCAGTTTGATTCGCTCCTTGCTTCCATTTTCTTAGAATAGGTAATTTGAAAATCCAAAGTAACAACCATTTTAAGCCTCTTGGATTTTTAAATAAACCATAACTAAGAACAATCAGATAGGCCAACTTTATTAAATAAGCACCAAGTACTAGAAGGAGGAGTGAAGAAGATAAAACAGATGTATTTTCAATATCCAATAAAAAAAGTTGTTGCCAATCTAGAATAAGAAGAATTAAGGGCAACATGATGATGAAATAGAGCTCATCTAGGAAAGAAGTAGCCATAACTACAGCAGAACTTTTGCCTAAGCTTAAACCCTCTTTATTTAAATAAAGAATGGCAAATGAAGTGCCTCCAATTGCTGATGGTGTAACAGCTGATGTAAACTCCCAAAGCATGATAATACGGAAAGTTTTTCGCCATGAGAATTCTTTTTCAGTTAATATGCGTAATCTGGCCATATAACCAAAATCACGTAATGCCATCATCAAGAGAGCAATTATTATTCCAATTAAACTGAACCATGAAAATTCAATTAAGTCAAAAGTACCTGGTTTGAAATCTTTTAGAAGAAGATAGATAATTACAATAAAACCAATTAGAATAGGCCAAATCACGCGTTGAGGACGTATGGCTTTAAGTAATTTTTTTTGATTGCTTTTGTTATTCTGCTCCATCGGACTAATATTATTCGTAGAGTCAAGAGTTTGACTTTCAAACTTAATGAATAATAATAAAAACTCTAAGAAGGAAAGTCTTAATTATTATAATATTTTACAGAAAGTGATAAATAAAAAAAATCCCTCACATAGTTGTGAAGGATTCAGAATATTTAAAGATTTACTAATTCAATGACTCTTGTCTAAGAATCAAAGTAATAAGTTTATTTTCTTTCAATAGTTTGAGAACGATTGGGTCCAACTGAAACAACAGTAATTGAAACACCGGTTGCTTTCTCGATGAAATCAACATATGCATTGAAATCTGCAGGGAATTCATTTTCACTCGACATAGCTGTCATATCAGTTTTCCAACCTTTAAATTCAGTGTATACAGGCTCGATATCTTCAGTCATTTCATAAGGAACATAGTCGATTTCTTTGCCATCAAGCTTGTAACCAGTACAAATTTTGATTGTGTCAAATCCATCTAACACATCCGATTTCATCATAGTTAATTGAGTTACCCCATTAATCATGATTGAATATTTAAGAGATACAAGGTCTAACCAGCCACAACGTCTCTCACGACCAGTTGTAGAACCGAACTCATTCCCTTTAACTCTCAGCTCTGTTCCATCAGCATCGAAAAGTTCAGTTGGGAATGGTCCCATACCAACACGAGTACAATATGCTTTGAAGATTCCGATAACTTCGCCAATTCTGTTTGGAGCAATACCTAATCCAGTACAAGCCCCTGCACAAACTGTGTTTGATGAAGTCACAAATGGATATGAACCAAAATCAATATCAAGAAGTGTACCTTGAGCACCTTCAGCAAGAATTGATTTGCCATTCTTCATGCTATCATTTAAGAATTGCTCACTATCGATAAGTTGGAATTCTTGTAGAAGTTTGATGCCTTCGAACCATTCTGCCTCGTACTCTGACAAATCGTATTCGAAAGAAAAGTACTTATCAAGCATTTCGCCATGCTTCTTAACCAAGGCTTTATATTTTTCATCGAAATTAGTAAGAGTATCACCTACTCTTAAACCATTACGACCCGTTTTATCCATATAAGTTGGACCAATACCTTTAAGAGTAGATCCAATTTTAGATTTTCCTTTTGCAGCTTCAGAGGCGGCATCTAAAATACGGTGTGATGGTAAAATTAAGTGTGCCTTTTTTGAGATGAAAAGATTCTGACTTAAATCAATACCAATAGCTTTGATTCCTTCAATTTCCTTTTTGAAAATAACAGGGTCAATTACGACACCATTACCAATAACGTTTAATTTATCATCACGGAAAATTCCAGAAGGAATTGTATGTAAAACGTGCTTGATTTGATTAAACTCAAGTGTATGGCCTGCGTTTGGTCCACCTTGGAATCGAGTTATAATATCGTACTTTGGAGTAAGTACATCTACAATTTTGCCTTTTCCTTCATCTCCCCACTGGAGGCCTAAAAGTACATCAACTTTCATAGGGTAATAATTTGATCTGATTTATCGAATGGAACTAAGAATTTGGCTCACTTTTGACCACAAATAGTATCATTCATCGACAAATAATTTGAATAAAACGGTTGATTATAACCCAGCTGATACATGCCGATTGAAGGAAGGTATTAGCTGAGAATTTTGTTTGATGTTAACAGCTAATTGTTAACGGTCAAAGGTAATAAATATTTTAGATTAGAAAGTATCTTGTTGAAAAATCACAGCAGGGAATAAAAAAAG
>NZ_JAKJSD010000010.1 GCF_029029505.1 Ancylomarina sp. DW003 | reverse complement strand
TTTCATTGTTTTTAAGTTAGAGTGTTAGTTTCAAAATGAAACTGAATGTTTAAAAAGGAACTTGTTTTGAATTTTGATTTCCTCACAAGCCTTTGTTTACGGGTGTTTGAATAAATATGATTCATTGGCATAAGATATGATTTAGTAGATATAAATCATACAGCTATGAAAAACACACTATCAATAAAAGATCGGGAAATAATTCAAAAATCATTTTTGTCAGATCATTTTCATGGAAAAGAATGTTGGACTCAAGGAGAATTACCTGAGGGCTACGATTATTATTTTTCAGAGAAACCTTTTAAGATAAATGAGGAAAAAGGGAATAAATGCGCTTTTTCTTACATTAATAATCCTGATGGCAGTGTCAGATGGATCTTTGCTTCAAATTCTAAATTCCCGGGCTTTTTAGATTTATACAATGGTTCTGGGATTAAAGGAAAAATGCTAACAATTCTATTTAGAATTATATTTTTCTTGAACCTTCAGTTTATCGTTACTTCTGGTCAGTTTTATTTTTTCTCTCGAAGGTTATCCTTACAGGAGAGTTGGAAAAAGAGATTGGATTTTGATTCATTTTCTGTTTTTACGGGAACAGTGGGACCCAATAGAAAAGTGCTATTTGCTCTGCATAAAAAGAATAAAACCATCGGTTTTGTAAAACACCCAATTAGCTATGAATCTTTATGTTTGGTTTCTACCGAAAATAAGGTGCTTAAGACCATGGAGGGAAAGAAATTTTCAAATATGCTTTTACCAGAATCAAAATATTTAGGTAATGGGGATGTATTTGTCAATAATGTTAGAGATTCCAAAACCCAATCAAACCAAGAATTTACTAATCTTCACGCTTTAGCTTTGAAAGATTTATATACGCTTGAAAATAGTAAAGCAAGCCTTAAGGATTCCCAATTTCATAAGGATTTGATAAGCATGATGGCTAGTATTAAATTGGAAAGTCATGTGCCTTTTCATCATGAACTGAATGATGACTTACAAAGCTTGCTTGAATCAATAGATTTCGATCAGAAAGTTAGTATGGCTCGGGCTCATATGGATTTTACACCATGGAACCTTTTTGTATCATCTAATCAGCAGAAATTGGCTGTTATCGATTGGGAACTATCAAAATCAGGGATGCCTTTGCTTTTTGACTTGTTTCACTATGTGTTTCAATCTAAAATTTTAGTTGAGAAGCAGAACTATAAAGACATTTATCAAAGTATCGAGCAGGTTATTTCAGAGAATACTGTGATTAAGGAACTTGTTGAGGAATTTGCAATTGATGTCAAGCTTCATTTTCGCTTGTACTTACTACAAAATATAGCTTATTACTTAAACATTTATCAAAAACAAGCTGATCTACATATTCAAGTTAATTGGTTAACAGCAGTCTGGAAAGAGGCTCTGGAGTGTGAAATTAAATTGATGAAAAACGAATCCTATAGAAAGATTTTTATTTCAGATTTATTTCAATTCATGAAGGGAAAACGATATGCCTGGTTGCATAGTAGAAATGCAAAAATAGCCAATATTAGTACGAGTTCAGATATAGATTTTTTGATTTCTGAAGCTGCTAAGAAAGAAGTTATAGCATTTTGTAAATCACATGTGTTAGTGGGTCGCGTTAAAAGTTTCCAGAAAAGTTTTATGGCAAACGTGGAACTGTTTTTTTCAGATGGTTCGTTTTTGAGTCTTGATTTAATAACAAAGCTTGTTCGTAAAAACCTTGTTTTTATGGATGCTAATAAAGCACTTGATAAAGCAATATGTAATTCAGAGGGGATAAAACTGCCAAGAAAGAAAGATGATTTGAATTACCTGATCCTTTTTTATTTGTTGAATAACTCCAAAATAACTGAAAAATACCTAAGATTCTTTGGGCGACTAGAAAATGAAGATAAAGAACGTTTACGCCTGTTTGTTTATACACGTTATGGTATATATGGAGCAAATCTGGCTCAAACTTTTAAAGGTTTATTTGATAATAAGGATCTAATCAAGAATCAGATTTCGAACCGGCAGACCAATTCTGGTTTTCGATTCGTGAAAAATTCGATAAACTATACGATTGACACATTAAGAAGCTTGATATTTCAAAAAGGTTTAGTCATTAGTTTTAGTGGAGTTGATGGTGCTGGAAAGTCAACACTTATAGCAGATGTTGCTCAAAGGCTAAAACGTGATTATAGAAAAAAGATTGTCATTTTAAGACATAGACCTTCACTGTTTCCTATTCTTAGTGCTTTTCGATATGGTAAAAGCGAAGCAGAGAAAAGAGCTGCCAATACATTACCACATCAGGGCAAAAATTATGGATCTATAAGTTCAATATTGCGTTTTGCCTATTACTATGCTGACTATTTGTTGGGACAGATTTACGTAAATGTTCGATATGTTTCCAGAGCTTATGTAGTTCTATACGATCGTTATTATTTTGATTTTATCAACGATCAGCGACGATCAAATATTAGCCTTTCAAAAAAGCTTGTAAATCGATTATATGCTTTGGTTTACAAACCCAGACATAACTTCTTTTTTTATGCTTCTTCGGAAATTATTAGAGAACGTAAGAAAGAACTCTCTGCAAATGAGATCTCACGTTTAACAAAGAATTACTTTTCTACGTTTAACCGTTACGGGCAAAAATACACACATTCGAAATACCATTGCATCGAAAACATTGATAGAGAAGAAACACTACAAGAAGTATTTAAGCAGGTTCAAAACAGTCTTTAATATTCAAACTTCTGTTCACACTTAAATGAAATATGATGAAAACATTGCTCGAAAAAATGATACAAAAAAGAAATCCACAGTTTTCTTTTGATCCGAATATTAGCCTTATGGTTCTAGTTGGTTTAACACTTGACAAACTGATGTGTTTATTACGTTCCACAAGACTATTTTTTTACTTCCAATTTCCTAAATTCCTTTTGTTGGGTAGAGGTGTAAAATTCTTCAACCTTAGAAATATCCGCTTGGGACGATGGGTAAAACTCGACGATTTTGTTTTTCTGAGTGCTTTGGGAAAAGGAGAAATCAGAATTGGAAATAATTCTGGAATTGGAGCCTTTAGTCGAGTGATTATTTCCAACACTTTTAATGATATGGGAGAGTTTATTCATATTGGTGATAACGTTGGAATTGGAGAATATGCCTACCTGGGAGGAGCTGGAGGTTTAGAGATTGGAGACGATTGTATTGTTGGACAATATTTAAGTTGTCACCCGGAGAATCACAACTGTTCTTCAGATACAGAACTGATTCGTCATCAGGGAACTGAACGCCAAGGTATTCGAATTGGAAAAAACTGTTGGATAGGTTCCAAAGTTACAATTCTTGATGGTGTAAGTATCGGTGATAATTGTGTGATTGCAGCTGGTGCTGTTGTAACCAAGAGTATGCCTGCAAATACCATTATTGGTGGTGTTCCTGCAAAAGTTATTAAGAATCGATCTTCTGTTTTGATAAAAAAATCAGCATGAGTTAATCAAAAACTCTAAAAACACAATCCTATGAAAACAATATTAGCTTCAGTATATGCTATGAATCCTTATAAAGGATCGGAAGATGGAACAGGTTGGAATTTTGTTCTGCAGATAGCCAGATATAATAAAGTGATTGCAATTACCCGAGAGAATAACAGACCTGCTATTGAGTCTTTTATGCTTGAATCTCCTAATGACTTATACCAAAACATTGAGTTTATGTATTTCGATACACCCAAGTGGATGCGTTTTTGGAAAAGAGGAGGACAAGGAGCAATGCTATATTATTTACTTTGGCAGTTTTTGCTTCCTCAATTTGTGAGAAAGAACAAGTTGGAGTTCGATTTGGTTCATAACCTTAATTTTCACAACGATTGGACACCTTCATTCTTGTGGAAACTTGAAAAACCTATGATATGGGGGCCTGTTGGTCATCATCCTCGAATTCCATCAGCATATCTATCTAATAATTTTGTTGAACGAATTAAGGATAGAATGAAATGGTTCGTGAAGAACTACTTCTGGAAATATGATCCTTTGCTGAAGAAAACCATAAGCAAAAGTGATAAGATCTTAGTGATGCATTCTCAGGTTGAAGGTGTCATAGATTTTTCTTCTGAAAAGAAAGTGGGATTATCTCAAGTGGCCGCTACTGATGTAGAGTATAACAGATCTCAATTAACGGATGATTTTATTGTGATTTCTGTTGGTCGGTTTGTCACTCTAAAGGGGTTTGAAATAGCATTAGAAGCATTTGCTCAATTCTATGAAACTTTAAATGAAGAGCAGAAAGCCAGAGTAAAATTTAAGATGATAGGAAAGGGACCTGATGAGGTGAAGCTCAAGACTCTAATAAACAAATATGAGTTAAACGATTCAGTGGAGATATTGAATTGGATGTCGAAAACGGATTTAGATAAGGAATATCGAAAGGCATCTGTATTTCTGTTTCCTTCTCACGAAGGGGCAGGCATGGTTGTAGCTGAGGCTTTATCTTATGGTTTACCTGTTTTGTGCTTCGATAATTGCGGACCAGGGGAATTGGCAGGAGAAGCAAGCTTAAAAGTTTCCTACTCTGCTCCGGAGAGAACTGTTACAGCCTTCTCTGAGTATCTAAAAATTCTGAATGATTGTAAATATTACAGACAAAGACTTGCTAAAAAAGCACGAGCAAGGTTCGAATCACATTTTCGTTGGGACAGAAAAGGAGAGGTTTTAAAAGAGGTTTATTCACAAGTTTTAAATCGATAAGTTATGAAGAATAAGATTCTATGTTTTCATCTTTTGAATGATTATAGTGGTAGTCCAAAGGTCTTATCACAGGTGATTAAAGGCTTTGTAAAATCAGGTAATGAGATTGATTTATTTTGTGCAGAGAATGGAGAGGAAGGTTTTCTTTCTAATCTGGATAAGGTCAATTATAAACCTTTCTATTACAAGTGGAGTTCTGTGAAATTACTGACTTTGTTTCGTTTGTTTTATTCACAATTGCTTCTTTTTTTGCGCTTGTTAAAATATTGGAATCAGGACGTTGTATTTTATGTGAATACCGTTCTTCCTTTTGGTGCTTTACTGGCAGGTAAACTAATGGGAAAGCATGTCATTTGTCATCTTCACGAAACCTCGATAAAACCACAAATACTGAAATGGTATCTTTTTAAGATTGTTGAGTTGGCTGCTACTGATGTCATTTATGTATCAGAATTTCTGAAAGATCAGGAACCAATTAAAAGTACCAAAGCTCATGTTGTTTACAATTCCTTATCTGAGGAGTTTATGATGACCGCTAAAGAATATGCTGAGAAGCAAAAGCGGGATACAGTTCTGATGGTTTGTAGTTTGAAAGCTTATAAAGGTGTGTTTGATTTTGTAAACTTAGCCAGTGAGATGCCAAAAATCAAATTTGAATTGGTTGTGAATGCGCCTTTCGAAGCTTTAGCTGACTTTTTTAAAGGGCACGATATTCCCAATAACCTTAAAATATTTCCAGTACAAACTAACGTTCATCTTTTTTACTCCCGGGCCTTTATGGTTTTAAATCTTTCTCATCCAGATAAATGGGTAGAAACATTTGGTTTGACAGCTTTGGAAGCCATGTGTTACGGGGTACCAGTTATTGTGCCTCCTGTGGGAGGTATTGCTGAAGTTGTTCAGAATGGTGTTAATGGCTATCGAATTGATGTACGAGACTCTGGCACTATAAAATCAACAATAAAACGTATGTGGAAAACACCTAAGTCCTATCAGCGATTTTCGATGAATGCTAGAAAACGAATTAAGGATTTTATGCCGGAAATGATGCAAATGAAAATACAGAAAATCGTTGTTAGTACTTAGTTGCAAAATGAAACTGATGTTTCAAATTTAAGTTTAGTTTTAGTTGTAGAAGTCCTGAAAGCCCCATTAATAAAGGGGCTTTCTTTTTGGCATATTGTTTTCATATACATAGAAAATAGAATAATAAACTAAAAGCATATAGATATGAAAAAGATAGCCATAATAGGAACCGTAGGTGTACCAGGTAGATACGGAGGTTTTGAAACCCTTGCTCATCATCTGGTTTTAAACTTAAATCAGGAATTCAACCTTTCGGTCTACAATAGCAAGTTGAGCTATGGAAAGGAAGAACGACCTAAATTCTGGAATGGAGCTCGTATTTTTTACCTGCCTTTTAATGCAAACGGATGGCAGAGTATTATTTATGATATTCTTTCGATTATTCATGCTGTTTTTTATGCTGATGTTCTTGTTGTGTTAGGCGTTTCAGGTGGACTTATTTTTCCTTTTGTACGTTTGTTTACCAACAAAAAAATAATCGTAAATATCGATGGCTTGGAATGGAGAAGGAATAAGTGGAATAAATGGGTGAAGAAATTTTTGCGATTTTCAGAAAAGTTAGCCGTTCGTTTTTCTCATGCTGATATTACCGATAATGCTGTTATTAAAAAGTACACAGCTTTAATCTATAAAAGTTTGAGTCACGAAATTGCCTATGGAGCAGATCATGCCAAGGAGCAATTTATCACCTCAAAAATGAAAAAACTCTATCCGTTTATAGTGGAACCCTATGCCTTTAAGGTATGCCGAATTGAGCCGGAAAATAATGTACATCTTATTTTAGAAACCTTCTCAGAATTACCTTATCGAACTCTTGCTTTTGTTGGTAATTGGGATGGTAGTGAGTACGGACGTGATTTAAGAAAGAAGTATGCTCACTGCAAGAATATTCTTTTACTGGATCCGATTTACGATCAGGTTCACTTAGATACACTTCGTTCAAATTGTTATTTATATATACACGGACACAGTGCTGGGGGAACAAATCCATCTCTAGTTGAAGCAATGATGTTGGGTTTACCTATTGTAGCATTTAATGTTGCGTTTAATAGAGCAAGCACGCATAATCAAGCGCTTTTCTTTAGAGAGAAAGCTGATTTGAGAAATATTATTTTGACGAAGAGTACTCAGGATTATTATGACGTTGGTGAAAAATTAAAAAAGGTTGCTACGCAGGAATACACATGGGCAATTATTACCAGAAAATATGCCAATATCATTTATTCATTCGATTATAATTATACCAAAAGGAATGTCTTACCAAAATTGGCACTTATGAAACGAGAATTCTTAATAGAAAATGAGATGGCCCATCTTGAGCACTCATTATTATTCTATCAGAATGGAAAATCATAGATCAATTTCATTAAACACACTTAAAATATAAGACGATGAATACTCATATCGAAATACCAGTTATTTTTCTGCTGTCTTTTGCGGTTTGTTTAATCTTAACTCCGTTTCTGATATATTTTTCTAAGAGAAAGGGTTTGTTAGATGTACCTAATCATAGGGCTTCACACGAGACACCAACACCAACACTTGGAGGTTTACCAATTTTTGTAGGCTTAATTTCTGCCATACTATTTTGTATTGGTATAAAAAACTGTGGAACCATATCAGTTTTAATGCTGAGTTTATTTGTATTGCTTGGTACAGGTCTATTGGATGATATAATAAGCCTTAAAGCTTCTCTTCGTTTATTAATTCAATTGCTATTAGGTCTTGCTATTGCCAGTCAGGGGTTAAGATTCACAAATTTTTACGGTTTTTTAGGTATACATGAATTACCAATTATATTTCAGTATTTGATTACGGTATTTTTCATTGTTGCTATAACCAATGCTTTTAACCTGATAGATGGTATTGATGGTTTAGCAGGGGGGCTGGGGTTTATCAATATGATGGTGATGGGCTTTTTATTTGTCTCTCAAAACAATAGAATTGATTATGTCATTTGTTTCGGAATGGCAGGTGCTTTATTAGCTTTCTTGTTTTTTAATTTTAGAAAGGCTAGCATTTTTATGGGGGATACGGGGTCTCTAATTCTTGGTTTTTTGACAGCCTATCTATGTTTAAAAATACTTGTTGTGGAGAATGTTGAACATTTCACTATCAGTGGACCACAAAGGTTAAACTTTATTGTGGGATTAATCATTGTACCAACTTACGATATGATACGAGTTGCTATTCAACGTTTAATTAAAAGGAAGTCACCGTTCTCAGCTGATAAAACTCACATTCATCATTTACTAACTAAAACTGGTATGAATCATACACGAGCTGCGATAAGTATATACGTTGTTCATATTCTGATTCTGTTTTTCATCTTCTGGTTTAGGGATGATTACAATTGGCAAGGTTTATTTGCAGGGCTTACAATAGTAATCTTAGCTATTGAATACCCTAGCTTACTTCAAGCGAAGCTCTTTCTATTTCGATTGAGACAGCTACTTTCAAAAAGAAATAATTTAATTAATGAAAATCGTTTTTTATAATAATTAAGATATGAAAAAGTCAAATAAGGATTTGGTTTACCTTCTGGATGATGATCCTGTTTTTTCACACGCTTTGGAGCTTTGGTTTGAAGTACAAGGTTATCGTATAAAGACATTTCACAATGTATATTCATTTTTTAAAGGATTGAAACACTGTGAACCGGATATTGTAATTCTCGATTTTGCATTAAATGAGAATTACGAAGGGATAAAAACGGGAGATCAAGTCGCTGAAGTCATTAGTCAAGAATTTAATAACCTACCGGTGATCATGTTAAGTGCACAGAAAAATATTCAAATTGCAGTTGATATGTTTTCAATGCATATTGTCGATTATGTAGTGAAAGACAGTGCTTTTCATCTAAAACTGAAACGGATCCTGAAAAATTTAAAAGAAATGACAAGTTTGAGAAGAGAGATTAAAGAATTAAAAACTCAATCGAAAGTTAGGTTGAAAAGAATTTCTTTTGTTGCATGTTCTGTATTAATTTTTTGGTTGTTCTTTGCTAAAATGTTTATGTGATTTCTGAAGTAAAGAGGTTCTAATTACCTCTTTACCTCAAAATAACTCAAGGCTTAGATTGTGTGATTCAAAATAATGGACATCTGAGTTATTGCTTGTATATTTCTTGAAGAATTATTTTTCCAAGTAGTGGTCTGTAGTGATTTTTCTCGTAAAAATATGTCTTGTTTTGAGTATATTGATTTTTTCCAGAGAAATTGTGTATTCGTCCAGGATCAAATAATGACTTCAGTTGCTTAAGATCTAGATTGTTAAGTTTTCTCTGTGACCATTCAGGGTTAATAATGATTTGATAATTAGTATGGTGCTTTTTAAATATCTCATTAATCTCATTAAGTATTTTATTTTGTTTGTTAAAAATAACCTGAGCATATTCTTTGGGCTTATTAGATCTTAAAGGAAATTCTTTTTTATGATTGTCCCAGTATGATTGCCCCAGTTGTTCAATCTCCAGTTCTCGTGGATTGATTATATCGTTTGTCTGATTATTTCGATAATAATCTTTAGTGATTATAATGCCCTTCATGTAGTTTCTAAATTTACCAAAGACCATATAATCGACATAGGGTATAAGAAACTCAGGATTGAAGAAAGCCGCCATAAATTCCTTTTGGAATTCAATTTGTTTAATATGACTGACATCTGGATGCAAAATACGGGAATGGGAATTGGTTTTTGCTAATTTCCGTAAAGTGTTGTGATCCAATAGCAATAAAATATTCTTTATTGGTACACCTAATTCATCCAAACGTTTAATTTTTTTATGAATAGCGTATAAAGATTCCGAATTACCATTCAATCTAATTGCTGAAGCCCCTTGAAGATAATTCTTCCACAAAGTTGTAGGATAAGCCATAGTACATGAATTTCCGAATATGAACGAATCATATTTCAAGCTATCCTTGTGGTTTAAATAGCTTTGCCAGCTAATATATCCCTGATTTAAATCGATAGGTTGATTGCTGTAAGTTCTATAGGTGTGAATCACTTTAAATGGATCAGAGTTTAAATACCAGATGATTAAAGCAAACACAGGTAAGAGAAAAACTCCAATTTTCTTAATAAAGGTGATGATATTTTTATTCTGCATATTTATTAAAACTGTAGGTAGATAAAATCGGTTGCTCCAAAATCGCCAAATGAGAATATGATAAAAACAACTAGATAGTAAAAGCTCCATCGAAAAATCAGAGGTCTTTTTTCTAACTTACCCCAAAGATCCCATTTGCTATTGGCATATTCGTAAAAGAACATTAAACCAATGGCAAGGCTTAAAACAATGATGTTGTGGTCTCTCATGCCAAGGTTAATTTCTTTATAAGTGGCCCTGATTCCATCGAACAGATGACGGAGTACATAGCTAACATCGGCAAATTTTTCAATTTTGAAAAAAAGGAGCGACGCAGAAAAAATAAGATAGGTTCTGATGATATTATAAACTTTAAACCATTTCCCAGATAGGTATTTACTCCATTGTGAACACCATTTTGTACGCTGCATTTCATAAATGATGACACTACCTTGAATGGCACCATATATAATGAAATTCCAACTATCACCATGCCATAAGCCTAATAGTATAAAAGTAACCAAGAGAGCATAGCTGATACCCCAAACTCCCCAACTTCGTTTATTGAAAGCTAGAGGTTCATAGATATAATCTTTCACCCAAAAGGAAAGACTCATATGCCAGCGTCGCCAAAAATCGGTAATGGTTTCTGCAATAAATGGTCGATTGAAGTTAGGTGAGAGTTGATAACCTAAAATGGCAGCTCCACCAATTGCAATATCAGTGTAACCTGAAAAATCAGCATACAATTGAATGGGGTAAATGAGTGTTGCTACAAGAAGTTGAGCCCCAGAATAATCCTGAACTGATGCAAAAACCTCATTTAAAACTCCAGCCAGATGATTTGCTATGATAAGTTTTTTAAATAAACCAATAGCAATTAATCTTAGACCATAACTGGTTTGAGTATAGTTGAATACTTTTTTTGCTTTTACCTGAGGAAGAAAATTGCCAGGACGCTCAATGGGACCTGACAAGAATTTCATGAAAAATAGCATGTAAAGCATGAAATCTGGTAGATTTCTTTCGGCTTCCTGTTCCTCCCAGTACACTTCAATTAAGTAGGAGATGGATTGGAAAATATAAAAAGAGATTCCTAGCGGAAGAAAAACGTTTGTAATTGTAGGATCCCATTTAAATCCTAAGATCTTGATGAATGCCCCAACATTAGCCTCAAGAAAACCAAAATATTTGAAAAAAATCAAAATAGCCAGATGAGCTACTAAGCTAAATGTGAATATACGTTGCCTTCGTTTGTCATCACTGTATTTGTCGATCCAAATACCAGAACCAAAGGTTAAAAATGCAGTTGAAACAGCAAGAGCTAAATATCCCCAATGGTTAAATCCAATGAATATAACACTAGCAATGAGTAAGACCCATTTTCTTAATTGAGGTACTATGGCATAAAAGACACCAAAAACAAGAATGAAAAGGGAGGCAAACTCCCAAGAATTAAATATCATAATCTTTTAAGCAATTTTCTTTTGAACACCCTCACACAATTCTCCAACATTTTTGAGTTTAAGAATTTCACGAAGTTTAAATTTTACATTAAAATGCTGCTCTACATCAGCAATTAATCTGATATTATTTAAAGAATCCCATTCATCAATATCGCTGGCAGTTGTTGTACTTGTTAAGCAAATGTTTGGATTGTTTAATACGTGTTTAAAAATCTGATTAGTTTCTTCTAGTATTTGATTTAATTCCATTATAATTATTTCTTTTTATATTAATTGTAATAATTTCTTTCTGTCTACCTTACCGCTTGTATTTAATGGTAGTTCACTAATTTCGTATATCTTTTTGGGACACATATAAATGGGGAGTTTTTCTTTTAAGTATTCGAAAAGATTTGAATCATTACCTTCATATTTTTCGAGAAAAAGATGTAGCTCCTGATTGCCTAATTGATTGGGTTTTGCTACTACAACATTTGATCCTTTTGAATGATATTGTCTAACAGTGTGCTCAATTTCATTAAGTTCTACTCGGAAACCTTGTATTTGAACCTGGTAATCCTTCCTCCCGCAATAGTGAATACATTTTTTATCATCTACAAAGCAGATATCACCTGTTTTATAGTAGCGAGTTGTCACACCAAAACAATCGAGATTAACAAAAACCTCATTTGTTTTGTTCACATCTTTCCAATAGCCATTCATTAACTGTGATCCTGCAATGCAAAGCTCACCCTTTTCACCTTGCGTAACCTCTTTTAGATTATCGTCGACAATTATGGCATGCATATTTTTAAAAGCTTGACCGATGGCTAGCATTCCGTTGTAAGTGTCAATTTGATTAGGATTTACCCTATAGGCTGTACAATATATTGTTCCTTCTGTTGGTCCGTAGAGATTAATATATTCAGCATTGGGGGTACAGGCTGTAAATTGAGAAAGTAAATCCCAATTTGAAGCTTCAGCAGTGAGAATCAAATATTTTAGTTTTGGTAGCTGAATCTCTTCGAAATAGGGTTGCAAATAAGAAAGAAGTGATGGAGCAATGGCCGCGAAAGTCAGGTCTTCATCCTCAAGTAATTCGTATACATGAGTGTATTTTACACCATCTTGCGGTACCGTATAAATACAGGCACCAAGTGTTAATGGGTAAAGGGTTGATACGACTGAAACATCAAAACATAGATCGAACATCTGGAGCATTCTGTCATTCTTATCCAATTCGAAATTGAGATCAGAATATGCAGAATAAAAAGAATTTAAATTGCGGTGTGTAATTGGAACCCCTTTGGGTACACCTGTACTACCTGATGTGAAAATGATATAAGCATTATCATTTTCTTCGGGTATTTTATACAATTCATTGAGAGCTGTGCTTGAACTCAGACTCTGTGTGTAGATTGTTTTTATATGTTTTGGATATTCAATACTTATTATTGATTTATCAGATTGCAGAATGAGCTGTATATCGGTTGATTCAATAATCGTATAATTCCTGTCTTCAGGATTATGAGGGTTAAGAATAACGTAAGTATTACCTGATAGAAGTACAGCAATTAAACTAGCGTAAGTTTCAATATCATCCTTTTCAACTATTCCGATACATTGTGGGTATTTTCCTGTGTTATGTCTGATTTCTTTTAGAATTCCACTAATTCGTTCTGCTAAAACTTTGTAAGTGTAATTTTTACCATCAATGAAAAAAGCATTTCTATTTTGGTGATTCTGAATCCCTTTAAGAATTTGAGTGAGTAAATTGTGTCTATGCATGATGAGAGGTCACTTGGTATTATTGTCGTTAATGAATTATTTAGATGAAAAATATTGTTTTGTAAACATCATTAGAATGAATATCTAGCGTTCAATGAGTATTGATGTCAGTTTGTGATGTTTTTTCTTATTATATGTAGATACATTTTCGTGTATTAAGTTATCTAGCCTTTCTACAATACTCTTAAAAGGAGATGATTCCCAGGAAGAACGGTAGTAGTGCGATTTTC
This sequence comes from Ancylomarina sp. DW003, assembly GCF_029029505.1. Taxonomy (GTDB): domain Bacteria; phylum Bacteroidota; class Bacteroidia; order Bacteroidales; family Marinifilaceae; genus Ancylomarina. The sequence goes on along the minus strand of NZ_JAKJSD010000010.1, from coordinate 151,940 downwards.
CTTTGTATTTAAGCGTTGTATAAGGAACATCTCTGTATTTTGTTTTTATATGAAGTTTTACCTTTAAGAAATTCAAATCTTCAAAGAGCTCTTCCAGCTCCTCTAACTCTAGTTTACTCAGTTTGAATTTAAAAACACCTTTGTTATTTACATTTGAGATGCCATGATATACTGCTTCTCCCTTAGAGTTTATATTGAGTTCATAAACAGGACAATTTCCTCTGCATCTTGATTTAATTAAGGAAATCAAGTTAGACTGTTTGGCGTACTCAGCTTTTTGAAAAGCAGAACAGCTGAATAGCATAACTGCAATTATTAATCCTATGGTTTTCATGTATATTGGTTAAGGTATAGTATTATTATGTTTGGACTTGAATGAAGAATCATCCCAGTTGAACACTGGGATGATAACTTTTATGATTCTTAATCCCCTAAAAAAAGAATCAAATTTGAAGAGTAGGTTAATACTAACTTCAAGACCTTTTCTGCCCTTTCTTACCGATTGTAGAACCTCGTTTCCATACTTTAATTACAGGTGCTGATTTAGATTTAGTTCCAATTCTTAATGATTCTCGAATATGATTTCTTAGCTCAATTAATTCGGGATATTCATAAAGAATTTTAACTTTCTGATTTGCTATGGTATTCCCTGTTGGTTTGTCCTTTATCACAAAATGAGTAAAAACTTCAGCAATGTCCTCTCCAGGATTTGTTGAGGCATATTGTGTCACAAACCTGTCTTTGTATTTCTCGTAAAAAGCTTGTTTTTTACTTTCATCATCTCCTGTATCGAGGAATTGATCATGAATATCTTTCCAGAATTTTTGGAAAAGGACATTTATATATGATCCTTCCTTTGCACACCCTTCACCTGTGAAATAATTGGAACAGTTATCTGAATTTCTTTTAGAATCTACTTGTACATTATTAAGAGTTAGTGTATGACCAAATTCATGAATGATTGTATATGATAATTCACCATCTGTATTAAAACCGCCTTGATAAGCCATGTCTATAGCTACTCCAATTTTCCATTTTGTAAGATCTTCTCTTGTTTGAACAACAAAACCAGCTACTCCGCTTTCCTCTCCTGTGATGATGAGGTATTCGTTGAAGAAAGTCATATAGCCTTTAGGAATAATCTTACTGACTAAATTCCATATCTCAGTATGCTTTTTACTATCCTTTTGTAATTCTAAAAGTTTACCCGAAACCTTATAATCTGTTTTTTTTGTTATGTTGTATCCATCTACAGAATAGAGTGTGATACCATCTTCTTCATCATCCTGTTCTTTTTTATCTTCTTTAGGTTTGTCAGAGGTTTCTTTCTTTTCTGGCTTTACAGTGTCATCGTCTTTTTCACAAGCATTAAATGTGTTGATTACTAGTAGAGATAGTAAAATAATTATCAATAATTTTAACCTTTTCTGAAGTAGCATAGTATTAAAAACTTTTAATTTGACTTGTGTTGCATTTATTATTAAAACAAGCGTTGTATTGAATACCCTACTTTTACATTAAAGAAAATGGAGGAATCTTCTCAGATTTTGAACATTTCTAAGTTTTAAGAAAGAAGTTATTCTATGCTTTGTACTGTTTATCAGTATTTGATTTTAGGAAAAGCATAAATATCTTTTAAAATGGTATTTACTTCAAAAATTAATTTAAATTGAGCTCAATTTGCATTTTACAAAATTTGTGAAACCTGGCTTATTATTATATACCGAAAAGAAAATCTGTGGAAGAATTAGATAAAACAAATACAAATTTATCCTTGTGCAAAACGAAGGTGTTCGAGAAGGTTTTTAATTTACATGCCCCTTTGCTCCATAATTTTATCTATTACAAGTGTGGTGATTCTGATGTATCGGAGGATATTGTGCAAGAAGCTTTTATTAAACTTTGGGAGAATTGCAAGAAAGTACTTTTTCTAAAAGCTAAATCATTTGTCTACACGGTTGCTAAGAATTTATTCCTTAATCATGTTTCACACCAGAAGGTCAAACTAAAATATCATCAGGAAATACCTGATGAACTAAATATTGAAAGTCCTGAGTATATTATGGAAGAATCAGAGTTTAGAGTGATATTAAATGATGCTATAGCTGATCTGCCGGAAAAACAACGTGTTGTATTTATGCTGAATAGAATAGATAAAAAAACATATGCAGAGATAGCTGTAATGATGGATGTTTCGGTAAAAGCCATTGAGAAAAGAATGCATCAAGCTTTGGTAATATTGAGGGAAAAACTTGGAGATGTTTAGGTTTTGAAGTAGGGTATTCAATACAACGCTTGTTTTAGTTGTAGAGATACAAAGTGATTTGTTTGAAATCGATAGATGATTTTTTTTATTTAAAACTAGAATTCTACCTGATAAATTCAGGATTTAATAATATACGTATGCAGAATAATTTCACTGATGAAACATTTTTGGCAAGATGGCTTAATAATGAGTTGTCTGATGAAGAAGTGAAAGCTTTCGAAAAGACAGAGGGTTTTTATACTTATAAACGAATAGTTGAAACTTCAAATTTACTAGAAAAGCCTTTTTTCGATAAGAAAAAAGCTTTTCAAAGACTTTTGCAAAGTAGAATGGTGTCCAAAAAGAAGCCTGTCATTACTCTCTGGTCATACTGGCTAGCAGCTTCTGTTGCTATACTTGTGGGAATTTTTGCTTTATTACCTTCTGAATCTATTTATAAAAGCTTAGAAGGAGAGCAACTTGCATTCAATTTACCTGACGGATCAAAGGTAAAGTTGAATGCAAAATCTGAAATTTCGTTTTATGAGAAAAAGTGGAATGATAAAAGAGAATTAAACCTGGAAGGGGAAGCTTATTTCAAAGTCAATCCCGGATCTAAATTTACGGTACATACCAAGTGTGGTGATGTGAGTGTATTGGGAACTGAGTTTAATGCTCATTCCCGAAATAATTATTTCGAAGTACTTTGTTTTGAAGGTCGAGTAAAAGTTGATTTTATGAACGATACAATCATTCTTAAAGCAGGTGATGCAGTTCGTTTTATGGATGAGGATAAAGAATCCTGGATATTTACTCAGCAATCTCCATCATGGACAAAAGGTGAAAGTACTTTTGAAAATCTACCTCTTAAAGAAGTAGTTAAGGCTCTTGAACGCCACTATAAAATTCATTTCGAGTTTAAGAATATTGATTTAAAGCAACGATTTACAGGAAGTTTTACTCATGATAATTTAGAATTGGCTCTAAAATCCGTTTTTTATCCAATGGGGATTAAATATAAATTAAGAGGAAAGAAACCGATTTTATTGTATCGAAAATAATGAAGTACTTCATCTTACTTTTCTTCATCCTACTCACTTTTCCTCTCCTATCACAAGAGAAAACCAGCACCTTTAATTTTGAAAGTACCAGCTTAAAAGAGGTCCTGAATAAACTTGAGTCTGAGTTTGATGTTCGTTTCTCATATCGCGATAATATTGCGAGTAAGTACACTTATAATTTTGAGATTTCTGATGCCTCACTAGATGAGATAATTGATAAGCTACAGCAGGAAAACCAATTGATTTTTGAGAAGATAAGTTCTAGATATATTATAGTTAAAGTAGATGAAACAGAGAATTTTATCACCATAAAAGGTCGATTGGTTGATAAGATAACACAAACACCTCTTTGGGGTGGAACTATTATTAACAGAACTCAAAAAAAAGGATGTGTATCTGATGAAGAAGGGTATTTCGAATTGAGAAAAAATGCTTCCTTAGATACGATATTAATTCAGTATGTTGGATTTACATCAATAAAATTTATAGCTAATATCATTAGTAATAATATACTAATAAAGGCTGAATTATGTGAGTCGACGGAACAACTTAATGAAGTTCTGATTGATCAGATTAGTGATGGAACGGAAAATAATTACGATGGATCTATTATCCTTTCTTCGGACGACATCAGGTCGGTAACCGCCTCGCCAGATCCTGACGTTTTTGAGACTCTTCAGTTGCTTCCAGGTGTTGTTAGTCCTTCTGAATCGAATTCAGATTTGCATATTAGAGGGGGGACTCCCGATCAGAACCTGATCTTATGGAATGGTATCACTATTTATCACAATTCCCATTTCTTTGGTATGATTTCGGCGCTTGATCCACACCAGATTTCCGATATAAAGATATTTCGAAGTGGTGCAAGTGCTCAATATGGTAACCGTATTTCAGGTGTAATTGATATGCGATCGGACAGAAGACTTTCTGAACAAGTGGAAGGGAGTTTGGGAGCTAATTTTAATTATATGGATGCTTTACTCAAGTTGCCAATTAAAAAGGAAAAAGTTGGAATGAGTATTAGCTTTAGAAGATCATACAATGATTTCTTAAAAACGCCTTCTTTTAATAATTATTCAGATCGGGTTTTTCAGAATACAATCATATCAGAAAATGAAGCCTTTGATTCTGAATATACTGAGACAAATACGGATTTTTATTTTAAGGATTTATCATTAAATACCATTATTAAACTTTCAGATGATCATAAACTGTATGTGAACTATTTGTATTCGATAAATGATTTGGATTATTCTTTTTCAATTGATAACTATTACAGCAGTAGAGATAAATTAAAGATTAGTAATCAGGGCTTAAGTGTGATTTCAGAAGGAAGGTGGAGTCGAAATCTTAGACATAGCATAAAAGGAGAGTTTTCTTATTACGATCTGGATTATGCCTTTAAAGGAGAATTTAATGAGGGAGAGAAAACTAAAAATACCAAAACAAATACGATTAAGGAGCTCGGATTTGATGCAGATGTTCAAGTTAGATTAAGTCCGTGGAGTAAATTGCGGACAGGATTACAAATTAATGTACAAACGGTAGGTTATCGCTTTCAAAGAAAATCCAACCCTTCAGAGAGTGACTATATAGATAAAAATAAAGGTGAGGAGAATTCCTTAGCACTTTTCTCTGAATTACAATTTAATAAGGGGAAAAACTATTATGTTAATTTAGGCTTGAGAATTAACTATTTAAAAGCGACAGATAAATTCTTTCTGGAACCTCGTCTTTACGCTAAATTAAGACTTGTTAAACCTCTCTATATTAAATTATCGGCCAGCATCAAGAATCAAAATTTAAGTCAAATTCTGGAGTTTCAGACTAGTGATTTTGGATTAGAGAATCAGGCTTGGGGACTTGCTGATAATTTGAATGTTCCAATTCTAAAAAGCAAGCAGGTATCTGGAGGATTAGAATGGGAGAAGAATGGTATGAATATTGGTTTTGAAACTTATTTTAAGCAAGATGAAGGTTTGACGTCAGTTTCAAAGGCTTTTGTTAATAAAAACATGTTTTATGCTGAGGGCAAGAGTAAGACATGGGGTTTTGATGCTCTTTTCAGAAAAAGAGCTCAGAATTATAATTCTTTATTGTCGTACTCTCTCATTAAAACTAATTATAGATTTCCTGATTTGAACGAAGGAAAAACATTTAGAGGTAATTTCGATATTCGTCATGCCTTGGCTGCTGCTTTCACATACCATTGGCAATCTTTTGAATTGTCTTTGAATTGGAAATGGCGAACAGGAAAACCTTATACGCCTGCCAACAGTATTGATCCCGAAAATGGTCAGATTAATTATGATGAAATGAATAGCCTTAGAATTTCTAATTACCATCGACTTGACTTCTCATCTGCTTACAAGTTTAGTTTGTCTGATTCAAAAAAAAGACAACTTAAATTGGGGTTTAGTTTGCAAAATTTATACGATAAAAAAAATACTTTGGATAGATCATATATGATTTATTACGATGAGACATATCAGCTTAACGAGATTAAAAGTTATTCTCTTGGGATAACACCCAATGTTTTTGTGCGATTTGAATTTTAAATCTTAAAAAATAGAAGCCTATGTTCTTTAAAATGCATGTATATATTTAGTCAAAGCTTTCTGCTTTTTTTGTACTTTAGTGGCTTACAAAAAAAAAGCGTATACATGGATTTTAAAAATCTTTTTCAGAAGCTGATGCCCTACTTATCAGCCCTTATACTTTTTCTTATTATTGGCTTTATTTATTTCCAGCCTGTGCTCGATGGCAAACAGTTGCGCAAAGGCGACTCGATAAATGCTTGGGGAGGGAAAAAAGAAATTATCGATTTTCGAAATGATACAGGCGAAGATCCACTATGGACCAACTCTATGTTTGGCGGAATGCCAGCCTATCAAATCAATGTCGATTATCAGGCAAAAGACATGTACTTCTTTAAGCAAATTATGGAGCTGCATACGCCTGATCCGGTTCGCTATTTACTACTATATCTTATCGGATTTTATATTCTGATGCTTTCACTTCGAATAAACCCTTGGCTGTCTTTAGCGGGAGCTATAGCTTATGCCTTTTCGACCTACTTTATCATTATTATAGGTGCTGGTCACCTTTGGAAAGTAAATGCGCTGGCTTTTATACCACCAGCTTTGGGCGGTATTCTCATGGTCTTTAGGGGGCGTTATCTGTGGGGTGGACTATTGGCAACCTTCTTCCTAATTATGGAGCTCTATTCCAACCATGTTCAAATGACTTATTACTTTGTCATCATGGTTTTCTGTATTGTGATATTCGAATTCTATCATCGATACAAAGCAGGAGAATTGGCGCACTTTTTTAAAGCCATTGCGGTATTGCTGGGAGCATCATTCATTGCTATTGGCGTAAACAATACCAATCTTTATAATTCTTACGAATACAGCAAATCGACCATCCGAGGCAAATCAGAATTAACCAAGGGGAATGAAGATAATAAAACCGCAGGGCTCGATAAAGATTACGCAACTCAATGGTCATATGGTATACAAGAAACATTGAGTTTGCTTATCCCTAATGTAAAAGGAGGAGCAGGTTCACCACAAGAGGCCGTTCAAATCGTAAACTATGTAAGCAGTGGTCAAATCAAAAAGGTTGACGATTATTATGGCATGGATCAAGCCGATAATCACCATTACTGGGGGAATCAACCGTTTACGGCAGGGCCGGTTTATGTGGGGGCTTTACTCATGTTCTTGTTTATGCTTGGTTTATTCATCGTTCCAGGGCGATTGAAATGGGGCTTACTTACCGCAACCATTCTGTCTATTATGCTCTCATGGGGACATCACTTTGCAGGATTAACCAATTTCTTTCTGGATTATGTGCCACTTTACAACAAGTTCCGAGTGGTTTCGTCTATTTTAATTGTTGTTGAACTTTGTGTGCCACTACTGGCCATATTGGCGGTTAAGAAAATTATTGAAGAACCAGAAGTCTTAAAACGTAAGATCGATTTTGCATCATTAAGATTGAATATCGGCATTATACCTCTTGCCTTAACAGGTGGTGTGGCAGCAATTTTATATCTGTTGCCAAATTTAGGTTTAGATTTCCTTAGTGATATAGAAAACAATTACTTTGCTCAAATCAAATCGGCTAACCCTGATGCAGTAGGACTTCTGTCTAAAATTCAAATTGATCTTATTGATGCTCGAATTGCAATCTTTAGAGCCGATGCCTTACGATCTATCGCATTTATTGCTCTTGGAGTAGCCTTGTTAGCGCTATTCTATCGCAAAATGATTAATGTTAAAATATTCATTGCAGCATTTATTGTTTTAATCCTTGTCGACCTTTGGCCAGTAAATAAGCGTTACTTAAACAACGATGGATTCGTAGAGAAGAAGGAAATGCGATTGGCATATAACCCCACTCAGGCTGATTACGAGATTCTTCAAATGGAATTGAAGGAACATCCAGAACTGAAAACAAAATTAAATCAGGCTTCTGCCGATTATAAAAAGGAAAACCGTAAAGCTAATCAGTACGAAATGGTGGCTGCACAATTGTGGGAGCTAAACATGAATTCCAACTACCGAGTTTATAACATGACGGTAGGTACATTCCAAAATGCAAGCACATCATACTTCCATAAATCAGTAGGTGGTTATCACGGTGCTAAGCTACGTCGTATTCAAGAGCTTTACGATCATCATATCGAGAAGGGTAACACTAAGGTGATAAACATGCTGAATGCACGTTATATCATCACAGCCAAAAAAGAAGGTGGTAGTCAGGCCGTTTATAACCCTGGAGCTTTAGGCTGTGTGTGGTTGGTTCCTAACTTTAAATTGGTAGAAAATGCTGATGAGGAAATTGCTGCACTTAATAATTTTAATCCAGCCAATGAACTGATTGTAGATAAACGCTTCGCCGATCAGGTAAACGGGTTCTCAGGATCAGCAGATTCTTTGGCTACCATTAAGATGACTAAGTATGCGCCAAACGCTATTCAGTACAACTATCAGGCAAATAAAGAAAGCCTAGCCGTTTTCTCTGAAATGTATTACCAGCCAGGTTGGAATGCTTATGTCGATGGCAAGTTAGCGCCGCATTTTAGAGCCAACTATGTGCTAAGAGGAATGAAACTTCCGGCAGGGAAGCACAAGGTAGAATTCAAGTTTGAGCCAAAAGCGTACTATATGGGCGAAAACATTTCTCTAATCAGCATGATTCTATTTTTTGTATTAATCTTAGGCGGGTTGGTTTGGTCAATTAAGATAAATAAAAAAGAGCTTAGCAATGAGTCGTAAACTCAGTAGGACAAAGCAATTCAAAACGTTTATGCAGAAGATTGTATTTCTGCACATCCTTATTTTCATCTTGCGAAATTTCTATTACCTAATAGAGAAACTTGTGAAAAAGGATAAGCGAATTGCCCTTTTTTTTCTGACTGAGAAATACTATTACGATAATTCAAAATACCTATTCGAATACATGCGCGAAAAGGACGATTTTAAATCCGTTCTATTTACCGCAAACAAATCACTCTATCGCACGTTAGAAGCCAAATTTCCCAATCAAGTCGTTTATGCTTTATCGCTAAAAGGCCTGTGGCTATTCCTTCGAACACGAAATGTGATCATTTCATATGGCATTAGTGCTGCACCATTCTTTCCATATTACCTGAGCGGAAAGTGCAAGTATGTTATCTATCTAGGGCACGGAACCCCTATGAAAAAAATGGGCTTGCAAACCGAGGTTTGGCAAAAATACGGTAAGCGCTATCAATTGCAAAAATACAGCTTTATGGCAGCTTGTTCACCACTCGAGCAAGAATTGCATAAAGCAGGTTTCGCAATGAACATCGACGATGTATGGATAAGTGGCTTACCACGTAACGATTATTTATTATCAGCTCCCAAAGATGAAGCTCTGATAGCAAAACACCCGTACTTGAATCAGAAAGTGATTCTTTACGCACCAACTTGGCGCGAAGAAACACAATCGGCAGAATTTTTCCCTTTTCAGGATTTCGATGCCGAACAATTAGATGCGTTTCTAGAAAAAGAACAAGCTTATATATTGCTAAGAGGTCACAAAGAGGATATTAAGCGAGCTGACGAGTTGAACCGATTCGATGTTTCGAAAATGAAACGCGTTATGAAAGCTGATCAGGATTTGTTTCCCGATGTGTATGAGCTTTTGCCTTACGTCGATGTTCTGTTGACCGATTATTCATCCATATGGATTGATTATTTGTTATTGGATAAGCCAATAATATACATTCCATACGACCTTGAGGAATATTTGAGAACCAAAGGTCTGTTCTTAGAATTTGAAAAGAATACGCCAGGCTACAAAGCTGCAAACTTTAGCGAGTTTCAAACTCAACTTGAAACCTATTTAAGCAATCCGAGCGAACATGCCAATTGGCGGAAAGAAATACGTGATATGTATCACACCCATCAGGATGGTAATAGTGCCGAAAGAGTTTACCACTTGATCAAAGAATTGAATCAATAAAAACAAACATATGCAAGCAATCATTTTAGCTGCCGGACTTGGAAAACGATTGGGTAATCTGACCCAAAACAATACCAAATGTATGGTCGAAATCCATGGCAAAACGCTTATCGAGCGTTCTCTGGATAATCTGTCTATGGCGGGTGTTACTCGAGTGGTTTTGGTAATTGGTTACGAGGGGCAAAAGGTGATTGACCTATTGGGAGACAGCTATGCTAATATGGAGTTGGTGTATGTTGAAAATCCAATTTACGATAAAACGAATAACATTTATTCACTCTATCTGGCTAAAGATTACCTGACGGATAGAGATACAATCCTGTTGGAGAGCGATTTAATTTACGATGGCGAAATTCTGAATAAGCTGATTGCTTCTGATGAACCGAATTTGGCGGTAGTAGCCAAATACGAATCGTGGATGGATGGTACCGTTGTGACTCTTGACGATAAGAACAATATCAAGAGTTTTATTCCGAAAAGTCATTTCGATTACCAACAACTAGATAAGTATTACAAGACGGTTAATATCTACAAACTGTCTAAGAACTTCTGCAGCTCACATTACGTTCCATTTCTTGAGGCTTATTGCAAAGCTCTGGGACATAATGAGTACTACGAGCAGGTGTTGCGTGTCATTACACTATTAGAGAATTCAGATCTTAAAGCATTTAAAATCGACACCGAAAAGTGGTACGAAATTGATGATATACAGGATTACAATAATGCCGAAACAGTATTTGCTCCGGCAGAGAAGAAATTGAAAATGATTCAAGGCCGATACGGAGGATATTGGCGTTTTCCATACCTGAAGGATTTCTGTTATCTGGTAAATCCTTATTTCCCAGGTGTAAAAATGGAAAACGAGATTAAGGCATATTTCCATGCTTTGATGAGTGAATACCCATCAGGTTTGAATGTGCAAAACCTATTGGCGGCTCGTATGTTCGATTGCCCACAAGAGCAGATTGCTGTTGGAAATGGGGCTGCAGAACTAATTAATGCATTGAGTCTTGTCCTAAAGGGTAAGGTGGGAATCATCAACCCAAGCTTTAATGAATATGCTGAACGATTTGAGAGCATAGGCGTAGAAACCTTTGTGCCGGCAAACGAAAATTATGCCTATTCAATTGATGAGCTAAAGGTGTTTTCAGAATCGGTAGAAACACTTTTACTGATCAATCCAGATAATCCAAGTGGTCATTTTATTCCAGTAAATAAAGTTCTTGAATTGGTTCAATTTTTAGCTGATGCTAATAAGAAACTGATCTTAGATGAATCGTTCATCGATTTTTCAACTGAAGGACCACAAAACACTCTGATTACCGAAGAGGTATTAGCTAAGTACCCAAACCTGATTATCATTAAGAGTATCAGTAAGAGTTATGGTGTGCCAGGTTTCAGATTAGGTGTGTTAAGCTGTTCTGATTTAGAACTGATGCAGGCAGTAAAAAGCAAGATTTCCATTTGGAATGTGAACTCATTTGGTGAATTTTTTATGCAGATTTTCGAAAAATACAGAAAGGACTATTTCAAGGCATGCGAAACAATTGCCAATGAAAGAGACCGTTTTTACGAGAACCTGAAAGGGATAAACTTCTTAAGAGTTATTCCATCTCAGGCTAACTATTTCCTTTGCGAAATAGTGAATGGTAAAAGTTCTACGGAATTAACCGAGCGACTTTTAATCGAACACGATTTATTTATAAAAGACCTTAAAGGCAAAAAAGGTTTCGAAAATAAAGAATACATTCGCATCGCAGTTCGCAACAGAGCAGACAATGATTTCATTGTTGACGTCTTAAAAAAACAAATATGGTAATTGGAATTTGTGGTGGCGGAAATATAGCACACAGCTTAATTGGTCTGTTGGGAGCTGATGCTTCCAATGAGATTAGATTATTAACCAGAAAACCCAATGAATGGCAAAAGCAAATTCGCGTTGTAAACAAAGAAGGTGATGATTTAGTCGGTAATCTATCTGTAGTTTCAGATGATGCATCTCAAATTATTCCTGACTGCGAGCTTATTATTTTGGCTTTACCATCGCAAGCTCGTGAAAGTTTAATTAAACAGATTGCACCATTCGTTTCTGAAAATACATGGCTAGGTTCTTTCCCGGGAATGGGAAATTTTGAACTGATCTGCCATAAATATCTATCCTTAAAAGAGAAAAATATTCAGGTGTTTGCGAGTCAACGCGTGCCATGTATTGCTCGTATTTCGGAATATGGGAAAGAGGTGGTGATGACATCGAAAAAGGATAGTATGGCTGTAGCGAGTTTAAATCCATCTTTGGTTAATCAGCTATCTGATTTATTATCCCCCTTGTTGAATATGCAAATTTTGCCTCTGAATAATTTTCTTGAGGTGACTTTGTCGACATCAAATCCAATTCTGCATCCAGCGCGTATGTATGCTTTATTTAAGGATACGAAAGTTGATGAAACTTGGGACAAAAATCCGACCTTTTATGAATCATGGAATTTAGAATCTTCAGATATTTTAATTAGGATGGACGAAGAGGTGCATGATCTTCTGGGAAAGGTGCCATTCGATCTTAGTGGGATTAAGTCTTTGTTGGAGCATTACGATTCTACCAATGCTGAAGAGTTAACTCAAAAATTGACAAATATTCAGGCTTTTAAAGGTCTTTTATCTCCCATGGAAGAAACAAAAAAAGGTTTTGTTCCTGATTTGGATTCACGTTATTTTATTGAGGATATCAGTTATGGTTTGATATTGATTAAAGATATCGCCCAACTTTGGGAGATTCAGACACCTTATATTGATAAGGTCATTTATTGGGCACAAGCCTTAATGGATAAATCGTACTTAGTTGATGGGAAATTGGATGGCAATGATTGTGATGAGCTCTTGCTACAAGCTTCGTTTTCGATTAAAACCAGAGATCAGTTCCTTAATTTTTATCAGTAGTTATGAGAAAAAAGAAACTATTATTCATCGACTATATACACTCTAGCGTTCGTGATTTGCTTGCCTATTATGAAGAGAATCTAAAATCAGACTTTGGAAATAAGCTTGACATAGAGATTTATAAGAAGCCCTATAAAAAGAACCGTTCTTCAATTATTGGAATTATTGCTCGTAAATGGTATTTGCTAAAACAATTTCGCAAAGCCGATCTGGTTGTTGGAGATACCTACACACATGCTATTTTCAAATGGGGAAAGAAAAGCATGTATATATTCCATGGCGCATTAACGAAGCGTCATCCGGCAAAGAATCACAATGCTTTAACAGAAAGAGGAGGTGATCTGAGGAAAATGGATTATGTGGTTGGTTTTGCCAAGCGCGATCAGAATTATTACATGCTTGATAAAGATGGAAAACCAAACGGTAATTTTGAATTGTTGCCTTTGGGACTTCCGCGCAACGATCAATTGTTTTCAGAAGACTATAAGAAGGAAAGTCGTGCTTACTATGATGAAAAGTATAACTTGAAAGGGAAGACAACAGTTCTCTATGCTCCAACATTTCGAAATTATTCTGAGGAGATTAAGCTGCCATTTTCCGCTTCAGATTTTGAGCGATTGAATGAATTCTTCGAGAAGAATAATTGGGTGATGATTTATCGTCCTCATTATATCGAAAACATTATTCCCAGAGAATATATGAAAGGTAAAAAGAATATCCTGATATTAGACTCTACTGCAGAAGAGGACAGCCAAAAACTACTTGCTGCTACTGACGTTTTAATGACGGATTACAGTTCCATCTATGTGGACTATTTGATATTGGATCGACCTATTTGTTTTTTGCCTTTCGATTTAGACCTTTACGAAAAAGAAAAAGGACTGGTAATTGATTTTGAGAATGAATCTTGTATTCCAGGACCGATAATCAATGATGCCAATGAGTTATTGACTTTCTTTGAGGCAGTAAATTCATCAAAAGATAGTTTTGCTGATAGAAGAAATCTTTCAAAGGCATATTATTTTGAATATTTCGATAATCAGGCTTGTAAGCGAGTTTGGGATGCTATTTTGAGTGGTGTTTTGAATTTGAAAAAAGAAAAATAAGACTAAAGTATATTGAAAATGAGACGAGTTATAACTTTTGGAACCTTTGATCTATTTCATGTCGGGCACTTGCGTATATTGGAACGTTCTAAGCAAAAAGGTGATTATCTGATTGTAGGTATTTCTACCGATGCTTTGAATTACTCTAAGAAGCAAAAGAATCCTATTTATAGTCAGGAAGAAAGAATGGATATCATCAATGCTCTTAAAGTTGTAGATGAGGTCTTCTTCGAGGAATCATTGGAGCTGAAAGGCGAGTACATTAAAAAGTACAATGCCGATGTGTTGGTAATGGGTGACGATTGGGCAGGACGATTCGATATGTTTAAAGAATTATGCGAAGTGGTTTATTTGCCACGCACACCATCTGTATCAACAACTGAGATTATCGAAATCATTAAAAAATAATTATCGTTTGATTAGTTTCATCACAAACTCATTAAAATCTGTTGAAATGCGGAACATGAGAGATAAAGCAATATAAATAAAACTTACACTTGCTCCCCTAAGAATAATGTCAATAATAAACGCATCTTGTTTTGGGAGTAAGTAAGCTATATAGTAGGAAACAACTGCACTAACAATCACCAACAAATAACGGTAGTTTAAAGGTTGAAACTTATATCGTTTCAGCAAGAAAACATACTTCATCAGGTTAAAACACAAGCTGGCAGCGAAGGAAGCTGCAGCTGCCCCAACAATTCCCCATAGAGGAATCATAATTGCATTACTAATGACTATGATTCCTGCATATATGATCAGAAATAGTGATTGTTTACGATAAGCAGGTGAATTTTGAATAACTACGCCACTTATTCCTGAAAGCATTAGCACCACATTGGATAATCCGATAAAGAAAACCACATATTTCCCCTCAACATATTCAGGTGTGACGATTTGAAGAACATTATCAATATTGACCCATAAACCGACAAATAGTAAACAGGCGACCATGAATTGGTGTAAACCACTTTGTGCGTAGGTTTTCGAGATAGTTGCAATGTCTTTCTTCTTCCAGGCTTCAGCAATTATGGTACTTGATATTTTATTTAGTGTACGCGAAGGCATAGAAATTAGAATTCCAAAACTTGCCATTACTCCGAATATACCTGTAGCTCCTAAACTGATCATTCCTGTCAGCATTAGCTTGTCAATTTGTGAAGCTAGCTTGTCTCCAAAATTATTCAACAGCCCGTAAAAAGATGTATCAATCATGACCTTCTTAAGATCGGGTTTGATGAAATTTAGTTGAGGTTTAAATGAAACCTGTTTACGCTTGATGAGGAGTGCAAATAATAAGACGGCTGGTAAACAATAGGCCGAAACATAGATGAATACGAGTTGGTTGAAATTGATATAATCTCCCCATAATAAAAGAAGAGATCCTAAAACAATCAGTTTGAAAACAATATCTCTGAAAAAAGTTCCTGAAACAGCATCGTAAAGAACTCGGTTGTAAGCATCAAATAAATTGAAAAAGAGACTAAAGAAAACCAAGGGGATTAAATAAATAATGTACTTCAGGTTGAAGGAAGTATCGCCATCAAAATAATCAGCAGCAAAGGGCTGAAAGGCAAAATATGCCAGCAAGGATATGACAAATCCCAGTATGCCAACACAGAAAAGAATAAACATGAAGCCGTTATGCTGATTCTTCTCATCTCGGAAATAAGGAAAAAGTCTGGAAATAACTGCTCCAAATCCAAGGCCTGAAAATTGAGCCACCATCATTGTTGTGGCAATTAGCCAGGTTAGTAGACCAACTTCAGTAGTTGAGAGAAAGCGGGGGAATAGAATAGCCGTGTTTACCATACCCAATATGGCACCTGAATAGGAGAAAGTAGACCCAATAATGGTTTGTTTACGAATAATTCCCAATGTGATTTTCTTTAATGTGGAGGATGAATAATCAAAAGTAATAAAACTAAAGAGAAAATGCTTATCGAAAATTATGACTTCTGTTAAAGATGAAAGTCATGCCGAGATATAATAGTTTGTAGAATACAAATCGTTTAAGCTGAAAATATTGAGCAAATTACTCAGAAACTAGAGTTCTATTTCTCATTAAAAATTGTATTTTCGCATGTTGCCATAAACTTACATTCAATATAAATCAATCGCATGGCTCAAAACAATAAAGCTTCAAAACGTCGTTTAAGAACATCATATTTTAGCTCAATAATCAGTATTTCATTGGTTCTGTTTATGTTGGGACTAATGGGCTTGTTAGTATTGAATGCTAAGCAGCTATCTAATTACGTAAAAGAAAATATTGGCCTTTCGGTTGTATTAAAGGATAATGTGAAGGAGGTTGAAATTCGCCGTTTGCAAAAAACACTTGACGCCAGTTCTTTCGTGAAATCAACTAAATTTATTGATAAAGAAACAGCGGCTAAGGATTTGCAAAAAGATTTGGGAGAAGATTTTATATCATTTTTGGGGTACAATCCTTTATTAGCGACCATTGATGTAAAGCTTTACGCTGATTATGCCAATCCTGAAAGTATTGCTAAGATTGAAAAGAATTTAGCCAAACACGATGAGATACAAGAAATCTATTATCAAAAATCTTTAGTGCATTTAGTAAACGAGAATGTAAAGAAAATCAGTTTGATCCTACTTGCATTTAGCGGTTTACTCTTCTTAATATCAGTAACATTAATTAATAATACGATTCGTTTGTCGATTTATTCGCACCGGATGCTGATTAAAACCATGCAGTTGGTTGGTGCTACACGAGGTTTCATTCGTCGTCCGTTTGTGGGGCGAAGTTTTTGGCACGGCGTATTGGGAGCTATAATTGCAAATTTACTTTTAGTAGGTGTTATATATATATCGCAAAGAGAATTACGTGAAGTTGTAACATTTGAAAATGTTGAAATATTAGGGCTCTTATTTATTCTAATCATTTTGATAGGAATAGTAATAACGTGGATTTCGACATTTTTAGCAGTGAATAAATTTTTAAAAATTGATACAAGACACCTGTATTAATTAAGATTGGAAAATAAGTTTAAATAGGATTAATATCTTTTTTATATATGAACAAGAACGATAAAAAACTCGAATTTGCTTTGGCAAAAGAAAACTATAAGCTTTTACTTATTGGTTTTGCTATCATCATTATTGGCTTTCTTTTGATGATGGGTGGAGGTTCAGAAGATCCAAATGTTTTTGATGAGGACATTTTTAGCTTCCGCAGAATTACATTGGCACCTATGGTTGTTCTTTTCGGATTTGCGTTCGAGATTTATGCTATTATGAAACGACCAAAGGAAAAATAAAAGATCTTCTTATAAAATGGCTTTTATGAATTACCGTTTCCTATTTGTTAGGATGCGGTTTCAATTTGTAAGGCTGAAAGAGTCTTTAAGATAATAGGAAAGTAAAAGTTCCTTTAATCAATAAATCATTACTATTATCCGACAGTTGCGGCTGCTCGGGTTTTGTATTTTAAAAAGAAGCAATGGATTGGATAGAAGCCCTTATTTTAGGATTAGTACAAGGATTAACAGAATTTTTACCTGTAAGTTCTAGCGGTCATCTGGAGATTGGGAAAGCCCTTTTAGGTGTAAATGCAGAAGATAATTTGAGATTTACAGTTGTAGTGCATGGTGCTACTGTTTTGAGTACGTTGATTGTATTTCGAAAAGATATTTGGTCCTTAATACAAGGCTTATTTGAATTCAAATGGAATGATTCAACACAGTATGTAGCGAAGATTGCTTTTTCAATGCTACCAATTGCTATTGTTGGGCTTTTCTTTAAAGATCAGGTAGAAGAAATTTTTAATACAGATAAGATTTTATTTCTTGTAGGTTGTATGCTTTTGATTACAGCTGCACTTTTAGCCTTTACTTTCTACGCTAAGCAAAAAGAGAAAGAGATAAGCTTTCGTGACGCTTTAATTATTGGCGTAGCACAAACTTTTGCTGTAATGCCAGGTATTTCACGTTCAGGTTCAACCATTGCAACAGGTTTGTTATTAGGAAATAAGAAATCGGAAGTGGCTAAGTTTTCTTTTTTAATGGTTCTTGTTCCAATTATCGGAGAAAACATACTAAGTATTTTTAAAACGGATGTTTCTACTGCTGCTAGTATTGATACATCGATTTTGGTTGTTGGTTTTATTGCTGCCTTTGCCTCTGGCTTGTTGGCATGTAGCTGGATGATTAAATTAGTGAAGAAAGGCAAACTAATTTATTTTGCAATTTATTGCTTGATTATCGGACTTATTGCCATTTTTGCATCCTAATTCTTAAAAAATAAAGTTCAGATTAAATCTGATTATAATACGATATAGCAAGCTCTTAGAATTATAAAATTCTAGGAGCTTAGTTTTGGAATAAATGCGAGATATTTCTTAAATTAGAAACTCGCAATAATATTTACAGAAGCATGATTAAATTTGAAGCCGATCAGGATTTCCAGGCAGGATCTTTTATTTTATTGAACAAGCCTTATAAATGGACATCTTTCGATTTAGTGAACAAGGTTAAGTTTAAGATAAAGCATAAATACGACTTTAAAAAGATTAAGGTTGGTCATGCAGGAACACTTGATCCATTGGCAACAGGGCTAATGATTGTTTGTACGGGGAAATACACAAAACGTATTGATACGTATCAGGCTCAAGTAAAAGAGTATATTGCGACATTGAAATTGGGATCAACCACACCATCATTCGACTTGGAAACAGAGATTGATGAAACTTACCCAACAGAACATATTGATAATGCTTTAATAGATGAAACGCTAAAAGGTTTCTTAGGTGAAATTCGTCAGAGACCACCCGCTTATTCTGCCATTAAAATTGATGGGAAAAGAGCCTATGAATATGCTCGAAAAGGACAAGAAGTTGAAATCAAAGAAAAGATTTTGGTTATCGACGAAATCGAAGTTTTAAGTTGGAAAGAAGATGTTCTTAAAATAAGAGTGGTTTGTAGTAAGGGAACATATATACGAGCATTGGCTCGCGACATAGGACAAAAATTGAATAGTGGAGCACATTTGATTGGTTTGGAACGAACTCGCATAGGCGAATTTAAAACAGATCAGGCACTTGAAATAGAAGATTTTATAAGCTATTTAGAGAATTTATAACTATCTTGCAGCCATTTTCGTAAAGTTTTCACTGTTGAGAAAAAGTGCACTTGTATTAACTCACTGTATGTGAGCTTAAAAGCTTGTGTGATTGTGTAGTGCAGTCAAATTGATTCTCATCAGTCCGTATAATTCAGGGTTCTTTTTTGAACTCATATCTATCATCAAAAATATCTAAAGTAAGCCTTATGAAGTTATCTAAGTTTAAGTTTAATTTACCTCAAGAACTTATTGCTTTACATCCTGCCTACAATCGTGACGAATCTCGATTGATGGTACTTCACAAAGATACCGGAGAGATTGAGCACCGTATTTTTAAAGATGTTATCGAGTATTTCGATGATAAAGATGTTATGGTATTTAATAATACCAAGGTTTTTCCTGCCCGTTTATATGGAAATAAAGAAAAAACAGGTGCTGAAATTGAAGTATTCTTATTGCGCGAGTTAAATCGTGAGCAAAGATTATGGGATGTTTTGGTTGATCCTGCTCGTAAAATTCGTATTGGTAACAAGCTATATTTTGGTGATGATGATTTATTAGTTGCTGAGGTAATTGATAACACAACATCGAGAGGTAGAACACTTCGTTTCTTATTCGATGGGCCGTATGATGAGTTTAAAGAAGCTCTTTATAGTTTAGGTGAAACACCACTACCAAAGTTTATCAACCGTGAGGTTGAGGCAGAAGATGCTGAGCGTTTCCAAACTATTTTTGCTAAGCATGAAGGAGCTGTTGCAGCACCAACTGCTGGTATGCACTTTAGCCGTGAGCTAATGAAGCGTCTTGAGATTAAAGGAATCGATTTTGCTGAAATTACACTTCATGTTGGTTTAGGTAATTTTAGAGATGTTGATGTTGAAGATTTGACTAAGCACAGAATGGATTCAGAGCAGATTTTAATCGACGATGAGGCTGTAAGAGTTGTAAACAAAGCAAAAGACGGAAAACGTAAAGTTTGTGCTGTTGGAACAACAGTCGTTCGTACTCTTGAGAGTTCTGTTTCTACAATGGGGACACTTAAGCCATTCGAAGGTTGGACGAATAAATTTTTATTCCCTCCATACGATTTTAGTATTCCTGATGCAATGATTTCTAATTTCCACTTACCATACTCGACATTAATGATGATGGTAGCTGCTTTTGGAGGCTATGATAAAGTAATGGAATGTTATGAAGTTGCAATTAAAGAAAAGTACCGTTTTGGAACTTATGGCGATGCGATTTTAATTATTTGATAATAATTATCGCTATAGATAATATATAAACCACTTCAGTTTTCTGGAGTGGTTTTTTGTTTGTTAAGAATTTGAAAAGGCGAGTTATAGCTTTTATTTTTTTTCCTACTTTAGTGCATTCTAAAAATGAATTATAAACAAACCATATGTACACTTTTAACGAACTTCAAACTCAAATCGAAAAAAGAATTGATGCTTTGGAGTTTTCTACTCCTCCCGAAGGGCTTTTCGAGCCAATGAAATACATTCTTTCTATAGGAGGTAAGCGATTACGTCCAATTCTTGTTTTAATGGCTGCAAACCTATTTAAAAATGAGCTTGAGAAGGTTTATTTACCTGCAATAGGAATAGAAGTCTTTCACAACTTTACGCTTTTGCATGATGATGTGATGGACAATGCACCTATCAGAAGAAATATGGCTACGGTTCATGAGAAATGGGATTCTAATGTAGCGATTCTTTCAGGTGATGCTATGTCTATTAAAGCCTATCAGTTTATTGTTAGTTGTGAAAATAAACACTTGAGTTCAGTTTTGGAAGTTTTCAATCAAACTGCACTTGAGGTTTGCGAAGGGCAGCAGTTTGATATGGAATTTGAGAATAGAACAGATGTTCGTGTTGAGGAATATCTGAATATGATTCGACTAAAGACAGCTGTTCTTCTTGGTGGAAGTTTGAAAATGGGTGCGATTATGGGAGATTCTGATGCAGATGATGCAGATGCCTTATACCAATTTGGTTTGAACCTGGGAATGGCTTTTCAGCTTCAGGATGACTTGTTAGATTCTTTTGGAGACGAAGCAATTTTTGGAAAGAAGATTGGCGGCGATATTCTTTGTAATAAGAAAACCTTCCTATTAATTAAAGCTCAAGAGTTAGCTGAGGGTGAGGTGAAAACTGAACTGGAAAAATGGATAAGTGGCGAAGATTTTAATTCAGAAGAAAAAATTGCTGCTATTAAAAAAATATATGAAGACTTAAAAGTGCGTTATTTAGCCGAGCTTGAGATTGATAAATACTTTGAGTTATGCTTAGATTATTTAACATCTGTAAAGGTTGATGAATCTAAAAAAGAGAACTTAAGTCTGCTTGTAAAGCGCTTAATAAATCGTGCCGTTTAAGTTGATTAAAAATATAAGATAAATTCATCCTTTTTAAGGATAAATGCTAAATTTGTCATCACACGATAATGAATGTTCCAATAAAACAAACGCAATGTCACAAAATATTGGCAAAATAGTTCAGGTAATCGGTCCTGTAATCGATGTTAGTTTCGAAAAGGAGGGCACTGAGCTTCCTGATATTTACGACTCATTAGAAGTCGTAATTGAAAATGGTAAAAATTTAATTGTTGAGTGTCAACAGCACATTGGTGAAAACACAATTCGTGCTATTGCAATGGACTCTACCGATGGCTTGAGAAGAGGAATGGATGTTATAGCAACAGGTTCTCCTATTGTTATGCCAGCTGGTGATAAGATAAAAGGGCGTCTTTTGAATGTGGTGGGTGAAACCATTGATGGTATTGGACAAGTAGATAAAGAAGGCGGCTATACAATTCACAGAACACCACCAAAATTCGATGAGTTGAAGACTGAATCAGAGGTTTTCTTTACAGGAATTAAAGTGATTGACCTTATTGAACCTTATGCAAAAGGTGGTAAGATTGGTTTGTTCGGTGGTGCTGGTGTTGGAAAAACAGTTTTGATTCAAGAGCTTATTAATAACATTGCAATTGGACAAGATGGTTTATCTGTATTTGCCGGTGTAGGTGAGCGTACACGTGAGGGTAACGACTTACTTCGTGAGATGATCGAATCAAAGGTTATTCGCTATGGCGATGAGTTTGAGAAAGACATGGAAAAAGGTGGATGGGACTTATCCAAAGTAGATAAAAAAGCTTTAGATAATTCACAGGTATCACTTGTTTTCGGACAGATGAACGAGCCTCCTGGGGCACGTGCTCGTGTTGCTCTCTCTGGTTTAACAGTTGCTGAGAGTTTACGTGACGGTGATGAGAAATCAGGTGGACGTGATATTCTTTTCTTCGTTGATAATATCTTCCGTTTTACACAGGCAGGTTCTGAGGTGTCAGCACTTCTAGGTCGTATGCCTTCTGCGGTAGGTTACCAGCCAACTCTTTCTACAGAGATGGGTATTATGCAAGAGCGTATTACATCAACCAAGCGTGGTTCTATTACATCGGTACAAGCGGTATATGTACCAGCCGATGACTTGACAGACCCTGCTCCGGCGACAACATTTGCTCACTTGGATGCAACAACCGTATTGAATCGTAAAATTGCCGAGTTGGGAATTTATCCTGCGGTAGATCCATTGGATTCAACTTCTCGTATTCTGACACGTGATGTTGTTGGTGATGCACATTACGATTGTGCTCAAAATGTAAAAGAGTTATTACAACGTTATAAAGAACTTCAAGATATTATTGCAATTCTTGGTATGGAAGAGCTTTCTGATGAGGATAAATTGGTTGTACACCGCGCACGTCGTGTTCAGCGTTTCTTATCTCAGCCATTCCACGTTGCAGAGCAGTTTACTGGTCTTAAAGGATGTCTGGTTCCAATTGAGGAGACAATCAAAGGTTTCAACATGATTATGAATGGTGAAGTTGATAAATATCCTGAGGCAGCATTTAACCTTGTTGGAAACATTGAGGAAGCGATTGAAAAAGGTGAGAAATTATTAGCTGAAGCTGAAGCCTAAGTAAAAAGTATATCAAGTACTTAAACTTAAAACTGATTAAAATGCTTTTAGAAATTGTAACACCTGAAAAGAAAATGTTTTCTGGTGAAGTTGATCTGGTTCAACTACCTGGGATTAGCGGTTCCTTTGAGATTCTAAAGAATCACGCACCAATAATCTCAACCCTTGATCGAGGTGTGATTAGAATTGTGACCACAGAAGGACAAGAAGAATTGTTCGAAGTTGATGGAGGTGTAGTTGAATGTAAAAAGAATATAGTGACAGTTTTAGCTGATTAAGCTAATTCATTTTATAATATTTTAAGGCTTGTCGTTGTTCGGCAAGCCTTTCTATTTAGCTGTGTTTTGTAATGAATTACTGATTTGGATTAACTATATTTATATAAAGATTATCGATTTGAATTATAAGCGAGTCTGAGTTAAATTTGTTTATTAAGGTTTTCAGGTCACCGTATTGTGAAGCTGAAATGCCTGTTCAGAAAAACAAAATCCAAACAATAAACACCTAATAAAACAAAATCTTATGCCAAACTTAAGCACAAAC
Source organism: Ancylomarina sp. DW003 (assembly GCF_029029505.1). GTDB lineage: Bacteria > Bacteroidota > Bacteroidia > Bacteroidales > Marinifilaceae > Ancylomarina. The sequence goes on along the minus strand of NZ_JAKJSD010000010.1, from coordinate 128,485 downwards.
TATCTAGGATTAGAATTAAAGAACCCAATTATTGTTGCAAGTTCAGGTCTTACTGATTCTGTAGAAAAGATTCAGGAGCTTGAAGCTAATGGTGCAGCAGCAGTTGTTCTTAAGTCGATATTCGAAGAAGAAATTGTAATGGAGATGGATGAGCAGATGTTAAATATGACAAATCGCCCATATATTTACCCTGAAACATTTGATTATATGAACGATGAGCCGGAAGAGGATCTGGTTCGAAAATATTTGAGATTAATTAAAGAAGCAAAGGCAGCTGTATCTATTCCAATTATTGCCAGTATTAATTGTGTAAGTTCTCAAAAATGGACCTATTTAGCACAAGAAATAGAAAAGGCCGGAGCAGATGCTTTAGAGATTAACTTCTTTGTTTTGCCTACTGATTTAAATCGTTCTGTTGATGAGAATGAGAATATATATTATGAGGTACTAAAAGCAGTTAAGAAACAAGTTGCTTTACCTGTGTCACTAAAAATCAGCCCGTACCATTCTAATTTGGCTCATATGGTTAAGAAGTTAGATGATTCGGGAGCTGAAGGTGTTGTGATGTTTAATCGTTTTTATAGTCCTGATATTGACATTCATAATTTATCTTTAAATACGGGACAGGTATTGTCAGGAGCTGATGATTTTAAAAACACCTTGAGATGGGTTGGTATTCTTCGCGATAGAGTAAAATGCTCAATTGCAGCAACAACAGGAATTCATTCATCAGAAAGTATTATTAAGCAACTTTTGGCCGGAGCAGATGCTGTTCAGCTGGCTTCAATTATTTATAAAGAAGGACCAGGCTATATTGATACTTTAACTAAAGAAATTTATTCTTGGATGGAAGATCAAGGCTTCAAAAATGTAAGTGATTTCCAAGGAAAATTAAGCCAGAATAAATCTAATGATCCGGCAGCTTTTGAAAGAGTACAGTTTATGAAACATTTTAGAAATTTTGTCATGTAATTTTGTAAAAAAGATATTTTATGGCCGAATCAAATTTTATTGATTCGGCTTTTTTATTGTGTTTTGAGAGTAATAAAGGAGGTTAATCTCTGTTAAAAAATGTAATAAGCTTATAATCTAAGGGTTTCAAGTCATATCTTTATGTGTCACTTAAAAAGAAAGCTAACCTTGAAATCGATTTATATATTCCTCATTTTTATTAGTAGTTTCACACTGCTGCCATTTGTTTCTGAAGCTCAAGAATCAGAAAATGATGAAAACTTCGTGCTATCTGGAAAAGTAATCGATGCATCTACACTTGAAGGCATTCCTTATTCTCATATTAAATTAGATGATACTTATTGGGGAGTTATTTGTGATAGCCTTGGTTTTTTTAAAGTGACTGTAAAACCAAATCAAAGTTTAAGGGTTTCTTCGCTTGGCTTTGCTGAGAAAATAATTCCGGTAACAGAAGAAATAACTGATGGGACAGCTTTTCAGGAGTTGTTTTTGGATAGAACGAGTTATATGCTAGAGGAAGTTGATATATACTCTTTGGGAACTTGGGAACAGTTTAAATACAACTTTGCTAAAAAAGAATTACCTGTAGAGAAAGATGTAGTTGCTGGTTGGAACTTTGGAGATCTTAAATTGTATATGAAGGAGGCACTTGCACTAAATAGAACTGGAGGAGGATTTGGATTAAGCATGTCTTCAGGAAGAAAATATCCCAATAGAAATAAAATTCTAAAGAACTTGAAAGCTAAAGAAGCTAATTTAGATAAATTAAATCTAAAATTTAACAAGCAAATAGTACATGAAATAACACAGTTGTCAGGAGATAAGCTTGAGATTTTTATGCTATATATTAAGAAGAGAGAGCATTTTTCCTATCAAACCAGTGATATATATATTCAACAAAGAATAAAAAAGCATTATCAGGAATTTATTCTTGAATATGTAGAAGGAGAATACGAATATGCATTGGAGGATAGTACAAGAACATTAAGAAATCATCTGAGGAAATAGATTATAAAAGAGGAGTGAATATACGTGCTAAAGATTCTTTGATTTTTTGACTCTTAGGTCGCTTTTGCCACGTTTTTAAATCAATCAGGTCACTTTGCTCGAGATCATTTAGAAATCGTTCTCTAAGCTCCATAGTAACCTTTTCGTCGTAAACTAAAGCATTGACTTCAAAATTCTGTTCGAAACTTCTGATATCCATATTAGCAGTTCCTACTGTAGAGATAATTCCATCGACCATCATTATTTTACTGTGATTAAAGCCTGCTTTGTAGAAATAGATTTTTACACCTGCTTCTAATAATTCCTCTATGTAAGATAGAGTGCCATAAAAAGTCATAGCTGAATCTGATTTTTCAGGAATTAGTACTCTAACATCAATACCACTCATAGCAGCTGTTTTTAGAGCCATTAGGATACTTCCATTGGGCATAAAGTAAGGCGAAGAGATGTACACATTTTGTTTAGCAGAGGCAATCGCCGAGAAATATGCTTGTAAAATACTAGCCCAATCAGAATCGGCTCCCGAAGAAACAATTTGAATCAAACAGCGTTCTTTTACTTTGAAATTAGGTCTGTATTTTTCATCAAGTAGCACTTCCTGTCTAACAAAATACCAGTCAATGAGGAAAACGATTTGTAAACTACTAGCAGCTTCTCCTACAATTTTCAGATGGGTATCTCGCCAGATTCCAATTTCAGGGATCCCATTTTTATAACGATCTGCAAAGTTCAAACCACCTACAAATGCTGTCTTTCCATCAATAACAATTATTTTTCTATGATTGCGATAATTGATTCGACTGGTTAGGATTGGAAAACGAACAGGAAGGAAGGCATGAATCTTAACACCAACACTTCTCAGACTACCTATATAGTCTTGACTGAGCTTCCAACTTCCGACCCCATCATATATAATACGTATTTCAACACCTGCTTTTGCTCTATCTATTAGTATTTCATGAAGCTCACTAGCTAATTCGCCATCTTCTATTATATAATATTCTAAATGTATATGTTCATTAGCTTTGCGAAGAGCATTATATATTTCATTGAATGTTTCTTCGCCATCGTTAAGAACTTTAACTCTGTTTTGCCCCGTAAGTAGTGCTTTTGAGTTACTTAGGAGCAATGTCATTACATTTTTTTTCTCATGAATTCGCTCATCTTTAAGCAATTTGCTTTTTTCAAGTTCACCTTTCTGATTTTGACTTAATTTTTGTAACCATTTCAAGTCACCAAGTCCCTTTAAGCTAAACATTTTTTGTTTTCTATAGCTTTGACCAAAAACAGAATAGAATATTAAACCAATAATGGGTAGAAGTATCAAAACAAGAATCCAGGAAATAGTTTTTTGAGGGCTTCTATTTTCAAGTATGACTACAATGAGTGTAAAGACGATAGTTAGGATATAAATTGTTCCTAACAAACCGAACAGATAAAGCCACAAGTCATTCCAGTTGAAAATCATAAGTATGATTTAAGCTATTGTAATCATTAAACGTATAGATAGAAGATTCGTATATTTGCTTAAAATCCGAACAAAATGAACTCTGACTATACCATAAAAAGTGTGCAATCTCTTTTCAGAGAGGAACTTAAAGCTATCTATCCTCAAAGAGAAATTGAAAACATCACATATATTCTTCTTGAATATTTACTAAAATACTCAAAAATTGAGATTCAATTAAATAAGGGAGAGAAAATTAAACAAAATAACTTAGAAGATATCCTTAAGGCTTTAGAGGACTTGAAAAGTTCAGTTCCAATTCAATATGTAATTGGTGAAACAGAATTTTACGATCTAGTCTTTAAAGTGAATCAACATACTTTGATTCCCAGACAGGAAACCGAGGAATTGGTTCATGCTATTATCAATGATAATAAAGTAGAAGAGCCTAATATTCTTGATATTGGAACAGGAAGTGGCTGCATTCCAATTGTCTTAGCTCATAATATAGCAGGTGCGAATGTTAGTTCTGTAGATATTTCAGAAGGGGCAATCGTAATAGCAAAAGAAAATGCGGTTTTGAATAATGTTACAATTAATTTTCACCTTCGCAACTTTCTGAAATGGGAGAAATATTCGTGGGAGAAATCGTTCGATATTATTGTGAGTAATCCGCCATATGTGAAAGAATCGGAAAAAGAGTTGATGGAAAAGAATGTACTTGCCTACGAACCTCATACAGCTCTTTTTGTTGATGATAATGATCCCCTCATTTTCTATAGAAGAATAGCTGAGTTTGCTAAAACACATTTGAAAAAAGGAGGTAAGCTATATTTTGAAATTAATGAAGCTTTGGGAAGGGAAATGATGGAACTTTTGGAGAATCTAGGTTTCTCTTCCATAAAAGTGATGAAAGATTTGAATGGGAGAGATCGAATGACCTCAGCAGAATTGTAAGCAATTTAATAACTTTCAGGATGTATTCAGAAGAAAAAAAAACGAAAGAGATTAGTTACTCTTCAGCACTTTCGAAAATGCAATTCATTTGTAGTCGTCAGGAAAAGTGTTGTTCGGATATTAGAAAGAAACTTGAAAACTGGACTTTGTCTTACGATGAGCAAGATGAAATTATACAGTCACTTATTGATGATAAATTTATTGATGAGAAGCGATACACAGGTTTCTATGTACGTGATAAATATAAGTTCAATAAATGGGGACGCATTAAGATTTCGCATCATTTAAAGCAGAAACAAATTCCTGAATTTATTATCATGGAAGCTTTCGAAAGTATTTCTGAAGAGATTTACGAGGAAAACCTTGAGGATATTTTAAGTTCAAAATTAAGAACTACTCGTGAGGAAGATTCTTTTAAATTAAAGGCAAAACTATATCGTTTCGCTCAATCCAGGGGATTTGAATCGAATCTGATATTAAAAATCGTAGATAAATTATTACATAAAGATAATTAAGGTGCTACTCAATGGCACGTTTCTTGCTTAGAATTTTTACCTTTAAATTTCATCCAAATAAAATACCATGATTAAACTTCTACGCCTCTTTTTTTGTTTCTCACTGATAACGCTACTATTTGTAAGTACGAGTTTTGCCAGAAAGCGTCCTCCTAAATGGGTTAAGAACAGACCTGTTTCATCGGAATACTATATTGGTATTGCTGTTGTCAGCAAAAATGTGGAAAACTATATGCAGTTAGCTAAAAATAAGGCATTGCAAGATTTAGCATCACAAATTTCTATTAAAATTTCTTCAAATTCAGTTCTTCATCAGTTCGAAGATAATACAGGATTCAAAGAAGAGTTCGAATCACAAGTACAAACGTCTTTAGTCCAAGAACTGGAAGGGTACGAGTTAGTCGCATCATGGAATAATAAAAGGGGTAAAGAGTATTGGGAGTATTATCGCTTATCGAAAAAACAGTTTGCATTAATGCAACGATTAAAACTGAATAAGGCTAAAAAAATTGCTCAAAACTACTTTGAAGAAGCACAGGAATATGAGAAAAAACTGAACATTATTCAAGCTTTGAATTATTATATCAAGGCAATTGATGCAGTTAAGAAATATTTAGATGAGGATTTGTCTGTGATGACTTTTGGTGGGTCGATTAACTTGGGAACAGAAATTTATAAGCGTATTCAGAATATTTATAAACGAGTTGAATTGGTTCCTGTTAAGAAAAACATTAAGATAGAAATCTCAACTTCAATAAAAGAACCATTCCTTGTAAAAGCAAATTGGATAGCTGACAGTGGAGAAAATGAATTGGTTGGTTTACCTTTAAATTTGAATTTTGTAACTGGAGCCGGAATTTTAAATAAGTCAGTGAAGACAGATGAATTCGGTTATGCTTCATCTCAACTAACTCGGGTAACTTCCAAGCAAAAGCTTCAAAAGATAGAAGTGGGGTTAGATTTATCGTCAATTCTAAAGGCTGATGATGAGGATTATGAACTCTGTAAAATGTTCCTGACTCCAGACTTATCACCGAAATGTCATATTACTTTAAATGTTGAACGTTTAAAAGCTTATATGCTTTTTAGTGAAAAGATTTTTGGTGAAGACTCCAAGCGTTCTATTCTGAAAAATGCAATTAAAAAAGAGTTGTCAGAGAATTTTTTCTCATTTACTGAAGACAAAGATAGTGCTAACGTTATTCTTGATGTAAAGACCAATGTAATAAAAGGTGAGATAAAGAAAGGCCGTAACTATAAAGTTCATATCGTATATCTGGATTGCTTTTTCTCATTAACAGATATCAAGTCAGGTTTTGAGATTTTTAACGACGCCATTTATGAAGTAAAGGGAATGAAACCTGTTAGTTATAATTATGCTGTGAAAGAGGCTTATGAGCAGGCTGTTGAAGAAATTCATAATACGATTATACCAAAATTAAATCAACTCGATTTATAAATATAAACTAATATAAAATCTATTAAAATCATTCAGTTTTAAACTCAATACACATTAGGATTTGAAACTGAATTATAAATTTAAAATTATGAAACTGAAACAAGTATTTATCCTAGGATTAGGAATGATAATGACTGCCGGATTAAGTTCTTGTGGTTCTAGTGAAAAAGTAGCATCTACAAAATCACAAGGCGAAGAATTAATTGAAGTTTATTGTACAGGTCCTGACTATCAGTCAGACAAAAAGCATTTTAGAGCTTCAGCAATAGGTGAGAGTTTAGATCAAATGGTTTCGAAGAAGAAAGCAGGAACCAATGCTCGTGCTGAGTTGGCTTCTTTGGTTGCATCTACAATCAAAGGAACGATTGATAATTACGTGAATTCAACAGAGTTGAATAATGTTGAGCAGGTTGAAGAACGTTTCGAAGGCTTAACTCGTGAGGTGATCAATCAGCAATTGAATAACATTAAAGTGATTTGTGAGAAGCAAACTCGTACTGCTCAAAGCAAATACAAGACTTATATTGCTATTGAAATGAGCGCTGATGATTTGGAAAAAGCAATCGAGCAGAAATTATCTCAGGATGAGAAATTAAAAGTGGATTACGATTACAATAAGTTTAAAGAAACTTATGAAGCTGAAATGCAAAAGCTGGAAGCTAAGCAGAGAGGATTTTAATATTCTCAATTTCCATACAAAAAGAGCGCTTATTCTGTAGAATGAGCGCTCTTTTTGTGTTTAATTATATTTTATATCATACTGACAAGTTGTACGCATACAATTAGAAAAACCATAGCAATAGGATAAACTGTTGCATAAGCAATAGCCTGAGCATTAGAGTCAGTCATACCGTCAACGGCAGCTAAACCTGGTGTACTGGTCATACTACCGGTAAGAGCACCCAATAAGTTAAGAAGGTTCATTTTAAGCCAATAGTGGCCGATTAAAGTTGTTATTAGCATAGGAATAAGCGTGATTACAATACCTATCCCGAAAAGTAGCATTCCTGACTCCTGGAAAGTTTCGACAAGCTTAGAGCCCGCACTAGTTCCAACAACAGCTAAAAACATAAGCAAACCTAACTGACGTAGTAGCTGATTCGCTGTTCCAGACATGGTCCATAAAACCGGACCCGTTTTTCCGATTCTACTAAGCACTAAGGCAACCATTAAGACGCCACCTGTTAATCCAAGCGAGAAGGTAAAATCATCCGAAAATGAAATCTTCAGCTTACCAACTAAAACACCTAATACGATACCGGTTGCAATTGGGAAAAAGTCGGTGTCGGATAATTTTTTAACATCGTTACCAAAGAGATGACGAACGTTATTGATATTCCCGGTACCACAGGCCACAATAAGCTTATCTCCAAAACGAATAATTGATTTTGAACTAGGAGCAATATCAATACCCGCTCTTCTGATTCGTGTGATTCGAGCATTGTAATTTGATAATACATTTAGCTGGCCGATTGTCTTATTTACGACATCTTTATTGGTAACTAAAATACTTTCAACCACATAATCTACACTTAAAGGAATCTTTTCCTGAGTTTCCTCTCCAATTAAAATCTTCGCTTTTTCCAGAGCAAGATCACTACCAATGAGCTTGATAATGTCATGTTTGTGAAGAATTGTATCCGGACTGGGAACAATAGTCTCTCCATTGTGCATTATTCGAGTAATGTTGGCTTGTGTCATAGCACGAACTTTTAGTTCACGTATGGTCTTACCAACTATCTTTTCATTTTCAACGATAAAGTTTCGATTGAATAGTTCAGGATGTTTTTTCTGATCTTCATCCTCCAACTGTTTGGCTTCTTTGTCGATATCAACACCAACAAGTTTAGGATATAAGCGAACAAATAAGATGACACCAATTACACCAAATGGGTAAGCAATACCGTAACCAATTGATGAAAGAGTAGAACCTGTGCTTTCTATTGCGGCTGCTAACCCCGGAGTACTCGTTAGGGATCCTGTCAATAAACCTATTGCAATCTTAAGATCGACATTAAAGGCCAAAGCAAGCCCTACAGTAATTAAGGATGCACTTGAAATAAGAACAAAAGCCAATATTATAAGCTGACGTCCATTTTTTTGAAAGGATTCGAAAAATCCTGGTCCGGCTTGAATACCTATGGTGAAAATAAATAGAGTTAAACCAATTTTTTGAATGTCAATAGGAATACTTACACCAAAGTGGCCAAATACAAGAGCGACAAAGATAACAGCAGAAACATCAAGAGAGATGCCTTTTATTTTAATGTTACCAATTATAAATCCGATTGCAACTATTAGAAATAGAACGAAATAACTTGATGATAATAAATCCATGGGATTGAAATATGACTTGTGTTAAGTTTGGCTGCAAAGTTATAACAGTTTTTTATAATTAGTAGAAGTGTATCTTATTTATGTTTTTTTAGAGAATTGGATACATAAAAAACGACTTTCTGTGAGAGAAAGCCGTTCGTAATATTTGTGTGATATAATTTTTACATCAAGAAATTAAAATCATCAGAAGCTTTTAATTCATATGGCTCAATACCATTTTTAAATATACGGCACTCTCTATCACCTATTAAACTGATTTTGCCATCCTCAACCAAGAACATGGTTGCTTCTCTTAAACCAGCTACATACATATCAGGGTTTAATACTAAGAACTCATTGATTCTATCTTCGCGAGTTTCTCCACCGTGTCCTTCCGGGTTTTTATCCAAATAGTGAGGATTAATTTGGAATGGGATCAGATTTAAAGCCTCAAAACCAAGAGGATCAATAATTGGCATATCATTAGTCGTTTTAATTGTAGGGCAAGTTAAATTTGAACCAGCACTCCAGCCAATATAAGGTGTTTTACCATTGATTACTTTGTTACGAATGGCATCAGTTAGATTAAATTTATGAACCATGTGTAAAAGGTTCCATGTGCTTCCACCACCAACAACAATAGCTTCCGCTTCTTCAACAGCTTTTATAGGATCTTCAAAACGATGTATAGATACAATATCGTGACCAACCTCGTTGAATCTATGCTTTACTTTTGCCTCATAATCATCAAAAGATACGGTAACACCAGCATAAGGAATGAATAATGCCTTAATTGGTTTATCTCCTAAAAACTCTTTGATATTATTCTTTGGGTAATCTAAATATTCTTCACCAGGATTGGTTGAGTTACTAATTAATAATAGTCTCATTATTTTAAAATTTAGTTTAAGTATTTCGTGAAAATAAGAAACACCAAGCTGAGTACCTTTCAATACTAAAGCTTCCTTAGAAATAAGTGTATTTGTGTTTCTAAAGTCTAAATTTAAAAATTTAGAAGGGAATAGCTATCCTCTTTTTTGACTAATTCTGAAAATTTTCGCTTACTCAATGGACGGCGGGGCACTGTAAAAGTAAAGATACTTCCTTTATCAATTTCACTACTAACATTAAACCAACCATTGTTTTTAGTAAGAAAATCACGGCAAAGCGCTAAACCAATACCTGTTCCTTTCTCGTTGGCAGTTCCATCGGTAGTAAATCCCTTATGGATATTTTGAATTTGATCTTTGCGCATACCAACGCCATTATCGATAACAGATACGCTAACAAAGTGTTCTCTTACTTCGGTTCGAATTTCTATAATACCACCTTTGTTTGTAAATTTTATTGAGTTAGAAATAAGGTTACGTAGCACGGTATGTATCATATTTCTATCACAGAAGATATCTATTTTATTATCTGATGAGGTAAAGATTTTTATGGATTTAATTTTTCCAAGTTCAGAAAGTAGCTCTAGATTTGATAAAATAATAGACTCCAAATCGACCATCTCTAGATTTGGTTTTATAGAATTACTCTGATTTCTGGCCCATGCCAATAGATTCTCTAGTAGTTCGTATGAGTTATCAGCTGAATGGAATAGAGAACCTAGAAATTCTTTATTTTCTTTTTCTGAAAGAACGAGATCTTCTTCTGTTAAAAGCATTCGTAAGCCGTTACTAATATTACCAACAGATCCTCTCAAGTCGTGAGCAATTAATGAAAACATTTTATCTTTTGTTTCATTAGCTGTTTTTAATGCATTTTCACTTTTCTCTAAGGCTTCCTTTTTTTCAACCATTTCTTCGGCATGCTGATCGGCCATGCTTTTTTCAAGCTTTAGAATTTCACTTTTCTTATGATTGTTTCTGTTGCGAATAAACAAGACAAAGAAACCAACAATTAAGGCAAGTAATAGAGATAGTCCAATAGTATACTGACGAAAAATCTTGACATCTTTTGTCTGATTTAATTCTCTTAACTTTTGATTTTCAAGCTCTTTGTTTCTGGTTGCATGTTTTAATTCAAGATCTGCAATCTTATTAGTTTGCTGATTTTCTGTTATGGAATCTTTATAGACTTGTGCTTTTTGAAAAGCATTTAGAGCAAGTTTATAATCTTTCTTTTTGGTATGATATTGAGATAAAAAATCATAATATGTGCTATATAAACGATGGGTCTTTAATTTTTTAGTAATGGTAAAACCTTTTTCCAGATGACTTAAGGCTTTGTCGTTTTCGTCGTGCTGTAAATATAAAATAGCAAGATTTAGCTCGAATTGAGCTACATTATAATTTTGGCTATTATCCTTGTTATAGTTTAATGCTTCTTTGTAGGCTTTAATTGCTTCTAAAATATTTCCTTTGTCGGCATAATAGCTACCTAAATCATTTAGAATAGCGCTAATCAACTCTTTATCCTTAAGGTTTTTTGCCGTTTTTAGAGCTTCATCCAGATAACCTGCTGCTAAATGATCGTTGTTTTGTGATTTAAAATATAGGCCTAATAGGTTTAAGCACCTGCTCTTTCCTTTTCTATTGTCTAGCTCAACGAAAGTTTTATCTGCCTCTTTGGCAAGTTGATAACATTTGGCATACTTACCTAATTGGTAGTATATAATCCCCATTTGAAGAGTGGACTCAGCCTTGATTTCAAGGAATTTGTGTTTATCTGAAAATTGATAAGCCTCAAGTAAATACTCTAAAGAAAGATCGTATTGATTGTTGATATGATAAGCTCTACCCAGATAGTACATAGCTATGGCGGCCTCATGATTGTAATCGAGGTTTTTAGCTAAAGCAAGGGCATCTAAAGATATCTGTATAGCTTGTTGAGGGTCTATTTTCCAATAAGCTCGGCTTAACTCAAGATAATTTTCTAACTTTTCCCGTCCGGAAGTGTTGATATAATTACTGGTGAGACTATCTATAACTGTTTGGTTGGTTTGAGGGCCAGCGAATACAAAGTTTGCCTTAAAAATAAGACTAAGAATAATGAGTATGTAGGTAATCCTTTTCACAAATAAGAAAGCATCTTTATATTAATTCTAACAACTTCTTGCTCTCGATCGAATAAGCCAGAATGTTGTGTTTATAGTAAGATCAAGAACTAATAGTTGAATTTGCTTCTGCAATATAAGACATTAATCCGACAAATTTTGATGTTCATCATCATTATATGAGAACTCACAACACAAAAAGAGCGCTACACGTGCTGTGAAGCGCTCTTTGAAAGAATAATATTATTTTTTAGAAACGAACCAATGTTAAACCAATAGTGAATGGTGTCAACTCAGGCCCCTTGTTGTTTCTGAAAAAATCAGTCATGCCATAGGTTGCAAAAAGATTTATAGCTCTGTAACCTAAACGAACTTGTGCGCTGTAACGGAAAGCTTGTAGGTTATAATCATCTCTATCCTTATCCTTATGTGTATTACCTTTTTTCTTATATTTTATTTTTGTGTGAGTTCCCAAACGAAGCCCACCAACTAAACCTGCTGATAAGTGAATTCTGTGATCATTTTTTACAGGAATTTGAAACTCCATTAATAAAGGAACAGTAAGGTATAAGGAGGTTAATTTAGATTTTTTCACACTCCAATCTGGATTGATAGGATCCGGATAAATCATACCATCTACTTCTTTCAATGTTATGTCTTGATCAAATCGGTAATTATTCCATTCCAGTCCCATACCGGTAACCAAACCAATTGTATTTTTATCTTTCTGAAGACTGATATCGTATTGTAAGAAATTCAGGTTTACTGCAATTGACTTTACAAGATTTAAATCCATGAAGTCGTCATATTCAGCAGAGTAATTAGAGTAATCAGAATTTGCAAAGGAGTTGATTCCCATTTCGAAACCAGACCAGTGACCACGAAATTTTGGTTGAACGTAGGTTTTAGTCTCAGGATCCCATTTGCGAACTTTTTCAATTCTAATACGAGTTCCATGCCAGCCATCTATGATATTAATTTGCTTGCGACCAATTCTAATTTTAGTTGTATCAGAATCATCTTCGAAGTCAGCAAAGTTTCTTACTGAAACTTTAGTTCCCTTTGAGTTTTCAACAACTTTTATGAAATCTTTATTCAAAACTTTGACGCTAGTCGTATCAGAATATGTCGACTTCTTTTTCTTATATACTGTTGGAGCTCTATATTCAGGCTTTTTTACTGGCTTCTTTTTCTTGTTCGACCAGTTATCCTCAATAATAATTTTCTTTTTCTTAATGCTGTCATTTTTTAGAGTATCAGTAACAACTTGTGCCTGACTTCCCAGAGCAAGAATAACAGCTAATGATAATAGTAGGAATTGTTTCATATCGTTAAAATTTCAGTCGTTTTCGAATTATTAAGTGTTAGATAGAATGGTATTTAAAAAATAACCTATCTAATTTATAAGTTTAAAAATCTGATCAGATTCAAATATATATTTGAAGTAACTTTTAAATTCAATAGTAAGACGAAGAAGTATTAGATTTGTTACAAGGAAATTGAAGTTATATCAAAATTACTTCACAGGCGTAGAAAAACCAATGCCTAAAGTGTTGAATGCAACTCTTGTTTTATCTGTTTTAGGGTCGTATTTCTTTTCAAGATTTATCTTTTTTCCAGCGAGTTTTCCGATTTGGTTTACACCGTAGCTGGCAATTTTCAGCAAGGTTGATTTTTCTTTCCCACTTTTTTCTTCTTTACTCGCTTTCCAGGAAAGACCTAGCATAGCTAGTCCGGTATTTTGCTTAACATTAGTTTTTGTAGCATTCACTTTAGCTAATTCCGAAATAACCTGGTGAGAGTTCTCAATAGGAACAATCTTATTGTCAGCCAATAGTTGAGTAACTTCAAGTTTGTTGATTTCTTCCTTTTTCTGAACTTCAGATCTTTGAGGAAGAGCATCTATTTTGATAATTTGCTTGTTAATAATTTTACCTTTAATCTTTGTTTTTTTAGGCTTATCTGCTTCTTTAGACTTATTACTTTTTTTATCTACGGTTTTTACTTTTTCAGGAACTGATTTTTTTGTTGTGTCTCTATCCGGAACCTGCGAATTTGTATTGTGAGAAACCAACTCTGGTTTCAAATTAGAATTTCCTGTCTCAATTTCTGTAGTCCAAACGCTAAATAGTATGGCAATAGAAGCTGCCGTAGCAAGAGTCGTAAACACAAACTGTCTGAAGACAATGGCTTTGTTTCGTCTTTTTAATCCTTTCTTGTCTGTAAATACAAGTGAAGAGTCAGTAGTTAACTTCGTTTTATGATAGAGCTTTAAATCCTTCTCTTTTTCAGGTTGAGAAGCTATAAAATTCTCGAAAGCTTTTTTCTCGTATTTATCCAAATCACCTTCTACATGAGCGATACAAAAATCATCGAAATTAGCTTGAAAAGGAATTTTTTTAAGTGATGCAGATTCTGTTTTAACAGAAGTTGCTTCACATGTAAAATCTTTACCCATCATTTCGTCCAACTCCTTTTTTAAATCAGGATGTTGAACAAGAAACGCCTCCAGTAGCTCTTTATTTTGAGCACTGATTTCTTCTTCGATATAATCGAGGAAGAATTCTTCGTAGTTGTTTCGTGTAATGATAGTCATGAATAATTGCTTATTAATTAGATGATACTTTCCATACGTCCTATGAACTCTTTCATCTTTTTTCTTGCTCTATAAATGTAAACTTTAACCTGTGATTCACTTAAATCTGTAATTTCTGCTATTTCCTGATAATTGTAACCTTCGTAATCACGAAGTAGAACAACCGATCTCTGAATATCTGATAATCTCTCGAGAGCTTGATCCAATATCTCTTTCAAATCAGTATAATGTTGCGAATGTGAATAGGCACTAACATCAACCTGATCAAAATCTTCTTTCCTCTTCTCTCTTCTAATCAAATCTATCATCGTTCTGTATGCCGTTGTATACAAATACGATTTTACTTTTAGAAAATTGATGTTTTCAACATTACGCCAAAGTTTTTCGAAACTATCTTGTACAATGTCACGCGCCTTATCCTCATCTTTAATGTTTTTAAGGATAAAACGAAATACTCCATCAGAGTGTTGATCGACGCTTATATTATACTCTTCTAGTTTCATAGGTATTCTGTCTCTATGACGGAAATCTCAATTTAAAAGTTACAGGTGTTTTAAAATAAATTTTGAAATAATTTATTAAACTTCAGTTTTGATCTGTTTTTAGTTTTTTATCTTCGCAAGTAGTCCATTTTATAAATTCATCCCAATTTAAACATAAAAATTTAATTGATTTGACAAATAGCCATGATTGAACCACTTCAATTCACTGGAGTTTATTCTTTGGGCAATTCCAATCAGGTACTAAATTCAAAATAGAAACATATGAAAAAGCACATTTATGTCATGCTTGTTTTAGCATTGGCTTTAATTTCTTGCAATAATTCTTCTCAACCGGTACAAGTTGATAAAACGAAGCAAAACGATTATTTAACGATGTCAACTTTATGGTATCAAAGAGCATCGGAGTGTCGCGCTTTGTACTATCAAGCTTTTAACTTTGCAAAGTTATCTTTAGTTGCTAATCTTTCTGAAGCGGATAGCGATAAACCTAAAGCTGTTGTTGTAGATATTGATGAAACAGTTTTGGATAACAGTCCATTTGAAGCCTATTCTGTTCGAACAGGAAAACCATATTCAAAAGAACTGTGGCACGAGTGGACTGGAAAAGCTGCTGCTAAAGCAACTCCGGGATCATTGGAGTTCTTAAAATTTGCTGAGTCAAAAGGTGTGGAAACTTTTTATATCTCTAATCGATCGGTAAGTGAAACTGCTGTGACATTAGAAAATTTAAAAGCTTTAGGATTTCCTTTTGCTGATGAAGCACATATTCTGTTGAAAACAGATACCAGTGTTAAAACTGTTCGTAGAAACAAGGTGTCAGAAACACATGAGATTCTTATTTTGGCTGGTGACAATATTGGCGATTTCGACGAATTGTTTGAAGACAGAAGTAAGCAATTTGGATTTGAGACTGTTGATAATCACAAAACAGATTTTGGTAAACGTTTTATTGTATTGCCAAATCCAATGTATGGTTCATGGGAGCGAGTGGCGTTTAAGGGAAAAAGAAACTTAACGCCAGAGCAAAAAAATGAAATGAGAAAAGAAACTCTTTTTGGCTATAAAGAATTAGCTAACTAATTGATTTCTATTGTATATGAAAACGCTCTCAATTAATAAAATTGAGAGCGTTTTTCATAGATTTGAATTTACTCTAAAGATCAAATTTTATGCCTTGAGCCAAAGGTAAATCAGTTCCATAATTAATTGTATTGGTCTGACGGCGCATATAGGTTTTCCATGAGTCAGAACCTGATTCGCGTCCGCCGCCTGTTTCTTTCTCACCACCAAAGGCACCACCAATTTCAGCTCCTGATGTACCAATATTGACATTGGCAATTCCACAATCGCTACCTACTGTTGAAAGAAAAGTTTGAGCTTCCCTCATATTCATCGTAAAGATAGAGGATGATAGACCTTGAGGGACATTGTTGTGTAATTCTATAGCTTCATCAAGCGTTTTGTATTTCATGATGTACAAGACAGGAACAAAAGATTCATCCTGAACAATTTGCCAATGATTTTCGACCTCACAAAAACTTGGTAAAACGTAATTGCCATCAATCACCTTATCTCCAAAAACAATTTTACCGCCCGCTTTTTTCACTTCAGCAATAGCATTCTTATAAACATCAACTGCATCTTCGTCGATAACAGGTCCAACTAAGGTGTTTGGATCAAGTGGGTTTCCAATTTTCTTTTCTACCTGAGCATAAGCGCTCAAAAGGCGATTTTTCACATCATCGTAAATATCTTCATGAATAATCAATCGACGTGTTGAAGTACAACGTTGACCAGCAGTTCCTACTGAACCGAATACAATTCCAGGTATAGCGATATCTAAATCGGCAGTTGGTGCAACAATAATAGCGTTGTTACCACCTAATTCAGCAATAGTTTTTCCCAAACGAGCACCAACTTTTTCGGCAACTCGTTTTCCTATTGCAGTTGATCCTGTCACAGAAATAAGTGGAACACGTTTATCTTCGATAAAATTATCACCCATAACCGATGATTTAGCAACCACGAGGTTGAAAACACCCTCAGGAACATCATTATCTTTTAACACTTTTTGAATAATATTCTGACAAGCCAGTGCACAAAGAGGCACTTTAGAACTCGGTTTCCAGATAATCACATCGCCACAAACGGCTGCAATCATAGCATTCCATGCCCAAACAGCAACAGGGAAATTAAAGGCAGAAATAACACCTACTACGCCAAGAGGATGATATTGATCCATCATTTTATGATCGGGACGTTCTGAGTGCATGGTGAAACCATATAGTTGACGTGAAAGACCGACAGCAAAATCACAAATATCAATCATCTCTTGAACCTCACCCAAACCTTCTTGGTAGATTTTACCCATTTCGAAGCTGACTAATTTTCCAAGATCTTCCTTATTCTCACGAAGAGCATTCCCAATCTGTCTAACAACTTCACCACGAGCAGGAGCTGGAATTTTACGCCAAACTTTAAAGGCATCTTGAGCTGTATCCAATACTTTTTCGTAATCGTTGATGTCCGCATTCACTACCTTGGCAATTTCAGAGTTATCAATTGGCGAGTACGAACTTGTAGTGTTTCCTTTGCAGTCGAACCACTGAGTTCCTGTTGTTACACCAGAGTTGATCTCTGAGATTCCTAGACGCTTTAAACTTTCTTTAATTCCAAAATCTGACATGATATTTTGAGTTTTATGGTTTCGAGATGTTATTTTTATTTGATCTGTTTAAATTAAGAAAGATTTTAAATAAGGAGTATGATTTTTGTCATGTGCTTGATCTATTACGATTTCCAAACCCAATATACTAAGAAACCCGGTAGTTTAAACTACCGGGTTTCTCATATTTTATTTCAAATACTATTTGACGACTATATCTTCTTCTTTCTCCTTTTTTATTTCTGAACTTGCAATTTTTAAGGCATCCAAGTCAATATCTTCCTCCTCGTTATAAATTTGAAGCAGAGGTTCTTTAAACGATGTATTGGTAATTAATCGTTCCAGAGTTAGCAAGAGCGAAGGCAATAATATCAGATTAGATAACATTGCAGATAAAAGTGTGACTGAAACCAAAACACCTAAGGATACAGTACCACCAAAATCAGATAAAGCAAATATTCCAAACCCGAAGAATAGAATGATAGATGTATACATCATGCTTTGCCCGGTTTCGCGAAGAGCTAAAATAACAGAAGAGCGAATACTCCAGTTCGTCAGTTTTAATTCCTGACGGTATTTGGCTAGATAATGAATTGTATCATCTACTGAAATACCAAAGGCAATACTAAAAACCAATATGGTTGATGCTTTTATAGGAATACCGAAGTAACCCATTAAAGCAGCAGTTATTATCAAAGGTACTAAGTTGGGTATAAGAGCTACAACAACCATTCTTTTTGATGAGAACATCCAAGCCATAAAAGTGGCTATAAGAAAAATAGCCAGAGCTAAACTTAAAAACAGGTTTTTGATTAGATATTGAGTTCCCTTAAAGAAAACGATGCTTGACCCCGTTACAGTAACTTTATATTTGTCCTCAGGGAATATCTCACTAACATGAGCCAGAACAATTTGTTCCATTTCTTCCATTTTGGTTGTGCCTATGTCCTTTATCCTAAAACTCATCCTCGTTTTTGTCTGAGACTGATCCATAAAAGAATCAAAAAGGCTGACTTCTCCTTTAACTTCAGCTTTTGAAAGATAGGACAGGAGCAGGTTTTTTACATTGCTACTAGGCATTTTATAATACTTCTCTTTTCCATTATAATAGGCCTGATGAGCAAACTTTGCACCCTCAACCAATGATAAAGAAGCTGAAATATCTGGGTATTGCATTAGAGAATCGTTTAGCTTCTCAATACGTCTTAAAGTAGATAATTTAAGAGCTCCTCCTTTTTTCTTGGTTTCAACGACAACCTCAAGAGGCATAATTCCATCCAGATTTCTCTCAAAGAATTTTAAATCTTGATAGATGACATTATGGTGTGGTAAGTCGTCAACCATATATCCGGTACTCTTTATTTTACTAATACCGATTGCACCAAGTGCCATAAGAGTAATGGTAATAATATATACAGCTTTACGATTATTTAAAACAATCTTTTCGAGTGCTTTTACAAAAGTATTAACGAATTTATTTTCGAGATGCTGAGTTGCTTTATTGTCAGGAGGATTAATAAAACTGAAAATGATAGGAATCAATATCAGAGATAAAAAGAAAACCACCATAATATTTAAAGCTGCAACAACTCCAAATTCTTTTAGAATTTGACTTGATGTGATAATAAAGGTTGCAAAACCTGAGGCTGTAGTTAAGTTTGTTAGAAATGTTGCATTCCCAATTTTTGAAACGACACGCTGTAGAGCTTTAATCTTATTCCGATGAAGAATGTACTCGCCATGGTATTTGTTGATAAGAAATACCGAGTTGGGAATACCAATCACGACCAAAAGAGGTGGAAGCATTGCCGTCAACAAAGTAATTTTGTATTCAAAAAGAACCATGGAACCTACTGCCCATATAACACTTAAACCAACAACCAACATGCAGAAGAATACCACTTTAAACGAGCGGAAGAACATGAAAAGAATGATGGCTGTAACTAAAAGAGATAAAAGAATAAACATATTCATCTCTTTCTTAATCATTTGTGCAACTACAACCCGAATGTAAGGCAAGCCAGAATAGTGCATTTTAAGTTTATGCTTTGCAACAAATTCTTCTGATCTCTCATGGACTTTTTTAATCATAGGCTCCCTGGCCTTTGAATTAATCACCTTACCATTTACAGTAATAGCCATTAAATAAGTATCCGTATCATGGTTTACAAGGCTGCCTTTGTAAAATGGAAGTGATTCTGCAATTGCAGCAATACTGTCAAGTTCCTTCTGAGAATTTAGTTTCTCCGGGAATATTGATTCAAACTCGAATCTTTTCTTCTTTTTATTTTTGGTGATATTGTATGTGTGTGCAATAGAAACTACAGCATCAATACCATCTAGTTTTTTTAGATCATTCCCTAGTGCAATCCAATCGTTAAATTTATCAAGCTCATAAAAATTACTGTCCTGTACACCAAAGAACATAACATTACCTTCCTGCCCGAAAGTGTTATGGAATTCTTCATAATCAATAGATGCAATGTCGTCAGATGGAAGTAAAGCGGCATTATGGTATGACATTTCTACAAACTGAGCCTTATAGCCCATAAAAATGGTCATCAATCCAACTAGTACTAATAATAATATTCTATTCCTGAGAATAACTCCCGCAATTCTATTCCACATACCAAAATCTATCTTTGAATCTTACTTTTTCAGATGTTTTATATGATTGATTTATAGTTTTATATAGTCTACATAAAAATATAAACACCCGAAAGGCGAAAATACGACTTAATATTTTCATTTCAAAAGCGAATGGAGCATATCGGTTGAAGAAGAATATTAAAAAAAACTAATAGAGGATTCAATGTTATTTTGGGTAATCGATTTGCCTTTGATTTAATAGAAAGTAATTGGAAATAATCGATTTATGTTGAAATATTAATATAGAAAATCTTAAAAGATTAGAATTTAAAATTAGTTGAGTTTAAAGCCAAAGTTAAGTTAACGTTAATATTTGATTTTTTTGTTTTGAAACATTAGGAGATTTCCAAATATCCTATATTTTTGCCTGCCTGAAAAAGCGAACTAATCAATTGAAAAACAAATAAATTTAGACTAATTATGAATTACGGTTTAGGTGATTTCCTGACACTCATCGGATCCTTAGGGTTATTTCTTTATGGGATGAAATTAATGAGTGAGGCTTTACAAAAGGTAGCCGGAGAGAAAATGAGATCGATTCTGTCGGCAATGACATCAAATCGTGTGAAGGGTGTTATGACTGGTGTGTTAATTACAGCATTAATTCAGTCATCATCGGCAACTACAGTAATGGTAGTTAGTTTTGTAAATGCAGGCTTACTATCCTTAGTAGAGTCGGTTGGTGTAATTATGGGTGCGAATATTGGTACCACTATTACAGCTTGGCTAATTTCCTTATTAGGATTTAAAGTTAGTATGAGCGCCATCTCTTTACCATTAATAGGTTTGAGTTTACCTTTATTATTCTCTGGAAATCGTTCGAGAAAGAACTGGGGAGAGTTGGTAATCGGTTTTGCCTTATTATTCATAGGTCTTCAGTTTCTGAAGGAATCGATGCCGGACATCAAAAATAACCCGGCAATATTAAATTTTCTGACTGCTTATACTGATTTAGGTTTTGGGTCGTACTTATTATTTGCAGGTATTGGTACCGTGCTTACCGTTTTAATTCAATCCTCATCGGCTACAATGGCACTTACTTTGGTTATGTGTAACAGTGGATGGATCAGTTTTGAGATGGCAGCAGCCATGGTACTTGGTGAAAATATTGGTACAACAATTACAGCTAACCTTGCTGCAATGGTAGCTAATACATCTGCCAAAAGAGCTGCTCGTGCTCACTTGATATTTAATACCGTAGGTGTTCTTTGGATGTTGATGGTTCTACCTTATTTCCTTGAAGGTATCGCGGCTCTTAATATCTGGCTCGGTGGAGGTAACCCGCTAGAAACAGATCCTGCTTTAGCGAAAGAAACAATTGCAGCTGTGCCTGTATCATTGTCACTATTTCATACAATTTTCAATGTGTTGAATGTTGTAATCATGATTTGGTTTGCTCGATTTATTGTGAAGATTGTTACTAAATTGGTTCCATCTGACGAGAGTGAAGAGGAAGAATTTAAATTGCAACATATCAAAACAGGTATGTTGTCAACTCCTGAAGCTTCTTTATTTCAAGCTAAAATGGAGATTAGTCTTTACGCGAAGCACACAAAGAAAATGTTCTGTTATGTGAAAGATGCATTTAATGAAACGAATGATAAAAACTTCACCAAACTTTACGATAAGATTGATAAGCTTGAAGATGAAAATGATGATATGGAGATTCAAATTGCAGATTACCTGACTAAGGTTTCTGAAACACGTTTGAGTCCTGTGAGCTCTAAAAGAGTACGTGCTTTCTTCAAGATGGTTGATGATATTGAAAGTATGGGCGATTCGATGCTGAATATTGCTAAAGCATTACATCGCAAAAGAGAGCAAAAAGCTTGGTTTCCTCAGGAGGTTCGCGATAATTTGAATAAGATGTTTGAATTGGTTGATGAGGCCTTGATAGTGATGTTTAATAATACTGAAACAAATTTCGAAGACGTATTAACTAAGAAAGCTTACGAAGCTGAAAAGGAAATAGATGAGTTTCGTACAATTCTTAAACAACAGCATCTTAGTGATGTAAAAGAAAAGAAATACGAATATAAAGCAGGTATCATTTATAATGATATTTTCTCTGAGTGTGAGAAAATTGGTGATTACTGTATTAATATCTCTCAATCGATTCATGAGATTAAGGATTAATTGACAATATAAAATTTGAAAAGCCTCTGATGCAAATGTATCAGAGGCTTTTTTATATCTATATTTTATGGATGCTTTGAGCTAAAAAAAGTGCTACCTAACGGATAGCACTTTAATTATATCTTAAAAGAATGATTTTAGAATTTTCTGAATCCCATTAATCTTCTGGCTTCTTCCAGTGTTTTAGCAGCACTCTCACGTGCTTGCTCTGCACCTAAGCGAGTTACTCTTCTTAAGTACTCATCATCTTGAGAAATTTCCAGGAATCTCTCACGGATAGGAGCGTTGAAATTAATAATATCTTCAGCCAACTGCTTTTTCAAATCGCCATAGCGAATTTCACAATTGTTGTATTTGTCGTTGAAGAAATCGTAAGTATCTTTTGTTGAAACAACATCCATCAAAGTAAAAAGGTTTTGAATGGCTTCTGGCTTTTCCTGATTCATTTCAGTAGGACCACTATCAGAAACAGCTTTCATTACTTTTTTACGAAGGGTTTTAGGATCTTCAATTAAACCAATTGCATTACCTTCTGATTTACCCATTTTTCCTGAACCATCAAGACCTGGAATTTTAATAAATTCTCCGGTAAATGAATAGGGTTGTGGAATAGGGAATAAATCTTCACCGTAAGTGTTATTAAATCTCTTGGCGAATTTACGAGCCATTTCAAGGTTCTGCTCCTGATCTTTTCCAACAGGAACTTGTTTAGCTCTGTGAATTAGAATATCGGCAGCCATTAAAACAGGGTAAGTTAACAAACCTGCATTTACATTTTCAGGATGCTTACGTGCCTTATCTTTAAAAGATGTTGTACGCTCCAATTCACCAAGGTAAGCATTCATATTCATCAAAAGATACAATTCTGTAATCTCAGGTACATCGCTCTGAACATAGATACAAGCCTTTTCAGGATCGATACCACAAGCCAGATATTCAGCCAATACGTTTCTTACATTAGTGTGAAGATCGGCAGGATTTGGATGAGTAGTCAGGGAATGCCAGTCTGCAATAAAGAAAAAGCAATTGTTGTCATTCTGCATTTGCACAAAGTTCTTTATGGCACCGAAATAGTTCCCCAGGTGCAAATTACCTGTTGATCGGATTCCGCTTACTACTGTATTCATATTAGCATTAAATTTATAGCTCTTCTTTGAGCTGTGAAAAATTAATTAATCACGCAAAATTATGAAACCTGTGGCACAAAACGAAATATTTAAAATAATTCGTCTATCTAATTTTTGGTAAGAGAAAAACAGAGTTATATATGTTTGCTTTTTCTCTATATTTGATCTGATAAAATGATTGAATATTTTGATCACTTGTATTTTACTAAAATTGCCCTAAAATGAATATACTCGATATCCTAATAGGAATCCCTCTGATTTATGCCATTTATAAAGGTTTCACAAAAGGGTTTATATACGAAATTGCTACATTGCTTGCTCTAATTTTGGGTGTATATGGAGCTATCCATTTTTCTGATTTTACTGCAGAAGTTATTCAAGATACATTTAAGTATGAATCGCAGTATATGGAATACATATCATTCATTGTGACTTTTATCGTTATCGTTATTGGAATCAACCTGATTGGAAGAGTTATGGATAAGACTGTTGAAGCGGTTGCTTTAGGTTTTGTTAACCGACTTTTAGGTTTGGCTTTTGGTTTATTGAAGGGGATTTTGATATTAAGTATCGTGATCCGTTTGCTAAACTATGTAAACGATAGGTTTAATTTTATTTCAGAAGAAAAGAAAAAAGAAAGTCTTCTGTACGAACCAATGACCTATATCTCTGATTCGATTTTCGATTTCTTTGACTCTGATTTTTCTTCTACCAAAGAGAAATTTGAAAATAAAATAAAGAAGACGACTGATGACCTGAAAAATATTTGATTCTACATGAAATTAGACCTAATCAAAAACCCAAGCGTAAAGATTAAAAAATACATCAAGAAACTACCTTCTCGAAAAAAGTTTCATTTTACTGGCTTATGTAGTAATTGCGATCATCCCGTAGATGGAAAATTCTGCACGAATTGCGGACAATCAGCAAAAGACTTTCACCGTCCATTTTTTAGTGTTGTGTCAGAATCGCTAGGCGATGCGTTATCTGTGGATAATAGATTACTTCACACCTTAGTTCCTCTTTTTCTTAGGCCAGGATATCTAACAAAGGAATTTATGCGAGGGCGAAGAGCCAGATATACGCCTCCGTTTCGTTTATACTTGTTTCTAACCTTTTTTGCCTTTTTGTTATTATCTCATAATCATAAACCAGAAACTGATTCTGAGAAGAACTTAACAATTGAGACTGACGAGGGAAAGGAGGTTGAAGTTTTATCCTTTTTTGATGAAATCTTACGAGAGAGCGCACTTGAAAATGATAGCTTGAGTGTAGATAGTTTGACTAAAGATTCTGTTTCTAGTGGAAAAATAGTGACTTTAAATTTGGGAGACGAATTAGAGAGAGACACAACAGCTACTTTGCCTAAAAGAAAAGTTGGGGAAGAACTGCTAAGTCAAAATAAAGCAATTAAAAACTTGGTTGATATGTGGCGTTTGAACCCCACATTATTAATAGATAACGTTTTTAAGAAATTGTCTCAAACCTTATTGTTGATTTTACCTCTTTTTGCTCTGTTCCTGGCTTTGTTTTATATCCGACGAAAATATTATTTGTTAGAGCATCTGTTGATATCTCTAAATTTTCACTCTTTTATTTTTGTGATAGTTATAGTGAGTGAATTGCTTATTATGACAGGTGTCGAGCTTATATATCCATTTGCTTTTTATCTCTATTTATTAATCCCCATACAACTATTTTTAGCCTTAAAGTTTTACTACAAGCAATCTTGGGTTAAAACATTTATAAAATTTTTAATGCTTTCCTTTTTTTATAATATTTTACTTATTTCAGGAATTCTCTATAGTTTGATTTCCTTGGTAGTTGAATAGATGGACGATATAAGGATACAATGGTAAAATTCTTATCTTTGTCATCCGAAAATAATTATTGCATAACAGAATCCTATAGGGATATAAAATACGATACAGATGAGTTTTATAGAAGAATTACAGTGGCGTGGCATGATTCACGATATGATGCCGGGTATAGAAGAACAATTGGAAAAAGAATTGACATCGGCATACGTGGGAATCGACCCTACTGCTGATTCTTTACATATTGGACACCTTGTGGGCGTTATGATGCTTAAGCATTTTCAGGTAGCCGGACACAAACCAATTGTTTTGGTAGGTGGTGCAACAGGTATGATTGGTGACCCTTCAGGAAAATCACAAGAAAGAAATTTGCTTGATGAGAAGACCTTACGTCACAACCAGGAATGTTTGAGAAATCAACTTTCAGGTTTCTTGGATTTCGATTCAGATGCAGATAATGCTGCTGAAATGGTTAACAACTACGATTGGATGAAAGATTTTTCATTTCTTGATTTTATTCGTGATATTGGAAAGCATATTACTGTTAATTACATGATGAGTAAGGATTCTGTGAAGAAACGTTTGTCTTCAGAATCGAAAACAGGAATGTCGTTTACTGAGTTTACTTACCAATTGGTTCAAGGAAACGATTTTCTAGAATTATATAAATCAAAGAACTGTAAACTTCAGATGGGTGGATCAGATCAGTGGGGAAATATCACGACTGGTACAGAATTGGTTCGCCGTAAAGAAGGTGGTCAGGCATGGGCAATTACTTGTCCGTTGATTACGAAAGCAGACGGAGGTAAGTTTGGTAAAACAGAATCTGGAAACATTTGGCTTGATCCTAAATACACATCTCCTTATAAATTTTACCAATTTTGGTTGAATACTTCTGATGAGGATGCAGAGAAATATATTAAAATCTTCACACTAATCTCTAAGGAAGAAGTTGAGGCATTAGTAGCAGAGCACAAAGAGGCGCCACATATGCGTAAGTTGCAGCAGCGCCTTGCTAAAGAGGTGACAACAATGATTCACTCTGAGGCAGATTACGATATGGCCGTTGAAGCATCTCAAATCTTATTTGGTCGTGCTACAGCCGATGCTTTGCGTAAACTTGATGAAGATACTTTTCTTTCAGTTTTTGAAGGTGTACCTCAATTTAATGTTGATAAAACGGAATTTGAAAATGGCGTTGACGTAGTGGAACTTTTGGCAGTTAAGGCAGAAGTTTTTCCATCGAAAGGTGAATTGAGACGTTTGTTTAAAGGAAATGCTATCAGTCTAAATAAGGAGAAGGAAGCTAATGCGGAACTAACAGTGACTAAAGAACATTTAATTGCTGATAAGTATTTACTGGTTCAGAAGGGTAAAAAGAATTATTTCTTGATTGTGGCTTGTTAATATAAAACATATAGTGTAGTTTTATGTTCTCTAAACTAAGACTAACCCACTAATTAAATATTAAATTATGAAGATTTTAAATTATACACTGATTTTATTATTCACTTTAGGAATGTTAAGTTGCAGTAGCAGTAGTAGCTCCGATGAAACAGCACCAACTGTTAATTTCACAAGTCCAAGTACTGATGTAGCAAATCCGACGACTATAACTTCAGGTCAAACAGTAATGTTTAAAGGTACTGTTAGTGATAATAAAAAACTGAAATCAATTACTTTTACAAGCCTTACTGAAAAAGCAAAATCAGTAAATGATTTTGTAACTGATTTTAATGAAAAATTAAATAGTAAGAAGCCTAATTCAGCTGTTGTTCTTGATAAAGCTGAATATGGAGTTAATTTTGAAATTGGAACTTTAGGCGGAGCTCCTGCTAATGAATATACGTTAACTTGTACTGTAATGGATAATTCAGATAATCCTACAACAAAGACTTTTTATATCAAAGTTGAGTAGACTTTGAATTGAGATAAGATTGAAGACCTAAGCAATGCTTAGGTCTTTTTTTGTGCTCAAAATCGGCGATCATTCTATATTTATAGGCTAATTATAAAATATATTTCTCTTCAAATTACCCCTTTATAAGTACTTCTGTAATTTTTTTTCAAAAAAAATAAGGTTTGAAGGCCTAGTGAAAATAGGCCTTACAGGGTTTTGTTTCGTTTCAATATGGTACTATGTATTGCATATTACTATTTTAAATACGTATATTTGTATAACAAGTAAGTGGGTTTAGAATAGTATTGTATTAAAATGGATCTAAAATGAAAAGGAAAATAAATAGAATCATACTTATCGGTTTACTGGTAGGGTTCTGTATAAGTCCATCAATTTTAAAATCTCAACTGGTTCAGCCTGATAATTCAATTTCGTCGATTTTGGATTCTAAAGTCAAGGAGGTATTTAGTCTGTTTAATTGGTATAGTTATGATGATTCTAATATTTGTGATTTAGATCAAGTGAAGACTATTCCATCAAAATGCAATACTTTGAAGAGGGGAAGTGAAAGCTTGCAGAAACCCCAAAATAATAGTGATACAATACTTCTTAAAATAGAACCCAATGCACACAAAAAGTTAAAAAGAAAGAATTATCGTAATATGCCGGTAATAATTCAAACAAGAATTTAAAAAATATTCCAAATGAAGATAGAAAATACGAAAGCCCAGATGCGAAAAGGAGTGTTGGAATATTGTATTCTTTCCATACTTTCTAATAATGATGCTTATGCTTCAGATATTATTAAGAAGCTAAAAGAAGCAAAAATGATTGTTGTGGAAGGAACACTTTATCCTTTGCTGACCCGCTTAAAAAATGCCGAATTACTCAGTTATCGCTGGGAAGAATCGACTCAAGGACCGCCTCGTAAATACTACGGGATTACGGATACTGGTCGTGCCTTTTTAGGGGAACTAGATAGTTCGTGGCAAGAACTTGTAGATGCTGTTACAACCATAAAGAACTAAGCATTGAACGTAGTAAGTATTGAAATTATTTTTATTACCCTGAATGGTAAAGTTGAATTGCTCAAGGGATTTAAATATTAAAATAAAAAAGATGAAAAAGACATTCACAATAAATATAAGTGGTAGCATCTTTCATATTGACGAAGATGCATACGAAAAACTCCAGGTCTATTTGAGAAGTATAAATGCTCATTATGGTGCTAGTGAAGAAGGTCGTGAGATCATAGTAGATATTGAAGCTCGTATTTCTGAAATTTTCAATGAAAAATTGAGCTCAAAAGATCAGGTAGTTACTGAGATGATGATAGATGAGGTTGTATCTATAATGGGAAAGCCTGAAGAAATTTTTGAAACTGATAGCGAAGAGGAAGAAGTAGTCCGAGAAAGAACAACATCTCGTCGAAGAAGAAGATTGTTTCGTGATCCGGATCACCGGGTATTTGGTGGTGTTGCTAGTGGAATTTCGGCTTACTTCGGAATCGATGTTGTTGTAATTCGATTGATATTTGTACTGTTGTTTTTCTTCGGTTATGGGTTCTCTTTTCTACTATATATCATCCTTTGGATCGTAGTTCCTAAAGCAACAACAACGGCTCAAAAGCTTGAAATGAAGGGTGAGCGGGTGAATATATCCAATATTGAAAAATCGATAAAGGACGAATATGAAGAAGTGAAAAAGAATTTCGACGATATGCGTGAAAAGCGTGGTCCTCAGGTCAAAGATGGTTTTGATAAAGGTGTTGATTTTGCAGGCTCGGTTTTGCACTTAATCTTAAAAATCTTTTTAATTATCCTAGGTTTAGGTTTAATTATTGCTGGATTTATTTCGTTACTAACATTCTTAGGATCAGTAATATTCACAACAACAATGATTGGTCCATTCTCTGGTATTGATTTACCTGGAGTAATGATTCCTGAAATGTTTTTCACAGGAATGGGAATTAAACTGTTTTCTCTAGGTTTAATTTTGGTGATTGGTATTCCTCTGATCATGTTAATGTTTATTGGTATTAAATTACTTGTGAAATTTAAAACGAATAATAAGGTAATCGGTCTTACAGCTTTGGCTCTGTGGTTAGGTGGTATTATTTTAATGATTTCTGTCGGACTTACGCAAGCTAAATCTTATATCAGTGGTGGATCTACTTATGCAGATACTGAAATTATAGATGACTTTGATGGTGAGATCTTGTATTTAAAATCAGAAAAGAATATTGACTTTAAATGGCATGATACGAATGTTGATTTGGATGGACTAAAAGTAATAGTGAAGGATGGAGAGAAATTGGTTTTAGGCGATCCTCTTCTTGATATTAAGAAAAGTCATTCTAAAAATTTTGAGATTATTATAAAGAAATCTTCAAGAGGAAAAACACATGGTAAAGCAGTAGAAAATGCAGAGGAAATTAAATACTCCTGGAAACAAATTGATTCTTTATTAATTTTTGATGAATATTTCACTCTGCCGATTGGTGATAAGTGGAGGAATCAAAAGTTACATATTACACTCAAAGTACCTGAAGGGAAAGGTGTATTTATTGACGAGAAAGTTGATGATTATTTAGATGATGTGAAGAATGTAACAAACACTTACGATCGTGATATGGGTGGTAAGACGTGGATGATGAAGCAGGAAGGTTTGAGTTTAGATAAGAAATAAGACTACAAGTTTAATTGAATAACGTGAAATTGAATATATGAAAAAATTACTATCTATTTTTTTCTTGCTATCAATCTTTATTAGCCTACAAGCTCAGGATTCTTTCAAACCTATAGAAGAAATTACTCGAGTTCATAATAAGTTAAAAGTTAGTGTTTTACCGAAGGTTGAATTGATATCTATAGTTCAAACAATAAGTAAATACCCAACTGTACTCGGTTTCTTAATGACAAAGGATTCTTCTCAATATAAAGAGGATGTTGTGAACCATTTTAAAGCATTTGAAGGACATCCTGTAATTAAGATGTTTGATCGGTTGAGTTTAAAACCTAGAGGATTTAACTTTAGTGCTCCATCGAATATTATGCTGTATACTGATGGCTCTTTTCAATTAAAAGAAGACATTGAATTGGATGATTTTGTGATTAGCCGTAGTGGCGGAATAGATTCTGTGAAGGTCTTTTTAAACCTATTGGAAGATTTTGCTATAAAGTCTTCATTTAATGATTTTTTTGAGGAGCATCGTGATTTCTATGAAGATCTTGTTGAAACGACAGTTGGTAATTTAGGACCTAGAGATTATATATCTGAAATAGAGAATTTCTATGGAAAAAAACAAAAGGCTTATAGCATTGTCCTTGTATCGTTGTACAGTTATGTAGGATTTGGGAATTCTTTGTTATTCTCTAATGGTCAGCGGGAAATGTACAATACCATGGGGGCGTGCAAACTAAAAGATGGTCAACCTTTCTTTGGGAATGAAAATTATCTTAAACAATTATTGAGGCATGAATTTAGTCATCCTTTTATAAACCCATTAACAGAAAAATATTGGGATCATATAAAAGATCATTCACAAAGATTTGATTCCATTCCTGAAGCAGCTCGCAAAACTGTTTGCCATGAATGGGAGGAATGTGTTAATGAATTTACGATTCGAGCTATTGTAACACAATTTTCTTATGGTGAGTCTAAAGAGTACGGTTTAAGATGGTATAAAAGAGAAAAATCTAATGGTGTTTCTAACTTAGATATTTTACTTGATAAGATTAGATATTATCAGTTAAACAGAGAAAAATACCCAACCTTTGATAGTTATTACAAAGAAATATTGGGTGTTTTTAAAGATGAAAAGATTTCTATTTAGGATATGACATATAATTAGAATTCAAATGACAATGCAATGGTTCGTTTTGGTCAACTGAGCCAATTGCTTGTCTTTTGATTAATACTTAAATTTTAAAAGATGAAAAAAGTAGCAATAGTATTAATGGTTATCCTTTTCCCAGTGTTGATTCAAGCACAAACAAAGGCAGAAAAACTTCATGAAAAATATTCAAAACTTGATGAATTCAGCAGCTTTAGTTTCTCGGGTAATTTTCTTAAAAACTTGGATTTTGATGTTGACGAAGATGAAGTCGAAAAGAATATTACCGGTGATTGTGATGGCATTAAATTACTAAGTTATAAGCACGAGAATGCTGATAAAAGTAAGTTTATGCGATTGATTGTTTCTGAATTAAGTTCAGGCAAGTATAAAGAAGTGCTTAATGATGTTGAAAAAGATGATGATTCTGATGAGGTTCACTTTTATGCTTTGGGTAAAAAGAAGCGATTTAGCGAATTTCACCTTGTACATTGTAATGAGAATCGCGTTTCATTGGTTTCGTTCTTTGGAGATTTCCATATTGATGAACTTAAAACGCTTTCGTCGTATAAGTTTGATTAATTAACCCTAAAATTAAGTGATATGCAAAGGCTTTATAAATCAAGCGATAAAAAAATAGCAGGGGTGTGTGGAGGCTTGTCGCACTATATTAATCCTGAGCTAGATCCCGTAATTGTCAGAGCTATTTTTCTGATGTTATGCTTATTTAATCCATTTTTGTTGATTGGCTATTTAATAATGGCAGTTATACTACCAGATGATCCAATAAAAATTGTCGATTGAGATAGACAAAAGACTCATGCCTCCTGAGTTTGTCTTTTTCAATGGAGGATAATTTGAGTTAATAGAGCAACCCATTTTTAATAATAGGTTGCTCTATTTTTATTTTATGATACTTAGGATTAAGCAGCCAACGACTAAGATTCCAAATAGAATTTCAGAGATCTTTGTATTCCGATTCATGACAAAATAGTAGCTGAAGACATAAGAAAGTGGAATTGCAGCAATCAATGTTTGGGCTAGTATTGCTGATGGGAATAGTAAACCTGATACAATAGAGGTAATAAAAAGAGCGACTATTATAATTAAGTACTTTCTTGAACGAACTCTTTTTTCTTCGAAACCCCAAATCGTAAAGAAGATTGCAACTACGCTTAATAAAGCTAGAAAAACCCAAAATAGGATTTGCGAGGTAGCGAGTTGTGGTAAAGCTTCGTGATGATTGAAAATAACTTTTGTTTTTTCAATAAAGACTTCAATGTTTCCTTGCCAGAAATACCAGCAACAGGCAAAAAATATCGGCGTAATAAAGCCTATTAGACCACCTAGAAATTCTCTTAACCTGAAATGCCCAAGAATAAGTAAAGCCCAAATGAACCAAATAAAAAATAAGCTAGTTGGTAAATAGAATAAGCTGGCTATACCAATAAGAACACCAACGTCAAATGCCGAAGCAATACTCTGACTCCCATGGTAAATTTTGAAAACTCGATTTAATGATAGTAACAAAAGCAGAGCACTTATGAGAGCAGGGTGTAAGCCGTTTGCTAATGTTGCACAAGAAGCTATTAGTATAAAAATAGCTGATGGCAGATCGGTGCGTTGCTTAATAAATATAAACTGCTCGTTGAGTTGTATAAGGCTATATGCAATAAGTAATATAATGATATAGCCGAAAATGTTTAAGTAAAGAGGATTACAATTGAGTATGCTAAGTATGCTTTGATAAAGAGGCATTTGCATTGAACCATCTGCTAAAACGACAGGATTCATAAATGCATTGAACCACAAGAAAAAAGCAATTATAGGAATAAGAATGAAGTAAAGTGGTGATCGTCTTCTTAAAACTTTTAATAGCATTATTGTGATTTTTAATATTTAACAACTAGGCAAACTCAATTGTAAGCACTTCGGTTATTTTAAATCGAAACCAATATCTTTTCTATAATATTTTCCTTCGAATTGAATTTTTTCTGCATTGCTGAACGATTTCGTAAGTGCATTCTCAAGATTATCGCCATAGGAACTTACAGCAATAACACGTCCTCCATTTGTAACAACTTCATTATTCTTACCAGTTGTTCCTGCATGGAATACAATACTGTCAGATACTTGATCGATTCCAGTAATTGTTTTTCCTTTTGCATAAGCTTCAGGATAACCATCTGATACCAACATTACAGTTGATACAGTTCTGTTATCCAATTCCAATTCAAACTGATCAAGCTTTTTGTCTGCAACAGACACCATTAATTCGAGGAAGTCAGATTTGATACGAGGCAATACAACTTCAGTTTCCGGATCACCCATTCTTACGTTATACTCGATAACAAATGGATCATTCCCAACTTTCATAAGACCAATAAACACGAAACCTACAAATGGAGTTTTATCTTTCTGGAAACCATCAATAGTTGGTTTAATAATTCTTTCTTCAACTTTGCTCATAAATTCCTCGTTAGCAAAATGAACAGGGGAAATTGCTCCCATACCACCTGTATTTAATCCTGTATCACCTTCGCCAATTCTCTTGTAATCCTTAGCTTCAGCTAGTACTTTATAACTTTCACCATCGGTTAATACAAAAACAGAAAGCTCAATACCTGATAGGAATTCTTCGATAACAACAGTAGCACTGGCTGACCCGAACATGCCACCAATCATCTCCTCAAGAGAATTTTTTGCTTCGTTTAGATCTTCAATGATAAGAACACCTTTACCAGCAGCTAAACCGTCTGCTTTAAGTACGTAAGGTGCTTTTAAGCTTTCTAGAAATTGATAACCTTCTTCCAGATTTTCTGAAGTAATACTCTTGTATTGAGCTGTCGGAATTTTATGACGAGCCATGAAATCTTTGGCGAAATCTTTGCTACCTTCCATTTGTGCAGCAGCTTTTTCAGGACCTATAACGGCAATATGTTTTAGATTTTCATCATTTAAGAAAAAGTCGTGTATACCGTTAACCAAAGGATCTTCCGGCCCAACAATAACCATATTGATGCCATTTTCAAGAACAAAAGTCTTCACTTTTTCAAAATCGTTTGGGTTGATATTAACATTCTCAGCTAATTCTTCAGTTCCAGCATTACCTGGCGCAACAAACAATTTCTCAAGCTTACTACTTTGTGCAATTTTCCATGCAAATGCATGTTCTCTTCCTCCTGATCCTAATACAAGTACTTTCATCTGTGGTTTAAAATTTACATACCCAGTTTTAATATCTGGTGTGTCAATGAATTTATAGAACGGTTTGTTTTTTTAGCAGCATTCGAAAACGATGCTTTTGAAAGGGCAAATTTACGGAATGAAATGATTAATCAAATTGCCGAAAGCTATTTTTTTAAGTCTCTTAAGTTGAACTATTCGAATTGAATCGAATCGAAGAAAATTGCTTTCTTATCGTATAAAACTTGTTTCATTCTGGTAGGCCCGCCAATAGTGAATTGGTAGATGAACTGATTCCTAAAAAAGAAGCGTTTAAAGTAAGTATACTCGTGTTTTCCCACCATCATGGTATAGCTAATTTCTTTACCAATCATCCTTTTGTAAGTCACACTTTGTTCTGATGTTAGAATGGCATCACTACTTAGCAAGCTTCCTTCTTTCATTTGTGTGTAATATTCCGAAGGATCGTTATGTCTGAAATCGACCTTCAAAGTTGAGAAGTCAGAAGCTACAACACCATAAATATGTGCAACATCTCGATAAGCGAATACTTCGGAATTGATCCCATTTAGTTCCTGATTTCTGAGATATGGCGTTTCCGGTAATTCAAAACTTACTTTTGATTTTTCTGACTTTGTTTTAATCCACTTAACTTGAGCAAATGCTATAGAACAAATGCTAAGGAGTAGTGTTGTTATGAGAATTCGAATTTGGTGTTTCATTATTGTAATTTCTTTAAGAGAACAAATTTAATAGGTATCTGGAAGTTTAATGCCTTTGATAGTTCGGTATAAATCGAGAGCAAAAACATCAGTCATTCCCGAAACAAAATCGAGTATTGACATGATTTTTAAATATTCATCATCTCCCTTGTGGCTGTACTGTTCTGGTATAAGAGAAAGAAGTTTTTTTGAATAAAAACTTTTGGGGTTCAAGATGGCTTCAACAAATTCTTGCAACAGAGTACCTAAAATTTTATAACCAGCCAGTTCAATTTCAAGAACAGAACGGTGATTGTAGATTTTAGAAACAGCAATCTTAGTGCATGTTTTGTAGGCTTGTTTTGAGGTCTCCGAAACTTCTTTGACAAGTGTTGATGAAAATTCACCAGCCATTATTTTTTCTTCATTGTGGATAAATACAGTAACACATTCTTTTATCAACTTACCGATTACACCAGCTCTGATATAAGCTATTTGTTCGTTTGTGTCACTAACTTCCTCACAAGTTTCCGCAATTCTATTCAGTGTACCGATATCTTCTGTTTCATCGTAAAAGTTTAATAGCAGTTTTTTTGTTTCATCTGTGCTAAGGATTTTGAGTTTGTGAGCATCCTCAATATCCATTATCTGATAACAAATATCATCTGCTGCTTCTACCAAATAGACTAAGGGATGACGAGCAAAAATACCAGGTTTAACTTCAGGAATGCCAAGTTCGCTAGCAATGATTTGATAGTTTTCCTTTTCAGTATTAAAAAAACCATATTTACGTTTCCCTACTTCTGGAATCTTGTGGGCTTCCCATGGGTATTTTATAATGGCTGCAATACTTGAATAGGTTAAAGCAAAACCACCTTTTCGTCTTCCGTTAAAGGCATGAGTTAATAGGCGGAAAGCGTTGGCATTACCTTCAAAATTGCAAAGATCAGCCCACTGTTCTCTTGTAAATTTACTTTCTAGTTTTTTCCCTTCGTCATGAGTAAAATAGTAAGAGAGAGCTTCTTCTCCGGAATGACCGAAAGGTGGGTTACCTAAATCGTGAGCCAAACAGGCTGTGGCTACAATGTTCCCAATACCATCAAGATAAGGATTGTCTTCATAATTCTTTGAACCAGCTAATTTCTCAGTAAGGAGATTACCCAAAGAGCGACCAACACTTGAAACTTCAAGACTATGCGTTAATCTATTGTGCACGAATATACTTCCTGGAAGAGGGAATACCTGTGTTTTATTTTGTAACCTTCTGAAAGGTGATGAGAATATTAAGCGATCGTAATCTCTTTGAAATTGCGATCTGATTTCATGTTTATTTATGGCATTACGGTTTTCTTGTCCGAAACGTTTTGCTGATAGTAGTTGATTCCAGTTCATGTTTTTCTTGAATTTTGATTAAAATTCGTCTGATTAAATCACATTTGATTTAACGGAAGCTAATTTACACTAAATCCCCATGTTCTTTAAATCATTTAAGTTGAATTCACAGTTTTTTCAGATTTTAAACTTCTATACATAAAATTTCTGTTCACTATCGAACAGTATCGTCTTAATATCGGACAACATTTTGACAGGACTTGAAAAGTTGGTGTTGGTTATCTTGTTAGTTTATAAAATCTTGTGTTTGATGGCATGACTATTGGTTTATGTGGGTTCGAAAAAGGTATTTAATCTTTTTTAACTTGAAAAAAAGGATTGACTGAGTTAATTTAACATGACGTTTACCGAGTTATTCGGTCGTTTATCTAAATTTGTTTGAAAACAATCCTTAAATAACTAATCTTAGGTATCGAAATCCTGACCAAATTTCGATTCGATCAGAGAAGCAATTAAAAATACTAACTATTATGATTCGACTGACAAATATTCACAAGTCCTATATTACTGGGGCAAATAAGCTTCATGTACTTAAGGGAATTGATTTGCATATTAAAGAAGGCGAGTTGATTTCCATCATGGGATCTTCAGGTTCAGGTAAATCGACACTCCTAAACATATTAGGTCTCCTTGATAATCATGACGATGGTACTTATGTCTTGAACAATCAGGAAATAAAAGCCATGAGCGAAACTAAAGCAGCAAAGCTTAGAAATAATTTATTGGGTTTTGTATTTCAATCTTTTAACCTGATATCCTTTAAAAACGCCATGGAAAATGTGGCACTCCCATTATACTATCAGAAGGTAGCACGTAGAAAACGTAATAAGCTTGCCGTTGAATATCTCGATAAAATGGGATTGAAAGAGTGGGCTGAACATATGCCAAACGAATTATCGGGTGGTCAAAAACAAAGGGTAGCTATCTCGAGAGCAATGATAACTCAACCGAAGATTATTCTTGCTGATGAGCCTACTGGTGCCCTGGATTCTCAAACCTCACTTGAGGTAATGGATCTCTTAAGAGAAATTAACCGTAGCGGAATTACAGTAATTATTGTTACTCACGAATTGGATATTGCAGAAATGACAGATCGGGTGATCAACTTGAAAGATGGACGTATTGAGTCTATTGTTGAGCACAAGCATGATTTGAACAATGTCGTTTCAATTAGCAAAAAAGAAAAAATCGCAGAGTAATTTTTAAGAGAACTTTAATTTCAGACTATGTTTGATAGAGATAAATGGAACGAGATATTTAGTACCATTCGTAAAAATAAAACCCGAACCTTTCTTACTGGATTTTCGGTTGCAACTGGAATCTTTATGCTGATTTTTCTTTTGGGAGCAGGTAGAGGTTTGCGTAATGGGATGAAAGATGTTTTCGCTCAGGATGCTACAAACAGTATGCAGATATATGGTGGGCGAACTACCAAAGCATATAAAGGAACACCCGAAGGAAAAAGGATTCAGATGAAAAATGCGGATTTGCTGAGTCTAAAAAAATCCATAGAAAAGATGGATGCTATTTCTGCAATGAGTTATATCCCGGGAGCAGAGGTTATATCCTATAAAGATAATTTTGGAAACTTTAATGTTTCTCCAATTCACGATACCTATAAGGAAATTACAAATTTTGATATTCTAAAAGGGCGCTTTTTGAATAAAAAAGATATAAAAGACTATCGAAAAGTTGTAATTATTCAAGATGAAGTAGAAAATATCTTGTTCCCAAACGAAACTTCTATAGGTAAATACATAAATATTAATGAGATAAAATTTAAGGTTGTTGGGATATTTTCGAAGAAAGATTTTGATGGGAATTCTCGTGATATTTATATTCCGATTACGGTAGCTCAGAAGATTTTCAATAATAACGATCATGTTCGAAGAATTTCTTTTACTCTTAGTGATGTTTCTGTTGAAGAGAGCAAGGACATAGAGAGGCAGATTACATACCAAATGGCTGCGAGACATAATTTCAGCAGGGAAGATAAAAATGCTTTATGGATTCAAAATAGTATCGAGCAGTCTAAAGGATTTGCAGACTTGTTTAGAGGTATTGAAAAGTTTGTTTGGATCATTGGGGTTTTTACAATTTTACTGGGTGTTATTGGAGTTTTCAATATTATGATGATAGTTGTGAAAGAAAGAACCAAAGAGATCGGTATTCGAAAAGCTATTGGAGCATCTCCAATTTCTGTTGTTTCGCTTGTTTTGATGGAGGCTATTTTTATTACAGCTGCTTCGGGCTATGTTGGTTTAATCGCCGGAGTCGGACTACTTGAGACGATTTCAAAATTTAATCTTATTGAAAAACTATATCCTCCGGCGGCAATTTATTTTTTAGATCCACAAGTTGATATGGGAATAGCTGTTGGTGCAACAATTGTTCTTGTAATAACAGGTGCTTTGGCAGGTTTTTTTCCTGCACGTAGAGCTGCCTCTATTCGGCCGATTGAAGCACTGAGGGATGAATAGTTTCTTTTTAAGTAAGTAATTGAAAGGAATCTTATCTCTAAGGTGTCAAAGAGATAAGATTCAAAATCAAAAAAACAAAAGAATGTTCGATTTAGATAAATGGCAGGAAATTACTTCTGCCCTCAAAAAAAATAAATTAAGAACGGCTCTTACAGGCTCAGGGGTTATGTTTGGGATTCTGATTTTAGTCACTCTTTTAGGGCTGGGAATGGGATTTCAAAACAAAATGAAATCAAACCTTGGGAATTTAGCAACGAATTCTACTATTTTTTGGACAGAAAGAACAACAAAACCTTATGAAGGCCTTCCTAGAAATCGTAGTTTTCAGTTCGAAAATTCAGATTTGATTGCAATGAAGGAATCCATTCCAGGAATTGAGAATGTT
Organism: Ancylomarina sp. DW003; assembly: GCF_029029505.1. Lineage (GTDB taxonomy): Bacteria > Bacteroidota > Bacteroidia > Bacteroidales > Marinifilaceae > Ancylomarina. The sequence continues at coordinate 89,441 of NZ_JAKJSD010000010.1, read as the reverse complement.
GCTCCTGAAATTAATGCTTGGAGTAATGGAGACCCGTATAATACTTTTAGAAACGACAAAAAAGGGAATTTTAAAATTAAGGGCTCTTCTCCTGAGATGAATAAAGTGATTCCTGTGGAAGTTCTTTCAGGGCGTTTTATTAATGAAAATGACTTGAAAGAAATGAGAAAAGTCATAACGATAGGTCCTCGTGCAGTTGAACTGATGTTTGAGGATGATGAGGAACCTCTGGGGCAGTACCTGAAAATTAATGGGATCTTCTTTCAAATCATTGGCACTGTTAAACCATTAAGCCGAATTATGGGGATGAACGATGATATCGTTCAAATGCCAAACACAACTCTACAAAAAATTTATAATCGAGGAGAGAAGTTTTATGTCTTTATGGCAACTGCAAAAGTTGGCGAGTCAGTTGAAGAACTTGAAGATGATATTATAAGCCTATTAGCTCGTCGTCATAAAATTAGCCCTGATGATAAAGAAGCCTTCGGGCATTTTAATCTGGCTAAGCTTTTTAATAAACTTTTTGGACTTTTCAATAGTATTGGCTTCTTATTTTGGGTGATTGGCTTTGGAGTTTTAATTACTGGAATTATTGGTGTCAGTAATATTATGCATGTTGTCGTAAAGGAACGAACTCGTGAAATTGGCGTGAAGCGTGCTCTTGGAGCCAGACCTTGGGAAATTATCAGTCAGATTGTTACTGAGGCTGTTTTCCTGACTACCTTTTCAGGCTTTTGGGGCTTGGTTATTGGAGTTCTGATAGTTGAAGGAGCGGGTAAAATGGCTGGAGATACCAATCAAATGATTTTAAACCCATACGTCGATATAAAAGTAGCTTTTATCGCACTTGGAGTTTTGGTTGTGTTTGGCTGTTTTGCCGGACTGTTACCAGCACAAAAAGCTATGAGAATTAAACCCGTTGATGCTTTACGTTACGAATAAATTACACTTGATATAACACTTGAAAATAACAATTGATATGAAAAAAGTTTTTAGAATTATAATGGTCGTAGTCTTTATCTTGCTGTTTTTTGGAACAATTGCTTTCCTATATAGTAAATCGCAAGAGAAACCTGAAGTTTATGAAACTAAGTCGCCTGAGTTAACTGATATCGTTAAGAAAACAGTAGCTACTGGTTCCGTAATTCCTCGTAAAGAGATTAAAATAAAGCCTCAAGGGGTATCTGGTATCGTTGAGACATTATTTGTTGAGCCAGGACAGATGCTTAAGAAGGGTGATAAGATTGCTAAGATTAAGATTATTCCGGATATGATTAATCTGAATTCTGCAGAATCGAGAGTTGAGAGAGCTCAAATTAGTTTTGAAGACGCTCAAATCAATTACAATCGCGATAAACTGTTGTTTGAAAAGAAAGTAATTTCTGAATCTGATTTTCAAAAGCCACGTTTGGCTTATCGAAGTGCTCAGGAAGAGTTGAAATCTGCAAAAGATAACCTTCAGCTTATTAAAGAAGGTGTGACTTCTAAATCGGGAAGTGTGACTAATACTATTATCCGTTCTACTATTGAAGGGATGATTCTTGATATTCCTGTGAAAGAAGGTTATTCGGTTATTCAAAGTAATACTTTTAACGAAGGAACAACTGTTGCTATTATCGCTGATATGGGCGAAATGATTTTCCAAGGAAAGGTTGATGAAACTGAAGTTGGAAAAATAAAGCAAGGCATGAATCTTAAGCTTACAATTGGAGCAATTGAAGATTTTAAATTCGATGCTCATTTAGAGTATATATCTCCTAAAGGTGTGGCAGAAAATGGTGCTATTCAGTTTGAAATTAAAGCAGCTGTAAAATTAAGTAATGAGTACTTTATTCGTTCCGGTTATAGTGCTAACGCTGAAATTGTACTTGATAGAAGAGAGAAAGTTTTAGCTGTAAACGAGAGCTTGTTAGAATTTAGTAACGATTCAAGTTTTGTAAATATCGAAACCCAACCTCAGGTTTTTGAAAAGCGATTTGTGAAAACAGGTTTATCTGATGGAATTAATATTGAAATCCTTGATGGTATAACCAAAGATGACAAGCTTAAGGGCGAGAAAATGTCGAAAATCAAAAAAATGAAAGAAATGAAGAAGAAAAAGGAAGAGGAGAAAAAGAAAAAAAAGAATAAGAAATAATTCTTAGTTCATTCTAATCTCAATTACTATCTTCATGTCTAATAAAAAATATATTATTGTATGAAAAAAATAAGCTTAATTCTTCTTTTATTTTTGTTATCTCTGGGTGTTATGGCTCAAGATAAATGGGATTTAAAGAAGTGTATTGACTATGCGAAAGAACACAATATTTCATTGCAGTTAAGAAAACTAGATGCAGAATTTCAAAAGAATAACACTGAGCAATCTAAGTACGACCTCTTGCCAAATTTAAATGGTAGTTCAGGCTACGATTTTAATTATGGACGTACCCTTAGTGCTAGTAACACTTATGAAAATAATAATAGTCAATCAGGATCTGTAAGTTTATCATCGAATGTGACTCTTTTTAATGGTTTTCAAAAGAGGAATGCCATTAAAAAAAATGAATTGGAGTTGAATGCAGCTTTACAGGATGTGGAGAAAGCTAAAGATGATTTGGCTTTAAACATTACATCCTATTTCTTGGACATTTTATTTAAAAAAGAGCTTTTAGATATTGCTCAGGAGCAAGTAAAAGTTACCAAATTTCAAATCGAAAGAACAAGTGCATTGGTCGAAGCAGGAACGCTTCCAAAGGGAACTTTAATGGAACAAAAAGCACAATTAGCAAGAGAAGATTTAGAGGTAGTTACTTCAAAGAACTCTTTGGATATTGCTTTATTAGGTTTAGCTCAACTGTTAGACTTAAAGAATACTGGTAACTTCAATATTCAAACTCCTGATCTTCCTGTATTAAATGCAACAAGATCTCTTGTGAATCCTGAATCAGTGTTTACTAGTGCATTGGAATTTCGTCCTGAGATGAAAGCAGCTAAATATAGATTGCAGAGTTCTGAAAAAGGTTTAGCAATTGCAAGAGGACAAATCACGCCTTCGCTTTCGATGTCAGGTTCTTGGGGGTCAGGTTATAGGAAAAATCAACCAGAAACAGGATTTGATGTAGGAGGAAATCCAATAGTTATTCGAAAAGAGATGAAGCTATATGATCAGTTGAAGCTTTTTGAATCAAAAAGTTTCGGTTTCAATTTGAGAATTCCTATTTTTAATGGAGGAACTGTCAACAGAGCTATTAGTAATGCTAAGATTAATATTGACCGTTCTAAGTTGAATATGGAAAATACTAAAAATATTCTTCGAAAAGAAATTCAGCAAGCTCACGCGAATGCTTTAGCAGCGATGAAAAAATATTTTTCAAGTGAAACTGCAGTTTCTTCGACGGAAGAAGCTTTCCGTTATACCGAAGAGAAATTTAATTTAGGTTTGGTAAATTCAGTTGAATACAATCAGGCAAAAAATAATCTTTTGAAAGCAAAGTCGAATCTGCTTCAAGCAAAATACGATTACATATTCAGAACAAAAATCATAGACTTCTATAATGGAGTCGAAATCAGTTTATAGTCAAGTTTTCAAGTAAGTTTAGTTACTCCGATTCGATATTTATCGAATCGGAGTTCTTTTTTGTCAGTATTCTACTTAATGTCGGTGTAAAGGTACTTTCTAATTCCCTTTTTATAGCTTAAATTTGCGATCTGTAAGTGGTTGAAAATATAAATCACAGAAAAATTCAGAATAGTTTTAGACTTAATAACTCAAAACAATGGCTTTAATACTAAATATAGAAACATCAACTGCAGTTTGTTCAGTTTCATTGGGGAAAGATGGTAGACTACTTGCCTATAAGGAGAACAAGGAGGGAATGAATCATGCTACTCATTTGACTGTATTTATTGATAGTATCCTTAAAGAAAATAAGCTGTCTACAAGTGATCTTGATGCTATAGCTGTTAGTATGGGACCAGGTTCTTATACAGGTTTGCGTATTGGTGTTTCTACAGCTAAAGGAATTTGCTATGGAAGCAATCTGCCATTAATTGCAGTCAGTACTTTACAGGCTATGACGGCTCCATTATTAAAAAATGAGGCCATATTATCTCAGTTGGGAGATCCGGAAGCGAGTGTGTTTTGCCCAATGATTGACGCTCGCAGAATGGAAGTCTACACGGCTTTTTATTCGTACAAGAACGAAGAAATTAGAGAAGTTGCTGCTGAGATTATAGATGAGGAATCTTTTGCTTCTGACCTTGAAAAAAGTGAAATTGTTTTCTTTGGTGATGGTTCGGCTAAATGTCAATCTAGTCTGCAAAGTCAAAATGCAATTTTTGTAAGTGATGTAACACCTACGGCTACAGGAATGGTAGAATTGTCTGAGGCTAAGTTTGAAACTGAAATGTTTGAGGATGTAGCTTATTTCGAGCCATTTTATCTAAAAGACTTTGTGGCAACAACGCCTAAGAAAAATATCTTCTAAAAGCATTCGTTTTTTCGCATTGAAATGGCGATATTGAGTCATTAATATCTTTTTAAGCTTAATTTATGCGAAATAATTGCCTTCTAGTTTTATTTATCCTTCTTTTTACTTTTTCAGCTTATGCTGAAGGTGGAACGATGCTTAGGAAAAAAACGGAACATCTTAAGTACGTGATTCATTATGGTTTTATTCGTGGAGGAAAAGCAAGCTTAAAACTTAGATCGGAACGATATAAAGGACAAGATGTCCATCACCTAATTTTGACGGGTAGAACAACAGGTTTAACAAATTCATTATTTGGAGTTAGAAATACTTACGAGAGCTACGTTGACAAGGAAACTTTATTGCCGATAAAAGCCATTCGCAACATTAAAGAGGGCAGTTATAAACGTTATAATGAACTTATTTTTGATAGGGAGAAGAATAAAGTTTATAGCAAACGATCTGGCGAACACGATGTAGTTGAAGGGGTACATGATATTCTTTCAGCTTTCTATTTTGCTCGAATGAAACTTTTTAATTCAGATTTGGTTAAGGGACAGCTATTGACGATTGACACTTATTTCTCTGATGAACCATTTCTTCTTCAATTTAGATTTATGGGTTACGAAACCATAAAAAGCAAGATTGGGAAAATTAAATGCTATAAGTTTATTCCGGTTGTGGAAACAGGTAGAGCCTTTAAAAATGAAGACGATATGCATATTTGGATATCAGCTGATGCAAATAAAGTACCAGTACGTGTACAATTCGATTTGTTTATAGGATCCCTACGTTGCGACTTGGTTAATTTCCCACATATGACTGTTGATAAAACGATCAAAAGATATTGAAGTAAAAAGATTTTCATTTGATGCAAAACACACAATATCTGTATAATATTTCTCATTAAGGATACTTTCTCTTACTTTTGCGATGCAATCAAAAAGGATAATTTTTAATTAATATATAACAACATGGCAAGTACTGCAGATTTTAAGAATGGTATGTGTATCCATTTTAAGACTGGTTTATATACGATTGTTCAATTCCAGCATGTTAAGCCTGGTAAAGGTCCAGCTTTCGTAAGAACTAAATTAAAGAATGTAAAGACAGGTAAAATTATTGATAATACTTTTACTGCTGGTCTTAAGATTGATGTAGCTCGAATTGAGCGCCGTCCATACCAATATCTTTATAAAGATGATATGGGTTACAATTTGATGCATACTGAAACTTACGAGCAAATAGCATTAGAAGAAAATTTATTTAATCAGCCAGACCTTTTGAAAGAAGGTGATCACGTTGAGGCTGTAATTCATGCCGATACTGAAACGCCACTATACGTAGAGCTTCCTATTCATGTTATAATGAAAGTTACATACACTGAGCCAGGTTTACGTGGTGATACGTCTTCAACAAATTCACTTAAGGCTGCAACTATTGAAACGGGTGCAACTATCATGGTTCCTCTTTTTGTCAATACCGATGATGTTATAAAGGTTGATACACGTAACAGAGAATATGTTGAGCGTATAAAGCAATAAGCCTTTGTAACAAAAAATATTTTAAGGCTAATTCATTAATATGGATTAGCTTTTTTATTATAATAAATCCTTCAAAGCCTTCTCAAGTTTTGGAAACTTAAATGTGAACCCTGTTTTAAGGATTTTACCTGAAGATACTCGACTTCCTTTTAAAAGAAGAACTGACATTTCGCTCAATATAAACTTTAATAGAAATGCAGGTGTATTGGGTAGCCAGTAAGGTTTATTCAATGCATTAGATAGCATGTGAGTTAAACTCTTGTTTGTTTGGAAATCGGGTGCTATGGCGTTAAAAGCACCTGCCATCTGTGTATCTTCAATGGCTTTTATATAGATTTCACAAAGATCGTCGATATGTATCCATGGTATATATTGATTGCCATTTCCTAATGCAGAACCTAAACCCAATTTTATTGGAATAATCATCTTTGATAAAGCTCCACCGCTTTTATTAAGAACAAGACCTGTCCGAAGAGTCACAGTTCGAATACCCAGAGTTTCAAATTGTTTGGCTGCATTTTCCCATTCAAAACAGGTCTGACCCAGAAAATCACTAGCAGCATAATCCTCTTCAGTAAATACTTTATCAGATGTAAGGGCACCATAGTAACCTACAGCCGATGCAGAAATGAAAGCTTTTAATTCTTTGTTCTGCTTTTTGACTTCACTAAAAATTAGATTGGCAGATTCTACTCGACTGTCAAGAATGAGTTTTTTCCTTGATATTGACCATCTTTTTTCGGCAATATTTGCTCCGGCAAGATGGATGATATAATCGGATGAGTCGATTGCTTCAGGATCAATTTTATTATTTTGAGGATCCCAAAGGTATGTTTTGAGATTCTTGTTTTTTGTCCGACTCAATATGGCAACACTATACCCTTTAGTTTGTAACTTCTTACATAGAGTTTTGCCAACTAAACCTGAACCACCACTGATTAATACCTGAGTCATATTCTTGTTTTAATCTAAAGTTACAAAAAATGATTCTACACTAACATGACAAAAAGAAATCCTAAACCAGAAAGTTTAGGATTTACAGGAGTTTATTATTTATCAGGTCGTTTCGATTTATCAAAGAAGAAATTATCAAAAACGAGACGTTCTTCTTTTTTGAGACCAAGAATAAGAATGGCACTTTTTAAGAAACCATAGCCGTAGCTATAGAGTTGAATGAAACTGGCTAATACAGCCAGAAATGATATGGATAGACTCTTTGTTTTTATCATCGATTCAAGAAATAGAATGATGGCAATAAAAACCAGAGGACTCAAAAATATCGGATTTATAAGAATGGCCAGTAGTAATAATAGTAGACTGCCAAGCAAGAATAAACTTGGAAATGTATAGGTCAATTTAAACTTATCAGGATACCATTTTATGAGTACAGGTCGCATAATACCAAACTTGTAAACCTGTTTAATGAATTTCGAGAAATCAATACGTCTTTTGTGAAAGACATAGGCTTTTTCAATTAAGCCGACTTTGAAACCTGCATTCATAATTCGGTAGCTCAAATCAGGATCTTCACCCGGAGTCACATCGGTATAACCACCTACTTTTTTATAAACTGCCTGACTTATCCCCATATTGAAACTACGGGGTTGGAACTGGTCTAATTTGCTTTTCTTACCTCTTACACCACCGGTTGTGATAATTGAGGTCATGGCATAGCTGACTGCCTTTTGAAACTTGCTAAAATCGGGATGAGCACTATCTGGCCCACCAAAAGCATCGAGGGGGGTCTCAGCCAATTGCTTTTCCACCTCTTCAAAATACTGAGGAGGTATAATACAATCAGAATCAAAGAAAATTAAATACTCACCAGTTGCCATGCTCATACCTACATTACGACTATCGCCAGGACCTGAATTTGCCTTAAAATGATATTTAATATCAAGATCTTTGGCATAATTTTTAACGATCTCTGAACAATCCTCTGTAGAACCATCTTCAATCATAAGAACATCGAAATTCTTATAGTTCTGCTTGGCTAAACTTGCGAGCAACTCTTCAGCTTCGTCAGGTCTATTGTAGATTGGAATTATGATTGAATATTTAGGCATATTATTCGATTCTCTTGTTTTAAAGGAGCCAATTATTGAGGCACTTTATTTCATTTTCGATTTTTCATTCCAAACTTAATAAATATGATGGGTTTTATCGATCTCGATCCTCTTAAAAAAGGTTCATCAAAGAGATAATGTCCATTGCTTTATTCGTTTGCTTCCATTTATTTAATAAGTATCTTTGCAGCCAAACTAAATAAAGATCTGTTTTGGAGAATTTTAAAGAACTTGGAGTAAGTAAAAACTTTCTTAAGGGCTTGAGCGATATGAATATTGTGAAGCCAACCGAAATACAAAGTCGAGTAATTCCGGTATTGTTGGGTGGTGACACCGATCTTATTGGACAAGCTCAAACGGGTACAGGAAAGACGGCAGCCTTTGGATTGCCTATGCTTCATCGTATAAATACACATCACAAGGTTGTGCAGGGGTTAATTTTGTGTCCAACCAGAGAGTTGGGACAACAAATTGCTAAGCAACTTTTCAAGTTTACAAAATTCACTGAGAAGATTTTTACCGAAGCGGTTTACGGTGGAGCACCTATCGATAAGCAAATTGCTGCTCTTCGACGCCCAACACACATTATTGTCGCAACACCTGGTCGGCTAATCGATTTGATTAACCGTAAGGCGGTTGACTTGAGTCATGTAAGTACAGTTGTGCTTGATGAGGCTGACGAAATGTTGAGTATGGGTTTCAAGAAGGAACTTGATCAAATCTTGAGTTTTACATCGATGGCTCAGAATAAGTGGTTGTTTTCTGCAACCATGCCTCAAGGCATCAAGCAGATTGTGAATAAACACTTAAAAGGAAGTGCCCATAAAGTTGAGGTGAGTGGTCGTAATGTGGTGAACAAAAATATTGAACACAAATTTTTGATTTGTGATGAGAAAGAAAAATTGAATATTTTATTACAGTTTTTAAGTTCACAAAGCGACAACAGAGGTCTTATTTTTTGCAAAACTAAGGTTGCGACACAAACTCTGGCGAAACAACTAATTGCAAGAAATATTCCTGCTGATGGGCTTCATGGTGATCTGTTACAAAAGGAGCGTGATAAGGTGATGCGTGCATTCAAAAATGGAAACTTACAGATGATTGTTGCTACTGATATTGCGGCTCGTGGAATTGACGTAGAAGGACTTTCATACGTTGTGCATTATCAATTACCAGATAAAGAAGAGTATTACACGCATCGAAGCGGAAGAACGGCTCGAGCAGGAAAAGAAGGGCTTTCGTTATCCTTGGTAACAACTAAGGAAATGAAAAGTATTAGATATTTTCAGAAAGCTTTGAATATTAGTTTCAAACAGATCAGACAAACAAAATAGTATTAGGTTTTTCCTAATTCAGATATAAAAAAAACTCATGATATTGAATCGTGAGTTTTTTTTTGTCATATAGATTGGTTCAGACATTAGTCTCTTTTTCTGATAAAAGGCTTGCGTCTTCTGTCTCTTTTGTGCTTATTCTCAGGATCAACCTTCTTTTTAGAATCAGATCTCTGGTCATTATTACGACGAGGTCTATTTGATCTTTGAGGTCTCTTTGGTTTTTCAGCTGGTTCATTATCGCCTGAATTTAAAAATGGATGTTCAGCTATAACTTTGATCTGCTGAGCAATTAATTTCTGAATATCCTTTAAATAGGGTTTTTCTTCAACATCGCAGAAAGAAATGGCAATACCGCTTGCCGCTGCTCTACCAGTACGTCCAATTCTATGTACATAGGTTTCTGCAACATTAGGCAGATCGAAGTTGATAACAAGTTCCAGTTCTGAAACGTCAATTCCACGAGCCGCAATATCAGTGGCAACCAAAACTTTCGTTTTGCCTTCTTTAAAGTTTAATAAGGCCTTCTGTCTTTGATTCTGAGACTTATTCCCATGAATGGCCTCAGAGTGGATATCAACCTTCTTTAAAGCCTTCACAATTTTATCAGCACCATATTTAGTTCTGGTAAAAACCAAAGTTGAGTCAACTTGATTACGAGTTAAGAGGTGAACTAGTAGTTTAGGCTTGTTCTTTTTGCTAACGAAATATAAAGCCTGTTCTACACGTTCTGCGGTAGTTTGCTTAGGTGCAATGGTTACTTTCTCAGGATTACCTAGCATCTTCTGTGAGAGCTTCACAATAGATGTTGGCATAGTTGCTGAAAAGAATAAAGATTGTCTCTTAGTTGGTAGTTTAGCTATTATTCGACGGATATCGTGAATGAAACCCATGTCAAGCATATGATCGGCTTCGTCAAGAACTGAATATTGCACATCTTTTAATGAGATATAGCCTTGGTCCATTAAATCTAAAAGTCGACCTGGTGTAGCCACTAATACATCTACACCTCTGCGAAGTGCTGATGTCTGCGACCCTTGCTTTACACCACCAAAAATAACCGTATTAACGATTCCGGTATATTTTCCGTATTCGGTAAAACTGTCCCCAATCTGTATCGCTAATTCTCGTGTAGGTGTAACAATTAGTGCTTTAATTTTACGCTGCCCCTTGGTGTTACGATTATCGTTAAAAATATGCTGTAGGATTGGAATAGCAAAAGCTGCAGTTTTTCCTGTACCTGTTTGAGCACAACCTAATAAATCCTTTCGTTTTAGAAGGATGGGAATAGACTGTTCTTGTATTGGGGAAGGATATGTATAGCCTTTGGCCTCAAGGGCTTTCAGGATAGGATCTATAATGCCTAATTCTTTGAATGTCATGTATAATATATAAAAACGACAAAGATAGGGTAATAGTTTGAAATTCTGCACTTTTGATGATAAATGCACTTATTATTTTAAACCTCAGGTAAATTCTGCCCCTTTTTTATCTTATAAAAACTCCCCTTCCGTATGAAAAGAAGAGGAGTTTGTTGCTATTAATAAAACTGTTTTACCAAAATCTAAGTGAACGAAAGCCATGAGCTTTGCTCCTTATATTCTTCAGTAGGTGATACGTTGGTTTGAAATTTATATGAGCTAACAAGCATCGAAATTTCATGTTTTATCGTTTCTAAACTGTCGTTGATTAAATCTGATCTAAAACCTTTTGCTCCCATCTGTACAACATGATCAGCTGCAACAACCTTACTGATAATCTTACCTAAATCAACAATTTTTCTCTGTGGTAACTTAGTATCAAGGTTGAAATTCACAATGCCTTTGAAATAGTCAGAAACGTTCTTAGTGAGTTCATGATTTTTGAAGAATTCTGAAAGATTCATATTTTTCTTCTTTGTCATGATCTTCATAACCATCTCCGAAAGTTGAGTATAAAGCATATCGTTAGATCCTTCAAAAATCTGGAAAGGTCGCGAATCGATGATTGCTCTGGAACCAATACTTTCTGCTTTGTAGCCATTGGCTCCACTCAGTTGAGTCAATGTTTGTGCTGCCTCTTGCATCATATCTGTAATATAAGCTTTCATACTATTGGCTTCAATCGCAGCTGTTGCCAGATTATTTTCAATACCGCTAATTAAAGAACTACGAGAGCACATAGCCGAGCTGATGGTAAAGGCAGACTGAATACGCCCAATTTGGTGGCGAACTTGATCTAGACTGATAAGAGGCTTCCCTCCAACAATTCTAGTTGAACAATGTTTGATGGACTCATCAAGCATTCTGCGAATAAAACCTAATCCCATTCCAGGAAACTGTAATCGGCTTCTATGTAGAAGATCCATCATCAATTTTAAACCTGTTGATTCGGGTTTGAGCTTGTACTGCTGAGGCACTTGAATATCTATAGAATTCTTCCCGTAAGGAATAGGGTAGAGACCTAAGTTATTATAATATTCTTCAACCTTAATAGCTTGTTGAGGTTGCTGCACATCACAAATAAAGAAGTCAATATCACGACCTAATCTTCCGTTCTGATCCTGAGGACGAGAGGTCATCAACCAATAGTCAGCCATACCTGTTAATCCTTGCCAGTGTTTGGTTCCTTTGATGTGGTACGATTCTCCCATCTTGATATTTGATGTTTGCATTCCCAAAGCATCACTACCAAAATCTGGTTCAGTAATCATTAAACCACCCATATTTTGCTGAGTTAAGAAACGGTCAAAAATACCTTTCTTCACATTATCTTGTGCATATTTCGCCACAGGTTCAAGGAATAGAGCGATATTAATACCAAAAGTTAAAGCCAATGGAAGTGATTCGTAAGAAGCAGTATCCAATATCCCTAAACATTCTTTCACTTTTGCTCCACGGCCACCATATTCTTTCGGTATTGCTACCGATAAAGGATTCTTAGCCATGATATCTCTTAGTACCAGTGCTGGAAATCCTCTCTTCTGGATAAATTTTTCGATATTATCCTTTTCGTAAAAAGCACTGTGTATCGTCTTTTTAATAGCGCTCAGAAATTCTGAAAATGGAAGATCCGCGATATTAGAAGTCATCATCTATTGTTTATTTTAAATTAGTACAAATAAGAATAGTTGTGATGCAAAGCTAAGATTAAAAAAATAGATAAAGATATATAAGTCTGAATATTTGATGTGAAAATATATTTCCTTTTCAATGGATACTTATTCTCGGTTTTATACGGTGACTAATCTTTGCAGAAATAGTTGTACTTTTACAAAGCTGATATGAGGTCAGACTATACCTATTTCCGATGTAAGTAGAAAAATATAGTTTTATTTGAAATATTTTTTTTGCGTATATCTTCCTGATAAAAAGCAATTTTGAATGACGGGATGAGAATTTATTTATTTTTTCTGAAAAAAATACTTGGAGGCTCTTGTATAATTGGGGAAAAGCCCTTAGTTTTGCATCGCAAATTTCTCCAATAAAGCACGTCTTTATAAGCAAGGAAAATTGCGAATTATATTCCTTTTTAGCTCAGTTGGTTAGAGCATCTGACTGTTAATCAGAGGGTCCCTGGTTCGAGTCCAGGAAAGGGAGCAAAAACCAATACTGTGAGGTTTTTAAAAATAAATATCAGTTGTATTCCTTTTTAGCTCAGTTGGTTAGAGCATCTGACTGTTAATCAGAGGGTCCCTGGTTCGAGTCCAGGAAAGGGAGCAAAAACCGATGCTGTGAGGTTTTTAAAAAGAATATCAGTTTATTCCTTCTTAGCTCAGTTGGTTAGAGCATCTGACTGTTAATCAGAGGGTCCTAGGTTCAAGTCCTAGAGAGGGAGCAGAAGCCGTTCGATTTTTCGAGCGGCTTTTTTGTGTTTATACCTTTCATAAACTTAATTTCTTCTACTTTTGTTAGGTTCAAAAAAAATGATGTCAATGTATCTCTCAAAAAAAAAGCACTGGAGTTTTATTAGTTTACTCCTTATTTTGTTTGTAAGCCAATCTCAGGCCCAGTTTGTAAGTTGTGAACAAAGAAAGCAAGCGGCTCAGGAAGAAGCCGATCTTAAAAAGTTAGAATTAAGAAATGATACCTTTTCTAAGAAGAACCTGCTGATTTTTGGTGGAATTTTGGGCTCTGCTTTTTTGCTGGATGAATTAGCAAAAGATGGTATGACTCATAACCAAAGTGGTTTTATGAATGGTTTTACTGATATATCTAATGAGTTTGGTGAAAAAAAATATCTGGCACCAGCTACATTGGCAACTTGGGCTATTGCTACTGCTATTGATGATGAACGTTTAGCAACTACCGCTATGAATTCGGCAAAGGCTTTAATTTGTGGTGCTGTATTGACAGAGAGTACTAAGTTTATTGCAGGTCGATCGCGTCCTGATATGAATAGAGGATCGATGCATTTCGATGCATTTAATGGAAGAGGGAATGATAGAAAATCTTTTCCTTCAGGACATGCTTTTGTGGCATGGTCTGTGTTTACTCCTTTTGCACAAGAATATTCAAAATGGATATATGTGATTCCAGCTGGGGTGAGTTTTGCAAGAATGTATCGCAATCGACACTGGTTATCTGATGTGGTACTTGGAGGAGGTATTGGTTACCTTGCAGGATTGTATTTTCATAAAAGAAAGAATCAAAAAGTACTATTCAATGGAAATGGCATTGTTATTAGGTTCTAAATGTAGAAAGTCATGTTTTAGCTGATAACTTATTTGTACTTTTTGGGCCCATTACAAATATTAAATACACAAAATTCAAAAAATGAGTATTGCTAGAGTTTTAAAAAAATTCCCAAAAACCTTTTGGGTAGCGAATACAATTGAGCTATTTGAGCGTTGGGCATGGTATGGCTTCTTCATGCTGTTTGCCAATTACCTAACTGCATCGACTGATATTGGAGCTTTGGGACTTTCTCAAGCGCAGAAAGGAATCATAATGGGAGTAGGAACAGGAATTCTTTATTTTCTGCCTGTAATAACTGGAGCCATTGCTGATAAATACGGTTATAAGCGCGTATTGGCAATCTCTTTTATAATATACAGTACTGCCTTTATTGCACTGCCTCTAGCGAGTACTTTTGTGGCTGTTTTTGCTATGTATCTTTATCTTGCTTTAGGAGCGGCTTTATTCAAGCCGATTATTTCAGCCACAGTTGCCAAAACTACCGATGATGAGACAGCCTCTATAGGTTTTGGTATTTTTTATATGATGGTAAACATTGGTGCATTTATTGGCCCTTTGGTTGCCTTAGCATACAAAGACGATGGATATAACACTGTATTTTATATTTCGGCTGGAGTAATTTTAGTTAATTTCTTGTTGATTTTGTTCTACAAGGAACCAGAAAGAGAGATAAAAAAGGAATCATTAGGTTTGGCAATTGCGAATGTATTTAGAAATATTGGAACAGCATTAAGTGACTTCAAATTTGTTATCTTCCTTATTTTGGTTGCTGCTTTTTGGAGCATGTACTATCAACTGTTTTTTACTTTGCCAGTATTTATAACCCAATGGGTTGATACCTCATCGGTATATAATTTCTTTGAAGGATTTATGCCTGCAGTTACCGAAACCTATGGTAAAGGAAATCAAATGGATTCAGAGTTTATTGTAAATTTTGATGCCATGTTCATTATCCTATTTCAGATCATTATTTCTTCACTAGTGATGAAACTAAAGCCGTTAAAGGCAATGATGGGGGGAATTTTAGTTTGTACAATTGGTATGGCTTTAACGCTTTACACTCAGAATGTTTTATTTGTAATTGTAGCCATTTTTATATTCTCGGTAGGAGAAATGGCTAGCTCACCAAAAATTACAGAATACATTGGTAGAATTGCTCCAGCCGATAAGGTAGGTTTGTATATGGGTTGTTCTTTTCTTCCTGTCTTTTTGGGAAGTACATTGGCAGGTATTATCTCTGGTAATGTATACGGAAGCATGTCGGATAAAGTAAACCTTTTGGTGAATGAAGTTGAAAAAAGAGGTTTGGATATCCCAGCAATTTCTGAAGACTTTTCTGCTACAGATTACTTTAATAAGGCCGGTGAATTAATGAATATGAATCAAAATGAATTGACGAAATATCTTTGGAACACACATCACCCAGAGAACATTTGGTATGTGATCATGGCGATTGGATTAATTGCTGTAGTGTCCTTATTCTTTTACGACAGGTTCTTGATTAAAGGAGAGGAAGCTAAATAATCGAAACATTTATAATACTTTAACGAGCCTTGATTTACAGATTAAGGCTCGTTATTTTTATATGAGATAAAAAAGCCCCAATCCAAGTCGTTGGATCAGGGCTAAAATATCATGTTTAAACTAATTAGTTGAATAAATACATCATCCTAATTTGTGAGTCTGGTCTTCCAATTAAATTTTTGAGGTAATCTTTCTTCTCATGAAGAACACCAGCTTTCTGAATATAGCCTTTACTCATTGGCATGGCAGTACGCCAAGCTCCACTGGGACTACTATTCTTAAAATCGATAACTTTAATAAGTGTATGTCCATCAACGGTAATCAGGCAATGCTTATATTTTTTTGCTTCGTCTAGAGATTGATTGATGTTTTCACGATTAATCTCAAATGATTTGATTGCTTTAGCCTTAGCAATTTCGTTGATGCTGATGATAGGTTGTTGCTGATTAAGCTTGCTGGCATCTATTTTAATAACATCGGAAATAAACTGTTTTAGTACAGCTATTTTTGTATTTTGGGCTTGACTCGATAGACTACAAGCTACAAGGAGAATGAATATGAATTTCTTCATCTTATTGAGAATTATATGGTTGTTTAGAGTTCGAATAAAGAAGGTTACAGCTCATTTATTCTTATTGCTTTCTTAATAAAGATCAAACTTACAAAATATGTTTAGTATAATGCAAGTTTATTATGAATATTAAGTTAATGTTCGAATATACAATTTAAGAGATGTAGATCTTATTCAACTTATTTTATGGACAATTTTTGTTTTGTTAATTAATCAGATTTAAATACTTTTGTCGAGCATTGGCCCCATAGTTCAAGGGATAGAACAAGTGTTTCCTAAACACTAGATGCAGGTTCGAGTCCTGCTGGGGCTACAAGAAAACCTCGTGAGTATATACTTACGAGGTTTTTTATTTTCAGGTTACAAAATACCTTTAAGCTTTCCTCATTTTATAAAGCTTGATTGAAAGATGATGGATTCACCTAAATTGAGAGAGTTTCAATCTAAGAATATAAAAGAAATAACATCAATATTGATGTTCTGAATGAGTTAGTCCTAATTTTTTCTTACTATACAGTAACTTTAAGTTGTTGTTGAACGTTTAGTACAAGAATAACTGAAACATAAGAATAGTTTGAAATGAATAAGTTAAAAAGAAACCTTTGGGTAGATTACTTACGGTCAGCCATTACAGTCTTGGTTGTAGCACATCATTCATCATTAGCTTATACGACATTTGCACGTTTTGATAATAAAATCTATGCTAATTCAACACATCCTATAGTTGACACAAATAGGTGGATTGGGCTTGATATATTCCAAAATTTTAATGATGTGTTTTTTATGTCGCTAATGTTCTTGATAGGAGGGTTGTTCCTTATAAAAAGTATCAATAAAAAAGGAATCTACAGCTTTATAAGAGACAGATTTTATCGGATTTTTATACCTTTTCTGTTCTTAGGGACTTTTTTTATGTTGATTGCTTATTTTCCTTCCTACTATACAATACATAAAAACTTAGATGTTATTGCTCACATTAAAGATTTCTTTCTAGTAGAGAAATGGCCTGCTGGCCCGCCTTGGTTTATTTGGGTATTATTCCTTTTTAATTTGTTGTTTGCATTATTTCTTTCACATTTTTATAAAACAAGCAAAAAAATTGGGAAGCGACTCTCTAGCTTAAAAAATAAACCGTTTACTTTTTTTTGCCTGCTATTTAGTGTCACTTGGATACTCTATGTGCCTTTAGCATACAAAATGGGAGCAGGTAGTTGGGTTGGAATTGGTCCTTTTGATTTTCAGGCAAGTCGAATATTTCTGTATTTTGGGTATTTCACATTGGGAATTTTGATTGGCAACACAGACTTTAATAATGAATTACTCTCAGCAGAATCAGCAATTGTAAAAAAATGGTGGCTTTGGTTTTCTCTTTCTTTGGCTGTTTATTGCATTCTAACAATAGTTGCAGAACCATTAACTCAACTATTAGAAGACAAAAGGATAGGCGAATTTAATGCATATATGATTTACTATGGTATTTATGTAGCCTCATGCACATTAAGTAGTATAGCTTTTATTACTGTTTTTAGAAGATTAGTTCATACCGAGAGATATTGGTGGAATTCCTTATCTGAGAATGCTTATTTGATTTATATTGTTCATTTTATTTTTGTTCTATGGAGTCAGTTTTTATTAACGAAGTTTGATATTCCTGCATTCACTAAGTTTTTATTAAGCTTTATTATTTCACTTTCATTAAGCTGGTTTGTAAGTAGCTGGCTTCGAAAGATAAAAATTATAAAGAAGTATATATAACCTATAATCTAGGAAATTTCTCGTAAGTATAATATTTACGAGAATCTCTTATTTTAGATCACAAATTGCCTGTAAGTATTTATCGTTTTATGTATAAAAGACACTTTAACGTGTCTTTTTTTGTCATAAAATAGAGCGTATTACTTCTATGAATCTTAGTCTATATTTAATACTTTAGTAGTAATTGTAATAATGATACTTATTTAGTCCACTAGAGCTCGTTAGGGAGCTTAATAAGCAAAATGACATTCAGGTAAATATTGAAAGGAGATACTAGCATGAGAAATGACGAGACTGAACAAGAAGAAATATGGAGAACTTCTCAATTAGAAGCTGCAAATAAAGAGCTATCCTCTGAAATAGAAATCCGAAAAAAGACCGAAGAAAAACTGTTGAAGGAACGCGATAATTTTTTGAAAATATTTTCAGCAGTGCCTATGGGCATACTTCTTCTTGATTGTGATAAGTCTATTGTACATGCTAATCAGGCAATTTATTCAACAAATTTGCGCAATCCAACGGAAGTTATAGGCCGCTTGGTGGGAGGTGGGCTTGGTTGTATTCATAGCTTGGAAACAAATAAAGGTTGTGGGTTTTCTGATTCATGTCCAGCTTGTCCTTTGCGACAAGGAATAGAGCAAGTCGTTAAAGAAAAAAAACAGATACATGGGGCTGAGATGAATTTAAATTTATTAATCAACGGTAAATTTGAAGATCGTTGTCTTAGTGTTAGTGCTGAGCCAATTGATATCGAAGGGCATCTTCATGTGATAGTTGCTATTGATGATATTACTGATCGAAAGAAAACGGAAGAAGCTCTAATAGAAAGTGAGAAACGCTTAAGTACTATTCTGGAAACGGAGCCTGAATGTGTAAAAATACTTAATCTGGAAGGAAAGTTAGAGTACATGAATCCAGCAGGTCTCAATATGATTGGTGCCGATAATTTGGATGAGGTTTTGGGACAATCTGTACTCCCTTTAGTAAATGAAGAATATAGAAAGCCGTTTACTGAACTTTTTGTAGAAACATTAGGTGGTGGAGGAGGCAAGTTGGAGTTTAAGGTGACTGGCTTAAAAGGCAAGAGTATCTGGCTTGAAACCAACAGCGTTCCTCTACGTCTTAAAAACGAAGAAATTACAGGTGTTCTTGGAATAACACGTGACATCACAGATCGTAAAAAAACGGAAAAAAAACTTAAAAAATCCTTGTCTTTAGTAACTGCAACACTTGAATCAACTGTCGATGGTATTCTTGTGGTTGATAAAAAAAGGAGAGTTAGAAGGTTTAATAAAAGGTTTGTGGAACTGTGGCGAATTTCAGATTCAGTTCTTTCAACCCGTGAAGATGAAAAATTATTAGCATCGGTACTTGAACAATTATCTGATCCGGATAGTTTCCTAACTAAAGTAGAAGATTTGTATTTGACCAATGATGAGTCTTTTGATGTGGTTGATTTTAAAGACGGCCGAATATTTGAATTTTACTCGCGACCACAGGAATTAGATGGGAAAAATATTGGACGAGTGTGGAGTTTTCGAGACGTTACCAAACGTAAAAAAGCGGAAGAAGCGTTAAAAGAAAGTAAAAGTAAGTTAGAAGAGTTAAATGCAACCAAAGACAAACTTTTTTCAGTAATTGCACATGATTTAAGAAGTCCTTTTAATAGCATTATAGGTTTTTCCGATTTATTAATTGAGAATATACAAGATTTTGGAGAAGAAGAAAGAAAAGAGTTTTTGAGAATTATAAATTCATCAGCCAAAAACACACTTTCCTTATTAGACAACTTATTAAATTGGGCTAAAACACAAACTGGGAAAATAATTTTTAAGCCCGAAAAAATAACCTTATCAACTATCATCCAGGAAATAATAGAAATATCAAATTCTATTGCAAACCTTAAGAATATACAATTAAATCATATTCAATCAGATGAAATTGAAATTTATACAGATGAAAATATTGTAAAGACAGTTTTGCGAAATCTCATTTCGAATGCCATTAAATTTACGGAAATAGGAGGCAGTGTAAATGTATCGGCTGTAGCCAAACAAAATCATGTTGAGATTACAATTTCAGATAATGGAGTTGGAATGAATGATGAAACCCGTAAAATGTTATTTGATATGTCAACAAATATGACATCTACCGGGACTGAAAACGAAACAGGTTCTGGTTTAGGTTTGGTTTTATGCAAAGAATTTATGGACAAACTTGGTGGAAACATTTGGGTTGAAAGTGAATTAGGAAAGGGGAGCGATTTTAAATTTACGATACCTTTTAAGGCACATTAATTCACTTTGTGTTTCATAAATTATCTATTCCCATTATAATTGGAATTACATTTTATTGTCAAATATTAATTTAGGCATATTTTTTGATATGTCCTAAAAATCAAAAATAGTTGGACTGATTTAAAAGTTCTATTTTTGTGAAAATAAACTTTAAATATATCACGAGTGATAGAGCTTAATGATCTTTTGGTAACTATATTAGATACAGTTGAGATGTCTCAGGCATTGTCAATAGGTTTGTTTCTTTTATTCTTGAACAAGAAAAAAAAGAATTCTTTATTGTTCCTTAGTTTCTTCTTAATTGTTTCAGGTCTCTCCTCATTAGCTGAAATTTTTGAAACAGTAAATGAATATGTAAAGAATCCATATATGGAGTTGCTGCCATTTGGATTTTTCCCACTTCTACCCAGCTTACTCTATGTTTATTTAGGCGAGATTTCAATTATCAAAAATAAGAACACCAACTACTACATTCTTATTCCTGGTTTGTTGGAGTTTGTTATTAATGCAATTATCTATTTTCTACCTCTCGAATTAAAACGATCTATAACCGAATCTGCTCCATATATCTTATTTGAGTTTGCAGCCATTCTATTTGGGCTTGTTATTATTGTTTTAACTTTCAGGAAAGTTAGGAAACACTCTAAACTATTAAGAGATCAATACAGTTCGATAGAACGTCGTGAGCTAAATTGGCTTTTAATTGCTATTACTTCAGTTATTATATACTTTATTTTATCCATTATAATTGAAATATTTTTCACTGACTTTATAAATGAGTTGTTAGGGTCACTATTTGGAATATCATTAGTCTATTGGACCTCATATCATGGTTTATTGCAACAATCATCTGATAATTTAATCACAGAGAAAATTATAGATTCTAAACCTGTATACAACAATGTTGATAACAGTTGTTCTCAAGCAGAAAAAGAACAAGAAAAGTACAAGCAGGTTTTAGAAAAAGTAGACGCCCTATTGTGTACTGAGACTTTATATTTAAATCCAGAACTCACTATCGTTCATATCTCAGAAAGAATAGACGAGCATCCCCGCTTGGTGTCTTCTGCGATTAATAAATTGAGCCAGCAGAATTTCAATAGTTATATAAATAAATACCGTGTTGAGAAGGCAAAAACTATGCTTTTGGCAGGTAAAACTTCCCAATTAAACATTGAGGGAGTCGGATTAGAGGCTGGTTTTAAAAGTAACAGTGCATTTTATACAGCTTTTAAGAAGTTCCAGAAAATCACGCCTTTACAGTTTCTTCAAAATTCGGAATCCTGATAATGACTAGTAATTTCTGAAATCAGAAGCCCTAAATCGCCTTTTCTAAATAGTTTCAGGTATTTTATTTTCTCCTTTGCAGACTTAATAATTGAAAATAAATATCATGAAGAATTTAAGAACTGTATTATTTGTTGCAAGCATGCTATTTGCCATGCTATCTGAGGGGTATGCACAGGAATTATCTGTTACAAAATCTACTCAAGTTGAAATTAACAACTTACCTGAATATGTCATTGTGACCTCACAAAACACAAAATTGTTAGGCGGAATTGGTGTTACAATAGATGCAAAAAAATCAAGTTTCAAAAAACAATTAACTGTATTGAATGATTTATTGCAAGACGGTGATAAATTGAAGATACGAAACCAAACAGATTTGCTTAATGCGATGTCGAAGTTAGGTTATGATTTTGTAGATGCCTATAATTCAAGTCAAGTGGTAAACTCGCGAGAAAAGAAAGATGTTGCTGACGATATTTTTAATACGCTTGAAGGTGGTAAAGGTACTTTTAGAGTTAATATGATATTCCGAAAGAAAGCACAGTTCCGTGCTTAATATTTTTTCAAACTTAATATTAGTAAATTTTTGATATGATTATAATTAGATATTTTTTAGGCATTATTTTGTTATGCCTTATTATTAGTACGAGTCTTGCACAAGGGACTGTAAGTGGAAATCCGGCTTCGGAAAAGTGGATGCAAATAAATACCGATACAGTAAGGGTAATATTTCCCGGTTATATGTCCGCAAAAGCACAAAGAGTCTCAGACTATGTGCATCATTTGGCAGCAAATAATGCGGAATCATTAGGAGGAAAAGTTCGAAAAATCAGTATTGTTTTACAAGCCAATACCAGTACGCCCAATGGCTACGTATCGGTTGCACCCTATAAGAGTGAGTTTTATTGCACAAACCCACAAGATCCTTATATGGTAGGTGGTGATGATTTTATTGATGTGCTTTCGATTCATGAATACCGACATGCCCTTCAGTTTGCAAATACCAAGCGGGGTATAGCAAATGTCCTGTATCTTTTTCAAGGAGAGCAGGGCTGGGGAATGATTTCAAATCTTGCGGTTCCGGATTGGTTTTTCGAGGGAGATGCTGTGGTAAACGAAACAGCTGTAAGCAATGGGGGACGTGGAAGAATACCTGCTTTTCAACAAAACAACCATGCCAATTGGAATGCTGATAAACATTTTAAATACAAGCATATCCGAATGGGATCATATAAGAATAGTATGCCTAATCATTATGAATATGGTTATTTGCTTTGTTCTTATTTACGCGACGAATATGGAAATGATATTTGGGCGAAAGTATTGGATAATACCATGAAATTACGACGCTTGATTTATCCTTTTTCGAATTCATTGAGAATGCACACCGGGATGTCGACTCGTGAACTTTACGAGAAAGCATACGCCCATTACGAGAAAGCATACAAGAAGCAAGTTTCTGAAATGGAAATTGTTGAAGGGGAAAAAATAAGCAAGAAAGCTAAGGACATTACTAATTATACCTTCCCAACTTACTCTGGAAACGATTTGTATGTTTTAAAGTCATCATACAGTACTATTCCTGAAATCGTAAAGCTATCTCCGGAAGGTAAAGAAACAGCTATTTGTCATCCTTCGAATACGGCTAATAGTGGTTTTTCGGTGGCAAATGGTATGTTGTCCTGGTCTGAGTCAACACCACATCCCCGATGGGATAACTACAACTATTCTGATATTGTGGTATTTGATATAGCTTCGGGAAAAAGAAAGAAAATTACGAAGAATGCGAAGTTCTTTTCACCGCAACTATCCAATGATGGTAAGCAAATTGTTGTGGTTGAATTCACTAAAGAACAAAATTGTGCTCTCGTTATTTTGGATGCTAAAACGGGAAAAGAAATTAAGCGAATAGCCAATAAGGATAACGATTATTTGATGTACCCTAAGTGGGTTAATTCGAATGAAATTATCTGTTCGGGAAGAAAGAAAGGCAAGTTTAATATCACTGTTTTCGATATCGGTCGTAATTCTGAGAAGATGGTTTGGGGACCCAAAAATCAAGTTATTACGGATATCGAGGTCGCTAACGAGAAGTATTATTTCTCGGCTACATTCTCTGGAATAGATAATATTTATGCTATGAATCCGAATGATGGAAACATAAAGCAAATCAGTTCGGTACCAGTAGGTGCTTTTTGGCCTACACTATCAAAAGATGGTAAAACATTGGTGTATTCAAATGTAAAGGCTGACGGTTCTGAGTTAAGAGAAATAGCTTTGAACAAAGCCTTGAATAAAGAAGTTGAAGTAAAGGAGCTTCAGGAAATGACAGTGTTTGATAGTGAAGCAATCAGATCAGAGGGTGGAAGCATTATTGAATCGGCAGAACATCGAAATGATGAAATTGAGAAGTACAATCGTTTAGGAAATTTAGTAAAAATCCACTCATGGGGAATTAAAGCCTCGAATAAGGAGTATGGCCTAACATTAAAATCGGAGAATGATTTGAATACCTTGGGAGCTGAAGCCGGGTATACATATAATACCAACGAAAAATCTCATGAAGTAAATGCAAATTTAACTTATGCGGGTTTTTGGGTAAAACAGGTGGTTTCGTTCTCGGTGGCCAACGATAGAGATTACGGTTTTTTCAATACGCAGGAGGTTGATGAGAAAGAGGGCCGATTTTCTTTGGTCTTGCCACTTAATTTATCATCAGGAATCAATTACAGAAAATTGACTTTGGCTTCTGGCGTTTCAGGGCACCAAATTAAGTTTCAAAAAAAGAACATTGGTTTTAAAGATTATTCTTTTGCTGATTATTCATTTGCATTGAGTTTCTATAATATACGACGTTCATCACATAAAAATATTGGGGCACGCTGGGGACAAGCTTTATCGTTTAGTTATCACAAATCTTTCGAGAAGAATAAGGCAGAAGAGTTTAAAGCAGGTGCAAGATTTTTCTTACCGGGATTGATGAAAAATCACAATCTTGAATTGGCCTCGAATTACAAGTGGAAAGGTTCACTTTATGCTTACACCGATCTATTTGAGTATGCCAGAGGTTATTCAACACCAGGTTATAAAAAGATATTGAGTTTTACGGCTGACTATAACTTACCAGTAGCATATCCCGAGTTTGGTATCAATGGTATTTTCTACACGAACCGTATGTCGGCTAAATTATTCGGAGATTATAATATCACCGATTTCGATCGCTCAATCACCAAGAAAGAATATGCTTCGGTTGGTTTTGAAACCTTTTTCGATGTTCTTTTTGGGAACATGATTAATGCAAAAGTCGGATTCCGTCAATCGTTCCTTTTAAATAAGGATTATGATACTTCCAAGACTGGAGATTCTAAGTTCGAAATGGTTCTAAGAATAGGACTTTAAATTTACAACCACTCAATCACTCAGTTTTTTTAAGCTTAGTGATTGAGCCATTACATAATGTTGCCATTGTTGGATAATAATCTCAAAATCAACAACATTGCTGAATCTATATTATGAATCAAGAAAAACTTAAAAAATTAAGTGTAGAATCTTTATTAGCAAAGAAGACTAATTATATGAAAGCTATAATTAGTCTATTTGTATTAGGGATAATTATCTTTCTTTTAGGAAAGGAAGTAATTAATATACCAAGTGCTTTGTACGACTATACACCATCCTTAAGAATTATTAGAAAGATATCTTATTCTTGTTTTATTTTCTCTATTTCATTTTTCATTAATTGGAAATCAATTAAAAATGAAATTAAAAGGAGGTATTCAGAATAAACAACTAGAATATAGTCTGCAAGCCAACTAAATTGGCTTATGAAAAATATTATCACATTTAAAAGACTTGCTAGTTTTAGATTTGATGGGCATTAGTTTTAAATCGCCTACGAAGCTCGGCAAGAACCATAAAAAATAATAACCCGATGAAACAAAAAGGATTTTACAGATTGCTGATAATGGCTTTTATGCTTTTGTCAGTTAGTACGCTTAAAGCGCAAAAAAGCGAAATAAAGCAATTTAAATTAGATAATGGTTTAACCATTATTCTAAATGAAGATCATACTAAAAAGGAGGTGTTTGGAATGCTTGTGGTAAAAGCAGGCGCAAAAAACGACCCCAAAGATGCTACAGGTATGGCCCATTATCAGGAGCATATGTTGTTTAAGGGAACCACAGAGTTGGGAACCAGCGATTGGGAAAAAGAGAAACCGCATATCGATCGTATTATTGCACTTTACGACAAGTTGGGGAAAACTAAAAACGATAGTTTACGTTTAAAAATCCAGAAGGAAATTAATTTGGAGTCCATAGAAGCTGGTCAGTATTCTATTCTTAACGAAACCAGTACTTTGATTAATCAAATGGGAGGAACCAATTTAAATGCGGGTACCGGTTGGGATCAAACGGTTTATTATAATGCATTTCCACCTAATCAGGTAGAGCGATGGGCTGAATTGTATAGCCACCGATTTATGAACCCTGTTTTTAGAGCGTTTCAATCGGAATTGGAGACTGTTTACGAAGAAAAAAATATGTATCAGGACAACTTTATTACCGGTTTACTTGAAGCATTTAACAAGAACTTCTACAAGCAACATCCCTATGGACAGGAAACGATTATTGGAACAACTGAGCACTTAAAGAACCCATCGTTAACCAAGATGTACGAGTTTTTTGAGACTTATTATGTGGCTAATAATATGGCTGTGATTTTAATCGGCGATTTCGATACCGAAACAGCTCTACCCATACTGAAAGAGAAATTTGGAAAGTGGAAGCATGGAGAATTACCTAAGCAAGAGCAGTATGTCGAAGCTGAATTCAAGGGACGTGAGCAAGTAACCGGTAAGTTTAGTCCAATAAAAATGGCCCTGTTAGGCTTTAGAACAGTTCCGGAAGGGCATCAGGACGAACTGGCTCTGGAACTATTCAATAAACTTATTCATAACGAAAAAGGAACAGGCGTATTAAACAAATTGGCTCAGGATGGGGAAGTAATGGCGATTGAAGCCTTTTCTATGCATTATCAGGATTATGGTGCAAATATCTTTATGGTCATCCCTAAATTAATTGGGCAGAAAATGCGTACTGCCGAAGATTTGGCTTTGAATGCTCTCAAAAGTGTTCGCGATGGTAATTTCGATGAGGCAGACCTGGAACAGGCAAAGAAGGAAATGTATGTTGCGTTTCAATTAAAAATGGAGGATGCTGAGGAAAAAGCGAATTCCATCGCTCAATTGTTTCTATTAGATAAGGATATGGGTGATCTGGCAGCCTATTCAAACCGAATTAATGCGATAAGCAAAACAGACCTAATACGAGTAGCAAAAAAATACTACGGTGATAATTATCTGGCTTTTTATTCGAAAATGGGATCGCCTGAAAAGGAGAAGCTAAGTAAGCCCAACTACGATGCTATAAAAACCAATACCAAAGGCGTATCGAAGTTTGCAAAGCAGTTTCAGAATATTGCAGAGGCCGGGATTGAACCTGATTTTGTTGATTTTGAAAAGGATATCCAAAGCTTGAATATAGGCAAGGGAATTAATTTGTATTGTGCTAAAAATACGAAGAACGATATTTATACATCGACCTTTGTTTTTAAGGTGGGAAACTTAAAAATTAAGGAAATTGGTTTGGTTGCAGAGCTTATGAATAGAGCAGGTACTCAGGGGATGAGTCGTGATGCTTTGCAAAAAGAATTTGCTGAAATAGGTTGCACATACGAGTTCTCGAGCGACAGCGAACAGATAAAAGTTGCTATTACAGGTATGGAAAAAGATTTGGACCGGGCCTATCAACTTATTGGTAAGCTAATGGCAGCACCTCAGCTTAAGAAAGAAGATCTGGAAATAGCAAAGGATAATATTTTATCAGAACGAAAATACGAGCGTGAAGATCCTGCAGAGGTTGCACAGGTTTTATTGGCTCATACCATGTATGGCGATAATGCAAAATCAATTCATCGTATGTCGAAAAAGGCGATTAAGCGTTTCGAAATTGCTGATTTTTATCGCATCTGGACCCAGGCATTTGCTTACGAGTGCGATGTGCATTATGCAGGTAGCACTGATGCCAATCAAGTGAAAAACATGCTTGCCAAGCACATTAAATTTGCTGTAAACCCTAAAGCAGACGATCAGCTGGGGCATATCCAAGTAAACAATTATCAGGAAAACCTGATTTATTTTGTAAACCGTAAGGATGCCATTCAATCCAATATTTTCTTTTTAGTGAATGGTAAGACTTTTGTGAAGGATGAGGTGCCTGCACAGGAAGCTTTCAATACTTATTTTGGCGGTGGTTTTTCAGGTTTGGCATTGCAAGAAATCCGCGAATACCGCTCCTTGGCTTATTCGGCGGGAGCATGGTATGCTTCACCGGCACATGCTGGCTTAAATAATTACTTTATAGGTATGATAGGGACTCAGGCCGATAAAACACTGGATGCTATGAAAGTTTTTTACGATTTGAAAAAAGATATGCCTGAAAAACCGGAACGTATGAGTTTTATTCAACCTTATTTGGCTCAAACCTGCATTACGGCTCGCCCTGCTTTTAGAGATCTGACCTTCAGTATTAGTGCTTGGAAAGAATTAGGATACACGTCTGACCCATCAATTTTGATTGATGAGAAAGCCAAAAATATGACCTTTGATGATATCTCAAACTTCTATAAGAGAAACATTAAAAACCAGGCTATTGTTACGATGATTGTAGGTGATAAATCGAAAATTAATATGAATGAATTGGGCAAGTATGGCAAAATTCAATTCATTAAAGAAAAAAGTTTATATACCAAATAAACTTGTTTTTAGTTTGTGTTTGTTGAATTACAGAAAAATCCTCCCAAACTAAGTTTGGGAGGATTTTTAGGTTAAAAACTTTATTGAGTTGTAAAGATCTGGGCGGTTATAGTCAGGCATTTGTTTTGAAATTCAGGAGATTTAAATACTTTTGTGCTGTTATGATTAAGTAATCCACATATACGAAGCTTCAATCCTGAAGCCATTGAAACGATTCAATGCATGCCATTATTCTAAATGGTAGATGCTTTGCAATATCAAGTTTCAATACAATCAATTTTTATTTAAGAACTGATACGGTTTGGTCTATAAGCATATGTCTTATGGTGTCTATCCGTATGGAAAAAACTACAAAATGAAACTCGTAGATATTCATAACAAAACGATTAAGCCAGCACTATACGAAAAAGGAAATTCAGTTATGTGGACTGACACCCATATTTCGAAACAGCTGCTTCATGTCCATTTGAACGCGGAGCTCGACCTTGGCAGTAGAAAAACAAAAACGATAATTAGTACCGTAGATTGGGTGCTCGAGAATACCGATAAGGAACAGCTTTCTATTCTCGATTTGGGTTGTGGACCAGGACTATATTCTGAACTACTTGCAAAGAAAGGGCACAAAGTGACAGGTGTCGATTTCTCGGAGAACTCAATAAATTATGCACGAAATGAGGCTGAAAAGAAGCTGCTCGACATTACTTATTTGAAAGAGAATTACCTAAATCTGAGACTGGAAGAAAATAGCTTCGATTTGGTTATTTTGATTTTTACTGATTTCGGACCTCTATTGCCTAAAGAAAGAGAACAACTACTAGGCGTGATTAAAAAGGTGCTTAAGCCTGGAGGTGTTTTTATTTTCGATGTACTCAACGATAGGAATATTCACAATAAAATAAGCCCTAAGAATTGGGAAGTTTCTAAAGGAGGCTTTTGGGATAGCAAACCTTATATGGCCCTTTCCGAATCTTTTGTTTACGATGAGGCCAAGGTGATTCTTTATCAGCACCTGGTGCTCGATGAGGAAGACACGCTTAAGGTTTATCGTTTTTGGACTCGCTTCTTCTCACACGATGACCTAAGAAACATACTTGAAGTAAATGGCTTCGATGAGCTTAGCTTTCACGAGAATGTACTTCCTGAAGGTGACCTTTGGAATGGTGATAATGTAACCTTTTGCAAGGCTACTAATAATAAATAAGCCTTTTGGCTTGAACTAAAAAATCCTCCCAAGCAGAAGTTTGGGAGGATTTGTTTTTAGTTCGGGTTACTCGACAAGGATTAACCCTTTTTAAAAGGACTGTTCTTGATCCCTTTAACCATTTTTGAAAATGATTTTTCTTGCTTTCGCTTCTTGTGGACAGAAGCTGCATAATGAGATGCCTCTTTTCGGAGCTTAAGATAATTGGTATATACCCCCTTATCCATATCTCCATTTTCAACAGCCTCAATTACAGCACAGCCTTTTTCGTTGATATGTTGACAATCTTTGAAACGGCACTGCTCTTCGAAGCTACTCATATCAAATACCTCAGAAAGTGTGTCGGGATTATCACTGGTAACGCCAAACACCTTTATGCCTGGTGTATCAATTAATATGCCCGATTGTTCCATTAAAACCATTTCTCTGCTTGTTGTCGTGTGTTTACCTTTTCCGGTTGAATCACTAATCGAAGCTGTTTGCAGAATTTCATCATTACAGAGTGCATTGATTAAAGTACTTTTACCTACACCCGAAGAACCTGTAAAAACGACTGTTTCGCTTGGTAAAATAGACTCTCGCAATGCATCAATACTAGATGGAGACTGATTACTTGTATAGAAAACAGGTATTTTATGCGATAAGTGACTCAGCGCATTTTCCACTTCATTTTTATCGAATTCTAAGTCTGTTTTTGTTAATACTAATACAGGCTGTATAGCTTCATCGGCAAGCTGCAAAAGAAAACGTTCAATCCGTCGTACATTAAAGTTATTGTCAAGACTTTGAACGATAAAGGCTTTATCGACGTGCGAGGCTATGGCCTGTTTTTCGGATATGGCTCCGGCTTTTAATCGGTAAAGCGTTTTTTTACGATCTAATATGTCGAGGATAATACCTTTGTTATCATCAATTGCTTGAAAAATAACCCAATCTCCCGTACAGGGATATTCAGAAGCGTCTCTGCTATGAAGTATATTCCCCGCGAGATCACAAGAAAATTGGCCTTGCTCCGAAACAACCTGATAACAGGTTTTGTGTGTTAGTGAAACTCGTCCGTGTAAGCAATCCTTGAAAATTGATTCTTGCTTTTGTTGGAACAATAAGTCGTTCCAACCATATAATAATAAGTTAGTCATTGTGTTTCATTTGATTGAAGGATTGCCCTTGAAGCAGAGCAATCCTTACTAATTTGATTTAAATCCTCTTCCCGATATAAAACACATAGCCATAGTAGCCTTTATACGTGTTGTATAATTGGGTTTCATGCCTTTGATTGGCGATAAAGCCTTCGGCAGCTTTGTTACCGGCATGTTTTTTTAAGAAGGCCTCTCGCGCCTCAACTTGCGGTGGATAAAACTCCTCTGTCCAGCAAGTGTCGGGTAGAATAAAGGTGGCTGTTGGCATATAGCCGGCCTTTTGCATTTGAGCGACTTTATTTGGAATCGTATCTATCTCCGGATAAGCATCCATCCAAAAGTCTTCTATTTCCTTAGGTCTCTCTTGTGTGAACCATGAAGCTTCTGAAACAGCAATATAGCCACCTGTTTTTAGAAACTTTCGCCACTCATTTAGGCCACGTTCAAAACCGATATTATAGATAGCTCCTTCCGACCAAATGAGGTCTAGCTCTTCATCCTTAAAGTGCAGGTCGTCCATTGAACCAACGATCCCCTTTACTCTGTCTTGAAGATTTGCTTGACGAGAATTTCTGTTGAAAAGTTCGATAAATTTGGGAAACAAGTCGATACCTGTAACAGTTCCCGGCGAATGTTGTGCTAGCACTCGGGTTTGCCCGCCTGTACCGCAACCAAGATCCACAATGCGCGAATCCTTGTTCAAATTATCGACAAAACTTAAAGCTTTACGCGTTATTTCAGGACTACCGGGCCCTTGTCGTTCTACGCTTGCGTAGTATTCGCAGATTAGATTGATATCGAATTCGTGAATTGAAGTATTTTCTTTACTCATGATGTTAAAATTTGGTGTTCGAAATCAGGGTATAAGCTCATTGATTCGCTTTATACCAAGTTTCAAATTATTACTAATGTATAGACGTGAAAATAAGTCTGACAAGAATATGTCTGACTTATACCAGGGGATAAGCTTGGTAGAACACCACAGCTTATTTACTTCACCAAATCCTTCTTAATTTTTAACATCAATTGTTTTTAGGTGAATCAAAAGTAAGTATTTTTTTTCATAATAAGGATTTAGGCTGGTACTATGTCCATTTATTTCTCAATCTTGGGAGCTCATTTAGTCCGGTTTTGTCACTATTATGTTTTTAATTTAGAGCTTGGATATAAATAAAACCCCCTCTCCAACATGGATTGGGGAGGGGCTTGTGTTTTGTCTAATTATCTAAGAAAAACGCGATCAAACCTGACGGTATATTGCAAGCTTTATCTTCCTGGAGTTTCGATTAAACTTTCTTAAGAATATATTTATATCGCATCTGGAAAAGAGCTGAGCAAACAAGGAGACCGACAGGAAAACCGAACCAAATACCAACCGCTCCAAAACCCCATTTAAAAGCAGACATATAACTAAATGGAATTGATATCAGGAAATAGGAGATAAAGGTGATGATGGCAGGAATTCTGGCATCGGCAAAACCTCTTAACGTTCCGGCAAGTATAATTTGTATACCATCTAGCAGTTGGAATACACTGCAAACAATTAGCATTTGTGCTGCCAAATTTATAACCCTTGTGTCACTTGTAAACAGTAGGGGTAACAGATGGCGTGCACCAATAAATACAATAACAATAAAAGTAGAATAGAGATACATTAAATTCATAGCAGTTTTAGTCGCTCTAATAATTTTATCATTATTATTCTCTCCCTTATAGTGACTCACACGTATGGTTGTGCCGGCCCCCAGTCCCTGATAAATCATGAACCCCAAGGTCGAAAGTGTAATGGCTACCTGATGTGCAGCTAGGTCGGCTTCAGTTAGCCAGCCCATCATAATGGCACATAAACCAAAAGCACTGGCTTCCATCACAATCTGACCGCCCAAAGGAATACCCAGTTTTACAACTTGAACAAATCGACTCCAGCAAAAAATACTTTGTCTGTATAGTTTAGTAAATAGCTTGTATTTCTGATTATTATAGAAGAGAATGATAAAAGAGAGAGCCATAAATATACGAGCCATTAAGGTGCCGATGCCAGCACCCATAAGTCCCATTTCGGGAGCTCCAAATTTACCATACATAAACACATAATTACCCACAGTATTTATCACATTGGCCCAAAGCATAATTTTCATGGCTGTTTTCGTATCGCCAATGCCTTCAGCAAACTGTTTGTAGCCATAAAATATCATCATCGGTATAACCGATACCATAAGAATAGCTAAATAATCTCGTGAGGGTTTTAGAATAGATTCGGGTTGTCCCATAAAAGGGATAAGCATATATAAAACGAGTAATAGTAAGGCCAATACCACGCCCATAAAGGCATTAGCCAGTAGCCCGTTTTTAATCCACGAACCAATGGAAACGTCATCTTTTTCGCCCCAGCTTTTACCAATTAGTGGCGTTAAGGCAAACGAGTAGCCCATTCCAAATATCAATACCAAACTAAATAAGGTATTCGTAAACGATGCGGCAGCAAATGGCGTGGTACCCAATTGACCAATCATCATATTGTCGATTAGTCCGACTGTAATTTGTCCTGCCTGTGCAATAATTACAGGAATACTCAGCGAAAGTGTTTTTTTGTATTCGCCAGCCTCTTGTTTCCAAAATTTCATAATAAGTTTAAAATTGACATGCATACCCCGGTAGAGAAACTCAACAGCTAGCAGCATCCGGGCCGATAGTGCGATCTCTCATTATTGAAATACAGATGTTGTTAATAAATGAAATGTGAATAAAACGAAAGCTTTTCCTTTTGTTTACATCTTTTGTCTTGTACTCTTTTCGAAACTGGCGTTTCGGATTTCAAGCTGAGAAATGTGGCAAAACAAACATACGATGTAAGTGAGTCGTTATAATTCTATATTCTGATTTTTTCGACTGCAAATATATTTTAGTCTAATGGCAATTTGCTTTACATTTGTTAAGCCCCAATCAAAAATTATTTTTATGAGAAATGTTCAGTCTGCCATCGATAGATACTATAAGTTATCGGGTCCAAGCAAAGATCTTATCATTAATGAGCTTGAACCTTTTCGTTTGAAAAAAGGTGATGTTCTAATACATGAACATGGGCCATCACCCTACTTGTATTTTATCGAAGAGGGAGCTGTAAAGAATCATTATATCGACGAAAAAGGAAACAAGCAGGCAGTTTGGTTTGGTTTCGAAGGTGATATTTGTATGTCATTAAATTCATATATCAATATGTCGTACATGCACGAAACAACTGAATTGATAGAGGATAGCCTATTCTACAGAGTGAAAATTTCTCATATGAAAGGCTTGTTCAATTCGCATCACGATTGGGCAAATTGGGGGCGTTGTTTTATCGAGAATGTATTTATAAAAACCGTAAAGGAGCTGGACGAATACAAGGCTCTTACGGCTAAAGAGAAATACCTAAATCTGATAGGGAATAATAAAAACGTGAAAGAAAGAGTTCCCCTAAAAGATATTGCTTCCTATTTGGGTGTGTCACCTGTTACCATTAGCCGATTAAGAAAAGAATTGGATAAGAGTTCGTTTTAGTTTTAGATGGAAAAGTTGGGACACGATATGTCGTGTTCGTACGGTATTGTTTTTATTTTTTTGAATTGTATAGTTGGGTATTGCCATGGCGTATCCATCCTGATTTTTCTATTTTTTTAGAGATTTAATAAGATTATCCGTTGGGTCACGACATGTCGTGACCGTACTGCGGTATTTCTATTTCTTTGGGAGAGCGCCAAATTTATCCTTCTGCCAATTAGCAGGGTTGTTTTTAATGTAATTGGATATGCGTTGAAAAGCGCCGTCGTTGCGGATAATATGGTCGTGAAATCGGTCTTGCCAGGCAAAATTATCGTAGCCATTTTTTCTGCTCCATCGGGTTAATGATGATTTAAATTGGCCTATTATTGCTGATAAGGATCCGGCTATGGTTTTTCCAAATTGGTTGGTTTTTTCTAGTTGGGACACGACATGTCGTGTCCGTACGGTATTGTTCTTATTTTTGGGATTGTATAATTGGGTATCGCCATGTCGTGTCCGTACGGTATTGTTTTTATTTTTTGAATTGTATGATTGGGTCTCGCTATGTCGTATCCATTCTGATTCTTCTATTTTTTTTAGAGATTTAATAAGATTATCCGTTGGTTGGGACACGACATGTCGTGTCCGTGCGGTATTCTTATTTTTTTTATTGATCCCAATAATCCCATGAATATGGTTAGGCATAATTATAAATTCGCCCAGTTCTGTATGAGGAAAATGTTTAGGAATCTCGTTCCAATACAAATTAGCTTGCTTTCCTATTGCCGATAGGTGCATTTGTCCATGTTCAATTTCTCCAAGAGTATGTGCCCTATTTTTGGTGCAAATGGTAATAAAATACCAGGCTTCTGAGCTGTAATCAAAATTTCGGAGTCGTATATGTTTTCTATTTCTCATCTCTTTTGTTTAACAAATAGAAAATTACTGAATTTAATTGTGTTTTAAGGTAATGCCCTTTGTTAAAACTCATTAACGAATAAGAAAAAACGTTATTGACTTGATTATTGTTTACAAGAAATTACTAAATTGATATCGTTTTAAGATAAATGGTACCCCGATAGAAGCGTAAGGGAAAGAAAGAGGAGAGTAGGGTACGGCAAAATAGGATTTATTCAGAATCGGCATATAATTTAAAAAAAAACAGGCCCCATGAGCTGATCATCATCTACTTTGGACGGCGGAGGATGCAGCCCTTGGGAGCCTGCTAGTATTCATCTTAAAATTTAAAATGATGGCTCTAAGATACGGTTTAATTTTAAATCATCTGACAGACGATCCAGATGACTATATGGGACTTGTTACCG
This sequence comes from Ancylomarina sp. DW003, assembly GCF_029029505.1. Lineage (GTDB taxonomy): Bacteria > Bacteroidota > Bacteroidia > Bacteroidales > Marinifilaceae > Ancylomarina. Next base: position 53,932 of record NZ_JAKJSD010000010.1, on the reverse strand, counting down.
ATAACGAGACCATAACAACAGAACAGATTGTTGAACAAATGATTGGCAAAGGTTCAACGGTAACCAAGGCAGAAGCTCTATCAGTAATTGAGGAGTTTAACTATGCTGTGGTTGACTCTATTGCCAAAGGTAATAATGTAAACACCGAACTGTTTAAGGTATATCCAAGCTTGTCGGGTGTTTTTGTCGACGAGCACGATGCTTTCGACAAAAACCGCCACTCTATTCGTTTAAACCTAAACGCAGGTAAACGGTTGGCCGAAGCCGTTTCGAATATCGAGTTGCGTAAGGTTGAGGTGACCGTGCCACAGCCCGTCATTCAGCGATTCACCGATCTGAAAACAAAAACCATTAACGAGAGTTTTAGCCCGGGGCAGATTGCTTCCCTAAAAGGGGCTTTGCTTAAGTTCGACGAGGAAGACGCAAATCAAGGTATCTTTTTTATTGCAGCCGATGGCGCCGAAACTCGTGCCGACAATGTGGTAAAGAACAAACCTTCGGAGCTTCTTTTCTTTGTGCCGGAAAGCCTGACTGCAGGTACTTTCCAGATTGAAGTAAGAAGTATTTTTAAAAATTGTAGAAGCATGCGAACTGGACGACTGTTAACTGACCTGACTCCAATAAGCTAAGACTCTAATACTCAGATTCTGAATAAATTTTAAGCCGACTTTTAACGAGTCGGCTTTTATTTTATACGTGCTCCCGATTGTTGGTCTTTATAACTACCGATACCAGTTCCTTACTACTACTGGTTGTTGTTCCTTACTACTCCCGATACCTGTTCCTTATAACTCCCGATCATCGAGAGACTTTTAGTGATACTGATGGTCTAAATCAAACTTGTTGTGTGTGGTCTTATGGGATATTTGTTCTTTTCTTTGAATTATGCTCAATCAAAATACACTTACATTTGGCGAATATATTCGCAAACTCCGTATAAACAAAGGATATAGTCAGGAAAAACTGGCGGAACTAACTGATATACATCCAAATCATATTGGATTGATAGAAAGAGGTGAAAGACAGCCAAAAATAGATACCATTGAAAAACTTGCTGTTTCATTAGATACTGGCTTTGAAGGTTATTTTAGAAAACAAAGCTCTATTAGAAAACAAAGTAGTTTGCCACTCCTTAATATCAAAGGGGATCTCTGGGTTTTTAAAACGGTAAGTGAAGGTAGGGCATACGAAGGGAATGATGGATACGCTGATAAAATAGATGAGTATTATGTGTACGACACCACAGTCCCTAACCATAAGAATGTAAAGGAAAAGGATTGGATTGTTCTAATTAATAAAAAAGAAATCCTTGGTTTTGCTAAAATTAAGAAGATTAATAGTTCAAACGTCTTAAAAAGTCGTTATCGTTGCCCTGAATGTGGCAATACTCAGGTTGAAAGACGGAAAACCAAGACACCTCCTTATCGTTGTAATAAGGGGCATGAGTTTGAGAATAGAGATAGTGAAGAAATTGAAGTTGATCAATTTACTGCGTACTATGAAGGGTTTTATCATGTACGAGGTGAATCAAACTCTTCATTAAGAGATTATTATATAAAGGGATATAATAGGAATATGTCTATTCAAAAGTTGAATTTTGATTTTATTTCTACTCAATTTCCTTCTGTTGCAAGTCAATTACAAGCAGTACCAATCAAATACCCTGAGAATACCGCTTTTGTATCCGCTAAGGATGATAAACTTGGGTATGTTGATAATGGTGAGGATGAGAGAAACAAAGTCTTAAGGCAAATCGCAGAGCGGAAAGGACAGGCTGCATTTAGAAGAGATCTTAGAAGGCGATATGGTGATTGTTGTATGGTTACGGGCTGTAAATTAGTTGAAGTACTGGAAGCTGCCCATATTGCGCCTTATAGGGGAGAGAAAGATAATCATCCTGAAAACGGTTTGTTACTACGAAGTGATATACACACGCTTTTTGATTTAGATCTTTTAGGAATTGATCCTGAAAAGTTGATTATTAGAATTAAACCACAAGCTGCTATAGGGGAGTATTTAAAACTTCAGGGAATTCCTTTAAAGTTACCAGCAAAAAGTAAAGGACCTTCTAGAGAATCACTTGCTACTCGTTGGAAACAATATCTTAATAAAAAAGCCGAAGATTAATTTCGGCTTTCTTTATTTCATTTTTAATTTGGGCTTACAGCATGTGGTAAATCAATACCTACCCTATAACCATAACCAAAAGATTCATTAGATAAACGTTGAGCAAAATTTTCTTTTAATGTGGTAATGTATTCAAACGAAGCATCCTCGCCTTTATAGGTGAAACTTAAATTTTCTACATTATTTTCTACAATGTATGCAGTAAAAGGTTTACAAGACCATTTTATGCAAAGTCCTTCTCCTGAAAATTCTAAAAATGAATAAAACTTTTTTTCCGCTTCACTAATAGCTTTTCCTTTATTAGCAACACTCCCTTTAATAAAGTAGAAGTTATTATTTATTTTTTCACTTGGATTTACACAGTCACAGTGTGGCGTTATGCAAACATAAAACTCATCAGTCTCCTTTTTTTTAAATATATCACCAAATCGCAACATTTGATCTTCTCGTTTCATAATTGATGTTGAGATTAATGCCGAATATTTTATAAGCGGATCCTCAATTGATTTGTCAATTTCCAGAGGAATAGGACTTTTAACTCTATCAAAAGCCGTATCAACTAGTCCCACAACTTTTGATTTTCCATCTAACCTGTGAGTATTTAAATCCTGTAACCAACTTTTTATTACAAAATCATATATATTTCGCTTATTAAACTCTTTGTTTTCCTTATTTCTAAAATTCTGCATATGATAGAAAAATGCAGTTTCATTTATTTCTGAAAAACGCGTTCCAATTTTTGAGAATTCTTCACGTAATTGATCTTTTAGTTCTAATGAAAGTAAACTAAGATAATTATTAGGGTTAGCAATAATAGCTTGTGAAAACACCTCAAACAACTCTTCTGGGTTTACACCTCCTCGTTCCTTTTTATGATATATTAAAATTGTTGTTCCATCAATTTTCAAAGTTAAAGGCTGTGCATTTATTCTTTTAATATTATAAGATTTAGTTTTATTATCATCTGCGTTAAGAGCCATTATAGATAAGTCCTTTAATAAATCATCTGTTGTAGGTAATTCTTTTAATAAAACCCTTTTAAGAACACCATAAATAGCCTCATTATTAATTTTAAGCTTCATCTGATCTCTTAGAAAACTTAAAATATCATCTTTTCTGTCACCTTTATCTTCTATTTGATTCAAATAATCAAAGAAAAATCCTTTTAAGGTATCACTATCGAGATAATTATCAAAATCAATATCATCCCCATCTTTTGGCACTTTACCAAACGCTGTATTTAATGATGTGATAATAGAATCTCTATCAAAATCCTTAGTTATGAAATTAAAATCCTCAAAAAGAACACGACTAATATTACCAAGTTCTGGCGTACTTGTATAAATTACAACAAATGGAATTTTATTTGATTTTATCACATCAGATAATATTGCTAAAGTATCAGAATATTTAGGTTCTATTTTGCTAAGCTCCCAATCCAAAATCATTAAATCCTTATTCGAAAGCATATATTCCTTATTCCAGCTTTCTTCAAGATTTTTAAATTGGTAAATATCTAAATCACATTTCCCAATATTTCTAAAAGATTCATATAAATCTTTAGGTTCTGTATGATTTAAATTTTTATCGTCAGAATAAGCCGAAGCATAACTATCATCAATACAAATTGCAGAACGAATGGAATCCACAATTACTTCCTTAGCTATTATATCAAAACTCATAATTATATTATTTCTTTTTTTGGGAGATTACAAAACAAGCTCCATTTAATATATTATACTCAGGTTCATTTGTTGCTCTTAGATCATAACCAATCGAATTCAGATGCTTTTTAGCTAAATATAAACCAATCCCTCGACCATCTCTTTTTCGAGTAAAAAATAGACCAAATATATCTTCAAGCATTGCATCATCAATTCTAGCTCCTGAGTTAACAATTCTAATTTCCTCATCAATTAACTCTATCTTAATAATTCTTTTTTCCGATGATATTAACCAATAGTTAGCATTGTTAATAATATTTAGAAAAACGGGTTTTATAATAGAATCAAAAGTGAAGAATTCAAACTTCTTAAATGCATCATTTACCTCGAATTTAATCTGGTACCGATCAAATTCATTTTCGAAGAATTTACTTATATATTGGTTGATTTGTTGTCCTGAAATATAATCTCTTGTACGTCGACTTGTTCTGTATAATGGTTTGAGTAGTTTGTAATTTCCTTCTAAATGTTGAAATGCATTTTTTAATTGGTTATAACTAAAATCTATCTTTCCGTTTTTGTAACGTCCGATTTCTTTCACTGCATCATTCATCTGCGAATACATTACATTAAATTGGTGATCTATTATTTCAATTGACATTCCTAGTTGGGCCAATTCCTCGTAGTCACTTAATTTATTTTGAAGTGTTTCATTCTGTTCTTGATACCAACCTCTTAAAAAATCATCATCAACATCGATTTGTAAATTTGTTATATGATTAATGAACCCTTCAAAGGAGTTCTCCATTGATTTTTTCTGTTCATTAATTATTCCTTCTACAGAAAGAATTTTTTGTGCAATATCTTCCTTTATGTCTGATTCCTTTAGGCTGTATTGTTTTGATTGTTCAATAAAAGAGTTAACCTGTGAATATCTTTCATCTAGAAATAAATCATTTATTCTTGAAAAGGAATCCTTTGAAATACTCTGATAATTGGAAAATTGACGTTCAATATATCTGATATGAGAACGATATTTCTCATTGTATTCGAGCTTAAGATTTTCGACATTAATTCTTTCTCTTGTTTTATCTACAATCCCAATGCATATTTTCATTTTTGCATCAAGTTTATAAAAAGTTTGTTGATACAATTGATAAGTTTGATTTTGTCTTTCAGTAATCTTAACACCTTGTGGTTTTTGAACCTTTACATCTCTAATCTTACTCTTTTTATCATTGAGTTTCTCAAGAAGATTATTGTACGAGTTATAGTTTATTTCTATTTTATTTCCTTCATTTATTAGTTCTGTTTCTAATTCTTCTAAATCAAATTGAAGTTTTTCTAGTAGCGGCTGATTATCTCTCAGAGAATCGAGAAAAGCAGCCTTAGTTTTCTTATTTTTTCTTTTAGCTGCCTCTAACTGCTTATAGTGTTTAGCTTCTATTTCTGCCAACTGACTTTCTCTAAAAGTTCCAAATTTATCATTCTTGCCAGCTCGCATGTATCGCTTTGCGATATCAATAAAAAATTCAATTAAATCATCCTTAAATTCACGATACGCTTTGTTTTGAATAAACCCCTCCCTACCAGCTTTATCAGTTAGCTTTGGGTTTTTTTCTCTTTTTAGATCAATATATCCAATAAGTTTACGATGACTAAAAAAATAGGAACCTGCACTTAATGTTCTTCTTTTTTCAAACTCTAAAAAATCATATTCTGTTCTTCCATAAGGTAATACCCTAAAATCATCACGGTAAACATATAAACCACCAAAAATCTGCAATTTTTTGTCAAGGTTGTTGTACTGCTCTTCATTTAAAGCAGAGCTAGTTCTATTACCTTCAGGAGCACCCCATTCTATACTAAAAGGGCCATAGGATGTTTTTCCAGGTGGTCTATTGGGGCGAAAAGTATATTTCTCTCTCTTATTAAAAACTTTAATTTCACCTGAGAAGAATCCATTTTCATCAAACTCTCCTTTCATCCAGTGATCAGCATTTTTCATTTCTTCTTGGGTGAGAAAATCATCGATTAAGTCATATTTCCCACTAGCATCATAAAGTAAAAATCTGGTAGAAAAATCTTTATTCGTAGTTTTTAGATCGTTATGTAGACCACTTAATGATGCTCTAAGATAACTTAATGATGTGTCGTTTTTTAATGCTATTTGATCTTTACTAGATAGTTCGAGGAGTTGTTCGTGAGGAGTGAAAATAATAAAAGAGGTCCCGTGATGGCAACTGTCACAGTAAGATCTTACAATTTCGTCATTGATAAATGTACGAGTGTCTAATAGATCCCATTCAGAGGTAATTCTTTCTCGTAATTCAGTTTGTTCACTCCAATATTCCTTATTAAAATTACTTGTAAATGCATACTTTGCAGAAATAAAATTATTCTCAAATTCATTTTCGGATTCAAATGAAAAAAGAGGAATATTTAAATCTTCTAGGAAAAATCCATAATTTTCAAGTACTCTCCAGTCTAATAAAAATGCATTAGCTTTTTTTCCTTGCTTTTTAGTAATCATCAACATTTGCGCGCCTAGATAGGAAACAGAAAGTCTACCTATCCCTTTTTCTCCCATTGGCGTTCGCTTTTTTAATCCAAATTCGGATTGAATACTTTCATTTCTAGCTTTCGAATCGGTACCTAGAACAAACCACTTATTTAAAATTTCCTCTTTTGACATTCCAAATCCATCATCAGAAAGAAGAAATATTGGGGAAGTGTTGTCTTTATAAGAATCTAAAAACAATTTACACTCTAAATTCTTAGCATATGCATCGTAACCATTTTTCCATAGTTCTGAGATTGCAGTTGGTAAATCGGCTATTTGTCCTTTACCTAATAACTCTACAGCTCTTGCTTTTGCTCTAAATCTAGCCATTTCTTATGATTTTTGATTATTGCTTGTCCTATTCTTTTAGCGTACTCTGGAGGTACAGCATTGCCAATTTGTCTAGCTATTGCTCCTGTGTTAGTAGCTATAAATTTATAATCTTTAGGGAAGGTTTGTAGTACAGCACCTTCTCTTAATGATAAGGCTCGATCTTCTTCGGGATGTACAAAGCGTCCGTTGGAGATACTATAAAATTTTGTTGTAATCGTTCCTGCTGGTCTGTCCCACCATAAACGACCAAATGTATCCTTAAAACAGTTATCCCGTCCAATAAAACATTTCAATTGCAAATGTGGTATGTGTGCAAAACCTAATCTATTCCCACCATCTTTTTTAACGTAGGTTAGGCGCTCTTTACAAATGTCACTTAAGTTTGCGACAGAGTGCATGAAGTCAGTTTTATCTTTATGACCAGTCTTAATTTTTTTAAAGCCATTTTTTACGCCTATCACATCACGTACAGTAAGCCTTTTCCCTTCATCTTTAATTGGGAATATCTTTTCATCACTAATTCTATTAGCAACTAAAGTAAAACGTTTTCTGTTTTGAGGTACACCATAGTCGTTGGTATTGTGAACCTCAAAATGGACTTGATATTTTTCAGATTCTAACCATTCAATAAAAGCTTCCAAGCCACTTTCTTTCTTTTTCCTTAGGACACCTGGAACATTCTCAACTACAACATACCCCGGTCTCAAGTATTTCACGAATCTTTCAAACTCGATTAGTAAGTTTTTTGATTCTTCTGATTTCTTTTTGTCTGTATTAATAATACTCCAAAATTGACATGGACTACAGCCAATTAATATCAGATCATCATCGTTTTTTTCTAGCTTAAGCTGTTTTTTTAAATCTTTCTCTTTAAGCTTGAAAACATCGGCTTGTATAAATTGTGCACCTTTTATATTTGTCTCGTAGGTTTCTTTACAATTTATTTCATGATCAATTCCTGCCAATATTTTCACACCAGCCTCCTGCATACCACAGCTCATGCCGCCTCCGCCACAAAAAAAGTCTACGGCTTTTAAAGCCTTGTTTTTTAATTTTCTTCCCACACGCATCTATTGGTAGATATCTTTAATTAAAGCTGTTTTATGATACTTATTTTTACCCTTAGCAAAAATATTAACTTAATCTCAAATATCAATTTTTATAGTCTTTATTTTCACATAATATTATGTGTTGTCTGGAGTAATTAGTTGGTCCAAAGCTATTCTAATGTAACTTATACATCAACGGACTATGAGTCACATTCGGAATATATTTTGATAATAAATAGGGAGGGATTAAAGCAAACTGTTGATGAGGGAATTAAGTCTTTGCTCTACTTTTTTAGGTTTTAATTCACAGCTCCAAATGGTAATCACACGCCAACCCAAAACATTGAGTTCTATTTCGGCCTTTTTGTCTCGTTTTTGAGTGTCTTTTATTTTTTGCAGCCACCATTCGGTTCTTGTTTTAGGCAAAACAAAATACTTGCAGCCTTTGTGTCCGTGCCAAAAGCATCCATTCACAAAAATAATCGTTTTGTATTTTTTCAATACAATATCAGGTGTTCCGGGTAAGTCCTTAACATTAAGTCTGTATCTGAACCCTTTGGCAAAAAGAAACTTTCGAACCAGAATTTCAGGGGAGGTATCCTTATTCTTAATTCGGGACATATTGTATGAGCGTATTTTCTTTGAATGAACGTCTGCCATTGTGTTGAATCTTAAGCAAGTCTAAATTTACCGCTTTTTCTTGTATGTCTACTGTGTAGTACGGAATATTTGTAAATACGAGAATATGTATTATGATTATTTGTATTTGTGCGAGTTTAATTGATGTTTTTATATGCTCTTAATATTCTTGCTCCTGTTTCTGTGTTTTTATTGTGAATAAAAAGTTATTAAAAGTTTATAATTATTTTGTGATTTATGATAATTATTAATTTGTGTAAATTGTTTGCTTAGTAGTGTTTATGTGGGTTTTGTGTTGATATAGATTATTGTTTATGAAAAGTGAAATGATATAGAAATAAAAGATGAGTTCAGTTTTGTTAATGTTTACAGACTTTACATAGGATATTGCTAATGTTCAATAGTAATTTAATATTAATTGCGTTTGTTTTGATTCTTTATAATTGTAATTTAGATATTGTTAATAATTAAAAATAAACCATTTTATGAGCAAATTAAGATTTTATTATGGTACTGATGCTAATTTCATTACTAGCTCTGGTTATAGTATTCAAATAATTAATGAAAAGCGCTCTAATTTTGAAGCTTTTTCGATACATTTTACACCAGGGAAATTGCAAGAATTAAATGATCTGTACGATCAGATAACTACAATTCCAAGTGATAAGGTGTTTATCAATATTCTGGCTGAGGCAAGCCATGACGTGAAGATTGAGCACGATATATGCTGTGAATTCTTTCAGCATAGTAAAATCGATATTGAAATGGCTTTTTCTAATGATGAATTGGTATGGAACCAATTTGGATTTAACGATTATGAGAAGGCTAGAAAGTCGCCTGGAAATATGTTTATTTTCTTGACTGATTTTGATACTATGGCTGTTCGGTACAAAGATACATTGCTGGTAAATGGTTGGACAGAAGAGAAATTTGCAACTATTTTGGAGCATCGCGATAAGTTGAAAGCTGCTATGAATAGACAGAATAATAGAATTTTAGAGCGTAGGCGAGCTACTGAGAATAGAGTGGAAATATTAAACAAGCTATACGAAAAATTGGCTTTGTATTTTAAGGCTGCTCAAATCATTTTCGAAGAGGACGAAAACTTATTGAAGAGGTTTAGGTTTCCAATTCCAAGTTCTTTGTTAAGATTGAATAATATCGAGGAAGAGGTGATCTCAGAAGGAACCATAGATTAAATGTTTATAAAGTACTCAATCATGAAGCGTGCGAAATCCCCTAATTCTCTCAGCTTTGTTTGGGGATTTGTTTTTAATGCAGAATGAGAGCCACAACAGGTGAGGCTCTCATTTCTTTGTTCTTGTGGAAACACAAAATTTTGCATCTTTATGTTTGGGGTATCAGGTCTTAATTTCTAACAATCTTTACCAATTCGGTAACGGTGTCGAGTTTACCTCTTTTATTGTACGATTCACTTCGAATGGTACCAATATCTTGTATAATCCAAGTCACATTGCTGATGTTTACTTTGATAAATCCCACTTTGCTTTGCACATTTTCTGATATTTTATAGCAATCGAAATTACCTGCCGGAGTTGTAACCTCTTCACGAGCTTCAACCTTACGATTTACAATATTTGTCGTCATATTCATTATGCCATTGCCAACCTCTATACTTATTGAGCCATCTTTTAGATTCATACCTGGCGAAAGTTTGGAAGGGTACATCAGATCATCTGTGGTCAGTTTTATTTCCATGTTTTTGAATCCTTCCAATTGCTTTTGGTTCAGGTATTTTTCCATATCAATGTAAAATTCATTTCCCTTGCAGCGGAAGCCAATTGTATCTTGCATGATAATGTTTTCCGGATCCTTAGGATCTTTATGTGTTTGAAGCAATTCAAAAACAGTTTCGCTACCATTCTCCTTTATCGATATAATCTTTTGGGAATAGGTAGCCTGCAGTTTTCCTTTCCCATTTTTTATTTCGTAATGCAATTCAGTGCCTACATCTCCGGGAATGAATATGGTGCAATCCTGGGTTAAAGCATTTGTGCTGAAAAAGGCAATTAGGACGAATAAACTAAGAAATTTTTTCATAAGTACGAATTGATTTTGCAATTGTAATTGCGGTGAAGCTTATGGTTTAAAAGTAATGTGATTGTCAAGAAGACAAGATTAGAGAAAGGAGGTCAATTTTACAGATAACTAAATTTACGGAATTGTATACAAAGGAAAAAATAAATAAGATGGTAAGGTCTTTTTTTTCTTTCTTTGGAGAAAGAATAGAGAAGAGTTTTGCGTCTATTAGAATGTTATTTCTCTGTTAAAAATTCTTTTGTAGATTGAATCTAAATAAAATCTGATAGATTTGGTGGGCGAAATAAAATAGAGGTTAGATATGAAAAGAAGAATAATATTAAGCTGTGTATTGGCTTTATCGTGCTATGTTTTTGTTGCTTGTTCCAGTGATGATGGTAATTCTGATTTTGAAAAGGAGATGTATATTGCCATTCCCGATGCTGATTTTGAAACGAAACTAATTGAACAAGGCATAGATTCGGATGGAGTTCTGAATAAAAAAATACTGAAATCAGATGCTGAGAAAATAACTCGCTTAGATTTAAACCTGACAACTAATTTTGGGAAAATTGCTGACTTAACAGGAATTGAAGGTTTTGTGAACCTAAAACTTTTGTCCGCAGCTAACCAAGAAATAGAAGACATTGATTTAAGTGCTAATACCTTATTGGATACGATTTACCTTATAGGAAATAGGCTCACCAGTATCGATCTTAGTAAGAACACCAATTTGATTTTTGTTGATTTGCAGTCGAATGATTTTTCATTGAACAACTCAATTGTAGGACTTGCGAATGCAACAAATTTAAGAGATCTGGATTTATCGTGGAATTACTTTGAAGAATTTAGTATTCGTAATGCATCATTGGAAGTTTTACACATGAGAAATAACGATTTGAAAACCTTAGATACCCATGGTGCTATAAATCTTAGAAATGTTTTATTGACATCGAATAAACTCGAAACTGTTGATTTTACCACCAATAGTTCGATAGAAACCCTATTGATTTCTGATAATAAACTCCAAACGATTAATCTTGAAAATAATGGCAAGCTAACGCACTTATACATATCGAGTAATTTACTTTCCGATCTTGATCTGACTCATAATCTCGATCTGGTGGAGATAAAGGTGGACCGAAATGAATCGCTTAGCTGTATTAAAATTCTGAGTGGTCAGACTATTCCAAGTGTATCCTTATCAGATTATCAGGATTTAAGTAGTACGTGTAATTAGTATTAAACCTAAAACAAATGTAGAGATTCGATTAATCGAGTCTCTACAAATAAAGATGCTTTTGACTATCCCACAAGCCAAATCATCACCACAACATTTGGTGTATCGTTTCTGTTTTCTTGAGTTTAGTAGGATTTTATAGAAACGATACACGACAACAACAAAGATTATCCACAACAAGTCTCATTGGTCTTGTCCGAATTTTTGTCTTCCAGATTAATCTCTTCAATTTTAATCTCGCAGCAGTTCGATTTCTCTTTTTGCTTTTTATCTTCTTTTATCTCTTCGATATTTAGTGCGCAACAGTTGCTCGACTTCTTTTTTCCAAATCCAAACATGATTTCCTTTTTTAATGATTTTCCAATTGAATTATTACATGATAATATTGAATGCATAACCCGTGATAACAGCGACCAAAAAGATGACAGTAATAAATGAAATCAAGAGTTTCTTTTTGAATATTTTGGCCAGCATCGTCATCTCAGGAATAGCCATTCCTGCACCACCAATAATTAGAGCGATAGCGGTACCCATACCCACACCTTTTGATATAAGCGACATGGCAATAGGGATAGCTGTTTCGGCTCTGATGTAAAGAGGAATTCCTACAACCGACGCTATTGGAACCGCAAAGAAATTACCGTCGCCTGCATATTGAGCTATGGTTTCTCCTTTTGGTAAATAGCCGTAGATTGCCGCACCCACAGCCACACCAACAAAGAGGTAGGGGAGAATCGGGACTAAAGAATCCCAGCCGGCCTTAAGTGATAATCTGGTTTTTGCCCCAACAGACAGGCTTCTTCTGGTGTCGATACCATTATTAAGGGTATGTCCGCCACCCGATACTTTTACCGATTTAACGTGTTTGGCAAAGCCAAACTTATTTAGCACGTAGCCAAAGAATACCGATAAGGTAAAAGCAAAAGCAAAGTAAATGGCTGCATTGCCTACACCAACAGTTGCGGCAAGCATAGCCACGATAATTGGGTTTAACAGGGGCGATGAAATTAAAAATGACATAACCGAACCGAATGGCACCTTGGCATTTAAAAAACCAACTGTCATGGGTATGGTCGAACAGGCACAAAATGGTGTTACCGATCCGAATACAGCAGCAGCTATATTGCCAATAATTCCTTTACCCTCGAAAAGTTTCTGAAGTTTGTTTTGATTCACATGCATCATGATATATTCGATAATGGCTGTGATGGCAATAAACAGAATAAAAAGTTCGGCAGTAATAAAAACGAAATTTCCCAGTGTTTTGGTTAGGCCGTCGTAAAAAGGGGTTTGTATCACCCCCAGTGAATTATAAAATAAGCTTCGAAAAGCTGATATGATACTTTCTTGCATGATTTCTTCTTGTTTGTTTTTTATAAAATAATTGTTGTTACATTTTCAACAAGCATTAACCGGGACAACAAAGCGATTTTCCACTTCGGGCATATATCTGTTTGTAACAGATTATAGATTCATTCTTCTTCATTTTACGAATTCATTAAATTTTTAGTTCGTAGTAAAGGCGAAGTAGGGATATAAAAGATGCAAGAAGGGGTCGTTTTTTTTGAAAACCACCCCTTTTATTATATATCTGACTGTATTTTAGTTGTTTTTATTGACTCTTTTTTCGAGCAAAGGCGTACAATGACTTTTAATTTCACACGAAACAATATTGCCCTGGGCATCGAATTCCATATCGCAACACTCAAAAAATAGCTCGCGAAGTTTTTTTCGGGCACGCTGAATTCTCGATTTAGCTCCCGGCAGGCTAATATTTAATTTTTCTGCAATATCTTTTTGAGGGATACCATCTATATCGCTCCATTGCAAAGGCAAGGCATATTCTTTGGGTAAGAGACTAATCATATCGGCCACATCTTCGGAAAGGATCTGTTGAAAATCGGCAGAGTTCAAATGATTTAGATTGATATAATCTTCCTCCCGGATATTTTTACTTTGTCGTCTGAAATAATCGATGATGGTATTTCTGGTGACATAGAACAACCAGCTTTTCAGGTTTTGAATATCTCTATCCTTGAGGCAGGATTCCATGGTTTTGAGGAAGACTTCCTGAAGCACATCGTTGGCTGTTGATTCGTCTTTAATTTGTTGACGGATAAAAGCAAAAAGGTGACTGTTATATTTTTGATAGATGTGGTGAATGTCGCAATTCATGATTTCTGTTTTATACAATGATAAAATACGCAAAAAGGCTGGCAAATTCAAGCTTGACCCTATTGCAAGATAGCCTTCAACCTTTGTGGGATTTTTCTCGCAAAGTATAATGAGTTTAGCGTTCTTTGTGTTTCGTCTGCGATCTTTGCGCGAGGTTAAAGAGCAATATTTTTTATTTCCTTGATCTTATGAACAAGCACAGCCAGGCTTCTCAACTTCCGTTGGAGCAGGACAACAACTATCTTGAGACGAAGCAGCACTTTTATTGTTTGTGTAAATAAGCATGCCAAGTGTAAAAATGCTTACGATCCAAAGAAAGATTTTTGATTTTTTATTGCCGGGGGGTACACTATTCTCAGAGCTGGTAGCACAACAGGCTGATGGCTTTTTAAAGTACAGGCGGTAGAATCCAATTGCCAATGAGAATAAGGCTATGCCAATAAGGTAGGGTTGTATGGTGTTTAAGAATGTTAATTGACTGGCTCCAATACCAAGTGAGGCTAAAATACCCGCAGCTACTGGCGCTCCGCAACAGGTAATACTACCCAATATGGCTAATAGAGCCGCTCCAAATCCTGTGATTGTTGATTTTCCTTTTTTCATCTATATCCGTTTAAAATGTAAATACATACCAATAGGTCGGATTCGACAGGCAAAAGATGCAGGAAAAGGAATAAATATTTTTAGGCTAGAAAAAACCTCCCAAGCTTATGCTTAGGAGGTTGATCTGATTTATAAAATACAATTTATTAATAGTTCTCTAGAAATCTAATTGAAATGTAATTGAATTTCGAACCGTATTGATTTGATAAATATATGGGTAACTAAAGAATGAAGTATCATAACCTTCCACAGGACCTACGTAAAGGTAGGATCCTCCTAAGAATTGTAAGTCAGGTCGATCACTATTATCTACTGTCACTTCCCATAGACCATCTCCATCTGAATCTGAAACCGTAATGTTTCCGACAGGATTATCTGTATTTGAGTTCAGATGATCGGTGTTATAATAGATTTTATTACCAACATAGTCAGGTTTGAATTCATAGTAAGCTAAAAAGTCAATATTACCAGGACCTCCGGAAGTAATAGACCAGTCACTCGTCATATAGGCTTTAAATGCAATTACTAAATTGCAATCTTCAAGACAATATTCCCCTAATAGCCCCCATTTTTTAGTGTCGAAGTATTCTTTAAACATCATACCACCATCGGCCCAAACGGTTTTGTCTTTACACTTTTCTTCTTCTTTTTTCTTATCGTCGTGATGATGACCATGCTTTGTTTTTGACTTTTCGGTATAAGTTGTACAGAGCTGTCCTCCATTTTTACTGTACCCATCAGTAATTGTAAAATCACCACTACTCATACCAATATAAATTGGTTTAGAACATGAGGTGTGAATGGCGGTGTTTTCTTCGCCGTCAACACTTAGATAAATTTCGGTTCCCAACGTTCCTTTGTCAGTTCCTACAAACGAAAATTCTTCACCAGAACCTACCATTTCGTTAAAAACTACGACACCATCTTTCTTTTGTTTTACCGTAATTAACGCTTCTTCAGAACCGTCATAGGTCATGCTTAGTTTCGTCACTTTACCTTCACAGTCATCACAATCGTCCATATCATCAGGAGGCATACTGCCGGTGCAGAATTGTCCACCATTTTTGCTGTAACCATCTACAAGAGTAAATTCACCTTTGACCAAACCAATGTATAGTGGTTGAGAACAACTGGTGTGTATTTTAGTATTTACAACACCATTAACCTTTATGGTAATTTCAGTGCCGAGTGTTCCTTTATCTGTACCTACAAAAGTGAATTCTCCGTCAGAATCAACAAAGTCATCGAATACAACAACCTGATCTTTCTTTTGCTCAACCGTAATTTGAGCACCACTATCACCATCGTATCTTAAGGTTAACTTTGTCGCTTTTCCATCGCAATTATCACAATCTGTATCATCCTCACAATTATTGACTTTTGCACAGGCTAATACCACGTAGCAATCATCACCTTCTTTTATTGGGATAACGTATTCGTAGCTAGTAAGTGGAATGTCAAATTTATCGACGTACGGGAATTTCTTTTTATCAGGCTCCCCTTTTTTCTTCAGAGGAATATCTTCTTTCTTACCGATGAAAAGATTCGTTTCTTTTAGGAACCAGCCTTCATCAACAAAATAAGTCACATAGACATTCGTACCATCATTCATAATACTAACGTGTCCAACATCAAGATTGTCTTTAGTGAATAGCTGGAGATAAGCTTGCTCAACTTCACAGGGATCGATTTGCCCGGTTTTAACAGAACGTTGTTGGATAATAGTAATCTCGTCTGTGATTTGATCATCGACAGTTTTTTCACATGCTACAAATGCAAGCAATAGAATTGCACTTACTACAACATGTAAATTAAAATAAAGTTTTTTCATGGTTTATAATTGTTTGGTTAAAAATTGATTTACAGTTTAGTTCTTCAGTGTCAAACAGAAGTCTAATAATCTACAAGAGTAGATGAGTCCTTTCTCACCAAAAGTTAGGTCTGGATTATGAAACGAATTTTATTTATTGGACCTGTGGGGATAACGAGAATATTTGCCTACGATTTACCATAGGGAAATTTTTGATTATAATACAGTCAGATTTAATAATTCCCCAATTATTAGATGAGACCATATTATAGATACATTTGCAGGTTAAATTATTTCCTTATTTTTTTAAGTGAATAGAAGTTACATAATCGATATTAGTAAGTCAAGATATGTTTGATAGGTAGCTTATAATTGGAAATCTACCCAAGCGATGTTGGTGACGAAACTTTTTTTGAATGGCTGGAAAGGTTTCATTGAAAGTTTAGAATATTAAAAAAGGACAGCTCACGAGCTGTCCTTTCTTAAATAGAGATATTTTGATATGCTATGTTACGAAAATTTTCTAAATAGATTAGTTACATTTTTAAACCAGGAGGTTGCTTTATAATTGATCCAATGCCCCGCCAATTAGGTCTTTCAATTTATCGATATTCTCAATACCAACTGAAAGGCGAATAACACCAGGCAAAGGATATTTTGCTCCCCAAACAGGTTCTACAGGCAATAGAATCGTATCGACTTCGCCCAATGTTGGTACCAATGGAATCGTATCTTCCAGGGCAGCTATAAATCGGTTACACTTTTCTCTTTTATCGGTATCAGAATCACCTTTTATATCGAAGGTTAGCATACCACCAAAGCCTTTATCGCCAAATAAAGCCACAGCCTCTTTTCGGGTTGGGTGAGATTCCAATCCCGGATACAAGACTTCTTCAATTTGAGGATGCTTCTCTAAATAAGTTGCCAACGCCATGGCATTATCGCAATGCTTCTGGAATCGAAGCTCAAAACTTTTCAGTTGAGTACCCAATCGGTAAGCATCATCCGGACTTAGGAAATGCCCTGCCCATTTGCGATACTCTATGGCTTCTTTCATCAGCTCCTCGTCGTTACCACAAATAACACCAGCAGTAATATTACCATGTCCGCTAAGGTATTTGGTAGCTGAATGAATCACCAAATCAGCTCCATCCATTAAAGGTTTCCATAGTAATGGTGTGCCGAATGTATTATCAACAATAATTTTAGCCTCGTATTGTTTTGCCAAAGCCATAATGCGTTTTACATCGGCAACAATCAGCATTGGGTTCGATACCGCCTCGAAGTACAAGAATTCGGGTTTAATCTCGGCTAACATGCGTTCCAGTTCCACGAAATCGTAACGTCCATCTGTGGCATAAAAACGGTGCACATCCAAATTACGACGCTTAATCAATACGGTATCGATAAAGGAATTCGTTCCCCCATAAATCTCATGAAAATACAAGCTAGGTCGGGTATCTTTTCCTTTCTGAAAAACCGACACAGCCACATCGATAGCAGCCATTCCCGTTTCTACAAGCAATGCCCATTTACAATCTTCAAGTGCCATAATTTGCTTCTCTACGGCTACGGTCGTCGGATTTCTATATCGGGAATAAATGTAATCTTCTGGCTCGTGTGCATGATCCAATTCAGCTGCGAAGGCCTCTTTTGTGCGTTTCGAATTCTGTAAATTAAAGCCAGCTTCGCGGTAAAGTGGCATGTGGTTAGCATTGATTTTTTTCATGGTCGTTATATTATTTCTGTCGGGGCATGGCATGTCGTGCCCTTACGTTATTGCGTTTTGTTGTTAATGGTAGAGACACAAAATTTTGCGTCTTTACGGTATTGCGTCTTTACGATATTGTTTGTTGAGACACAAGATATTGTGTCTTTACAGTTTATATTTTCTTAATTTGCCCTTGGGCGTAATGATGTCCGATTCATAATAGAACTCTGATCGATCGATAATCTCACCTACAAATAGAATGGCCAATGCGATGCCTAAATCCATTTGAGAGAGAAAAGGTACAAATAAAGCTAATAGTCGCAGAATGCTTACTACAGGCCAATAGCTTAATTTTTGCTTTCGAAGAGATTGTTTTCTCCAGACATACAGACAGGCTTTTGCCAGAAGGCTTAATTCGATAAGGATGCTGTAGTCGCCAATCCATGCTAAAAACAGAATAGCGGTTAGGCTAACCATACCTGAATGCAAGCGCAAGTCATCTTTTCGTTTCAGGAATTTATAAACCATATCAACCGATATGAGACTGAAAATGCCAAATACCATAGCGCCATAGCCAAATATTGAGTTTTCTGTAATGATTTGTAAACCTGTTAATCCGAGGAATGCTGAGAATGAAAAAATCTCACGACTTAGCCAGGAACCTTTCAGATTGAGAATGAATCGCCACATACGAAACTTTTTCCCAATATGAAGGGAGGTAAGCGCAATGGCTAGTACCGATATGATGGCAAAAGGGATAAGAGGCATCTCAGCTTTTCCGAATAGGAAGGCGATTTGCCAACTCACCAAAGCTGCCACAGCAAGGGTGAACAGTACTAAAGTCCACTCCTTATCAAGAGTCACTTTCGATTCTGATTTGGGCAGATAGCTTTCTAATTTTTCTGTGTCAATTTCTACTGCATCGGTATTTTCAATCTGAGGCTTAGCATGCTCTTCACGAAGAGGAATCAACTGAATAGATGGCTTGATACCCATATTCACAAAGCCTGGTGTTAGATGGTTTTCTTCATTGACCTCCTCTTGCCCGAATGACAAAGCACCCACAGGACAAGCCTGTGCACAAGCGGGTTGTTTGCCATCGGAAATACGATCGACACAGAAATTACATTTCTCTACAATACTGCTTGCGGGATTAAATTTTGGTGCATCGTAAGGGCAAGCCCAGGTGCAATACTTACAGCCAATACAAGCTTCGGCATGATGAATAATGGCGCCCGTTTCTTTATCGCGGGTATAGGCCAAGGCAGGACAGTTCTTCATGCAAGGTGCCTCTTCGCAGTGGTTGCAAGCCAGTGAGAAATGGAAAACGGGTAGGCTGGGGTGTTTTATTTTGTTGTGGCAATTTACCTCTCGCCAGTTCACGCCCAAGCTGGTGCCGTTTTCTATGCTGCAACCGGCAACACAAGCCATACAGCCAACACATTTGTTTGTGTTAAATATGAATGCATTTTTTTTCATGACTCCGGTTTAAAGTTTCTAAACACTTTATAAGGCTTGTTTATAAAATAAATAATAATTGAACACCCCTCTGTCCTTTGGACATCTCCCCTGTAAAGGGAGAAACGGTACCTATATGTAGAATAAATATTCTACGAATAATTTAATAATCTTTCCCTCTTAGGGAAAGTGTCGACAGACGAAAGGGTGCAATTGAATAGGAAACAATTATGTCCTAATAAATTGGTGCTCATTCGTAATTTATAATTCCTTCCCGATAGTTATCGGGATCGTAATTCTTCTAATATCTACCCAAGTATTGTGAAAGGCCGTTCCATGCCCAATATCTGTTTCTCTTCCTTCTGTGAAAAGGTTAGGGGCTGCACCATTTATGGCCCAATGCCCGTTGGTGAGAACCACATTACCTCGTCGCAAACCCAAATCGAACTGTACTTTTACTTCGGCTTTCGCCTGATGGTTAAAGAGCTCGACTAGTTCCATATTGACTATTCCTTTTGCTTCGGCATCCAGTGGATGAACAAATAGGTAGGCCTCTGGTTCGAATTGCTTGATTACCTCTAAGTTTCCAAATTGTGAATGGATCCTATTTTTCGAATTGGGTGAAATCATCTGCAAAGGAAAATCCGTTTGTTCTGGCAATGGCACATAATCGGGCAGGGGATCTATTCCCCAAAGCTCTTTGGCTTGCTCGCTATACAATTCAATTTTTCCCGATGCTGTTGGGAATTTGTGATCGGCAAAGGGAATCTCTTCGAATGAATTGGCCAGTTGCGGTCCTTCTTTTAGGGCTGCAAGACTCAATTCAGGAAATTTATCGAGGAATCCCTCTAAATATTTTTCAATGGCTTCATCCGTAGGCTCAGGAATATGCTGACTGACTTCAGTTTGATCCATACCCAGGCGTTGTGCCAGTAGATGGTATATTTCTGTTTCGGGTTTTACTTCGCCCGCAGGTTCAAGAACCTTTTGTTTTAATTGCACATAAGGGTTCCAGTACGAACCTATAATATCCGATTGCTCGAACATGTTTTTGGCTGGAAGAATAATGTCGGCCTCGTAAGCCGTATCAGTCATGAACTGCTCCACAACAACGCGAAAATCTGCTTTGCGAAAAGCCTTGCGAATGGCATTGGTATCGGGATTTTGAGCAAGAGGATTACCTCGTTCTACCCAAATCATTTTTATTTCAGGATCAACAATATTAAGTAAATCTTCGCCTAATTTGGCTACTGATATTTTTCTTCGGAAGCTTGGGTGTTCACAGCCTGGAAAATAAGATTCCGGCTCTTTCAAATCGTCGAACACATAGCTTTGCAAATTGGCATAATGCCAACAAGCGCCTTGTTTACCAACATTCCCTGTTATCACCGAAAGGGCAAGTAAGCAACGTGTGGTCTGACCACCATTTTCGTAGCGCTGCATCCCATAGCCCGGAATAAGGGTCATAGGTTTAATTGTTCCTATTTGCTTGGCTAAATCTCGAATGGATGCTTCGGATATGCGACAGATTTCCGAAACCTTTTCAGTTGTATACACTTCAACGCGTTCCTTAAATTGCTCGAAGCCTAAAACGTTCTTTGCTATAAAGTCGTGATCTATCCAGTCGTTCTTGATAATTTCTCGTGCAAGCCCCAAAGCCAAAGCTGCATCGGTTCCCGATTTCACTTGAAAGAGGCTATTCGCACGTTCGGTTGAAGGTGTTCTTCTTGGGTCGATAACGACAAATTGTGCCCCTCTTTCCTGAGCCTTTTCAATTGGCATCATCTCCTGAATGTTCGTTTCCGCAGGGTTTTTCCCCCACAAAACAATCAGCTTGGCATGCTCTAAATCCCAAGGGGCATTGTGCTTGTTAGCACCCATAGTTAGGCGAGCTGCCTCCAAGCCTGCAGGCCAACATAGGTTGCCATAGGTGGTTGTAGCACCACCAAACATTTTCCAGAAAGAGGTACTGACTCCATTCAATAAACCCGACATGCCACTCGAAGCGAAATACAAGACTGAATGAGGCCCGAACTGATCTTTACAATTCTTTAGTTTTTCTGTTATCGTATCTAAAGCCTCATCCCATGTAATTCGCTTATACTTTCCATCTGCCACTCGCTTTTGCGGGTACAAAATTCGATCTTTCGAATTAGCACGTTCCACATAGGCCAAGCCTTTTATACAAGGACCTTCTGGCGTGGCACGATTTTCGGCATGTGGCTCAATACCTGTTACGGTATTGTTCTCTACTCTCACTTTTATACTGCAAGTGCTGTAGCAATTTCTAGGGCATGCTGATGAGATTAGCTTCATGGAATTGGATTCTTTAATGCGATGACAATTTACACAAGAATTTTGAATGGGAAAATGAGTCGTCTTTGTTTCTTATTCTAAAGAAAACACCCTTTTGTCTGCCGACACTTTCCCTAAAAGGGAAAGGATTTTAGACTAAACAGAGAAAATTAATTCAAAGTTTAGTTTTTGTTCTCCCCTTTTAGGGGAATCCGATGGATCACGAACACATTGATTAATTTTATAATGTGAGTAAATGTCCGAAGGACAGAGGGGTGCTTTAATTAAATTGTTTTTTTATGACTAAAATTGATTTAAGCCATTAAACAAGAAAGTGCAATACAATAGAATTTTGATTGCTGACTCTCGCTTCGTGACATAACAACAACAGGTTTTATGGTACCTTGAATTAGTCCAGCCAGTTCGCCACCACCAAATAGCATTAAGCCTTTATAAAAGCTATTAGCTGCTTCGAGCGATGGGAAGATTAAGGCATCAGCCTCACCATTGATTGACGTTTCGACACCTTTTATGGCAATACTCTCCTTATCACAGGCAAGGAAAACATCCAAAGGACCATCAATAATACAATCTTTAATTTGACCACGATCGGCCATCTTGCAGATAATCGTATCATCGATAGACGATGGAAATGCTGGGTTTGGTTTTTCAGTTGCACTGATTAAAGCAACTTTTGGTTTCTCAACACCAAAGCGCTTTGCCATCGCCACACCGTAATTCACCATAGCTATCTTCTGATTCAAATCAGGAAAAGGCAATACTGCCGTATCAGAAACGAATAGAAGCTTATCGTATTTTGGAAGATCGAGTGCACAAACATAGGTCATGCAAGCCTTTGGAGGCAACAGACCTTTTTGTTTGTTCAAAACGGCTTTCAAAAATTTATCTGTCCCAATCAAACCTTTCATCAAAACGTCGGCTTCATCTTCCTTCACCATTCGCACGGCTTCGGTTACAGCTTCCACTTGGTCCGGAATATCCACAATTGTGAAATTCTTAGGATCGGCATTTTCAGCTGCAAGTAAGCTTACAATCTTTGTCTTGCTACCAATTAGTATTGGGGTTGCAAAGCCAGCATTCGATGCTGAAATTAGGGCTCCAATTGTGTTGTCGTCTTCAGCAACAGCTACGGCTATTTTTTTGTTCACACCCGACTTCTCAAGGTGTGAAACCATTTCTTTAAGCGATTTTATAGCATTCATATTTATAAGGGTCTTAGAGATGTGTTTAATGTTATTTGTCCCCTGCTTTAGCAGGGACATTAAAAATAAAATGATTCAAAATATCTATAATTCTCGGGTTAAAACCGAGGCAAAGGATAAATTAATAATTCATTTGTTCCCTGCTTTAGAGTCTCCTATGTTTATAAATCCATATTTTTCAATCAATTTATCTTCTTCTTCCTCGAATGATTTCGTTTGATGGTGAAATTCCTGATTTTTAATGTAATTGCGGACGTTCTGTAAGGCTGATTTACTAACCGATACCGCATAATAATCGTTTTGCCACTGGAAATGATCCTTACACAACTTATTTTTATTGATCCAAAAGGAAGATTCCCCTTTAATAAGCTGCATAATTTGACTCAGAGTCTGTTCTGACTGGAGTGCTACTAAACAATGGCAATGATCGTGATATCCATTAATAAAATCAATATGAATACCTTTCTCTTCAGCATTCTTCTTGATGTGTTTCCAAACCTTCTTTCTTAGTAAACTTGAATGTAAAAATGGTTCGCGATATTTTGTGCTCCATACAAGATGGATATATACTCTTACATGTGGCATATTGTACTTTTTTAAAGAAGAAAAAATACAATTTTTTACTAAACAAAACAATTTTTAAATATCCTCTGACTAAAGCCAGAGGCAGTGTATAAATCAACAATTCATTTGTAATGTTATTTGTCCCCTGCTTTAGCAGGGGCATTAAAAATCAAAAAAAATGATTAGCAAGTTGCTTCGGTTTGTATTTCAGCCTTAATAATCTCAGCTATACGTTTAATACCAGTTATTGCTTTCTCATTGTTCACATATGAGAAATTCAAACGTATGGTATTTGTTCCTCCACCATCGCAATAAAATACATTCCCTGTTACAAAAGCAACTTTCTTTTCAATAGCCTTGTGGAAAAGTTCTAAGGCATCCATATGCTCTGGTAAGGTAATGAAAAGGAACATACCACCTTCAGGACGTGTCCATTTTACACAATCAGGCATATGTTTTTCCATCTCAGCTAACATCACATCACGACGCTGGTGATATAAATCAATCGTTTTTTGAAGATTGGCTTCGAAAACACCTGAGTTCATATAACGAACAGCAATTTTCTGTACAAAAGTTGGTGTACACAAGTCTGCCGATTGCTTTGCGATTACGATTTTCTCGTTCACATCTTTTGGTCCTAAGATCCAGCCAATACGGAATCCCGGAGCAAAAATCTTAGAGAAAGTTCCCAGAGTAATCACGTGATTGTCATTGTCCAAATCATACATCATACGTTGAGGCTCTCCTTCGAAACGCACTTCGCGGTAAGGGCAATCTTCAACAATAAGAACATCGTATTTGTGAGCTAATGCGATAATTTCCAAACGACGCGATTCAGGCATCGTAATACCTGTTGGGTTTTGGAAATCAGGAATCACATAAATGAACTTTGGCTTAATGCCTTGCTGCTTTAATTCTTCCAGTTTGGCTTCCAATAGCTTTGCACTCATTCCTTGCTCATCCATTGGTACACCTTCCATTTTTGCACCATAGCCTTGGAAAGCTCCAATACCACCCAGGTAAGATGGAAGACCACAAATAACCACATCGCCTTGATTCACAAAAACCTTACCCACCAGGTCTAGTCCTTGTTGTGATCCTGTTGTGATAATTAGGTTCTCTAAATCTGCTTTTGTGCCTTCGGCCTCATATTTCTTTAATAGAACTTCTCTTAGTTCTTTTACGCCTTCGGTTGCATCGTATTGCAATACGGCTGCACCTTCTTCGCGTAACATATCCGAAACAATCGTATCTAATGCATCTACCGGAAAAGATTCCGGAGCTGGTAATCCGCCTGCAAATGAAATAATCTCAGGATTCTGAGTCAATTTCAAGATTTCACGTATAGCTGATCGTTTATTGTTGTTACTGATTTGGGAAAAGGTACCTTTTAAATCGCTGATCATTTTGTTTGTTTTTTTGATTGTTTCCTAGAGACGCAAGATCTTGCGTCTTTACAGATTGTGTTGTAAAGACGCGATAAATCGCGCCTCTACGATTGTGCCTTATAACCAATGCTTACGCATGCGAGACCATTTTTTGTCGCGATTGTCAATGACGCATTGCATGTCTGCATCAGACATATGCTTGAATCGACCTTGCTTCTTTAAATAATCTTGTACAGGTGCAAATTGTTTTGGATTACGGTTCAATTTGTATTCGCCATCCTCGAATTCTGCAAGGAAAATGAGACCACAATCAACAGCATCTTTAGCAATCTCTACCGATGTTTCGGTTGGTGTTCCCCATCCTGTTGGACATGATGCGTACACGTGAATGAAAGTTGCACCTTTGATATGCTTAGCCTTGTTTACCTTATTCAAGAAATCTTGAGGGTAACCAATACTTGCAGTTGCTGCATAAGCAATATCGTGAGCGGCAATAATCTCGAACAAGTTCTTCTTGTGAGTAATTGTTCCGGGGATATTATCACCAGCAGGTGTTGTTGTTGTCTTTGTTCCGTAAGGCGTCAATCCACTCTTCTGAATACCTGTATTCATATAAGCTTCATTGTCGTAGCAGATGTAAAGCACATCATCGTTACGGTCAATCATTCCTGATAGGGCCTGGAATCCGATATCGGCTGTTCCACCGTCACCAGCAAACACAACTGTTTTCACATCTTTTTGCCCCAGAGCTTTTGCTCCAACAGCAATTCCTGATGCCATACTCGCTGAGCCAGGGAAAGTTGTAATAATAGCATTGGTGTTGAATGCCATTTGTGGATAAATAAATCCTACTGCCGACATACATCCGGCTGGTAGTGCTGTATAGGTGCGCTCACCTAATACTTTAAGTGCCAATCGTACTGCAATACTTCCACCGCATCCGGCGCAAGCTTTATGACCATAGAAAAATTCCTTTTCGGTCATGTTTTTGGCATTCACTTTTGGGATATCTACTAGATTAGTCATTGCTTTCTACGTTAAGGCTAAAAAATTCTACTTTTTCTTCACTCTTATTCTCAACTCCGCTGAATAGCTTGTTGAACATTTCTTCGATCTCATCTTTAGTGATGTCACGTCCACCTAGTCCGCCAACAAAATTGCTCTTGTAAACGTACTTGTCGATTTTAGAGATAGCTGAGTTTACATTGGTGTAAACCGTTCCTTCGTATCCGAAAGAAATATCTTTATCTACAACACCAATTGCATTAACACGCTTAGCTAGATCTTTAACTTCAGCTTCAGGGAAAGGACGCATATAGCGAATCTTCAATAGACCAACTTTCTTACCTTCAGCACGCATCTTGTCAACTACGACACGAATGGTTCCACAAACACTTCCCAAGGCTACAAGAACAACCTCTGCATCTTCGCAACGGTATTCTTCAACCATGCCATCGTACTTTCTTCCGAATGTATCAGCAAACTCCTGATCCACATCTTTAAGAACTTGTATCGAATTGAACATCGCTTCGTTCTGCTGGTATTTGAATTCGGTATTGTCATCTGGCTTAGAGCTAAAACCTAAGTTCTTTGGCTCTTCGAAAGACATTTTGTTTGGCGTTTGGAAAGCAGGTAAGAATTTATCTACCATTTCTTGTTCCGGGATATCAACCAATTCGTATGTATGAGTTAGGATAAAACCATCCAAATTCACCATCATTGGTGTTAATACGTCTTTGTGCTCAGCAATTTTGTAGGCTTGGATAATCATATCCAAAGCTTCCTGTGCATCTTCCACATAAACCTGAATCCATCCACAATCTAATAGTGATAAAGAGTCACGCTGATCGCCGTAAATACTCCATGGCAAAGCCACCGAACGATTAGCATTCATCATCACGACTGGCCAACGACCACCACTACAGTAGTGCAGACCTTCTGCCATATACAATAGGCCTTGCGAAGAAGAAGCTGTAAATGTTCTGGCACCAACTGAACTGGCACCCATAGTTGCTGAAATTGCAGAGTGCTCAGACTCTACGTGCATGTATTCGCCTTCCATTTCGCCAGATTCTGCCATTTCTGCCAGGCGCTCAACGGTTATGGTTTGCGGGGTGATTGGGTAAGCAGCTACGACATGTGGACGAGATAATCTCACGCCCTGAGCAACAGCTTCATCACCTGATATGAATATTTTATTTGATTTCATTGTTTTTTCTTTTAGTCATTTGTTGACTGGTCATTGTTCAGAAACACCCTTCTGTCCTTCGGACATCTCCCCTAAAAAGGGAGAGTTTTGTTTTGATTCTTCCCCTCCTAGGGGAAGTGCCGGTAGGCGATGGGGTGATTATCTTATAAAAGGTTACTGATCTTCTTTAACCTTTTTCCTTTAACCTTATTTATTCTTTTACCATTTCAATTGCATCCTTTGGGCATTCGTGTGCACATACACCACAGCCTTTGCAATAATCCATGTCGAATGTGATTTTACCATTGTCTTTAACGACTGTGCCATCTGGACAAAGTAGGTAGCAACGAAGACAATAAACACAAGCATCGTGATCAACTACAGGACGAACTGATCTCCATCCTGCATTGGTCTCCGGAAGGTAACCAGCCGCGTATTGTGGGCCAGTTGGGTATTCATCTATATGAGTTGGGAATTTAAATTCCGTTTTTTTAGGTCTATCCATGATATTCAATTATTAACAAACAGCAACTTGTGCATTAATAGTTTCAAAGGCTCTCTCTACAATTTTTTCATTCAGGGCAGCTAGTTTTGGTTTCATCTCTGTGTGAATACTAGCGATTGCAGCTTCTTTGCTTACCAAACCAGATGCAGCAGCTAAAGCACCGTACATTGCTGTATTGGTAATTGGTCTACCTAAAATTTCCATTGCTAAGCTTGATGCATCGATACCTACTACCTGAAATCCTTTTAAAGGCTCACGGTACTTTTCAGCATTCTCAGTGTTAATAAGTATAGTTGCACCTGGTCTGATTCCTTTTTCAAAGCCAGGAGTTACCAAAGTTTCATCCATCACCACAACGTAGTCGCTATTCTGAACTTCACTACGATCGTGAATCTTAGTATCGTCAATTTTGGTGAATGCTAATACCGGAGCACCTCTACGCTCAGGTCCGAATGATGGAAATGCTAAAGCATGCTTACCACCGTGAACACTAGCTGCAATTCCTAAAAGACGTGAAGCAGTAAAACCACCTTGTCCGCCTCTTCCGTGCCATCTAATTTCTTTCATTTGTATTTAGATTTTGTTTGTTGTTTTTATAATTGTCTTAATAGTCTTGTGCGATTTCTATATTGTCGATTACACGAAAAGCACCTTCTGCAAGAGCTTCCATTTCATTTTCACCTGGGTAAACATGAAATTCTGTGAATGAACCAACATAGCTTTTCAAATCCGTAATAAATTTCTCGTTGAATGCGATACCACCCGTTGCAATTATCGCTTGTGCTTTCCCTTTTGATGCAGCAAAATAGGCACCAAGCTCTTTTGCCACTTGGTAAACAAAGGCATCATATATGAGTTGAGCATTTTCGTCTCCAGCTTCTATCATCTTCAGAACATCGCGTAAATCTTCTGTTCCCAAATAGCCTTTAAGGCCACTGTTTTTAGAAAGTAATGAAGCGACTTGATCAAATGACATCTCTTTGCACAGTTTGATGATTCCTCTCAATGGAACAGCTCCTGCCCGGTTAGGAGAGAATGGTCCCATTCCCAATAGAGCATCGTTTATATCGACTAGTTTACCTGCTTGAACCAATGATATTGAGATACCTCCTCCTAAATGAGCAATCACATAGTTGGTATCCTCAAAAGGGATGTTTTGCTTCTTGGCAATTTTACGTGCCGTCATTTTCATATTAAGAGGGTGACCACGACCAATGCGAATAATGCCAGGGACACCCGATATTTTTGCAATTTCTGACATGTTACCTGAAGAAACAGGATCAACCGTATAGCTATTCTCCAAATTGAATTCTTCCTTAAGGCGATTTGCCAATAGGCTACCTAAATTGGAAGCATGTTCACCATAAGTGCCCTCAGTTGCATGATTCAAGAATTCTTCATTGATTTTGTAAGTGCCTCCTTCAAGAGGTTTTACAATACCACCACGACCAACTACGCCCACAACTTTATAATCTTTCCCGCTTAAAAAAGTATTTACAGTTTGAACCAGATAGCTATATCTGTATTCCAATTGGTCGGCAATTCGATCGAACTTATCCAGCTCTTTCTGATTGTGTCCTATACTTTCAGAAGCAAGTTCTCCACTGCGATTATAAATAGCAATTTTGGTTGAAGTGGAACCGGGGTTAATTGCAATTACAATTTCTTGATTCATTGATGTGGTTGTTTAGGTTAATTTCTTGTGTAAATTTACAATTAGTAGGGTGTATATGCTAGTGTTTTACTGAAGTATAGAAAATTGATCTAGTTATATGATATTACTGTAGAATTTATATCTTTGAAAATGCTAATTGTAACGATTTTACCAGATAAATTTTCTTTTCATGGATAAACTAGACAGAACAGATCGCAAAATTTTACAGCTTCTTCAGCAAGATTGTCGTATTACTATCAAAGAGTTAGCGGAAAAATTACACTTAAGTAATACCCCAGTTTACGAGCGAGTAAAAAAGCTTGAAAGAAGTGGAATTATTAAAAACTATGTTGCGGTACTCGATCCGGAGAAAATTGATCGAAATCTGGTGGTTTTTATCTCCATATCGTTAACTAAGCACACGCGAGATGTGGTAGAGAAATTTGAATCTGAAGTATTGGCTTTATCTGAGGTAATGGAGTTTTATATTACTTCCGGAAATTTTGATGCGATGGTGAAAATTATGGTGAAGGATATGAATGCTTTTCAGCATTTTATTCAGGAGAAACTCTCAAAGTTCGAATACCTGACTCGATTCAACAGTACCTTTGTGATTTCTTCTTCGGATAAGATTGGATACGACCTTTAGTTAGGAATTTCAAATTACGAGATTTATAGATTCGCATAATTACAGAATGATGATTTTTGAATATGTCCATTCTGGAAACTCTGTCATTATGGGGGATATTTTTAGGGAATACCTTTTGAGAGAAGATTAGATACAATAGAAAATAGTAATAATTAGTTCACTGAATAATTCGGATATATGTAAACCTATAGGTCTTAATTCTTATCTTTGAAAGACTAAATAGCAATTGAATGATTAAACCTGGATTAAAAATAGGCCTTATACTGAGTGCTATTCTAGTGCTTCCTTCACTTTTTTTCTCTGCATACGAAATTGGCAACCTAAATCAGAACGAACAGGTTATCGATTCGATATACTTAAGTCAATTGGAGTCAATATTATTCTCTGTAAATCAGTATTCTAATGATGTGCTGAGTGGATGGGCTAATCAATTAGAAAAGGAAGGAGCGAACTTAGAAGAAATATTAGAAAAGAATTATTCTATAGATGCTATCTGTTTGGTTGATTCGAATAATTTCCAATTATTTCCAAAAGAAAAGATACCTGATGACAGTTTAAAGATCCTTGGTAATAAATTAGATGAGGTTTATCAGGATAACCTAACTAAATTGGAAAGTTTGCAGCGTTATTTAAAGAGCGGCTATCAGAAAATAGAGTTTATTGATTGTGATATTTACGGGAAAAGTATCTGTGCTTTTGCAAGCTTGATTGATAGTTCAAAAGTTCGAAGTGTTTTCTTACTTCTTAATACAAACAAATTTATAAGTGAAAATTTAGGGCCTAAGATTCAGGGTATTGCTCAGGATCGATTTTTTATATCAGCTTTCAAAAAAGACGGTAATAAAGAAATTTATTCCAATGTTGTTCATGAAGATGAGGAGAAAAATATTCAGCAGAAAAAAGATTTTTGGTTATTCCCAGATTATCAATTGGGGATTCAAATGAAGGGAAATACAGTTGAAGACTTGGTTAGGAAGCGTACCCGAACGAATGTGATTTTGTTGTTAATTATGGATGTGATTCTACTATTAGCTGCTTGGTTTGTTTATAGAAATATTCGCCAACAAATACGATTGACTCAATTAAAATCTGATTTTATATCGAATGTCTCTCATGAAATAAGAACCCCTTTGGCTTTGATTAATATGTATTCTGAAACTTTAGAAATGGGGCGAATTTCAAATGAGGAAAAGAAACATGAATACTATAAGGTCATTAATACCGAAGCAAATCGCTTGTCGCGTATGGTAAATAATATTCTCAACTTTAATAAAATTGAAAGTGGTAGAAGAGAATATCATTTTACAAAAGGAAATTTGAAAGAGGAAGTAGAATCGTTGCTTGAAAACTACCGACAACATCTTGATAAAAAAGGTTTTCAGATAGATATGTTTTTGGATGCTAATCTTCCCGATATTAAAATGGATAAAGAGGCTGTATCTGAGGCGATTATTAATCTGATTGATAATGCGATGAAATACTCAAATAATATCAAGTATATTCGAATTGAAACGGAGATGAAAGAAACTTTTGCTTGTCTTAAAATTACAGATCATGGTATCGGTATTGCCAGTGCCGATTTATCTTTGGTATTTGACAAGTTTTTTAGAGTTAGTTCGGGTGATTTGGCCTATAAGGCTAAAGGATCGGGTATAGGTCTCAGCATCGTGAAACATATTATGGATGCTCATAATGGTAAAGTTGAAGTCGAAAGTAAATTGGGAGAGGGCTCATGTTTTAGCCTGTGTTTTCCCATTCATCAAATAAAATAAGAAAGCATGTTTCCAATATTAGTTGTTGAAGATGAACCCGGAATGTTAATGGGTTTAAAAGATAATCTTGAGTTTGAATCTTATCAGGTTGATACGGCAGAGGATGGAGAAATCGGTCTCGAGAAAATATGTTCTAATCCTTATAGTTTGGTTTTATTAGATGTGATGCTTCCGAAGATATCGGGATTTGATATCTGCAAAAAAGTGAGAGAAAAGGGAATCGAGACTCCAATTATATTGCTTACGGCAAAGGGTGAGGAAATCGATAAGGTGTTGGGCTTGGAATTTGGTGCTGATGATTATATCACCAAACCATTTAGCTTGAGAGAACTTTTGGCCAGAATAAGAGCGGTATTGCGTCGTTCAAAGAATTTGAAAACTAAAATTGAAGAAAGCAAAGTTCAGATTGGGCGCTTGAGTATTGATTTTAACTCATTCGAAGGTTTTATGGACACCGAAGAAGTTAAAATGTCTCATAAGGAAGTAGAAATCTTACACTTTCTCTGGAATAATAAGAATCAAATTGTAAGCAGAGACGATTTGTTAGACCAAGTTTGGGGAACAGATTATCAACCCACTTCACGAACCATTGATAATTTTATATTGAAACTAAGACAAAAAATTGAAGACGATTCCAATCATGCTAAAATAATACTGACAGTACATGGTGTAGGGTATCGATTGGTGCATTAAAAAACAGCAAAAAGATATTACGATGACAACTTATGACATCTGTTAATTTTGCTGTGACATAAATGTTTTTTTCTCACCCTAATTTTACCAATAGAAGTTTAAGATAGATGAAGGAATGGAAGGCGTACGATTCCATTCTAATTTCTAAGAAAAAACTGACTGGTAATTTAAAAGGGGGAAAAAGATGAAAACAACAACAAGGACACTAATCATTTTGGTTTGTTTGCTGAGTGCAAATTTATCCATAGCTACAACACCAGAAAAAAAAGCTATTGAAAAAGAAAAAGCTGAGCTAATTAATAAGATAAGTAAAACCATTTCG
The DNA here is from genome assembly GCF_029029505.1 of Ancylomarina sp. DW003. Lineage (GTDB taxonomy): Bacteria > Bacteroidota > Bacteroidia > Bacteroidales > Marinifilaceae > Ancylomarina. The sequence goes on along the minus strand of NZ_JAKJSD010000010.1, from coordinate 21,267 downwards.
TCTCTCAGTTTTATAGATTGTGTAAAATGTGGCGAACATGAGCAAGTGGTATTGCGTTGTGTTGTGAATGATAATGAAGAAGTGGTTGTTAAAAGTATTCTTGGTGTAAATGTGAAGTTAAAACAAGCCATTTTAAGAAGGATTGAAAAGAAAGCTATAAAAGCATCACCAGTACTTTGTGGTCAAAAATTGGCCTTCCGGTTTAAGTTTGAAAAACATCAGAAACAGTGAATAAGTTATGAAAATCGATTACGTATTAATGATATAATATGAATACGAAGAGCAATATACGTTTAGCACCTTATTTAATTATTTTAGCTGTAAGTCTTTTGTTTCAGTTAGAAGATGCTCATGCAGAGCATGTGAAAACTTTAGTGAATCTTAGGGGCAATTGGAAATTCTCTGTTGGAGATGACATGGCTTGGGCTGAAAAGGATTATGACGATTCGAATTGGGAAACTGTTTTTGTACCAAAATCATGGGAAAGTAACGGTTTTGAGGAGTATAATGGTTTTGCCTGGTATCGTAAATCCTTTAAAATAGATGGAGTATTGAATCAAAAGTTTCTCTACTTAAATATGGGCTATATTGATGATGTGGATGAGGTTTATATAAATGGGAAGCTGGTTGGAGCAACAGGAAATTTTCCTCCTTTGGTGAAAACGGCCTATCAAATACCACGAGTGTATATGATTCCAACCGGTTTGCTTCGTGGAAATAAAAAGAATACGATTGCTGTTCGAGTTTACGATGAATTTAATGATGGAGGAATTTTAAAAGGAGAAATAGGCTTGTATATTGATACCGATCAAGAAAAAATGGAGATTGATTTAAGAGGCTATTGGGATTTTGAGTGCGGAAGTCAGGTAGATAAAGGAAATTTGAATTGCATCACGTATCGTAAAGGAAAAATATTAGTTCCTGGCTTTTGGGAAGCCTTAGGTTATAATGGATTAGATGGTATGGTAAAATATACTAAGGAGTTTGAATATCCTCTTTTACCCAATATATTGGACAAGTGTTTGTTTTTAGGTATAATAGATGATTGGGAAGAGGTGTACTTTAATGGAGAGAGACTAAAGTGGTACAAGCAGGATAAGTGGAAGAAATATAGAAAATCGAATAATTTTACTTATCGGATTTACAGTATTCCACCCAAATTGATTAAGCGAGGCGGGCGTAACAAAATTGAAGTTATTGTAACAGATAATGGAGGACCCGGAGGAATTTATAGAGGACCAATTGGGGTTGGAAGCATGGAAACAGCAGATAAAATACTCCTTAGAATTAAAAATCAAAATAAATCGAGTTGGCAAAATTTATTTGATTTGTGGATAGATTAAATTTAAAAATCAATTGGTAATAATATCTTAGGAGAATGAATACGTTTAACAAACATATTGACAAGTTGAAGCGAACACTTCTTATAGTGTTCTGTTTGTTAATGAATATGTATAATGTATCTGCACAGGATTATCAGAAAATTGTCGATTTGAATGGACAGTGGAAATTTTCAATAGGTGACGATACATACTGGGCTTCACCAAATTTCAACGATTATAATTGGGAAAACATAAGTGTGCCGTCTGCATGGGAGAATCAAGGTTTTAATGGTTACGATGGTTATGCTTGGTATCGAACCAGTTTTTACAAACCTCAAAATATAAATAAACAAAATCTTTTTTTACAGTTAGGAAATATTGATGATGTGGACGAAGTTTTCATAAATGGAAAGCGGATAGGTAAATCAGGTAGTTTTCCTCCACATTTTTCGACGGCATATAATTCTAACCGTATATATGCCGTACCTACTGAATATCTTAAAGAGAAAAATACAATTGCTGTTCGTGTTTATGATGATATTGGAGAGGGTGGAATAATTCGCGGCGATATTAGTTTGGTTGTCGACCGTTCAGCTCTACCATTATATATCAACTTGCAAGGAACATGGAAGTTTAAAACAGGAAAATACGCTCACGAAGATATTGCAAACTTTAAGGATTGGGATGATATTATAGTTCCGGGATTTTGGGAAAACCAAGGGTATAAGAACTATGATGGTTACGCTTGTTATGCATACGAATTACAAATTGATTCGGATATTATCACAGATAAAATGATTTTGCTTCTTGGACGAATAGATGATATTGATCAAGTGTTTATAAATGGGGTTCTCATAGGCCAATCTGGTCCGTTTAAGCCGTCTACAGTTGATCAGAGATCTGATTGTTATAGACAAAACAGAGCCTATCATATTCCCGAAAACCTACTTAAATCAGATGAGCCTTTATTGATTACTGTACGAGTGTATGATCGATCACAAGGAGGAGGAATTTATAAAGGATCTATCGGTTTAATTTCACAATCAAGTTATATCCAATATTGGAATAACAAAAGGAGAAAACGTTAAAATTCTTTCGTAAGTGTAATAATCCTGGCACGAATAGCTTACTCTCCAAGCTCACAATACTTAAAGAATTTCTATAATTCACATAAAACGATACATCAGGCATACCTTGCTCATTTGGAGCTACAATTAATTGATAAAATATTATTTCTTTTCATGCTTTATGAGTTTTGAATCAATAATTAGGTTGTAGCTTTTATAGATTCTTATTTTGAATTAAAAGAGCTTCTATTTTCAGTTAAGATATATTATGTCAACATAATCATCTTCCCCTTAAATAGTCATATTAAAATTATGATAGTAATAAAGTGACGTTTAAACCTGGTATTTCTTTGTAATAGAAATGATGATGTCTGTCATTAATTATATAACTTTTATGTAATATATTTTGTTTGACAGACTTGACAGGTTTGACAGATTTTTGAATTGTTTTTTTTATTTAGCTTTACGTAATGTTTAATATAAGATGTTGGGAAAGAACATGTTTTATTGAAAAATAGTCCTAGATGTTTATTAAGAACTATGAAAATGTATATAACTATTTAAATATAGAAAAATGAGAAGATTATTAATTTTAGGTATTTTAACTCTCTTGATCAGTAACAGTCTTTTGGGGAAGAAAATCCAAGCTTATAATTTAAAACTACTTAGTGTTGAACTTAATGACAATGAATCAGGAGGATTTGATAATAAACTAACAGAGTTGAATTTGATAAATCCGTATTATTATGATGATATAGTTAGCGTTGCCTGGAGCTTGGAACCGACTCATTTGAAAATGGATTTGATGAATAAGTCAAATAAAAATTTAAAACTTATTTGGGATGAGTTAACTTATATTTGTACGGACAATATCTCTCAAAGGATGATACATACAGGAAGAATGGTTGTAGATTTAGAAGAAGAACAACTACCAACAACTGTTGTAAAGAATAGTATGATTTCGGATTGTATTGTTCCAATAAAAAATCTGAAATGGCGAGCAAATCCAGTTAGTGGATCATGGGCTTTTGATTATCTATTTTGTAAAGAAGAGAGTGTTGATGGAACAGAAATCAGAGTATTGCTTCCCATTGAGATAGATTCAAAGCGATATGAATATTTGTTTCATTTCAAAGTGGAAAAAAACGCTCAAAAATTACGAGTTGAAAATACTCAATTATCTCTCAAGAAATTTAAAAATTTATAATTAGCAGGAATTGTAGAAATTTATCCCGGATATTTTCTGGGATTTTTTGTGCTGGTAGCTTTAGTATTGATAGGTATTGAATTTTGGAAAAACGGGACTTTAAAAGTTTTATAATATCTAGTGCTGTATATCCAGTGTCTTATAATAACCTTTCTTTATTAGAACAATAATAAATAATAGGAAAATAAAGGACTTTCTTTATATCATTGTAATTTTGCGGATAGTTAAAATTGTATGATTTAAACATTTCTATTGTGAAAGATATTTTTCTATTAACACCACCCTTTACGCAGCTTAACACACCTTATCCAGCTACGGCTTATCTGAAAGGTTTTTTTAATACCAAAGGGATTTCATCTTATCAGATGGATTTGGGTATAGAAGTTATCTTGGCACTTTTCAATAGAGAAAGCTTAGAAGGGATCTTTGATTCTGCACTTGAACAGGATCGCATTAACTCAGAAAATGCACAACGCATTTATGCTTTAAAAGCTGATTATTTAAGAACTGTTGATTCTGTTATTGCTTTTGTGCAAGGGAAAAATCAAAGTCTGGCACGCCAGATATGCACTGATAATTATTTACCTCAAGCTTCTCGCTTCGATCAAGTGAATGAGTTGGAGACAGCTTTTGGCTTGATGGGATTTCAGGATAAGGCTAAGCATATTGCAACCTTATATTTGGAAGATATTTCAGATTTTATAATCGAATGTATTGATGAGAATTTTGGATTTTCTCGTTATGCAGAACGCTTGGGTCGATCGGCTTCGAGTTTTGATGAGATGTATACTAAGCTTCAAGAAGAGTTAACTTATATTGATGAGATTAGTTTGCAGATCCTTGATGCGAAATTAAGAGACATACAACCCAAGCTATTTTGTTTATCAGTTCCATTTCCGGGAAATTTATATTCTGCTTTCCGATGTGCTCAGTTTATAAAAGCAAATTACCCTGAGATTAAAATCGTGATGGGGGGTGGTTTCCCCAATACAGAATTGCGAAGCTTAACCGATTCTCGTGTTTTTGATTTTGTTGATTTCATCACTCTGGATGATGGTGAATTACCTTTAGATCTACTATGGCAATATATCTCCAATCCTTCGAATAATATAGACTTAAAACGAACTTACCTTTGTAAAGAAGGAGAGGTTTTATTTCAGAACCAATCAAGCCTGAAAGACTACAAGCAAGAAGAATTAGGGACACCCGATTATTCAGATTTATTACTCGATCAATATATTTCTGTTATTGAGATTACAAACCCAATGCATAGTCTTTGGAGTGATGGTCGTTGGAACAAATTGACTATGGCACATGGTTGTTACTGGGGAAAGTGTACATTTTGTGATGGCTCTTTAGACTATATTAAAACCTTTGATCCACTTTCCGCTGTGACTTTGGTTAATAGAATGGAAGAATTGATCGCCCAAACGGGTGAGACTGGTTTTCATTTTGTAGATGAGGCGGCACCTCCGGCTTTAATGAAAGCACTCGCTATTGAGATTATCAAGAGAAAGCTAAGCCTGACCTGGTGGACGAATATTCGTTTTGAGAAAGGTTTTACTAAGGATATGTGTGATTTACTTAAAGCGTCAGGCTGTATTGCAGTATCCGGAGGCTTAGAAGTAGCTTCAGACCGAATGCTGGCATTAATTAATAAGGGAACTACAGTTGAACAAGTGGCTCGTGTTACAAATAATCTGACAGAATCAGAAATTATGGTGCATGTCTACTTGATGTACGGCTTTCCTACTGAAACAATTCAGGAAACAATAGATAGTCTGGAGATGGTCAGGCAATTGTTTGAAGCAGGTATTATCCAGTCTGGTTTTTGGCATCAATTTGCTTTAACGGCTCACAGTCCTATTGGTCTCGACCCTGAAGCCTATGGGTTAAAACCACTTTACGACAAAATAAGCTTTGCAAATAACGATGTACAATTTAAAGACAAAACAGGAATTAAACATGACAAGTTTAGTTTTGGTTTAAAGAAATCTCTTTATAACTATATGCACGATATTGGTTTTGATATGCCTTTACAAGAATGGTTTGACTTTAAAATACCGCGTACAACAATTAAACGAGGTTTTATTCAAAACTGTTTGCAAGCTGAAGAGTCATTCGTAAGTAAAGCTTCTGCAAAAGTTATTTGGTTAGGAGGATTGCCACTGATTTCTTCTTATACTAAAAAGAAAAAGGGAAAAATTCGAGAGGTTCTTGAGATGAGTTTTCACAATAAAATAGGTGTTGTGGATGTAGACATGGAAAAAGAGCATGGCGAATGGTTTCTAGATAATCTTGATCGACTTTCGATAAATGAGGAAGAGGTTTTTACTTTTGCCTCACTAAAAGAAAGTTTTGAGAAACAATTTGAAAATTTCGAATTGTTCTGGTATTCCAAGCCTATTTTGACTCTTAGAGAGAACGGATTACTTGTGGTTTAAGTGTAAAGTTCACGTGAAGCTCGCTAAGTTATATATGATTCAAATTACGCAGAGATTGCAAAGTGTTTGTTTTTATTTTCCTTAGCGTATTTGGCGTTTTTCTCTCTGCGTTCTTTGCGTAGAATATTAAGAATGCTAATTTGGATGTAAGATCTGGTCATAACATAAAGATCTCTATAAATAATCAACAGGAGATATATTTAAAATCCGGCTAGCTTCAGAATACTTAGAACAGCCACGATGATTAATTCAATTCCAATAGCAATTACGATAAAGCCGATAATTCTTGAAAGGGCATTTATTCCGGATGCGCCAAGCACCTTAACGATATAATGTGATGATTTAAGGATGAGGTAAATACTCAAACTATTAGCTAATACTGAGCCCAAAATGGCTATACAGTCAAACATGCTTGTGTATTCCTGATTGTACGCTATTAATAAAGAAATTGTTCCGGGTCCGGCTAACATTGGAATGGCTAGTGGTGTTAATGAAATCTCCGAACGAGTATGAATATCGTCTTTTACCCGACTTTTCTTCATCCCTTTGTGCTCTGTAAACTTTCCTGTTAGCAAAGCAAAACCCGATGAGGCAATAATTAGTCCACCAGCAATCTTCAAGGAGTTTAAGCTGATACCAAAGAAAGAAAGTAAATATTTTCCAGCAAAAAATGAAAATACAAGGATAATTAAGACATTGAAAGAGGTCCAAAATGCAATGCCAGCTCGTTCTCGTTTATTATTGTTTTGTGTTAATCCTACGAAGATAGGAACAGTGCCTAATGGGTTCATAATTGAGAATAAAGCACCGAATGATAAAATAAATAATTCCATTTGTTTTTTATTCAAATCTAGATAGAAGGTGCTTTTCATAAGTTAAGTCTAGGTTATTCTCTTGTTAATTTATGTGTATCCTAATTTATCAGAATAAGATTAAATTTGAATTTGTTGTCAGCTTAAAAAATTAGTATATTTAGTCGTATCAGATTTTTTTTATTGTTAATAAAATACAAATTCAATGAAAAAGAAATTACTCCTGGGTTTTCGTCTTATAGTTGCTATTATTCTTATTCAAACGCTTTGGTTTAAATTTTCTGCCCATCCCGACAGTGTTTATATTTTCACCCAAGTTGGTTTAGAACCTAATGGACGAATAGGGATTGGGGTATTGGAACTTGTTGCCAGTATTCTAATTTTAATTCCACGTACAATATGGTTTGGTGCTTGTATGGTATTAGGAATAATAGGTGGTGCCATTATGATGCATTTAACACAATTGGGTATCGAAATCAATGGGGACTCGGGACAATTGTTCTATATGGCAATAGTAACTTTTGTTTTAAGTTTGATCATTTTATTTTATCAACGAAAAGATATTCCTTTTATTGGAAATAGGTTATAATCATTATAGTATTCGTTCGGTCTTCCATGTTTTTTCATTTAATTTTATCTGATGTGTTAAAAGAAAAGAGAATCGGACTATCTTGCAGAACCTAAAAATTCTGCCTTATGATTTGGAAAAAACCTTGGTTTCAGTTTACGATACTATTAATACTTGCTTTTGTATGGGGGTCATCCTTTATTCTTATGAAGATTGGATTGAAAAGCTTTACAAATGATCAAGCGGCTGGTATCAGAATGTTGTTGGCATCACTCGTTCTTTTGCCATATTCCATAAAGAATTTAAAGTATCTAAAAAAGAAAGATCTTAAAAGTTTGTTAGTAGCTGGGTTCATTGGAAGTTTTATCCCAGCCTTTTTATTTACAAAGGCACAAACTCAAATCGATAGTGCATTGGCAGGAATGCTAAATTCAATGACACCTGTTTTTACGCTTCTTGTGGGCATGCTTTTTCATCGAACAAAATTTTTCTTTTTACAGGTTTTAGGCTTGGTAATGGGACTGTTGGGAGCTGTTGGCCTTATTGCTTCAGGGAATGGAATGGAGATAGGTCATATAAACTCCTATGCTTTGTATATAGTGCTTGCTACTTGTTTTTATGCGATTAATATAAACGAGATTAAGGCCAGATTATCTCACCTTTCCGGCATGCAAATTACATCGCTTGCTTTTTTCTTTACAGGGCCTGCTGCACTAATTTACCTTTTAACCACAGATTTCGCACCTGTTCTTGAAAATCCTTCCTGGCCAATTCACCTCTTAGCTTTAGCTGGATTGGGTATTGTAGGAACTGCACTCGCTATGTTGTTGATGAATAGTTTAATTCGTCACGCCTCAGCGGTTTATGCCTCATCCGTAACTTATATTATTCCAATATTTGCCATTATGTGGGGAATTCTGGATGATGAAAAAATTACGATGCTCCATTTGGTTTGTATGTTCTTCATTCTGATAGGAGTCTATTTGATCAATAAGAAAAAATAAATTTTTGTTCTAAGACTCAATTTTAATAAGCCTATTTATATCCATTAAGTATGTCTAACTATTGATGTGCTTTTATTTTCTTGTTAAATTTATTCTGGGAACAGGATAATCAGTATCTGTCTGATTTTTATTTGTTTCTTCTCGCTTAAATTTTTCAAAAGAACCTGATATGGAAGATGCTAATAAGATTGATGAGCCAAGAATAAATCTTTTTGAAAATATAGCCCTTGCCTTTAGCGGAGGTGGTTATAGGGCCTCTTCGTTTGGTTTGGGAGTACTGTCTTATCTCAAACAAGTTCAGTTCAAGGATAAATCTTTATTGGAACATGTAAAAGGTTTAAGTACGGTCAGTGGTGGAACATTGATGGGAGCAACTTATGCCTGTTATATGGCAAAAGGTGAGCGGTTTGAAACCTTCTACGATAATTTTTATAAAGTTCTTGATGATGATAGGCTTTTGGGTGTCGCATTGGAAAAACTCGATTCTGATGAATTATGGAAAGCATCGCACAAGAGACGTTCTCTTATAAATGCTTTTGCTCTGGCATATCATGATTTGCTCACTAAAGAGAATTTCAAATTTCTGAAGCAAAACAAATCTCATTTAGAGGATATCTGTTTTAATGCAACTGATTTTTCTTTTGGTTTAGCTTTCCGTTTTCAAACAACAGGTCGTTTTGGAAATTACCGACTTTACAACTCACATTTAAAGCAACTTGCTGATGATATGAAAATAGCTGACGCAATTGCTTCATCTTCTTGTTTTCCAATCGGATTTGAACCTTTATTAATGCCGGATGATTATGTGTCTGATCACAATTCGGAAACTTATAAGGCTATTAAAGCAAAGGATGAGTTTAAAAAAGGTGTGGGTATTATGGATGGTGGTATTGTCGATAATCAGGGCATAGGTAGCATTATGAATGCTGAAGTTAGGCGAGTAAATGATGGGAAATCATATGATCTGATTATGGTTTGTGATGTTGGAAGCTATTTTATGGAAGCTTGGGAGGCTTCTGAAATTGAAATGGATAGAATTGGCTGGTCAAAAAGCCCAAAGCAATTGTTTAATTTATTAGTTGAGAAACTGAAATTGAGCTGGTGGCTTTGGTTACCACTTATTGTCAGTTTCGGTTTACTGATCTCAGGCTTTATGAACAGACCATCGGTAGGCTTATTTATTGGAGGAGGAGCAATGGCTATGTTTGCTTTATTTGCGGTTGCCTTGAAATACTTCATTGGTAAAATGGAAGAGAAATCGCTTCGTCTGTGGGCGTGGATGATGGGTATCGTTCCAAAATTCATGAAAGATAAATTAATACGTTTTCAGAATCTTAAGTTGAGGTTGATTCAACGAATGATTGAAGAAAGAGGTACATCGTCATTTAAAATGATTAGTGATATTTTCTTAAAACAAATCAGAAGATTGAATTACGACCTACTTTATAAAGATGATAGTTTAAAGAATAGACGTATTACTAGTTTAATCTATGAATTGACCAAAGATCAATATCAAAAAGGTGATTCTGATGAAAAGGAGATGGACATAAAGGAAGATTTGATAAAAGATCCGAGTGAATTAATATTCAATTCTGCTCAGATTGCTTGTGAGATGGATACAACACTTTGGTTTACAGAAAAAGATAGAGATCTTGAAAGATTGAAAAATTTGGTTGCTTGCGGCCAGTATACGGCTTGTTATAATCTTCTGAAATATTGTATCGATCTGAAGAAAGCAAAAGCTAATGTAGATCCAGAGTTATTGAATGAAATGATTGATATCTTCTTGACTGATTGGAATGAGTTTGTTAAAGATCCCTATTATTTGCACGATCATTACCAGCAAGAGAAAGATGAAATGCGAAATGTTGGTTAAATATCGACTTGAAGACATTGGTTGAGCTTGAAATTCTATTCTCAAAACAGGATGATTCCTTTATAGTAAAATTATGAAAACAAAAGACGATTTAAAACTTGCAGTTATAATAGATGCTGATAATGTGCCTTCGCGAAATGTGAAAAGTATGATGGAAGAAATTGCCAAATATGGTGTGCCAACATTTAAACGAATTTATGGTGATTGGACAAAACCTAATTTGGCAGGATGGAAATCGGTTCTTCTTGAGAATGCCATTACACCCATTCAGCAATATGGTTATACATCAGGTAAGAATGCGACTGACTCAGCTATGATCATCGATGCCATGGATATTTTATATACCGAGAAAGTTGATGGTTTTTGTATTGTATCAAGCGATAGTGATTTCACTAGATTAGCAATCAGATTAAGGGAGTCGGGGATGAAAGTGTTTGGTTTTGGAGAACAAAAAACACCCAAACCTTTTATTGTGGCTTGTGATAAATTCATTTACTTGGAGATCCTGAAAAGTTCAAGTACTACCGAATCTTCTGTTGTTGATGAAGCTCCTAAGCAGGAAGTTGTGAAGAAGAGTTCGATTTATAAGCTCGATAAAAAAATAATTAGCCTTGTGGCTTCTAGTATAAATGATATTGCTGATGAGGATGGTTGGGCATTTCTTGGTGATGTAGGAACTCTATTGATTAAGAAAAGACCAGATTTTGATCCACGAAATTATGGTTTTGAGAAACTAACTCCTTTGATTAAATCTCTTAAAAAACATTTTGATATAGATGAAAGAGAAACAGATAGAGCGACAATAAAACACGTGTATATCAGGGCGAAAAAATAAAATATTCCACTTGATTGAAAAATTGTATCTTCAATTTCATTCATTTTTTAAGATAAATTCAATTGAGTGTAAAACCTGGTGGCTTATTTTTATCTTCAGGTTCTATATTCTCGTCAAAAGGGTTTTCATCATCAAAATCATCAAGTAACTCTCCGGTAAGATCCATTACATGTGAGGAACTGCGAATGTCGAACCACTGTAAAAAATCTACAAAACTAATTTCCGGAAAATCAGTATCAACATTGATATACCGTGTAAGTTCTATCTTAAATATCTCTTTAAAATGTTCATGTAATTCCATTACCAGAGAAGATTCTAGTTCAATGTCAGGTACCAAATAAACATTATAATCTGTTTTCATTGAAGGAGATATATCCTCTAAATTAGTTTGTGTTGCAACCCAGTTCCAAAATTTTTGTTTTGGAACAATGGTAATAGCACTATAATCAGATTTGGGAATAATTGGACAGTCAGGATGAGCTACATGCTTGAGTAATTCGTTAATGTCTGATTCTGATACACCAAATTTCTTAATAATGACTTCTTTTACTTTATCAATTGGATTTTCTGTTTGACCTTTTCTCAATAAAAACAAGTGATTGTAAGGCGTTATTCCCAGTAAATCCTGAAGGCGAGTCGATTTATTTTTAATTGTATTCGAATTTGTTTTAAAATACTGGTTGAGTTGTTTAAAACTAGTATTAGGATCAGATGCAGGATGAAATAAAAAGTTAATACTTCCAACTGCATGCATAATGCCAGCTGCCCAAATGTTTTCCTTACCTCGTGCTAAAGGTTTATCAGGATGTTCTTCAAGCTGGCTAAGGAGTTTCAAACATATTTGAGCATATTCCTGATTATTTAAGACTTCATTGCAGAAATTCTTTAGCAGTTCCCTTATAATTTCTATTTTTGAAGACATATTTTCCAGATTTAGGTTAGACTAAATTTACGAAATATTGATGATAAATCACTTTTAATGTGATGAATAACAGTTAACTGACTTTTTTCCACTCGTATATTTAATACAAAATGAAAATCTCTATTTTAGAACCCATTGGCATTAGTGCTTGCAAATTCAATCAGTTGAGGCAGGATTTTGAACAACTAGGTCATGAACTTGTTTTCTTTTCCGACAGAAATGAAGATGAGAATGAATTGATTAAGAGAGCAGAGGGAGCAGATGCGATCGTTGTAAGTAATATTCCAATCTCGGCTAACTTTGTTGAAAAATGTTCAAACTTATCGATGATTTCAGTCGCCTTCACAGGTGTTGATCATATCGATATTCAGGCCTGTAACGATAGAGACATATTGGTGAGTAATGCGGCTGGGTTTTCAAACGAATCTGTTGCTGAGTTGACATTAGGAATGATTATTTCTTTGTATAGAAAAATAGTTGGAGGAGATGCTATCACGCGTTTTGGAGGTGGTCGCGGTACTTTTTTAGGTACTGAACTGAATGGAAAGTGTCTTGGGATTATTGGAGCTGGGGCTATAGGGCTTCGTGTAGCCGAAATAGCAAAGGTGTTTAATTGTAGAGTTTTGGCTTATAGCAGAACTGAAAAACAGATTGATAAGATTGAGTTTGTTGATAAAGCAACATTACTAAAAGAAGCAGACATTGTATCATTACATACACCTTTGACTTCTGAAACTAAAGATTTGATTGGAACTGAAGAGTTTAAGTTGATGAAGGATTCTGCGATTCTTATTAATACAGCCAGAGGACCAGTTGTAAATAGCAAAGCTCTTTGTAAGGCACTTGAAGATGGTGAAATTGCCGGAGCAGCTGTTGATGTTTACGAGAAGGAGCCTCCTTTGGAAAAAGAACACATCCTGTTTACGGCACCAAACCTTATTATGCTACCACATTTGGCGTTTGCGACTCATGAATCATTTGATAAGAGAATAGATATTGTAATGGATAATATAAAACTTTGGTTGGAGGGAAAGCCAAGAAATATTATGAATTAATATAGAAATTTATAAATATTCCAAATCCATATAATAAGGAACAAGAGGATGATCAGTATGATTATTCTCTTTTTTTGTAGCTTATCATTGACAGCTGAGTAGAACTTATAAAACCCATCTTTCTTGAAAATCAGATCATATATTACCCAAAATGAAGATACTATTAAGATGATAAGAGAGCTGAATGCAAATGGATTATATTGAAATGCGTTGTAGAAATTTCCTCTGAATATTTCAACAATTCCGTTGGTAGAACCACAAGCAGGACAAGGCAAACCACTAATGGTTTTAAACCAACAAAGAGTAATGCCTTCTTCACCAATTTTGTGAAAGAAGGCATTGTAAATTAGCCAGCTATATGCTAAAACTGAAAGCAAAATAACTAGTCCGTATATTTTTTTCTTAGGCATTATACATTAAAGCTTGTTGCAGCTTTTCAAAATTAACCTGACGTGTACGTTCCATTATTAGAAACCAATCGACAATAATCCAAATCAGAAACCCACCACAAGTAAGTAGTTTAATAATACCCAAACCTATATCACCAATAAAGAATCGATCGAACGAAAATGGTGCGACAATATTCAAAAGAGATAATATTAAAGCTACAGTTGGATCTTTTAGATTAAGCGTCTGCAAAATAATGAATTTGTCATCATCTAAATCTTGAATCATATTTTTGATTGTAGAGATTTGATAACTTTCAAAGTACTTAGCGTTAGTCATCAGGAAAAGGTCAACTTTACTTGTATCCATTTTGTGTCATTTTTAACAGAAATGCTGTTTTGTTGTAAGTTTTTTAACCTTATAAATTTATAAAAAAATAACCAGATTAAAAATCTTGCTCATAAAATGCTAAATTAAGACTTGAAAGTATTTAATTTGTATTGAATTTGAATAATAAATTAAAGAAACGAACCATATTTTGATGAATATGGCGACTTTATTGTGGCTATTATATGAAGATATTGAACATGAAATTAGAAATTGCACCTGTTCCTGAAGGAGGAGGTCGACCTCAAGTAACTCGCCCTGATATCAGATTGTTAGACTGTATTGGAGAAGAGGGCGTTAGGAAAATGGTAAGTGATCACTATGATATTTTACGCACAAGTGAAATTGGTGGAATGTTTCCACGTTGGGATAAAGAATTTGAGGCTGCTAAGCTTCGTTCATCAGATTTCTTCATTCAAGCTTTAGGTGGTCCCGATTATTTTAATCAAAATCAGGGAAGCCCGATGTTGGTTAGTCGTCATATCCATTTTAAAATTACTCCAAGTGCGCGCAAGATCTGGTTAAATGCGTATCAAGAAATTTTACCTAAACTTGATGCTCCTGAAGAGCTAATTGTTTCTTTCTGGAACTATCTGAATATTTTCTCAATTTGGATGGTGAATACAAAAGAGTAAATCTTAATTCTCTAAAAAATACAAAAGCGGCTACTCCATATGGGATAGTCGCTTTTTTCTATTTGTAGGATTACAAACATGGCTCTTTCATACTTTGCTTGTAAACGATATCCTTAGGAATATCAGTGTTATTTGCACGACCTGAGTCAGTTTGAAGATCTTTGTGAATATTAGCTGTTTCAGTCTCAGTTTGATGTGAGTGCTAGATAAAAACTAAAGCATAATGTTATTGTCATAAAGTTTGGATTGATTATTTTTGATCGAAATCATGACCAAACTAACCCACTACATGAAAAACCTACCACTGCGCTTTTTTAAAAGCTCTAAACTATTTGAATTCTTAATGATTTTTATTGGAATAACTCTCTCCATGCAATTCAATAACTGGAATGAAGAACGAAAACTAAAACAATTGGAAATTGAGTTAATATCTGATTTGTATGTTGATGTTGTGCAGGACTCAATGGAACTGAAAAATATTATTAATAATCATGATAAGATATTCATAAAACCGTTAGAACATCTTGATAGTTGCTTGCAGCTAGAAAATCCTGTTGATTTTAAAGATCTTAAGTGTAATTTAAAGATTAAGCTTGGAGGACATTACATGTCTATGAATTCTGGTGCTTATGAATGTTACAAACATCAAGGTATTTCAGTCATGAAGAATAGTGGCTTGAAAATAAAACTATTTGAGTATTATGAATCTGGCTTGAACTGGTTAAAAACAAACCAAGAGATACAGGATGAATTCAGTCGTGACTATATGATTCCTTTGTGTGTAAAGTATACAAACAAAAGCTTGGAGCTATCAGATGAAAATTATTTAAAAATACGAAAGGATGAGCAAGCAAAATTGCTAATTTCTTTTTGGATAGAAGTTTACAAGAAGAATAAAAGGCTTCACGAAAGTTTACTTCCAGATTTAAAAGAATTGAAACGCGAAATGGAGAAAGAACTCATTGCTAATAGCAAAGATCCCAAACAAATATTAAAAGAAGCAAAGCAACAAAATCTTAACTAATCCTATAATAAGAAAAGAGGCTGAATCTTTACTGGATTCAGCCTCTCTTTACAAATTAAGTATGAATTAGTTTGCAACTAATTACTCATGTTACAAACCTAGTACTTTAACGCCTTGCTTGTAAACGATATCTTTAGGAATACCAGCATTGTTTACACGATCAAGGTCAGCTTGAAGTGCTTCACGAATGTTACCTTTTTCAGCGATCAATTTCTTAGCGCCTTCGTAGTTAGCATCACCTTGAAGAATCATCAACATCTCACCCATTGAGATCATTGCAGCCTTCATTTTCTCGAAATCAACTTTGTAAGTTCCTGTTGCCTCATCACGAGTGAAAGCTCCAGTTTCTTCAAAGTGGTAGAAACGAATCATGTTAGCCTTGCCGTGAGCACTTGCAGCACCAAAACGTACAGAACGGAAAATACCAGCCATAAAGGTTACATAGTTATCCATTAGATCTTTGTCTTTGATTTCGCCCCACTCAGCAAGCTTAGTTACCATATAAAGACCTAAGATGTCAGCCTTACCTTCTTCAATAGAAGTATAAGCATCCTTAAGAGCTTTACGAACAGTTAAGTTTTTGTCAGCAAGTGTGTATTTGATACCTAAACCGTGAGCAACTTCATGGAACATTGTGTTCTCGAAGAAAGCATCGAATTTCACGTGCTTACGCTGAGATTCATCAATCAATAAGTTTGAAATAGGCGTTAGAATTTTATCAAATTTAGCCTGCATTGCATTCTTCAACTGAAGTTTACGACTACCTTTTGCAAGATGCACTCTTGGGTCGTTTGGTAGGTTGATAGCGATATTCTTGCTACCTGCGTTACAGTCACCACCGTAGTAAATGACGTCGTAAGCATTCATATCTGCATTAGCATTCGCTTTTTCGGCTTTGTACTTTGCAGGAACAGGAAGACTTTCTTGCAGACGAGGAAGAAGAGCACCAAAACGAGAAAGCGTCTTAGACCAAACTTTATCCTTAACTAAAATTTGAGCAGAGTGAGAAGCTTTGTATCCATAAAGAGCATCTTCGTAAGTTTCGATAGGACCAACAACGAAATCAATAGTGTTGTCTTGCATATCCATCCATGCCATATCCGAAGCTAAATAGTCATCAGTAAGTAACGCTTGTGCACGTAACTCTAAATACTTTTTAAGACCAGTATCTTCAGCAAGCTCAGCAGCTTTTAATAATAAAGCAGATGCCTTTTCGTGTTGCTCTTTGTAAGCTACGTGGTAAGGAAGAACGACTAATTTCCCCTTCTCGTCGCGACGAACAACAGAATAAGTACTAGTCTTTAACTCATCTTTAATGGCATCAAACTCATCTGTAGTCATATCAGCTGGGTAGAAGTTTGCACCAGCTGGCTTCTTACCATATGTGTCAATAAAAGGAGCATTGTTTTCTAATCTGTCCCAAGGCCCATAATTGATTTTTGAATAAGCAATCTCAGCAGGATCTGTCAGTTTTGAAAGGTATTCTGTTTTGTCGCCAATAGCGTCTTTCCAGAAAATCTCTTCCATAATTTCTGACACTTCAATCAGAATAGGAAGCATTTGCTTTTCCTTCTCAGTAAGAACCGAAATATCAGTTTTTAATTCAACTTCAGCATAAGCATTTACTTTTTCCTGAAGAGGAGATACGTGTTCCTTTTTACAGCATTGTTTTTCTTTAGCAGCTTTTTCTTTACAAGATGTAAATCCTAAACTAATAATGGCGATTAATGCCAAGGATGCTAGTTTGTTCATGTGTTTGTGTTGTTAAATTTATTGATGTTTACTTTTTTCTTTTGTTCAAAGTATTGATTAATGATGTTATGAATCATTTTAACAAACATTAGTTTTGTACTTTAGAACTTCAAAAATACAAGCAAAGAATTGTAATACCAATACTTATTTAAACAATCAAAATTTATATTTATAATGAACACAAGAATTATAGTTGCGGCAGTCTTAATTTTGGGATTCGTTTTCCCTTCATTTGCAAAGAAGAAAGAAGAAAAGAAAAAGTACGAATTTTCTATAGAGAAAAAGCTGAAAGCTACCGAAGTAAAAGATCAGCACCGTTCGGGAACTTGTTGGGCTTATGCTATGAATTCTTTCTTAGAGTCGGAATTGATTCGTAAGGGTAAAGGCGAATTCGATCTTTCAGAAATGTTTATTGTAAATAGAAACTACCATTTAAGAGCTAAAGATTATGTGCGTTTTCATGGCATGAAGAGTTTCTCGGCAGGAGCTGAAGGTTGGGATGCTTTGAATGTGATTAAGAAGTTTGGCATTCTTCCACAAGAAGTATACACAGGAAATACCTTTGATGAGACATTGCCTGTTCATGGTGAAATGGATGCTATTTTAAAAGCTTACGTAGATGCGGTAGTTAAAAATAAGAACAAAAAGCTTACGCCGATTTGGAGAAAAGGTTTCGACGGTGTTTTAGATGCTTATTTAGGCGAAATTCCAGAATCATTTACTTACAAAGGGAAGGAATACACTGCAGAATCATTCACTTCTGATTTAGGCTTAAACATGGACGATTATGTGACAATCACCTCTTATACACATCATCCATTTTATGAGAGCTTTATTTTTGAAGGAGCCGATAATTGGTCATTGGGCGAAGTTTTAAATGTTCCAATGGATGAAATGATGCAGGTTGTTGATCATGCTATTGAGAAAGGGTATACAATTGCTTGGGGGAGCGATGTGAGTGAGAAAGGATTTGCTTTTAGAAAAGGTGTTGCAGTTGTGCCTGAAACGGAGTCGAAAAATATGGCAGATTCAGAAATCTCAAAATGGCAGAATATGAGTCGTGATCAAAAATCAGCTTATGGAACGGACTATCCTGTAAAGGAAAAAGAAATTACTCAGGAAATGCGTCAGGTAGCATTCGATAATTATGAATCAACTGAAGATCATATGATGCATATTGTAGGAACGGCTAAAGATCAGAATGGAACGAAATACTACTTGGTGAAAAATTCATGGGGAACAGATTTGAATACGCATGGAGGTTATTTTTATGCATCTAAGCCATTCTTGCAGTACAAAACTGTATCTGTACTGATACACAAAGATGCTATTCCATCTGCAATAGCAAAGAAGTTGGGTTTGAAATAAATCTCTACAAAATAAAAACACCTCTCCAACAGGCGTTGGAGAGGTGAAAAAAACTCTGCGACTCTCGCCCCAGAGAAAAAAAAATCTTTATTCGATCTTCATATTATCAGTTACTACATAATAACGAGGATCATCGATATCACGAATGATAACCTTAGAAAAACGAGCATCAGCACGTTGTAATAATGTGATACAGTCAGCACTTAGGTGTTTCAATTTAATACTTTTTCCTGCATTTTCATATTTATCAACCAAATTGCTGATGGCCTCAATTCCCGAATGGTCAGCAACTCTCGATTCTATAAAGTCGATTTCAACAGTCTGAGGATCGCCATGAACATCGAATTTCGAATTAAATGTGGTGATTGAACCAAAGAAGAGTGGTCCCCAAATATCATAAACCTTTGTGCCATCATCCTTAAAGGATTTACGAGCACGAATACGTTTTGCATCCTGCCAGGCAAACACAAGGGCAGATACAATAACACCAGCTAATACGGCAATGGCAAGGTCGAATATAACTGTTAAACCAGTTACGAGTATAATAACAAAGGCATCTGTGCGAGGAATTTTATTCATGATTCCAAAGGTAGCCCAGGCAAATGTTCCGATTACAACCATAAACATCACACCAACCAAAGCAGCAATAGGTACCTGCTCGATAAGCGGAGAAGCAAAAAGTATAAATGCTAATAAAGTTAAAGCAGCGATAATACCAGATAAGCGACCACGCCCACCAGATTTTACATTAATAAGTGACTGACCAATCATGGCACATCCACCCATACCACCAAAGAATCCGGTTACGATATTAGCAGCTCCCTGAGCCATACATTCGCGGTTACCATTTCCACGCGTTTCTGTAATCTCATCAAGAAGGTTAAGCGTCATTAAGGACTCAATCAATCCGATAGCAGCAATAATTGCAGCATATGGTAGAATAAATTTGATTGTTGTTAAATCAAATGGAACCAGAGTAAATAATTGAGTTTGAAAGCTTGGAAGTCCCCCTTTTAAACCTGTTCCACCACCATCACGAATAAATGAACCTACAGTGCTCACATCTAACCCACTAAAAATTGCTATAGCCGAAACAGTAAGAATAGCTGCTAAAGCTGCGGGAACTTTAGTTGTGACCTTAGGTAGTAGGTACATGATACCCATGGTTAATACAACCAAACCAACCATTATATATAAGGTCTTATCTGCAACCCAAAATAAATCGCGATTTAGATATATGGCATTATCTACAAACGTTATGGCATCCCAGTTTATTACTTGTGGGAACATGCCTAATTGCGACATGAAAATTACAATGGCCAAACCATTAACAAATCCCATCATGACTGGATGAGGAATGAGTCTGACAAATTTACCAAACTTGAATACACCAGCTAAAAACTGAAGAACTCCAGCCAGAACGACGGTTGCGAACAGATAATTTAAACCCATATTCTGAACAGGTTCTACCATATCAAGTCCCATTTGGTTTCCATCTTTTACAAGACTAACCATCACAACTGCTAATGCTCCGGTTGCTCCTGAAATCATTCCCGGACGACCACCGAAAATTGAAGTAATCAACCCAATCATGAAAGCTGCATATAGACCAACTAATGGATCAACTCCCGCTACAAAGGCAAATGCTACGGCTTCCGGAACAAGTGCTAAAGCAACTGTTAAACCTGAAAGAATATCATCTTTTGAATTCGCGGCTTTCCGTTTGAAAAATTCTACCATACTTATCTTGTCAAATTTTTTGTTTTTAAAGGCGGCAAAAGTAATGAATTTTATTCTATCACAGTGATATACCTCAACTTAAATAGAGATTTTTTGAGCGGAATCGATGGCGCTCTTCAATTTTGTGTTGATTTGAATCGTACAATTGAATTAAATTCAGTTTTAAGAAAAAAATAAAGAGATACTGAACCATGTAAATTGATAGATTTTATAGGTGTTATGAAATGCCTAATAGTCTTAGTTGATGAAAATATAAAAACAATCAATTTGATCTATGTTGATTTTTACTCCATATTTGTAATGTCAAAAAAACAGAAATAAAAGAATCAATATTAGGCTTTTAGCCATTAACTAAAAAAATAAAAGTGATGAAAAATTTAATTGGAATAGATCAAGAAAAAGCAAATGTACTAAGCGTAAAATTGAATAACTTATTGGCAAACTATCAAATGTTCTACCAAAATTTACGTGGATTGCATTGGAATATTAAAGGGCGTGAGTTTTTTGAATTGCATTTAAAGTTTGAAGAATTGTATAACGATGCGGTAATTAAAGTTGATGAGATTGCTGAAAGAATCTTGACATTGGAAGGAGAGCCTTTGCATACTTTTTCAGATTACCTTAAGGTATCGGAATTGAAAGAGGCTAAAGGAATCACCAATGGCGTAGAAGGTGTTGAGGTTGTGGTGAAGAATTTTTCAATGCTAATTCTTAAAGAACGCGAGATTTTGAGTTTAGCAGGCGATGCTGAGGATGAAGGTACCGTTAGTTTAATGAGCGATTATATATCAGAAACAGAAAAAACACTTTGGATGTTGAATTCTTACTTACGCTAGATCATTACCCATCGGGGAATAAAACA
>NZ_JAKJSD010000001.1 GCF_029029505.1 Ancylomarina sp. DW003 | reverse complement strand
TATATTTTGAAATCGATGAGTAATTACTTCACCAACTTGTTTACGAAGTGGTAATGAGAACCGAATCTTTCGAAAGCAGCTTGATCTAGCTCTTCTCTAAAATCTGGGTGAGCAACAGAAATAATTGCCTTAGCTCTTTGCTGAAGTGTTTTACCGAATAGGTTAACACATCCGTGCTCAGTAGCAAACCAACGCATGTTGTTACGAGTTGTTACAACACCTGATCCTTGCAATAGAGTTGGTGTAATTTTAGAAACACCTTTACCAGTTACAGATGGCATAGCAATAATTGGAACACCACCTTCTGAAGCAGCAGCACCACGAGTAAAGTCAATCTGTCCACCTACACCAGAATAGTGAGTTGTTCCGATTGAATCAGCACAAACCTGACCAGTTAAATCAATAGAAAGAGCCGAGTTAATTGCACATACTTTAGGGTTTTGCTTAATAACGTGTACGCCATTTGTGTAAGCAACATCCATCATCAAAACACCTGGATTATCATCAACGAAATCGTAAAGTTCTTTAGTTCCCATTAAGAAACCAGCAACGATTTTACCTTGATCAAGTTTTTTGTTCATACCGTTTACAACACCGCTTTCTACCAATGGAAGAAGACCGTCAGCAAACATTTCAGTGTGAACACCAAGATTTTTGTGGTTACCAAGCTGAGCTAATACAGCATTTGGAATTCCACCAATACCCATCTGAAGACAAGCTCCATCAGGAATAAGATTTGCTACATTCTTACCAATAGCGATATCGATATCAGAAAGAGGAGCGTTGTGATGTTCGATAAGTGGAGAATCATCTTCACAGAATACATCGAAAGATCTTAAATGCATCATAGCATCACCAAAAGCACGTGGTACGTTTGGATTGATAATAGCTATAACTGTATCAGCAGTTTCAACAGCAGCACGAGAACAATCTACAGAAGTTCCTAAAGAAACATAGCCATGTTTGTCCGGAGGACTTACCTGTACAACAGTCACATTAACGTCAAGAACACCTTCGCGAATTAATTGCTGAGTTTCACTTAGGAATACCGGAATGTAATCAGCGTATCCGGCTTGAGTTTGTTTACGAACATTTGCCCCTACGAATAAAGATTCAAGATTGAAAATGCCTTCGAACTCGGTAGCAGCATATGGAGCCGGTCCTTCGGTGTGAATGTGCTGTATAGTTACATCGTAAATTTCACCATTGCGACCTCGGTCACACATAGCGTTAATAAACTTGTGTGGCGCTAAAGCAACTGAGTGCAGGTGTACTCTGTCACCTGATTTAATCACCTTTGCAGCTTCTTCGAATGATACTGTTTTAATACCTTGTTGCATTGTTATTCAGTTTATATTGATCTTATATTTTTCAATTGAGATCGCTAAAATAATATAAATTTTGAGCCTGAAATCTGCTCTTTAGCATTGTTGCTAAACAACATATTGAAAGAGTGAGACTTAAAATTTTATCAATAAAAAAAACAGTCAGGAGACCTAATTCCTGACTGTTTAACCCAAACATCTAATAAAACTTAAATAACAAAAACTATCAAACTATTATATTGTTTTAATTGTTGAAATAGTATAGCGGCTAATCCTCACAATTTTATCCTTTGTTCTAATCTTTTAAAAAACAAACCTAAACTACTTTTTATGCAATTGAATAAGATAGGATTTTTGTTTTATAAGCTTAATTATCAGTGTGCAAGACTGATTGCGTTAAGCTTAAAATAATAGTTTAATACAAATATAGATTAGTTCTAAATATCAATCAAATCAATATTGTATATAGACTAATAGATATTGTTTATATTTGTGATGCAAAATCATTAGAAAAACAAAATAAACTGATATGGTTACTTTAACTCAACTTGAATATATTGTTGCCGTCGATACACATCGTCACTTTGCAACTGCAGCGGATAGCTGTTTTATTACGCAGCCTACTTTAAGTATGCAGATTAAGAAACTTGAAGAATTTCTGGATGTTACCATCTTTGATAGAAGCAAGCAACCTATTATTCCAACTGATGTAGGAATTCAAATTATTGAGCAAGCCCGAATTATTTTGGGAGAGGCAAAGAAGGTTGATGAAATTGTCAAGAATCATAGAGAAACGGTTGAGGGTAGTTTAAAGATTGGTATCATTCCAACTTTGGCACCATTCCTACTTCCTATGTTTATTGGTGATTATATTAGAGATTACCCGGATGTAAAGGTTGAAGTTGAAGAGATGGTATCGGATGATATTGTTGAGGCATTGAAAAAAGATTTACTTGACGTTGGTATCTTTGTTACCCCACTGAAGGATGAAAAAATAAAAGAAGTCCCTTTGTTTTTCGAGGAGATGATGATATATGCTCATAAGGATCATGAGATACTTAAAAAGGATATTATAGAAGTAAAGGATATTGCGACTTCAGAGATTTGGATGTTAGGAGATGGGCACTGTTTCCGTAATCAGGTTATAAATCTATGCGAAATGCATAGTATGCAGCATCAGGAGTTGCCTTTTGAATTTGAAAGTAATTCGCTCGAAACATTAATGAAGATTATCGATCGTGAAGGTGGATTTACTCTAATCCCGGAATTGGCAACGCAGTATATGTCGACAGAAAAGATGACTCAAGTAAAACCTTTTACTAATTTGCATCCACTTCGCGAAGTGAGTTTGATTTATTCCCGACATTATTCAAAGAATAAATTATTGAATTTATTGGGTGAACACATACGAAAAATGATACCTACAGCTTACTTGAGTAAAGATAGAGGAACAATTGTTGAGTGGAATTAAAAAAAATGCTCCTCAAAAATAAGGGGTTAGCATATTTGTTACAGAAAACTTGATTTTTTTTGCATTTACCCCTTGTGGGATTGAAGAATTATAATTTACTTTGCATCGCAAAAGAGAGAAAAACGAAACTTGTTTTCTGCTTCTTTCTCAAGCAAAAAAAAACTGTAAAGTGTTTGTGTTATTCAAAACTTCAATTATCTTTGCAGCTCCAAATTTGATGGTCCGTTCGTCTAGGGGTTAGGACGCTAGATTTTCATTCTAGTAACACGGGTTCGATTCCCGTACGGACTACATAGTTTTGCAATTCTTTAATTGCTTTTTGGAGATTTTTTTTGGTCCGTTCGTCTAGGGGTTAGGACGCTAGATTTTCATTCTAGTAACACGGGTTCGATTCCCGTACGGACTACAGTTTTAAATAATTATTATACAATAAAGAGATGGCAAATCATCAATCCGCAATTAAAAGAATTCGTCAGTCTGAGGCTAGAAGAGTGCATAACAAGTACTATGCTAAAACTACGAGAAATGCCGTAAGAAATTTACGTGCGACTACTGATAAGGAAGCTGCTTCTGAGTTGCTACCTAAAGTTACTGCTATGTTGGATAAGTTGGCTAAGATCAACGTAATTCACAAAAACAAAGCGGCTAACTTGAAATCGAAATTAGCTTCACACGTTAACGCGTTGTAAGACTCAATAAACTCTTATACAAAAGCCTGCTAAGCAATTAGCAGGCTTTTCTATGTTTGTAAGTTTTGATCTGAAATTTCTGCTTAGAAATTGGTGAGACAATAACGTAATGAGGTCTGTTGTTATTTTCACTTATAGATTTCAGAATAGTTTCACGATGCCTACTTGACTGAGGATATTCAGTTTGTTATTTTGAACATAAGAATGAAACAGGTAGATTGTTCTCTGTCTACCTTAGTAACTCTAATCTGTTTGCATCAAGTCTAAGAAAGATAAAGAGCAAGATGGTAAAAGACCATAAGGAAGAGCCTCCATAGCTAAAGAAAGGCAGAGGAATCCCAATAACAGGAGCTAAACCTATTGTCATGCCTACATTCACTGCAATATGGAAGAATAGGATAGCAGCAACCCCATAGCCGTATATTCGACTGAAGCTGGAGCGTTGTCTCTCGGCAAGGAAGACTAAGCGAAGGATTAAACTTAGATGCAGGATTAGGACAAGCGCAGAGCCTAAGAATCCCCATTCTTCACCAACCGTGCAGAAAATAAAATCGGTACTTTGTTCTGGTACAAAATTGAATTTGGTTTGAGTACCATTTAAAAAGCCTTTCCCATTAAATCCTCCTGAACCAATTGCAATTTTTGATTGGTTGACGTTGTATCCAGCTCCATATGGATCCGATTTTATTCCCAAAAGTTCATTTATTCTTTGCTGTTGGTGCGGCTCAAGAACGGTATCGAAAATATAGCTAACCGAGAAAGTGTAGAATAAACTGCCTATAACCAGAGCAAGTATTAAAGCGGCTTTTTTAATTTTTTGACGATATGTATAAATTAGAAATGGAATGGCATTTAAAAGAATTGCTACGAAACTCAATGAGAAATTTCCAAGTTTTAAATCAGCACCTTTGTTTATGAGCCAAAGTGTTCCAAAACTACCGGCTAAAATTGTAAGAGCAATGATAATTTGCTTTGTTTGAACACCAATCATTTTTAAACTGATTGCTGCAATGGCTACTATCAGAATAGCAACTGCAAAACTGGAATAGATAAGTGTGAAAACGAAGAATATTGCGGCTAATAAAGCCAGGAATAGCACAAAGCCAGATAAACCTTCTCTATATAATACAAGGATGAAAACAGAGTATACCAATGCTGACCCTGTGTCATTCTGTAAAAGAATTAACACCGCAGGCGTAAAGAGAATAAGCCCCGTAATGAATAATGATTTAATGCGGTGTATTTTAAAATTGTATTGGCTGAGATACCTTGCTATTGCAAGATTTGTGGCAAATTTTGCAAATTCGGCTGGTTGAAATCGAATCGATCCAAATTGAAACCAAGAACGTGCCCCATTAACTTTGACTCCAAAAACAAGGACAGCTAATAAGAGGAGGACCATCAGTATAAGTGTGGGGTAAGCAAAGGCTGAATAAAATTTACTCTCGATAGTAAGGACTATTATTGCAATGAAAAATGCAGCTCCAATCCATATCAATTGCTTACCGTAGCGTTGAGTAGCATCGAAAATACTCTGATGATCTTCGTTGTAAACTGCTGCATATATATTTATCCACCCTAAAAAAACCAAAATGGCATAAAGCATAATGGTTATCCAATCGAGGTTTTTAATCAGGTTTACTTTTCTATTCATGATTATTACTTATAGTCTCTTCTTTTGGGCTAATTAAATCAGCTTCCAACATTCGTTTCTCAAGGTATTTTTTATTCTCGGAGATTTCACCTTTAAGATATTTTTCAATCATTAAACCTGAAATAGGTGCTCCGTATCTGGCACCCCATACACCATTCTCAACATAAACAACAATGGCAATCTTTGGATCGTCTTTAGGAGCAAATGCTACATATACAGAGTGATCATCTCCATGAGGATTTTGTACGGTTCCCGTTTTTCCACATACGCGAATATCTTTTATTGCTGAAGAACGACCGGTACTACCTTCTCCACCATGAACAACCAAATCCATACCTTCAATTACAGGATCAAAATACTCGGGGTTTATTGTTGTTTGCTGTTTTTTTAGAAATTTAGGGTCAATACTTTCATTATCACCAACTGATTTTACAATGTGTGGAATGTAGTAGTGTCCTCTATTTGCAATACATGCAACCATATTTGCCATTTGCAGAGGCGTGATTAAAAGAGGTCCCTGGCCAATAGCCATAGAAACAATGTTTAAGGACTTCCAGTTTTGTGTTTTATTTACTTTTGCATGATAGCTTGCTTTAGGGATGAAACCTGTTAATTCATTAGGCAGGTCAGTTCCTAATTTTGCTCCAAACCCAAATGAAGTAATATGTTTTCTCCAATTGGTATAGCCTTCGTTTATGGATGAAAATCGAGGTGCATCTAAAATTTCACGGAATATCTGCGCATAATAGGTATTACAAGAATGTTGAATAGATTGTTTTAAGTCTAGGGGTGATTTGTGATGGTGACACCCCATTTTAAAGCGACCAGCATAATACGCGCCACGACATGGAATTCGGGTTGTTGGTGTTATAAGGCCTTCCTGCAGACCTACAAGTGCCTGAACGAGTTTGAAAATTGAACCAGGTGGATACTTTGCCATCATTGAGCGATCGAATAATGGTCTTAATGTATCATTATTCGCAAGCTTACGGTAGTTTTTGGACATGGCACGCCCAACAAACATTTCCGGATCGTAACCAGGGCTTGAAAGTTTGACTAGTATTTCACCTGTTTTTGGGTCAATAGCTACGATTCCACCTTTTTTATTTTGCATGAGTCTCTCACCATACTCTTGCAGATTGATGTCTAAGGTTGTCGTGATGTTTTTTCCTTCCACAGCATTTTTATCCAAATCACCATCATTGAATGATCCTTTAATACGGTTGTAAACATCTACCCAATATACTTTAAGACCTTTTGCACCTCTTAGAATCTTCTCATAAGTATTTTCAATACCACTTTTCCCTATATAATCACCTTGGGAGTAGTATTTATCTTTTTTGATATGCCTGTCATTAACTTCCCCTAGGTATCCAAGTGTATGAGCTGCATTTTGATGTGGATATTTTCTAAGGGTACGAGTTTGGACAAAGAAACCCGGATATTTATATAGCTTTTCTTGTAGTACGGCGTACCTCTCAGAAGAAATCTGCTTCATGAATATAGAAGAACGATAGCGCGAATGTCTTTTGGCTTTTTTAATGCGTTTGATAATATCTTCCTTATCGATTCCAAGGAGGTTGGAAAAATCCAGAGTATCGAATGTTTTGACCTGACGAGGAATAATCATTAAGTCGTAAGCTGCTTGATTGTAGACTAAAAGTTCTCCATTTCTGTCATAAATTAACCCACGAGCTGCATATTGAGTTACTCGACGTTGGGAATTACTTTCAGCAGAAAGTTTATATTGATCGTTAACAATTTGGAGATTGAAAAGACGAATCAGGAATACCAGAATAACAAAGGCAAAAATGCCTCCAATAATGAATCTGCGATTTGAAAAGTTATTCATGTTTCCTTATTCAATTTTATTTTTTTGAAATGATAAACTGACTTGTAATCACAAGCACTAAAGTGAAAATACTGCTCAGGATAATTCGAATTAATGTATCTCCAAAATTGTTGAATGAAAATACCTCTACTATAAATAAGAAACTGTGATGTGCAAGAATTAGTATTAAAGCATATTTAAAAAACCAGGAAAATCCATAAACGTAAAGTCCTTTTTCAATATCAGACTCATAATTGTCACGAACTGAAATATAATTTAGAATAAAAGGGCGAAGGAATCCCATGAAAACACATGCTGAGGCATGTATACCAAGTGTGTTGGAAAATACATCGACACTTAAACCCATGAAAAAGGAGAGAACAAGTAATAACCAAGGAGGTGTTTCAAATGGGAGTAGTAAGATAAATAATACATACAGATAAGGATTTAGAAATCCACTTAGCTGGATGTTATTAAAAACCATAACCTGAAGTAATAGTAGGACTATAAACCGTATAATATTTTTAACTATGAAATTCATTTCTCAACCTCTTTCTCTAATTCTAATCGTTCACTTTTTAATAAATCACCAATAACATCAACATAGGAGAGTTGATTGAAATCATTACTAAGAAGAATAATTATCTCTTTAAAATTTCCTCCTGTCGAAGGTAAGATCTCATCTGCTGTTCCTATGAGAAGGCCTTCAGGAAAAACGGATGAATAGCTACTTGTAAGAATAGTGTCACCCACATTAATATTAACATGTGAAGGAATTTCTATAAGACGCCCTTTTCTGTAATCTTTGCCATCCCAATATAAAGAACCGTGATGGTTGTTCTTTTTAATTTTAGCAGATATTTTCAGTCTGCTATTTAAAAGAGAAAGGACAGTAGAATAATTGTCGGATACTGATTTTACAATGCCTACAACACTATTGTTTGCAACAACGCCCATTTCGGGTTCTATTCCCTGGTTTCTACCCTTGTTCAGAGTGATGTAATTTCTTTGTTTGTTGATTGAGTTGCTTATGATTTTTGCTGATCGATAAACATACTGTTGTTTGAAGAGGGAATCTTCATAAAAGAAAAAAGAATCTGCAGTGAGTTTGTAATTTTCAGAAAGCAAGTTGTGCAGAAGTGTATTCTCGGAACTTAACTGATCATTAATTTTCGTTAATCGAATGTAATCAGAAAATGAAGTAACCTTATCGTAAATGCCGCCGCTAATGGCATTGTTTGAATTAAGGAATATTGTTTTGTGGTAGTTGTTGTTGTTTACTATGAGGATAAAACAGACCAACTCTATTATTAAGAATAGAATAGTGAAATGAAATCTGACAATGATTTGGAGTAGATTCTTCATTCAATTATTAGGGGGTAAGCGGTTTTTATTTAAACTTGTTGACCAGTTGAATAAACAACTAGTCAACAAGCAATAACTCGCAAATGTTATAAAATCATACCATTTGCTATTTTGTTATCTCATTAGGAATGAGAAATTATTCACATTTTTAAGAGCAACACCTGTTCCTCTTGCAACAGCTCTCAAAGGATCTTCAGCAATATGGAATGGAATATTTAGTTTGTTCATCAAACGCTTATCTAGGCCACGAAGTAGCGCACCACCACCAGCTAGGTAAATTCCACGGTTTACAATATCTGCGTACAATTCAGGAGGTGTTTGCTCCAATGCGCTTAGAATTGCAATCTCAATTTTAGAGATCGATTTTTCCAGACAATGTGCAATCTCCTGATATGAAACAGGAATCTCAATTGGAAGAGCTGTCATCTGATTTGGTCCTTGAACACGGAAATCAGTTGGTGGTTCTTCTAATTCAGAAAGTGCAGACCCAACATGAATCTTGATATCTTCAGCTGTACGCTCACCAATTTTGATATTGTGTTGATGACGCATGTATTCTTGAATATCAGCAGTTAAATCATCACCAGCAATACGAATAGATTTATTCGTAACAATACCTCCAAGTGAGATAACCGCAATTTCAGTTGTACCACCTCCTATATCCACGACCATGTTTCCTTCAGGGGCTTCAACATCGATTCCAATACCAATAGCAGCAGCCATTGGCTCATAAATCATGTAAACATCTCTACCTCCGGCATGTTCCGATGAGTCACGAACGGCACGCATTTCAACCTCGGTACTACCCGATGGAATACATATTACCATTCTTAACGAAGGAGGAAACAGACGTGGTTTTTTGTTGATCATTTTGATCATCCCACGAATCATTTGTTCGGCAGCATTAAAGTCTGCAATTACACCATCGCGTAGCGGACGGATTGTACGAAGATTATCGTGAGTTTTACCTTGCATTTGGCGTGCTTTCTCGCCAATAGCTACCATCTTCTCGGTGCGTCGGTCTAATGCCACAATCGAAGGCTCGTCAACCACAATCTTATCATCGCAAATGATGATTGTGTTTGCCGTTCCCAGGTCGATGGCAATTTCCTGTGTCATGAATGAAAAAAATCCCATATAGTCGTGTGTATCTCGGTTTTATCTGTTTAATATTTTCAGAACTTTATCGTCTGAGCTAAGAAGCATCCTAAGTTAGCAAGTTTCTTAAGATTTTTGCATGGCTCTAAACAAAGAATCCGATTATAATTTTAATGTTTAAAGTGACGCATTCCAGTAAACACCATCGCAATACCATATTTATTGGCTAAGTCGATAGATTCCTGATCGCGAATTGAACCTCCAGGTTGAATGATTGCTGTAATTCCTGCTTCGTTTGCAGCTTCAACACAATCGCCGAAAGGGAAAAAGGCATCTGATGCCATAGCACTTCCTTTGATGTTTTCGCCACCTTGACGAATTGCATTTTCTAAAGCCCAAATGCGACTAACTTGTCCTGGCCCAACACCAGTTGTAGTCTTGTCCTTAGCAATTGCAATACCATTCGATTTAGCATGTTTCACTGCTTTCCAAGCAAACATTAAATCTTCCATTTCTTTTTCTGATGGCTGACGTTCTGTTACAACTTTCAACTCATCCTTAATTAATTTCTGATCTTGTTCCTGGATTAATAATCCTCCCAGCACAGTACGTGCTTTAAAGGTTGAATATCCGGTTTTTAAGATTTCCGGAAGCTCCAATAATCTTACATTCTTTTTCTTGGTTAATATCTCAAGTGCTTCAGCACTGAATGATGGAGCAACAATAACTTCTAAGAAGATTTTGTTCATAATTTCAGCTGTTGCAGCATCAATCTCACGGTTTGAAGCAACAATACCTCCGAAGATTGAAACAGGATCAGCCTCATAAGCTTTCTTAAATGCTTCAGCGATAGTTTCGGCACTACCAATTCCACACGGATTAGCATGCTTAGCTGCAACAATAGTCGGCTCGCTGTATTCTTTTAATGTTTCAAGAGCACCATCGGTGTCACCAATATTGTTGTATGAAAGTTCCTTACCATGAAGCTTGTTTGCTGCAGTAAGTGTTCCTTCAGTTTCTTTAATTTGAGCATAGAAACTAGCTTGCTGATGTGGGTTTTCACCATATCTTAAATCTTGCTTCTTCTCGTAAGTTAAAGTGATCGTATCCGGAGATTTAATATCCAGTTTAGTGTTGAAATAGTTTGAAATTAAAGCATCGTAGTGTGCAGTATGTTGAAATACTTTAGCTGCTAAGTACTCTTTAGTTTCGAAACTAGTTTCGCCTTTTTCTTTAAGTTCTGCAATAACAGTATCGTAATCTTTAGGATCTGTAATAACAGAAACAAAATTGTAGTTTTTTGCAGCAGCTCTAAGCATTGTTGGTCCACCTATGTCAATATTTTCAACAATATCTTCATGGCTTGATTTCGGATTCAAAACAGTTTCCTTAAAAGGATAAAGGTTACAAACAACGATATCGATTGGATCGATTCCCAACTCTTTCATTTGTTTCTGATGCATTTCGTTATCACGAATTGCAAGTATACCACCTTCAACATGTGGATGAATTGTTTTTAAACGTCCATCAAAACATTCTGGAAATTGAGTTAAGTCTGAAATATCCATAACTGGAATTCCCTCAGCCTTAAATTTTGCAGAAGTACCACCAGTAGAAATAATTTCCCATCCTAGTTTGTCTAGTTCTCTAGCAAATTCAACAACATTTGTCTTATCAAATACACTGATTAGAGCTCTTTTCATGATTCGTTTTTTGGGGTAATTTATGTGTGTAGAAAATTAACTTTATAACAAAATAATTCTCAAGTGAAACCGATAGGTGTAAAACTCTATTTTATAGTGTTTTAGATGAATCGTTTTAACTTCTCGCAAAGTTAAGAAAAAGCCTAAAAAATAAGACTTATAAATAGAGCTTTTTTCTCGCAATTTTAGAGAAAAATCTTTCTCTCTGATTTTGATTGATTTGAGTCGAAAATGAAATGAGTGTTTGTTCGTTCGTTTTAAAAGAATTTGAAGAGTAGATGGAGAATGAAACATTCTTATTATAAAGAAATGTAGAAACAAAATAACCTAACAATTCAACTGCGATAAGAAGAAATGTTAGGATATAAATAATGAGTCTTAGGCTAATCCGTAATAGTAGGCTCCTATCGATAGATAAATTAGAAGACCAACAATATCGTTCAATGTTGTAATAAAAGGTCCTGTAGCTAATGCCGGATCAATTTTCATTCTGTTCAACATTAAAGGAATTAGAGTTCCTGCGATTGCTGCAAATATAATTACGGCAAATAATGCTACAGAAACGGAGATGGTTAGTGCGAACGAATCAGCGTAGAAAAAATAGTTGCATAAAAATAATAAAGAAGAACATGTTAGACCGTTAATGATAGCTCCTCCCAATTCACGCATCAAACGACTAAATGTACTCTCAATTCCTAAAGAATTACTAGCAATACCTTGCACAATAATTGCAGATGATTGTACTCCAACATTACCTGCCATTGCTGTGATTAGAGGTATGAAGAAGGCAAGTTTGGCATTATCTGCTAATCCATTTTCATGAATAGAAATGACCATTGCCGCTAAAATACCACCTGCCAAACCAATCAGCAACCATGGTAAACGGGCTCGGGTTTGTAGCCAAATGGAGTCATTCGCCTCAATATCTTCAGAGATACCTGATGCCATCTGGTAATCTTTTTCTGCTTCATCACGAATGACATCAACAACATCATCAATGGT
Organism: Ancylomarina sp. DW003; assembly: GCF_029029505.1. GTDB lineage: Bacteria > Bacteroidota > Bacteroidia > Bacteroidales > Marinifilaceae > Ancylomarina. The sequence goes on along the minus strand of NZ_JAKJSD010000001.1, from coordinate 589,953 downwards.
AATGCGTCCCATAAGTCGACCAATACTATCCACTACAGGAAGTGCTACGAGGTCGTATTTCTCCATAATAAGAGATACTTCTTCCGCTGGTTCATCAGTATGAACAGACATGGCATCTGGTTCGAATATATTAATAATCTTGGCAGAAGTTGGACTCAAAATCATCTTTTTGAGAGAGAGAGTTCCAATGAGTTTGTTGTCATCATCAACGACATAAACGTAATAAATCTCATCAATATCTTCAGCTTGACGACTCAATTCACGGAGGCAGGTTAGAACAGTCCAGTTTTCATTGACTATAACCAACTCTTTTCCCATTAGACCACCGGCAGTATCTTCATCGTAATGAAGAAGATCTACAATATCCCCGGCGGTTTCAACATCTTCGATTTGTGAAAGGATTTCCTCCTGTTTGTCATCGGATAAGCCACCAATTAGGTCGGCAGCATCATCAGAATCCATATGGTCGATGAATTTTTTTGCAATAACCTCAACTGGTAAAACTTTCATGAAACGTTTACGGTCATCTTCTTCAATTTCTGAAAGAACATCGGCACCCGTATCTGCGTCAAGCAGCAAAAAGATATATTTGGCTTCTTCAGTATTTAATTCGTCTAAAATATCAGCAATATCGGCAGCGTGTAAATCTTCGATTTTCACTTTTGCTTCAGCCTCATTTTTCTGATCTATAATTAGTTTAAGATCATCGATGTATTCGCGTGTTAATTCAAATTGCATAACATCTTATTTTTTGAGTGTGACGAATTTCTTAAGTCATAGATCTTAGAGGATTATTATCATATTAATAGAAGATTTTGATTCACGAATGAAACAAAACGTCAATTTTGGTATATGTAATAGGTTTTCTATTTCAATATTACGATCCAATGACCTTTACTTTAGCATCTAATATAGTTAAATAGTTGGTAAAGTAGTCGAAACTCATTTGTTGAGGAGCATCTTTATTTCAAATAAGCAATTTATTCGTTTAGAAGAGCTTCAATTTTATTTGTTAATTCTACAAATTCTTGGACAGATAATTGCTCTGGTCTTTGTGCCATGATTTCATCGTCCAGTTTTGCGTCACCAAGAATGCTTTTAAGAGAATTTCTTAGCGTTTTACGTCGTTGGTTAAAACCTGTTTTAACGACTCGAATGAAAAATTTTTCGTCACAATTCAAATTCATTGTAGTGTTACGACTCATTCTTATTACAGCAGACTTAACCTTGGGTGGTGGATCGAAAACTTTTTCTCCAACCGTGAAAAGATAATCGATATCGTAGAAAGCTTGCATAAGTACGCTTAAAATGCCATAAGCCTTGCAGCCAGGTTTTGCAGCCATACGTTCGGCAACTTCCTTTTGTATCATACAGACAACCTCAGGTATTTGATCTCTAAAATCAAGAACTCTGAAGAAAATTTGTGAAGAAATATTGTATGGGAAATTCCCAATAACTGAAAAAGGTTCATTAAATAATTTGGATAAATCGAATCGTAGAAAATCCTCTCCAATAATTCGACCATCAAGTTCGGGATAGTTCTCTTTTAGGTAGGCTACGGATTCAGTGTCAATTTCCACAACATGTGTTTCGAAATTGGTATTGGGTAAAAGGTATTGTGTTAGCACGCCCATTCCAGGACCAACTTCTAATACTTTGTTTACCTTATCTCCATTCAAGCTGTCAACAATTTTCTTTGCGATATTTAAATCTTTAAGAAAATGTTGTCCTAAATTTTTCTTTGCTCTAACTTGTCCCATATTCTGGTCTTCAATACTTTTTTTTAACAGTAGCTTCTATTCTTAGCTTGAAAAACCGAAGCATTTTACAAACATTTCGTTATTTTTGCGGTTTACCTGTGGTGTAATCACGGCAAATTTAGAACTAAATACCATAAGAACAGGCTTTCTTGTTGAATTTTTTATTTGAAAAATCAGACTTGAGTTCTTATGGGAAATGTTATACAAAAACCTATCACATTGAAGAAAACATTAAGTCAAGGCATAAAATTCCTAATTTTCTTTTCCATAAGTGCATTCCTATTTTGGTTGATTTATAGAGGGCAGAATACATCTGAGATTATTAATATTTTGCAGACTAAAGTCAACTATTTTTGGATCTTTGTTTCTTTAACTTTTGGCTTACTAAGTCATATTAGTAGAACGATTCGATGGAATATGTTGATTGAATCACTAGGGAAAAAACCACGCTTCGCAAATACATTTTTGGCTGTAATGGTAGGTTATTTTGCTAATTTGGCTTTGCCGCGAATGGGAGAAATATCCCGTTGTGGAGTTATTAGTAAATATGAAGATGTCTCTTTCTCAAAGCTAGTTGGAACGGTTGTGTTGGAGCGAGCTTTGGATATTGTAATGCTGCTTCTGTTTTTGCTTTTAACCATGGTGTCTCAGTTCGATGTCCTTTCTGATTTTATGACGCGTAACCCGCAAGTTAGTTCTAAGTTATCTAATGTGTTTGCTTCGTCTTATACCCTATATGTTATAATTGGTATTGCTGTTTTATTTTTTCTTTTCCGAAAGAAATTTAAGCATACAGTATTCTATAAAAAGATCATATTTACTCTAGGTAATTTTATGGATGGTTTTCGAGCTATTCGTAATTTGGATAATAAGCTCTCATTTATATTACATACTATTTTTATTTGGGTAATGTATTATATGATGACTTACATCTGTTTCTTTAGTTTTGGATTTACGGCTAACTTGCCTGCTTTGGCAGGACTTACAGTTTTTGTAATGGGGAGTTTTGGGATGGTTGCTCCAGTTCAGGGAGGTATTGGAGCTTGGCACTTTATGGTGATTGGAACTCTGCTGATTTACTTGCCTAACACACCAGATGTAGAAAAGTTATCTAAGAGTTTTGCCTTGGTTGTTCATGGATCTCAAACGGCAATGATTATTATTTTAGGAGCACTTTCTGTAATTGCTTTGCCTTTTGTAAACCGAAAAAAAGCTTAATTTAGAATTCAAAACAAAATCAGATGGGAGATAAGTTTCGAATAAAAGAGGTAGCATGTAAGCTATCGAAGCAGAATTTTTTGGAACTTCCTGTGAATCTCTATAAAGATGAACCCAATTGGATTCGTCCATTAGATAGCGAAATAGAAGCTGTTTTTGATTCACAAAAGAATAAAATGTTTCAGCAAGGAAATTGTTGCCGTTGGATCCTTGTTGATCCTAATGGGGTAACTATTGGAAGAGTTGCTGCATTTGTCGATAATAAAACTCGTGACTTAAATTCACAACCTACCGGGGGAATGGGATTCTTCGAATGTGTAGATGATTTAGAAGCTGCACATACTCTTTTTAATCATTGTGTTTACTGGTTGAAAGAGCAGGGGATTGAAGCCATGGATGGACCTATTAATTTTGGAGAGCGTCATCAGTGGTGGGGCTTATTAGTCGATGGATTTCATAAGCCTTTGTACGGTATGTCATACTCTTTACCCTACTACCAAAACTTGTTTGAGTCGTATGGTTTTAAGACTTATTTTGAGCAATATACCTACAAAACTATTTTCTCATTAGATAGTTTGAGTGAGATTATTTCATGGAAAGCTAAACGAATAGAGAAAAATCCGGATTATTCAATCGTTCATTTTGATAAAAAACAAATGGCGAAGTTTGTTAAGGACTTTGTTCATGTGTATAATGAGGCTTGGGTTTCAACAATCCCAGGTGTTGATTTGATGACTGAAGAGATGGCTGTTGAAACATTCAATTCTTTAAAGTCTATTTTGCATGAAAAGCTACTTTGGTTTGCATATCACAAGGGAGAGCCTATAGGTTTTTTTATAATGACTCCGGATATGAATGAGGTTTTAGATGGTTTAAATGGAAAGCTTAATTGGTTTGGTAAGCTGAAATTTCTGAATTACAAATATTTCAAAAAAGATAAGAATGCCATTGGATTGATTTTTGGTGTTGTACCAGCTTTCCAGTCAAAGGGTATTGATGCTGCAATGATTTATCAATTTTCGAAAGAAGGCTTTAATCCGAAGTTCCCTTTCCGAACTCTTGAGATGAACTGGATAGGTGACTTTAATCCTCGTATGATGCATATGATGGATCATATTGGTGCATCAATTTACAAAACTCATATAACCTATCGTAAGCTTTTTGATGAGAATAAACCTTTTGAGCGTTCACCAATTGTAGGCTAACTATTAAAAACAACAGTGTTTTATAAAAGAAAAAGCTACCTGATTGAGGTAGCTTTAATTTTATTTAGAGTCCATTTTCTGTATGGAACTTTATTCTTAATAACCGAATATCTTCTTCAGAATAATCTTCTTCACCTAATTCGTCAAGAGCTTCTTCGATATCATCTGTTTCAGCTTCGTTAAAATATTCTATAACTTCCTCTTGTCTATCTTCATCAATGGTTTCATCAATATAATAGTTGATGTTGAGTTTGGTTCCAGAATATACAATGGCATCCATTTCTCTTAACAAATCGTAGAATTCCATTCCTTTTGCATCGGCAATATCTTCAAGATCCATTTTTCTATCAACAGATTGGATAATGAATACTTTGAATTTAGATTTGTCAGCAATAGATTTAACAACCATATCCTGAGCTCGCTCAATATCATTCTCTTCGACATGTTTAGCGATAAGTTCTACAAATTCTTTTCCGAAACGTTTTGCTTTTCCGGCACCTACCCCTTGGATGTGCGACATCTCTTCAATATTAACAGGGTAGTGGATAGCCATATCTTCAAGAGATGGGTCTTGGAAAATAACGTATGGAGGCGTATTTTTGACTTTAGATATTTTCTTGCGAAGTTCTTTAAGCATTTTTAAAAGAACCGTATCAACAGCTGCTGTTCCTGCAGATTTGGGAGCTTCATTATCTGATTCATCAAAAGCATGATCATCAGTAAGCATAAAAGGAACTGGATTAGCTAAGAAATTATGTCCTTCTTTTTTAATCTTGATAACGCCGTATTGTTCAATGTCTTTTTCAATGAACATGTTGATTAATGCACGGCGGAAAACCATATTCCAAAAGTGCTGATCTTTATCTTTTCCACAACCAAAAATTTCTAAATCGTCATGTTTGTACGATTTGGTTGAAGAGTTTGATTCACCAGTGAGAATATTGACAAGGTGATCTATCTTGAATCGTTCTTTTACTGTTTTTACAACATTGAGAGCTTTAACAACATATTCTTCACCCTGGAATTCTTTTTTAGGATGTAGGCAATTATCACAACTTCCACAATTTTCTTCCGAATGTGTTTCACCAAAGTAGTGAAGTAGGACGGTACGTCTACAAACTGCAGATTCGGCATACGAAACAGTTTCTAAAAGAAGCTGCTTCCCAATTTCTTGCTCAGCAATAGGTTTGCCTTGCATGAATTTTTCAAGTTTCTGAATATCTTTATAACTATAGAAAGTAAGGCAATGTCCTTCGCCACCATCTCTTCCGGCACGTCCGGTTTCCTGATAATAACCTTCCAAACTTTTAGGAATGTCGTAGTGTATCACAAAGCGCACATCGGGCTTATCAATTCCCATTCCAAATGCGATTGTGGCGACTACAACATCGATATCTTCCATTAGGAATTTGTCCTGATTACCAGATCGGGTTGCAGAATCCATACCTGCATGATAAGGAACTGCATTAATACCATTAACCTGTAAAGTTTCGGCAAGTTCTTCAACTTTCTTTCTGCTTAGACAGTAAATGATACCTGATTTACCTTCATTTTTGCGGATAAACTTGATAATTTCCTTTGTTGCATCAACTTTAGGTTTTACCTCATAATAAAGGTTGGCACGGTTAAAAGATGATTTGTAAACGTTAGCGGTGAGCATGCCAAGGTTCTTTTGGATGTCGTGCTGAACTTTTGGAGTTGCAGTTGCAGTTAATGCGATTATTGGAGCTTTCCCAATTTCCTCAACTATAGGTCTGATTTTACGATATTCTGGACGAAAATCGTGTCCCCATTCAGAGATACAGTGAGCTTCGTCAACAGCGTAAAAAGATATCTTAATATTTTTAAGAAATTCTATATTACTCTCTTTGGTAAGAGATTCTGGTGCAACGTATAGAAGTTTGGTTCGGCCTTCAATTACATCCTCCTTTACCTTTAGTGTGGCAGATTTCGAAAGTGATGAGTTCATAAAGTGGGCAACTCCATCATCTTCCCCAAAATTTCTCATAGCATCAACCTGGTTTTTCATCAAGGCAATTAGTGGGGAGATAATAATGGCTGTTCCTTCCAGCATCATGGCTGGTAGTTGGTAACAAAGTGATTTGCCACCACCTGTAGGCATTAGTACAAATGAATCGTTCCCGTTCAGAACGTTATTTATAACATCTTCTTGACTTCCTTTGAAAGTGTCAAAACCAAAATTTTTTTTTAAATGACTAACTAGCTCAAACTCCGTTTTCATCTTCTGTAATTTGTTGTCATTAGATATATAAGTTCTTCTTTTGAATTGGTCATTAAAATATTGGCTCGATTGTCAAAAAAAGAATACTAAAATTATTCTTTGCTTATTTTCATAAAGCTGAGAACCCGCGAAGCTAATAAAAATGTTTTGCAGATTTAGCTTTTAAAGGTGTGATTTTTACATCAGTTCAGTATTTTTTATTCAATAAATGAATACTTTTGTATTTTAAATTTAGATAAACATTTGAAGAAAACAAAACCTTGAAATCTTTTAACAGCTTTTAACTTTCATGTTATTTTTGCTAATGATTTTGGGGTAAATATAACATTAATAATATAATACTGATAAGTTTTGGATTCAATTAATAAGATTAAGGGAATAGCTATAAATACAATTAAAGAAGAAGCAAGAACAATTAGTCAATTGATTGATTATATTGATGATGATTTTGCAAAAGTTGTAGAGCTTATTCTAGAAAGTAAGGGGCGTGTTGTAGTTACAGGAATTGGTAAAAGTGCCAATATTGCAACTAAAATTGTTGCTACTCTAAATTCTACAGGTACACCTTCTATGTTTATGCATGCGGCAGATGCAATTCACGGAGATTTAGGTATGATTATGCCTGATGATATTATTATTTGTATTTCGAAAAGTGGGAATACACCAGAAATTAAGGTTTTGGCACCACTAATTAAGAATGTAGGTAATACATTAGTTGGAATGGTTGCTGGTTTAGATTCTTTCCTTGCAAAACAATCAGATTACGTTCTAAAGGCTGTCGCTGACAAAGAGGCTTGTCCAAACAATTTGGCTCCTACTAATTCAACAACTGCGCAGTTAGTTATAGGCGATGCATTAGCAGTATCATTACTTGAAATGCGTCAGTTCACATCTCAAGATTTTGCTAAATTTCACCCAGGAGGAGCTTTAGGAAAGAAACTGTATTTGCGTGTTAGTGATTTGATTTCTAAACAGACTGCACCTCAGGTAAAATTAGAAGATGATGTTCGTTCAGTTATTCTTGAGATTTCATCGAAGCGAATGGGTGCGGCTGCGGTAACTGATGGCAGTAGTAAATTGTTGGGAATTATTACTGATGGTGACCTGCGTAGGATGATGCAACAGTATGAAGATATGAAGCCCCTAAAAGCTAAAGATATTATGTCTGTTTCCCCGAAAACAATTGGAGAAGATGAATTGGCAATTAATGCTTTTCATCAAATGGAAAAAAATAGTATTACTCAGTTAGTCGTTTGTGATGGTGAAAAATATATCGGTTTGGTTCACTTGCATGATATTTTAAAGGAAGGTATCGTTTAGATTCGTATCTTTTGCCGTGAAAAAACACAAGTAAAGTAATTTTAATCGATATTTTATGTCAGAGAGAGAAGAAGATGGGATGAGTTTCCTAGAACACTTAGAGGTGCTGCGCTGGCACCTTATTCGTGCAGTGTTAGCCGTTTTAGTTTTTGCTGTTGCTGCCTTTGTATTTTATGATATCATCTTTGATAAAATTATATTAGCGCCTAAGAATGTTGATTTTTTCACTAATAGAATGTTTGCCATTTTTTCCGATTATGTTGGGGTTGAATCATTAAAGATTAATACGAAGCCATTTCAAGTCATTAATATAAATATGGCTGGTCAATTTGCAACTCACATTACTGTTTCATTGGTGATTGGATTGATTGCTGGCTTCCCATATCTGTTTTTTGAGTTCTGGAGATTTGTAAAACCAGCATTATATAAAAAAGAGCAAAAACATGCGAGAGGTTCTATCTTTTACACAAGTTTCTTATTCGCATTGGGAGTTGCTTTTGGTTATTATGTGATTACACCTTTATCTGTACATTTTCTAGGTTCATATAATGTCTCTTCTCAGGTTATGAATCAGATTAACTTGAATTCGTACATTTCTACAGTGACTTCTATAGTGTTAGCAAGTGGAATTATTTTTGAGTTGCCTATTCTAATCTTTTTCTTGAGTAAAATAGGTCTGGTGAGCCCGGAATTCTTAAGAAAATATAGAAAGCATTCTATTGTGTTAATATTAATACTCTCGGCTATTATTACACCTCCTGATATTTTCTCTCAGGTTCTAGTTTGTCTTCCATTACTTGTGTTGTACGAAGTAGGTATTGGTATATCCAAACGTATTCAAAAACAACAGGCTAAAGAATTTGAATAGAATCTTTGTACAATAAAAATTGTTGTGCTCAGTTTTTTTATCATGATGGGTTTGTTGTTAGTTTTGAATCCTTACAAATGATGGGATTTTTCTTAAATTACAGGAATTGTCCATCATATTCATTTATTAATATGTATGCATGCTAAAATTATCTAAAGGATTATTATTACTAGTGTTTATTCTTATGGGGGTAGGGATGAGCCAGACAGTATTTTCTCAGGTTACCAAGCTTAGAGGAAAAGTTGTTGATGCTAAAACTCAAGAGCCATTACCTTTTGTAAATATTGCATTTAAAGGAACTACCATTGGAACAACAACTGATTTTGATGGGAATTATTTTTTAGAAACCCGAACACCAACCGATTCGTTATTTGTTTCTTTTGTTGGTTATAAAGAGCGAGTTTATAAAATTCAGAAGGGAATTTTTCAAACCCTAAATATAGAGTTGCATTCGGAGACAGTTGCTCTTAATGAAATTAAAGTGGTTCCTGGTGAAAATCCAGCGCATATACTTTTACGTAAAATAATCGCACGTAAAAAAAAGAATAACCCTGCTCGTTTAGAATCGTATCAATACGAAACCTACACGAAAATGGAAATGGATTTGAATAATATTGGAGATGATTTTAAGAACAAAAAAATCATGCGTCAATTCCAATTCGTTTTTGATTATGTCGATACATCTGTTGTGACCGGAAAGTCATACCTTCCAGTTTTTATTACTGAATCTTTATCGGATTATTATTATAGAAAAAGTCCTAAGCTTGAACGAGAAGTTATTAAAGCATCTCAAATGTCAGGAGTAGAGGATAATGCAAGTTTAGCTCAGTTTACAGGACAGTTACATCAGAATATTAATATTTACGACAATTTCATCGATCTTTTTAATAAGGGCTTTGTGAGTCCCATTGCTGATGGAGGATTGAGTTATTATAAGTATTATTTGACGGATAGTGCCTATCGCGATGGCAATTGGTCTTACCACATGTCATTCAAGCCTAAAAGGAAATTGGATCCTTGTTTTGTAGGTGATTTCTGGGTGGCTGATACAACCTTCGCTATTGATAATATGAAAATGCGTATCACCAAAGATGTTAATCTGAATTGGGTAACCGATTTGGTGAGTACCAATGAATTTCAAAAGGTAAATGACTCGACTTGGTTCTTGAAAAAACAGGATTTGTTTGTTGATTTCATGTTGACTAATAGGGATTCTACAAATCAAATGGGATTCTTTGGACGAAAATCGATTTCATATCGCGATGTAAAATTGAATGTACCTATTCGTAAAGAGATAATCAAGCTTGAAAATAATGTCATTGTCAATGATGATGCACTGGGAAAAGAAGCTTCCTATTGGGATAATGCTCGCCCATTTAAACTTTCGGAACGTGAATCAGGAATTTATTCTATGGTTGATTCTATTCAAAATGTTCCATTGTATCGAAATATCGTTGATGTGATACAAACTTTCGTGACCGGATATTATACAAAAGGTATGTTCGAATATGGGCCTTATTATAAGTTGTACTCATTTAACGAGATTGAAGGAAATCGTTTTATGTTCGGAGGAAGAACATCCAATGATTTCAGTACGAAGGTGATGTATAATGCACATCTTGCCTATGGTGATAAAGACAATCGTTTTAAGTATGGTCTGGGCTTTTTGTACATGATAGACAAATTGCCTCGCGAGAGTTTTGGTATGCAATGGAGACATGACATACATCAACTTGGAAAGAGCCCCAATGCCTTTACTGAAGGTAATATTTTGGCTTCTTTATTGAAACGAAATCCTAATAATAAACTGACGATGATGAATCAGTTTGAAGCACATTACGAAAAGGAGTGGTTTCAGGGATTCATGAATACATTAAAATTTCGTTACCGAGATATCTCACCAACTTCAATTGTGCCTTTTACAAAACCGAATGGGACACCTCTTTCTGGTATAAAAGCGTCTGAAATTGAACTGAAAACCCGTTGGACGAGAAATGAGAAGGTTGTGATGGGTGAGTTTGAAAGGGTTCATTTTGGAGGACCTATACCTATTGTTACTCTTTATACAGCAGTGGGATTTAAAGATTTACTGGGTTCTAATTATGAATATTTCAAAACAGATTTGAGTGTTGATCACACCTTAGAGCTACCTCCTTTTGGGAAGCTACGTTATTTGGCCACAGCTTCAAAGCTATGGGGGAAAGTTCCCTATCCATTATTGTCGCTGCACGAAGGGAATGAGACCTATGCATTCGACCCGTATGCTTTCAATATGATGAACTATTTTGAGTTTGCCAGTGATCAGTATGTTAGTCTTTCCCTGGAACACCATTTTCATGGTTTTATTATGAATAGAATTCCCTTGTTTAAAAGACTGAAGTGGCGTGCAGTAGCTACAGCAAAAGGTTTGTGGGGAACATTATCTGATAAAAATAATGGGGCTCTGGAAAACAGCGAAGCTGCGATGCTGTTCCCGGCTGGTTTATCAGATGTAAAGGATCCTTATTTTGAGGCGAGTGTGGGCATTGAAAATATCTTCAAGTTTTTCCGTGTAGATGCCATGTGGCGACTGAATCACTTGGATCCAAACCCAAATCAGGACTTTGAAGAATTTGGCATTCGTGCGATGTTCCAAATGACATTCTAGTACTGAAATTAGTTTAGGAAAGATATATTAACATATCAGTTTAAGACTATTCACAACAGTTTCATATATTTGCACAATTCGGGGACAAAACCTAAAGAATTCTTATGATTTTAAGAGCTGAAAATTTAGTAAAGAAATACAAAAGCCGTACTGTAGTAAAAGGAGTTTCGGTAGAAGTAAAACAAGGGGAGATTGTTGGACTACTTGGACCTAATGGTGCTGGAAAAACAACATCTTTTTACATGATAGTTGGATTGATTCAACCTAATGGAGGTCGAATCTATCTTGATGAAAGAGAAATAACAAAGGAACCAGTATATAAACGAGCTCAAATGGGAGTTGGTTATTTAGCTCAGGAAGCTTCTGTCTTTCGTAAGTTAAGTGTTGAGGACAACATTAAAGCGGTTCTTCAAATGTCTGATTTTACAAAAGAATATCAGGAGCAACGTCTTGAAGAAATGTTGGATGAATTCAGTCTTCAAAAAATTCGTAAGAGTTTAGGAATACAACTCTCCGGTGGTGAGCGTAGAAGAACAGAGATTGCAAGAGCCTTATCAATTAAACCAAAATTTATTCTTTTGGATGAGCCATTTGCCGGAGTAGACCCAATTGCTGTAGAAGACATTCAGGATATTGTTCGTAAACTGAAAGATAAGAATATTGGAATTCTAATAACCGACCACAATGTACAAGAAACGCTTTCAATTACTGAAAGAGCCTATTTATTGTTCGAAGGGAATATCCTGAAATCGGGTACGGCAGAAGAGTTAGCCGCTGACGAAGATGTGCGTAGAGTATACTTGGGAAAGAATTTTGAATTAAGACGCGCAAAATAATTTTCATCATTTTCATTTCGAAAATATATTGCTTGTGTACTTAATGTCTTGTATTTGATGCTTGTAAGAAAGAGATTTAAATAGAAACGATTTTTTTATTTCCAGGCTTGAAATCTGGAGAATAAAAAATATTAAAAAACTTCTGTTTTTTTCAAATTTACTATTGCACAAATAAAAAAAGACGTTTATATTTGCACCGCAATTAACCCGCGGATGTGGCGTAATTGGTAGCCGCGCTAGACTTAGGATCTAGTGCCGAGAGGCGTGGGGGTTCGAGTCCCTTCATCCGCACTACAGAAAAATAACCTTAAACCGCCCTGCTGAAGATGTACAACATCATGCTTGTGGCGGTTTTTTGCAATTTTAAAGGTTTTATCATTCTAATAGCTGAAAAATGAATATCACAAGAACCAACACTGATGATTTGAATGCTGTAATTAAATTACAGTTAGTAAAGGAAGATTATGCGAGTCAAGTTGACTCTGTGCTTAAGGACCATCGTAGAAAAGCTAGTATTGATGGCTTCCGTCCTGGTAAAGTGCCAATGGGTTTGATTAAAAAAATGTATGGTACTCCTGTTTTAGCTGATGAAGTAAATAAAATTCTTGGTCAAGAGCTATACAAGTATATCGAAGAAAATAAGTTGGATATCTTAGGTGAGCCTCTTCCAAACGAGACTGAGCAAAAGAGCATCAACTGGGAGAAAGATACAGAGTTCGAATTTGTATTCGACATTGCTATGGCTCCTGAGTACACTCTAAACCTAAGTAAGAGAGATAAAATCAACTTCTTTAAAATTGCTGTTGATGAGAAAATGATTCAGAATGGTGTAGATATGCACGCTCGTCGTTTTGGTTCTAACAACGAAGCTGAAGTTGTAGAAGATAAAGAAATCCTTAAAGGTAACTTTGCTCAACTTGACGCTGAAGGTAATGTTGTTGAAGGTGGTATCGCAAGTGAAGATGTAGCTATTTCATTGGAATATATGAAAGACGAAGAGTCTAAAGCTAAGTTCGTAGGTGCTAACGTAAACCAGATTATTACTTTCAATCCTGCTAAGGCATTCCCTAACAGAACTGATTTAGCTTCTATGTTGGGTATTGCTCCGGAAATGGCTGAAACTCTTGAGTCTGATTTCCAATATACAATCACAAATATTTCTACGTTCGTTCCTGCTGAAATGAATCAGGAGTTATTCGATAAGGTATTTGGTGAAGGAAAAGTTGCTAACGAAGAAGAATTCAAAAACCAAATTAAAGCTGATATCGAAGCTCAATTGGTTAATGATAGCGATTACAAATTCCTTATCGATGCAAAAGAGAAATTAGTTAAGAAAGCTAAGATTGAATTGCCAGTAGAGTTCTTGAAACGTTGGATTATTGCAACTAACAAAGAAATGACTGCTGAGCAAGTTGAGAAAGATTTCGAAAACTACTCAGATGATATTAGATGGCAGTTGATTAAAGATAGGTTAGTAAAAGATAACGACCTTAAAGTTGAAGAAGAAGAGGTTGTAGAATTTGCTAAGAAACAAGCTTTAATGCAATTTCAGCAGTATGGTATGATGGAAGTGCCAGAAGAGTACTTGACTAACTATGCTAAGCAAATGTTAGAAAATAAAGACGAGGCTAGAAAAATCTGGGATCGTAAGTTAGATGATAAAGTTGCTGATTACCTTAAGAACACAATTAAGGTTGAAGACAAGGAGATTTCTACTGAAGAATTCAACAAAATGTTTGAATAAACATTTCCAGAATAAATACATTGACAACCACGCTCTTTTGGGGCGTGGTTGTTTTTTTATTCAGTATTTTATACATGTGATGTTTAATAAGAGTTTTTTTTTAGTTATTTTAGCTAAACTTAAATGTTGATATTGTACATCAAATAATAGTCTTTCGTTTTGGTTAAATGACACCAAAACTCAAATAAAATATATTCATCCTATGATACCACAAGACGAATTTAAAAAGTTTGCGACTAAGCATAGAGGCATTAGTAGCCTGACATTAGATAAATATACTTCTATTGCGAATTCATATATTTCTCCTACAATTATCGAGGAACGTCAGTTGAATATTGCATCAATGGATGTATTTTCTCGTTTGATGATGGATAGAATCATCTTTTTGGGTGTGCCTATTGATGATTATGTAGCAAATATTATCATGGCTCAGCTTTTATTTCTTGAGTCTACTGATCCGTCAAAGGATATTCAGATTTATTTTAACACCCCAGGTGGATCTGTTCACGCTGGCTTAGGAATTTATGATACTATGCAGTATATCAATTGCGATATTGCAACAATCTGTACGGGTATGGCTGCATCAATGGGTGCGGTATTATTGACTGCTGGAGAAAAAGGAAAGCGTTCTGCCTTGAAACATTCACGAGTAATGATTCATCAACCAATGGGAGGAGCACAAGGTCAGGCATCTGATATTGAAATTACTGCTCGCGAGATTATGAAGTTGAAGAAAGAGCTTTATACGATTATCTCTGATCATTCAGGTATGCCTTTCGAAACGGTTGAGAAGAATTCTGATCGTGATTATTGGATGACAGCTCAGGAAGCTAAAGAATATGGTATGATTGACGAAGTTTTGTTGAGAGAACCTAAAAAGTAAGACTTATAGAGTCATAAAAAATTGAGAAATGCAGAGTTAAGCTTAAAATGCTTAACTTTGCATTTCTAATATAACAGGTTTCGTATGCTTAAAATACGACGACCGATTTAATTGTAAAACAAAAGGTTTAATGATGTTATGAACTGACATCGGCAAGCTAAAAGACTATATTTTACTTATGGATAAATGTTCATTTTGTGGGCGAGATAAAAAAGATACCAATCTTTTAATTGCGGGGATCAGTGGTCATATTTGTGATAGTTGTATTGATCAGGCTCATGATATCATCAAAGAAGAATCTAAGGTTAATTCAGATCTTAATCTGAATGAGCTTCAATTGTTGAAACCAACCGAGATTAAAACATTTCTTGATCAGTATGTAATTGGGCAGGATGCAGCTAAGAAATACCTTTCGGTAGCCGTATATAACCATTATAAAAGATTACTTCAGGAAGATGATGAGGAGGAGATTGAGATTGAAAAATCGAATATTATTCTTGTTGGAGAAACTGGTACAGGTAAGACACTTTTGGCAAGAACAATTGCTAAAATGCTTCACGTTCCATTCACTATTGTTGATGCAACAGTATTAACAGAGGCTGGTTATGTTGGTGAAGATATTGAATCAATTTTAACGCGTTTATTGCAGGCTTCTGATTACGATGTAGAGGCGGCGGAAAAAGGAATTGTATTTATCGATGAGATTGATAAGATTGCACGTAAGAGTGATAATCCATCAATCACACGTGATGTTTCAGGGGAAGGAGTTCAACAAGGTCTATTGAAATTACTTGAGGGATCTATTATTAACGTGCCACCACAAGGAGGTCGTAAGCATCCTGACCAGAAGATGATTCCAGTGAATACTAAAAATGTACTTTTCATTTGTGGAGGTGCTTTTGATGGGATTCAGCGTAAAATTGCTCAACGTTTGAATACAGCAGTTGTTGGTTTTAATGCAAGTAAAGAGGCAGAAAAAGTAGATCAAGAGAATTTCTTGCAATATATTGCGCCTCAGGATTTGAAATCATTTGGTTTAATTCCTGAAATCATAGGTCGTCTGCCCGTATTGACTTATTTGGAGCCGTTGGATAGAGAGGCATTGAGAAATATTCTTACAGAGCCTAAGAATTCTATTATTAAGCAATACAATAAGTTGTTTAGTATTGATGATATCGAATTGACTTTCGACGAATCTGCTTTGGAGTATATTGTTGATAAAGCTGTTGAGTATAAGCTTGGAGCTCGTGGTTTGCGTTCTATTTGTGAAGCAATTATGATGGATGCTATGTTTGAATTGCCAACATCGGGTGAAAAAGCTGTTACGATTGATGCTAAATATGCGGCAAGTAAATTGGAGAAAACCAATATGAAACATTTAAGAATAGCTTAAGTTAGCTTCCAAATAAAAGATATTTTCCTCCAAGTGTGTAAGTAAGAACTTTTAGGGTTGGACTTTATAGTCTAACCCTATTTTTTAATATAGTTAAGAATTATTTAAGTATCACATTTCAGTTTTTAACAACATAATATCTCTTTACACATCCTCTCTGTATATAATTGAACTGATTTTATATTGCATAGTTGGTAAGAAGTAAGTGTTAATATATTTATTTTTCTATTTAGATTATCGATTAGATTGATGGTATAAATAATTTTTATGATTTCTAAAGGGAATTAATAAATGTAGTCAACTCTTCCCAATTATCACTCAATTCTTGATTGTGTGTGCTTCTATTCCAATCTGGAAAGCATACAAAACACCCCTTACTACGATTACAGTTTGCCAGATACAGCTACACAAGACCGTTGCTTACTATTTTGATATGACGACCGTATAAATATAATGGTCAGTAGTTTACATGATCACTATTACATGGTAGATTATAGTTACCTGAATTTTGGAATAATCTGAGAGAATAAATTTATCTTTGACATGTAAGAAGTATATTTTTGTTATGTATAACAACTGATTTGAGAGAATAAATATGCTTCTTACTTTTCTATCGTTTAAGGCACGGTTATTCTAAAATAATAAAATGAAAAGATTACTACTACTTAACTTATTGTTTGTTTGTTTACCTTCCTGTATTAATCAGAGTAATGATTATCAGAAACTACTTGATGCAGAAAAAAATAAAAACAATCCAGATAGTATTGCTGAGATTTTATGTGATATAGATACTCCTAGCCAGCTTTCAGATAGGGACTTAGCAGATTATTACAGGTTGTTTGCATATACTCAGTTTTATTCGGCATCATCTCAAATTGATGAAAATATATTTCAGATACCATTAAAATATTATAAAACTATTAATGATTTAGAAAGGCAATATGAAATTTTTATGCTTGGAGGTACTTATTGGCTTCAACAGAAAAAATATAATAAATCTTTTAAATATTTAAGTGAAGGAAATCAACTTGCAGACAAAAATAATAACTCCAAAATACTTGACCGTTTTTGTGAATTATTGGGTGGTCTTCACATGGAGCAAAAAAAATATGATGTTGCAATTCAGTATTTTAAAAGAAGAATAAAAGTTAATAAAGATGCAAGTGCAGATATTTTTTATGATTTAGCTCTAAATTATGCTTATGAAGGAAATTTAGATTCTGTTAGGAAATATATGAATAAGAGTTTTAAATCAAGTGATAATATATCAACTAATTTAATTGTTCATAGAATCAGAAATTATGCTAATATATTATACGAGAAACATAATTATTTTGAATCGATTGAGCAGTTAAAACAAGCTGAAAAATATTCCGATAATTCAGTGTTTTCTAATTTATACGCTAGTCTTTCTTTATCTTATTTAGCTGTAGAAAAAATTGATTCTGCTTCGTTGTATCTAAAAAAAGCTAAAACATTGCTAAAAACAAAAGGCAATAGAGATAATATAAACTACATTTCTTACAAGAATAACGTAATGGCACTTGAAGCTATTATCAGTTCTAAGCAAAAGAAGCATATCAGTTTGTTTGAAATGGGTTTTTTTAACGATTCTGTTGTGAGAGAAAATTCTAGTAAACAGAAGGTTATAAAGAAACAGTTAGGTGATAAAAATAGATTGGAAACAGATATTTTAAAACTTAAGTTAGATAGGCAAAGAGTATATCTGATTGTCATTATTTTAATAGCTTCATTTGCATTGATATTATTTGCATTGATAAGTTACAATAGAAAAAAAGTTAGACGTTTGGTTGAAATTGAAGAAAAAACAGAAACTCTACAAATATTATTGGATAAGGCTGTAAAGGTGCAATCAAATGAAGTTGATGATAATTTTTTCAAGAAGATTTTACTTCAACAACTTGGTATAATAAAGTTAATTGCTACGAACCCAACATCCCAAAATCAAGAACTCTTAAAACAGATGACACGAATCTCAAGCGAGGATATAAATGTTGAATCCTTGTTGGTATGGACCGATTTGTATCCAATCATTGATTCAATATATAATGGATTCTACACAAAGGTTTCAAAAAAATACAATAATATACTGCTAGAAAAAGAAATTAAGTTATGCTGTTTGCTTTGTGCAGAGTTTTCAACAAAAGAAATTAGTGTGGTAACTCAGCAAAGTGTTCGAACAATTTATCAAAGAAAAACAAATATCAGACAGAAACTTTTAATCAATGAAAAAGGAGATATTGTAGAATTCTTGATGAATTTAGAATAGCATTTTTAAGGGATATAAACCAAAAAATGCTAAATATAAACTTTCCTTCAAAATCCCATATTCAACACACAGATCTGCAGTGTCTTGAGAAACGGACTGCACTTTAAAATCTTCATGATATAAATCGATCGAAGGGTGTTTCGCACCTACTTTTACCTATGTAATTCGACACGAAATTTATATCAAGATGAAACAAATTATAAGCCTTTTATTCGTAGCAATTTTTAGTGGTAGTATAAATATACATGCACAAAAAAATTACAATCTTACAGAAGAGTATTATCAAATCACAAAGGATAGTGAAATTGATAATCTTGTCATCAAAGAAATAAGATCTTACAGTTTTGAGGATAGTAAATTTATTTCAGGACAAAAGAATATAAATGGAATAATTACAAAACTTGATGCTTATATTGATCAATATAATTCCTTACTAAGGATTGATGAGCATAAAAGTTATGTCCAAAGAGATGAACATGGGTATGTAACTATGCAGAGATACATGAAGAATCAAAATGTTCATGTTCACTATTATACTTATAATCCCTGGGGTGATTTAATAAGAGATGAATTGATAATTCGCTCGGGGAATGAAAAAAATACAACTGTTTTTACTTACGAATATTTCTATTTGTCGGAATTTACTTACGCTAAAAACGCTAAAGGAGTATCTGCCATTTCCGGGTATAAGGACAACTATAAAGCTCTTTGGTTAAAAAGAACAGTGAGAAAGAATGATTTCATTGTTGAACATGTGAATCGAAAAGTAAGCAAGCGCAAAACGAAATTTTACTCTGGTTTTGCCAAAAAATTCCTAAAAATAATCGGTTACGGACCAACTGTAAATTAACCGATTACTCATAAACTCTCTTTTCAAGAAATTACTATTCTTAATAATTATTAGTATGAAATTTCCTTTTTTCAGACAGTTCGATGCTATGGATTGTGGTCCATCCTGTTTAAAAATGATAATAGAATATTATGGTAAAAACATCCCCATAGATGAAATACGTAATATGTGCTATATCAAAAAATCAGGTGTAAATCTGCTTGGTTTAAGTGATGCTTCTACTTCATTGGGATTCAGATCTGTTGGTGCTAGGGTTTCACTTGCTCAATTGATCTCAGGGTTTCAATCACCTTGTATCTTACACTGGAATCATAAACATTTTGTTGTCTTGTTTAAGATTGAAAAACGAAGAAGGATTTTTTCAAGAAACGACAAATCAAAATTTAATTTTCATATTGCTGATCCTGCACATGGTATCGTTGTTTACAAAGAATCCGAATTTGTCAAATATTGGGCATCTTCTGTTCAAAATGCTGATGTCACGGGTATTTTAATGACTCTTGAACCTTCACCTAAATTTTATGATTTAGAATCAAGAAAATCGGCACTATCATATAAATATTTATTGAAATACTTAAAGCCTCATAAGCGATTAATCCTTCATTTAATACTGGGTTTATTGCTAAGTAGTGTTTTGCAGTTGATATTGCCATTCCTGACACAAGCAGTTGTTGATAAGGGGATTGGTTATAAGGATATCAATTTTATCAGAATAATTCTTTTTGCACAGATTGCATTAATTGTTAGCAGATCCTTTGTAGAATATTTAAGAAGATGGATTTTACTCCAGGTTGGAGCAAGAATGAATATTGCTTTAATAACTGATTTTATTGTAAAGTTGGTAAACTTACCTATGGTTTTCTTTGATTCAAAATTGACTGGAGATTTAATTAGAAGAATTGAAGATCATAAACGCATAGAACTTTTTCTTACGACCTCGGTTTTGAACATTGCTTTTTCTGTTTTAACAGTAACGATTTTTAGCATTGTTTTAGTCCTATATAGTTTAAAGATATTTCTAGTTTTTTTGTGTGGTAGTTTTCTTTATTTCATATGGATAAAATTATTCTTGAAAAGAAGAGCTGATTTAGATTATA
Source organism: Ancylomarina sp. DW003 (assembly GCF_029029505.1). Classification (GTDB taxonomy): domain Bacteria; phylum Bacteroidota; class Bacteroidia; order Bacteroidales; family Marinifilaceae; genus Ancylomarina. Next base: position 569,600 of record NZ_JAKJSD010000001.1, on the reverse strand, counting down.
AAAACTTCGCACAAACCTCAAAACATCAGTCATTTATAATCGAATTAATTCAAACCATGCCAGAAATTAAACTGACTGGATGTGAGAATCAAAAGAGATGGAGATGGGAAAGTATTCAAACTAAATTGTTCCGACTTTCACTAAAGTCTTTATCATTAAACCAATGGCAGCAAACTGGGGGTGTTTTTATTAATGAAATTAAGAACGTTATTATAACTATTGTTGCAGCTACCTCAGTTATTTCAGGGGAGATAAGCTTGGGTATGATGCTTGCAATTCAATTCATAATTGGACAAATGCAAGGGCCCATAGAGCAAGCAATTCAGTTTGTTCAAGCTACTCAAGATGCTAAACTTAGCATGGAGAGATTAAATGAAGTACATGAAAGAAAGAATGAAGAATTAAATGATAAGAGTGCTTTATTACCTATTCCTGTTAAAGGTGATATTCGATTTGAAAATGTGAAATTCAGTTATGATAGTCCTTTGTCAAATATGTTGCTTGATGATATTTCTTTACACATCCCATTTGGAAAAACCACTGCTATTGTTGGGATGAGTGGAAGTGGAAAAACCACTTTATTGAAATTAATGTTGCGTTTCTATGATGTCAACTCAGGTGAAATTAAAGTTGGAAACACTCCTTTAAATCGCTTAAGTTTTAAAGAGTGGAGACAACAATGTGGAGTGGTAATGCAAGAGGGAAGTATTTTTAGTGATACTATAACAGCCAATATTACACCTGGAGAAGAACAAGTAGATATTGATAAGTTAAAGCACGCTGTTAATGCAGCTAATTTAGATGATTTTATTGCTTCACTTCCATTAAAATATAACACCAAAATAGGTAACTCTGGTATAGGCCTTAGCCAAGGCCAAAAACAGCGCATATTAATTGCAAGAGCTGTTTATAGGGATCCACAATACTTGTTTTTTGATGAAGCAACCAATGCTTTAGACAGTACTAATGAGAAAATCATACTTAGGAATTTATTAAAGGTTTTTAATCATAAAACCGTTGTCGTGGTAGCTCATCGATTAAGTACTGTGAAAAACGCGGATCAGATTGTTGTTTTAAAAGATGGAAAAATAATTGAAGTAGGAACAAATGATCAGTTGTTAAGTTGTAAAAATGAATATTTCAATTTAGTGAAAGATCAGTTGGCAACACTTGTATAACTAATTTTCTCAAAACATAATGAATAAAATAGAAATATACCACAAAAATGAAAACGAGTTATTAACTCCTTTTTCATTCAAGGAAATACGATTCAAAACATATTTGATATATGCATTATTAATTGCTTTGCTGTGTGTACTAGTGTTCTATAGGCATCCGGTTGTCTTTGAGCAGGATATACATGTAAATGTTTTGTCAGAGAACTCAATTGAAGAATTGCAGGTTTATGCATTGATTAATAAAAATATTACAGCAAAAATAAAAGAAGAAGATAAGATACTTATAACAATTCATAATTATTCAGATTATCAGTTAAAAGGTATCATATACAAAATTATAAAAGAAAAGCAACAGGATAAAGTTCTTATAAAACTGATTGGAGAAGCAGTCGATAAATTAAAAGTGATTCAATTAGATAAGAAACAGGTAGTTGCAACTGCAAAATTCACAATAGGAAAAGAATGTATTCTTCCATTTGTGAAATAGAACATAATTTAATTCAAATTATCTAATCGAAATTAAAATGAAAATCGTTCAAAGTTATTGGTCTAAACCAGGGAATGAGAATTGTTCATGGATGAAAAATGAGATGCATTATTTCTGCTGGGCTCTTAGTTGTTTGAAATTAAAACAGCACTACGATCATGTTGAGTTAGTTACTGATCAAAAAGGGAAAGAAATGCTAATAGATCGTTTAGGTCTTCCATATGATTCAGTAAAAGTAGTTCTTGATGATTTGAACGATTATCCCAAAGAGTTATGGGCCATTGGAAAAATATACGCTTATCAGCAGCAAGATGAAGCATTTATTCATGTCGATGGAGATATTTGTATTTGGGATCGATTCCCAGAGAGAATAGAAAAAGCCTCATTAACAGCCCAACATGAAGAAGACTGTTATGAGTTTGGTTCTGCTCACTTTCAAAATTTACTAGATATAAAAGTGAATTATTTCCCACCAGAAATTCTAAAATACAGAAAAGAAAATAATCAAAAAATAGTTGAGGCTAACGCTGGAATCTTAGGTGGAAACGATATTGATTTTATTCAGTCGTATTGTAAAGAAGCTTTCAATTTTGTTGATAAAAGCATGGATCAAGCATTGAAAGCAGAACATGCTGGAATGTTTAATACTGTTTTCGAACAATACCTTTTTTACTGTATGGCTTATACAAAGAACAAAAAGGTTAATTATCTGTTTGAAGAACCTATTAATTCAAGATTTGAGGAATTAGTTAGAGTAATGGATGTTCCATATGCAAGTAAATTTATCCACCTACTAAGTTTTCATAAAAAACCTTTGTTGCACAATCAGAAGGTTATGCAGCATTTGTGGTATGAATTTCCTGAGTTTTACGATAGAATAAAAAAAGAATTATACAACTAAAATTAGTGATATGAGAGTAATAGATCCCCAAGCTTGGAATATCGAAAGTAGTAACTATTTGCAAGAGCTTTCAGCCAAATCAGAAGATTATTATACAGATCTAGAATGCAAAAACACACGGAAGTTGTTTGACCTAACATATCAACTAGAGAATGAGGACGAAATGGATAGAATAGAAATGCATATCAATCCATTAGTAAAACTTGTCTCTTTACCTTTTGTTTTTGAAAATCCTGAGGAACATGCTTTGAGAGGGCCTGTGGACAGGAAGGTATTGCTTATGCCATCGGGTTTTATTGAAAATAGACTTTCAGTTTATCCGATCCAATTGAAGGAAGATGAGAATTTGTTTAAAACTCTATCTAGTCTTGAAAGGAATTTCACAACTCGATTTCTTTTAGAGGCAATCTTCAATCAAATTTCTGTAGAAAAATATGATGAAATAGAAGTGAGAATCAAAAAAACAATTAAGAAATTTTTGCATCAACAGATATTAGTCCTGAAGTGAAAATGTTGTTTTGAATATAAAAAAAAGTACGAAATATAACTGCAGTATATTATATCGTTTATTAATCATTAAAAAAGAAAAAATGAAAAATTTAACAAACAAAATTAGTCCTGAAACAAACAGATTTAAGGAACTAAATGAAGAACAAATATTAGACGTCGAGAATTTGCTGAAAGTAGAAGGAGGCGTTGATAATGATGAGGATTGGTGTATCGTTGGGCAATGTAAATCGAAAGCACAACAGCAATGTTACACAGGAGCTTAATTTGTAAGCAATATTAAATAATAATTTTTTACGACTGAAAGGTGATTTAATTATTGAACGTTCAGTTTTATTCTTAAAAAATAAAGAGATGAAATCAAAAAAAACAGTATCGACTCAAAATTCAAAGACAATAAACTTATTGAATGAAGAGCAAATATTAGATGTTGAAAATTTATTGAAAGTAGAAGGTGGTGTTGATAATGACGAGGACTGGTGTATTGTTGGTCAGTGTAAATCAAGTGCTCAACAAAACTGTTATACTGGAGCTTAATTAAAAAGTATTATAAAATCAATAATACTGAACAGTAATTTAATTATTAAATATTCAAATTTATCCTTAAAAAATAAAGAAATGAAATTAGAAAAAACAATATCGACTCAAAATTTAAAGACAGCAACCTTATTGAATGAAGAGCAAATATTAGATATCGAGAGTTTGTTGAAAGTAGAAGGTGGTGTTGATAATGACGAGGACTGGTGCATTGTTGGACAATGCTATTCAAATGGACAACAAAATTGTTATACAGGAGCCTAAACAATTTTATCTGATTGGTGAATAAAATGTTATTCACCAATCATAACCTTTAAAACTTAAATGAAATACTATGGATATTAATTATATTTTAAACCCTGACTATACATTAAAAAAAGATTCTAATAGAGTTATTCTTTACTCAAAAAGGCATGTGAAAAATGGTGGAACCATTGGTTGGGTAAGTTATTTACATCCTCTTCAAGCAATGATTTTTTCGTTGTTTACTCAGGAAAGATCTTTTCAAGATAATGTTATAAGTCTATCACAAATGATGGATATGAGTGTGGCTAAAGTATATTCATTTCTTGAGCCTTTTATCGAAAATGAAGAAAATTTAAAAGCAACCTGGAAAGGGGAATCCATAGTTTTTCCAAAAAAAATGTTGATTAATGCCAAAGAAGCAATAAAAATATCAGAAGATAATAATAAACTATCTACAGTAGATTTACTTAGTACAAAAGATGTGGATATCCACACAAAAAGATTGCAAACTTTTCCATTGATATTTACATTCATGTTGACCAATAGATGCGTCACTCAATGTAAATATTGTTATGCCGACACAAAGACGCGAGTAAAAAAAGAATTATCTACTGAAAGAATTCTGCAACTATTAAAGGAAGCATACCAGATTGGTGTTCAGAATATAAATTTAATTGGAGGGGAAATTTTTTTACACAAAGATTGGGATATTATTTTGGCTGAATTAATAAAATATGGTTATGAACCCGATATCTTATCAACAAAGTTTCCATTAACCCAAAAAATGGTTGATCGTATTGAAGAAATCGGTTTTAAGAATCCTATTCAGGTCTCCCTTGATTCCTTGGATGATCAGATACTTGAAAATTTGATTTGCGTAAAAACGGGTTATGCTTCTAAAATAAAAGAAACCCTTCGGATGTTAGATAATAGCTCTTTGAATTATCAAATATCTACAGTTTTAACAAAATATAATTCATCACAAGAATCTTTATTAGGTATTCATGATTTTGTATCTCAATTGAAATCGTTGGATAATTGGGATTTACGATTAGCTATGGATAGCATTTATCAAGATGCTAATTCTTTAAAGATATCAAGAAATCAAGCGAAAGAAGTTTATGATTTAGTGACAAATCATATTAAACCTAATTCGACTACTACTGTAGACATGGATATTTCTTTAGCTGAAAAAGAATTTTTTGTTGCTAAAGAAGGTAGCAAGTCATTCGAAGGAGCTAAATGTTCTGCTCTCAATAATCATATGTTTATTTTACCTGATGGGCAGGTTACCATTTGTGAGCAGTTGTATTGGAACCCAAATTTCATAATCGGAAATGTTGCTAACAGTTCAATTCAGGAAGTTTGGAATTCTGATAAAGTAAAGAACTTATTAAATCTAAGACAAAAGGATATCCAAAAACAAAGTGGTTGTAAAGCTTGTAACCAGTTTAAAAAGTGTTTTGGTGAAAGTAATAGGTGTTGGGCTGACATTATTAAAGCTTATGGAAATAATAAGTGGGATTTTCCTGATCCAAGATGTAATAAAGCTCCTCAAATGAAGAACAATTTAGCATATGTTTAAATTAAGAATCAACAATGAATGTTGAATCCCCACTAATCCCAATAAGAAAATTATGAAATATAAAGCATTGCAAGTTTTAATATTTAGTCTGCTTTCTGTACAGCTTTGTGCTCAAAACTATCAAATCAAAGGGGAAATTATTTCTGATAAAAACGAAGTTGTACCTTTTGCAAATGTCACATTAAAACTACAGGATTCAACTTTTGTAACTGGTGTATGTACAGATACAAAGGGTAACTTTAGAATTTCAAAAGTTAAAAGTAACAACTATATTCTTTTAGTTTCTTGCATCGGTTTCGAAACTTTTAAAACTGAATTTGAGGGTATTTCGGCCAATATTAATCTGGGTAAAATCGTTTTAAAAGATCAGCAAATAGCCTTAGATGATGTAACAGTAACTGCTACAAATATTATTGATAAGCCTAATAGTAAAATTGTATTTCCGAATCCAAAACAAAAAGAATCTTCGACCAATGGATTAAATTTATTACAAAGTGTAATGCTACCAGGTGTAAAAGTGAATCCATTAATGAATAGTATTTCTTTGATAGATGATGGAGAAATTCAGTTGCGAATAAATGGTGTCCAAGTAAGCGAAAAAGAAGTAATCGCATTATTGCCGGATGATATTCAGCATATTGAGTATATTGATAATCCTGGTTTGCGGTATGGAAATTCCAGAGCTGTAATAAATTACAAAACAAAAAGGTACCAGACTGGTGGTGGAATAAGCGTCGATTTAATGCAATCTCCACATGTAATGTTTTCCGAAGATCAAATATCAGCTCGTTTGAATGTAAATAAATCGGAATTCAAGTTTAATTATTCCTTAAGCTTGAGAGATTTCTATGAATTTTGGAGAAAGAATGATGAGAAATTTTTATTTGAGAATGGCGATTTGTTGGAAAGAATAGAGGATGGAAAACCCGGGCGTTATACCAATCAAATCCATAATTTATCTTTCACCTATAATTATCAAGAACCTGACAAATATTTCTTTAATCTGAATCTAAAATATGTTGGTAACCTAGAACCGCATAGCGATTATAGCAGTCAATTATTAAGATCAGATAACAGCTCTTATAAAGTAAATATTAAGGATTATAAAGACACCAGAAGTTATTTCCCATCAGTTGATTTATACTATCTCCGTCATTTAAATAATAAAGAAAGATTAATGTTTAACATGGTTGGATCCTATATTGGTACTGACTTAACCGGCGTCTATAGTGAAGAAACACATGAATCGTCTAATATTATTGAAAGGAATGTTGAAGGTGAAAAATATTCGTTGATTGGAGAAGGTTTGTACGAAAGAGATTTTGACAAAGGAAGATTAACAATGGGGATTAAACATACCCAATCAACTACAGAAAATACTTATTCTGGATCAAATTCATTTACTACAGATTTAGATCGTTCTGATACCTATTTTTATACCGAATTTTCGGGCAATAAAAATAAATTAAATTATTCTTTTGGGCTTGGTGTTAATAGATCATGGTTAAAGCAAAATAATGCTGAAGGTTACGAAACTTATAATATTCGCCCAAGATTTAATGTGAATTATAAGTTTACTGATCATTTTTTTGGAAGAGTAACTGGTAAAATGGATAACTATTCACCTGATTTATCAAAATTAAGTGATGTTGAACAGGCAATCGATTTATTACAAATAGAAAGAGGTAATCCAAACCTTGATCCTTACCAGCAATATCAGGCTGATTTATATCTTGAATACCACAAAGGTTTATTTACTGGGATCGCTAAATCGCAATACATTTTGGCAAATGATCCAATAATGGAAACAACCCTAAGAGAGCAAAATAAGTTTATTCGCACTTATGACAATCAAAAACAATGGACCAAGTATAATCATGAGCTGACTGTAAGAGTTGGAATGTTATGGAAAGTATTACAACTTTCCGGCACAGGAGGATTGAATAGATACATTAGTGAAGGTAAAAGCTACCTGTATACTTATAATAATTTTTATTACCGTGCCGAGATGATGCTTGCATACAAAAGTTGGTTACTACTTTTTAACGCCAATAATAGCTATAATCATTTTTGGGGAGAAAGCGTAATTGGTGGTGAGAATATGCATATGATGATGGTGATGAAAAACCATAAGAGGTATTCTATCGGACTGGGTATTATTAATCCCTTTGTAGACAATTATAAACGAACAAATGAGAACAGAAATCAATATGCTTCGAATAAGCGAGAAGCTTATTTAAACGAATCTTCAAAAATGGTAATAATGAAATTCACATGGAATTTCAATTTTGGAAGAAATTATTCCAGAGAAAATAAGCGTTTGAATAATGCCGATAATGATGCAGGTATAATGAATGTGACTAAATAGCAGTGTTATGAAAAAGATTATAATCTTACTACTTCTTTTCCAAATAAAAATTTGTTTTGCAGACGAAGGAATGTGGTTAGCTCAGATCAATCAATCGATATATCAAAAATTAATCGAACTGGGTTTAGAAATTGACCCCGATCTATTGCTAAACATTAAAGATCCTAACTGTTTGAGCAGATCAGTTGTGTCTTTTAATGGGAGTTGTTCTGGTGTTATTGTATCTCAAAAAGGATTATTAATGACCAATTATCATTGTTGCTCTCCTCAAATATTAGATAAAATTCCTAATCACAAAGAAATTCTTGAAAAGCAAGGATATTGGGCTGCTAATAAATCAGAAGAGATACCTATTCCAAACTTATTTGTTAAAACCTTAGAAAATATCGAAGAAGTTACTGAGGATATTATAAAAGGAAAGAACGACTTCGATGTAGAAACTATAATTCAAGAATATATTTTTGAAAGAAAATCAGAATGTGATTTATACGATTATCAAGTTAAGCCAGTATTGGGGGGAACTCGTTATGTGATGTACACATATAGAATTTATAGAGACATTAGACTTGTTTGTGTGCCCCCATCCTTAATTGGGCGTTATGGAGGAGAAGAAACAAATTGGCAATGGCCTCGATTTAGTGCTGATTTTGCGATGTTTAGAATTTACACTAATGTAGAAGGGGAAGCAACAGAGTATAGTAAGGCAAATATACCTTTTTCAACTTCAAATTTTCTCCCATTGGGTTTTCAAGCCTATCAAGAAAATGATTTCAGTATGGTTCTGGGATATCCTGGTGCTGGAAGTCCTTATCAAATGTCTTCTTTCATTGAATTGATGGCTCAGGAAAGTTACCCTTTGAGAAAGAAATTATATGAACTTAAGATAAAAACGATAGAGGAAAATTCCACTATTGATATGAGTGCCCATAATGCATTACTTAGAAGAGGCTTACTCAATAAAGTTAAAATGTGGAGAGAATTAATAGCTGAAAATACGAAAGAGAAATATGTGGCATTAAGATTCGAAGAGGAAAAACAAATATCAGATAAAGTATCTTCTAATGAAATTCGGGATACGATTAGAAAGCTTCAGAATAAAATGTATAAGAATTATGAAGAAATGGAGGTGTATTCTAATTCCTATGATTTTTATCGTGAAGGGTTTCAATTTATCCAATTATATCGATTAGTAAAACAAGTTTCATCAATTTTAAAATCAACAAAATACAATTATTCGATATTGAATAATGAAGATGTGTTTAAAAAACTGAAAAAGCTTTATAACAAAATTCATATACAAGAAGACAAAGATTTCTTTTTGGGATTTATGAGATTGTATAAGTTAAAACTAAACAAAGAATTTCAAATTCAGAGTTTTAGACACAATCAAGATCAACTGGAATTATGGTGTGATGATTTGTTTCAAGATAAGGTTTTCTGTTCTTTCGGGAATTTGAAACAGGCAATCCAAACTAAACCAGAAGAAATTCAAACCTCACCCATGTTTTTATTTGTGGAAGAAGTTGAAGAATTTTATGCCAAAAAAGTCTGGCCTTTTTTACCAGTTATTTCTCAAAGAGTTAATAAACTAAAAGACGAATATATAAGTGTTTTGGCTTCCAATTTAAAAGAAGATCAAGTATGGCTTGGAGCAGATAAAAATTTTCGATTCTCATATGGTAAAATCAAGAGTTATTCTACCGATGAGATGAAGGCTGGCTTTCGAACAACATATAAAGATTTATTGAAATATGAGAATGAAAAACACTATTTAGGAAGTGAAATAAAGAACCTTCCAATTTTAGCTGGCATTAATAAAAAAACGCCTGTGTGCTTTATTGCAAATTGTCATACTGCTACAGGAAATTCAGGAAGTCCAGTTATTAATGCAAAAGGGCAATTAATCGGATTGAATTTTGACAGAAATCAACAAGGAACAATAAGTGATTTGTATTATGATATTAATCGTTTTAGAAATATTGTTGTTGATATCAGATATATTATCAATTTGCTACAAAACTCAAATAGTAATACTTACTTAAAAAAGGAATTAAATATTTAGCTAATAATTTTTATCTGCATATTTAGATAAACGGTGTCCTGTAAACTGTGTAAGTTAAAATATCAAGGGTTAGGTTTATAGCCTGACCCTTTTCTCAAATACAGCCAAAAACTGATTGAGTTTATTCTCTAGTTTCTAATTGGTATGATCCATTTCTTTGTTGCTCCTCTAGTTGCTAGGTAAGCTGATTTCCTTCCTACATTATCGGAGGAGAAAACTGTAACGAGTGATGCTAAATATGCGGCAAGTAAACTGGAGAAAACCAATATGAAACATTTAAGAATAGCTTAAGCTACTCTTCTATATAAAAACAAAAAGTCTGGTGATGAACCAGACTTTTTTTGTTTATGCTTGTGTTGTTTTAAGATAGTCTTCTTTTAAAACAGACATGATAAGTTTATCATGAAACTTCCCATCTCTGAAACAGGCTTGTCTGTATCTTCCCTCAGAAACAAAACCTGCTTTTTGATAGGCTTTTACACCACCAATATTAGGTTCTGATACAGTTAGCATCAGACGATTTAATCCCTGTTCGATAAATGCAATCTTGAGGATTTGTTTCGTAACCTCACTGCCAATTCCCTTTCCCCAGACTGACTTATCACCTATGAAAATAAAGTATTCTCCAGATTTGTTTGAGCTTGATATGTTACAGATACCTGCATAACCTATCAATTGCTTACTGCCTTGGAGAAATATTCCTAAGTTAAGACCATTCTTGTTTTCAAGTACAGAATGAAACCAAAGATCAACTTCATTTTTTGTGTTGATTTTTTGAAAAGCTGAGAGTGAATACTTGATACTATCTTCATCATTTAGCCAATCGTAAAATGGACTAACGTGAAGCTTATTTAAAGATTTGAGTTCAATCATGCTCTATTTTTTCACATAGTCGATGAAAGAATAAGCATATTCATTTTTCTCACTTGGAAGATGATCTTCACGTTTTACACTTTCCCAATGTTTAAAGTCAAGCTTAGGGAAAAAGGTGTCACCATCAAATTTATTGTGAACACGAGTTAGATACAGCTTATCAGCCTTATCCATTGCTTCTTTATAGATAGTTCCTCCGCCAATGATAAAAGCTTCCTGATCATCTTTTACCTGAGCCAAAGCATCCTCCAAAGAATTAACTACAATACAACCCTCAGCTTTATAATCAGCTTGACGGGTGATAATGATAGATGTACGATTAGGTAGTGGTTTTCCTATTGAATCGAAAGTTTTACGACCCATAATAATATGGTGACCTGTAGTCAAAGCCTTGAATCGTTTTAAGTCGGCAGATAAACGCCAAATCAGTTGATTATCTTTCCCAATAACATTGTTTTGAGAGGCTGCAACGATGATAGATAGTTTCATATTTCAATAATTATAAATGATAAATTATTAATTATGAATTTAAACAATTCATAACTCATAATTTATAAATTTAAATTCGTTTAGACTGATATAGCTCCCTTTATACTTGGATCAGCTTCGTAGTTTTCCAGGCTGAAATCCTCATATTTGAAATCGAATATGCTTTTCACATCAGGATTGATTTTCATTTGAGGTAGCTTTTTAGGTTCACGTGTCAATTGTAAATCAACTTGTTCAAGATGATTGTTGTAGATATGAGCATCGCCTAATGTATGAACAAAATCACCAGGCTCTAAATCACAAACCTGTGCAATCATCATTGTAAGCAAAGCGTATGATGCAATATTAAATGGGACACCCAAAAAGATGTCAGCACTTCGCTGGTAGAGCTGACATGATAGTTTACCATCTGCCACATAAAATTGGAATAAGGCATGACATGGAGGCAAAGCCATATTTTCAATATCAGCAACATTCCATGCACTTACAATTAAACGTCGCGAGTTCGGATTATTTTTAATATCATGTATCAATTGAGAAATTTGATCAACATGTTCGCCATTAGGTTTTGGCCAGGAACGCCATTGATAGCCGTAAACATGTCCTAAATCACCATTCTCATCAGCCCACTCATTCCAAATTCTTACTCCATTATCCTGAAGGTATTTTACGTTCGTATCGCCATTTAAAAACCAGAGTAATTCGTGAATAATCGATTTTAAATGAAGTTTTTTCGTAGTCAGTACAGGAAATCCTTTCGATAGGTCGAATCGCATCTGATGACCGAAAAGGCTGATGGTTCCGGTTCCGGTTCTGTCTCCTTTTTGATTACCCTCTTGAGTAACCTTTTCAAGCAATTCGAGATATTGACGCATGTTTGTTCAAATTTATTTTAAAAATTAGTTTAAAGTTAAACTTTCCTGTGGAAGAATGTTTCTCTCTCTTAAATATTTCAATAATCAACTTATTAACACCTCTGTTGAAAACTATTTGGAATGAGAATATTCAAATAGATTTTTGCTTATAAAAGGCTTAATCCTAAAAATATTTTTATTTAACTCAGCATAAATCGTTAATTTAAAGACTCCTTACATTATCTAATCCTTTAAAATTAGATCAAATGCTCATCAAAACCTACGGAAGTGCTGTGTATGGTATTCATGCCACCACTATTACAATTGAAGTCAATGTTTTTAACGGAGTTCGTTTTTCATTAGTTGGTTTACCCGACAATGCCGTGAAAGAAAGCCAGCAGCGTATTGATTCTGCATTGCGTGAAGTCGGCTATAAAATTCCGGGAAAAAAAATCATCATTAATATGGCCCCAGCTGATATTCGAAAAGAAGGATCGGCATACGATTTACCATTGGCAGTTGGAATTTTAACGGCAACTGAGCAAATTAAGTGCCCCGATTTACAAAAATATGTAATCATGGGAGAGCTTTCGCTTGATGGAAGTTTAGTTCCTATAAAAGGTGTTTTGCCAATGGCAATTAAAGCCAGAGAGGAAGGTTTTGAAGGTTTGATTTTACCCAAGGAAAATGCAAAAGAAGCAGCTGTTGTAAATAATTTGAAGGTTTATGGTATTGAAAATATTAAGGAGTTGATTGACTTTTTTAATGGAGATACTGAGTTAGTAATAACTGAAGTGGATACCAGAGCAGAATTTTATTCCCATTTGAATCGTTTTGAGCACGATTTTGCCGATGTAAAAGGACAGGAGAATGTGAAACGTGCTCTTGAAATTGCAGCAGCGGGGGGACACAATATTATCATGATCGGACCTCCGGGTTCTGGAAAAACCATGTTGGCAAAGCGCATACCAGGCATATTGCCTCCATTGAGTTTGCAGGAAGCACTGGAAACAACAAAAATTCATTCTGTTGCTGGTACTCTTGAAAAAGATAATGGTTTAATGACTAAGCGTCCTTTTCGATCTCCGCACCACACCATATCTGATGTAGCCCTCGTAGGTGGTGGTGTCATTTACATTAGAAGATGCAAAAATACAATCGCTTTTGCAAATTTACATTAACATATGCTAATACCATTTTTCCAATATATAATAAATTAATTCCAAATTTATACATACTTAATTTTTTAAACTTAAAGGTATAATCATGAAAGTAGGCTTAACTTATAGTTATTTTGAAAATGGAGAAGTCGAAAACGATATCATTGCTCTTCAAAAAGAAGGGTGTAAAAAAATTATTCAATTTAATTCCTTAAAGAGTGAAAGGGAAAGATCTTTATTAGATAGGATTAAAGATTCTCTCTATCGTGATGATACTCTGGTAGTGTATTCCAATGATCGTTTAGCCATACAAGTAGTTAATTTTATCGGATTTCTATTGGAATTAGAGGGAATGGGAATTCATTATAAAAGTCTTTCAGAACCATACTTTAATACTTTGACAAATAAACAGTTTCTCATAATTTGTCGAAATTTTATTGATATGAAAGATTCCGTTTATCTACGAGATACGAGAGTTGGTCTTGCAAGAGCCAAATTGAAAGGGGTGGTAGGGGGACGAATTAAAGGAGATTACGATAAGGTTGCAGCTCGAAAAGCCAAAAATATGTATTTAAAAGGAATTGAAGTTGAAAAGATCGTTAAAATATTAAATAAATCTAGGGCTACAATATACAGATATTTAAGTCGTGAAGGTGTTACTGCTCGTTACAGAAAGAGTATTCTAATTGATCAAAAAAAAGATGAATAAGACCTCCGATTTGATGGTGTCAGATAATTGATGTTTTCTAGAATATGTCTATCAATTTGTTCTGTCTCGGAAATAATGGCTTTTATACCCGCAATGGTAAGGATTTTTGATATTTCACCAATGGTGCCCTCACTCATTTTTAGTATTTTGGAAGCTATGTCAGGTTCTTGTATAGTCGATGGATGGTGCAGAGGCAGAAACTTTGCAAAATTTTCTAAAAGTCGAAAATAATCTTCGTTCAACTCCCATTTTGGCAGGGAAATCCAATCGAAGCGATTGGAGAATTGAGAGGTAATTGCGAAAGAGCTATGTGCTTCAAAAATACCCACTGCAATTATCACAATTTGAAGAAGGTCAGATAGTGTTATAAGCATGTTAACAAATGCTTTTTGTTTGACAAGCGATCCTGTCTGTATATGATGAATTTCATCAATAATAACCATTTTCGTTCCTAAATTTTGCAAAGCATTAAGAACTTGGATTCTTTTTTTTTCGAGTTTATCTGAAATACTGTATGAAATATTTAGTTCTTCAAGTAAAATATTGTAGAATCTTCTTTCATCGGGAATTGGAGGGGCTTGCACATATATTGCTCTTCCAGATATTCTATTATTTTCTATTTCGACATGCGGCTTATATTTTGAGTAAAACTTACGTACTAATGCAGTTTTCCCATTATTCGTCTCTGCTGTAATAAGCAGATTTGGCATGCGGAGAACAGGTGGATGTTTTAGTAAGTCCTCCAATATTTTAAATATCTCGCTTGCCTTCCTGTAATCGAACCATTTATCACATTTTAAAAAGAAAATTCTATCCTCCTTACTTTTATCTAATATATATCTAACTGATTCATCTAAATGTTGCACCGTTGTATAAATTAAGGAGATTCTTTGGAAGAGTTATATGATAGATTATCAATGAAGTTGGTGAAATTCTTTTGTATTATAAAATTAGAAACATTTATTAAATTAAAAAGTGATTTCAGATAAAATTAAAATAATTTGGGTGTTGCTATTTTTTACTGGAATGGCATGTAAAATATATTTTCGGAATGCATCTTCAATGAATCACTTTTAAATCAGGTCGGGTTGATACCATTTCTTTGGCACCTTCAATCAAATGATTTTCAAAGGCTACTATTTCAATGTTTTGATGAAAAGGATGCATTTCACGGGATGTAATTACAATTTATCACCCCATATATTTTTTTTCAGGTGTCGACAGCTTTATGTTCTTGCATTTACAGAACAAAAAGCTTTATCTGGAGATCGGAAGAATCCAGTAGCCTTTAAAACTTATAAGGATGTACCTAGGTTTCAAGACTAAGTTTATTGCTTAATCGTTTCCATCGACTTATCATCAGCTCTCCTTCCAAAGTGATTTATATTTTTTTCCAAAAAAGAGTTTAAGATAAGGTAGATTCTAATACTTAGATAGTGATCATTAATCCTAATTTCCCTTTTACCAATTAGTAAATTTTACCCCCCATTGAGTTTTTATAAACTTCAATTTAAGTCACTCTTATATACGCACTCTTTGATAAAGTTACATTTAAACACTTAAGCACTTGCTTAAATGTTTAAATGTTTTTAAATTTGCATAAAGCAAAAGAATGGATATAAAAACTATGACTTGTATACGAAAGGAAGCAGATCCAGAGAAGATTTCCAAATTTTCGAATTTAGTAAAAGACAATAACTTGAACTTTGTCAAAGTAAGCAAGCAATTGAGCTTGATCGGAAACGAGGTGCGCTTAAAAATTCTTTGGCTGCTTCAACAGGATGAGCTATGTGTTTGTGACTTAAGTGACATCTTGAACATGACCATACCCGCCGTTTCCCAGCATTTAAGGAAACTTAAGGATTTGGAAATGGTCGACTTCCGAAGGGAGGGGAAAACACTCTACTATTTCCTCCATCCCGAACTCTCCGATTTAATCATTCTCCTTTTAAAGGGATTTGCTAATAAATTAAAAACTGAAACCGTATGAAATCCCAAGAATCAACTAAAAAAGTAATTGGAGTTAGTATCCTCTCCGCAATTGCAGCCTCGCTTTGTTGTATAACACCTGCATTGGCTTTACTTGCAGGAAGCAGCGGACTGGCATCTACTTTTTCGTTTATGGAACCGGTACGGCCCTATCTCATTGCTTTAACTGTAATTGTTTTGGGCTTTGCCTGGTATAAAAAATTGAAACCCAGAAAAATCGAGTCAATTGAATGTGCCTGCGACGAGGAAGAGAAGAAAACTCCCTTTATGCAAGGTAAATTCTTTTTGAGTCTGGTTACCCTTTTTGCTGCTGCTATGCTTGCTTTCCCCTACTATTCAAAGGTGTTCTATCCTGAAACATATGGAAACGCCACTATTTCGGAAAGCGCTACAATTGAAGTCGTGAGAATAGATATTAAAGGAATGACCTGTACCAGCTGCGAATCTCATTTAAAATTTGCGGTATCACAAGTTCTGGGATTTATCGAGGCAAGTGCTGATTATTCGACAGGAAAAGTATCAGTTACTTTCGATAAAACCAAAACCTCGATCGATAGTGTGATTTCTACTATTGATGAAACTGGTTATAAAGTAACCAACTACGAAATAGATAAATAGAAAAGGACAATCAATAATTCATTTGTCATGAAATCTGTATCATTCAAATTATCAATTTTAACTGTTTGCATTTTTCTCCAAGGATAAGTAATGACAATGATTTAATAATATTGGTGGAACTATAAATAATTTATACACAAATGAGGTGTAACTGTGGATGTAACATGGATCAGGACCTTGAGAAAAATGAATCGGAGGCAAAAATTTCCTGTCCTAAATGTAGAATAGAAGGAATTGGAGTGCCTACTGATGTTCTTAGGTCAATTTTAAAAGGAGAATTATTGGAGCATGTGAATCAGGATAGTAGGTATTTGCTTTGTTTAAATGCTAATTGTGAGATTAGCTATTTCCCAACAAGTAATACCAGGATGT
Organism: Ancylomarina sp. DW003; assembly: GCF_029029505.1. GTDB lineage: Bacteria > Bacteroidota > Bacteroidia > Bacteroidales > Marinifilaceae > Ancylomarina. The sequence goes on along the minus strand of NZ_JAKJSD010000001.1, from coordinate 552,665 downwards.
TTACAACAAGTGATTTAAAAAGGCCGATCTGGTTTAAAGCAAGAGCGAACCCTCAAATTGCCTGTTATTGTAACAATATCACTTACAAGCAGGTGCAGGAAGCAGTCTCTGTAAGAAAATTAACTACATGGAAAGATATCGTGGGAAGTTACCGAAAAAAAATAATCTATAAATGTAATAAGCTTAACCCAACAGGTTTATGTTGTACTGAAAATTTTCAAGATGTCGTGCATAAAGCAAAGCTGAAATCAAAGGCTAATTCTTAAGAAAACGTTCATCTGTCGATTTATAAAAAAGGCCATACTATGAAAACAATCGAACTACTTTCTGTTATTACCTGTCCACATTGTGGGTGCCAAAAAGAGGAAGAAATGCCCACAGATGCCTGCCAATTTTTCTATGAATGTGAGAAGTGCAAAAAGGTACTCAAACCCATGAAAGGAGACTGTTGTGTATACTGTTCCTATGGAAGTGTGGCTTGTCCGCCTATGCAAAAAAATAAAAGTTGTTGTTAATTTGAAAAAAAATGAATCCTGAATTAGACAAAAAGCTCAAATCCAAAAACATAAGACCAACTGCTATGCGTCAGTTGGTTTTACAGGTTTTGATTGATCAAAATACAGCCATCAGTCTGCCTGAATTGGAACAGAAATTTGAAAAAGCTGACAAGGCTACTCTTTACAGGACATTAAAAACCTTTGAAGAAAAAAGACTAATCCATCATATTGAGGATGGAACAGGAGCGGTTAAATATGCCTTGTGTCATGAAAAATGCAATTGCCATCTAGAGGACCTTCATGTTCATTTTCTTTGTACAAAATGCAATCAAACGTATTGTCTGGATGAAATACAAATTCCGGATATCAAACTTCCTTCTGATTTTTTGCTTGAAAGCGTGAACCTAGTTGTAAAAGGAATCTGTTCCAATTGCAAGAAATAACTTTGCAACTCAGTTGCACAAACTTTTTCCGATATTTGTATGTAGATATTTAAAGCAACTGATTAATTAAGTATGAAAATCATAGCAGTCATATTATCGGTGTATGTAATGGTTTTAACAGCCATGCCTTGTACTGATGTACATGCTGCTGATACAAATTCAGTTGTTCTGGAATTGCTTGAACAAGACCAATATCATTCATATGATGTTGATTTATGTTCTCCTTTTTGTTTTTGTGTTTGCTGTCAAACACACCCCCAACCAGTTGTGTACTTTACCTTCCAGATTGATTTTACAGGTTTTAACTTAACAGTACCATCAATTGTACAGAATGAAAGGGAATGTATAATTTCATTCTTTCGACCTCCCAAAGTTTAATTTAGTTTTATTTTCCAGTGCCGTGGGTATAGGGTGAATCCCTGTGTCTTAGCGAATTGTATCTATATATAATAAAACTGAATGCCATGAAAACAATAAAATTAATTTTATCGATTGCAATGGTATTTTTCATTTCGATTGGAAATACCAATGCTCAATTCAATGTAAAAAAGAAACATTTACAGAAAATTGATCCAGGAAATACTCCTGTATATGTTCTCATACAGGAATCCGTTGTTAACCACAATGAACCATTTATAGAATGGGATGAAACTGATACTGCCCAAGCTCTTACAGAAGGTGACGACATGCTGTTTAGGAAAATCATGAAGCACCACTGGTATCTTCAAAAAATAGCGGGAGAACTAAGTTCTGAAGAAATTGAAAGAAAGCGTAAAGCAGGAGAAGAAATCTGGTACTTAGCTTTAAGGAAACATCCTGATAGATTCTTCTACAGAAGGAGTGCTAAGCGAAATTCTTACTATGACTATTCACATTACGAATTATCTCTCGTCAGAAACAAAATTGAGGTCGTTTCAATTCCGTTAGTCAGTGAAGAATTGTCTGAGCTTGAATTGCACTTTGCTATTTATACCATCCAAAGTATTATTGGCGGAGCTGAGGAATTTAGTAACATCCGGCAGTATGCCAAAAAAGCAAATTCAAATTCCCAATCAATTTCAGGAAAAACCTTGTTGGTATCTGAGAATTTAACTGGTTATTCCCAGGAATACCTTCAGCAATTCTACGAGGGACAAGTAAAAATAGTAAGTGAAAAAGAAATATTACAGGCTATTCACGAAAAAGATGGACGATATGCCTATTTAATGATTACGGTTAACGATTCTTCAGAGGAACCATCATTTAACCACATTATTCTTGATTGCGCTAGAAATGAACCTTTGTTGGTCCTTAGGAACTGCACCTATTATTCAAAGCTCTGTGAATACACTTGCACATTTCATCAGCACAAAAAAAAGTTGGAATTCCTGTTTGGTTTTCATTTTAAGAAATACCAAAAGATTATCGACTCATAAATAATTGTTTGGTACCATGGCTGCAAGGAGGTTAAGTAAAAAACAATTAAGGTAAAAGCAAATCGTTGAAAACCAAAGATTCAATAGAACGATGTTGATCAGTTTTAGTTTGCTTTTTCTAACTCTAATCTAAATTCTGTTTTTTTTCACTTATTGGTGCGATACCAAATATGCCTACCGAAAATTCGCATTGTACGGCAGGACAGTTTCCTAATGAGCAGGTTTGTATGTGCAATGATCGTTTGCAGTATCACGAAAGTTCAAAAGTTATGCATGACAACGGAGTATTCTATATCTGTGGCTCAAGGTGCCATCAACATCTAATCAACAACTTTCGGGAAATTGCTTTTGTTACAGATGCTTTTTCCGGTAAAACCATCAGTAAATCCGATGCCATAATTGGCTTGAAAGAGAAGAATCAACCTGTGTTGGTCTATTTTGAAAACATAAAAAACTTCAAAAATTATTATGCAGTAAAAGCAAGTAAATAAAATCAGGTTAATAACATGTAAAACAAATATGAAATGATAAACAGAATTATATCTTTTTCAATTAAAAACAAGGCACTAGTCGGACTGATGATAATCGGTCTGATTATAGGGGGTATATACTCTATGAACAAAGTGCCACTTGATGCTGTACCTGATATTACAAACAATCAGGTACTAGTAATAACTACAGCCCCTAACTTGGGAACGGAAGACATTGAGCAATTTGTAACCTATCAGGTCGAACTTGGAGTTGCCAACCTTCCAGGAGTTGAAGAAATAAGGTCTGTTTCAAGATTTGGACTTTCGGTAGTTACAATCGTTTTTGAAGATAAAATGGGTACTTACCTGCCACGGCAATTAGTAAGTGAAGCTTTATCCGAAATAAAAGAAAAAATACCGGAAGGTTTTGCTGAACCATTTATGGCTCCTATCAGTACAGGTTTAGGTGAAATTTATCAGTACACACTTGAGGTTCAGCCCGGTTATGAAAAGATGTATGACGATATGGAGCTACGGACCATGCAGGAATGGATTGTTAAACGTCAAATGGCTATGGTTCCTGGTGTTGTCGAGGTAAACTCTTTTGGTGGCAAAGGCAAACAATATGAAGTTTCAGTTAACCCTGATAAACTAAGAAGCATGGGAATAACCATGGCAGATGTATTTGATGCCTTAGAGACAAATAATCAAAATACAGGCGGGGCTTATATTGAGAAGAACTTCCAGGCTAATTTCATTCGGGGTGAGGGATTGATGCGCTCTTTGGATGATATAAAGAATACGTTTGTTATCAATAAAGATGGTAAGCCAGTTTTTATCAGGGATGTAGCCGATGTAAAGTTTGGCAGTTTTGTGCGTTATGGTGCTTTTACTCAAAATGGTAAGGGCGATGCTGTTGGTGGTATTGTCATGATGTTAAAAGGCGCTAATTCAAACGATGTTATCAAAGATGTAAAGACGAGAATGGCTTTAATTCAAAAGTCTTTACCGGAAGGTATAGAAATTAAGTCATTTCTTGATAGGAGTAAACTTATTAAAAGTACCACATCTACAGTTGCCGAAAACCTTTCTATTGGAGCGTTAATCGTAATATTTGTCCTTGTAATTTTCTTAGGAAACCTACGTGGAGGACTAATTGTAGCTTCTACTATCCCATTAGCCATGCTGTTTTCATTTATTATGATGCATCAATTTGGAGTATGGGCTAATCTTATGAGTTTAGGGGCTATTGACTTTGGTATACTTATAGATGGAGCTGTAATTATTGTAGAAAGTGTGATTTTTTATCTTCATAAAAACGAGCTTATAGGCACAAGATTAAACAAGGTCAAGAGAGATGAAATAGCATATAAATCAGCAAGTAAGATGATGAATTCTGCCTTTTTTGGTCAGTTAATAATTCTCATCGTTTTTATACCTGTTTTAGCTCTTCAAGGCGTTGAAGGAAAAATGTTTATTCCAATGGCTATGACTTTTGGATTTGCAATTTTAGGTGTCGTCTTGCTTTGTCTAACATATATTCCAATGATGGCATCCATATTCCTTCAGCCCCCAAAAACTAACAAGAAGACATGGGGAGATAAGGTAATCGGTAAATTAGAAAGTATATATGAACCTGCTATCCATTGGGCTTTAAAGAAAACAAAACTTGTGCTTATTGCAGCCATCGTTTTATTAATATCCGGTTGGTTCATCTTCTCAAGGCTAGGAGCTGAATTTACACCCCAACTTGATGAAGGTGATTTTGCTTTTCAGGCATTTTTAAAACCCGGCACATCACTTTCTGAGGTTCAAAAAGCTTCAACCCGTCTCGAACAAATAGTTCTTGAAAACTTTCCCGATGAAGTTGAATCAATTCAGTCCCGTATTGGTGTTGCTGATTTACCGATGGATCCCATGCCATTAGATATTGCAGATATTTTTGTGATTCTAAATCCAAAAGATGAATGGACAAAGGCTGATTCTAAGCAAGAATTAATAGAACAGGTTGAAGAAAAGGTAAGGGAATTACCGGGAATTAATTATGGTTTTACTCAACCCATTGAAATGCGATTTAACGAATTACTAACAGGAATTCGAGAAGATGTTGCTGTAAAACTTTATGGTGCTGACCTGGATGTTTTATCGGAAAAAGCCGAAGAAATAAAAGGTCTTATTTCTGGTATTGATGGAGTTGCAGGGGTGAAAGCCGAAGCAACTAAAGGATTACCTCAAATTACAATTAACTATAACAGAAATAAGTTAGGACGTTACGGATTAAATATAAATGAGTTAAATACCATTGTTGAAACAGCATTTAGCGGTGGAATTGCAGGAGAAATTTATGAAGGGGAACGAATGTTCGATTTGGTAGTTCGCCTGGATAAAGAACACCGCAGAAGTATTGAAGATATTAAAAATTTATATGTCAACCTGCCCGATGGTAATCAAATACCCTTTAAAGAAGTAGCTGACATAAGCTATCAACCAGGTCCGATGCAAATTGGTAGGGACAATACCAACAGAAGGACTTATGTTGGTATAAACGTTGAAGGCAGAGATGTAAAATCTTTGGTTGAAGAAATTCAACAAACATTAGATGAAAAACTAGTACTTCCATCAGGGTATTATATCAGATATGGTGGAGCATTTGAAAACCTTGAAAGAGCGAGTAAACGACTTGCTTTAGTCGTACCTCTGGCATTAGCCCTTATTTTTATGTTAGTGTTTTTTGCCGTAAAATCACTAAAACAAACGCTTATGATTTATATAGCAGTACCGTTTGCTGCTGTAGGAGGTATTATATCCCTTTATTTACGTGGAATGCCATTTAGTATCTCTGCTGGAGTTGGGTTTATTGTACTATTTGGTGTTGCTGTGTTAAATGGACTGGTACTTGTCAGTGGATTTAACGAAATGAAAGCCGAAGGTAAATTCAGTTTAGCTGAAATAATTACAAAAGGCTCTATTCGCCGTATTCGTCCTATTTTGTTAACTGCTTCTACCGATATACTCGGTTTTTTACCTATGGCAATATCTGCATCAGCAGGAGCTGAAGTACAACGACCACTCGCAACTGTTGTTATTGGCGGCATGTTAACTTCAACCCTATTAACACTGGTTGTTCTACCTGTTTTATATAACATTGTTGAATCAGGAAAAAGGAAGATGAAAGCTCCTAAATTAAATACTGCCGTTATAACTCTTTTATTTGTTTTTGTTGGCTTAGGAATTACAAATACTTCAAAGGCACAGAATGTAAACTCAATATCATTACAGCAGGCCATTGACAGGGCAAAAGAAAATTACCCATCTTTAAAGGCAGCATCTCTCCAAGTTGATAAGCAAAAAGCTTTAAAAGCCACTTCTTACGATTTTGGTAGTACCTCAATATACACAGGAAAAGAGGAAGTGGGGAACGGTTCTGCAGGTGTCCAAAATCAGTTAGGAATTGTACAATCTGACATAGATATATTTGGTATTCCAGCAAAAAATAAATTGAATAACGCCAATACAGAGTTAGCAATTTCAAAATTAGAATTAACTGAAAAGGCATTAATAAGAGATGTAAGTATTGCTTGGTATAAGGCTTATGCAGCTAAAAAACAATGGCAGTTATTTCTTCAACTCAACAGCATTTATGCTAATTTTTTGAAAGCTGCGGAACTACGCTTTAAAACACAGCAAACTTCCAAAGTTGAATTTTTGTCAGCATCAGCCAAATACCAGGAACTTGTTGTAAACCTAAAACAAGCTAAAAGTAAATACGGAGCATCATTAATGGTTTTAAACCAATATCTAATGTTTCCGGAAGAAATTGATTTAAATGAACATGGCACAAAGGATGAAAATGAGTTTAAATCAGTTCCTTCAATGGATTCTATTAATAACTCTCCCTTGTTAGTTTTCTATCAAAAACAAGTGGATGTTTCAAATGCTTTATGGAAAGCTGAACGTTCTAACTTCCTGCCGAAACTTGATTTGGGATACACGAAACAGACAGTTGATGGTCAGTCGGGTTTTTATGCATGGGAAGCTGGTATTTCAATTCCCTTATTGTTTTTCTCCCAATCAGGAAAAACTAAAGCGGCCAAGTTAAATTATGAAATTGCAGGTCAGAGTTATAAGCAAAAACAGCTAAAATTTGACGCCACTTTCAAGGAGCTGTATAGTCGATACCAAACAATGCTTGAGGTTTTGGAGTATTATAACAATGAGGCTCTTCCTTTGGCAGAGGAACAAATTGAAGCAGCTAATTTAGGATACAAATTGGGTAGTCTTGATTACATCCAGTTTATTCAAAATGTGGAGCTAGCTATCAAAACTAAACAGGAGTATTTATTTAATCTGTCAGAGTATCATAATATAAAAGAGCAATTAGAATATATATCTGGTCAATAATTAAAAAAGATAGAAAAATGAAATCAAAAATATTTATAGCACTCATAGCATTCGCAACATTAGTTTCTTGCAACGTTCAGAATAGAAGTGAACATGAAGAAGAAGAACATGGTCCGGAGGGATTAGTTATTCTAAACGAGAAACAACAGGAAGCTTTGAAATTAGAATTAGGGACATTCCAACAACGTAACCTCACAACCTTAGTAAAAACCAATGGAGAATTGGAAGTTCCACCTTCAAGTATTGCAGATATTACTGCTATTATTGGAGGTAATGTAAAGGAAATACGAGTTTTTCATGGTGATAAAGTAAAGAAAGGTCAGGTGTTGGCAGTCCTTGAACATCCGGATTATATCTCGTTACAAGAAAAATTTTCAGAAATAGCCAATAAACTTGAATTTCTTGAAAAGGAGCATAACCGTCAAAAAGAATTATTTGAGAATAACGTTGGAGCAGGTAAAGATTATCAGCAAGTAAAGTCAGAATTCAATACAGCTAAATCCCGATATGAGGGTTTAAAATCACGTCTTCTGCTTTTAAATCTTTCACCAAAAAATGTTAAGAATGGTTCAATTTCAAATACCATCAGAATTATTTCTCCTATTAATGGATATGTAAATGAAATAAATATAAATGTTGGAACCTACGTTGATTCAAAAGATAAGCTAATGGAGGTGGTTGATAATAGCCATATTCATGCAGATTTTTTAGTGTTTGAAAATGATGTACATCGTATTAAAGAGGGGCAAATAGTTGATTTTACTGTATCTAACAAGCCGGGAGAAGAACTCAGTGCAAAGATATTTGCCATTGGAAAAGAATTTGAAGCCAATTCAAGAGCAGTACATATTCATGCTTCTTTAGATAATATGCAAACAGGATTAATTCCGGGAATGTATATATCAGGACATATTCACACTGACAAGAATTATACGCAAGCCCTTCCGGACAATGCTATTGTAACGGAGGGTACAAAATCGTTTATATTCGTTTTAGACCAAGAAGCATTGGAAGAATATAAAGAAGAAATGGAAGAGAATGAAAGTAATGAAGAAGAAGGTGAAGAAGAAATTGAAATAGGTGAAGATGCTATGGCTTTTAAGATGGTTGAAGTTGTTACAGGACAGACTGATGCTGGTTATACAGAAGTGAAATTACTTGACTCTTTACCTGAGAATACACAAATAGTAATGAATGCTGCATATTATTTGTTGTCTGATTTGAAAAAAGGTGAAGCTGGCGATGATGATTAATTACTAAATCTAAAACAAAAATTATGAAAGAAATAAAAGCATTTATACGTCCCAACAAGGTGAATGATATTTTACATCATTTGAAAGAAGCCGGGTTTGAAAATATAACCATTTCTTCAGCTGAAGGAACAGGGAAATTTCAAGACGAAAACGCATTTGTATCCCAAAAGTTTTCCGTTACTGATAGTCCCATTGCTAAAATTGAAATAGTAGTCTATGATGACAATGTGGAAAATGTTGTTTCTATTATTTCAAAATACGGTAAAACGCTCAATTCAGGAGACGGATTAATATATGTGTCTAATGTTGAAAGTGTATTCCGTGTTAAAACAGGATTTCAAACAATATAAAATACCATCCAAAAGACAGCAGGTTTAGCAACGCATTGCAATCTGCTGCCTTACATGTAGTATTTCTTATGGTAAATATTGGATAAAGAAGATATGAAACGAGCATGTAAATTTTAATCTATAAAATAACACACAGGATAATGGTTAAAATTTCTTGCGAATTCCATGTACAACTAAAAGAAAATAATAATCACGTGAAAAAATATATATTAGAAAACCTTGATTGTGCTTCTTGTGCTGCGAAAATAGAACGCAACCTAGCAAACCTGGAGGAAGTAAATTTTGTGAATATCAATTTTGTCAACTCTTCCCTGACAATAGATACAAACAATCTTGAAAAAGTTAAAAGTAAAATTAAAGAGATTGAGCCAGAAGTCGAAATCAGGGAAAACGATAATGAGATAAAAGTTGTTTCAACAAGCGAGCTTTCAGAAAACAAATGGGCTATAATTAAAGCGGTTTCAGGTATTCTTCTGCTGTTTGTAGGGCTGTTATTTGAGGAAGAAATACACAATACTCCTTACCAAATTGTGGAGTATCTCATATTCGTAACAGCTTATTTGATTGTGGGGTGGAAAGTTATTGCATTAGCTGTGAAAAATATCCTCAGAGGACAGGTTTTTAACGAGCATTTTTTAATGACTATTGCAACCCTAGGTGCTTTTGCTATAGATGAAATGCCTGAAGCTGTGGCCGTCATGCTGTTTTATGTGGTGGGTGAATTGTTTCAGGACATTGCGGTGAATCGGTCCCGAAGATCAATAAAATCCCTTCTTGAAATAAAACCGGATTTCGCGAATCTTAAATTAAATGGAGACATCAAAAAGGTATCTCCGGAAAATGTGAAAGTTGCTACCCTTATAATTGTAAAAGCGGGTGAGAAAATTCCATTGGACGGATTTGTAGTCGAAGGAGATTCCTTTGTTGATACTTCAGCACTTACCGGAGAAAGTGTCCCACGAAAAGTAAAACTAAACGATGAAGTATTAGCGGGCATGATCAATCAATCCGGATTAATTACCGTAAAAGTTTCAAGACCTTTCGGGGAATCTTCCATCTCTAAAATTCTTGAGATGGTTGAAAATGCAACTTCCAAGAAGGCGGAGACCGAAAAGTTTATTACTACATTTGCTAAATACTACACCCCGGTAATTGTGATTTGTGCCTTTCTGCTTGCTGTTGTACCTCCTCTTTTAATAAGTGGAGCAACTTATAGTGATTGGATATACAGGGCATTGGTGGTATTAGTTATTTCTTGTCCCTGTGCACTTGTAATCAGTATTCCGCTTGGTTACTTTGGTGGTATTGGTGGGGCTTCCCGAAGGGGTGTTTTAGTGAAAGGGTCCAACTTTCTGGATGCACTAACGCAAGTGAAAACGGTGGTGTTTGATAAAACAGGAACATTAACCAAAGGCGAATTCAAGGTTGCAAGCATATCTCCTTCAAACGGTTTCGATGAAGAAACAATACTAGAATATGCAGCCTATGCTGAATACAATTCAAATCACCCAATAGCTAAATCCATATTCGAATCTTATAACCAGGAATTTAACATCTCGAGAATTGGGAAAGTGGAAGAAATATCAGGGTACGGAGTAAAAGCATACATAGACAATAAAGAAATATTTGTTGGAAATGACAAGCTTCTTCACAAAGAAAATATTGAACATGATATTTGCGAAGTGGGAGGTACCGTTGTTCATATTGTTATCGACAGAAAATATGCTGGTTATATCCTTATATCCGACAGCTTGAAAACCGATGCCCTGGAAGCCATTACACGATTAAATAAAATGAAAATAGATACGGTTATGCTCACCGGAGATAATAAATACGCAGCTGGAATTTTTGCTAGCAAGTTGGGGATTAGAGAATATTATGCCGAACTACTTCCTGAAGATAAGGTTGAACACATTGAAAGAATGTTGAAGAAGGACAGCAAAGTTGCTTTTGTAGGCGATGGGATAAACGATGCCCCTGTACTTACTCGTTCTGATGTAGGAATTGCCATGGGTGCCCTCGGTTCTGATGCTGCAATTGAAACCGCCGATGTTGTTTTAATGACGGACTCTCCTTCAAAAGTTGTTACTGCAATAGATGTAGCCACCAGGACCAGAAAAATTGTTTGGCAGAACATCATCTTTGCATTGGGGGTTAAGCTTGCCTTTATCGTCCTGGGTGTATTCGGAATTGCCACCATGTGGGAAGCGGTATTCGGAGATATGGGGGTAGCGTTGATCGCGATATTAAATGCTACACGCGTTCTAAAAGGGCGGTAAGTTCTGCTGCTCATATTTGTTTTTCATGTAAATTTTCGAATGCTTAAACACAAAATAACGAACTACTATTTTAGCAAAACACTTGAAAATGTAACTTTCGATGAAGCCTTCGAAACAGTGACTGCTGAACTCAAAAAAGAAGGTTTTGGCATCTTAACTGAAATTGATGTACAGGCCACATTAAAAGAGAAATTGGATGTTTAATTTCGATATTTATAGAATTTTAGGTGCTTGCAACCCTTCCTTTGCTTACCAGGCATTAAAAACAGAAAACAAAATAGGTGTTATGCTTCCGTGTAATATAATTGTCCAGGAAAAGGAAAAAGTTGAGATATCGGCAGTTAATCCTATTGCTTCAATGCAGGCCGTTAAAAATGAAAAATTGTCAGGTATAGCAAAGGAAATCAGAATTAAGTAGTCTAGGTTTTCTAATATTTGATTTTGGTAGAATCTTAGAATAAGATAAATTAGAAATAAAATAATCTTTAGATAAAGGGTGAAAAATTATCTGATGTATAATATTACAAAGTCTTAAAGTTTATAAGAAAGTGAAATTAAACATTGAATTTCATAATGGTGAGATTAGAGTATACCTTATTTACACCATGAAGATATCCAATTTTCATTTTTTACTAAAACGACAGTTTTCATATTTCCAACCTTGTATTATCGGAAGAAATATTCACCAAGGAATTGGATGATAATCCTCGCTTATTTCAAGAGTTCCTATTGTTCATGAAATCGTTACGTGAACTTTGGATGCAACTGAATACATTACAAGGTGAGAATTTATTCGAGTTGTTTAAATCAAACTTTGGAACGGGAGCCTTTGAAAACGCTATAAAAAAACAAGGTGAATTTGTACAGAGAATGAGGGATAAAGGATTAACAGGAGTTCATGCTAGTAGTGGCATGGCCAGTACTCAATTTGGCACAAACAAACAGAAAGATAAACCCAATATATTTCATTCTGATTCATAATATGATAACGCTAAAAGAACAATTAAAAAAAACTGAAGCAAACCTATAAAAATTGGTCTGGTTTCATTAAAAGAAAAGATGAACTCATATTAATGGAACTTTGTGTTTGAATTAAAAAAAAATCAACAAGAATCAAGATTTCATAGCTGAAACCTTTATAGTTTGGATTACCTGGTGGTTGTACTACTATGAAATTTGGTGTCAAACGGGTAAGTGGGTGGCCAGAGGCACACATCCCCACCGTTGGTAATAAAAAAGAAATTAATGTATGAATATGACGCTATATTTTTAATACGATTTTAATTAATTTCTCGTCGATAATCTTGTGTAAATCCTTTTGGTTAGGATTCGTATTTATAAAAGTTGAGGCATCTGATTTGTCAGACTCTATAACAATTAGATTATTTTGAAGCTGGATGATCTTTAGCTTCCAAATGCCCTGATCATTATGGAGTGTATCTAAATGATGTTGAGCATAATCGTAGGAATCAAGCATCCAAATTTCAGCTTGGATCCCAAATTTCTCCGATGAATCTTTTGAGATCATTAATCGTTTTTGAATGGTGAAACCTTCTTTTTGTAGAACATCCTTTAATGATTCTTCAATCGATCTCCATTTACCATGAATTATTTTCCAAACAGGCCAAGTCATACTATTCCAATTTCGTTTACTTAAGCATTAATAACTATTAATGCTCTAATTAAAAGGTTGTGTATTGATCACTCCACTCACTCCCAACCAAAATAATTCTAAATTAAGATTACAGGAGAACACCAAAATATCATTATTCCGACTAATATTGATCAAGACATTCAAGGAGTCGAGTAAGGCATTGAGAGGGAGTACGATCAATAATAATGGATAGAATATTTATGAGCTTTTGGTTAGATCAGACTGATATTATTTTATATCTAACCAAGAAAACATTCCGTTATTTTCACCCCATTATACATCACTCTTGTGTATAAAATTACAATTTAGATCTTGATCTAGCACATTGGCTATGTGAATAAGGTACTCAATTGTCGTATTCACTAATCCATTTTCAAGCCTTGAAATGTATTCCTGATTACATCCCAAAAGTTCAGCCAATTTAGATTGTGTCATCTTTTTTGACATCCTTGCTTGCCTAATCTGTATCCCCAAATCGCTCCTTATTTTTCCCATTTTAAGGCAAATTCTTAATTTTAATACTATCAAAACAAAAGCACTTTGAGAGTGCTTTTATTTCATAACTGACCTGCAGATCATTATTAGGTTATCCGAAAACTAACCGATTCAAAAATCAACAGAACAGTATTTGTCCTAAGGCTCAACATTCACAGGTCAAACCTTAGGGCTTGTATTTGATTAATGATGTTGATGTCCTTTATGACCTTTAGTGTCAGACTTTGCTCTTTCATATTGACAACATCCTGGCAACTTATTATAAGTTTCATCTTTCGCTTTATGCATCATCGTATCATGCCCAGCTTTGGCAATAGCCATATGCACTTTATGAATGTCAGTTTTAGAACTTTCAAAAGCAACTTCGATCATCTTAGTCTCTTTATTCCAATCTGCCATAGTCACACCATCTATGGCTAGAGCAGCTTTTTCTATTCGCTTCTCGCACATACTGCAATTACCAAAAACTTTAAATTTAACGTTCTTTGCTTGAGCAGATAAGCTCAAAGTGCTAACAAAAAACAAACCGATTAATCCTACTAATTTTAATTTCATAATTTCTATTTTTTATCGTTAATAATAATTTTAATCACTAGCAGCCTGAACTACTCTTTTGATCGCCAGAATGACCGCAACCTGAATGAGAATCATGAGTTTTTCCATTTTTATCAGAACCCTTAGTGTGTTTATGACCTTTATTCTTATCCTTTTGAGAAAGATCAACTCGATTATATTTACAACACCCATGAAGTGCACTATACACCTCATCCTTTGCTTTGTGCATCTCAGTATCATGCCCTGCATTCGCAATAGCCTTGTGTATTTTATGAACATTTGTATTTGCACCATTGAAAGAAACCTCTATTATTTTAGAATCCTTATTCCAATCTGCACTGGTAACCCCATCCACTGATGACGCAGCTTTTTCAATACGACTTTCACACATTCCACATTTCCCTGAAACCTTAAAAGATTCAGTTGCATTTTGAGCTACACTTAAGGTTAACCCCAAAAAGGAAAAACATATTAGACTTAACATTTTTCTGTACATAATTTTCATTTTTTATTAATTGTTTCTAAATATTGATTGTAAGTCTCATTTGACTTAAAGAAAAAGACTCTTTTGTTATCCTGAGGGTCACGTCGAATAATGGCATCTGCTTTATTTACGCTTTCCCCTGAAAGTGGATCCAATGCAAATAATACATCGTTCTCATTTCTCTGTAATTTTCCTAAACAGTTTTGACAACAAGCCCAATAGGTTTTACTATTAACTTCAATTGGTAAGGTTGGTCTACTTTTTATATCACCTCTTAACATGCAAACAAAACGATTTGGTAATATTTCACCTTCATGTGAAGAATAGTTAATGTATTCGTCATTAACTTCATTATTCAACAAAGGAGCATATACTATTATGGCAGCAAGAAATACTAATAAGCCAAGTATTATTAAACCTTTTATTTCGCCCTTATTGCAGGATGTGTTTTTTCTCTGTTTTTTTCGACTTGATTTTTTCATGATTCATTTTCCTTTTTTCAATGATGGTGATTTTCATCATTTTTATGTTCTTCATTGTGGTCATGATTATGGTCATGAGGTTTGGAATTTAGAATTTCCTGCATTGGCAAAACACCTGCTCCATGTTCATAAACCATTTTACCTCCTAGATGGGCTGAATATGCTAAGAACCCAGATGCAAGAACAAGAATGACCACGATTCCTTTATATTCCAAAGATTTCATTTTAGATCTCCTAACTACTAGCCAAAATAGTATGAGGGTATATACTCCTGAAAAAACAAACCCAAGTAACTTATGAGTTTCCATTAAAGAGTGAATTATCTCGTTATGGGCAAGAGTACCTTCCTCACTAAGACCCGATAGAAGTGCAAACATTGCGCCTATAATACCAAAAAAAAGATTCCAGGTGGCAAGCTCTATAAATAGATTTCTTTTGCTATTAAATATAATTGATATGATTGCAAACGCAGTAGCACTAAAAAATAATGCTATTGGGAAATGAACGAAGATTGGATGTAATGGTATCATAATTTATGATGTTTCTGATTAAAATATACTTGATAATTATACTCAAGTGAATTAAAACGTTTTGAAAAATATTCTATTTTCAATCAACTTTTTTTATTCTAAAATTCACATTTATGATTTTCGAAGGCGTAAAGCATTTGTAATAACTGAAACAGAACTAAAGCTCATAGCAGCTGCAGCAATTAAAGGACTTAGTAAGACCCCAAAGAATGGGAATAACAGACCAGCAGCAATGGGAACCCCCAAAGCGTTATATATGAATGCAAAAAATAGGTTTTGTTTGATATTACGCATTACCTGAATACTTAATTCTCTTGCACGAACAATACCATTAAGGTCACCTTTCACAAGAGTAATCTCGGCACTTTGCATGGCAATATCAGTTCCTGTTCCCATAGCAATACCAACATTGGCTTGCTCAAGTGCAGGAGCATCATTTATACCATCACCCGCCATAGCCACGATATGACCTTGTTCTTGCAATTCTTTTACTTTATTGAATTTATCCTCAGGTAAACAATCAGAAACATATTCATCGAGTTCCAATCCATCGGATATTGTTCTCGCAGTATTCTCATTATCACCTGTTAACATCACAACCCTAACATTCATTGCTTGAAGCTTTTTGATAGCTTCCTTAGATGATGGTTTTAATTTATCGGACACACTAATTATACCTTCCAATTGATCTTCCGCAATTAAAAACATAACTGTCTCGCCTTCGGTTTGCTTTTGCTTAACGAGCTCTTCCTGTAAATCTGTCAATTTAAGATTATGATCTCTTAACAATCTTTGATTTCCAAGACTAATGTTCACTCCTTGACAAAATGCCTTGACACCTTTTCCTGTTAGCGACTCAAACTTGGTAACAGGTAATGGCTTAATATCAATATTAATGGCACCTTTCACAATGGCTTCCGCCACTGGATGTTCGCTTAGTGCATCAACTGAAGCAGCTAACTGCAATACATCCGAATTCCTTAATTTATTAAATGATTGATAAGTTTTGAGAGTCGGTTTTCCTTCTGTCAGAGTTCCTGTTTTATCAACAATTAGAATGCCTACTTTATTCATTTCTTCTATTGATCTTGCATCCTTAACTAATACTCCAGATTGCGCTCCTCGCCCAGTTCCCACCATAATAGAGACTGGAGTAGCCAATCCCAATGCACATGGGCACGCAATTATCAAAACCGAAACCGCATTAATAAATGCGTATGCATATGCAGGTTCAGGACCGAATATTGCCCAAATAATAAAGGTGCAAATCGATATAGCAAGTACAACAATTACAAAATATTTGGCTACTATATCAGCTAACTTCTGAATTGGTGCTTTTGAACGACTGGCTTCATTTACCATCGCTATTATCTGAGATAAAAGCGTATCAGAACCAACCTTTTCAGTTTCAAAATCGAAAGATGTTTTACCATTTATTGTGCCTCCAGTAACTTTATCATCTTTAGTTTTTTCAACTGGAATCGGCTCACCTGTAATCATACTTTCATCTATTACGGCTTCACCTTGAATAATAAAGCCATCTACTGGTATTTTCTCTCCTGGCTTAACCCTTAAAACATCACCAATCTGAACCAGTTCAAGAGGAATTTCTTCTTCATATCCATCTTTAAGTCTATGAGCAACCGGAGGAGACAGATCGAGTAAAGCCTTTATTGCTTCGTTGGTTTTACTGTGAGCTTTTAACTCGAGCATTTGACCAAGCAATACCAATGTGAGTATTACTGCAGCAGCTTCGAAATACAAATGAACATTTCCTAAAGAATCCTTAAATTGATTGGGAAAAACATCAGGAATTAGAAGTGCTAATACACTAAAGATATATGCACTGCCGACTCCAATTGATATTAAAGTCCACATGTTCGGATTCCAGGTTCGAATCGATTTCCAACCACGGATAAAAAATTCTCTACTCGAATAAAAGACAACTGGAGTCGCTAAAATAAATTCAACCCATCCCCAAAAGAATTTAGAAGCAACTAAATCTAATTGTAGAAAACTAAAAAAATCAGACATAGCAATAATAAAAACAGGAATACTCAAAATTAAAGCAAGTCGAAATTTTTTCTTCATCTGTTGATATGCATTGTCATCACTAGATCCAGTTTCCTTTTCAGCAACCAAGTGCATTCCACATACTGGACAATCACCGGGTTCAGCATACATCTTATCTCCTTCACAACGCATAGGACAAAAATATGTACCATTGGATATATCAAGATTTTCACTATTGTTCATTTGATGATGAACATGATCCTGATTATTTTTTTTATTCACAGAAACCAGGTTCATATTGCAAACCGGGCATTGCCCTCCTTTGGAATACACCTTATCACCTTCACATTTCATAGGGCAATAGAAAACTCCTTGAAAAGAATTTGTTTTTTTTGCTTCCTCTGAACAACATTCATGATTTTTTTTGAACTCTTTATTCATAGCGTGAATTTTAGTAATTTTCAATCAAGTCAAGGGGTATCCAACCCTAATTGGAACCATAAAACTGACAACTCCACAACACTAATCTTCATCTGACTACCAACATCTTGCACGTAAATATGTGCCTATTGGCATATTAAATTTGTTGGCTATTATTTCAAAGACAATTTTCCAGTTTGATTTCTATCAAGCTATATTGTCAAAACCTAGGGTACCTGAAAAAAGGAAATAAATAAAATTACTATTACGAATATATCGTTCATGGTGTCAATTTCTAATACAAATAACCCTTCACAGACTTGCCACAACTACCCATCCACAATCAGATTATGAGAATCAAATCATTTTAGATTCAATAAATTATTTCCCTAAGTCACTCATAAGGATGAATTTATTTTAAGTTATAGTAGAGAAAATTAGGGGACCAAAATTAGTTTTAAACCATATTATGGTCCCCACTCTTCAAAAACTAACCTAACCTTTGCTAGCTATAGTAAACTAGCACCCAAACAAAACATTTTAATAGAAATTTGACACAGACGACTTTAGAGTTAAAAAGAAGTCATCATGTAATTTTCTTGGCTTAAATTTTTCTTGATTAACCCCTAGATCCACGATAAATTGAAACATTTCAACTTTACTTATCTTAGTGCAATTATATTTTAGTTCTATTATATTTTGATAGCAAAACATATCAACAACCCCATCTATACCAAAAAAAAGAGTGTATAGAGATGTTATTTCAAAAGTTGTCAAATTACTTTCTGCTATGAATTCAATCATTTTTAAATCATCTTCCATAACTTTATAATTAAGGCAAGTTATAAATTAGTGTTTCATCATTATTTTTGAACCTTTCACTAATGTGCTTATAAACGAGCATTTTGACCACCCCATCAGTTTGAATTATCTCCATCTCATTGCTATTTTCAACTCTTAATAAAGATTCACCACTCTCAGTGATTACATTAAGTGTAAAATTGATTTTGAAATATTCTTCAGCAGGGTCTTCATAATTATCTGTCATAGTATATTCGACGCAAGAATATACAAGCTCAACTTCTTCGTCCTTATTGAATGTTTTTTGGGAGATGAGTTTGACCTCATCTAAAAGATGATTTTCAGGTAATGGAAGCTTCACTTCTTTCCAAAGTGTGTTATTCAAATTATATATAAAAATCGTTTGATTCTTTTTATCATACTTCACATACTTAAAAGAGCCATCTTCCAATTTAATAGACTTGTATTTCGAATCTATTTTACCCTCATATTTGATCTGTGATAATCCTGTAAAACCAAAAAATAATACTAATAAAACTGTTATTGCAGTTGCTTTCATAATTTTAGTTCTTTAAAAATTTGACTCGATAGTAAATACCTAGCTGTTCGCTAGTGGTGAGAGAGTTTGTCACATTGCCAGTTCTTAAGTAAAAACAGTTCGGTTACTTTCACTTAAATAAATATTAACATATATTCCGATCAATTGCATTAGTGATTATTCTTTATTGAAATCCATCTTTATTCTAGATTACAATTTTGGAAGGAGCAATTGCTCCTTCCTTACTTAGAAATCACTATTTGATGGTTTCTTTCACCTCACCACATCCTAACATTGCATCACCAAAATAAGGGTTTTGGATATCTGCAGAATTACTTAACCAATATGCTCCTTTATCCCCATTCGCCATTGGACAGAATTGATAGAATGTTGTTACTTTATTCAAACCAAAAGATTTCACACTTTTGTAAAATGTCAGATTAAAATCTGCAAAAGCAGCTCGTTGAAGGTCAATATCCATTTTAGATGCAATTACTTTCAATTTTGATTCAAGTATTTTTAGATCCGCCATCCAAGACATATGAGCGTCACCTTTTAATAAGCTCATATCAATGCCTTCCAATTTTGACATTAATGTCTGTGATGCCTTTTTTACTTCCGATGAATTAGAAGTAACAAAAGCCTTAGCTAACACTAAATATTCATTATAAAATGCTGTTAATTGCTTTTTAAATTTCACATCTACATCGAAGTTTTCAATTTTGTGTTTGGATTGATCCATTCCCATATCTCCATGATTATGACCTACAGGAGCAGCACCACCATCCGGGTTCATCATACTTCGTAAACCAACCAATTGAGCAGCAGCATCGATTTTAAACACGCCATTGGTTACAATTTCCTCACCTTCCTCTAAGCCTTCTGAAATCACATAATAGGCACCTGCTTCCGGTCCTAAAACAACTTCACGATATAGAAATGAAGGCGATTCACGATCTTGAATTTTCACATAAACCACGGATCGTTTCCCAGTCCACAAAACCGCTGATTTAGGCACCATAATTTCACTGCTATTTTCAGCAATTTCTGATTCTAAAACACCTTGAACAAACATTTCTGGTTTTAAAACACCATTCTTATTTTTTGCCTCCAAGCGAACTTTAGCCACACGGGTTTTCCCATTAATAAAAGGATCTATATAAGTCACTTTGGCCGTATAAGATTTCCCAGGTGTACTCTTCAGATTAAAATTGACTTTATCTCCCAATTTAATCCAAGGCAGATCACTCTCATAAGCATCAAACATCACCCAAACCTTTGACAGATCTACGACTTTAAATAAAGCTTTACCTTCTTTCACATAGTCGCCCAAAGCAACGTGTCGCATACTTACGGTTCCCGTAATGGGTGATAAAATATTAAAATAAGCCTGAGGCTCTCCTTTTTCTTCAATTGCGGCAATTTGCGTATCTGTTAAATCCCAAAGCTTCAATTTGCCTTTAGCAGCCGTATATAAACCCGGACGACTTTCTTTAAAACTAATTGCTTCTAACAACTCTTTCTGTGCACTCAATAAGGCCGGTGAATAGATGCTGGCAAGTTTCTCACCCTTGTAAACCTGTTGCCCTGTATAATTGACAAAGAGCTTCTCGATTCGACCACCAAAACGTGCCGTTAACTCTGATATATTTCGCTCATCAACCTGAACTTTTCCCTGAAGATTAATTGTTTTAACCGGGTTTCCAATTTCTACTCTTGTTGTCTGAATAGAAGCCAATTTTGCTGCTGATTCCGACATGACGATTTCATTTGGATCCACATCATCTCCTCCTGACTGCATGCTTTTTAGAGGAATTAAATCCATGGCACAAATTGGACACAAACCAGGCTTATCCTGCTTGATTTGTGGATGCATCGAACAGGTCCAGGTTTGAGGGTCTGCACTCTCATGATTATGACCTTCATGATTCTCAATCCCCTGTTCTGATGTATTTACATTACCCGAGCCGCCTGACATTAACCAGCCTAGAAACAAGCCTAGAACTAGTACACCAACAACTAACTTGTAATTCTCTTTAATATTCTTGATTATACTTTTCATCGTATTTTATTTTTAATTAATTTATTGCCACCCTTCGACTTCACTTTGGGCTCGGAATTAGTTCCCCATTAAATAGGAGATAAATGAAATAGCTGCCTGCTTATCTGCTTTAGCTTTTTCTAATTCTAAATTATATTTCAAGACTTTGCGTTCCATTCTTAAGATTTCCTCGAAATTCTTATTCCCAGTCGCATAGTTGGTTTCTAATAAATGTAAAGCTTTTCTGGCCAATTCAAGTTGTGAATGAAAAAGGTGTATACGTCTCTCTCCATCGCGATAATCTTTCCATCCCTTTACAAAAAGGCTCTCTAGAATATTGCTTTTGTTATCCTGTTCAAGAGCTTTAGCTGTTTCCAGATAAACCACCTCTTTTACCATAGCCTTATACTTATTTCGATAAAGTGGAATCGTTAGTCCAATTTTTGGAAACACAAAGGCATCGGTTCCAGCCAGATTCATATCACCTTTTCCTGTTACGACATAATCAAAACCGATATTGATATTAGGCTTTCCTGCTTTTTGGGCCACCTCTTTTTTAAAGCTTAAAGCCTGTTGTTGAAAGCTTAAATTTAAAAGCTGGTGATTATTGCTTTGGATAGAATCAAGTATGGCCTGTTTACTTAATGCCAGATCAGTACGCCACAATTCTTCCGGAAGCCAGATCTCTTTTTTACTTTCAGAGTTCAATAAATTATTAAACATCACCTCCAGAACAAACTGCTTATCTTTAAGCAAAGCCAGCTGATTTTCAAGATCACCCATTTCAATCTCAATGCGATAACCATCGAGTGCAGATACAAGTCCTGCCTCTAACTTAATCTCAGACATCTTTCTAAAAGTTTGCAAAATGTCTATATTATCAAGACTAATGGTTATTGCTTTCTTATTAAAGTAAAGGTTGTAATAAGTGGTACGTATCTCATGAAAAAGCTTGACTTTAGTCTCTTCAAAAGCCTCATACTTAGCCTTTGCAGTTTGAATCGCACTATTCTCTTTAGCCTTTAATGTTCCAAACCAGGGAAACATTTGAGAGGCCGAGAACTTAAATTCCTGTGGTCCCATTCTTGTTTCTACAGGTTTTATAAAATAGGCAAATGCGACTTGTGGATCAGGTAAAGCCTTTACCTGAGGTGCACGCTCCAATGCTGCCAAATAATCGTTGAACTTAGCTTTAAGTCCAGGATTATTTTTTGCAGCCTCTTCTAAATAGTTCCTAAGTTCAGTCTGTCCAAATCCTGAGATAGGAATCGCGAACAATAGAAACAGATAGAAACAGATCGATATATAATGTTTTTTTATCTTCATTTTCTAATCATTTACGTGTTGTAAATTTTAAACAATTTAAAAACCTCCTCCTCGTAATCCCGAAAGCTTTCGGGAATGAGGAGAAATATTTGGCTCTTATTCTTGATTTATGGAATCTTGCTTTCTCATACTTCTTTCCTGCCACATACTATAGAGTACAGGAACCACCAACATGGTTAATACCTCAATGGTCATTCCTCCAAATAATGGAATTGCCATCGGAATCATGATATCCGAGCCTTTTCCTGTTGAAGTAAGTACAGGTAAAAGTGCGATGATGGTCGTAGCTGTCGTCATAATGGCTGGACGTACTCTTTTTGAACCCGCTTCGATAATTAGCTCTCTAACTTCCTTTACGGATTTGGCAGGTTTTTTATCTTGCAATTGTTTGATATAAGTACTGATTAATACCCCATCGTCAGTTGCAACACCGAAGAGGGCGATAAAACCAACCCAAACGGCGACACTCAGGTTAATGGTCTGCACCTGAAACAAGTCCCTAAAATTCATACCTGCCAAAGAAAAATCTAAGAACCAGGTCTGACCATAAAGCCAAAGCATGATAAAGCCTCCTGATATAGCAACGATAATTCCTGTAAAGATCAATGAAGTAGAAATTACCGATCGGAATTGGAAATACAGAATCAAGAAAATGATCACTAGCGATACCGGAACCACAATCATTAATCGTTTGGTCGCTCTAATCTGATTCTCATAATTACCTGTAAAGACATAAGAGACACCTGCTGGCAACATAAATTCACCAGATTCTAGTTTTTCATTAAGATATTTCTGAGCATTCTCTACCACATCGATTTCAGCAAAGCCTGCTTTTTTGTCGAAAATCACATAACCAACAAGAAAAGTGTTCTCTGATTTGATCATTTGAGGCCCACGAACATAATGGAATACAACTAAATCTCCCAAAGGAATCTGAACACCTGTTGGTGTTGGAATCAGAATCTTCTTTAAAGCTTCTGGGTTATCACGGTATTCACGTGCATATCTCAACCTCACAGGAAAACGCTCACGACCTTCAACTGTAGATGTTAGTTTCATACCACCTATGGCAGAACTGATAACCGCTTGCAGATTTTTTATGGATAGACCATAGCGCGCAATGGCATCCCGGTCAATCTCCATTTCCAGATAAGGCTTACCTACTACTCTATCAGCAAAAACAGACATCCCATTGACGCCTTCTACTTTTTTAAGCTGTTTTTCCAGTTCAAAACCTACCTTTTCAATACTTTCCAAATCAGGCCCAAAAACTTTTATTCCCATGGGTGCACGCATCCCGGTCTGTAACATAACCAATCGAGTTTGAATAGGTTGCAGTTTTGGAGCTGAAGTCAGACCTGGAATCGTAGCATTGCTGATAATCTCATCCCAAATATCATTAGGCGATTTTATTTCATCTCTCCACTGGCGGAAATATTCTCCGTTCTTATCAACAACTAAGTTTTCCTCAGGAACCAAACGAAATCCATCTTCTTTGGGATTATAAACCGTACCATCTTTTAGTATAAAAGCATCATCACGGTTGACTTTAAAACGCATTTTATGTCCGTCTTCATTAAGAATATATTCCGATTTGTAATTAATCACATTCTCATACATAGATGTGGGAGCCGGATCGAGAGCCGAATTTACACGTCCCCATTTCCCAACTACGGATTCAACTTCTGGAATGTTATTCAGTTTTTTATCAAGGATACGAATCACTTCAAGATTTTCAACAATACCCGAGTGCGGCATAGTCGTTGGCATCAGCAAGAATGACCCCTCATCCAAAGAAGGCATAAATTCTTTTCCAATACCTGGCAGTTTTTCATCAAGATTCTTATAAAGAGCCGTTTCTTTCGCAAAATCGGGAACAAATCCAAACATTTTATCGAAGCCCTGCCAGCTGGTAATTCCAAATAGAACGATCAAAATTGGCAAACTCATAAACTTCCATTTGTTATTCAAACACCAATTTAAAATTCTTGGGTAGAAATACACAAAGCATGACAATAAGCCTAAAATTAAAGCCACTATAAGAATAACGAACATGAAATTAGCAAACATGCTGTATTGCGCGCCCATTGGCATCCACGCTTTCGTCAAGAAAAATACAATAACTACAATTGTGATGGTAATATTGATAATATTTACCCAATATTTCTTGCTTTCATGCCATCTATCAGCCATTAAACTATTCAAACCATAGGCCGAAATTACAATGGCAATATAGTATCCTGAAAATATTGAAAGGAGAAGACCTGCTGCTATCAAAAAGATACTCCAGATTTTCTTAAACTTATTTTTATCTGCTCGAATTGAAAAAATCAGGTGAGCCAGAGTTGGAATAATAATAAGTCCAATCAAAAGGGCCGCAAGCATGGTAAAAGTTTTTGTAAAAGCAAGTGGTCTAAAGAGTTTTCCTTCGGCTGCCTCCATTGCAAATACAGGCAGAAAACTTACTATAGTAGTTGTTAAGGCTGTCATAACTGCACCTGCAACTTCAACAGTTCCTTCGTACACTACATTCAACAATTGCTTGCCTTTCGCACCTAAGTTCTTCGGCATATCAATATGCCTGATAATATTCTCCGTAAAAACAATCCCCACATCCACCATGACACCAATCGCAATAGCAATACCTGAAAGGGCCACAATATTGGCATCGACACCAAACTGACGCATGGTAATAAAGGTGATTAAAACCCCTAATGGCAATAAAGAAGATATAAGAAATGAAGCCCTCAGATTCATCACCAAAACAATCACAATCAGGATACTAATCAAAACCTCTAAGGATATAGCCTCTTCAAGGGTTCCCAGTGTTTCTTTAATTAGTCCGGTGCGATCGTAGAAAGGTACTATTGTTACTTTCGAAACTGTCCCATCATCTAAGGTCTTAGTAGGTAGACCTGGAGTAATTTCTGCAATCTTCGCTTTTAAATTATCAATTGCCTCCAAAGGATTGGCACCATAACGAGCCACAACCACACCACCAACGGCTTCCGCTCCACCTTTATCAAGACCACCACGACGCGTTGCAGGACCAAAATTGATTTTAGCGATATCCTTCAATCGTATCGGCACATTATTACGAACTGTAACAACTGACTTTTCAAGATCTTCTAGATTTTTTATATAGCCTAAGGCTCTCACCAGGTATTCCACGCGATTGAACTCTAGCGTACGAGCACCAACATCAAGGTTACTGTTTTTTACAGCAGCCATAATCTGAGCCACATTCACACCGTGTGCTCTCATGGCATGAGGATCTATATCAATTTGATATTCCTTTACAAAACCACCAATTGATGCCACTTCGGCAACACCTTCTGCAGCTGTTAGGGCATAACGAACTTGAAAGTCCTGAAGACTTCTTAGTTCATGCGGATCCCAACCACCAGCAGGATTTCCCTCTTTATCTCGACCTTCGAGAGTATACCAGTAAATCTGGCCCAAAGCTGTGGCATCAGGACCTAAAGCTGGAGCGACATCGTCTGGCAAAGTACCTGATTGAAGCGAGTTTAATTTCTCTAAAATTCGAGTTCTACTCCAATAAAACTCCACTTCCTCATCGAATATGATATAGATACTCGACAGACCAAAAATGGAGTTACTACGAATGGTTTTCACACCAGGTATTCCCAGTAGTGAAGTTGTTAATGGGTAAGATATCTGATCTTCGATATCTTGAGGCGAACGGCCTGGCCACTCAGTATAAACGATTTGTTGATTTTCTCCAATATCAGGAATAGCATCAACAGGTACTGGATCTTTTGGTAAAATACCAGTATCCCACCCAAAAGGTGAATTGATAACACCCCATGATATGAAAATAGTAAGTACCAGAAAGGTAACCAGTTTGTTCTCAAGGAAAAAACGGATGAATTTATTCAGCATAGTTATTCAATTATGATTTTATTACTCAACTATAAATTAAAATACATATTAACAAGATAAATAAATCTAATTAACATATAGATAAGCTTGAATAATAAATCACAGCAAATAAGTCTGCAAACTTGAAAGTACGGTTTGAATTTTGGGAGGTGGCATTGTGTTTCTCAAGGAATACACTTTAGCCATAATTGGATCTTCTACCTTAATCAGCTCAATTAAAATTGGCAATACAATTTCAAATTGAGTAAAATCAAAGGTATATGATGAAATTGAAAAATCATTTTCAATTTTAATCGTATAAGCCTCGTCATGGCAACATCCTTCAGGATTTTCACAACAAGATTGAGTTACTGATAAAAAAGACACATCTTTTACATTACCACCACAATAATGCGTGGAGATAGTAACACCTGTTGTTACAACAAATATTACCAGAGCTAATAATGTATGACCGAATCTTTTTAGCATTTGAGATAATTTATAAGGCAAATTTAAAAATAGTTTACACAAGGGGTGTGTACAATTTTAAAAAAGATGTGCATAATTTCAAGTGTCGAAGAATTTTAAATTTCATTAATTGGATTTCTACCTGTTTTTTTATTATCACTGAACTCACTAGGTGTCAATCCAGTTATGGACTTGAATTGCTTGGAAAAATGCTGACTAGAACTGTAATTTAATTGATAAGCAATTTCACTAATACTTAATTCTTCATAGAAAAGTAATTCCTTCGCTTTCTCTATTTTTTGAAGAATTAGATACTTTTCAATTGTGGTTCCTTCAATTTCTGAGAACAACTTACTTAAAGAAGAATAACTCCTCCCAATGGCATTTGAGAGGTGATTAGTAATATTTCCAATTTGTTCTGAGCTTTCCCTATGATGTACAACTTTTATTATTTCATTCTTTATCTGCTCAATTAATTGGGCTTTTTTATCGTTCAAAAACTCAAATCCCATCTCCTTTAATGCCATTTTAAGCTTTAAAGCCTCTTCTGCATTTATGGAATTTTCCAATACAACGTAACCTAACTCCACCTCAGTATAATTAAGGTTTAGTCTCTCCAGAATAGTCTTAACAGCCATAATGCATCTAGGACAGACCATATTTTTAATGTTAATTCTACATTGTTCCATACAGTAAATTTAAAATGTATTATACCATTTTATGCAAATTTTCCACAAAAAGGTATTTCAAAAGAAACAAAATAAGGAAACTATTTAGACAAGCTTACATTGATAATAGAATAATTTAAATTTTCTATTCTTTAATAGTAGTTCTGTTCAAATATGATTCATACTTCATGATATAAAAAAACACCCTTAACAAATTTAAGAGTGAATTCTTGTTATAAATTAATTCCTTAAGTTACATGTCTGTTTGCTCTCTGGATCCCTGGAAATGATAATCTCTGTTTTTCCCTTTAATTGTGTAATCGAATGTCTGGTTTCTCATATCAAAACCTCCAAAGTGTAAATCATCAGAAGCATGTTCTTCATCCATTCTGAGTGGACAGTGCTTGTTCCACCACTTCCCATCAAAAAATTAAAGATTGATAAATACTATTATGAACTATTGCCCGAAGATAAGGTTAAGCATATTGAGATTTTAATCGAGGAGAACAAGAGAGGAAAAGTTACTTTTGTTGGTGATAGAATAAATGATGCACCTGTAATCCATAAAATGTAGTTCTCAAGAAAAATTAGCTATTTATAGTGTTGTTAATGAAAGTCTATCTCATTTTCATTTAAGCGACAAGGTTGTGAAAACCAGCTTGCTACTAACATGGTTTAATTTTGTAGAGGAAGACTTTATAAAAATGGGACAGTACGATTTTCATTATGATCTTCTACTAAAGACAGGATATCCGAGAAGTAAATTTGGAGATAGATATTATACTGATTTCAGATATAGAGTTATTTTGAAAACCCTAACAGAGATGAAATCATCCAGAGTAATATTTCTTTCAAAAACTGGCATCAATGACTTTTACAAAATTGGATTTTACTCAAAAAATAGTCAATTAGTAGTGATTGAATTAAAGCGATCCATTTCGGTGGCTGACATAAAATTTAATTTAGTTACCAATTCAATTG
This sequence comes from Ancylomarina sp. DW003, assembly GCF_029029505.1. Taxonomy (GTDB): domain Bacteria; phylum Bacteroidota; class Bacteroidia; order Bacteroidales; family Marinifilaceae; genus Ancylomarina. The sequence goes on along the minus strand of NZ_JAKJSD010000001.1, from coordinate 524,219 downwards.
ATGAGATAGAAAGAACATTTTCATTTAGAACAACTAAAAAGCAAGCATATATGCTTCTATCGAGAATGGAAAAAAGCAATTATCCGATTCAAACAATTGAATTCATCCTTCAAATATTAAAACGGTAGTCTCTTAAAAGCACAATAAAGCATGTTAATATACTGTATAAAACTATGGAAGAAAAAAATATAACCAACAAATTGAATGGTTTAAAAAAGCGACCTATTGATGAAATATTGAGTGTATCTGATAAAAATGGAAATAAAGCTACATACGGTGAAAATGGACATTTTAATTCAAAACAAGAAGCAATTGATTCTGTAAATTCGCTGAAGAACTGTAAACTTTGTGTGAATTGTGTTGATTGTTCAGATTGTATTAACTGTACAAATTGCATAAACTGCTCGAATTGTAAAGGTTCGAGTTTATTAAACAATGAATCTTTCATGAATGGTGTCACTATGTGTCCAAATTGCGGGAACCATTTTATCCCATTAGAAAGAAATGAGAGTAATGAACAAATAGATATTGATTAGTCTCAAGTAGTATCTCACAAAGTGTGTAAGTTATTTTTTTAATTTGTCTATACGATAAAAGGTTGTCTTACTTATCCCAGCTGCTTGACAAGCTTTATCAATAGGATAATTTTTATTTTTATATAGATGACAGGCGTATTCGTATTTCTCTAAACTATCTCTCGTAGGTCCTTTAGGTCTTCCTAATAACTTTTTTCTTTTTCTGGCATTAACTAGACCTATTTTGGTTCTTTCACTAATAAGGTTGCGCTCAAATTCAGCTACAGCTCCAAAAATCTGAAGTAAGAATTTACCATTGGCAGAGGTTGTATCAAATTGTGGTTCAGATAAACTTGTGAAATTCACTTGCATTTGGTTAAAAGTCTCAATTAACTCAACCATATTTTTGAGTGATCTAAAAATTCTATCCACACGATATACAATAACTGTATCTCCTTTTCTAATTGTTTGCATTAATTCTTTTAGTCCATTTCTGTTTTCTCTTACTCCACTAGCTGTATCCGTAATAACTTTCATACATCCGGCATCTTCTAACATAGATATTTGACTGCTAATATTTTGTTCTGGAGTAGAGACTCTGGCATATCCGAAAATCATACTGTAGTTTTATAAATGCATAATTTATAAAACTATTAAATAAAACGGAAAATGTAACTATTAATTTACTATTAATTGAAACTGTTCATTCTGTTTTATAAATCGGACGTTATTTGGGACAATAAAAAAATGCTAAGAAATGAGTAATAATAAATATGATTTTGATTTTCCTGAAGCTAAAGGAGAATACTGGTTTCTTTTATGGATTGGAAAAATTCATTATACCAAAAGACAAAAAAAAGTTCAGCTGTTTTTTATTAATAAAAGTGGATGTAATAATTATGTCAGCTTTTTTAACTAAGAATCAGTATTCAAAACTTTAGCACCAGTATCAAATTTGGCAGATTTGCATATTGGGATGCTATATTCTGTTGAAACCAAAAGATTTGTTGAGTATAAAAAAGCAGCTTCTAGCAAATTTATAGTTGATGGAAGATTCCATAAAACTACAAATCAAATTCTGCCAATTTTCGACAATTCATATTTTGAATAAAGAAGATAGAACAGGAATTGAATATATGCAGTATAGTAAGTTAATAAATCGAAAACCTATACCTGTTTTTTTATCTCCGTATTGTATTGCAGAGTATTTGTTTTTTAGAAGTGATAAGCTTGTTAATAAAATTTTGTCCGGGGAATTACTGGAAGGATTTCTATAGTGGACCTGCTAATATTATCTTTCACGATAGAATTAAAAGAAATCTCTAAAAATTCTGTAGAACCAAAAAGGTAAATCATGTTCACCTCTTGTAAAATCAGAATATCTTAGATTATGTTTTTTACAAAAAATCACAAAGCTTTCAGGCCAATCTTCCATTATGATATAAATAAACGGAATAATTTTGGATCTTAATTTGAAAGATGGAAACTGACATTTATGAAATAATTCAGGTTCTTTAATACCAAACTCTTTAATAAATGCATCTCGAATTCGAGTCCAAAGAGTAGAACCTGATTGAACTCTTCTTAAAATCAGGTACACTATATCAAAATATAAGAATGAATAATTTATGTGTCGATTGTACCCATCAGCGATTGTTTTGTCGATATAATTCTGATAATTCCGTACAATTTTGGGTAATCTAATTTGTCTACATTTTCTATAATCATAGTGACATTTCCAGCACAAGTAAATTGGATATTCTTGATATGTAGATTTTTCTCCAATTGCAAGTCGTTGAAAAATAATTGGGGAAAGACATTTAGGGCAACAGTCAATATAATAGGAGTTACACTCCAGGCAACCTATAGAAGTCAATAACCTCCATTTTTTTTTATAATATTTATCTCGTCCTAAACAAGTTGGACATATTAATAGCCCATTTTGTGTTCTTGTTCTATGATAAATACCTAAGTTAGATATTCCTTGTGAATATGAAGTTAAGAGCTCGCCGTTAAAAATAATGTCTTGATAACTAACAAGCTGCATATCCTTGATCTGAGTGATCGATAAGGGAGTTTGCTTACAAATCAAATGTAAAGTTTCATTGTTGATAAATTTATCAACATCTCTAGTCCAGAAACTTGATGTATTTAAATAAAACTTGGTAAATGAATGAGGCTTAATTTTGTGCTCTCTTGAATTTCTAAATATCCAACTGGATAATAATTCATTTTTATTTGGTGGGACATAACCTGGCCAAATACGTTTACTTCCCCTAAACGACTTCATCTATACATCATCTTTTTACGTTCACTTGGAGGAGTGTAATCGATATTTTCTAGAATATTATGATTTATTTTTTCAATTCCTGATTCGATAGCAAGTATGGATGATAACTCCAATATTTTTGCAATTTCACCAATTAATCCTTCGCTTTTTAAAAGAATAGTACTTGCCAGAGAGTTTTCTATGAGTAGAGAAGCATTTCTTAATGGAAGTAAACGTTCAAAAGAAGCCAATAATCTCAAATAATCTTCATCATTCTGCCATCTGGGTAAGACCTTAGGTTCAAATCGATTTGCAAGTTGAGGATCAGTTTGAATGGCGTTTAAAGCTTCACGTGTACCGGAACATACAAAGGGTATCATTAGTTCATTTGCCAAATACTTGAGTACATTCAGAAAGGAACGTTGCTTCGCCATAGTACCGGCTAACAAGTGATGAATTTCATCAATAATTAGCATTTTTAATTGTACTTTCCTTAAAAGGTGAATGACTCTTTGCTGTCGCATCTCTATTTTTTCAGACGATTTGTATGGAGCAAATAGACTTTCCAAAATTGTATTATAAAATCTTTTTTCGTCAGGATCAGGTGGGGCCTGTATCATTAATACAGGGATTCTTAATTCCTGAGTATCTTCTTCGACGTAGGTTTTATTTTCTTTGGTGAATTTATCAAGTAAAACGGTCTTTCCATTATTGGAATCACCAACCAATAAAAGATTTGGCATGCGTAAATTTTTGGGGTAATCTCTAAGATCCTCCAGTTTTTTTAAAATGCTTTTTGCATGAGTATAACCTACCCATTTATGTTTTTTTATGGAGAATATACGATTTTCATCAGTGTAATTCTCTACTAACTTAGCTGTTTTAGGATGTAAATGCTTCATCATCGATGTCATCAAATGGTAAAATATCTGGGATGTTATTCGCTTTATTATTTTGGTTATTTTCTTCCTTCCTGTTTAATTTATCGTGTATATTTTCATTTCTTTTATCGGATAGGCGTGAGAACCGTTTAAGCCTCTTTGTTTCACGAATTGCTTTAAGTTCAATTTTTTCCATATCTCTGTAAGCTTGGAATATCATGTCTTCATTTATTGATTCATTTTCTTTCTGAAGTTTAGTTACTACTTCATTGAATTCCCAAATGGAAATTGGGGGCTTAGATGTGTCGCGATACGGAATGTCGAAGTAGTCATTTAGTTCAGGATCATAGAAGTAAATTTGACTTATATCTCTAGGATCTCTTTTAAAAACAAACTTCTTCTTAGGACTGTATTTAGTGGTTTTTTCTCTTGAATGAATGTACTTTCTTAGAACTTCATTATAATAATAGACATGATCTATTACAACCCCATATTCCTGAATAGTTCTTTCAAAGAAAGGCATGAAATCTAATCGTACTCTTCTTTCATCAAGGATCTTAGGTGGAAGACCAGCTCCGTTTTCCCCTAAAATACCTTGTTTAAATTTTTCCAATGGAGAAACTCCAATTGAGGAATGTATCTTTTTGTGATAGACATTTATTATATATGTAAGTAACCATTTTTCAAATTCAGAGATTGTTAGAGCAGCTTTTGCTTGGGAGTTATAATTCTCTCTGTCTTTTACATTTGAAAATGTTGTGCCAGGTAGGTTGTGAATTTCTTTTGAAAAAGTTCCAAGTAGCCTTTCAATATGACCTCCCCAATGTGGAGTTGCAACTGGTCTATGCTCAATGTTTATTCCATATTCCATACATGCACGCTTTAGCATATGACCTCTAAATTCCTTACCATTATCCAGATGAATTGTTGCCATTGTTCCCCAACAAGGCCATTCTCCTTTGATGCCATGTCTTTCTAGTATCATTTCTTTTCCCAATATTGCATTTGCAATACACATACCGGTTCCTATTTCTCCTGGAGGATCAAATGATAGGTGTACACCAACGACCATTCGGCTATAAACATCAATAGCTGCTGTTATATATGGTCTTATGAAAGGTTTTCGATATAACTCATCAACTAAAATGATATCTACACAAGTATGATCTATTTGAACAACAGATAAAGGATAGTTAGCACCGGGGAAATGTGATTTTATTGGCTCAAATTTATCTCGTGATATTTTTTTACCATATCTTGATTTAAGCACTTCTTCCTCAGAAAGATTCTTAATCCGATTTCTAATAGTATTAGGATGTGGAGGCTTGATGTCTTGATCTTTACACTTTAGGATGATTGTCCTGATTACTTTTGAAATGGATTTTTTTGATGGAGTTAAATAGACATCAACAATGGTTTCATCTATAATATTATCAACATGACTAGATAATCTACTTTTATTTTTACCACCAGATCTCTTTTGTGCTGCCAAAGCAGAGATTAGCCCATCTTTTTGATATGCTTTAATCCATCGATACAAAGTAGTATAGTGTACACGATTTTCGTCAGCAATTTGCTTGATTTTATCTAAACTGGTTTTCTCTTCCAGCATAGGTTTAATGATTTTATACCTTTTATTAGCAATTTCCCATTCATCATCAGTTAAAGCATCGAATGGTCTAGTTTTAAATTTTCGTGATTTCTCAACATACGTAATATCTGAAGTTTTGACTGTATGCACAATGTTTGTTTCTAACATTTGAATACTTACTTTATCAATGTCAGCTATCTTTATTATGACCGCAGGACTTCCTTTATACTCTATTTTGTTTCCAATTTCAAAGGTTATACGGTGTACCATATTATAGAATTAATATTGATTTTTTTGGTAAAATCAATTGAGATAAAATTTGTTGCGACTAGATACCAAGTTAGAAATAATAATTCAGCTTTTTTATCAAAACTGGTTGTGCACTGATCAATAAGACATTTTACGGTACATTTTTGAAGTTCAAACATCTTTTTGTATAAAACAAGATGATCTGAGTTTTGTGGTAGTAACAAGCTATTATTAGCGCTTAAATTGTTAAAATGGTTTCGATACCTAGATAAAAATTTATAATTTTCAAGTTCAATAACTTTATCTTTTCTAATATATTCTTCCGTAACTACCTTAAAAATTGAGTTGTGTTCTTTACAAAAATGTTCTGCAGCTTTAAATTTTAGAATTAATTCCTCTTGTCTTTCTTGAAGTGTACTACAGTACTTAATTTCTACTATTTCATTAGGTCTGCCATCGTGATAACTAATTGCGAAATCAGGTATGTATTTTTTAGCATTACCTAAGGTATCATTATATGAAATCTCTAAAGGTTGCTCTAAATATTTATCAACGTAAATATCAAATTCTAGTAAATAAATGAAATCACGCTCTAGTGATGATTCAAATTGAATAACTTTATTTATTTGTGATGAGTTAATCACTCCTGATAGAGATGAGTTTTTAATAGAAACTTCTCTTATTCGTTTGTTAAAATTTAGCATCATGTTTTGTATATATTAGGTTGTTTTAATTGATAATGAGATAGTATTTGCAGTTTCTTTTGTATAAAAGCCCCCGATTCATTTGTTGTTTTTAGCATCTTGTTTTAAAATTAACAGGTGGCACTGTTCCTCAGCCCGGTGAAATATCTTTATCGCACAATGGGGTTTTGTTTCTCGATGAGCTACCTGAGTTTAAACGCACAGTACTTGAGGTTATGCGACAACCTTTAGAGGATAGAACCATTACCATATCACGCGCTAAATTTACGGTTGATTACCCGGCAAGTACCATGTTGATTTCCTCTATGAACCCTTGCCCTTGCGGATTTTATAATCATCCTGATAAAGATTGCCTGTGTCCTCCGGGTATGGTACAAAAATATTTGAGCCGAATTTCTGGACCACTTCTCGATCGTATTGATATTCATATAGAGGTTACCCCTGTTTCTTTCGATAAGATATCAGAAGAGCGTTTGTCAGAGAAATCGGAGAATATTAGAGCAAGAGTAGAGGCAGCTCGCGAGGTTCAGTCAAAACGATTTAGTGATGAAGATGGCATTCACTCAAATGCTATGATGAGTTCTCGTCTTTTGAGGAAATATTGTCAGCCCAATGAAGATGGTATGAAGCTTCTTAAAGTAGCTATGGAGAAGGTTGGGCTATCGGCTCGTGCATACGACAGAATTCTTAAGGTATCGAGAACAATTGCCGACTTAGAAGGATCTGAAACTATCGAAACCGATCACCTATCGGAAGCGATCCAATATAGAAGTTTGGATCGTGATGGATGGGGAGGGTAAATTAAATTATGAATATGGGAGCGTTAGCTTCGCGTTCTTCGTAGAAAGTATATATTGTAATAATATGAGGGGCGTAGCCCTGATATCAAATAAAAATCATGGCAAATACGTATACCCAATTATATATACAATTTGTATTTTCAGTTCAGGGGAGAGAAAATTTAATAAAAGAGCGTTTTAGAGATGAGTTAGAGAAAGTGATTTGCGGTATTATTACTGGTCAAAAATGTAAAGTATATGCCATATATTGTAATCCCGATCATGTTCATGTATTTGTTGGTATGCATCCTGTTATTGCCCCGTCAAAATTAATGGAACAGGTGAAGTCAGGTTCATCTAATTGGTTAAATAATAAAAAATATATATCTGGTAAATTTTCGTGGCAGAAAGGTTATGGTGCATTTACTTATTCGAAATCACACATTAATAGGGTCGTGAAATATGTTTTGAATCAACCGGAACATCATAAAAAGCAAACGTTTAAAGATGAATATCTATTCCTACTTAACAAGTTTGGTATTAGCTATGATTCTAAATATCTTTTTAACTGGTATGATAATATGTAGATGTTAGGGCTACGCCCCTAAAATTTATGTGTCTGGGATTTCTACGAAGAATAGAGGGCTATGCCCCTAAAGTGGAGGGATGTTTTTGTTGAATTTGTTAGGCATTTCATGGAGTGCCTTTTTGTTTCTTAGAATCCGAAGGCTTCATAAGTCCAAATCATACAACTTCCGATATTGCAATTATATTTTAGGAGGAGGCTGTGAAACAAGTTTGGATTGATCTATTAAAATTATTTTTCCCAACTATTGACGAAACGGACAAAACCGAAATTGTTGGAGTACCTGTTGACTTAATTCTGTTGGGTGTTATATTCTACTTTATTTCCGATTATTTATAATATTAATTTCTTCCAGTATGGAATTTAACAAGATGTGGAGGTATACGACAACGAACGCATTTTTATAATGTGTTTTTTCTTTGGGCTTATGCTGGGAGGGTATATTTTGTTTCAAGTCTTTTAAGAATGAATTTAAATAAGAGGTTTTAAATCACTTGGCAAAGATATCTTAAATTAGAATCATCAAATTATGATAATTTTATATAGCGTAAGGTAATATTCACACAAACACAATAACTAAATAAGAATGATTTTTGAAAGAGGATATTTTGATAATAATCTTGTTACGGAAGATAAAATTGAAAAATCATTGAGAGATGTAAAAAATTTTAGTGCATATAGAGAATCTTCAACTCGTGCGACAGTTTTCTTATCTCATAAACATGATGATTTAAAAGATTTACGTGGAGTCGTTGGAATGTTAGAAGATCTTGGCGCTAAAGTTTATATTGACAGTATGGATAATAAAATGCCAGAGGAAACTAATGGAGATACTGCACACAGAATTAAAGATGTCATTAAGGGATGTAAAAAGTTTGTTTTATTAGCAACAGATAAAGCTATCGAATCTTATTGGTGTAACTGGGAACTAGGTATTGGTGATACTCATAGATATATTGATAATATTGCTGTTTTGGCAATGAAAGACAGAGGAACATATGATCACAATTTCAAAGGAAATGAATATCTGCAAATCTACCCAGCCATTATCTTTCACGAAAAGGGATTCAATAATAGGTGGGGGAATTATATAGAACCAGGATTTTGGGTTAGAAAACCTATGAATAGTGAGGGGGTAACCCGGATAACAAAGCTTGATGAATGGTTGAAACAATAAATTAATTGCTATGGATAATGATGTGTTACATAAAGAAATTGACCTAATACAGGGAGTTATAAATCGAATGGCAAACAATTCGTTTTTACTTAAAGGTTGGCTTATTTCGTTAATTGCGGTTGTTTTGGCTCTGTCCAAAGATTCGCTTCTTACAAACGACTTAACTTATCTCAGTTTGATTCTATGTTTGCCAGTTATCGCATTTTGGTATCTGGATGCCTTTTTCCTTCACAAAGAGAGATGTTATCGTAAGCTGTATAGCTGGGTGATTGAGAATAGAAAGAATACGGATGAGCATTTATATTCTTTGGATTTTACGAGGTTTAAGTCAGAGGTTAATAGTCCTTTAAGTATTATGTTTTCGAGTACATTGATAACTTTTTATGGGCTTGTAGTAGCGATCTTAATTGGTGTTACAATTTATAATCATATATAGTAATGGGTAAAAAAATATTTATTTCATACAAATATTCAGATGCACAGGTTTTAAATCTGGAAGGAAGGTATTATACTACAGTAAGAAATTACGTTGATGAAATTCAAAATTTATTAAGTGAAGAAGATCATATTAATAAAGGTGAAGATGACGGAGAAGACTTAAGTAATTTTAAAGATTCGACTATCGCATCCAAATTGAGAAATAAAATATATGATAGCTCTGTTACTATTGTTGTTATTTCTAAGGGCATGAAAGATCCATATAAGATGGAGAGTGAGCAATGGATACCTTGGGAAGTTTCATATTCATTGCAAAATCCTACACGAGCTGGTAGAACAAGCCAGACCAACGCAATGTTAGCCGTTGTATTGCCAGATGAAAATGGAAGGTATGATTATTTTCTAACGGATAATGAAGAATGTGGATGTACGGATTATAATAGATCTGTATTGTTTAAAATTCTCGGTAAGAACATGTTTAATGAAAAAAAACCAGCAATAAGAGATTGTGATGGGTACAAAGTTTACCAAGGTTATTTTTCATATATTCATTGTGTTAAATGGAAAGAATTTGTGAAAGACATTAATCACTATATTACTGTGGCAGATGTTATAAACGAGCATGAAGACTCTTATACAATCTCAACAAGTGTAAATTAAAAACCCTCACCAGCTAACAAAAGCCAATGAGGGGTAATATTTATCTTCTTTCTTTAAAAAATTGACCTGTAAGCCATTTATTCCTGTCTATAATGTTATTCATAATATGGATATTACCATCTTCATATTCCAGATCAGTACTTGCCTGCCAATCAAATAAGCCATAAACTTCGAATATTATAGTATCAATTATGTTGTAAAGCGATTCAATTTCTTCATAGTTTAATTGATTCTCATTTAGTACTTTTTGATAATTTTTATCTGTGTGAGCATACGCTTTATTTCTTAGTTTCGTAATCTTCTCAATTGTTGCATTACAGTTATCAAGTTGAATTTCCCATAAACTAATTTTTTCCCCTAAACTATCATTGTATAGCTGAGAGGTTTTTAATTTATCTAGAAAAGAAAAGATATTGTAATTTTGATTCCCCGAATTTGTAACAAGTTTCGCTACTTCAATAATATGAGTTCTCCAGAATACAAAGTTTACTAGTTGGACATTTCTACACTTATTGTATATCTCCTTTTCGTCAAGTGTTTCAGGATTGATAAAATAATTTGTGATTCTATGACATTGTTTTGCAAAATCATACAAAAAGAATATTTCTTTAATCATTTTCCGAATAGTATCACTGGAGACCTTTTTCATAAAATATTTTTGATTGTAAGATAGCTATTAAAAGTTGAATTATGATTGATTGAAATTAACTTGTTTGATATAAATGAAGAAACCCTCACCAGCTAACAAAAGCGAATGAGGGCTAACCCTAAATGAACGACTACACCTTATTATTATACCTGAGCCGTGGCAAATATGTATGACAAACATTGGTTTTGTTCTTAAAATGTAAAGCCATTGCCAATGGTATGGTGGAAACTTCCACATTGGCTTGGCGAGAAATACCCAATTTCTGCAATTATGGGAAAAGATAAAGATGATTGGGTTGTTTATTATATTGTTTTCTTACTTTTGTTATACAAAATTTTAAGAGCAGAGGCTTGCTCTATACTGAAATTGAAAATATTAGACTAATGGGAAATAAATTAAATGATCCTATTGGCCGATTGATGGGCTTGAGATATAAGTCGCATCCTTGGCACGGGATTGATGTTGGTGACGATGCACCTAATTCAGTCATGGCATTTATCGAAATGGTGCCGACTGATACCGTAAAATATGAAGTTGATAAAACCAGTGGGTATTTAAAGATTGATCGTCCTCAGAAATATTCCAATGTAATTCCTGCACTTTATGGTTTTCTGCCTCAGTCATACTGTGGAAAATTAGTTGGTGAATATTGTAGCGAAAAATCTGGGAAAAAGGGTATAAAAGGTGATGGTGATCCTCTTGATATTTGTGTGTTGACTGAGAAATCAATTGCTCATGGTGATATTATTGCCGAAGTTCGACCTATTGGTGGTTTTAGAATGATTGATGGCAATGAGGCTGATGATAAGATTATTGCTGTTTTGAATAACGATGCCACTTACGGTAACTACAATGATATTGCTGACTGTCCGGAGGTTATTATTACTCGTTTAAAGCATTATTTCCTGACTTATAAGGACATGCCGGGCTTGTCGAGTGAGGCAGAAATTACAGATATTTATGGTCTTGAAGAAGCTAAAGAAGTAATCACACGCTCCTTAAATGATTATAAAGCACGATTTGAAAATCTTGAAGATGTACTTAAGCATGTATAACATCACTGTTTAAGTAGAAGGACATAAAATTAATGATGAATGGAGCTGGCGATTTTTCGATTAGCTCCATTTTTCGTATCAGACATAAAGAAATTTCATTACTTTTAAATTGTTTTTATGTAATAAACTAGTTCTGGTCAACAGATCACATCTTATACCAATAATAATCAACATACAAGTGCCTCATTCTTGTTGTTGTACGGTTTGAATTATATTTCATTTAATGGGAAGTCAAGAAAACTCACAAATAAGAATTAAGGCTCTATTAAAAGAATTGGATAGACAGCAACTGGAGGTCAAGAAAAAGAAAAGCTTGATTAGAGTTATTGTTGGCGCTATTATACTTACCTCGCTAGTGATTTTTAGTTTTGTTTATAAGGATACTGGAAGTGCTGTAAGCAAAACAATTCAAGTCGAGCGTGAAGGTGGAGAGATTGTGAAAGAAGAAAAGTTATTGCCTAAAAATGTAAAGACATTTCTTTTAGTATTCAAAGATAAAAATCAATACCCATTGGCTCGATTTTTCAGTGAAAATGAGGCGAGCTTATTTCAAAACGATCTTAAGAAGTTACAGTTGCCTAACACCATTATCCAGATAGATACCTTAGGAGGTAAAGAGCGTGTCGTAGAGATATCATCTAATTATCGTTATTACATACAGTTTGGGATTTTTAAAAATCGAATTTTGTCTGATTTACCAGATAATATGATTTATCTGCATCAGTTGAAGGATAAGAACTTATATAAATACAGGTTAGGACCTTTTGCAAAGAGTTCTCAAGCAAAGAATCTCGTTAAAGATCTCAAGTTGAAAGACTATTTGATTGTTGAGGTTGCTAAATAGGAATGCACATCCTCTTATTCAGAATAGAATGGGAGTTTTCAGCAGTTATTTAATAGAGCTGAGCATGGCATTCAGAACACAACTGAGTTTCCCATTGTTTATCAATGTCAATAGGGTGAAAGAATTCCAGTGGCTTGTCTAGGGTCGCATTCTCCATTTTACCCGTTTTTCCTTGCGATACAATATCGTGGCAAAGGTTACAATCTCTCGATATGGTTTCGCCTTTATTTGTAACATGTTTGTCGTTATGACAACGGAAACAACCATTGGTTTCAAGATGCCCTAAATGATTGGGGTAAACTTTCCAGCTTACACCCATTTCGGGGAATATATTCGAGCTATAACCTTTTTGTATGGCTGTTATCGCCTTGCTGATACCGTCTTTATTTGCCTTAAGAATTTCAGGATACATGATATCGTAATATTCTAGAACTTGAGATTTTATTGCTATCATAGCGCTATCGGTGTTTGGATAATCTTGATTGAGAATATCCATAGCTACGACCTTTATATCGGGTAAATCCTTTGAAATTGCCCCAGATGAGATAAATTCATCGATAAAATTCTGAGGGTTGTGATAGTCGTGAGATGGTCGGTTATGACAATCTAAACAATCCATAGTACGGGTTTCAAGACTATCGATTTGTTTTTCGCTTAGCAAATTATCTGGTTCCAGATACAGCTTAACTTCACCCGTTTTTAAGTTGGTATATTTTACCCAAGGTAATTTTTCGCGATCTTTTGTTGAAGCAATATATTCTATTTTAATATCAGGATTAATATGCCAATGAATCCCTTCTGAAATCCCTTTAGCACTTATGCTTGCACTCGTTTTCATTTTCATGACAATGTTGTGCTCCGTTGTTGTTTCGTCAGCCAAATAAGAACGCTTGTGCTTTAGCTTACTATCGTAGAATTTTTGTGGCCAATGGCATTGTTCGCATGTCTCGCGCGCAGGGCGTAAGTTTTCTAAAGGTGTTGGAATTGGTTTGGGGTATTTTTTTGCAATCACAGAATAAACCTGATATAGACCCGATAACTTACTTCGCATATACCAACCGGAACCTTCTCCTACATGACACTCGACGCACTTAACCCGTTCGTGTGAGGATTGGTGATAGGCTGTATACTCAGGAGCCATAACCTGATGACATAGTTTTCCGCAAAACTCTACAGATTCGGTATAGTGAAAGGCATGGTAACTTCCCATTGATGAGATGATGAGGATAAAAACTGTTCCGAAAGAAAAAAGAATACTTACATTTCTGACTTTTCTATCGTTGAAATCGATTTTTGGCCAAGCTAGCTTATCATCCGTTAATAGTTTTCTCTTTAGTTTCCTGTTGGTTCTAATCATCCCGATGGGAATTAGAATTAAGCCTCCAACAAAAAACATGGGAAGTATTATATATATGAATAATCCAACGTATGAACTTCCAATATCATAAAAGAAGGATAAAGCAAGTATGAATCCAATTATGAAAAGATTCATTGCAGCTATCCCGGCACCAAGAAGTGATAACCAGTTTCTGACTGAATTCGGGAGTTTCATGGTAAATAGATTTAAGTTTATTCTCCCATTAATTTTGGGAGCTAATCGCTCTTCATCTCACTTCTTTTTAAGTTATAAAAAGAATTTCCTCTAATGCCAGCCTGTTATAATACTAACAAAATTACTTACAGGTTTCTTTCCAATTGTAGCAAAATATAAATGAATAATAAGGAATATGGATATAATAAACCCAACTATGGCATGGAGAATGGCTGTTAAGAAGATTCCACTCATATTGTAGACTTCTTCAATTATTAATTCAGGAAAAAGAAGTGCGATTCCTGTAACAATTATAATAGGCACCATAAGGTACATAACAGCGACATAGGTATACTTCTGTACTGGATTAAATTTTCTTTTTTCAGAGATTGGGTAAGGAACCTCTTCGTTTTTAAACATGCCATAAGTGTAGAAACGCAGCTGTTTTAACAGACGTTTTCTTAAACCTTTAGGCTTTATTCTGTAATATTTTTTATTTGATGTAACCAGGTTACCAATGAAGAAAATTAAATAATTAATTGAAACAATTACTCCTGCAAAATTGTGTAATGTAACAGCTAAATCAAATCTCAATAGTTCAAAATCAGGTCGTGCAAATTGCATGTTTAAGCCTGTATAGATCAAAACAAGAATACCAAGTGCATTAATCGCGTGCCAAATACGTAACCAAATTGGATATAAATATACTTTTCCTTCCGTGCTCATAAATCTATTTTTTTATAATTCTGAAAAAACTATGAATGATAATCCCACCAATAACAGCCATAAAAATGAGTATACTTAAAAGATTTAAGGTTTCATTCTGGTAGGCTCCAATGACGTAGGATTTGTTGGCGAGTATAATTCCAACTTTGCCTTTTTCACTCCTGGCTTGAATATTCTTGTACTTGTACAGCGATGCATTTAGATGTGAATTTGCTGTGTGGCATTCTACACAAAGTTTTAGAGCCTTTTCTTTAGGTAGAATATTGTGAGAAACCATTAATGAGTCTTGTATTTGCGTATGACATTCGATGCAACGTACATTTTCAAAATGTAACTTTTGGTTAGGCAACCAGTCGTGTGTTTCTACAAGTTTGGGGCTTAAGCTATCGGACATCAATTGATACTTAGAAGTGTTGTCGTGGCAGGAAATACACATCTCATTACTAAACTTAACGATATCTCTAACGCTCTCACTTGTACGAGCTTTAGCTTGGTAATAGTGTTGACTATGACATTTTGAACAAGTGAATACCTCACCTAATGCGGTTGCGTGAACACTCTTACCAAATTCAGTTTCTATTTCTTCAAATTTATAATCTGCAAAGTTTTCGTCTCCACCATGACAATCAATACATGTCATTAAAGGTTCAAGTTTCAATTCTCCTTGATGTGGGTAGGTTTCATAATCAGATGAATGACAATCTATACATGCGAAAGAACCATGAACCCCAGCCTTAATTCTTAAAGAATCAAGAATATAATACGGATTCATCAATCGCTTTTCATTACGCTCAGTCCAGTCATTGTAAATACTATGAGTGTTATTTGCATGACAACGCAGACAATCATTATCAGCTTTTAAGTTCGTGGTAAACGAAGCTAAAAAGAGAAGAAGGAAACTGATCCTATATTGTGGAAAACGCATATGTTTAATAAATTAAAATTCCTGAAATGCTGAGACTTCAGGAATTTGTTAAGATTGAAATTTTATTTCAGAGTTCTCAAGTAATTGATGATTGCCCAACGATCTTCATCGTCACCAATCTTTTTTTCATAGTTTGGCATTTCGTCTCTGCCTATAAATGATTGGTAGTATAAAATACCATCAGATTGAGCTTGAACTTCAGCCATTTTTAAAGAACGTATCTCTGTTTTCATGCTTTTAGCCTTAGGGCCATTACCTTCTCCTTTACTTCCATGACATGATTTACAATGCTTTGTATAAAGCATTTTACCAACCTTCATCAACGATGCATCATCTTTATAGGTATTCTTCATTGTCTTATATTTCGCAGGAATCTCCCAAGGTCCACCTATTTTTTTGTCCTGAGGTAGCGTAAACGCAGCTAGAAGAATCCCGGCAAATATCAGAGATAAACCTAGAAATATGTTTTTTAGTGTCTTCATAATTTTCAAATTTTAGAGTTTAAAAGTTCCACAACCTTGTGATTGTAAAGCCAATCATGAAGTTGTCTAAATCGATTTTATTTGTATTATTCACCATGATATCTTGTTGGATAAGCCCTTTTGAGTTACCCATGTAGATTTGAAAGGCATGTGTACTGGTTGAGACTTCATATCCGAAAGATAAATTCGGTTCAGGATTGTTATAATCATCAGCTTCACTATCTAAATAACCCAGATCAAGAGGTACATCAACATTAAAGATTATAGCACCTTGAGGTGATACTTTAAATCGACCATTAAAATGAACACCTACTTTGTCGTGATAGCTACCCTTATCAATTAAATTATAATGAGAAAAGCTAAGACCAGTTTGTAAACTGATACCATCAGTAAATTTACGACCAACAATAACTTGTGCAAATGATGAAAAACGATTTGAAGCTTTAAAGTCATCATGAAATTGATCTTTGTCTCTACCGTCGATGGCAACATTCCCATATAATGCCAATGCAATAGGAATAGTGTTACTTCTGGTTTGTTCCAGAATTGTCCATTTCGCATTGAAATCGGTTGTCATTCGTTCCTTTGTTACCCCTAAACCGATTTGAATATTTTTGGCAACAACATAGTCTAGTCCAAGACGAATGTTGGCGCCCGAGGCGTATAAGCCCCAAAGGTCAGAATGACCATTTTCGACAGTTCCAAATTTGTGTTGAATGGCAAATTCTAATGTTTTCACGGGTTGAATTAGGGTCGTTTGATTATCTATCAAATAACCACTTTCAAATGGTGCCCTTACAGGTTTTTCAACCTTCTTGGTTTCAGTCTCTTGAGCAAGAACGCTCCCAAAAGCAAAAACAAGCAGGCATGATAATGTAAATATATATTTTCTCATAATTGCATGTGTTTGATTAGTTATCCTTAGCTCCTTCAGTAATCCAGGTTAGTAGCAGTAGGCGCTCAGATGAACTCATATTTGTTCCATGCCCGTCTGTAGATCTTTTATAAATCTCACTATCTGCTGGATTTTCTGTATTGATATAGTTTCCGTTTTTAAGATTATCATACGCATCTCCCGTTGTCAAAATTGGAGGTCTGCTATCGTGACATCCTATACATTTACTTTGAAAGATCGGTTCTACCTGTTCTGAGAAACTGATTGGATCATCCGGATCAGGTTGTGGGATAATTACATCTTCTGCGATATAATCGTATTCACAGGCAACTAATCCAATCATGAAAAGGAAAGCTAGTACTTTAATATATCTTTTCATATGATTATAATTTTAATAAGATGAGTAGGATGGTTATTCTGGTATATACAATAATCTTACCATCTCTTTCTCAATTGAATAATGCTTCTTTGTATGGATTATTATATCCAAATTTATTTGTAAAGGAGTTGTTCAATATTAAAATCGAACAACTCCTTATCAATCTTTAGTATTAAAAAAAATGATGGATTAAGGAGCCGGAGTTGCTTCAGCTTCCATTGCCTTTATTGAATTCATAAGAATAGCGTTGATATATACAGGGTTGTGTGCTCCATGACTGCTATCCTCGTTAAGAGCTATCCAGTTGAATGTTGCCTGAGCCTGAAGTATAGGAAATGATGCTTCTTCAACAGCGTGATAACCATCTGTATCATTACCTGTTACCAGACCTAAACGAATTAATTCATCTCTTAAATTGACAAGTTTAACTTCAAAGTCAGCTCTTGCTCCATTGTGTTCAAAATCACTGTCTGTAGTGCCATGACAATCATTACACGCCTTCTGTGAAGGAATAAATGAGTGCCCGCCTTGTGTGTTATCTGTATCATAATCAGCCATATGACAACCCGTGCAAGAAGCCTGATCTAAGTGCTTGGCAGAACCATCTTCTGGATAGGCTACATCACCCGTAATTTCAGCAAGGCCGGTACCATAAAGTATATTTGCTTGTGGACCATGATGAGGACCGAAGTGTTTTGGAACCATATAATGTGTTTCACCTTCATCAACCATAGGATAAGTTTTTCTGGATTGGTGGCAATTTGCACATAAATTACTATTACCATCCATGTCAAGAGTAATAGCCTCGTTAGCCATACTGGTAACAGGATCTGATAATCTCAAAGCATAATCAACCGCTTCCATTGTTTTATGTAATCCGTGACACGTTGAACATTCCCAGGCTGTTGGGTTGTTTATACTTCCAACTGTTCCTAAAGTTGCAAGCTGAACAAAGCCTTGGTGTGAATGACATTTTGAGCAATGAGGACCATAATCTGAATATCCAACAGCTTTACCGGCATCATGACCAGACATTGCAAATTGTGCTTCAATATTTGATTTAGTTTCACCAGCATGGCAAGACATACAAGTTGCATTTCCACTTGCACCATCGGCACCATTTAAACCGTCTGCACCATCAGCACCATTGGCACCATCTTTTCCAGCGGGACCTTCACAGGCTGCGAATATTGCTCCAAAAGTAAGGAGTAAGAACCAAAATTTTAATTGTTTGCGTTTCATAAGATTAGGGGATTAGAGAATTTATTCAATAAATCTAGTAAATAGAAAACAGAAAGACAGATAAACGGCTATGACAGTAATCTATTGTAATATTGATTCTTAATAGGAAAAGAAGAGATATAAATTATGGTTTGAATTGATATTTATCACTATATTAGAAACAAGATCATTTTAACAAAGCGAAAATATGTTTGGAAAAGGGACTGATATTTGTTGTGGTACATGCCCCAATGCTTGGCCAAATTTTAAGAATTTATCTACTGATGAAATCAAAGAAATCAGTGAGAATAGATTTCAGTCTAGCTTCATTGCCGGAGAAATGATCTTTAAAGCTGGTTCACCAACATCTAATGCTGTTTTTTTATCATCTGGTATTGCTAAAATATACTTGGAAGGTTTTGATGGGAAGAAAATTATTCTTGGACTTTGTAAACCTGGCCGGCTAATAGTTGGACCAGGTGCTTATGTCGATTCAACTCACCATTATAGCCTGGTCGCTCTTACTGATGTTAGGGCTTGTTTTATTGACATGAAGTTGATAAAATCCTATGTTCAAACTAATTCTCTGTTTGCCGAAGGCTATATGGAAGATATCAGTGAAAAATCCTTACGTACTTTTTATAAAATGATGAGTCTTGTTCAGAAGAAAATGCCAGGACGAATGGCAGAGGGACTTTTAAGTTTGGCAGATGAAGTTTTTTTATCCGATGAGTTTAATCCTATTCTTTCGAGGCAAGAACTGGGGGAGTTCACAGGCATGGCTAAAGAGAATGTCGTGAGGATTTTAAAAGAATTCTGTAATGAAGGAATTATTGAAACGAATGGTTCAACTATCTCAATATTGAATAAGGAAAAACTGAAATTGATCTCTGCTAATGGTTAATTTGTTTTTAGTTTCTTTTTCATTCCTGAAATTGAAATCACTACAATTCCCAGTATGGTAAGTAAACCTCCAATAAGCTGAATTTGACTTGGTAGAATACCCAATAAGATAAAAGAGCCTAGTATAATAAAGAAACTACGGCTAGTAATTATTAGGGTAACTTTCGATGCTTCCAAGTATTTTAAAGCAGAAAATGTAAGTATTGTCCCAAGAAAAGGACCAAATAATGAGCCTATTATAATGTATAGAATGGATTCGTTAGTATAGTTTGGTAGCTCAAACTGGTAGATATTAAATAAGATAAAACCTAACCAGAGAGCTATATTACGATATTGAGTTATCATAGCAGATGGTAGTGATCTAACCTTAGTTTTAGCCAGCACTAAGCTAATCCCATAAAATAAAGCGAAAGTAAAAGTAGCCAAGCTTGCAGGGCTTTTTAATTCCTTTAATTGAAACCCGGTATCTGTCATATTTATTAAACCAACACCTATAATGGTAATGATTATTCCGAAAATTTCAGGATATGAATACCGTTCCTTAAGGAAGAAGAAACCTAATATGATGACGAAAATAGGACTCGTATTAGCAAGAAATGAAACGATTGTTGGATTTGGGGTAAGTTGTATAGCCAGGAAAAAAGCTGAAGTCGCAATGAGTTCAGAGAAAGATATTAAAATTAAGGTTCGTTTTGATTCTTTGGGTAGATCTTTAAATCGATAATCTGTTTTCTTAAGATAGTTGTATAGTGTGTTCCAAAGTAGAGCTAATCCAAACCATAAAATACCAAAACTAGCCAAACTAACATCTTGCATGGCAAGCTTACTGAAAATGTACACATTCGAGAATGTTATTGTGGCTAAAAGCGCAATTAACGAACCTTTCAGTTGTTGTGATAATTTCATACCTGAGTTTAGATTTTGTGCAAATGTATCTAAGTTTTCAGAAAATAAAGAAATTGCCCTATGAAATATTTATAGCTTTTTTGTTAGTTGAAAATCAATTGATTCATTAGTTATTTTTATTGCGTTACAAAATCTGAAATTTTCAAATCTCATATCTATTGCTAACTTGCAGCACTATGGAGATGAATTTGTTATATGCCATGATGGCAACTTATTTGATAAATGTTCCTTTTGGTTATATTCGTCAAGGATTCAGGAAATACTCGGTTAAATGGTTTGTGGCTATTCATTTACCTATCCCATTTGTTGTTTTATTTCGACACTTTTTCGATGTTGGTTATGAGATTTACACTTATCCATTTATGCTTTTTGCATTCTTTATGGGACAGTTTTCAGGTAAGAGAATTCGCATTTATAAAATAAAAAAGAACGATATTAAAATTTAATAGAAGAGAATACACAGGTAATAAAAAAGCTATCTCAATTGAGATAGCTTTTCTGTATTTATAAAGCAGATTATTATAATCTCTCTTTAATTTTTTTAGTCTCTTCTTCGAAACCTGGTTTTTCCAACAAAGCGAACATATTGCTCTTGTAAGCTTCAACACCTGGTTGGTCAAATGGATTAACGTCAAGAATGTAACCACTAACACCACAAGCTATTTCGAAGAAATAAAGCAATTCTCCAATATAAAACTCGTTTAATTCCGGAAGTTCAATTCTTAGGTTTGGTACACCACCATCAACATGAGCCAGCTGTGTTCCCAATTCTGCCATCTTATTTACTTCATCAACTCTTTTTCCAGCAAGGAAATTTAGTTTGTCAAGATTAGCCTTGTCTTCAGGAATTAGAACTTTATGCTTGGTTTTTGCAATTGAAACGACTGTTTCAAAGATATTGCGTCTACCTTCTTGAATATACTGACCCATTGAATGTAGGTCACAAGTGAAGTCTACTGCAGCAGGGAAAATACCTTTATTCTCTTTTCCTTCACTCTCGCCATAAAGTTGTTTCCACCATTCAGCTACGTTGTGTAGTTTAGGATTATAGTTGGCTAAGATTTCAATCTCTTTTCCTTTTGAATATAAAGCGTTTCGAGTTGAGGCATAAAGTAGTGCCGGATTCTCTTCGAATTGTGCAGTAAAAGTATATTCTTGCATTGCCTTTGCTCCGGCAACCAATTGTGTAATATCATGACCTGCAACCGCTATTGGAAGTAATCCTACCGGAGTTAATACTGAATAACGCCCCCCAACATTGTCAGGAATAACGAAAGTTTTATAACCTTCTTGATCAGCTAAAGTACGCAAAGCACCTTTTGACTCATCTGTAATTGCTACAATTCTTTCTCTGGCTTCTTCTTTTCCTACACCTTCTTCCAGTAACTCCTTAAGTAGACGGAAAGCCAGAGCAGGCTCAGTAGTCGTTCCTGATTTAGAAATTACGCAAATTCCAAATTCAATATTCTCAAGAATCTCCATCAATTCGTAAAGGTAATCTTCACTGATATTTTGTCCTGCATATAGAACCAGAGGATTCTCATTATCTGCTTGCAACATATCAAAGTTGCTTGCTAATGCATCGTTAACAGCTTTAGCTCCTAAATATGAACCTCCAATACCAATAACCACCAGAACTTCAACACGTTCTTTTATGTTTGCAGCAGTTTTTTGAATATCTTTTAACTCTTCCGATGTAATCTGCGATGGTAATTCAACCCATCCTGTGTAGTCATTGCCTTTACCTGTTCCTTCTTGAAGGGCAGTTAAATGCTTTTTACTGTCTTCTTTGTACTTAAAGATGTCGTCTTTACTAACAAAGTTCAAAGTTTTGTCGACACTTAATTTAATGTGTTCCATTTTCTTGAAATTAAGTTCCACCCGACCTATGTTTCATCCCCCTCAAAACTTCACAAGGACGAGTAGATTTATAATAATTGATTTGATGTTTTTTATCTAAGCTCTTCTGTTAAAAGAGTAATCTCAATAGCTGGTGAAATACGATCGTATAAAATATTGTAAACAGCCATGGTTATAGGCATATGTACATTATACTTTTCGTTTATTTCTTTAATACACTTTACAGCATAATAACCTTCGGCAATCATATGCATCTCAAGCTGTGCTGTTTTTACTGAATAGCCTTTTCCTACCATTGTTCCGAATGTTCTGTTACGACTAAACTGTGAATAGCAAGTTACTAAAAGGTCTCCTAAATAAGCTGAACTTTTAATATCTCTTGTAATGGGATGAACAGTATCAACAAAGCGTTTAATTTCTTGAATGGCATTGGAAATTAATACCGATTGGAAATTATCACCATATCGCAAACCGTGACAAATACCTGCAGCGATGGCAAAAACATTCTTCAAAACAGCTGCATATTCAGTCCCATAAATGTCATCTGATATGGTTGTCATGATATAAGAACATTCTAACTTGTCAGCTAAGAAACTAGCTTTCTCAGAATCCTGACAAGAAATAGTTAAATAGGATAAACGTTCCATTGCAACTTCCTCGGCATGACAAGGACCTGAGATAACCCCGATGCTATCAGTGGGGACCTGGTAAATTTTATGGAAAAAATCTCCAATAATCATATTCTCATCAGGAACAATACCTTTAATAGCTGAAACGATGAATTTATCTTTAAGTTCGACTGTTAATTTAGATAAAGCGTTCTTTAGGAATGCCGATGGAATGGCAAAAATGATTATATCTGAATCTTTAACAATTTGATCGAGATTGTTGTAAAAGGAAATTTTTTCAATATCAAAGTCAACATCAGTTAAGTAGCGAGGATTATGCCCTAACTTCTTGAACTGAGAACTTGTATCTATATTTCTCATATACCAGTTAAGCTCAACCTTATTTTCCCTAAGGATTTTTGCGATAGCAGTAGCCCAACTTCCTCCACCAATAATGGCTATTTTAGAAGATTCGTTCATTTGATAAGTTTTGGTTCCCAAAAGTCTTATGCCGATGTTAATGACACATCATGCAAGAGTTTCCAAGCTTTTGGTGTAAGCATTATCTTTAAGATAATTTAAATAAGCTTGAAGATATGATTGTGCTGTAAAAGAACAATTATTTTTTGAAAGTTGAAAAACAAGTGAAGCTTGAAATGATTCAAGCTCCCCGTTTTGTCATATGTGAGTGAACAATTAAGCTAACCAGCCAGCAACATCGTCTTGGCTTGGATTAGTTAATCCCATTTTGTTTTTCTTATTGATTCCACAAATCTCTTGGTGGAATTTTGTTGATTTAATCTCTTTGATTGCAGCAACAGTTTGATATCCGGCTTTGCGAATAACTTCAACCCATTCTCTGGAAATACCTAAATCCATGAATTTCTCATCACCATCAATCACAGCTTTCTTTTCTGGTCGCATTTGAGGGAAGAATAACACATCTTGTATAGAATGAGAATCTGTCATCAACATGGTTAAACGGTCGATACCAATTCCCATACCTGATGTAGGAGGCATACCATACTCAAGAGCACGAACAAAATCCATATCGATAAACATTGCTTCGTCATCGCCATTAGCACCTAATTTTAGTTGCTCTTGGAAACGCTCCAATTGATCGATAGGGTCGTTAAGCTCTGAATAAGCATTACAAACCTCTTTACCATTAACCATTAGTTCGAAACGCTCAGTTAACTCAGGGTTTTCACGATGCTTCTTACACAATGGAGACATTTCAACTGGGTAATCAGTGATGAATGTTGGTTGAATGTAGTTACCTTCACATTTCTCACCAAAAATTTCATCAATTAGCTTACCCTTACCGAAAGATTCATCTACTTCAATACCAATTTCAGTACAGAATGTGCGAAGTTCTTCTGTTGATTTTCCTGTAATATCAAACCCGGTAAAGTGTTTGATAGAATCAGTCATTGAAATACGTTTGAAAGGACGTTTAAAGTCAATTTCCTTATCGCCTAATCCCAATTTGGTTTTACCGTGAAGATCAAGAGCAACTTTCTCAATCATTTCTTCAGTAAAATCCATCATCCAGTTGTAGTCTTTGTAGGCTACGTAAATTTCCATTACAGTAAATTCCGGATTATGAGTACGGTCCATACCTTCGTTACGGAAATCTTTTGCAAACTCGTAAACACCATCGAAACCTCCAACGATCAAACGCTTTAGATAAAGCTCATTTGCAATACGCATATACAAAGGAATATCCAATGCATTGTGATGCGTTTCGAATGGACGAGCAGATGCACCACCTGGAATTGCTTGTAGAATTGGAGTCTCAACCTCAAGATAACCTTTGCTATTGAATAGCTCACGCATTGAGTTGATAATTTGAGTACGCTTGATAAATGTGTCTTTTACCTTAGGGTTAACAACCAAGTCAACGTAACGCTGACGGTAACGTAACTCAGGATCAGTAAAAGCATCATATACTTTACCGTCTTTTTCCTTTACAATTGGAAGAGGACGAATAGATTTTGATAGAACGGTTAACTCAGCAGTGTGAACTGAAGTTTCGCCAACTTTTGTTTTGAATACGTATCCCTTAATCCCTACAAAGTCACCTATATCCAAGAGTTTTTTGAATACTGTATTGTAAAGTGTTTTATCTTCACCTGGGCAAATGTCATCGCGGCTAATATAAACCTGAATTCGACCATTTGCATCTTGTAGTTCAATAAAAGAAGCCTTACCCATAATACGGCGGCTCATAATTCTACCTGCAAGGACAACTTCCTGATAATTATTCTCTTCAGGATCGAAATTCGCAAGAATCTCGTCGCTATACACGTTTACCTTGTATTCGGCAGCAGGGAATGGATTTATTCCTAATGCTTGAAGTTCTTTTAGGGAATTTCTTCTAATGACTTCTTGCTCACTAAGTTCTAACGTATTCATCTCTAATCTAATAATATTAATTTGGATGCAAAGATATAATAATATGTGCAAAATATTATAAGCAACCGCTTTAGTTAGGAGGAAATCAGCGATTTATTTCTTATACTTGCCGAAAATTAAAGGGTATTTAGAATCTTTAAAAATAAAGTTTTTTTATCTGTCGGAAAGCAGACGATTATTTTTCTGATTTTCAGGTGTTCTTTATTCTCAAAAATATAAATTTGCATTCAATCTTTAATTCAGACTAAGTAGCTGTTTTTGAGTTTTAAAAACAGAGAAAATCTATTTACTCAAAGATTGGTTTCAGTAGACTAATAAAAAACTGTTCTTTACAGATCAATGTTTCATTTCTGAGAAAGAGATGGCGAAAAAATTGAAAAAATGAAGATGAAGAGAAAACCAGATTGGTTGAAAATACAATTGCCTAAGGGCGATGATTACTCATATGTGAATGGAATTGTTCGCGATCATGGTTTGCACACAATTTGCTCAAGCGGAAAATGTCCCAATGTAGGAGAATGTTGGGGTAATGGAACCGCAACTTTCATGATATTGGGAAATATCTGCACAAGAGCCTGTAAGTTTTGTAATGTAAAAACGGGTAAACCTCTTGCAGCAGATTGGAAGGAGCCACGTCGTTTGGCCAAATCTATTAAGTTGATGAAACTTAAGCATGCGGTTATCACATCGGTAGATCGTGATGATCTTGAAGATGGTGGATCTGGGATTTGGGCTGAAACCATTAAGGAAATCAGAAAGAATAACCCAACTACGACATTAGAAGTC
The DNA here is from genome assembly GCF_029029505.1 of Ancylomarina sp. DW003. Lineage (GTDB taxonomy): Bacteria > Bacteroidota > Bacteroidia > Bacteroidales > Marinifilaceae > Ancylomarina. Next base: position 498,182 of record NZ_JAKJSD010000001.1, on the reverse strand, counting down.
TTGATTCCAGATTTTAATGGTAAGGAAGAAGATATTCAGCGAGTAATAGATGAGAAGCCAGAAGTGATTTCTCACAATCTGGAAACGGTTCGTCGACTAACGCCTGAAGTGCGTAGCCGTGCCAAATATGATTTAAGCTTACAGGTTCTGAAGCAAATAGCTGATTCAGGAATTGTTGCTAAATCCGGAATTATGCTGGGTTTAGGTGAAACAGAAGAAGAAATCTATCAGGTAATGGATGATTTGTTGGCAGTAGGTGTTAAGGTGATGACAATTGGACAATACCTTCAACCATCTCGTCAGCACTTAGCTGTTGAGGAGTATGTAACACCTGAAACTTTCAAGAAATATGAAACTGTAGGTTTGGAAAAAGGATTTACATTCTGTGAGAGTACGCCTTTGGTGCGTTCATCTTACCATGCAGAGCGACATGTAAAAGCTCTTGATTTGAAGGACTTGGCTAAAAAATAAAATATCAATTACTGATTGATTTAAACAACATACACCCATATTGAAATGAGCAAAGAAACCGTATTTCGTGATTTGTCGAGTATCGATTATAAGGAAGCTTGGGATTATCAGGAAGAATTATTTGATGAGGTTTTAAAATCGAAACAAGATAATGCTGATTTGCCAGCTGAAGAAAAGAAGCTGAGCAATAACTATCTTTTATTCTGCGAGCATCCTCATGTGTATACTATTGGGAAAAGTGGTAAAGAGCAGAACATGCTACTTAATATGATTCAGCTACAAGCGAAAAATGCTACTTTCCATAAGATTAATAGAGGGGGTGACATTACTTATCATGGACCAGGGCAAATTGTAGGTTATCCAATTCTAAATTTGGAGACTTACGATATGGGAATTAAAAACTATATCGATAATCTCGAACAAGCGGTAATTAATTGTATTGCTGATTATGGATTAGAAGGTCATCGTCTTGAAGGTGCAACAGGTGTTTGGCTGGATATTGATAAACCAAGTGTTCGAAAGATCTGTGCCATAGGTGTTCGTGTAAGCAGATGGGTGAGTATGCACGGTTTTGCTTTTAATGTAAACACCGATTTAGACTATTTTGGATATATAAATCCATGTGGTTTTCAAGACAAGGGAGTCACATCTTTAAAAAAAGAACTGGGTAAAGAGCTTGATATCGAGGAGGTAAAACATAACTTGAAAAATCATATCGCTAACTTGTTTGATATGACGTTTAAAAATGACTAATTTCCCGTTCTAAAGATCGAACTATGGATAAAAGATGGGTAATCAAAGAGCCGGGAGATGAGGAAACGATTGAGTCGCTTTCTCAATCACTAGGGGTCGATAAGGTTATTGCAAATTTGCTGGTACAAAGAGGAATTCAAACTTTTGACGAAGCAAAAGCATTTTTTCGACCAAGTCTCGACGATTTGCATGACCCGTTTTTAATGAAAGATATGGATAAGGCTGTGACCAGATTGATCACAGCCTTAAACAATCAAGAGCGTGTCATGATCTATGGTGACTACGATGTTGATGGAACAACATCGGTTGCTTTGGTTTATACCTTCCTAAAAAAACATTTCGACTATATCGATTATTACATTCCTGATCGTTATTCTGAAGGCTATGGTATTTCTTTAAAGGGAATCGATTTTGCAGCTGAAAGTAAAGTGACTTTGGTCATAGCATTGGATTGTGGTATTAAAGCCATGGAGAAAATTGCATATGCCAAAGAAAAGGGCGTTGATTTCATCATCTGCGATCACCATACACCAGATGAGATTTTACCTGAGGCAACAGCAGTTTTAGATCCTAAGCGTGTAGATTGTGAATATCCTTGTGATTGTCTATCGGGATGTGGTGTTGGTTTTAAGTTAATGCAAGGCTTGAGTCAACAACTTAATTGGCCTTTTGAGAATTTAGTTCCTTTGTTGGATTTGGTTGCTGTGAGTATAGCATCAGATATTGTGCCTATTGAAAATGAGAATCGAGTTTTAGCGCATTATGGACTAATTCAACTGAATAAGTATCCTCGATTAGGTCTGAAGACGATCATGGACTTAGCTGGTGTTAATAAGGATTTATCCGTCAATGATATTGTTTTTAAAGTTGGTCCAAGAATAAATGCGGCTGGTAGAATTCAATCAGGACGTCATGCGGTTCAACTTTTGATTGTTGAAGAAAAAGACGCTGCTGTACTGATTGGAGATAGCATAAATACGATGAATGAAAATCGTAAGGAGTTAGATCATGATATTACGGATCAAGCGTTAGAACGACTAAATAAAGCTGGGAAACTAGAATCTAAGAAGAGTACAGTCCTTTTCGATAGAAACTGGCACAAAGGTGTTATTGGGATTGTTGCTTCACGAATGATTGAAACCTATTACCGCCCAACTGTTATCTTAACAGAATCGAATGGAATGGCTACCGGTTCTGCACGATCGGTTGATGGATTCGATTTATATCAGGCTATATCGGCTTGTAGTGATCTTTTAGAAAATTTTGGGGGACATAAATATGCCGCTGGTCTTACAATGAAGTTGGCAAATGTAAGTGAATTTCAGCAACGATTCGAAGAGTACGTTCAACACAATATTTCGGATGATATGTTGGTACCTCAAATAAAAATTGATGCCAAAATTAAACTTTCCGATATTACACCAAAGTTTTATCGCTTGTTAAAGCAATTTGAGCCTTTCGGGCCCAAAAATATGACACCTATTTTCATTAGTGAAGATGTGGTGGATTACGGCTATTCACGTCAGGTTGGTAGAAATAAAGAACATCTAAAATTATCTGTGGTCGATGATATTCGTGATGGTAATGTAATAAGTGGAATTGCATTCCAAATGGGCAATATGTATCCAAAAATTGCAAAAGGGTCGCCTTTCAATATATGCTATTCGTTGCAAGAGAATGAATACATGGGTAAGGTTGAAACTCAAATGATGGTTCGCGACTTAAAACTTTCTTAAGCTTTATTCCACTAAATATTTTAATTCTATTCCTTTATCCTTACTGACGTAGGTAATAATTTCTCGCATAAAAGTGTGGAATTCGCTTTCAAGTGCTTCATAGTTTTCCAATAAAATCTCAATGCCTAAATCAGTCTTATCAGGAAGGCTTGTTCGACGTACCATTATATTTAGAGCTGTTCTTAAGCCTTCAATCTCGGCATAAGTTTCCAATCTTCTACTACTTATAAGAAAAGGAAGAAATAATTTAACCTGATTGGGGAGGGTAAGATAGTTCTTTACAAAAGCTTCATGGCATCGAGAAACAAAAACGGGTAATGCTTGTTTGTGATAAAGGCCCCAATTTTTTGCCAGAAAATGATCATAAACTAAATCTGTTATCACTCCGGAATATTTTCTGTACACTTCGCGAAAATACTTACCACTTTGGCTAACGATAGGATGTGTATCAGTATATGAATCTATTGACCGATGGAGTAGAATTCCCTCTCGAATTTCTGATTTGTAATTCTCATACTTTCTACCTTTTACGAAATCAGCAATAAAATTACCAACCATTATTTTTTCAGATTCTCCGGAAAGGTATAAGTGCGCTAAGAAATTCATGAAACAGTGTTTATTTTCATGTGAAGATAAGCTTTCAAATTTATTTAAACGGGAGATTGAAACTTATTACTTCTGAGAGATTAAAAAAATAGAGGAGATATAAAATATTGAATTAAAATTAGAAAGTCAAGTTTAAATCTACTGTTAAGGAACAGTCTAGAGATAAGGATTTTAAATTTCGTGTTTTTCATTTAAAAGCATAAATTTATAGAGATGGAACATATTGTTCTGTTTATAGTTAGATAAATTTAGTGAGTATTAATATTGAAAACATGGAGGTTTAACATGGCAATTAAGAAGGTAATTATCATTGGTGCAGCAGGTCGTGATTTTCACAACTTCAACACCTATTTCAGAAACAATCAGGATTATAAGGTTATAGCTTTTACAGCTGCTCAAATTCCCGACATTGATGGACGTAAGTATCCTGCGGAACTTGCAGGAGGACTTTATCCGGATGGTATTTCAATTTATGCGGAGGAGGAATTAACTGAACTGATTAAAATGCACGAAATTGATGATTGTGTTTTTTCATATTCAGATGTATCGTATCAGAAAGTGATGAATATGAGTGCTATTGTTAATGCTGCAGGTGCCAATTTTAAACTATTGGGGCCAGAAGATACCATGATTCGAAGCCATAAGCCTGTAATTGCAGTGGTAGCAACCCGAACAGGGTGTGGAAAATCTCAAACATCACGTAAGGTAATCGAGGAATTAATGGAAAGAGGGTTGCGAGTTATTGCGATTCGTCACCCTATGCCTTATGGCGATCTGGTTGCACAAAAAGTACAACGTTTTGCAACAGTAGAAGATTTAAAGAAGCATAAATGCACCATTGAAGAAATGGAAGAGTATGAACCACATGTGAGTCGTGGGAATATCATATATGCAGGAGTTGACTATGAGGCTATCGTTCGAGCAGCTGAAAATGATCCGGCAGGTTGCGATGTTATTCTTTGGGATGGTGGAAATAATGATTTCTCATTCTACAAGCCTGATTTAACTATTACAGTAGCAGATCCACACAGACCAGGAGCTGAGTTGTCGTATTATCCAGGTGAGGTGAATTTACGTATGGCCGATGTTGTTATTATCAACAAGATGGATTCTGCATCACCTGAGGGAATTCAAACTGTACGTGAAAGTATAGCTAAAGTAAATGATCATGCAGTTGTTGTAGATGGCGCTTCTCCAATATTAGTTGATAAACCTGAAATTATTAAGGGAAAGCGTGTTTTAATTGTAGAAGATGGGCCAACTTTAACCCATGGTGAAATGAAAATAGGAGCAGGAACTGTAGCAGCTCGAAAATTTGGTGCTATTGATGAGGTTGATGCTCGTCCATATTTGGTAGGAAAATTAAAAGAGACCTTCGAGATTTATCCAAATATTGGAAGTATTCTTCCAGCTATGGGATATTCCGATCAGCAATTGAAAGATTTGGAAGCAACGATTAATGCTTCTGATTGTGATTCTGTTATTATTGGAACGCCAATCGATTTGAATCGAATTTTAAAGATCAATAAGCCAACAACTCGTGTTTATTATGATTTGGAAGAAATAGGCTATCCAAAATTATCTCATATTATCAATCAGTTTATAAAAAAACAAGAACTCAGCGGCGAAGCTGTGAATTAGGGCTAATGCTTGTAATCAAAAAGGGCGTGCACGTGCACGCCCTTTTCTTGTTTTATAATTTAAGCCAAGTGTTATTTCACTTCACTTCCTTTAATCGCTTTCGATTTGTCTGGTAAAATAAGGTTTAAAACAACACCTACTACCGATGCTAAACCAATTCCTGCTAAAGAGAAATTGTCATACGAAATCTGGGCTCCACCAATTCCAACAGTCAAAATAATAGAAATGATAACTTGATTTCTTGTCTTGCTGAAATCAGCTTTGGCTTCTATTAGAGTTTTGATACCAATACTGGCAATCATACCGAAAAGAAGAAGCATAATACCACCTAATACAGCCTGTGGAATTGTTTTAAGGAATGCACTTACTTTTCCAATAACTGAAAAACAGATAGCTGTAATTGCCGCAATTCTCAGAATAGCTGGGTTTGTAATTTTTGTAAGAGCGATAGCACCAGTCACCTCTGAATAAGTTGTGTTTGGTGGCCCACCAAAAAATCCTGCAAAAGCAGTTGCCACACCATCACCTAAGATAGTACGGTGTAAACCAGGTTTTTTAACAAATTCTTTGTTTGCTACTCCGCCAATTGCATACATGTCACCAACGTGTTCAATTACCGGAGCAACAGCTACAGGTAACATATAAAGAATAGCTCCCCAAGAGAATTCTGGTCTTACGAATTCTGGTAAAGCAATCCATGAAGCTTCCTGGATAGGTGTGAAATCAACAGCACCTAATATGATAGAAAGGATATATCCAACGATGATTCCACAAAAAATAGGAATCAATTTCATAATACCTTTTGCGTAAACAACAATCAAAACGGCTGTAAGTAAAACGACAGAAGCAATAGCCCAGTTTGTTTTAGCCATATTAACAGCTACAGGAGCTAAAGATAAACCAATAATCATGATAACAGGTCCAACAACTACTGCCGGGAAAATTTTTTCGATTACTCGGAGCCCCCAGGTTTTAATAATTCCTGAAACAATACCGTAAACCACACCAACTGCTATTAATCCTGATAGAGTTCCGGCAAAGCCGTAAAGCTCAGTTGCGGCTACAATAGGTGCAATAAAGGCAAAACTACTGCCTAAAAAAACAGGAACCATACCCTTTGTTATCAAATGAAAGATAAGGGTGCCGACTCCTGCTGTGAATAGTGCTACTGCCGGATCAATACCGACAAGAAGAGGAACGAGAACAGTTGCTCCGAAAGCAACAAATAAAAACTGTACCCCTAATACGATTTTCTTGGTGGGACTTTGGTACCCCACATCTGAATTTCCTGATGAGATCATAAAATGGTTTTAATTGTAATACAAACTTGGCAAAGATAGTAAGGAAGTAAAGATTCACAAATATTAATTTTTGACTGCATTAAGGAATTATCATGCAAAGTATTGCGAAATGAGATTCATTTTTCTATGATGATGTGTTTTTATTGAATTAGATGTTGGTTTTTATGATTGGCATAGGTTTTCTTCTTGCCTTGTTAATCACAAGAAGAGGCATATACTTCTATAAATTTTTCTACTTTTGTTATTCGAAATTCCACAACGAATAAAATCTTAAATTTGTACCCAATATAAATTGGGATATTAATCCGTAATTAAGCTGATGAAGGTTCATACTGACTTAAATAATTTTTCCGCTTTAAACCCGGTTGTCACCATTGGAACATTTGATGGTGTGCACTTGGGACACAAAAAGGTCATTAAGCGCCTTCAGGACTTAGCCCGCGAAGTGAATGGAGAAACAGTAATTTTTACGTTTTATCCACATCCTCGTTTGGTATTGAACACGCATGACGACGAGTTACGTTTGATTAATACGCTTGAAGAGAAAAAGAAATTACTTGAAGCTGCTGGTGTGGATCATTTGGTGATTTACCCATTTACAAAGGAATTTTCTAAATTATCCTATACCGACTTTGTTGAGAAAATTTTAGTGGGGCAGATAGGAATGAAATCTCTGGTTGTTGGCTATGACCATAAATTTGGCCATAAGCGAAAAGGAACCTACGAAGATTTAAAAGTTTATGCTGATAAGCTTAATTTTAAGATTGAGCAATTGGAGGTTTTGAATGTAGATACCATAGATGTTAGCTCAACTAAAATTAGAAAAGCTTTAGCTGAAGGGGATATTCAAACAACTAATAAATATTTAGGTCATCGTTATTTCATTAAAGGTATTGTTGTTGATGGTAAGAAGCTAGGACATGAAATTGGTTTTCCAACGGCGAATGTCGATCCTCAGGAGAGCTATAAATTAGTGCCTAAGGATGGTGTATACGCTGTTAAAGTAGAGGTGGATGATGTGATGTACAGTGGGATGTTAAATATTGGGTTTCGTCCAACCGTTAATCATCAGATGGATAATAGATCCATAGAAGTGAATATTTTCAATTTTGATCAAAATATCTACTATAAATCAATAAGTATCTATTTTTATAAGCGTATTCGAAACGAGCAAATGTTTAAAGGAATCGATGCCTTAAAGGAACAGCTTGCAAAAGATAAAGAAACTGTATTGGAATTGTTTAAGTAGAAAGACATCTAAAGCAAAATATAAAAGCCGCTAGATTTCAATAATCTAGCGGCTTTCTTTGTATTTGTGGATTCAGAATATATTTGACTGAATTATGCTTGGCTTGTTTCTAATTTTTTAGAGTCAGCATTTTCAGTACTTTCAGTACTTTTTTTGGTTTCAGCTTCAACCTGAATTCTCATGCCGTAGAATGAGCGGTAAACAAAGAATAAACCAATTGCTAAGAAAACAACACCAATATAAGGAGCAATATTTGTTCCTCCGGTTTTGTCAGCTTCAACGATTAATTCAATAGCAATTTCAGCAGCTAATAAACCGAATAAGGTTGAAAATTTGATTACAGGATTTAAAGCTACTGATGAGGTATCTTTGTATGGATCACCAACAGTATCACCAACAATAGTTGCATCGTGAAGAGCTGTGTTTTTCTCTTTTAAATCAACCTCAACAACTTTCTTAGCATTATCCCATGCACCACCGGCATTTGCCATATACATAGCTTGGAATAATCCGAAAATAGCAATTGAAATTAGATAAGAAACAAAGAAATTAGGGCTAAAGAATGCAAAAGCTAAAGTTAAACTAAGGATAACAGCAAAGATATTCCACATACCCGTTTGAGCATATTGCGTGCAAATCTTTACAACATTCTTAGAATCTTCGATATCGGCTTCCGACTTATTTAAATCGATATTCTTTTTAATATACTCAACAGCACGATAAGCACCTGTTGTTACAGCTTGCATCGATGCTCCAGAGAACCAGTAAATAACAGCACCACCAGTTATTAAACCAAGAATTACAGACGGATCGGTAAGTTCAATTTGCAATAAAGATTCACCATTAGAAAGAATTGTCTTTTTAAGAAGTAGAATAATTGCAAATATCATTGTAGTTGCACCAATAACCGCAGTTCCAATTAATACCGGTTTCGCAGTAGCTTTAAAAGTATTACCTGCAGAGTCATTTTCTTCCAGATTATGCTTTCCTGTTTCGAAGTTAGGCTCAAAACCAAATTCACTATTGATTTCTTCTTTAATATTCGGGATTTTCTCAATTTGTGATAATTCAAATACCGATTGAGCATTATCGGTAACCGGGCCATAACTGTCAACAGCAATGGTAACAGGTCCCATGCCTAAGAATCCAAAAGCAACTAAACCAAAAGCAAAAATACCAGGATATTCACCAAATAAACTTAGATCCTGAACCGTGTAAAAAGCAACAGCCATTAGCGCCATCATAACCATTCCTTTCCAGAATGCTGAGAAATTACCAGCTACCATACCAGATAGGATAGTTAATGAAGCCCCGCCTTCACGAGAAGCATTTACAACTTCTTGTACATGACGAGATTTAGAGCTTGTAAAAGCTTTGGTAAATTCAGGAATAATAGCGGCAGCTAAAGTACCACAAGAAATAATAGTAGAAAGTTTCCACCATAATCCTTCAGGAAGATCAAATATCATAACATAGCTTAATGCATAGGTTACAACAATTGAAATAATAGAAGTAATCCAAACCAATGAAGTTAATGGAGCTTCAAAATCGAAATGTTCCTCTTTTGCGTATTTTATTTTAGCTATAGCTTGATTGACAAGATATGAAAATACAGATGTAAAAATCATAAGAACACGCATTGCGAATATCCAAACAATTAGAGTTGATGCAAATTCTACATCAGGAAGTAAGCCCGTTTCACCAAACATCAGAATAATAAATGTGATAAGGGCTACACCCGTTACACCATAGGTTTCAAAACCATCAGCCGTAGGACCAACGCTATCACCAGCATTATCACCAGTACAGTCAGCAATAACACCAGGGTTACGTGGATCATCTTCATCAATTTTGAAAACAATCTTCATTAAGTCGGCTCCAATATCAGCGATTTTAGTAAAAATACCACCGGCAATTCTCAATGCAGATGCACCTAGTGATTCACCAATTGCAAAACCAATGAAACATGCTCCAGCACTTTCGCCAGGAATAAAGAGAAGGATGGCTATCATCATAATCAACTCAACGCAGATTAAAAGAAGACCAACACTCATTCCAGCTTGCAAAGGAATAGACATCACATTAAAAGGGAGTTTCTTAAGCGCAGCAAAGGAGGTTCTACTGTTAGCATACGTGTTGATACGAATACCGAACCAGGCAACACCATAAGAACCTAAAATACCAAGTACAGTCCAAAGAAGGATAAGTAAAGTTTTAGGGATAGACATATGAGCCAATGCTATAAAGTAATAGCTAATGGCAACACCAATAATTGCAAACAAGATAATTAGGAATTTACCTTGCTGTAATAAATACGTTTTACAGGTTTCGTAAATAATATTAGAAACCTTAGACATTGATTTGTGAACGGGTAGTTTCTTGATTTTATTAAACTGAACCATTCCAAACAATAGGCCTAGTACAATAATGACAATACCATAAAGAAGAAGGTCCCATCCATTAATTCCTCCAAGCCCATTAAAGACAGATTGCCTTAAGCTTGGCACGACCAGATCTGCTTCACTTGCGAAGCTTTTCATTGGAGCTATGAGAAGCGCCAGAAGAGGTAATAATAATACTTTTTTCATAGGTTTTCAGTTAGATTTCTTTTGAGTAGCGACTGAAAATATGCAATATTACTATAGACTACAAAGTGTTTTTATAAAAATTATGCAAACTAGAAAATTTTGTCGATTTGCATTGTCTTCCGATTTTTTTATCTTTAGTATGTGAAGATTAGTTTTTTACCTAAGTGGCTTTATTCGTCCAATTCCTAAACTTTATTTGATTAAGACTGATTATAATCAAATTTCTATATTACAAATGATACTATTTTGTCTAATAGGGTGAGTTTAGAAAAAGATTTAAGATGATACGTGGTTTAATTATAGACTCTAATTGTTGCATGATTGCCTGCCGACTGACTAGAGGTTTTGTATTGTTTTAGGTTGTATCGAGCTACAGAACCATTAAATGGTTCTCCTCCTTGGAGAACATTGAATTTGCTACCACAAATTGGACATTCAGCGAAACTCCCATCAAGTTCTACATGTTCATCAGCTTCCACATCGTGTGTACAGGTCGCATCGAATGCTGCAAATCCTTCATTCAATCTTACTATAATAATACCATGATTTTTGTAACCTGCTGATGAGGTTATAATGTCATCTTCATCCAGATAAATGCTGTTACCTACAGCTCCAAGTTTATTTTCATTGTCCAGATATTCAAATTCTACCCTGGTATAGGGTACAATTTTATCTATATTGGTGTCCTTGCTGCAAGAAGAAAAAGCAAGTAATGGGATTAGGATTAGAAAAAAATAATGTAAATTTGATTGACTTGATTTCATGAATATCGATTTATGTAAGGGGTTTAAATTTAGGAATTAATAATTCAACTATGAAAGGTGATTGGGGAAATATTCTACCATTTATTTTGATGGCTTTATTCGCAATTTTTGGCGCTATAAACAAAAAGAAGAAGCCGGTAAATAAACTTCAGGGTGATGAAGCCGAACGATCGGAGGATGAAATGCCTGCAAGTATTGAAAATATTTTTGATTCATTATTAGGAGCAAATGCATTTGAAACCCAAGAAAGTCATCCTTATCAGGGTATTCAAGACGAAATTGTTGAGGATGAAATTGAAGATTTCCCTAAAGAGGAAATAAAGGTTGAATCAGTTTCTGGCGGTACTCCGTTAATAATGGAAGTTGAAGATTTGGAAAATGCAGGAGAAGGACTTGAGGTAAACCAAGAATTTGATTGGAAACAGGCCATTATATCCAAGGAAATTTTAGATAGAAAGTACATCTAATTAAGATTTTTAGTACTTTTATATCAGAGCCAAGTTATTATAGTATAGGTGTATTAAGTTTAAATGTATATATTTGCACCTGAAAGAGTTCCGCAAAGGTGGGATTCTTTTTGTTTTTATATCAGGTGAGCAATAAATTATTCATTTGGTATAATTAAAAAGAAAATCAAATAAACGATAGAAAATAATAGGAGGATATATGTCTAAATATTCATACATAACCGAAGAAGGTTTTAAAAAACTAAAAGCAGAATTGGAACAACTGGAAACTGTAGAGCGTCCGGAAATTTCAAGACAAATTGGAGAGGCTATTGATAAGGGAGACTTGTCGGAGAATGCTGAGTACGATGCAGCAAAAGAAGCGCAAGGATTACTTGAAGCTAAAATTGCACAATTGAAAGAGATTGTAATCAATAGCCGTATTATTGATGAAAGTAAAATTGATACTTCGAAAGTTCAGATGTTGAATAAAGTAACGATTAAGAACACTAAGAATGGTGCTGTTATGACTTATACTTTGGTATCTGAAACTGAAGCTGACTTTAAGAAGGGGAAGCTATCAATTAACACACCAATCGCAAAAGGCCTTATTGGCAAAGTTGTGGGCGATGTAGTTGATATTACAGTGCCTAATGGTGTTATTCCATTCGAGATTATTGAGATCTCAATGTAAGATTAAACTGATAAATTAATAGCCCTCAGGGCTGTGTAAAAATAAAAGCTATGTCAACAATTTTCACAAAAATCATAAATGGTGAGATTCCTTGCCATAAGATTGCTGAGGACGATAAGTACTTTGCTTTTTTAGATATTAGTCCGTTAGCGGAAGGCCACACACTTGTGATTCCCAAGGCAGAAGTTGACTATATCTTTGATCTTGAAGATGAAGTCTTAGCTGGCTTGAATGTTTTTGCTAAACGTGTGGCTAAGGCGGTTGAGAAATCAATTGAATGTAAGCGTATAGGTGTTGCTGTTATTGGTCTTGAAGTTCCGCATACTCACATTCACTTGGTACCATTAAATGCTATTGGAGATTTGAACTTTTCAAATCCTAAGCTTAGCCCTTCGCAAGAAGATTTGGCTGAAGTAGCAACGAAAATTAGAGCGAATTTTGAATAGAGGAATCTGTTCGAATCCAGATATATTTAGCCGCCCTTGTGCGGCTATTTTTATGTCCTTTTTCAAGTTTTATTTCACTCGACCAGGATTTTGCTTGACGAAATCGGACCATGAGCTTGTTTTCTTTGACCCCAATAAGGGGTTGGCTTGGAAGAAATGGCATAGAGCAATTGCTATGGCGTCGGTTTCATCAGAATTGGTAGGGAAATTGGGAATATTAAAAAAGCGTTGCATTATTGTTGCCATCTGCTCTTTAGATGCAGTTCCTGTTCCGGTAACGGCTAGTTTAATTTTACGTGGTGCGTATTCGCAAATAGGAATATCACGCTGCAAAGCTGCAGCAATACAAACGCCTTGGGCTCGCCCTAATTTCAACATAGATTGAATATTCTTACCAAAAAATTGTGATTCAATGGCTAATTCATCAGGTTGGTATTCATCAATAACTTGCAGAGTTCGCCTGAAAATTCTTTGAAGTTTTAAGTATGGATCGCCAAGTTTCTTTAAATCTAATACACCAGAAATCAACAATTCAGGTTTCTTGCCTACGATCTTAAGTAGGGCATAGCCCATGTAATTTGTTCCGGGGTCTATCCCCATTATGATTCTGTCGTTACTCAAAGCTCTAATTTTTTATAGATATTTTCTGAAGAATAATGCCGATCACAATAATTGAAAGACCTATCCAAGTGCTAAGATAGATAGTTTCTCCGATAAAAAGATGGATCAAGAAGAGGGAAATGAAAGGACTTAGAAAGACTAAATTTCCTATTTTATCAGTGCTTTCTGAAAGCTTCATAGCCTTCAACCAAAAGATGTAAGCTATTCCACATTCAACCAGACCGATATAAACCGCTGCACTTAAACTTTTAAGGTCGGGAAAACTGAATTGTCCCAGTATGACTAAAGCTATGATGCTATATATTGCTCCAAAAAGAAAATTTAGAAACAGTTTATTAAGGTCTTCTCGACTATCTTTTGTGTTGTATATCCAAAACAGTGCCCAAATAATTGAACTACCTAAAGCTAATATGATACCCCATGAATTTGAAGTTTCGATACTTGTAATAGAGCCTTTGTTGGCAATAACTATAACGCCAACAAAACTTAGTAGAATACAAGCTATACTTTTAAGTCCGATTTTTTGTTTGAGTAATGGGATCGAAAGAAGCACCAGTGTTATTGGCCAAATATAATTCAAACTAAGAGCCAATTGGGCTGATAAAAGCGAATAAGCTTTTAGTAGTATAAAATAATATAGAAATGGGTTGAGGAAGCCTAGAAATGCTGAATGTATCAATTCAGGTTTGGGCCTCTTGATTGCAGATATTAAATCACCTTTGAAAAATAAAAATAAGGAAAAAAAGAACATCGCAACGGTTGATGAAATCGCTAAGAGATGGATATAATCCATCCCTTCTAAAGCAATTTTAAAAGCCGTAGCAACTGTCGACCAGGATAAGATGGCCGTTAGTGCGAAGATATATGCTTTTGTTTGTTTTTTCAAACTTGAGTTTTCAATTAATAACGGCCTTGTTGTACAAATTTTAATGAATTACAGCATGTTCAAACATAGTTGATGAGAAGGTCATAATTTCAGTTTGAAACTTGGCTGCAAAAATAGCTTTGCATCGAGGTTCGAAATCATTTCTATATTTATCCAATTGTGCTTTGTTTTTAAAGAAAATTTGAAGAGAATAGGTTTGACTACCATCTTCTTGTTGTACCATAACCTTGCAAAAATAATTTTGAATAAATGTACCCGTTTCTTTAATAAGAGGAATAAACTGTTCTTGCATCCATTTGCAAAATTCATTTTCCTTAGTGCTATGTAGAATGTAACTCGTGTTATAAATGATCATATATTATTGATTTTATTTGGTGTAAAATTGATGATTTACTGTGAATTTCTTATTGTAGAATAGCGTTCTCGAGCCGGAACAGAATAAATACTTTCCGGATATTCTACAATTATTTTTTTGTAGTTGTCTCCGCTTTTAACTTTTAGATTTTGAAATTCAAAAAGCTGAGCTTGTTTGTATAGAGCTTTGGCTGCTAAATTTTCGTATGGATGGTTTTTAATGATTATATCCAACTGCTCTATTGCCTTATTATACATTTGTTTCGATTGATATATTTCGTATTTCTTGAAGCAAACTTCATCGCTTAAACTGTGTCCGGGGTATATTTTATTAAAACCATTGAGTTTAATAATTGCAGAATCTGGTTTTCCTTGAAATAAAAGATAGTCGATCTCTGCAAAATATCTCATAGCTGAGTAGGTGGAATCTAAACTTGTATTGTCGCTAATAAGTTGTGATAGATTTAAGGCGTCGTTGGCAATTAATTTTGAAGTACTTCCTTTCAATACATCAAGCTGAGCTTTTGCCCAATCGAGTTCGCCAAGATAGTACGAGACTTTAGCTTTTTTTAGTTTAGCCTCATAACCAATAGGGTTGTTCTTATTTCTTTGTTCAATTTGAGAATAGAGTAGGACAGCATCCCATTTCTTATTATCAAGTAAGGTGATGTCAGCGAGTTCCAGTTTTATTTTTGCTTTATCGGTGTATCTAATATTTCTAACCTTTAGAGCGGTTTCAAGAAGGCTTTTTGCTGTGTTAATCTCTTTAAGTTTGAATGCACTTAAATTTGAAAAACGAATCAAGCTGTTAACAGATTGATTAATATTTTTTAGATTCTCGAAGTAGTTTGCATAGTCTTTCGAAAGCTTAGTCCAATCTTCACGACTTGTATTTGTACTGTTTTCAAGCTGAAGATGTTTACTCTCTAGCTTCCCTATAAGCGCCTGATTGTAATGTTTCGAACTGGCACCTTTTTCAACAACTTGTTGATAGCAATTTTCTGCAGTTACATGATCTTTATTATTGTTGGCCATTTTGGCAAGGTACATCAATTTATCACCTCCATTATTCTTAAGCAAATCGATTGATTGTGCCAGAGAAAAAGCAAGAGAGAACTGCTTTTTATGAATATGATACCATAGAAGTAATTCCTTGTATACGATATGACTATTGCTTTGCTGTACTTGCTTTATTAGTTTCGATTTTAACAGTTGATCCAGGTCGGAATTGATATCTTGTGAAAGCGCAGCTTGCAGTTGGCTTTGAATCTGCTGAAGCTTCTCAGGCGTCACAGAAAGGGCAATCATATACTCATCCAACATAATTTTGAAATTGCGTTGTGACATTAAAATGTTAGCAATTTCGAAATGGAAAAAATGTTCTTGTTTTAAGATTTGTCGTCCTCTTTTGTAAGTTTTTATAGCCAAATCATGCTCTCCCTTACTACGTAAAGCATTTGCAGTGGTCACAAACTCTCTTTTGTTCGGAATAATATTCGAAATAATCTTATTATAATGTTTGTCTGCTTTTTCTGGCTCACCCGACGTTTTGTATATATTTCCCAACTCAACCTGAAATACTCTATCATTGGGGTACTTACGAATTTCTTTTTTTACAGATTTTTCTGCCTTATCATAGTTCTCCAGCTTGAGCAGACAGGTAATGTAGTAAGTGAAATAGGATTTTGATTTTGAAGTTTGGTAGAGCTCATTGAAAATCTCTGAGGCAGCCTCGTATTCTTTATCTCTAAAGTAACGATAAGCCAACTGACTATTCCTTTTTTGGGCGAAACTCAAGGAAGGAAGCAGAAGGTTTAGAATCAGAAAATATAATAGATATTTCTTCAATGGCTGAAATTAAAATTAAGCTTGTTTTATCAAAAATATAAAAACCCGAGAGAAATCCCTCGGGTTTTGAATAGGTATATCAAATTCAAATGTTTGAATTGTCTTTCTTTTAGTCGATCATATCGAAGCCAGTGTAAGGAATTAATGCCTTAGGGATTCTAATTCCTTCAGCGCACTGATTGTTTTCCAATAAAGCAGCTACCATTCTAGGTAAAGCTAAAGCAGAACCATTCAATGTGTGAGCCAATTGAGTTTTCTTCTCATTCTTTTCTTTGAATCTAAGCTTTAAGCGATTAGCTTGGTACGATTCGAAGTTAGAAACAGAACTTACTTCTAGCCACTTATCTTGAGCTGCAGAGAAAACCTCGAAATCGAAAGTTAAAGCTGCTGTGAAACTTGTATCGCCGCCACATAAACGTAGTAAACGGTATGGTAATTCCAATTTCTTGATAATGCTTTCAACATGAGCCACCATTGTATCTAAAGCTTCGTAAGATTTATCAGGATGCTGAAGTTGAACGATTTCTACTTTGTCAAACTGATGAAGGCGATTCAATCCACGAACATCTTTACCATATGAACCTGCTTCGCGACGGAAACAAGCTGAGTAAGCTGTGTTTTTGATAGGGAAATCTTCTGCTTTCAAAATAACATCGCGGTAGATGTTCGTAACCGGAACCTCAGCTGTAGGAATCAAGTATAAGTTATCCTCAGTTGCATGATACATCTGTCCATCCTTATCAGGTAGCTGACCTGTACCATATCCAGAAGCTTCATTTACCATCAATGGAGGAATGACTTCTTCGTATCCGGCCTTACGATTTTCATCAAGGAAAAAGTTGATTAAAGCTCTCTGGAAAATTGCACCCTTACCACGGTATAGAGGAAAACCTGCACCCGTGATTTTGTTTCCTAATTCAAAATCGATGATATTGTATTTTTTAGCTAATTCCCAGTGAGGAATTGCGCCTTCATACAAATTAGGCATTTCACCTTCGGTTCTTTCAATCACATTTTCTTCTTCACCTTTACCTGCTGGTACTGTAGGGTGAGGAATATTAGGAATTTTAAGAAGTAAGTCGTTCAATTGAGAAATAGCATCAGTCATTTCAGTGTTTAATTCCGAAATGGACTCTTTCAACTCTCCGGTTTTAGCTTTAGCAGCATTTGCTTCATCAGCTTTTCCTGACTTAAATAGCATTCCAATTTCCTTTGAAAGGCTATTCATTTCAGCTTGAGTATTATCTAGTTTAGCTTGAGTGGATTTTCTTTTCTCATCCAGCTCAATAACTTGATCGATAATTTGAGTTGCATCGAAATTTTTTATGCTCAAAGCCTTAATGGCTTCTTCTTTATTCTCCTGTAAGTATTTTAGACTTAGCATGTGATATATCTATTGAAGATGATTATTCTTGAATCGTATGGAACTCGGGATGAGTACCTAGAGATTATTTACTAACGAGTGGTAAAAATAAAAAAATCTCCTGTCTTTACATGAAATAAAGAGAGGAGATTTAAATATTTTAATGCTAAATAAATTATTCAGCAAGAGGCTCAATAGAAACGTATGATTTGTTGTTTCTTTTCTTTTTGAATACCACTGTTCCAGCAACTAGTGCAAATAAAGTGTGATCTTTACCACAACCTACGTGCTCACCTGGATTGTGAGTTGTTCCTCTTTGACGTACTAAAATGCTACCTGCTTTGGCAACTTGTCCGCCATAAATTTTTACGCCTAATCGCTTACTTTCGGATTCTCTACCGTTTCGTGAACTACCGGCTCCTTTTTTATGTGCCATTTTTAGATATTTTTAAGTATTAAGCTACGATTTCTTCAATCTGAATCTGAGATAAGTTCTGACGGTGACCGTTCAGTTTTCTGTATCCTTTTCTTCTTTTCTTCTTGAATACTTTTACCTTATCAGCTCTCAAATGAGAGATTACTTTAGCGCTAACTTTAGCACCTTCAATAGCTGGAGCTCCAACTACAACTTCACCATCTTTGTCTAACAAAAGAACTTTGGCGAATTCTACTTGTCCACCTTCTTCAGTTTGAAGTCTGTGAACAAAAATCTTTTGGTCTTTCTCAACTTTGAATTGCTGACCAGCGATTTCTACAATTGCGTACATTATTCTACAATTTTCGGTTTATTCCTGAAGGTGGGTGTTTTAATACGTTTAAAGCAACCTCTTTTTGAACCCCCAAGGGAAATGTTTTCGGACTGCAAAAATAGAAAACAATAATTGATAAACAAAGTTTTAGAATAAAAAATGCCTTTAGCTTTCATCAAAGACAAATATAAATGATTTGAAAGTAAAAATTTAATAGGTTTCTATGCTAATCATTGATTTAGAGAATATTTGAAGTCTATGCGGTTTAGAAAGGAAAATGGACGTTGAGTTTATGTTTTTATTTAGTAAATTGCTAAATGTTGATTTTAAAGTGAAGCTAATTTTGCGTAGAACGAATCAAAACAAGCTAAAGTCAAAATGCGCTAAACTATTAAAACAATTTATATATTTGTTAATATTATTGATTTATAAAATACGTTTAGGCTTTTGTTTATCATTAGGTTGGTTAGAGCTTAAAGTTAATTTTTCGATGAAGCAAAGAATGCTTGATTGAAATGAGAAATAACACATGGGGAAAGTTAAATTAAATATACTTGGATTATCGTATAGTCAAACTCAAACCGGAGCTTATGCTTTGGTACTTGCAGAGGAAGATGGAGATAGACGAATTCCGATTATTATAGGTGGAGTTGAAGCTCAGGCAATAGCTATTCAGTTAGAGGAATTGGAACCTCCTCGTCCTTTAACGCACGATTTGTTTAAAAGTTTTGCTGTTGCTTTTTCTATCAATATAGTTGAAGTGAATATTTACCGCTTACATGAAGGTATTTTTTATTCGGAGTTAATTTGCGAAGGTGGAAACAACCGTGTAAGAATTGATTCCAGAACATCTGATGCAGTAGCTATTGCTTTGCGATTTAAATGTCCAATTTATACAAGTGAAGAGATAATTGAAAAGGCAGGAATAACTTTGAGTATTGAAGGCGAAGCCGAAGAATCTAAAATTGCTCCGGTAAAGGATGCAAAACCTACAATTGAATATAAAAAATCCAATCCATTTGAAGGTTATTCAAAATCACAATTACAGGATATGCTTGATGATTCGATAAAGAATGAGGACTATGAAAAAGCATCTCAAATTCGGGATGAATTGAATAGACGTTAGATCTGGATTAGTTGTTAAAAAAATAAACCTGAAAGAATATGAACTGGTCAAGTTCTATCTTTCAGGTTTTATATTAGTTAGTTGGTAAAGGGCGTGCTTAGCTCTTTATTCCTAATGATTAATTTGACTGATAGCTTTAGGATCGTGCTTATGCTTGAATAGAATGGCAAAGAAAATTGCTATTACCAATGAGTATGCTGCAAAAGTGTTCCAAATATCCATCCAGATAAAATCTCCTGAATCACTAGTGAAGAATGCTCCAATAATAATTCCACTTAGCCATGAGCCCAGAATAGCACCAAAACCATTGGTCATCATCATAAATAGTCCTTGCGCACTTGATCTGATATTTGAATCACACTGTGTTTCTACGAAAAGTGAGCCTGAAATATTGAAAAAGTCAAAAGCCATTCCGTAAATAATACATGAAAGTATAATCATCCAAAGTCCCCCTGATGGATCGCCGTAAGCAAATAGTGCGAATCGCAATACCCATGCAATCATACTGATGATCATCACTTTTTTGATCCCAAACCTCTTTAAAAAGAAAGGAATAGCCAGAATGAATAGTGTTTCAGAAATTTGAGAAATGGACATGATAATTGTTGAGTATTTTACAACAAAAGAATCTGCATATTGCGGAACTTTCTCAAATTCAGATAGGAATCTGTCACCATACATGTTTGTTAGTTGCAATGCCGCTCCTAAAAACATTGAGAAAATGAAGAAAAGAGCCATCTTATAGTTCTTAAACAGCTTAAATGCATTTAAACCTAATGTTTCAACCAAAGGAGTTCCTTTTTGCCCTTTATTTTGAGGCTTACATTGTGGCATGGTGAATGCGTAAGCTGCCAGTAGAAATGAGGCAACTGCTGCGATATAGAATTGATTGGCTGTTGCTTTTGAACCAGTTAGGTTAGTCACCCACATGGCTGCAATAAAACCAATAGTTCCCCAGACTCTAATAGGTGGGAATACCTTAATTACATCGTAATTTTGATTTTTTAATATGGTATAAGAAATTGAATTCATTAGAGCAATAGTTGGCATGTAGCATATCATAGCCAATAAAATTACCGTAATGAAAAGTGTTGGATCATCAATTTGAGGTAGATATAACATGGCAACTCCTCCTAATAAATGAAGAATTCCATATAGCTTTTCTGCGTTCATCCATCTGTCCGCAATTATACCTGTTAATGTTGGCATAAATAAAGATGAAATTCCCAATGTTGAGAAAACAGCTCCAAATTCTTGTGGCGACCAGCCTTTATTTCCAAACCAGTAGTTTGCAATGGTTATTAACCAAGCTCCCCAGATAAAAAACTGAAGGAAGTTTAATAATGTCAATCGACCTTTTATTCCCATAGTGTGTTTAAGTATAATTAGATTTTGATTAAGCTCAAGTTGAGTTAAATGAAATAAGCTCAAATAAATACTTATTTTATTTCTAAAACTTTAAACGGCATTCAACTATAATCTGCAGGTTCGCAGATAAAAATCTGAAATCGGGATTCTGGTTGTAGAGTAATATGCTGAGAGTTTTCTAAGTTCTCTAATGGTAGATGTAATAAACTAAATATTTATTCAACTATCATCTTGTATCATACGGCTCCAAAACTAATAAAAAAAAATAGAATAAGGACTTTATCTTGCTTTTGTTGAAAAATTAAAGAAGAATTAATTATTAAAACATAAAGGGTAATTCTTCTTAATCTATATTTTAAAATTCTTACGTTTAACTTTCAATAGTCACATTATCGCTTTCGAAACATAAAAGAATTTTCTCGAATAAGTCATTTTTATTGATTGGCTTAGAGATATAGTAATCGCAACCAGCAGCCAGTATTTTTTCTTTATCGCCTTCGATAGCAAAAGCTGTTTGTGCAATAATAGGAAGCTCAGGTCTTATTTCTTTAATCTTTTGAGTTGCGATATAACCATTCATTTTAGGCATATTTATATCCATAAGGAGCAAGTCGATATGCTTATTGTTTTCGCAAAATTCAACGGCTTCATCTCCATCCTTAACCCAAATACAATCTATGCCTTCTGGTGTTAATAGTGTATCAAGCAAAGAAAAACTGGTTTCATCATCTTCAGCTATTAAAACGATTTTATTTTTAAGATTTAGGTTTATATGTTCATGAGTTGTGTCATTATGCTTCTCGGAACTATTGGTTAATGGGATTGTGAAGTAGAAACTTGATCCTTTTTCTTCTTCTGAATCTACCCATATATCGCCTCCCATAAGATTAGTCAGTTTTTTACAGATGGTTAATCCTAACCCTGTTCCACCATAAATTCTGGAGTGTGATTGATCAGCTTGACGGAAAACTTCAAAAATAAGTTTCTGTAATTTTTGAGGAATACCAATACCAGTATCTTTTACAAAGAACTGGATAAATTGTTTTTGCTCGTATTCATGAACTTCATAACCAAATTTGATGCTTCCGGAATTTGTGAATTTTAGAGCATTTTTAAGTAGATTGATTAGGATTTGTTTAATCCTTTTTTGATCAGAAAATAATACTGAATCTTGATCTACTGATTCGTTAATTAAAATGAGTTCAATATTTTCTTTATTTTGAAGCATTTGCTCATTTTTGATAATTTCATGAACTTCGTCAAGAATTATAGAAATATTTAAAGGTTCCATTTCAATCTTAATATCTCCTATTTCGATGAGTGATATGTCAAATACGTCTTCTATTACACCTAAAAGATGTTTCCCACTCATACGAATGATTTCACTAAAGTGTAAGATTTCATCAATAGGAAGATCTTTTTGAATCAAATCAGAAAAACCTATGACTGCATTTAAGGGTGTTCTCAGTTCGTGCGACATGGTTGCCAGGAATACAGATTTTAACCTATCGCTTTCTTCTGCATTCTCTTTTGCTTTTATTAGCTCTATTTCGTGTTGTCTGGTTGTGCTTATATCTCGAATAATACCTTGACTGGCGATTCCATTCTTATAAGGAATATAACTGACTGAAACTTCAAGAGGTAATTTTTTTCCGGATTTTGAAATTCCTGTAAATTCAAATGTAGAAGAAAGTTTTGATTTATCTTTCTCTTCCAAACGAGAAAGTATTAGACTTAGACTTTCCGGAGCAACAAATGAATCGAAATTAATTTCTTTCATTTCCTTGGATGAATATTCCAAAATCTGCTCAAATTTTCTGTTTACAAATTCGAAAGTATTATTATAGAATAAGAAAACTCCGTCGTGAGAATTTTCTACTAACGAGCGATATCTTTTTTCATTTTCCTTTAGAATTTCTCTCATTTTATACTCTTCTGTCACATCTCTAAAGACTAAGACTACGCCGAGTATTTTTCCACCTTCATCTTTTACTGGAGCACCTGAATCAGCAATTTGGTATTCATGCCCATCTTTAGATATCAGTACGGTGTGATTTGCCAGTCCAATAGTTTGTCCCGTTTTAAGTACTTTTTTAACGGGATCTTCAACAGTTTCTCTTGTTTTTGAATTTATAATTCTAAAAATTTTATCGAGCGCCTGCATTCTGATTTCTTCAAAATTCCAGCCAGTAAGTTTCTCGGCGACAGGATTCATTCCGGTAATTTTACCATCAATGTCGGTTACTATTATTGCGTCTCCTATTGAATTAAAAGTTATACGAAGATTTTCTTCACTTTCTTTTATAACACGTGTCTGTCTGGCAACTTGTTTTTTCAAGCTTATTGCCCAAAGCCACATCACAATAAACGAAGCAACAAAAATTAAAAGAATAGTTAATACTGATAGTAGATCTTTTTTAGAGATAAAAGCTTCGTCAGCATTTACCCAACTTTTATAGAGCTTCTTGTGTTGATTAGGTTGTATGTTATCAATAGCTTTATCTATAATCTGAAAAAGGATTGGGTCATTTTTTGAAATCGCAACAGCTAAGCGGTTGATATAACCTACTTTTTCTAATATTTTAAGGTTGCTGATACCTTCATTGTTTATTATGTGCGTAACAAACATCTGGTTGACAATCATTGCATCACAAATACCGGTAGAAACGGCTCGTATACATTCTAAATCGCTATTAAAATTGATTGGATTTATATTGGGATGGTATTGCGCTAAATAATCATTAACGGCGTAGTTGGAAACAGTACATACGTTTTTATTTTCAAGGGAACTCATTGAATTAATTGAACTGTTTTTTTGACTTAAAAGGACATAGGGAATCTTTACGATTGAATTGGTGAACGAAAGATATTCCTCTCTATTATTTGTTCTGGCACAACCTATGATTATATAATCTTGTGCTGTTTTGGAATAATTAATTAAATCCTCCCAAGTATCAAAGCCTCGAAAAGTGAATTTGTAGTTAAGCTGCTTCTCTATTTCTTTCTGATAATCTACTAATAGACCGACGTAATCACCAGTTTCATTATAAAATGCATTAGGTGGTTCCTGATAACCAAACAAAACTTCAATTTTCCCTTCGTTATTTTTAAGCCAAGCTTTTTCATCATGGCTTAGGGGATGGTTATTCGATGATTGACAGGATGAAATAACTAAAAAGAGAAGTAATATCAATGGATATTTAAGTAAAAATCCTATTGTTTTTAGTCGGTTCATAATAGAGTGGTATTAGGTAGAATATTTAGGAAAATGAAAAATACGATTTTATAATCTAATCAGCAAGTTAAGTGTTGAAATAGGAGAATGTAGCAGGTTAATTTAAAAACAATTTAGTTATCTAATTTCTCCTTCAACTGGATGTTGCTAAATTAAATTTAAAAATATCAACAATAGATGCAGAATAAAGTCTAAATAAAAGGTTCTGTATTGGCATCTGTTGAGTTAATGTCTTGTTTTAGTGTGGTTTTAATATTCAATTTAACATCCTTTAGGTAATTTTATAATTAATAGACATTTTGTTTAGGATGTAAAAACTTAACTTAATGCAATCAAAATTGTACAAACATAAAACCAAAACTATGGATGTAAAGAAAACCCAAAAAGCAGATTTGGAGAATAAGCGAGGCTTATTTCTCGAGATCGGTCTAGTTCTTACCTTAGCAATAGTGTTTTTTGCTTTTGAATGGCGTGTTGATACAGGTAAAGCTGACACATTAGATGTTGTGGAAGAAATTCAAGTTGATGATGAAATTATTCCAATAACCAAAACAGAGCCTGTTAAGCCACCACCACCTCCGCCTCCTGCGCCAAAAGTTGCTGATGTTTTGAATATTGTAGACAACGATGAAGAAATTGATGACGAACTTGAAATTGAAGATTCTGAAGCCGATATGGACGAAGATATTGAGATTCAGGTTGTAGAGGAAACAGAGGACGATGATGAAGAAAAGATCTTTGTAATTGCTGAAAATATGCCTGAATTTCCAGGAGGAGATGTTGCATTATTCAGATGGGTTTCAAATAATATTAAATACCCTGTTATTGCTCAAGAGAATGGAATTACAGGAAAAGTTTACTTAAATTTCGTAGTGAATAAGCATGGCGATATTGAAAATGTAACCGTCAGTAGAGGTGTAGATCCATCTTTAGATAAAGAAGCCATTCGAGTTGTGAAAAAAATGCCAAAATGGAAGCCAGGGTTACAAAGAAATAAACCAGTGAATGTTTCATTCTTTTTACCTATCAATTTCCAGTTGCAATAAAATATGAAGCTAATGTTGAGTTTATTTTTTAAACGGTGAAATAGACTAAGCAATAGTACAAAGGCGTTAATGACTGGTTTTAAATAACTTTATGAATTATCTAATATTAGTCATAGGCTTATTACAATTTATAAAAAAAGAGTTGCTCAATTGGCAACTCTTTTTTTGTGTGGAGAATAGCGGAATCGAACCGCTGACCTTTTGACTGCCAGTCAAACGCTCTAGCCAACTGAGCTAATCCCCCCAATAGCAAGACAAATATATTCTATTTTAGGATATTGGCAAGCTCATTTTTATATAAATAAGGAATAGGGTATAACCTTTTTTAAAAGTTTACGTAAAAGAGTGTGAGTGAAAAATTAATGATGACCCATAATTGTTTACTAGGGTAAACGATTGATTACAGTAGAAGAATAGTGTGTATAGGTAGGATGAGTTCGGGCTTTGTTAATTTTTCACTCATTTTTAATGAAAACGTTTTAATTTAGAATTGTTTTAAGGATTGCTGTATGATATATACTTATTGTATTTATATACAGCTATTTTTATGTGCTCAGATTAGATGGATATTTTATCTGTAGATCAAAGATATAGCGATAGGTTTTCTAACATGTGGAGATTAAGAATGCAAAAAACTTGTTTGACGTGAATTTTTCTATCTTTAACCCCTGAAAAATAAAGCATATCCAAAATAGAATTTTGATTATAGAATTGAAATACCTACTTTTAAACGCTGAATTTACTAGAAAATTAAAAGAAAACTATGGAAGTTAAGAAGTCACAAAAAGCAGATCTGGAGAATAAGAGAGGTCTTTTTCTAGAGATTGGTCTGGCTCTTACTCTTGCTATTGTATTTCTAGCCTTTGAGTGGCGAGTTGATACAAGTGAAGCCACTGTGTTGGAGACAGAGCAAGAAATCCAGGCTGAGGAGGAAATTATTCCTATTACTCGTCAAGAGCCTGTTAAGCCACCACCACCACCACCACCAGCTCCTAAGGTTGCTGACGTTTTGAACATTGTGGACAACGATGAAGAAATTGATGACGAACTTGAGATTGAAGATTCTGAAGCCGATATGGACGAAGATATTGAGATTCAAGTTGTGGAGGAAACAGAGGAAGAAGATGAGCAACAAGTCTTTGTAATTGTAGAGGATATGCCTGAGTTTCCAGGTGGAGACCTTGAGTTACAAAAATGGATTGCCAGATCGATTAAGTATCCTGTTATTGCACAAGAGAATGGTATTACCGGACGTGTATACGTTGGTTTTGTTGTTAACAAAGTAGGTGCAATTGAGAATGTTAAGATTATGAGAGGGGTTGACCCATCACTTGACAAGGAAGCTGTTCGTGTAATCAACAAGATGCCTAAGTGGAAGCCAGGTAAGCAACGTGGTAAAGCTGTAAAAGTATCTTATACTGTACCGATCAATTTCCAGTTACAATAAGCTGATACATTTTGTATTCGATATATGAGGCTCTGATTTTTCAGAGCCTCTTTTTTTTGTTATAGGTCTAACTTACTTTATATGCGAATATTGCTTACTTTTGTTGATATCATTTAAAAACAGAGTGTGTTTGGTTCATTTTATCTAAGAACTAAATGCACAAATTATATATTTAAATATACATGGGAGATTTCCTTAAAAATAAAATAGAATCGGAAAAAGCAATTTTGATTGGTATTGTAGACCAATCTCAGGGCATGACCGAAGTTATGGTGAAAGAATATCTTGATGAATTAGATTTTCTTGCCTTAACTGCAGGAGCAAAAACGATGAAACGTTTTACTCAGAAATTACAACGATCGAATCCTAAAACTTTTGTTGGTACTGGTAAACTTGAAGAGATTGCACAATATCTTAATGATAATCCAGAAATTAGCTTGGTTATTTTTGATGATGAATTGACACCATCTCAACTGAGAAATATTGAGCGTGAACTGAAGCGTAAAATTCTTGATAGAACAAATTTGATTCTGGACATTTTTGCTAGTCGAGCTCAAACTGCAAATGCAAAAACTCAGGTTGAACTGGCACAATATCAGTATCTATTGCCTCGATTGACACGACTTTGGACTCACCTTGAGCGTCAGCGTGGTGGAATTGGAATGCGCGGACCTGGTGAAACCCAGATTGAAACTGACCGTCGTATTATTTTGGATAAGATTTCTAAACTTAAAGAAGATCTTAAGAAAATAGATAAGCAAAAGACTGTTCAGCGTAAGAACCGTGATAAAATGGTTCGTGTTGCCTTGGTGGGGTATACCAATGTTGGGAAATCAACATTGATGAATGTTTTGAGTAAATCGGATGTTTTTGCTGAGAATAAGCTTTTTGCAACATTAGATACTACGGTTAGAAAGGTTGTGATACAAAATGTCCCCTTCTTGCTTGCCGATACAGTTGGTTTTATTAGAAAACTACCTCACAATTTAGTTGAATCATTCAAGTCTACACTTGATGAGGTGCGTGAGGCTGATGTTATTCTTCATGTTGTTGATATTTCTCATCCTAATTTCGAAGATCACATTAATGTGGTGAACGAAACGATGGCAGAAATCGATAAAAAGGAAAAACCAACTTTCTTGGTTTTCAACAAAATTGATGCTTTTAGCTATGTGAAAAAGGATGAAGATGATTTAACCCCGAAGCTGAGAGAAAACTACAGTCTTGATGAGTTGAAGAAAATGTGGGTTGCTAAAGGTGATACGCCATGTCTATTTATCTCAGCTAAAGAAAAAGAAAATGTTGAGGAATTTAAAGAGAAGGTATATAACGTAATACGTGACATTCATTCTGCTCGTTTCCCATACAATAACTTTTTGTATCAGGATTATAGTAACTTGAGCGAAGAAGAATAAATCAACTATCATAAGTATAAAAAAAGCGAAGCTCCAAATTTATTTTGGAGCTTCACTTTTATATATCAATAATGGAATCTATTACTGAACAATTCCATTTTGTGTTAAATATTCAGCAATTTGAATCGCATTGGTAGCAGCACCTTTACGCAGGTTATCTGCAACAATCCACATGTTTAAACTGTTTGGGTTTGAGAAATCACGACGAATTCGTCCAACAAAGACTTCATCTTGTTCGTGAGCAAATTTAGGCATTGGATAAATATTCTTTTCCGGTTCATCCTGAAGAATAACACCTTCTGATTCTGAAAGAAGGTTCTTTAGTTCATCCAAATCAAAATCCTTTTCAAACTCAATATTTACAGACTCAGAGTGACCACCAACAACAGGAACACGAACGGCTGTTGCCGTAATTCGAATAGAATCATCACAAAGAATTTTTCTAGTCTCATTAATCAATTTCATTTCCTCTTTTGTGTAAGCATTGTCTTCAAATACATCACAATGAGGTAAGCAGTTTTTATCTATAGGATATGGGTAAGCCATTTCTCCGTCAATACCTGCTCTTTCATTATCAAGTTGTTCAACAGCCTTAACACCTGTACCACTAATCGATTGATAAGTTGAAATAATCAAACGTTTAATTTTGTACTTTTTGTGTAAAGGAGCTAAAGCTACAACCATTTGTATAGTTGAACAGTTAGGGTTGGCAATAATTTTATCATCAACACTAAGTTCTGAAGCATTAATTTCCGGAACGATTAATTTTTTTTCAGGATGCATTCGCCAAGCTGATGAATTATCAACAACGAAAGTCCCTGCTTTTTCGAATTCAGGAGCCCATTCAAGTGAAGTGCTACCTCCTGCCGAGAAAATTGCAATATGAGGCTTTAGTTCAATTGCTTCTTTCATGCCGATTACCGTCACTTCTTTACCTCTAAATTCGATCTTTTTTCCCTTCGATCTTTCACTTGCAACGGGGTACAATTCATCAATAGGGAAATTTCTTTCTGTCAGTACATCAAGAATTTTTTGTCCCACTAAACCTGTGGCGCCTACTACAGCAATCTTCATAATAAAATACTCTATTAAATTTGGTTAATAAATACAAGTTGTTAACTTAGACTGTGTTACAGTGTGGTTAAACTTCTAAGTTTGTCAACTTTTGCCGAATTTTAATTGCTCGGTTATCTCAATTGAAATTCGAAAATCAACGGCATTCATCCTCTCTCTTTTAGATTTAGAATACTATTTGTAGTTAATCGAGTGAACGAAGATAGAGTTTTTAGGCATGAAAACATTTCATTTTATAAAAGTTTTATTCCTTTTATTTTGGACGTTAGGAACATTGCAGGCTCAAGATGTAATTTATACAGAGGATTTTAATGATGACGTAGGGAAAGGGAATGATGGAGGTATCGTAGATTTATCTGGTGTAAACTGGACACTGAATACAGATGATTGCACGATTGCCTCAGGTGATTATGTGAAAGTTGTTTCAACAGGAAATGACAGGCTGGAAGCAGTTGATTGTGATGGGGAGGCCATTTGGAGAAGCCCTGGTTTTGATATTTCAAATTATACAGATTTAAGTATATCTGTTTTAACTGCGGAAACGGGATCAGGTAGTACTGCAAATAATAAGTATGTAAGGCTCTATTATATATTAGATGGAGGGAGTGAAGTATCATTTTTTGAAAGCACAGTTAATTGGTCTAGTACTGTTGCAACAATTAACAATCTAAATGGAACAAATTTGCAGCTTATTGCCAGAATGAAAACGACATACGCATCGGATAAAATTTATATAGATGATATCGTTATTACCGGAACAGCCAAATCAATTTCTAAGGATGAGTTAACACAAGTTTTGAATCCAACCAGTCAAGTTTCGAATCAGAATATTAGTTCGATAAATAACGATCAAAGCTCTGCACAAACATTAATAAAATTTAAATTGTCGGAACCTCTCAGTTCTGATGATTTGGATACCAAAATTTCATCTATAAGATTTAAGAATATAGCTTCTGCTGATGCCGCAAATTTATCGAACCAGTTTGAGGCTTTTGTAATTTATGATGGAAGTAATTTTATCTCTTCAAGCTCAACTGAGATAAGTACAGATGAAGTAATTCTGAATTTTGCTGAAGGAAATTTTAATTTGGTTGATGATTCTTCTGAGGAATATGAATTAAGGGCATATCTAAAACAAACCGGAATAATTGATGGTGAAAAAGTTAAGTTAGAATTAGTAGGTGGAGCAGAGGGAATTACGACTTATGCATCAGGTTCTTCTTTTGACTCAGAAAACAGTGTGGCTGTAACTTCTCCTGAACATCAGATTTCGGTTGTTGGTACGAATTTAAAATTTACCTCTATTCCCATAAACAGCCTTATTAAGAACACAAGTTTTTCTGTTTCGTTAGAAGCTAGAGATATTAATGAAAATATCGACTTGGATGCTACTCAAAATGTTGAACTGAATCTTGAAAGCGGCACTGGGATTTTAAATGGAGTGTTGGCTAATAATTTGTCAGCAGGACAAGTTGATTTTAATGACCTCTCTTATAATTCGGCAGAAAATATAACTCTTAAGGCTACAGCAATTGATTATGTTTCTGCTATCTCTGAGTCAATTTCAATTATAAGTTCGCAATCAAGCAGTGTGAGTCTTTCAGATTGGACGCCTGACGATTTGAAAATATCTTC
Organism: Ancylomarina sp. DW003; assembly: GCF_029029505.1. Taxonomy (GTDB): domain Bacteria; phylum Bacteroidota; class Bacteroidia; order Bacteroidales; family Marinifilaceae; genus Ancylomarina. The sequence continues at coordinate 467,320 of NZ_JAKJSD010000001.1, read as the reverse complement.
TTTATCAAATACCGATAATACAGCAATTGAAGTTTTTCGCTTTACTCTCGAAGATAAAGGAGACGATGCTGAATCAACATTTCTAAATACTTTGCGACTATTACCAGGAGCTAATAATAATGTGGATTGGACTGATAAAATAGCAGGTTTTATAATAAAATCCGGAGGAACTAATCTCGATGCAAACTATGTTTTTGATAATTCAAGACTAGATATTAATATATCAAATTCAGAAATTTTGCGAGAAGTTTCTGATGGAGTTAGTAAGGAATTTTCAATTCATGTTTATTTGAAAACTGAACTTGTTGATGGGGAAATTTTCCAGATGAGAATAGATCGTTCACATTCCGGTTGGGTAACTAGTGGAAGTGGTTTAGTTAATGAATTTTCCGGTGATTTATCAGGGAAGGAATTTTTAATAGATGTAGAGGGAACGCATTTGAATTTCACTTCAATTCCGACAGATGATGTTGAATTTGCCTCTAATTTTGAGGTGACAATAAAATTGACTGATATTCATGGAAATAGAGATTCAGATGGTGATCAGGAGGTGAACTTATCTCTGGTTGATGGAATTGGGAATTTAACCGGAACCTTAGTTAAGAATTTAATCTCGGGTGAAATAAGCTTCACAGATTTATCTTACAACTATAATGAATCAATAAAACTTATCGTTTCAGGCAGTAGTTTGCAAAATGTAGAGTCTGATTACATTCATGTTTTAGCTTCAAAATCGACCAATGCTCAGGTGCAAGATTGGATACCTGACAATTTGTTTATTTCATCACTGTCTGTTTCAAAGAATGATTTGCAAGATGTTTTTCGGTTTCAGATTATTGATGCAGGAGATGATCAAAGGGCTACAATCCTAAAAAGTATAAAGCTGATTGCCGGTGTTGAGAATACAATGAATTGGCAAGAAGATATTGCTGGTTTTCAATTGAAGATTAATAATGAAATTGTAGATGTCGATATTCAAGCCAATGAATCAAGTTTATTAATTCAATTTGCAGACCTGGAGCTATTGGGACAAATTCAAGATGGACAATCAATAAATTTGGCCTTATCTGTGTATTTAAATGAAAAAAGCTCTGATGGTGCAATCTTTCAAGTAGCACTAGAAAGCGATCATTCACAATGGAAGGTAGAAGGCACCAACTTACAAGATAATTTTACTGGGAATTTGGAAGGTAAAAGTTTTACAGTTGATGTTGTAGGGACAGAACTTAATTTCAAAGATAAACCACCTAAACAGATTCTTCCAAATGTTACTTTTGAAATGAGTTTGAAGATGATTGATATTTATGGAAATATGGATTTGAACTCAACAAAGGAGGCAGGAGTGTCACTAGCTTCGGGTACTGGAAATCTGAATTCAAATCTTGGCCTAACCAGTCAAATGAGTGATGGAGAGTTTGCTTGGAATGATTTGAAATATGATAAAGCAGAAAATTTTACAATATTAATTGAAGTAGACGGTTTACAAGCAATTTTAAGTGATAATATATCAAGCCTGGATGCTAATTCAACTGTTATAGCAAATGCACTGCCAATCACATCAAAAGATTTAAATCCCCTGTTAATAACTCCTGAAGAGGCAGAAGTCGTTTTTAAATTTGACATTAGAGATGAAGGAACCTTTGATATGGCTCCGTGCAGAATTAGCTCAATGAAGTTTTTCAATAAACTTATCAGTTCAGGATTAGATTGGAAAAAGCATGTGGCTGGTGCTGTTTTGTTAAGAGAAGGTGAAATTCTTGCTAAAACAACAAAAATAGAAAAGGAATACATCTCTTTTACCTCTCTGGATCTTGAAGTAGAAAATTCTAGTCAGGTAGAACTAGAATTGGGAATTTATTTTAAGAAGAGTCTGTTGCCCGATCATGCTAAATTTCAAGTTGAGATTCGGAAGGATCATGAATGGAGATCATCTACTACAGGCAGTGGTTTAGCAGGTGTTTTTCCCGAAAGTATTATATCTAACCTTCATCAAGTTGAGATTGAGGCCGATCGTTTTATTTTTGTTGATTGTCCAACAGGAGTTGAGGAAGATCAGAATTTTGAAACGAGCATTGCTGCTGTTGATGCATTTCAGAATATCGATATAGATAAGTCATCTTCTGTGAGTTTAGATAGTGAGAATGGGACTTTATCTCAAGCAGGTGTTGTTGGTAATCTGGTTAATGGTGTTTTAAAGATTGATGACTTGAATGTTAAGGGAAATCAATCAATAAAATTAACTGCAAGTGGAGATTTATTGTTTGATACAACAGAAATGTACATTCAGAAAGCAAATCGTGTTATAACTGATAAGTTTGAATCTCAAGACTTAAGTGACTGGGAAAATTCTAATGACTGGACAATATCGCCATATTTACCAATTGAAGGTGTTAATAGTTTGAAACACAACCTGACTAATGCCAGTGGAGAGAGTTGTATCGTAAAAGCTGTTCCTGAAATTAAACCAGGGGCGGAATCAATTTATTGGGAATTTATAATTAAGAATTCTGAATGGGATCCAAGCTCATCTAACAATTTTGTCTTTCATTTACTGATGGATTCCAATAAGCCTGAGTTAGCTGATAATTTGTATTCTGTAGGTGTAAATTTAACAGGTTCTGATGATAAGTTGGCATTGTGGAAGACTGATAATGAAAGTTCGGATTTACTAATTACATCTGATTTTGATTGGAATGAAGATGAAACAGTTGCTATTAAAGTGGAATACAATGCGAAGGGAGGATGGCTGTTTTATTATAATCGGTTGGGAAGTAAAAACAACTGGTTAAAAGCCGGAGAGGCAATTTCAGAAGTGAGTACTGAGCTTGAAAATTGGTATACAGCTTTGCAATTTAATTTTGCAACGGCTTCCCGTTCTGGAGAATTATGGTTCGATGAATTAAGGCTTGAAACCTATAATACTGCCCCTTACCTAAAAACATCTGAAGCTTATGCAGATTCTTTATTGCTTAATTTTTCGGAAGATCTAAATATAGTGTCATCAGTGAAAGTTGAGAACTTCAAACTTGAAATGAGCGAGACTATTATTGGTGTCTCGAAAGTGAAATCAAGAGATGATAGATTGTTAGTTTTAGAGTTGGATGATAAACTTTTGACTGGCCATTATAATTTAAGCATAAATAATATTGAAGATCTAGATGGACAAAAATCGAATCAGGAAACTATAGAATTTGATTTTCAGGAAGAAGCTCAATTGCATGATCTTGTGATTAATGAAATATTAGCTGATGAGTCTCCGGCAGAGGGACTACCAGAATATGAATTCATTGAGATTTATAATGCAAGTAATCATCTAATCAATGTTCAGGATTTCAAGTTGAAGGTTGGAAATACTGAAAAACAATTGAGCAATTTTGAGCTTCCCTCAAATGGATATTTGATTTTATGCTCGAACTCAGCTGTCGAATTTTACAAAGAGTTTGGACACACTTTGGGAGTAAGTAGTTTCCCAAGTTTAACCAATGCCGGAACTAATATTTCTCTCGAATCATATAATGGAGTATTATTGGATGAGATAAAATATTCTTCTGATTGGTATGGCGATGATTCCAAAAATGCTGGTGGTTGGAGTTTAGAAAGAATTGATGGTGATAATCATTCCTGGCAAGCAGATAATTGGCGAGCATCAACAAATGAGAAAGGAGGAACCCCAGGAGAAATAAATTCAATTAATGGAGATAATCCAGATAATGTGGCCCCGGTTTTAGTCGCTCTTGAAATTGTTGGAGAAAATTCAATTCAACTCTTTTTTAGTGAAACATTAAATATGGATCAAGCTTTCTTAACTCAAAATTATTCTATTGATGGAGGGATTGGTCATCCAAAGTCAATTGTTGAATTGGAGAATGGTAAATTTGCTTTACAATTAAGTTTTGATGTTGGTTTTGAAAATAATATTCAATACCATGCTGTGTTTTCTAATACCTTAATTGATTTAGCAGGAAATGCCATTGTAGAAAAGGAGTTTGAGTTTTTTATAGCAGATCTGCCTAAGCAAGGCGATCTGGTTATTAATGAAGTGTTGTTTAATCCTTATCCCAATGGAGCCGATTACGTTGAACTGTTGAATGTTTCTGATAGAATAATTGACATTAAAGATCTGCTCATTGCGAATAGAGATGATAACTATCAACTTGATCAAGTTTATCACTTAAGCGAGAAATCAAACTTATTAGCAGTAAATTCTTATCTTTTATTGACAACAGATACTGCTAATGTAAAAGCCAATTACAGTTATAAAAATGAAGAAGCCTTTTTTGAGATAAAACATATGCCGTCATACCGAGATGATGAAGGTCGGGTTGTTATATTGAATAATGAGAATGAACAAATCGACGATTTTGCATATGATGAAGCTATGCATTTTTCTCAGCTAACTTCGAAGGAAGGCGTTGCTTTGGAGAGAATTAATCCTAAGAAAGAAACAAACTCTAATTCAAATTGGATTTCAGCTGCACAATCTGTTGATTTTGGTACGCCGGGAATGAAAAATTCATCCTACGATATTGATGAAAATGAAGTAAGTGTTGTGGGCTTTAAACAAAAAATATTTTCACCAGATAATGATGGTGTGGATGATAGATTGATTATCAACTTTGATTTGGAAAAAAGTGGCTATGTGGCGAATATTAGAATTTACAATAGCTATGGGAGAGAAATTAGACGACTAGCAAGTAATTTAACCCTATCGACCACTGATGAATTATTTTGGGATGGTTTGTTAGCAAGTAAGGAACGAGCATCAATTGGTGTATATGTTTTGTATTTTGAATTATTCCATCCCGATGGTGATGTGAAAACTTATAAAAAGACCTGTGTGCTTGGGGGGAAGTTTAAATAAAAATATAGCCTTAGTTGTATTGAATTAACTAAGGCTACATTGTACAGTTTATTGAGCATCCACTACAGCTATTGTAACCATATTCACAATTTCACGAACAGAACTTTCTAATGCGATGACGTGAATTGATTTATTCATACCCAATAGGATAGGCCCAATGGCTTCTACCTGAGCCAATTCTTGCATCATTTTATAGGCAATATTTCCACTGCTTAAATTTGGGAAGATAACCGTATTCACTCTTCGCTTACCCAATTTTGAAAATGGAAACATTTGATTACGAAGTTCACAATTTAAGGCAAAGTTCATTTGAATATCGCCATCAACAATTAGGTCAGGATGATCTCGATGCAGTGCCGCTGTTGCTTCTTGAACGCGTGTCGGACTACCTGATCTAATAGAGCCAAAATTGGAATAAGACACCAGTGCGATGACGGGTTCAATATTGAATTTTCTAACGGCTTCGGCAGTTAATAAAGTTGTGTCTACTAAAGTTTGAGCATCAGGACGAGGATTTACCGTTGTATCAGAGAAGAAAATCGGACCTTGCTTAGTCATTAATAGATACATACCTGCAATGTGATTAATTTCAGGTCGCACTCCAACAGTGTGAATAGCTGGTTTTATGGTATCGGCATATTTCGAAGTCGATCCACTTATTAAGGCATCGGCTTCTCCAGTTTCCACCATCATGGCTCCAAAATAATTTCGATTGGTCATGTGTTCCATTGCCTCGGCACAAGTTAAACCTTTTCTATTTCGTTTCTTAAATAAGATGTTCGCAAAATTCTCACGACGTTTTTGTTCTTCATCCGATCTCCAATCAATAATTGGGATATCTTCAATATCAAGTTCGTTGTCGAGAATTATTTGTTTGATTTCTTTTTTATTTCCCAATAAAATAGGTTGAGCAATTCCTTCGTTTAAAACGGTTTGAGCCGCTTTAAGTACTTTGAAGTTTTCTCCTTCAGCAAATACGATACGCTTAGGGTTACGCTTTGCTTTTGAGGTTAAATGCCTTAAGAGTTTATTGTCTCTTCCCATGCGCTGTTCCAACTCCATTTCATAAGCTTCCCAATCGGTAATTGGTGCGTGAGCAATGCCCGATTCCATAGCTGCTTTTGCTACAGCAGGAGCCACTACAGTCAGCAAACGAGGATCAAGAGGTTTAGGAATGATGTAATCGGTACCGTAGTTCAAATTAAGCTCCTTATAGGCCGTGTTAACCATATCCGGAACATCTTCCTTGGCTAAATCAGCTAATGCTTTTACAGCCGCTATTTTCATTTCTTCATTAATGCCTGTCGCTTTTACATCCAATGCTCCTCTGAAAATAAATGGAAACCCTAGAACATTATTGACTTGATTAGGGTGATCAGATCGGCCTGTAGCCATTACAAGATCATCTCTTACTTTCATGGCCAGTTCGTAGGCAATTTCAGGGTTTGGATTAGCAAGTGCAAATACAATTGGTCGATTAGCCATCGATTTAATCATATCAGGACTAAGAACATTAGCTACTGAAAGGCCAAGAAACATATCGGCACCTACAAGCGCTTCTTTTAAAGTAAAAACATCGTGCTTGGTTGCAAACTCACGTTTAATATGACTCAAATCTGTTCTCGACTCGTGAATCACCCCCTTACTATCCACCATGATGATATTTTCTTTTTTCACACCAAGTGATATATATAAACGGGTACAAGCAACCGCGGAAGCACCAGCTCCATTTACAACAAGCTTTATTTTTTCAATTTTCTTTTGTTGAATTTCAATGGCATTTAACATACCTGCTGACGAGATAATAGCTGTTCCATGCTGATCATCGTGCATAATAGGAATATCCAACTCATTTTTAAGTCGATCTTCAATTTCGAAACACTCAGGAGCTTTTATGTCTTCCAGGTTAATTCCCCCAAAAGTGGGTGCTATTCCTTTTACAATTTTCACAAATTCATCTACATCCTTTGAATCCACTTCGATATCAAATACATCAATATCAGCAAATATTTTAAATAGAAGACCTTTCCCTTCCATAACAGGTTTACCAGCTTCCGCTCCGATATCTCCTAAGCCCAGTACAGCTGTTCCATTAGAGATTACAGCAACAAGGTTGCCTTTCGATGTATATTTGTAAACATCTCTGGGGTTATCCTTGATCTTTAAACAAGGTTCCGCAACCCCAGGCGAATAAGCTAGCGATAAATCTAATTGTGTTGAATGGGGTTTGGTTGGAACAACCTCAATTTTTCCTGGTCGATTGCCTTCGTGGTAACGAAGTGCATCTGCTTTGGTAAATTTAGCCATGACTAATTCATTTGAATTGATTTGGTGACTTGCTAATTAGAAATATCGATTGGGTTTCGATCTAATAAGAGAACTAAAAGGCAAAATACCTTTGCAGGGCAAGGTGCAATGTTCCAACTTCACTAGCTTTCTGGCAATAAATTTTCTCTGATTAAATTCAGAATTAATTCTTTTAGAAGGAATTTAAATAACCACTCAAAAAAATGCGGGCAATTCTTTCTCAAATTTTACGTTTATAATACTGTGGAGTATTTCTACATAAGGTTTGCTGACTTCTACACTTCTTGATCTGTTATTTTATTCTTCATTTATAAGTCTTTTTTGTAACTTATGCTTTTAAATGTTGATTATTATCACTTTAAGTGAATGAATATTGAATATGGAGAGCATTTATTAAATAATGGTATACTCTTTGTTCACACATTGAGTCACTAATTACGTGAAAGAAAATATAATACTATGAACCATTGATCTATGGGTTTTGTTAAAATTACCTGTTTAGATGATTTGCAACTTAATTCTATGAATATGAAAAAATGCATTTTTAGTTTATTAACGCTGTTTTTATTCACAGCAATATTGTCGAGTTGTTCAGAAAGCTCAGACAATAATTTAGAAGATGATCTTACTCTGGTACAACTGATGGAAGTAAAAGCTAATACACTTACTGATGCAGTTGTAGATATTTCTAAATCAAAAGGTTTTGAGATTATCACTGTTGAAGATGGAGCCACTGTTAAAAATGGAGAAGGTGGTGATAATAAATTCGAGATGAGTATTAAGCTTGATCATATTAATGGCATTTATGACTATACAAAAGGTATGACTGGTGAGCAATCGACTTTGAAATATGCATATAAAAGGTATTTCAATAAGGTTGATGATTCGGATAATTTCGTTTTACGTTTGCCAAAGGAAAAGGCAATGCGCCCATGGAAACTTTATGAAGATGAGGAGACAGAGTACGTTAACGACTTTGTGATTACAACAACCGAATATAATTATTCTTACTCGGGCGGCTTAAGTTTTGATTACACATTAAATTCTGAAATTGAAGTAGAAGAAGAAGAGGTTGGTGAACTTTATGTTGACTGGACCTTAGCCGGAGAAATTCCATTGGATTATGAATCGAAATTTACTTTTGCAGATGGATATTCTGTTGGTGTTGAGTTTATGATAGGAGAAGCGATTTCGTATGAATTTAATCTTAAGAAAGATGATGATATTCTTTTTCAGGAGGAGGTTGAATTTAGTGCTTCTGAAGAATCTGAAGAAGGAGAATTAGAATATTCTGTTACAATAGGAAATATTAAAATTGTTTTGAGTTCGGAATCTGAAACTTATATGGTTTATCGTGGCAATGAATTGCAAGAAGGTGCTACTATTGAGATTGTAAAGCATAAAAATAATGGTGAAGGTGTTGCTTTCTGTAGAAAAGGACGCGATATAAAAATCACTTTTGCAGATGGAGATAGTATTGAGTTGTCTGAATTTATAACTGATGATACGCTTGAGTTAATGGATAAGATTTTTAGTTCGATGTACGATATGAAATTTGTAAAGCATATTGTGGATAAGATTGCTCAAGAAGTTTACTTTACCAATATTGAGAGTGGATCTGTCTAGATTAATAATTTACAATATTAAAATCCGGCTCATGGGCCGGATTTTTTTATGACTAAAACCAAGTGGAGGTTTGAAAAGATCTAAGGATATATGTTTATTCTGGATTTTAAAATGAATAACTATATTTAAAACATGAAGTTATCGCTATTTACCATTTTTTTTATTCTTTGGGCTTCGTCTCTATTTGCTCAGAAATCTGGAAGCCCTATCATAAAAGGGAAGGCTTCGTTTTATTCAGATTGGTTTGATGGGCGATTAACGGCTAATGGAGAATTCTTTTCTCAAGAAGAATATACAGCTGCTCACAGAAGTTTGCCTTTTGACACTTGGGTAGAAGTAAAGAACTTGGATAATAACAAATCAGTCTATCTTAGAATAAATGACAGAGGTCCTTATATAAAGGGGAGAATTATAGATTTGTCAAAAGCAGGAGCTAAAGCTATTGGCAATCTTAATCAAGGAATCTTTGATGTTGAGATACGTATTGTTGAAAAAAGAGATTTAATAATTTTTCCACTTGATTTTCTTAGACTAAAAAAGAGCGCTCCCCTAAGGCAACGCTCTTCATATTTAGATTTTAATCTAATTACTCCTTAATAGTAGCACTTAAGAATTCGCGGTTCAAACGAGCAATGTTTGCAATAGAAATTCCCTTAGGACATTCTACTTCACAAGCACCTGTATTGGTACAGTTACCGAAACCTAGCTCATCCATTTTAGCCACCATGTTCTTAGCACGACGAGTAGCCTCAACACGACCTTGTGGAAGTTTTGCAAGGTGAGATACCTTAGCAGAAACAAACAACATAGCCGATGAGTTTTTACAAGTAGCTACACAAGCACCACAACCAATACAAGCCGCAGCATCCATAGCTTCTTCAGCATCATCGTAAGAAATTGGAATTGCATTTCCATCAGGTACACCACCCGTGTTTACAGAAATGTAACCACCAGACTGAAGTACTTTTTCGAAAGCAGTACGATCAACGATTAAATCTTTAAGTACTGGAAATGCACCAGCTCTCCAAGGCTCAATAGTGATAGTCTCACCTTCTTTAAACTTACGCATATGCAGTTGACAAGTTGTAATATCGTCATCTGGTCCATGAGCACGTCCGTTGATGAATAAGCTACACATACCACAGATACCTTCACGACAATCGTGATCGAAAGCGATAGGCTCTGTTCCTTTATTGATTAGCTCTTCATTTAAGATGTCAAGCATTTCAAGGAATGAAGTTCCACCAGAAATGTTGTTGATTTTATAGGACTCTAATTTCCCTTTAGATTTAGCGTCCTTTTGGCGCCAAACTCTTATCGTTAGTTCTTTTAAAATTTTATCTGCCATGGCTTACTTGTATGAACGTTGTGTTAATTCAACAGTTTCGAATACTAAATCTTCTTTGTGTAAAATAGGTGCTTCACTTTCACCTTTGTATTCCCAAGCTGATACATAAGTAAAGTTTTCGTCATCACGCTTAGCTTCACCTTCTTCAGTAGTCGATTCCTCACGGTAGTGACCACCACAAGATTCGTTACGGTTCAGTGCATCACGTGCCATCAAATCACCTAATTCAAGGAAGTCTTCAACGCGACCAGCTTTTTCAAGCTCGATGTTCATTGAATTGAACTCACCTGGAATACGAAGATCTTTGTAGAAATCCTCACGGATCTTAGCAATCTCTTCGATAGCATATTTAAGACCTTTCTCGTTACGAGCCATTCCTACGTAGTCCCACATAATGTTACCTAAACGTCTGTGGAAAGAATCTACTGACTTAGTACCCTTAATGTTGAACAAACGTTCCATACGAGTTGTAGCAGCTTTCTCTTTCTTTACAAACTCAGGATGATTCATGTCAACACGAGGCGTCTGAATCTCATCAGCCAAGTAATCACCAATAGTGTAAGGAAGGATAAAGTATCCATCAGCTAAACCTTGCATCAAAGCAGAAGCACCAAGACGGTTACCACCATGATCAGAGAAGTTAGCCTCACCAATAGCGTAAAGACCTGGGATATTAGTCATCAAGTTATAATCAACCCATACACCACCCATTGAATAGTGAATCGCAGGATAAATTTGCATTGGCTCATTATAAGGATTCGCATCAGTAATCTTCTCATACATCTGGAATAAGTTTCCATAACGAGCTTCGATAACATCGCGTCCTAAACGCTCAATTGAATATTTAAAGTCAAGATATACTGCTTTTCCAGTTTCGTTAACACCGAAACCTTCATCACAACGCTCCTTAGCAGCACGCGAAGCAACATCACGAGGAACCAAGTTACCGTATGATGGGTATCTTCTTTCCAGGTAGAAGTCACGATCCTCGTCAGAGATATCATTAGGACTCATTTGTCCTTTCTGCAATTTAACAGCATCTTCTTTTTTCTTTGGAGTCCAAACACGCCCGTCATTACGAAGTGATTCAGACATCAAAGTTAATTTAGACTGTTGCTCACCGTGAACAGGAATACAAGTTGGGTGAATTTGTACGAAACAAGGGTTTCCAAAATAAGCACCATTCTTGTAAGCTTGCCATGCAGCACCACCATTACATCCCATTGCATTAGTCGATAGGAAGAATACGTTACCGTATCCACCTGAAGCGATAACAACAGCGTGAGCACCGTGACGCTCGATTTCACCTGTAACCAGGTTACGTGTGATAATACCACGAGCTTTTCCATCGATAGTAACGATATCTAACATCTCGTTACGCTCATGCATTTCGATCTGACCTTGTCCGATCATACGGTTCATAGAAGCGTAGCAACCTAACAATAGCTGCTGACCAGTTTGACCACGAGCATAGAAAGTACGACTTACCAATACACCACCAAATGAACGGTTAGATAAAGTTCCACCATACTCACGTGCAAAAGGTACACCTTGAGCAACACATTGGTCGATGATTTCGCCACTAACTTCAGCTAAACGGTAAACGTTACCTTCGCGAGCACGATAGTCACCACCTTTAATTGTATCATAAAATAAACGATAGATTGAGTCATTATCGTTTTGATAGTTTTTTGCAGCGTTAATACCACCCTGTGCAGCAATAGAGTGAGCTCTACGACCTGAATCCTGGTAGCAAAATGCTTTTACGTTATATCCCATCTCTGCCAAAGAAGCAGCAGCAGATCCACCAGCTAAACCAGTTCCTACAACGATAATATCTAATTTTCTTTTATTAGCAGGGCTAACTACTTTAATAGCAGCTTTGTGTTTTGACCACTTTTCAGCTAATGGCCCGGCTGGAATTTTTGAATTTAATACTGTCATAACCGTTAAGTTTTAGCAATTAAGCAAAAAAGTGTAAGTACAAAGGAATGATTACAAATCCTGCAGCAATGAAAAATGCATAGAAGTAAGATACCTTCTCTAAACGTTTTCTCCAGATCTTATTGCTGAATCCAATTGATTGGAAAGCTGACCAAAATCCGTGAGCAAGGTGTAATCCTAAAAGAATACCGCCTAACACATAAAGACCAGTGTAAACTAATCCCATAGATTCATCGGTGAAAAGTGCTTTAACCAATTGAGCATCATCATGTACATTTCCTTGGATTTGGATTGGTACAAAGAAATGCATCAAGTGCATAGCGATGAAAACCAAAACAAGTCCACCTAACACAAACATGTTACGAGACGACCAAGTACTGCTGTTACCTAAGTTCTGTACTGCATACTTCTGAGGACGAGCCTTCATGTTCTGAAGTGTTAGTGTAATAGCGTAAATGATGTGGATAATGAAACCACCAAACAATACCGGCTGTAATCCAAAACGGATAACTGGCAACGACATAAAGTGAGCTCCTGCGTTGAATAATTCACCAGTACTATCAAACAACAAAAATGAGTTTAATACAAGATGAACCAACACAAAAACAATAAGAAAAAGGCCTGATAAACTCATTATCAGCTTTTTCCCAATTGATGAACTTAAAAAACTGCTCATAGGACTAAAAATTAATTAGATTGTTTTTATTCTAAGGTTTAACTAATTCAGATGCAAATGTAGATGCTCATGTCTGAGGAAACAATATTCCTCAACACATGCAATTTATTTAGATTAATTCTAACGTTAACTTATTTATCAATAAGCTAGTCGCTTATCCTTTTAGATAATCCTATAGGGTTAAGCTTAAATCGATTACAGAATTTATTCTTTAATGTGTATTTACAAACATCAGCAAGATATTACTTTTTTATATGTTATAGAACAAGTAATTAACTGTTAGACCTAATTTAGAATTCTATTGAATTATACCATGTTAGCATTTTAAAGTCAAGAATTTTTACTGTTGATTAGAATTCATGTGTATTTGTGGGGGAAATATCGTTTTTTATTAAGTGTCAGATTGTTTAGGGGCTGCAGTTTCAGAATCGGATATTGAATTTTATTCTAAATTTGCTGTGATAAATAGGTTTAAAAAAATCGAAATATGATACATTATTTAGAAACTAAAACTTCGAATTTAAGATATTCCGATCAGGGAAAAGGAGAGGTGCTTATTTTGTTGCATGGTTACTTAGAAGCTATAGAAACTTTTAATGATTTTGCTAGCGAACTAGGAAAGCATGCAAGAGTCATTTGCATCGATTTACCGGGACATGGAAAATCAACTATAAAAAGTGAATCTATAAGTGTTGATAATATGGCTGACGCTGTTAATGAATTAACTGTAGAATTGGAATTAGATAAAGTGCATTTAATGGGACATTCTATGGGAGGCTATGTCGCATTGGCTTTTGCAGATAAGTTTGCAAAAAAACTAGCAAGTCTTTCTTTATTGCATTCTACTGCTTACCCTGATACAGACGAAAAACGTTTGAATCGTTCAAAAGAAATTGAATTTATAATGAGAGGGAAGAAAGAGTTGATTTGCAATACAGCCATACCTAATACCTTTTCGAAAAGGAATCAGGATATCTTCAGCGATGAGATTACAGAGTTGGTGCGAATAGCATCGAAAACGCAGAATGAAGGTGTTGTTGCAGCTCTAAAAGCAATGATGAATCGGACAGGTAGAAATGAAATGCTTAAGACTCTACAGATACCTAAATACAGTTTTATTGGTAAAGAAGATAACTTTATTCCATTTGAGAAAGGCTTGGTGTGGGCTAAATCAAATGGAATGAAACCATTTATTTTTGAAAACTCAGGGCATATGAGTTTTGTTGAGGAAAAGAATAAGTGTATTGAAGCTGTTCTCGAAATACTGAAATCAAAATAAAAAATAAGCTCCACGATTGGGGTCGTGGAGCTTGGGTTTAGATCAGATTTCGAGATAAAATCGAACTTGAGCCAGAACTCAATGTACAATTGATCTATTTAGGTTAATATAGAAAACTCGGTTTCTATTACATGTAAAATTTGATTAAGAAAAGTATCACAATCACAAACATGATAGGTTTTACTTCTTTGTAGCGACCTGTTAGTAACTTAAGAACAACGTAAGATAGCATACCGAATACGATACCTTCTGCAATACTGAAAGTCAATGGCATCATGATGATTGTTAAAAATGCAGGAATTGCCTCTGTATAATCGTTCAAATCGATTTTGAAGATTGGGGACAACATAAACAAACCTACGATTACAAGAGCCGGAGCTGTTGCAGCACCTGGAATCATAACGAAAACAGGAGCGAATAATAAAGCGATTGCAAACATAACTGCAGTTGATAAAGCTGTCATACCAGTTTTACCACCTTCTGCAACACCAGCAGCACTCTCTACGTATGTTGTTACGGTAGATGTACCAAAAATAGAACCAAAGAATGTTCCGATAGCATCAGCAAAAAGAGCATGCTTTACACGTGGTACACGACCTTCTTCGTCTAACATATCAGCTTTAGAAGCCACACCTACAAGCGTTCCAACAGTATCGAACATATCCACAAAAAGGAATGTAAAAAGAACAACTGCCATATCTAAAGAAAAGATATTTGAGAAATCGAACTTGAAGAATACTGGCTCAATTGAAGGAGGAACACTAATAAACTTGTAACCTTCAGGAAGGTGAGCAACACCTAAAATAACAGCAAGTACAGTAGAAACAAGAATACCAATTAACAGGGCACCTTTCATCTTACGTGCCAACAATACACCAGTGATTACGATACCAACAAGGCCTACTATTACTGCAGGGTCTTTCATGCTACCTAAAGAAACTAAAGTTGCTGGGTTGTCAACAACAACACCTGCATTTTTTAGCCCGATAAAAGCAATAAAAATACCAATACCAGCAGATACGGCATGCTTTAAATTCAGAGGAATTGAATTAACAATTAGCTCGCGAATATTGAAAGCTGTTAAGATTAAGAAGATGATACCTTCAAGGAAAACTGCAGTTAAAGCAAACTGCCAGCTATATCCCATTCCTAATACAACTGTAAAGGCAAAGAATGCATTTAGACCCATACCCGGAGCCAATGCAAATGGTAATTTAGCTACAAGAGCCATAAATAAAGTTGCTACAATTGCAGAAAGAGCAGTTGCTGTAAATACAGCACCCTTGTCCATTCCGGTAGCACTTAAAATATCTGGGTTCACGGCAAGGATATAAGCCATTGTCATGAAAGTGGTAATACCTGCTACAATCTCAGTTTTGAGAGTAGATCCACTACCTGTAATATTGAAATATTTATCTAACATGGTCGTTTAGATTTTTGAAATGTAGCTAGCTAAAATAAACTAGCTACGATTCATTAATATTGTAATAATGGGCTTGACTAGAAGTTCCACTTAACTGCTAAAGTAGGACGTACTTTGAATTTCTCTACACCAGCAAAATTGTTAGAGATTTCAACTTCACCACCAAAAGAAAACTGCTTGTTTACATTATACCAAAGCTGTGGCTCTGTTAAGAAAATAGTGTTATCATTTAATCCATTTTCTGTCCAAAGGTCAGCAAAACCAGAGAAAGTCATTTTTCCTTCAAACATGTTTACGTACCATGTACCTGTAACCTGGAAGTTTCCTTTGTCAGCATCTTTAATTGCTTTATAACCTGCATATGTAGAGAACCCCCATTTTGCACTTCCTTGAGAATAGTTAGCACCCAAGATCCATGCATCGTTAATTGTGTAACCGAAGTTTTCATTATTTCCAACACCACCGTTATACTCAATGTGTAAACCGATAGGCATTTTTTCTGTTTTTAATACACGAGCAATCTCGAAGTAACCTTGGTTGATTCCATTCTCAGCATCGTAATCAAAATCGATAAAGGTAAAAGTGTTACCCCATTTGTCCACTTTAAACATTTCGAATGTTGTAGTGAAATGTCCTCGCTCAAAATCGCGGTGCAATTGTAAGTTTTGAGCATTTACAGCAAAAGCTGAAAGAATAGCGAAAATTGTAAGTAGTTTTTTCATCGGTTTAATAAAATGATTGTTCGAAAAAATGATATATTTAAAATGGTTGTTTATTCAGTATTATATCGTTTAAGCTGTTTATAATATTGGGACAGCCTGTTGCCTTTAGTTTTTCATATGATTGGTGTCCCGATGCTATTAAATAGCAATGGCAACCTATACTTTGTGCCACTTCATAATCGTGGGTGGTATCTCCAAACAAGCAAACTTCACTTGTTTTTAATTGATGTTTTTTAATTAACTCTTTACCATTCTCAATCTTCGAGCTGGCATAGATATCGTTAATACCTGATATTTCGTTAAAGAAATTTTGAATGTTGAGTTCTTTAGTAGAATCTTGCAACATATTCATCTCCATGGCAGATAAGATGAATTGCTTTTTACCTTCGTTCTTAAATTTATTAAGTAAAAGTCTCGCCTCAGGAAAAATATCAGAATAGGGTAAGCGATTTGTGTAATTGGTGATGAATTCCTGAGCTGCAAGATCCCAATCTTCGTTTTGAAAGTTAAAGCCGACCTTCTCGTAATAATCTTTTACAGGAAAGGTAAAAACTTCTCTATAGCTCTCGCATGTGAGTAAAGGTAGTTCACGTTTTTTCAACATGACGTTGATGCTTTCTATTCCGATTTCAATATCGTTAAGAAGTGTACCATTATAGTCCCATATGATGGCTTTGTAATTATGCATGTCTTAATCTGGTTAAAGGATGAGAAATTAAACATCTCATCAAATCATGAAAAGAACATGTAAGATTAGAGCTAAAGAATTTGGCTTGCCAATAAAATTGTGAGATGTGATTAAAAAGCAGGTGGAAGCAATGCGCACTCTTTAAAGAAGAGAGATACCTTTTAGAAGATATGAATAGCACTGGTGTGCTCTGCTTGCTTATTGTATACATCCTTTCGTTTTTTGGCCGAATTCCACTTTGAATTCGGGATTACCAGTTTCCCAGATGATGCGTTTTTAATTAAGCGGCAAAAATAGCGTTTTTTTTATTTGAAATCCAAACTTGTTTTTGAATTTAGATTCGATATGAGTTGTATGTTGTATTTATTTTAGAATTGCACTTTGATAAAAATCTTATAATCTAAGCTTTATGAAATTCAATATTTTTATTCCTTTTCGTAAAAGGCTTCTATACCAGGATATTCAAATTTCTTTTTGGCCATTTCCTGTGGGAAAATCATATATGTGATTTCAGAATGTGAACTAGCCTTCCCGTTATGATCAATAATTTCAGCATAGATATGAGCGAACTTTTTTTCCTGAGAAATAAGCTTTGCTTTAACGGTTATTTTTCCATGATCGGTTAAAACTGCACCTCGATATTTGGTGTTTAACTCTGTTGTTACACCACTCGTTTGGCATTTTACAAACACAACCCAACTGGCAATTTCATCCATAATCGTGGCTTGAATCCCGCCATGCAATACATTTTTAAAACCAGACAGATGTCGCTGAGGTTCCCATTCGGCAATAATGTAATCTCCATCTTCGAAGAAGTTCATCTTTAGGCCGTTTGCATTGTGAGGAGAGCATCCAAAGCAATTACCGTTATCACCATTTACGAAAGGGTTTATTATTTTTTTCATCTGATTAGGATTTTTCTGATTATAGTTTTCAAGGCAAATGTAATATATCTGGTTAAAGAGCCCACAAAATAAGAACGTTAATTTTCTCTACTGACGTTCGTTAAAAGCAATGAATCTTGATAGTTTTTGTTATCAAAAAAATAAACTTTATGTTATAAAGTGATTTTTCATGTAAGAAATTTTAAATGATATTTTTTTAGACTTCTAGCAGGTGCTTCTCATGTAAACATAAGGACGGTTCGTGTAATTGGTATTGATAAATTGAATTAAATAAAAGACTTTTATGTATCTTTTTTTTACTGAACTTCGCTTAACTGACTAAAATATATGCTATTAATGCTTGCTTGTATCGGGGGTATGAGCATGCTAAGCTGTAATTGAATGAGAAAAATATTTGTGATATTACTACTAGTTATAGGAAGTGGGTGTGTGTGTGTGGGACAACAAGACAAAATGTTTACTCAATACTTAAACTATCCATCTTCTATTAATCCAGCCTATGCTGGTTCCAGAGGATCTACTCAAATTCTTGGAATCGCAAGAAAGCAGTGGGTTGGGTTAGCTGGTGCGCCTAAAAGTGCTGCTATTTCGGTAAATTCTCCTATAGCCTTATTCAATATGGGTGTTGGGTTAACGCTTGAAACCGATGTGATTGGTCCTGAAAAAAATACTGATGTTGGTATTGATTTATCCTATAAAGTAAAATTAACAAAAACCGTTTTCATGAATTTCGGATTGAAAGCAGGTTTAAATCACCAAAAGGTTGATTTAACGAACTCGAGAGTTGTCGATCAGTACGATCCCCTTATTCAAGAAATTAATAATGATGCATTGCCCAATTTTGGTGTAGGTACTTACGTGTATGGCGATGATTTCTTCGTTGGATTTTCTATTCCAAGATTGCTACAAACGGAAATTAAAAGTGGTGGTATTACAGATGCCACACTGGATAAAAATAAGTTACACTATTTTTTAATGGCAGGTTATGTCGTAAAGATTAATCCCTTTATAAAGCTTAAACCGTCAATGTTGCTTAAAGCAACTCAAGGCTCCAGAATGTCTTGGGATATTTCAGCAATGGCTATTTTCTTAGATAGATTTTGGTTAGGGACATCCTTTAGAAACGAGGATTCAGTAGCTGGAATTTTTCAGGTGAATGTTAACAATCAATTGCGATTGGGATATTCGTATGATATAGCAACATCAAAACTGTCGAGTCGAACCCATGGATCACATGAAATATCATTAAGTTACGATATGGTGTTTAAGTCAAAAAAACTTAGATCACCACGTTATTTTTAAAACATTATTAAGTTGATAATATATTATGAACCGATTTCTACTATTCTTCATTCTGTTAGCTATTTCATCAGCTTCCTTTTCGCAGCGATTATCTGTGCGATCAGGCGATCGTGAGTTCGATGATTTTAACTATTTGAAAGCGATAGAATATTATGAATATGCACTGAAACGTGACGCAGGTAATGCGCATGTAGTAAGAAGGTTAGCGAAATCATATCAGAAAATAAATAATTACGATAAAGCTTCTGAATATTTTAAATTATTGATTAATAACGAAAGTAAAGAAGATGTTGATTTTATTTTAAAAGGCAATTTTCTAAAAGAACGAGGGCAATATGCTGAAGCAAAACTTATTTATGAAAAATATTTGGATAAGCACCCCGATGATAAGAATATTAAGCTAGAGGTTGAGAATGTTACAAAATTCGCACAAGAAACACTGAAAGATTTGATTTGTGAGTTAAAAGCGTCTCCATTCAATTCTACTTTTTCAGATTTTTCGCCTACTTATTATCGAGATAAAATTGTTTTTAGTTCAGGAAGAAAGAGTAAAGATTATAGAGATGATCGATACGATTGGAATGGAGAATTCTTTTTGGACTTGTTTCAATATGATGAGGCGAATATTAAGAATCCTATTACGCGGTTTGGAAACGGTATAGGTACAAAATATCATGAAGGAGCTATAAGCTTTACTTCTGATTATAAGAAGATGTTCTTTACGCGAAGTAATTACTTTAAAGGAAAGCTTAATCGTGATGAGAATGGTGCCAATAATTTGAAAATCTTTATTGCGGAAGAGAAAAATAGCAGATGGAAAGTGATAGGAGAATTCCCTTATAATAGTGATGATTATTCGGTTGGACATCCAAGTGTTTCTGCCGATGGGAAGACCATCTATTTTGTTTCGAATATGCCAGGAGGATTTGGTGGCTCAGATTTATATGAAAGTAAATTTATTAATGGAGAATGGACTCAACCTCAAAATTTAGGTCCAAGAGTAAATACAAGAGCTGATGAGATGTTTCCTCATTTTAATTCTAGAAATTCTCTTTTCTTTTCGTCTAACGGACATGCAGGAAAAGGAGGACTGGACTTATATGTTGTTAATACGGATGGGCGTGATTTTAAGGCTGGACATTTAGGATCTCCATTGAATTCACGTGGGGATGATTTTTCTATTGTTATGCACCCTGCAGGTAGGATTGGATATTTTGCATCAAATCGTTCAGGAGGTAAAGGACAGGATGATATATATGGTTTTGAGATAGAACATGACAATAGAGTGAATATAATAATAAAGGACTCTTTAGATGTTAATTTTATAGTACCAGACAAAATTACAATAATTGAACCTAAGGGTGTCTTAGTAAATATAGATAAAAGTAAAGATCAATATTCATTTGATATAAAAGGTGAACAAGCCTACAGACTGAAAATAGAGAAGGCAAGATATTATCCTATAGATACAACCTTGTATAGTCATATTCTTGACCCTGAAATATCGCATACGTTTCATCTTAAAAAACGACCTTTTGTACCTAATACGATTGTCAATTTTACGATGAAGGATTTTTCAAGTGGTGAGTTTTTGGTTCCTGATATATTGCAAATAATTGAACCAGAAATTATTGATTTACATCCCGAATTAGGTTTGGGTAATTATGCTGTGAAATTAGAAAATAATATGGACTACAGAATCTTTGCTAAGAAGGATGGCTACTATGCTCTCGACTTTAGTTTTTTCTGTAGCGATAGTATTGCTAATATAAATCAAGAGTTGGCTTTACGATTAATGTCTGATAAAGATCGCGAAAATGAATTTTTGCCAGACGATTTAGCTACTGTTTATTTCGACTTTGACAAATCGGATGTGAAAGAGGAAGCTTTTGAAAATGTGAACAAAGTTGTTGATCTATTGAAAAAGAATGAACGATTAATTGTAACTCTTGTTGCAAGAGCAGATTCCCGAGGAACATCGGAGTATAACGATGCTTTGGCATATAGAAGGGCAGAAGCAACGCGGGAGTTCTTTGTTAAAGGAGGTATAGATATTAAAAGAGTTGTTATTCTTGCCTTAGGTGAAACATCACCTTTTGAAAGGAAGAAAGGACAAAGCCTTCACGATTGGTACCGAATTAATCGATGTGTCGATTTTGAGCTGAATACTTTCATAGATGACCTGAATGAAAGTAAATGATTTCTAATATGGATCAGAATCAGATTCATAGTCCTCTCAATAAATAGGAAAAAGCCTATTAGATGTTTTTATGTTGGGTGTGTTAACATCCTGTAATTTGTTTTTGAAACAAATTTAAGATTCAGAACATAGGTCGCTCACTGATAGACTCCAATTGGAGTAGAATGACCAAAACACAATTGTTATGAAGAATATTTACTCATATAAAGTAATAATAGGCAGAGGGCTTAAATATCTGATTTTTGCCTTGATTATTACTATGGGAATAGGCAACCATATTGCCTATGGTGAAGGAACAAAGCAACTAGCAACCAAAGCAGATGATAGAGTTTATCTGGCCTTGAATGATTCAAAGTATGGGAATTTTGGACGATACAACGGTGGCGATGAAGAAAGGTTATACATACACATTGAAGATCCGGCTAACGAACAAGTGTTTTTTGGCTTCTCAAGAACAGTAGATAGCGGCCATGCTCGTGAAAATAATTTCTATAATAATGTTACCTCTTGGATACGTATAAAAGACCCCAATGGAAATGTTGTATGGCCTTGTCCGGGTTTTCCTAAAGGAGAAATGATCCCAGGTACGAATACAAATCAAACCAGCGATGATCAAATACAGTCATTATCTCAAGTAAAAAATGGTCCTAATCAATTATGCGGTACAGGGGGATATAATGCTTTTGTTTTTAATCCGACTAGCGGAGCCGGTGATTATTATATCGAATTTAGTGCTTCACAATCTGTACCTAATAATAGAGCTTTCTATACTGAATGGTGGGATATTACTGTTGCGACCAATAGCCCTGCTCCAGAGGCAATAGTTGGCCGGGTTTATGCTAAACAGTGGTCTTTTGTTTCTCCATACAAGACTACAAAATGGTATGATAGAGATTTCAATGGAAAGGTTTATAGTTATTCTGAATCTACATCTTACAGTGGAGGTTATGTAACTGAGGTGGATTTTGAAAATTCAGGATTTAGAGGTGCCCGTTTTAATTTAGCATTTAATTCTAAAGGGACCGATGATACACCAAATTTCGAAGTGAATAGAAAATCTGTTCAAGATGCGAATAGGCTTGCACCAGAATTTAAAATCTTTTTTAATGAACCAGATGAGACAGCTTATCCTTCTGCTGAAGGATATGGGCAGTTTGTAACAGGAGATGGAAGTGAATATCCCCGTTTATTTGGTTGTGAAGGGAAATATTTTTTCCGTGTTGCTGTTACAAAAAAAGGGCGAATTGATTTACTTCTCGATTTTCATGGCTCTAATAATAAATATGATCCTGGAACCAGAGATAGAATTATTACAACTTTATCAAACCCTTTTCCTAATGAGGCCGGGGTTTTGATACGTGATATCAAATGGGATGGTTTAGATGGTTTAGGACAAGTTGTTTCTGATTTGGAATCAAATCCTGTCTCTTGTGTTTTCGATTATTTTCTTGGAACGTTTCATTTTCCAATGTATGACGTGGAACACCTTACCCGTGGTATTATTCCAAGAACAGTACGTCCGGCAACACCAACCTCTTATACACCAAAGCTCTATTGGGATGATAGGAATATTGATGAATCTCTTCCCGGGGGGCAGTTAAAAGTAGATTTGACAGGTGAAAAAGCACCCAGTCACAATTGGCTTGATTACGATTATGGGAATGAAAATTCAATAAATACATATTGGCATTCATACAGTTCCGGAGTTATTACAAGTCTTCTGCTTGAACAAACACGTGATTGTGCTCTTTTTCAACCAGGAACCATTAGTGGAACTGTGTATAGTGATAATGATCGTGATGGTGTGATGGATGTTGGTGAATCCCCGCTATTAGGAGCAGAGGTTCGTTTGTATTGGGATAAAGATTACGATAAGGCGATTGGATCAGGTGATGATTTGATCGAAACATTCATTACTAAAACACCTGGTTCGTTTGGTTATCCAGAGGAACAGGGGAATTTCATCTTAAGCCCTGAAATAGGTAAAGAGTATCTTGTAGAAGTTAGCTATGGATCAAATAGCATAACAGGGGAAAATCCTCGTTCGTATAAATTTTATTCTTCAGGTGTTGAATATTTTGATCAAAACTTTGGAGTTGTGCCTTCTTCTAAAGTTAATTTATCAGTGTCAAAAACTACTATCCTGGAAAATGGTGATAATACACTAATTGTTGCCGAATTGGATTTGCCAAGTTTATTACCTGTTAGTATTGTTTTAAGTTATGGGGGAACTGCCGATTTAACTGATTATAGTTTGACGCCAGGCTTGAATGCGATAAGTTCAACACGTATTGATATTCCTGTAGGTGAAACTAGAGGCGAAATTGATCTGGCTTCAATTCAAGATATATTACTTGAGGCTAATGAGACGGTTTTGGTAGAAATAGTATCAGTTGTAAACGCCATAGAGAATGGTGAGCAAACCGCTACAATAACAATTATTGATGGGAATAGTGCAATAAAAGATTTAATAGACAACGATCCTGAAGAAAACACGATCAGTGAAAATGCGAATGTTGATGATTTAGTTCATATTACTGCATTAGCGACCGACGAAGATGGTGATGCCATAACATACTATTTATTAGATGATGCTGAAGGTCGGTTTAAAATTGATCCGTCAACAGGAGTTGTATCCGTAGCCGATGCTTCAATGATTGATTTTGAAACCAATGTTTCTCACACCATTCAAATAGAAGCACAAAGCTCAGACGGTTCGAAAATAGCTGAATATTTTACAGTTCTTATATCTGATGTCACCGATGGTGATACTGATCATGCTATTGCAAATTTAATAGACAATGATCCGGAAGAAAACACGATCAGTGAAAATGCTAATACTGATGACCTAGTTCACATCACCGCATTAGCAACCGATGAAGATGGTGATGCAATAACATACTATTTATTAGATGATGTTGAAGGACGATTTAAAATTGACCTGTCAACAGGAGTTGTATCCGTAGCCGATGCCTCAATGATTGATTTTGAAACTGATGCTTCTCACGCAATTCAAATAGAAGCACGAAGTTCAGACGGTTCGAAAGTTGCTGAATATTTTACAGTTCTTATATCTGATGTCACCGAAGGTGATACCGATCATGCTATTACAAATTTAATAGACAATGATCCGGAAGAAAACACGATCAGTGAAAATGCTAATACTGATGATTTAGTTCATATCACTGCATTAGCGACCGATCAAGATGGTGATGCCATAACATACTATTTATTAGATGATGCTGAAGGACGATTTAAAATTGACCTGTCAACAGGAGTTGTATCCGTAGCCGATGCTTCAATGATTGATTTTGAAACCAATGTTTCTCACACGATTAAAGTTGAAGCGCGAAGTTCAGACGGTTCGAAAATAGCTGAATATTTTACAGTTCTTATATCTGATGTCACCGACGGTGATACTGATCATGCTATTGCAAATTTAATAGACAACGATCCTGAAGAAAACACGATCAGTGAAAATGCTGATATTGATGATCTAGTTCATATCACTGCATTAGCGACCGACGAAGATGGTGATGCCATAACATACTATTTATTAGATGATGCTGAAGGACGATTCAAAGTTGACCTGTCAACAGGAGTTGTATCCGTAGCCGATGCTTCAATGATTGATTTTGAAACCAATGTTTCTCACACGATTAAAGTTGAAGCGCGAAGTTCAGACGGTTCGAAAGTTGCAGAATATTTTACAGTTCTTATATCTGATGTGACCGATGGCGATACCGATCATGCTATTACTAATTTAATAGACAATGATCCGGAAGAAAACACGATCAGTGAAAATGCTAATACTGATGATTTAGTTCATATCACCGCATTAGCAACCGATGAAGATGGTGATGCCATAACATACTATTTATTAGATGATGCTGAAGGCCGATTTAAAATTGACCTGTTAACAGGAGTTGTATCCGTTGCTGATGCTTCAATGATTGATTTTGAAACTGATGCTTCTCACGCAATTCAAATAGAAGCACGAAGTTCAGACGGTTCGAAAGTTGCTGAATATTTTACTGTCCTTATATCTGATGTGACCGATGGCGATACAGATCATCCTATTACAGACTTAAGAGATAATGAAGAACATGAAAATATTATTAGTGAGAATGTTGTAAATGACGCTCCCGTTCATATCACGGCATTAGCGACTGATTTAGATAATGATCCAATTACCTACCATCTTCTTGATGATGATAATGGACGCTTTAAAATTGGTGAAGTTTCCGGAGTGGTTACAGTAAAAGATGAAAGTCAAATCGATTTTGAAGCTAATGAGACTCATAGTATTCGCATTGAAGCTCGAAGTGCCGACGGCTCTAAAATATCAGATGATTTTCCAATTTTCGTGACTGATGTAACTAATGGTGATACCGATCATGCTATTGCGAATTTAATTGACAATGATTCGGATGAAAACACAATAAGCGAAGATGTGAAGAACGATGATTTGGTGCATATTACGGCATTAGCGACCGATGAAGATGGTGATGCAATTACTTATTTTTTACTAAATGATGCTGGAGGACGCTTTAAAATTGGTGTTTCGACAGGAGTAGTTGTTGTTGCTGATGCTAACTTACTAGATTTTGAGACAGATGAATCACACATGATACGTATTGAAGCACGAAGTTCAGATGGATCGACAATTGCTGAGAATTTTGTAATAACCATTACTGATGTAATAGAATATCTACTTGCAGTTGATGATTCTTCCGAAGTGTATGAAGATCAAGTCTTGAATGGTGAGAATTTATTGGCTAATGATTTTAGTGTGCCTGGTAGTATCTTAGTGATTGATTTAAATCCTGTTGTAGATGTTACTCATGGAGAATTGAATATTCATGCTGATGGGACCTATACTTATACGCCAGATTTAAACTTTAATGGAACAGATTCATTTGTGTATCGTGTGTGTGATGATAGCGCACCTCAACAGTGTGATGAAGCTACGGTTAGTGTTACAATCCACTCGGTAAATGATGCACCATTAGCCATGAATGATGAGGCAGAAGTTAATGAAGATGAAATACTGAATGGTTTATCTGTATTAGATAATGATTCTGATGTTGATAGTAATGGCTTGTCGATAAATACATCACCTATAGAAGATGTGGAACATGGTAGTTTGACTATAAATTCCGACGGAACTTACGTCTATATTCCCGATGCTAATTATTTTGGTGAAGATACTTTTGTATATGAACTTTGCGATAATGAAACATCGGAATCTTGTAGTCAGGCTTCAGTTAAAATTTCTGTTTTACCTGTGAATGATGCACCACTTGTATTCGATTTCGAAATGGAGGTTAAGGAGGCTTCTCTTAATAACCCTATCAACCTGGAGAGTCCATACGATCCTGATGGAGATAGATTATCTGTTAAAATATTATCGACGGTTGAATTTGGTGAAATTGTTCAATCGGATGGACAACTTCTTAATGATAATGATGTTTTGACAGTAGACGAATTGTTGAATATGGAATTTAATGCCAGAGAAAGGTATGTTGGCGAATTAACAATGATCTACGAAGTTAGCGATGAAAGTGGATTATCTGCTATTGGTCGTGTTAAGATTAATGTTCTGCCTATTGATGTTTTTATTCCTAATGCGATTACACCTAATAGCGATAATTTAAATGATAGGTTTAAGATTGTAGGTTTAGAAAAATTTCCCGATAACAGTTTGCAAATTTTTAATCGATGGGGTAATATCGTTTATAAAAAGCGATCCTATGATAATAGTTGGGAAGGCTATGGAAATGTAAAAGGTCAAATTTCCAATCACAGACTTCCTCCCGGAACTTATTACTATGTGTTCAAGTTTGGAGTCAAAAAACAACCATTAACAGGTTACGTTTATATGACTTATTAATGATATTTTGAAATGCTACTTATTAGTTTAAGTAGCATTTCTTTAGAAGTTAAGTTTTAACTGAAGTTTAATTTCAGATTTTGTATCTCCTGAAATTTTGGAGGTGCCTGAACTGATATTTTTAGTATTAGCATATTGGGTTTGGGCGTATCTAAAATACAAACTCGCATTTTTATTCAACTTGTATTTTAAATTGAAATAAAATCGGGAGCCTTTGTTGAAATAGGCTGGGATTGAAAAAGCGTATAAAATGTCATTCTCATAGGCATATATTCTAGTGTCGAAAGAATCCGTATCAAACAGAGCGTATCGGATATTGCTAGTCAGGGGGAGTGTGGCATGATGAAATATAATATCCTGATAAATTAGATAACCATTCTCTTTTTTCGATTTTTGATATTCTGAGAACTCTATTCGATTTCGAATTTCCCATTTTTCGTTAAGCTTGGCAGATAGATGTAAGCGATATTGCTTTTTCACGACTTCAATGGGTGTCTTTATTTTTTCATCGTTTGAATTTTCTGGTTTTTGTTCTTGTTTAAATCTAAAGTAAATGGAAACTTCTTTGTTGGGATTGTATTCGATTTGAGATAAATAATCGTGCCCGCTACTTGGCGAGCCAACACGATATTTAAGCCAGGGGAATTCATATAAATCGTAATAAGCTAAAATTGTCCATTTAGGATAAGGATAAAATTCTGCACCAATGTAAACCCCTTCTTCATTTTCAATATTTGATTGTTCACCAAATGCATTTCCATAGAGAGCATGATAATCTTTATCGTATTTTCGATAAATTACTTCCAGTGAAAGTTGAGAATGGGCTTGTAGTTGTAGGCCTTGTAAGATAGCTTTGCCACCTGATTTACTTTGTGCAATTTCGCCGTACAAATGAATCTTCTTGTATCGGGTGTTATAATGTGCGCCTAGGTTGTAATTTTCTTTTCCAGTAAAATCATAAATATTTTCAATTTCATCTGCTTTGTTTTTTAATTTTGGTGAAAACTGAGATCTTAGGAATGAGAATCCAAAATCAATTTTATTAAGATCAAAAAGTAATGTACTGCCCATAACCTTCTCTTGCGCTCGATCTTTTTTCTCAAACTCGTTTTCTGTGCGGTGAAGACCAGTGTTAATTAAACTTTTTATAAGACCATTTTCTATACTTGCATCACGTTTTTTATAGGAAATAAATGTGCTTAGATTGATATTCCTATGAAGTCTGAATTCAATAGCACTTCCTCTGAAAAATAAATTTTCATCTGTTGAATGGTAAGATTTGATGCCTTGTAGTCGTTTTGCATTTTTAGTTGTAAAGGTCGATTTACGCCCTCCTAATCCAGACCATAAATTTAAACCTTGCCCAAACTTCACTTGATAATCACCCAAATTGATTTGTTTGATAAAACCTTTCCCTTTATAGTGAACAAAAGCTGAATAAAAATCGAAGCCTTCTGTATTTTTGCCTTCAAAGAATGGTTCTCCAGAGTCATTTTCAGCGGTTAACCCAAATTCTATTTTCTTGTTTGGCGATCTGTATTTATATCGTGTGTAATATTTCCAACTTTTGCCAAGGTACTTAGGTTTACTATTAGAATTATCTAATTCATCATCTTCTATGTTAATCGATTTAAAGCCTTCTTCTTGTTCAAGCGTTCGTTGTGTTCGCGCTAATATTAAATGTTTTGCTCTACTTTTAGTTGACAACCTAGTCTTCTGACTATCTATTTTAATTTCGATGAATGGTATTATTTTTTGAAGTGTAGAATAGTTAAATCCATCGAGTAGTCTTAATTCATAAACACTATAAATGATGCCACTTTCTTTTCTGTAGTTTAATAAGTTCTGTATTTGATAACTTGATAATAGGTGCAACTGCCTTAATTCCTTTTCGTTCGCTGTATTTAAATTGACAGGCTTATCAAAGAGTTCATTAAAATTTTCTAATAGGTCTGTATAATCTAAAGCTTCATCGCTATTCTCAGCAATATTCTCTATCATCTGTTCAATAATATCGTTTCTCTTCGCCGTATTTTGACCAAAAGAGCTTAAAAAGAGTAAAATAAAGACGAGAAAAGAAACCAGGTGTTTAGAATTGATCATGACAAAATATTAAAATGAGAAATTGAGATCAATTGATGGTGTATAACCTAAGTTCTGATGCTTGGAATAGGCTAAATTCATTTTAATGCTTTTGTATTGATAGCCTAATCCAAAGCTAATTTGATTTGGATGGTTTGAAACACCTAAACGAATGAAGAGTTTATCCAGAATTTCATGTTCTGTTCCAAATTTTAAGCGAATATCATGATCAAAATCTTTTTGAATTTCTGAACTAAGTAGAGTTTCATCAGATAAATGCCAGGAAAATCCCAAGCGTGCAATGCTTGGGATTGCTTCATCAAAATACATGGTTTCAAATTTTTCCTGACTGGGATTGAATAGATGAAATCCTAAGAAAAAATCTTGAAATATCTCTGCTAATAGGCCAATTTCAAAATTAAACCTACTTTGTTCTCCATATGTTTGATTTAATTTGACTAGTATTTGATTGAGCTGTACACTAGCCCAAAAATGTTTGCTTAAAGCTTTAGAGTAACCAAACCCAATTTTCCTTTCCTTGTATAAATCTGAACCAAATTGTGAATAATTGAAATTAAACCCGCCAAGTTTTGTTGGAACATAAAGAGAAATTGCTTTTGTACTTAAATCTTTAAGTTGAAATCGGTTTTCGTAGAATACACCAGCTTGTATTTTATCGATTCTAGCTAAAGCTGCTTGATTGTTATAATTAGCCCAAAGATCTGTAGAAGCAACAGAAGCATTAGCCATCGCACTTGATCGGGCACCTGAGAGATGATTGTCTGAAGTGGCATAACTTGAAAGCTGAACAAGTAATAAAAGAAGGATGAGATTGATCGATTTCATTGTTAAATGTTTTAAGATCAATCATAAAGTTAGTGTAGGGCTTTTAATATGTCAAGTGTTATTTTGTTTAAGGTTCTGGTTTTGAGCAAAAAAAAATCCGCAAAGTAAATAGGTTTACCTTTGCGGATTAATTCTAGTGTATTTCTACAATCTGGTTTATAGAATCTTTCTATCAAACTCGATATTCATATTTTACTGTCGACAAATCCTCATTAGCCTTAACAATTTTCTGTTTTAGGCTTTCCTTAAATTTGATAACTTCCGCTTGAAGTGCTTCATCTCCTGAAGCAATAATCTGAGCAGCTAAAATACCAGCGTTCATTGCGCCATTAATAGCAACAGTTGCAACTGGAATTCCAGGAGGCATTTGGGCAATTGCAAGTAATGCATCCATACCATCAAGACTGGCTTTGATTGGTACACCAATGACCGGAAGTGGAGTCATAGCTGCAATTACACCTGGTAGGTGAGCTGCCATACCAGCACCTGCAATAATTACTTTAATTCCATTGTCCATTGCGCCTTTTGCAAAAACTTCAACCTCTTCAGGCGTACGGTGTGCCGATAAGGCATTAATCTCAAATGGAATCTTAAAATCGTTTAAAATTTGGGCAGCCTTTTCCATAACTGGAAGATCCGAAGTACTTCCCATGATAATACTAACTTTCGCTTTCATCGTGTTTTATATTGGTGGTTTTATAAAATTAATAACAAAAAATTGTACTTTTGTCGCCAAGTAAGAATTGTTTTAGTTCTATATGATCAACAAACATATGGTTGCTTTTGTTTGAGGCAAAAATGTAAAAAATATATGGATGTTACATTATGGATTTAAAACTTTTTTTTTATCCTTTAGATGTCTTGATTTCATTAGCTTATAGATTGAACCTTGTTCATTTATAAAGAATGCTTTTCAGATTAAGGATATAAAATGCTGATTTTCGATTTTAGGAATAAAGCAACTTACCAGAGAATAAAATTGAAAAAATAATCACCAAACAAAAGCATCAATTTAATTCCTTAAGGAATTTGATGAGGCAAACACTTTTCCTACGTAAAATAGGGAAGACAAATAAAATTATTGACAGATGAAGACTGTAAAAATTCTTGATAGAGAGTTTAAGGTATCTATCCCGGCTGAGAAGATTGATAATGCTATTGCTGAAATGGCTGAGAAGATGAACAAGGATCTTGCTGGAAAAAATCCAATGTTCATTTGTATTCTTAATGGATCATTCATGTTTGCATCTGACCTGATGAAACTGATAACTGTTGAAAATGCTGAGATTACCTTTATGCGTTTGGCTTCATATGAAGGAATGGGTACAACTGGTAAGGTGAAGAAACTGATGGGTTTTACTGAAGACCTTAAAGATCGTACTGTTGTTATTCTTGAAGATATCATTGACACTGGGATTACAATGGAAAATACTTTGGCTCAAATTGAAGAATATAAGGCTAAAGAAATTTTAGTTGCAACCATGTTGTTCAAACCTGATGCACTTAAGCGTGATGTTAAGATAGACTATGTAGGTATTGATATTCCAAACGATTTTATTGTTGGTCGTGGTTTAGATTATGATGGTGTCGGTAGAAATTTGCCGGATGTTTATACTGTAATGGACTAATTAAGGTATAGAATGAATCCCTGTACTAATCATCATATCTTGTTGATGGTTAGTTAGGTGATGCAATAAAGTGATTTAAATTTTTTATAAGAATAGTTTTTAGCTAAGTTTTTATGGTGAACATCATCATGTTTGGACCTCCGGGATCAGGAAAAGGTACTCAGTCTAAATTATTACAAGATAAATTCAATATCATTCACCTTTCAACGGGAGATGTTTGTAGAGAAGAAATAAAATTAGCAACACCAGAAGGTCTAGAAGCTAAAAGGTTAATAGATGGAGGGAACTTTTTCCCGGATAAATTAGCTTATAGAATTGTAGAAAAATTTTTGGATCAAAATTCGAAAGCTAGAGGGATTGTTTATGATGGTATTCCTCGTCATATTGGGCAAACGGAGCATTTTGCTGAAATGTTGGCAGAAAGACAGGGAATTGTTGATTTAGTGATTGAATTAAAAGTTGAAGAAGAAATTCTGATTCAACGCTTATTAAAAAGAGGTGAGTCATCGGGACGACCTGATGATAGTGGAAGAGAAGTTATTATTAAACGTCTTAGAATTTATGACGATGTAACAGCTCCAATTGCCGAATATTATAAAAATAAAGGCCTTTACCATTCTGTTGATGGTCTTGGATCTCTAGAAGAAGTATTCGATAGAATTGCAAGTTTGGTTGAAAAAACTTGTTCGAATAAGCAACTCAAAATCGTATAAGAAAGTACGAATA
This sequence comes from Ancylomarina sp. DW003, assembly GCF_029029505.1. Classification (GTDB taxonomy): domain Bacteria; phylum Bacteroidota; class Bacteroidia; order Bacteroidales; family Marinifilaceae; genus Ancylomarina. The sequence continues at coordinate 434,864 of NZ_JAKJSD010000001.1, read as the reverse complement.
TTAATAATATAGCTCTTGTTTTTTTAATTGCTGTATTGTAGACATTGCAAATATCAGCCTAATTACAGGCTAAAATTCAACACAAAATGGCAGGATCTAATTTTGTAGATTACGTTAAAATATTTTGTCGCTCCGGAGCAGGAGGACAAGGATCAGCTCACCTTCATCGTGATAAGTTAACCATGAAAGGTGGACCTGATGGTGGTGACGGTGGTCGTGGTGGTCATATTATCATTAGAGCTAATGCACAACTTTGGACGCTAATTCATTTACGTTTTAGCCGACATGTTTTTGCTAAAGATGGAGGTTCTGGAGGACAGAGTAGAAGTACAGGTTACGAAGGCGCTGATGAAATTATCGAAGTGCCATTGGGAACTGTTGCTCGTGATGCTGAAACAGGTGAAGTGATTTTTGATGTGACTGAAGATGGTGAGAGCAAAGTTCTTGTTAAAGGTGGTCGTGGAGGTCTTGGAAACTGGAATTTCCGTTCTTCAACAAATCAAACACCTCGATATGCACAGCAAGGTGAGGAGCGTGTTGAACGTGCCGTTATTCTCGAACTTAAAGTTTTGGCCGATGTTGGTTTAGTAGGATTCCCAAGTGTTGGAAAATCGACTTTACTTTCTGTAGTTTCTGCTGCCAAGCCAAAAATTGCCGATTATCCATTTACAACTTTAGTTCCAAACTTGGGTATTGTAGGTTATCGAGATAATCGTTCATTCGTAATGGCAGATATTCCTGGAATTATCGAAGGAGCACACGAGGGGCGTGGTTTGGGTTTACGTTTCTTACGTCATATCGAGCGAAATTCAGTTCTGTTGTTTATGGTTGCTGCTGATAGTAACGATATTCACAACGAATACAAGATTCTTCTAAATGAACTGAAACAATTCAATCCAGAACTTTTAGATAAAAAACGTTTATTAGCTATAACGAAGTCTGATATGTTGGATGAGGAGTTGAAAGACGAAATTCGTGAAGACTTGCCTAATATTCCATGTACATTTATCTCTTCGGTTGCTCAGCAAGGTCTTGTTGAGTTGAAAGATATGCTGTGGACTGCTATAAATGAAGATAATGCTGTAGCTGATAAGGCTGAGTAGATCTTTAAGATATTGTAATGATTTAGGCTTGGTATTAAACCAAGCCTATTTTTTGCTCTAATTTAATTGGCAATATTCTATTGCCTAAACTAGTTTAACTGCAATAAATGCAAGTAACCTTGCGTTGTGATATTGTTCTCTTATACTTATTATTCTCTATGGAAACTTTACTTCAACTCGATAAAGAACTTTTAATTTGGTTCAATGCTTCTCATAGTCCATTCTGGGATGCTATCATGATGTTTTTTACTCGAATTGAGTTTTGGATACCCTTTTATATTCTAGTTGCCTATCAGATATTCAAGTACAAGGCTAAGGAGGCTTGGTGGTGGTTGATTGGATTGTCATTACTAATATTATTTGGAGATTTAATTTCAACCTACTTATTTAAGAATATTCTTCAGCGCTTTCGCCCGAGTCACGAACCTGATCTTATAGGTACTGTCAATTTAGTAAAAGCCTATGCTGGTGATAAATTTGGATTTGTATCCTCACATGCCACAGCTGTTTTTGGATTCGCCATTTATACATCGAGACTCTTTAAAAATAATGTTTACGCTATATTTATCACAATATGGTCTTTATTGATTGTCTATACTCGTTTGTATTTAGGGCTTCATTATCCTGGTGATATTCTTGGGGGAATGGCTTTAGGCTTAGGAGTAGGTTACTTCTTTTACAGAATCACTCGTTGGTGGGTGTCCCGTTTATATCCACAAAAGCAGTTTGCACGCTATAAGCAAGTTTTAGAAAATTCAGGTGCCGGGATTTTGATTGCAGTTGTTGCCTTGGAGGTAGTGACAATTTCTTTCGTAATACTTAAGTTGTTGAAGCTAGGATTCCTATAGTTAATGACACGAAGGATTATAAATTTCCAACTCGAGATTTATCACTGGATACTGAGCTTGTATTTTATTCTAAAAAAAGTTGGGTTGGTTTCATTTGAAATAGTCTGTAGAAATCCTTACTAAATTGTCCCATGTGGTTGAAATCACAAGCATAGGCAACATCTTTTATCAGGATATTTTGATGTCGGTTTATAAATATTTCTTTGAAAGCATGGTTTAGCCTCACATTATTGACATAGGTCTTGGGTGTCATATTATATTTCTCAATAAAGGCATACTCCAGAGTTCGTTGGGCTATTTTTGTCTCCAAGCAAAAGGCCTTGATATTGACATTAGCGAAATTAGTGCTCTTAAAATAATTCAGAAATGAGTTTAAACTGTAGTCTTTAATCGTGTTTTTATCTTTTGGGGTAATATTTTCAGAACATGCAATTGCTTTCAATAATAAAATTGGGATTTGATATTTTAAATAAGTCACATCCGGGGCGTGAAGAAAGCCTTGCGCATAATGCCTAATTAGAGAAAGGATATTTGAATCGGCCTCAAACAATTCAAATTTACCAAAGCGGTCTTTAATTCCATGTAAATTGTTAATGGCGATTAAGTGCTCAAGAAAATCGATTTTAATAGATATAATATAAACATTAAAATCGGCTTGGGTTATTGCATTTAGTTCTCCCGACAAGGGGAACATCATTATATTATTGGGGTTAATATCGTACCCTCTCCACTTAAAGTTCGAAATTGTATCAGCTGTTATTGAAAATGTAAAGTAATCTTTAGGTGAATTGCCCATCTGTTCAATTCTATGGCTGAAGGAGGTTGACATTAGTGATAGTTCCTCAGTATTTCTGAAATCAAATATCCCTTTCAAAATCCCGCTTTGAAGTTGACGTGTCTCCAGTTTCCAATCGAAAACGCTTCCATTGAGATCACTCAGCTTAAGTGTGGTCAGGTTTGAATTCATTTTTCAGCTTTGCGATTTTTTGATACTCCTTTTACGATTACAAGATTAAGTTTGTTACCAGTTAAATCAAAATAAATTAACATGAATTATGAAATTTCCAGTTGGATAAGAAAAAAATCTAAGATAGTGATTACTATTTTATTGATTTTATCGGGTTCCCTTGTTGTCTCAGGGGTATTTATAATGACTGATTTTGGTCAGCTTTTTGGTATCGATAAATCGATTATCGTTGTTTATTTTAAGTATAATATTGCATTCTCTGTACTATCTCTGGCATTGTTTGGTCTTGCGATTTACTTAAACAGGAAAATAAACTTCGTGAAACGTGGTTTAATAATCACTTTATCTGTTTTGTGGGTTATTGGGTTTTTATCTGCCAAGTATGTAGCGCCTTATATGTTATTTAAAACCCACCAGTACGATGCAGTATTTAAATATGTAGAGGATGCCAAGGGCTATCTTGAGAAAAATGATGTTGTGTATGTGATCGATTTAAATGGTGAAACCAAGGCTTTTCCCCGGAAATATATTTGGCAAACCCATGTGGTGGGAACCAGTTTTGGAGATGATGATGTTGTTTTTACCTATTGTGTGTTAACCAACCTGCCTTCCCCTTACTTGAATAGTCTCGATGGTGAGCCAATGGATCTTAGGGTGCTGGCACAAACCAATAATAATTTGTTGCTGTGGGAAACCAATAGCGGGGAGATTATTACTCAAATTAATAACTCGTGCGAATTTTCATCCCGTAAGTTAGAGCCCATTCCTGTTTTGGAAATGAAGTGGGAAGCTTATAAAAGGCTATACCCTCAGGGGCAAATTTTCTATAACGAGTTTAATACTTTTATTGAAAAAATGCTTGCAAAAAGCTTTTCTCTTGAGAAAACCTATACGGGTGATGATTGGATGTTTGAAACAGCCAATATGGATGATAAGCGCTTGCACTCAAAGGAACAGATAATAGGCTTAAAGGATAATAACGACGCTTTAGCTCTTACCAAAGACTTTATTAAAAAACAAAAGGTATACAATACCAAAGTTGGAAATAAAGATATTGTATTGGTATATTTCCCTGAGTACGATGCAATAGCAGCATTCGATAGGAACAAGGATGGGAAGAAGCTAAATGTTGATGAAATTGATATTTTTGGAAACACGCCTAACGGTAAGCTTGGTAGAGCCTATATTTATAACAGTGTATTGTGGGCAGTTTGGGCTCATTATCATCCTCAAACCAGATTGTTAAAGTAAAATCTCCTATATCTATTGATAACTGAAGTCTTGTCGTTCAAAGCTTTATTAGTACAGATTTTAATTTATCTAATGTTTTTCTTTCCAAAGGTAAGGGGTGAATATAACTAAAAAACTAAGGACTTCAAGACGACCAACAATCATAAGAATTGGAAGAATGATTTTTGCAACATCAGTGAGGTGAGCGAAGTTTGAAGCCGGGCCTATAGTTCCCAGGCCTGGCCCTATTCCTCCCATGGATGTGATGGATGCACTGAAAGCTGAAGCAGGATCGAGGCCGGTTGCAAGTAAGCACATGCCACCTATAAAGAATATAAAAAGGTAGATGAAAATGAAAGTGATTATGGCGTGAACTTTCTTTTCTTCTATAGCTTTTTTATTGATTTTGATAGATTTAACTTGATGTGGATGTATTTGTTGCAGGAATAACCGGAAAATAGCTTTTACTGCGATGACATGTCGGATAACTTTTATGCCGCCACCTGTTGAACCAACACAGGCGCCAACAAACATGAGCAGGAAGATTAAAAGCAAAGAGACTTGATTCCACTCTAAATAATCAGCAGATGCAAAGCCTGTTGCTGTGATCACTGAGATAACTTGGAAAAATGAATCCCGAAAAGCTTGTTCAAATGGTAAATCCAGTTTGAAATAAAGCATCAAGCTGATAAAAGTTCCCACTAAGAAAATGATACTTAGATAAGTTCTTAATTCAATGTTGTAGATTAAATCTTTAAGTCGACCTTTTAAAACCCCATAGTGCAAGGCAAAGTTAATACCTGATATCAGCATGAAAAGCATCATGACATATTGAACAAATGGTGTATAAAAACCAGCACTGACATTTTTAGTTGAAAAGCCTCCTGTTGCAATACTAGCAAAGGCATGACAGATGCTCTCGTAAAAATTAACGCCTCCAAGCATTAATATTAAGGTCATAATGGTTGTTAAACTGATATAAATACCCCATAGGCGTTTTGCCATGGATGAGGTTTTGGGCATCAGTTTGCTAGAATCGATACCCGATGATTCGCTTGAAAAGAGTCTGTAAGATGCAATTCTTAAGGATGGGAATATAGCGACAGTTAATACAATAATTCCCATTCCACCTATCCAATGTGTCAAACTTCTCCAATATAAAACAGACTTAGGAGCAGCTTCAATATCAGTCAGTATCGAAGAGCCTGTAGTTGTAAAACCAGATATTGATTCAAAAAGTGCATCGATATAAGTGTGGGTCGTATGGCTAAACCAAAAGGGTAAACTTCCTGCTACTCCCATTATAATCCATGCCGTTGAAGCAAGAATATAAGCTTCCTTAGCTCCAATTTCTTTATTGTAACCTTTTGTCAATAAAATTAATACAAGTCCTGTGATTAAAGGAATTGCTATTGATTCTTCAATGGCAAACAAAATGCTGTTTTCATGAAAATAGATGACCCATGGTATAATTGTCATCATGAAAGCAGCTATTATGAGAAGTATGCGTCCCAGGATGTTTAGGACAAATTTAAAATTCATAAAGCTCTAAATTTAGGCTGTAAATGTATGTAAATATTGATGATATTGTTCTTGAAATGGTGAGTAATTGCTATTATTTAATGCAATGGTTTGCGCGGAAAATCTATTTTTATGACTCTTGTTATTCCATTTCAAAAAGAGAATTAAAGGCTGAAGTTTAAACAATATGATCAATTTTAGCTATGATTGAAATTATGTTATTTAGATCCGGTTATTAACAATTCAGTATTTACAGATGTATCAATATAACTCCCTGTTTACAGTGAGTTTGGTTCTTTATACAGTTTCCAATTAATGGGCTGTTGATAAACTACTTTCGGAAAAGTCATACTTTTAGCTATATTTGTGGGTGGCTGATTTTTCTAGGAAAATTTTGATCTCAATATTCTCTCAAAGAGATAATGATTCTAGTGCTTCTAGCCAATTCGAAGAGTAGGTTATATTTATAAGCTGATTCACTTTTCAAACCTATTCTTCATAGCTAAGGTTATTGATAATCAAAGACCTTATTATTTGTTAACATTTTGAGCGCCTCAATATATGACAGCTAAATATTCAGAAGATTCAATTAGAACACTTGATTGGAAAGAACATATTCGCAAACGTCCTGGTATGTATATCGGTAAGTTGGGTGATGGTTCTTCTCATGACGATGGTATATATATCCTGATTAAGGAGGTTATCGATAACTCTATCGATGAATTTGCTATGGGGATTGGAAAATCAATTCATGTTGATATTACTGATCGTACGGTTTGTATTCGAGATTATGGTCGTGGTATTCCTTTAGGAAAAGTAATCGATGTAACTTCGAAAATGAATACGGGTGCTAAATATGACTCTGCAGTATTTAAGAAATCTGTAGGATTGAATGGTGTTGGTATTAAGGCTGTAAATGCACTCTCAAATGAATTTGTTGTAGAATCGTTCCGCGAAGGAGAAGTAAAGAAAGCTACTTTTTCAAGAGGAGAGTTGGTGAACGATGATGAAATTCAGCCAAGTGAAGAAAAAAATGGCGTTAGAATTACTTTTCATCCCGATCAGGAGATGTTCTCGAATTATCGCTTTATAAGCGAGTATATTGAGACAATGCTTAAGAACTACGTTTATTTGAACGCAGGCCTTTCAATCTATTTTAATGGTAAGAAATTCTTATCTAAAAATGGACTTCTTGATTTGTTGCATGAGAATATGAGTAGCAAAAGCCTTTATGAGGTTATTCATCTTAAGGGTGAAGATATCGAATTGGCTATGACCCATGGACATCAATATGGTGAAGAATATTATTCGTTTGTTAACGGACAACACACAACTCAAGGGGGTACGCACTTGGCAGCATTTCGAGAGGCAGTTGTAAAAGCCATTCGCGATTTTTATAAGAAGGATTTTGATATTTCTGATATCAGAACATCCATAATTGCGGCTATCAGCATAAAAGTTCAAGAACCGGTTTTCGAATCTCAGACTAAAACCAAATTGGGATCTAAGGACATTGGCCCTGATGGTCCATCTGTTCGAAACTTTATAATGGATTTTGTGACATCTAATCTAGATAACTATTTACACAAGAATCCAGAAGTAGCAGATGCCATTCATAGAAAAATTCTAGAATCGGAGAAGGAGCGAAAAGCGATATCTGGTATTAAGAAAATAGCCAAAGAAAGAGCTAAAAAAGCGAATCTGCATAATAAGAAATTACGTGATTGTCGGGTTCATTTTAATTCGACTCACGAGAATAAATCTGAAACAAGTATCTTCATTACCGAGGGTGACTCGGCGAGTGGGTCGATTACAAAATCACGATCAGTAAATACACAAGCTGTTTTTAGTTTAAAGGGTAAGCCTTTGAATACATATGGTCTGACAAAGAAAATTGTATACGAAAATGAAGAGTTTAATCTTCTGCAAGCCGCTCTCAATATTGAGGATGGTCTTGAGGGTTTGCGCTACAATAATGTGATTATCGCAACGGATGCCGATGTCGATGGTATGCACATTCGATTGTTGTTGATTACTTTCTTTCTTCAGTTTTTTCCAGATGTTGTGAGAAGTGGTCATTTGTACATTCTTCAAACACCTTTGTTTCGAGTTCGTAACAAGAAAACAACGAAATATTGTTATTCTGACGAAGAAAAAGATAGAGCAATGAAACGTTTGGGAGCTAATGCTGAGATTACCCGATTTAAGGGTTTGGGTGAGATCTCTCCTGACGAGTTTAAATATTTTATTGGGAAGGATATTCGTTTAGATCCTGTTTTAATGAAAAAGGAAGAATCAGTATCCGATATGCTTTCATTTTATATGGGAAAAAATACGCCCAATAGGCAGGAGTTTATTATTGAAAATTTGCATGTTGAACGTGACGATATCAACGAATTATAGTGATATGCAAATTTGTTAATAAGTAAGATAATTAAAACAAAACCTAGTTTTAGACTAGTAGAAATAAAACTGAATATCAATGAGTATCGACGAGACTAACGGTTTAGAAACCCCTGAAGAAAGAGACGATCAAAACGAGGAGCAAGGCTCTGAGGCGTTGCGAAATGTGACCTATCTGTCGGGGATGTATGAGAATTGGTTTTTAGATTATGCTTCATATGTAATTCTTGAACGTGCCGTTCCTTATGTAAACGATGGCTTAAAGCCTGTGCAACGTAGGATTTTGCATTCAATGAAGAAACTTGATGATGGCAGATACAATAAGGTAGCTAACATTATTGGTAATACCATGCAGTTTCATCCTCACGGAGATGCATCTATTGGTGATGCTTTGGTTCAATTGGGGCAGAAGGATTTGTTGATAGATATGCAGGGAAACTGGGGGAATATCCTAACTGGAGATTCTGCTGCGGCACCTCGTTATATCGAAGCACGATTGTCCAAATTTGCTCTTGAGGTTTTATTTAATCCTAAAACGACCAATTGGAAGCAATCTTACGATGGTAGAAACAAAGAACCCATTACTTTACCTGTTAAGTTTCCATTGCTTTTGGCACAGGGTGTTGAAGGTATTGCTGTTGGATTGGCGTCAAAGATATTACCTCATAACTTCAATGAACTTTTAGCAGCTTGTATAGCTTATTTAAAGGGAGAGGAATTTGAAATTTATCCAGATTTCCCAACCGCTGGGATGGTTGATGTAAGTCGATATAATGATGGATTACGTGGTGGCGCTGTAAAGGTGCGAGCACGTATTGAGAAAGTTGATAATAAAACTCTTAAGATTGTTGAGATTCCATTTGGGAAGACAACATCGACCCTGATTGATTCGATTATTAAAGCGAATGACAAGGGTAAGATTAAGATTAAAAAGATTGATGATAATACAGCGGCTGATGTTGAAATTTTGATTCATTTGGCCAATGGTATTTCGTCTGATAAAACTATAGATGCGCTTTACGCATTTACCGATTGTGAGTATTCTATTTCGCCTAATGCTTGTGTTGTAGAGGAGGATGTGCCTAAGTTTATAGGTGTTCAGGAGATATTAAAGCGTTCGGCTGATAAAACGGTTGACTTATTAAAGCTCGAACTTGAAATTCGTAAATCAGAACTTGAAGAAGCTTGGCATTATGCTTCTTTGGAACGAATTTTTATCGAGAATAGAATCTATCGCGATATTGAGGAATGTGAAACTTGGGAATCGGTAATCGAAACAATTGATAAAGGACTTAAGCCACACACGAAGCATTTAATGCGTGCTGTGACTGAAGAGGATATTGTTCGATTGACAGAAATTAAAATTAAACGTATTTCTAAATTCGATATCAATAAAGCGACGGATTATATCAAGTCTATTGAAGATGAGATTGAGGAAATTAAAGTTCATATCGCCAATATTATTCCATTTACGATTCGTTATTTCCAATCGATTAAAAAGAAATACGGTAGAGGAAAAGAGCGTAAAACTGAAATTAGAAGTTTTGATAGTATTGTAGCAAGTAAGGTTGTGGTTGCTAATGAAAAGCTATTCGTAAACTATAAGGAAGGTTTCCTGGGAACAGGTCTTAAAAAGGACGAGTACTTATGTGATTGTTCTGATATTGATGATGTGATTATTTTCCGTAAGGATGGTACTTATTTCATAACCAAAGTAGCGGATAAGTTATTTATTGGTCAGAATATTATTCATATAGCTGTGTTCCGTAAGAACGATAAACGTACCATTTACAATGTCGTTTATCGTGATGGAAAGGCTGGGGTTACTTATGCGAAACGATTTAATGTTACGGGCTTAACTCGTGATAAAGAATACAACCTAACCAAGGAAACTCCAGGATCAAGAATTACTTATTTTAGTGCTAATCCTAATGGTGAAGCTGAGATTATCCGAGTGCTTCTGAAACCTCAAGGTCGAATTAAGAAACTGAATTTCGAATACGACTTTGCTGAACTCTTGATTAAGGGACGAGCTTCAATGGGAAATATCTTAAGCCGTACACCAGTTCAGAAAATTACTTTGAAAGCTGAAGGCGTTTCAACCTTGGGCGGAAGAAAAATATGGTTCGATCCCGATGTACTTCGCTTGAATACTGAAAAGCGTGGAGATTTTATTGGTGAGTTTATTGGAGAAGATCAAATTCTGGTTGTTCTTCGAGATAATAGATTTTATTTAAGCAGTTTTGATTTAAGTAATCATTATTCTGATCAGATAAGTATTATCGAAAAATTTGATTCTGATAAAATTTGGACTGCTGTTTTCTACGATGCTGATCAAGAGTACTATTACTTGAAACGTTTTACGATGGATGGCAATGCAAAAATGCAAGGGTTTATTGGAGACAATAAAGCAAGTAAGTTGATCTGTTTATCAGATGAGAAATATCCACAATTTGAAGTCAAATTTAAAGGTGCTCAAGCTGATCGTCCTAATGAAATAATTGATGCGGAAGAATTTATTGCTGTTAAATCATTTAAAGCAAGAGGAAAACGTTTGACTACTTATGAAGTAGGTAAAATTAAGGAAATAGAACCTTTAGTTAAAGAAGAAGCAGTTGCTGAAGCAGAAATTCTAAATGAGAATGATGTAGCTGAAGAAGTTATAGCTGTGGAGGAACCAAACTTACCATTAGAAGACTAAACCTTATGGAATATAAACATATCTTTTTGATTGGTTATATGGGATGTGGTAAGTCGTATTGGGGAAAACAACTGGCGGATTCTTTGGACTTTGACTTTATTGATTTAGATGATTTAATTGAAGAAAAAGAAGGGATGAGTATTCCTGAAATCTTCGATAGGTATGGTGAGGTTTCTTTTCGTGAAAGAGAACAAAAGGCTTTGCTTTCAATTAAAGATTTAAAGAACTCTACAGTTATTTCCACCGGAGGAGGAGCACCTTGTTTTCACGATAATATGTTTGTAATGAATACTATTGGGCAAACACTTTTTTTAGATGCTAGCCCTCTTATTTTAAAGCAAAACATTCTTAAATCAGATAGTGAGAGACCTATTGTAAAAGCAATTGTTAAAGAGGAGCTAGAAGGTTATATCACTAATCATCTAAAAGAAAGGCTACCATTTTACCAACAAGCAAAGTTGAAGCTTAATGTCGATGGCTTAAGGCTTGAAGATTTGGTTCAACAAGTCCATAAATAATAAAATATTGCAAATGAAAAATGGCTAATCTCATGAGATTAGCCATTTTTTTACTTACCGTTTTTTCGCTTTAAAAATCAACCATGATCCTCTTTTGCAGGAGGAATCACGGTTTCTTAAACAAACTAATATTCTATAATGTTTCCAGTAGGTGTTCAACCGCTTTTTGTAGTTGCTGATCTTTACCTTTTGTTACCATTTCTAATTGATTCTCAACTCGAATATCTGGCTCAATCTGCTGATTTTCGATGTAATCACCTTTCATGTCTTTAATACCAACCTGAGGTATGCCGAAGTAAATGCTCTTGTCTTGAAGTGTTTCCCACCAAACTGCAGTCATTGTTCCGGGAACAGGCATTCCTACTAATTTACCAATCTTAAGATATTGGTAAGCGTAAGGGAAAGCACAAGCATCAGAGTAGTTTCCTTCATTGATTAATACAGCAGAAGGCTTTTTCCATTTTGACATAGGATCTGAACCAAATAATTGATCGCGAGGGCTAAATTTGGCATACTCCTTACCACTCAATAGTGTTACAAGATCATCATGTAACCAACCTCCACCGTTAAATCTAGTATCAACAATAATGGCTTCACGAGTACCATATTTACCTAACATTTCAGAGTAAACTTTACGGAAACTGGCAGAGTTCATTCCTTTAACGTGGACATATCCAATGCGTCCGTTTGAAAGTCTATCACACTCTTTTTGGCAGTTTTTAACCCAACGTTCGTACAATAAATTTCCTGTCCATGAAATAGGCTTAACAATTTCATCCCAACGTTTTTTAGTTGCTGGATTATAAAGGCTCAATAATACCTTCTTACCAGATTTGTGATTCAGTAGAGGATAATGGCTCTTATCTTTACTTAAACTAACACCATCAATTTTTTCGATAATAACACCAGCTTTAATCTTAGAATCAGCCTTGTTAAGAGGACCTTTTTCAAGAACTTCAATAATCTTTAGTCCATCACCTTTGTAATTCCAATCATAGAATGCACCCAATTTTGCTGTTGCATCACCATTGCGCATCCCACTACGATATCCGGCACCGGTGTGCGATGCATTCATCTCACCTAATAACTCACTAAGCATTTCGGCATAGTCGTAGTTGTTTGTAATATGAGGTAGGAATCGCTTGTATTCTTTTTTGTAGAATTCCCAATCAACACCATGCAGTTTTGGATCGTAAAATTTCTTCATCATTTGACGCCACACATGCTCGAACATATACTCACGCTCAGCCGCTTTGTCAAGGTACATTTCAGCATTATAGCTGATATTCTTACGTTTATTACTAGCAACATCAACTTTAATAATGCTGTTACCCGACATTAAGAATAGGTTTTTAGCATCCTTGTCGAATTGCATAGCACCACCACCACCTTTTAAGTCTAATACCTTTTTAGTCGAATTTTCAACTAAATCGTTAACCCATAAGTCATATCCACCATCAAATTTACTTAGGTAGAAAAGCTTCTTTCCATCAGGAGTTAAAATTGCATCAGATAATTTTGAAGGATTAATCGTTAAGCAGATTTGACGATCTTCAAGACCTTTGTAATCGAACTTAAGATCTTTTTGCTTCTCATCTTTCTTCTCGTCTTTTTTCTTTTTATCCTTTTTGCCTTTCTTCTTATCACTTTTTTTCTTCTCAGCTTCTTCCTTAAGTCGTTTAGCTTCCTTTTCTGTTTTCTCTTTTACTTCACGCTCTTCTTTTGAAAGTTTGAAGTTGTCGAAAGCCTCTTGAGTAAAGAATTGCGCATAAACATCGTTTTGAGATCCCCAGCTACCATGACTTCTAAATCCACGCTTGTCTGTGAACCAAATCATAGCTTCACCTTTTAATGACCATTTTGCTGATTGATCAGCATAACCACTCTCAGTTAAGTTTTTCATTGTCTGATTGCCTTGAGCATCTACTAATGCTACATCGGCCATGAAAATTGTGTGAGGATAGAAATTTACTAAGAACCATTTACTATCAGGAGACCAGTCGTAATGTTGGTCACCATCAGTATATGAATAATTCCATTTTCCATCAAGAATAGTACGGACTTTTTTACTTTTAAGATTGATTACTTTTAGAGTTGTACGTTCTTCTAAGAAAGCCACTTCTTTTCCATCAGGAGAAAATTTTGGTTGAAATGTTTCAGGAGTCGATTCTAAAACAACTTCTTCTTTTAATAAGGTTGAATTGGCAAAATTTGTTTCGAGCTCGCGAACAACTTTTGTTTGATATAAATTCCAACTTCCTTTTCTTTCTGAAGCGTATAATAAAGCTTTCCCGTCAGGGCTAAAACTAACACTACGCTCTTGCTCAGGAGTATTTGTGATTCGTTTGGTTGTTCCATAATCTACAGAAGTGACAAACACCTCACCACGAACAATAAAAGCAATTTCTTTTCCATTAGGAGCGACAGTCATCTCGCTGGCACCACTTCTCATTTGCTTGAAAGCAATAGGATTCTCCTTGCTATCTGTGTTGATATTAATTTCTACTTTCCTTGCTTCACCTGCAGGAGTTTGTGTGTAGATATCCCCGTTGTAAGAATAAGCCAGGGTGTTGTTTTTAGCAATACTAATGAATCTTACAGGATGTTTCTCAAATTTAGTAATCTGAGATAAATTAGAAGCATCATTAACCGGAGCTTTCCAGATATTCATTGTCCCGGCTCTTTCAGAAAGATAATAAACCTCTTTATCGTCTGTACTGAAAATTGGATTTAAGTCTTCACCTTTAAATGATGAGAATTTTTTATGTGTTTTATTTGTTGTGTTATAAATCCAAACATCACGAGTTACTGATGATGTATGGTGCTTTCTCCACTGATTTTCGTAACCTTTTTTATCTTGGTATACTAATAAGCTTTTGTCAGAGCTGTAACTTGCAAAAAGTGCCGGAGAAGTCAAAATCTGATTTTCTCTTCCGCCATCTACCGAAATACTATAAAGTTCCGGAACGCCCCCTGAAGGGAACATGGCATTTTCAGGAGTATCACTAATTAATCCTGAGAATAAGATGAATTTGCCATCAGGCGTAAAGCTACTTGGCTTTTCATTACCCGAATTGAACGTTATTCTTTTAGGACTTCCGCCTTCAGCAGAAATGGTAAAAATATCAAAGTTTCCAAAACGATCAGATGCAAAGGCAATTGTTTTACCATCAGGTGACCATACCGGCTGAGTATCGTAAGCAGAGTTTGATGTGAGTGCTGTTGCCATCCCCCCATCAGAATTAACTTTAAAGATATCTCCCTTATATTGGAAAACTAAAGTTGTACCATCTGGTGAAATTGCAGGGTAACGAAGCCAAGTTGGTGTTTCAGCACCTAAAAGACTCTTTGCCAATGCAACTAAGAAGGTCGTAATGAAAAATAACTTTTTTATCATGTCTCAGTTTGTTAGATTAGTAATAGAGATATCTACTGTTTATTAGATTCTGTCATAAAAAGTAGACTCGATTTCTTTTCACAAATTGTGCCATAATAGGTAACATTCACAATTTAAGGCTTAAAGATGAATGTTGGGTGTTGAGTTTTGTTCGTCTCCGAACAAAGAGTGTACGATTCCGAACTCTGCACCAGGAGATCAGATTATGAAAATTTTTATTGTATGAATTTTAAGGTGTATTGTTAGATAGTTTGTTAACAGTAAAAATAGGTTATATGTTTCCGAATTCTTTAGGATAAATGACGCAGCCTGAAACAGAATCTAAACTTCCTTTTTTTAATTCTAAAGCCATGAAATTTTTATCTGGAACATTTGAAGGACAGGTGATTTGAAAATGGCTTGCAGGTGAAAATTTAAATTTGGGGTAATAGCTTTCGTGCCCTAAAACAATGACCGATTCATAACCTAATTTGATTGCTTTTTGTAAACCTTTATTTATCAATTGTGAGCCAATTCCCAAGCCTTGTAATTCGGGAATTACAGACATTGGAGCTAAAGCTAGTGATTCAAATTCTTCAGTTTCATTTTTGATGGTAATTTTACTGAAAAGGATGTGCCCGATAATTTCATTTCCCATGCAAGCAACAAGAGATAACTCTTTAATGAAATTTCGGTTTTTGCGTAGTTTTACGATTAAATCACCTTCAGTCTCTTGCCCAAATGCAAGGTCATTAATCATTGATATAGCTGGTAGATCGTTTTTGTGTTCCGGGCGGATTTGAATATTCATTGTTTGTTATTTTGGGTTCTGATCGATGATAAATATACAAAAGTTGAAATACAAGGGATGTATTTCTTTGGTGAATATTATGAGATGTTACATGATATTTGAATTCTATCTTAAGTTTTAAAATAGTGATATAAAAATAACAATGGCGTATTGTTGGCTGAAAATTAGAGTGTTGATCTTTGTTTTTTTTGCTTATTTAGATAAAAAAAGATGTGATTGGATTTGGATATTAAAAAAACATCTCTACATTTGCTCACAGTTATAAGAAAAGAAACCTCTTTTTTAGAGGCGATAATTTATACAGAAGAAGTGAGAGAACAGGCTCGATGACCTTCTGACAACCGCGGTACCAAAACCGAAAGGTGTCAAATCCTGACCAAGTAATTGGTGAATATAAATTAGAAATTATGAAGACAGAAAATCATTACATCAATCAGGTAACTCCACAGGAGTTAAATTTACATTTGCAACTACATAATGCATCAACTCCAATGATGCGAATGCAAATGGCTATGCGTATGCTATAACGCATTCTGTCTATAAAATTTCCCCTTTTTTAGATGCCGGTGCGTATAAAATAACTCCGATTAGGGAACTCAAAAACCTACATTTTGTGAACAGCTTATTTTAGTCGTTTAGACTAGAGTTGAGCTTTGTACAATCTAAATTTTGAAATAAGCTTAGTCAGCTTGTTGAATCTGTACATCGAATTGCTATGTTTTTGTGCTACTGTGAGTCAGTATATCCTACACTCACTCTACATTTTATTTCATAAAAAAATAACTGGAAGTCGTGTTTCTTATTGGAATACGACATCTAAAAAACAAAATAGCTATGTCTGAAAATTTAAGATACGAAACATTACAAATACACGCAGGTCAGGAAGTTGATGCAACAACTAACTCAAGAGCGGTACCATTATATCAAACAACTGCCTATACATTCAACGATTCTAAGCATGCAGCAGACTTATTTGGTTTGAAGCAATTCGGGAATATTTATACCCGTTTACAGAACCCAACTAATGATGTTTTTGAGAAGCGAATTGCAGCACTGGAAGGTGGTGTTGCTGCTGTTGCAACAGGTTCTGGTCAGGCGGCTCAATTTCTTGCACTAACCAATATTCTTGAGTGTGGCGACAATTTTGTAAGTGCTGCTCAAATATACGGTGGAACTTATAACCAGTTCAAAGTTCAATTTAAACGTTTGGGGATTGAGTGCCGATTTGTTGATATTGATGAGCCTGAAACAATTGTGCCTTTGATCGATGAAAATACAAAAGCAATTTATGTTGAGGCATTACCGAATCCAAAATTTTCTATCCCTGATTTTGAGAAGGTTTCAGCCATTGCAAAAGAGTATGATTTGCCTTTAATCGTGGATAATACTCTTGGTGCTGGCGGTTATCTATTTCGACCAATTGATCATGGAGCAAATGTGGTTGTACAGTCGGCAACTAAATGGATTTGCGGACATGGAACTGCAGTAGGTGGTGTTATAGTTGATGCCGGAAATTACAATTGGGGTAATGGAAAATTTCCTCAATTTAGTGAACCTTCAGAAGGATATCATGGACTTGTATTCTGGGATGTTTTCGGTTCGGAAGGCCCATTTGGAAACATTGCTTTTGCAATTCGTGCACGTGTTGAAGGTTTAAGAGATTATGGTTGTTCACAGAGTCCATTTAATTCATTTTTGCTTCTACAAGGGCTGGAAACATTGTCCCTTCGATTAGATCGTCATGTTGAAAATACAATTGCTTTGGCAGAATGGTTAGAAGAGCAGGATTGGGTTGAGAAAGTGAACTACCCGGGTTTAGCTTCAAGCCCTTATTACAAAAAAGCAAAAAAATATTTTACAAAAGGTGCAGGTTCAGTTCTGACTTTCAAAGTAAAAGGAGGAAAAGAAGTTGCAGATAAATTGGTTGATGGTGTTGAATTACTTTCTCATGTTGCCAATTTGGGAGATGCTAAAACATTGATTATCCATCCGAGTTCAACAACGCATGAACAACTGAGTTTACAGGAGCAAAAGGATTCGGGAGTTGAACCAGGATTGTTAAGGATTTCCGTAGGTATTGAGCATATCGAAGATATAAAAGCTGATATCAAGCAATCTGTAGAGAAAGCGATATCAATAATAACCGAATAGTTAGTTGGTGATAAGAATCCCTTTAGGTTGAATTTCTTTTTAAACTCAGCCTAAAGGATTACCTCTTTCGAATAAAGATTAAAACAATAAATACAGAATAAGGTGAATCCAAAATATTTCAAATATAAAGCTGGTTTAATCTTGGAGTCCGGACAACGACTTGAAGATATCACCATTGCCTATCACACTTATGGAGAATATAATCCTGAGAAAAATAATGTGATATGGGTTTGTCATGCACTAACAGCTAATTCAGATGTTTTCGATTGGTGGGCTGGTTTATTTGGTGAAGAAGATTTCTTTAACCCGAAAGAGCATTTTATAGTTTGTGCGAATATTTTGGGTTCATGTTATGGAAGTACAGGTCCATTAAGTATTAACAGTAAAACCGAGCAACCATTCTATCATGATTTTCCACACTTAAGCGTTCGTGATTTGACTGCGGCTCATGAACTTTTACGAATAGAACTAGGCATTGAAAAAATTCACACGCTGATTGGAAGTTCTCTTGGTGGGATGCAAGCTTTAGAGTGGGCTTACAATTTGAATGGATATTTAGATCATCTGGTTTTCTTGGCAAGTAATGCACAGCATTCGCCTTGGGGAATAGCTTTTAATGAGTCGCAAAGAATGGCGATTGCAAATGATTCAACTTGGCAAACTTCTACAAACGAGGCTGGTTTAGATGGAATGAAAACGGCTCGGTCAATAGCTTTGTTGAGTTACAGAAATTACCAAACTTATCAGGATACACAGAGTGAAACGGATGTTGACAAGTTAGATGATTTTAAAGCAAGTTCTTATCAGCAATATCAAGGTGTAAAATTAGCGAATCGTTTTAATGCCTATTCATATTGGGAACTATCAAAAATAATGGATAGTCATAACATAGGCAGAGGACGTATTTCAAAGATAAATGCACTGAATCAAATAAAAGTAAAGACTTTGGTAATTGGAGTAGAGTCAGATTTACTATTTCCAATCGCAGAACAAAAATTTATAGCTCAACATATACCGGGAGCAGAGTATGCTGAAATTAATTCTTTATACGGACACGATGGTTTTTTACTAGAGCAAAAACAATTAACAAAGGTTATTCAATCATTTTATAAATAAGATACTGTAATGAGTAAGAAGTTAAATATTGGCGTATTTGGTTTTGGGGTTGTGGGTTCAGGTTTGGCTCATGTTTTAGAAAACTCTAAGGGGCTTGATGCCTCAATTGTAAAGGTTTGTGTAAAAGATCCTTCTAAGGAGCGCGATTTGGCTCCTGAGATTTTGACTTTGAACCCAGATGATATTTTGAATGATCCAAAGATTAATGTTGTTGCAGAATTGATTGATGATGCTGATGAGGCGTATCGAATTGTAAAAACAGCGCTTCAGAATGGAAAACATGTTGTTTCTGCAAATAAAAAGATGTTAGCCTATCATATCGAGGAGTTGATTCAATTACAATGGGAGAAGAAGGTATCATTCTTATATGAAGCATCGGCTTGTGGTAGTATTCCAATCATCCGTAATCTTGAGGAGTATTACGATAATGACTTATTGCAATCGGTAAGTGGTATTTTAAATGGCTCATCAAATTATATCTTGAGTAAAATTTTCAATGAAAATTCAGATTATCAGGTAGCTTTAAAACAAGCACAAGAATTGGGATTTGCAGAGAGCGATCCAACATCTGATGTTGAAGGTTTCGATACGCTTTATAAACTAATTACGCTTACAGTACATGGTTTTGGATTGTTTGTTCATCCTGATCAGGTTTTTAATATTGGTATCTCAAGATTGACAGCTAATGATATTCAATTGGCTTCACAAAAAGGCTATAAGATTCGTTTATTAGGTAAAGTAACTAAGGTGAATGGTAATCATGTGAATTTATTGGTAGCACCTAAATTTGTAAAACCTTCGGAACATGCTTATACAGTCGAAGATCATTATAATGGTGTGTTGATCCAAGGGAATTTCTACGATAACCAGTTTATGTATGGTAAAGGAGCTGGTTCGCATCCAACAGGATCGGCGGTACTTTCAGATATTACGGCTTTGGCTTATAATTATAAGTATGAGTACAAGAAATTGAAATATTATGGTGGTTTAGAATACACGAATGATATGCCGGTTCAAATCTATTTGAGATATACCAAAAAAGAAGATTTAGAGCTATTCAACTTCACTGAAATAACAGAAGCTTTAACAGGAAAAGATTTCAACTACGTGATTGGTAATATCAATCTCTCAGATTTGATTAAGCTTAAGAAGCAGCTGGTTGATAAGGATATTTTCCTGGCTTACTTGGGCGACGAATAAATCAATTTCAAATTACGAATTACGAGAGGTGAGAAGCAAATTCTCATACCTTAATGCTTTGTACTTGAGATCAATACCTAAATTCTAAAAAGAAATGATCATATATAAGTTTGGCGGGGTTTCGGTTAAAGATGCTAAAGCCATAAAAAATATCAGTAAGATTATAGGGGAGGTTAATGAACCTTTAACTGTTGTGGTTTCTGCAGTTGGTAATACGACCAATTTGTTGGAAGGAATTATTGATGCGCATTATTCAGGGAAAGAAAATGTAAAGGAATTATTGGAAGAATTAAAGCAAAAGCATTTGACTTTGACACTTGATTTGTTTGATGAGTTTCCGGCGGATTTGCTTGTGAAGCTTCAGTCTTTGTTCTCAGAAATGGAAACTCGACTATCGAAACCTTTTACTGAGTCATTTAATTTTGAGTACGACCAGCTAATTGCTTTTGGAGAACTTTTATCAACAACAATAGTCTCGGCTTATTTAAACAAAATTGGTCAGCAGAATGAATGGGTTGATATCAGAACATGCTTAGACGCTGATGATAAATATCGTGATGCTAATATTCTTTGGGATAGTTCGGAAAAGAAAGTGAAAAGCGTATTCAAAGCAAAGAGTAGAGCTTTGTATATTACGCAAGGGTTTATTGCTTCTGATTTTAAGGGGAGCACATGTTCTTTGGGACGTGAAGGTTCTGATTATACGGCTGCAATTTTAGCCTATATTCTGGATGCCGAAAAGATGATTATTTGGAAAGATGTGTTGGGCGTTTTGAATGCTGATCCGGATTATTTTTCGAATACGACAAAGCTAGATCTTATTCCATATCAGGAAGCCATTGAGCTATCGTATTATGGTGCGAGTGTGATTCATCCAAAAACGATTAAACCACTTCAGGCAAAAGGAATTCCTTTATGGGTAAAATCTTTTATTAAGCCTAAGGAAGAGGGGACGTTGATCACAAAGGGAGACTTGCCACAGCCATTATTACCTAACTTTATAGTAAAGAAAAAGCAGGTTTTAATCAGTATCAAACCTCATAACTTTTCTTTCATTGGTGAGAACGATTTATTTTTCGTATTTTCTCTAATCAATAAGTATGGTGTAAAACTGAACTTTACACAGAACACAGCGGTTAGTTTTGTCTTTTGTGTCAATCACTCGTTCCGATTTATCGATGGACTTATAAATGATTTGAAGGAAAAATACGATGTAGAACGTGAAGATGGTTTGGAATTAATTACCCTACGTCATTATACACCAGAAACGATTACCGAAATTACCGAAGGGCATCAAATTTTGATAGAGCAAAAAAATAAGAATACCGCAATATTTTTAAGTCAGGGCAGTCAGGAAGTTCCAATTGAAGAATGTTGCTGCGAACAAGAAAAAAGACAATAAGATGACATCGATAAAAGAGATATTAAAGAAACAAATTTTGGTGTTGGATGGGGCCATGGGTACCATGATCCAAGCTTTTGAATTGTCAGAGTCAGATTTTGGAGGTGAGCGATTTGCGAATTCTTCTTTTGACCAGAAAGGGCATAATGACTTATTAACTTTGACCAAACCTGATATAATAAAATCTATTCATAGAGATTTTTTAAGAGCAGGTGCTCATATTCTTGAAACAAATACCTTTAATTCCAATGCGATTTCGTTAATCGATTATGGTTTGGAAGACTTAGCTTATGAGTTGAATTTTGAAGCCGCCAAGAATGCGCGCGAAGTTATTGATGAAATTCTAAAGGAAGATCCTTTAACACCACGTTGGGTGGCTGGAGCAATTGGTCCAACCAATAAAACGGCGTCTATGTCGCCCAAAGTTGAAGACCCAGGTTATCGTGAGGTATCATTCGATGATTTGGTTGAGATATATTCGGTTCAAATAAAAGGTTTGATTGATGGTGGTGTAGATGCTTTGTTGATTGAAACTATTTTCGATACCCTGAATGCTAAAGCTGCTGTTTTTGCTGCGGATGAAATATTGACTGAAAGAGATCTTGATATTCCAATCATGCTTTCGGGTACCATTACCGATAACAGTGGAAGAACACTTTCCGGACAAACCTTGGAGGCTTTTGTGACATCGATGAAGACAGATCGTCTGTTGAGTTTAGGTTTGAATTGTGCTTTTGGAGCTAAGGATTTGGTACCATATATTGAGCAATTAGATAAATTAATTCCCGTTTATGTAAGTGTTTATCCGAATGCCGGACTACCCAATGAACTGGGGGAATACGACGAAACTGCTGAAACGATGACCTCTGACCTTTCAGTTTTGTTGAAGGGCGAGAAGATAAATATTGTAGGTGGGTGTTGTGGCACTCGACCAGAACATATTAAAGCATTAGCTCAGGCAGTTAAAGGAGAAAAGCCACGTCAACTTCCGGTTGTAGAAGCCGAAACCCGATTGAGTGGGTTAGAAGTTTTAAGAATCAATTCTCTGTCCAATTTTGTGAATGTGGGAGAACGAACCAATGTGGCTGGTTCTCGAAAGTTCGCACGCTTGATAGGAGAGAAGAAATACGAAGAAGCCTTGTCTATAGCACGCAGTCAGGTTGAGAATGGAGCTCAGGTGATTGATGTGAATATGGATGACGCCATGTTGGATGCCGAAGCTGAGATGGTCACTTTCCTAAAATTATTGGTTTCTGAACCAGAAATTTCTCGAGTGCCTATCATGATTGACTCATCAAAATGGTCGGTGCTCGAAGCTGGATTGAAATGCGTACAAGGTAAATGTGTGGTCAACTCTATCTCTATGAAAGAAGGTGAGGCTGATTTTATTGAAAAGGCACAAAAGATAAAAAGATACGGAGCAGCTGCCGTAATTATGGCTTTTGATGAAAAAGGTCAGGCCGATACTTACGAGCGACGAATCGAAATTTGTGGAAGAGCTTATAAGACACTTACTGAAAAGGTAAATTTTCCACCAGAGGATATTATTTTCGATCCTAATGTATTGGCTATAGCAACGGGTATCGAAGAACACAATAATTATGCTGTTGATTTTATTAAGACAATGACTTGGATTAAGGCCAACTTACCGCATGCTAAAATTAGTGGTGGTATTAGTAACCTGTCATTTTCTTTCCGTGGTAACAATATTGTTCGAGAGGCGATGCATTCTGTTTTCCTTTATTATGCCATAAAGGAAGGTTTGGATATGGGAATTGTGAATCCGGGCATGTTGCAGATTTACGATGAGATTGAACCAGAACTTCTTAAGAAAGTTGAAGACGTTGTCCTTAATCGTCATTCGGAAGCAACTGAACAGTTAATCGATTTTGCTGAAGGATTGAAATCGCAAGGGAAAGCTGTAGTTAAGACGGATGCCTGGAGAGAAAAGCCTGTCAAGGAGCGATTATCCTATTCATTGGTGAAAGGGATTACTGACTATATTGATGAGGATGCTGAACAAGCTCGTCAGAATTATCCAAGAGCACTTGAAGTAATTGAAGGTCCTTTAATGGATGGGATGAATGTTGTTGGAGATCTTTTTGGATCAGGAAAGATGTTTTTACCTCAGGTTGTAAAATCTGCTCGGGTTATGAAAAAAGCTGTTGCTTACCTTCAACCTTTTATCGAGGAGGAGAAAAAAGGTTTAGCAGCAAGTAATGCGGGTAAAATTCTGATGGCTACTGTAAAAGGTGACGTTCACGATATTGGTAAAAATATTGTTGGCGTTGTATTGGGCTGTAACAATTTTGAAGTAATTGACCTTGGTGTGATGGTGCCTTGCGCTAAAATATTGGAAGTTGCCATTGAAGAAAAAGTTGATGCTATAGGTTTGAGTGGTTTGATTACACCTTCTTTGGAAGAAATGGCTTTTGTTGCTTCAGAAATGGAACGACTTGGTTTAGACATTCCTTTGGTAGTAGGAGGAGCAACAACATCAGAACTGCATACAGCTGTGAAAATTGAACCCAATTATTCCGGAGGTGTTGTTTATGTTGCTGATGCTTCAAAATCGGTTGGTATTTTCAAAAACCTGTGTAATAAAAAGAAGCGTGAAGCCTATTTAAAAGATATTCATTCTGAATATGATGCTATTCGAGAGGCTTATGCCAAGGAAAAATCCGCTGAATATTTTAAAATTGAAGAGGCTCGTGCCAATAAGGAAAAAATTGATTGGAAAACATCACCTATCTATAAGGCTAATAAGTTAGGAATTCAGGTTGAGCGTAATTTTCCAGTGAGTGAAATTCGAAAGTATATTGATTGGACATTCTTTTTTGTGGCTTGGGAGCTGAAGTGTATGTATCCTGAAATTATGGAGGATGCAGAATTTAAAGATGAGGCTAAGAAACTTTTTGATGATGCTAATCTGATGTTGGATGAGATTGAAGAGAAAAATTTGATTGAAGCAGCAGCAGTTTTTGGTCTGTTCCCTGCAAATTCGAAAGGAGATGATATTATTATCTATTCTGATGAGGAGAGAAGTTCTGAGTTAACACGATTTACAAATCTGCGACAACAAGAGAAGTTTGAAAAAGGTTTAAGCAACCTGTGCTTATCAGACTTTATTGCACCGGTTGAGTCAGATAGAATCGACTACATTGGCGCTTTTGTAGCAACAGCAGGATTAGGAATAGAAGAAAGCTTAGCTAAATATGCTGAAAATTTAGACGACTATAAAAGTATCATGCTAAAGATACTTGCAGATAGGTTGGCTGAAGCTTATACTGAACTACTTCACGATAGAGTTAGAAAGCAGGATTGGGGATATGCACCCAATGAAAGCTTAACTATTGAAGAGAAGTTGCGAGAAAAATATCAGGGCATTCGTCCGGCATTTGGTTATCCATCATTACCCGAACATTCAGAAAAACAGGTGCTTTGGGATTTTTTAAAAGTAGAGGAGAATATTGGAGCAACTTTAACAGAGAATTTTGCAATGTATCCAACGGCAACTGTAAGTGGTCTTTATTTTTCACATCCTGATGCCCTGTATTTTAGTACGGGCAAAATTCAGGACGATCAGATTAAAGATTATGCCCAAAGGAGAAATATGAGTGAAGATCAAGCTCAAAAATATTTGAAATCATTATAAAGTTTTGAATAACTAACTATTAACCACTCGGAATGGTGGGTTTATACTTAAACCTACCATCTTGAAATTTTGAAATAAGAAATGAAAGTAATTGATCATATCAACCAGGCCATAGAAAATAAGACCACACATTTTTCTTTTGAGCTTTTGCCTCCTCGTAAAGGAAATAGTATCTACAAAGTATTCAATACTATTGATATGCTTAAAGAGTTTGATCCTAAGTATATAAATATTACGTCACATTGCGATGAGGTGATTTTCTCAGAATCTGCTAATGGAACTTTTCAAAAGAAACTGACTAATAAACGACCAGGGACGGTTGCCGTTGCTGCTGCAATTAAAAATAAATATAAGTTAACAGTTGTACCTCATGTTATTTGCCAAGGATTTACACCTGAGGAAACCGAGAATGCTTTGATTGACTTGAATTTTCTTGATATTCAAGATCTTCTTTTGTTGAAAGGTGATTCTTCTAAACGTCACGAATTTGCAGCTAAGGAATCGGGACATAATTATGCCATCGACCTTATTGGTCAGGTAAATCAAATTAATAAAGGAGAGTATTTGGATGGAACTCAAACTGAAGCTTTTGATTCTCCTTTTTCTTTTGGCGTAGCTGGATATCCTGAAAAGCATGAAGAAGCTCCAAATTTGGATTCTGACATCTATCACCTTAAGAAGAAAGTTGATGCCGGGGCTGACTATATAGTCACACAAATGTTTTTCGATAATCAAAAGTTTTTCGAGTTTGAGAAGAAAATTCGTGAAGCTGGGATAACAGTGCCTTTAATTCCGGGAATAAAACCAATCTCTGCACTTAGTCAGTT
The DNA here is from genome assembly GCF_029029505.1 of Ancylomarina sp. DW003. GTDB lineage: Bacteria > Bacteroidota > Bacteroidia > Bacteroidales > Marinifilaceae > Ancylomarina. The sequence goes on along the minus strand of NZ_JAKJSD010000001.1, from coordinate 409,035 downwards.
GAATTTATTACCTCAGGTTTTTAAAGTTGATATTCCCGAAGCATTAGCTGCTGAGGTTCGCAAATGTAAAACGAACGAACAAGTGAAAGAGCTTGGAACAGAATGGGGAATTCATCAATCAAAAGAATTGATAAAACATGGAGTTCCTTCATTACATTTTTACTCTTTTATGGCTAGTAATTGTGTTAGAAACATAGCAAAGGAGATTTTCTAACAGAAGCCTAAAATATATAAGCAGAGTCCGAAAGCTCTATTTCGTTATCGAAATAGAGCTTTCGGATTTTTATTTATCTACCAGCCTAAACAAATTCGATTATGTCATTTTATTAGCCTAATATTTTATTCTCATTCAATATTCTGCCTTTTAGTCTCTATTTTCTTTGATGATTCTCCTGTTATATAATATATTGTAAAGTTTAAGTTGATGCTTTAAAGCTGCCTATTTCTATTGTTTGTTATAAATAAAATTCTTTTTTATGATTATTATTTTGATGAATTGATTATAGCTTAATTACTTGTTTATGAGAATGCCAATCGTATCTGGGTTGACGTAAGCTTTAAATAAAATTAGACTTATTAAAATAGATTTACTATGTTTGCAAAGTAATTCCGTCACTTGCTTATGATAATAATGCGAGTGCGGAATTTTCTGTAAAAAGATATTTAGTGTCTTATAAAGATCAGATTAAAAAAGCTGTTTCTTGTATTAATATTCAACATAAATGGTTGTTGAATAAATGATGTTTTACTTGAAAATAGACTAGAGATATTTCAAAAGCTAATTATCTGAACTTAATTAATAGCCTTTGGAGGCTGATGAATTTTTATTGTCAGAAGAATATTGATAAAATGAGATTAGTTGTTGATTTCTGTAGGATGATAATTACTTGTCGGAGGGTTGAAGTTGATTGTTGGAGTTAATTAATTTAATGTCGGAGGATTGAAATTGATGTTCGGACTTTTTAAATTTAATATCTGATAGAAATAAATTATTGTCGGAGTTTGATAGTTATTTGTCGGACAGTTAATTGAATTATTTTTAGGCTGATAAAACATCATGGAAATGAATTTTTTGTGAAATTAATTAGACATAAGCTTGTTTGAAATATATAGAAGCGGCTTTTATATGTGTTGGTTATAGAGAGAATATACTTCTCGTATGTTATTGGTTTTGTTTAAAGTAGTGTAATCCAAATTAATTGTTTTAAATGGGTGTTTCATTTTATAAGTTTAGGCAAGAAGAGTTACCTGTAGTGGGAGAGCTCCTTTTGCAAATGTTTTTACGTGATCAGAGTGCTTTTGAGAATTTTTCACCAGAATACAAGGGTGAATTTTTTACTATTGTGGAGCATCAGATTAAAAAGGTGAGAGATCTGACTCAGGCACCAACTCTTAGGGCTGAGATAAAAAAAATGACTGCTGATTTGTACAGTTGTGCTGATGAAATTATTCCAAAACTCGATTTAATAGCTGCTTATGCTAAAAGAGCTAGTGAGTCTCTAACTATTAAGGTTAATGACTTTGGAGTTACTCAAGCTAAGAAAGAAATTCGCAAGAGAAATATTGAAGGCGTTTGTACTAAAATGAAAATTGTAGAGCAGAATATTGCAAATAATTTTGATGCACTTCAGGCGAGAGGTTACACCCTAAACCTAGGAAGGGAGTTGAATGAAATCACTCAAAAAACTTATGAATTAAATTTGATTCAAGAGGAGAAAATTAGAGAAAAAAAACAATTGGTTGCTTACAATAAGACAGAGTTTATTCTACTGTGGCATTTTTTGAAGGATCTTTCCGAAACGGGAAAATTATTGATGAAAGGTGAGAAACAAAAATATGATGGTTACAAGCTTAGTCATATTATAAAGCAAGTGCGTAAACCTAAAGCTAATGTTGAAGAAATTATTAATGAAAAGTCAAATCAGGATGTTGTGCCTGAACAAGTTTGATTCGGAATTAATATTATGTGTGTAGTTACACTAAAAGCACCCTTGAAAGAGGGTGCTTTATTTTTATATACCCACGATGTTATTTATTCCCGCTGATTACACTGATTTTCGCAGATAGATATTATCTCACACTACTTAATAAAATATCAAATCGAAATTTCCCTAATTATCAAAATCATTTTCATAATTTAGAGTTAAAATCATCTAGAAATAAATTTATATTCTACTATGACGGAAAATGAGATATCTTACAAAATTAGAGGAGCAATTTTTAATGTTTATAATAATTTAGGACCTGGTCTTTTAGAATCAATATACTGCAAAGCCTTGATGTATGAATTGACGAAAGAGGGGTTAAAAGTTAAACAAGAGATCCCGATTCCTGTTATATATGATGATATTGATTTAAATGTTGGTTTTAGATTAGATTTACTGGTTGAGAACAAAGTCATTATTGAAGTTAAGTCTGTTGAAAAACTGGTTAATGTACATCATAAGCAGGTTCTAACATATTTAAAAATCACCGATCTCAGTTTAGCAATTCTTGTCAATTTTAATGTTGATAATATTACCAATGGCATCTACCGAAAAGTAAATCATTTATAAAAATAATCTGCGATGATCTGCGTAATCCGCGGGAACAATTCTAAGCGAATTTGTCAATGATCTTTTGAGCTGTAACTTCTGATAATTTAATGTTTGATTCATGTGTCCAGCCACCAACGTGCGGGCTTAATAAGACATTCTCAGCATCAATTAAATATTTGAAATCATCAGGAAGTTCATTGGCATGTAAATCTTCGAAAGAAGTTTTCTCGTATTCTAAAACATCGAGACAAGCGCCACGAACCTGACCCGTTTTTAGATGTTTAACTAAGTCAGAAATTCTTACAATTTTTCCACGAGCTGTGTTAATAAGAAAGAAAGGTTTCTTGAACTTAGCTATGAATTCTTCATTTACCATAAACATGGTTTCTTCGGTTTGAGGTATATGAAGACTTAGAATATCACAATTGTCGAAAAGATCTTGCAATTGTTTTTCTTCGCAATACTCGTCGGTATAATCGAATTTGTATTTGTCGTAAGCAATTACTTTACAACCAAAACCTTTAAGGCGTTGAGCAAAGGCATTTCCCATATTACCATAACCAATAATTCCGACAGTTTTACCTTTTATTTCCAATCCTCGATTTTCTTCTCTACGCCACATTCCCATGCCAACTTCAGTGTTACATCGGTATAGGTTGTTGAATAAGCAAAGAAGCATACCAAGTGCATGTTCTCCCACGGCATCGCGATTACCTTCCGGGGCATTAAAACAAGTAATTCCTTTGCTTTCGGCGTATGGCACATCTATATTTTCAAGACCGGCACCAACGCGTCCTATAAATTTTAAACGTGTAGCCTTATCAAGTTCAGCTTTGGTTAATTTGAATTTACTTCGAATAATAAAACCGTCGAATTGATTGAAGATTTCAAGCATTTCATCTTTGCTTAATTCTGGTGTATATTGGCAATCAAACCCTGCCTCTTCCAGCATTTCAAGTAAACGAGGATGTGTTGAATCTATAAATAGAACTTTCTTTGTCATGCTAGTATCTTTTTGTAGTCTCTATGTTATAATGAGCTTAATCTAAATTCACCACAAAACTAGCTCTATATCCTCTAACTTTATTGTTTTCTCCATAAATTTCATAGCCAAACATGAGCGACTTCACTTTTTTCTGAAGTTGAAGCTGGTCTTTGTCCCAGTACCATTCTTCTTTAAACTGAATGTTGCCAATATTGTTTTGCTTTCCATTCTTTTTCAGAATAGCCTTAATTTCTGCTTTTGATAGAAGATGTCCATCATAGTAGTCGTAAGCTTTCAAGTTGCCGGAATTAACTGCTCTTAAAATATCTTTAGACATTGATTTAATATTGGTGTTTTCGAGGCATTTTGCCTGCCATTCGTCTTCGAGATCTGGATTTTTTACAAGGACCTCGTAGGTGATTGGTTTGGCAATAGATTCACCTTGGGAGGATGATTTCTTCTTTATGTTTTGGCTTCCAGATGTTTCACAGGATGATAACACGAGTGAAGCAAACAGAGCCATTAGTAATAGTGAGTTTGCTTTTTTCATGATTCTAGTAATAGGGGTTACTAAATAGAATTAAATATTTGAGGATGATAATTTTCAAAGGGTATCATCCTCATATTTTAATGTAGAGCTTAACGGGTAAAAGTTAATCGTTTACCACGCACTTTGTCGTTAACTTGTCCTTGCTTATACGCAAGTTGTCCGTTTACAAAAGTTTGATCTACCTTATAATGGAAACGATCGCCTTCGAAAGGTGACCAAGCGCATTTGTATAGGATATTTTCTTTGTTTACTGTCCATTCATCTTCTGATAAAAGAACTAAGTCTGCAAAGTAACCTTTACGGATATAACCTCTTTTTTCAACCTGGAACACATCAGCAGGAGCATGACACATTTTTTCAATTACTTTCTCAACAGACAGCTTACCTTTGTGTGCAAATTCAAGCATAGAAACAAGAGAGTGTTGTACCAATGGTCCACCGCCAGCAGCTTGCATATAGTTGCCATCTTTTTCCTCAATTGTATGTGGCGCATGATCTGTTGCAATAACATCTAAACGATCGTCAAGTAAAGCTTCCCAAATTTTAGATTGATCATCAGCAGTTTTAATGGCAGGATTCCAACGGATTCTTGCTTTTCTTTCTGCATAATCTGAATCATTAAATCTTAGATGATGAACACAAACTTCAGAAGTGATTCGCTTATCCTTCGATGGAATCTTATTATCGAATAAATCCATTTCTATTCCACTGGAAAGGTGAAGGATATGCAAGCGAGTGTTGTATTTTTTAGCCAGTTCAATTGCCTTTGAAGATGATTTGTAACAAGCTTCAGCCGATCGAATTTCACCATGATAATCCATAGGGATGTCATCACCATATTTCTCACGGTAAGTTTCAAGATTGGCATCAATTGTTGGTGAATCTTCGCAATGTGTTGCGATAAGCAAAGGTGCTTTTTCGAAAATCTGAGAAAGCGTATCGATATCATCAACTAACATATTTCCGGTAGACGACCCCATAAAGATTTTAATACCACAAACATCTTTAGGGTTGGTTTTAATAACCTCTTCCAAATTCGTGTTAGAAGCTCCCATATAGAACGAGTAGTTAGCCAGAGATTTCTCAGCACCCAGTTTGTATCGTTCAGCAAGCAATTCTTGTGTAAGAGTTTGAGGCTTTACATTTGGCATGTCCATAAATGAAGTTGTTCCTCCGGCCACAGCTGCTCTCGATTCCGTAAATATATCGCCTTTGTGAGGCATTCCCGGATCACGAAAATGAACTTGATCGTCGATTACACCAGGAATAAGTAACTTCCCTGTTGCATCAATAATTTCCCAATTTTCTTGAGTTGTTTCAGGACATCCGTTGAAGATTTCTTCAATGATATCGTCCTTAATCAAAACACTTCCTATAAATTGTTTACCCTCATTTACGATACGGGCATTTTTAATCAGTTGAGCTGTCATTTTGGTTGTTTATAGTGTAATATTATAATATGCAAATTAAGAATTTTCGACTTGAAATACATCATTTATTGCTTTTAAAAGCTTTTGTAGACATTAAAATTAGGATATAAAAATAACTTCTTCAATAAGTGGATAATTGGAAGAAGTTTGTGTTTTTCAAACCTAAAATTTGTTTAGAGTTTTAAGCTCGCTTGTATTTTCTGAAATAACTTCGGAGTTTCATTTTAATCACACCCCAAACCGCTTCATTGAAAATACCACCACTCATTTTCGATGTCCCTTCTGTTCTATCCGTGAAGATAATTGGTACTTCAATAATATTGAAACCAAATTTCCATGTTGTGAATTTCATTTCAATTTGGAAAGCATAACCAATGAATCGAATTCTGTCAAGTTCGATTGTTTCAAGAACCTTTCTCGTATAACAAATAAAACCTGCTGTTGCATCATGAACTTTCATTCCAGTCACAATTCTCACATATTTTGATGCGAAATAGGACATTAATACGCGCCCCATTGGCCAGTTGACAACATTTACACCTGAAACGTATCTTGATCCAATAGATAAATCTCCACCTTTGTTTGCACAAGCGTCATGTAAGCGAATCAAATCTTCAGGGTTGTGTGAAAAATCGGCATCCATCTCGAATACATAGTTGTAATCACGAGCTAAACACCACTTGAAACCACCGATATAAGCAGTTCCTAGTCCAAGCTTGCCTTTACGTTCCAGAATGTGAAGTTGTGTGAATTCTTTCTGTAAATTCTTAACGATATCAGCCGTTCCATCAGGAGAATTATCTTCTACAATTAGGATGTCGAAATCAATATCGAGTGAGAATACTTTTCTTATAATAGCTTCAATATTTTCTTTCTCGTTGTAGGTTGGAATTATAACAATGCGATCAGTCACTGACAAAGAATTTAGAGTTGAAATTGATTTTAAGTCACGAATATAGCACATCTAATGGATATGCAGACTTATGTATTAGTTAAAAAGTTAAAAAAATGAATTGATCTTAATTTATAAAAGATGTTTTAAAGATTAAAATCAATTTGATTAATCTATTGTGAAATTAAACCAATTAGATATATATTTGCATCGAAACAAGTCGTAAGAGTTTGTTTCGATATATTTATTGTTTCTTCAGGGCAGGGTGAAATTCCCGACCGGCGGTGATAGTCCGCGAATCGAAAGATTGAACTGGTGTGATTCCAGTACCGACAGTAAAGTCTGGATGGAAGAAGAAAACAAGCATTCAATTTGATTGATGTTTCCATTGGGAGTATTCCCATTGGTCTATGATATTATTAAGCCCTGAATAGTTATGCTATTCGGGGCTTTTTTATTTTTTGCTTAAAGCAGATATTATTTTGAGAACAGATCAGGATTATAAATACATGCAGTTAGCTTACAATTTGGCTAAAAAAGGTTGCGGAGGTGTAAACCCTAACCCTTTGGTAGGTGCTGTAATTGTAAAGGATAATAAAGTGATTAGTGAAGGTTACCATGAGATTTATGGTGGTCCGCATGCTGAGGTTAATGCTTTTCGTTCTGCAAAAGAACCAGTTGAAGGTGCTACCATGTATGTGACACTAGAACCTTGTTCTCACTATGGAAAAACACCACCATGTGCTCAAGCCATAGTCGATAATAAAATTGCACGTGTGGTTATTGGCATGTTAGATCCGAATCCTTTGGTTTCTGGTCGAGGAGTTAAGCTATTACAAGAACATGGCATTGAAGTTGAATCGGATTTTTTAAGTGCAGAATTAGCACAAATGAATCGTGTGTTTTTGAAGTTTATTCAAACTAAAACACCTTACATGGTTATGAAAACAGCGATGACTCTGGATGGGAAAATTGCATCTTACACTGGTGATTCACGTTGGGTTTCTAATGAATTATCAAGAGCTAAAGTTCATGAATTAAGAAATGAGTTGATTGCGATTATGGTTGGAGTAGATACTGTGATTGCCGATAATCCCATTCTAACAACTCGATTGACAGGAGATAAAAAAGGAAGAAATCCAATTCGAATTGTAGTGGACAGTAAAGCTAGAATTCCGTTGGATTCAAAAATATTAAATACGGGAACTAAAGCCAAAACAATTGTGGCAGTAACACCTGATGCTGATCAGTCAAAAATTAATGAGATAAAAGCCTTAGGAAACGAGGTTGTGATTGTTGGAGAAAAGAATGGAAGAGTGGATTTAAATCTGCTAGTTCAAGCTTTGGGAGAAAAAGGAATTGATGGTATTCTTTTGGAAGGCGGAGCAACGCTTAATTATGCTGCTTTAGAATCCCAAGTTGTTGATGAAGTACACGCTTATATTGCTCCCAAAATAATTGGAGGTTACGAAGCAAAAACTCCGGTAGGAGGAAAAGGAATTGAAAAGATGAAGGATGCAGTGAATCTGCAGAACATTCATTTTGAAAATATAGCCGATGACATTTTGGTGATTGGTGAAGTTGTCTATTAAGATTTAAAGGTAAATACAAGAAAGAATGTTTACAGGACTAATAGAGGAAATAGGACATATAAAAGCCATGAAAAAAGGCGGAAACTCAATTCGATTGAGTATTGCTGCCAATAAAATCATGGATGATGTAAAGCTAGGCGATAGTATTGCAACTAATGGTATCTGCCTGACAGTTGTAGATTTTAACTCAAATGGTTTTTCTGCTGATGTGATGCCGGAAACAATGAATCGTTCAAGTTTTCATCAGCAAAAAGAGGGCGCTCGGGTAAACTTAGAAAGAGCACTTCGCGTTGGTGATAGAATGGGTGGTCATATGGTAAGCGGACACGTTGACGGGCTTGGTGAGATTATTTCTCAAACTAAGGATGATAATGCGATTTGGGTGAGTATTGCAGCTCCTAAAAACATTCTAAAATATGTGATTGAAAAGGGATCAATTGCTATTGATGGAATCAGTTTGACTGTAGCTTATGTGGATGATAAGCAATTTAAGGTTTCAATTATTCCTTTGACTCAGGATGATACAACTTTAGTTTCGAAGAAAATCGGGAGCCTCGTAAATTTAGAATGCGATATGACTGCCAAGTATATTGAGAAGTTCATGTTTCATAAGGATGAAGAAAAAAAGGAAAGCAATATCAGTATGGATTTCTTGAAAGAGAATGGTTTTTTTTAAAATTAAGGAATAAAGATCTAGCGAGCAGCTAGTGTAGATATAATCAAATTACAATACAGCAATATAACTCTATACAAGATGAAATTTAATACCATTGAAGAAGCGATTGAAGATATCAAAGCCGGTAAAATGATTGTGGTGGTTGATGATGAAGATCGTGAGAATGAAGGTGACTTGTTAATGGCAGCCGAAATGGTGACGCCTGAAGCGATTAATTTTATGGCCCGTCAGGCTGGAGGTTTAATTTGTATGCCAATTATTCAAGAACGTTTGGATGAGTTGAATATTGACATGATGGTGCAGAAGAATACGGATGCAAAGCAAACTGCTTTTACTGTAAGTATTGATGCTGCAGATTGTACGACGGGTATTTCTGCTCACGAAAGAGCACATACTATCAAATTGGTTGTTGATCCTAAGGCTAAGGCTGAAGATTTTACGCGTCCAGGACATATTTTCCCATTGGTAGCTCGTAAAAATGGTGTTTTGGTACGTGCTGGGCACACCGAAGCTGCTGTAGATTTAGCTCGTATGGCTGGTTTACATCCATCGGGTGTTATCTGTGAAATTATGAATGATGATGGTACTATGGCTCGCGTTCCTCAGCTTCATGAATACATCAGAAAGCATGATTTGAAAATGATCACTATTGCTGATTTGATTGAATATCGTCGTCAGACTGAGTCGATGATTGAAAAGATTACCGAGACGGCAATGCCAACGAAGCATGGTGAATTTAGAGCTCATGGTTATATCAATAAAATAAATGGCGAACATCATGTTGCACTGGTAAAAGGAGATGTTAGTCTTGATGATGAAGTCTTAGTTCGTGTTCACTCTGAGTGCTTAACAGGTGATGCATTTGGATCTATGCGTTGCGATTGTGGAGATCAGCTACAAGAAGCTTTACGTCGAATCGAGGAAGAAGGAAAAGGTATATTACTATATATGCGCCAGGAAGGACGTGGAATAGGTTTGATGAACAAGCTTAAGGCTTACCAATTGCAAGATGAAGGTTTGGATACTGTTGAAGCTAATTTGGCTTTAGGTTTTAAGGCTGATCTTCGTGATTATGGTATTGGTGCCGCTATTTTATCTGACCTGGGCGTTAAAAAACTAAGATTAATGACAAACAATCCTCTAAAAATAGCTGGATTGAAAGGTTACAATCTTGAAGTTGTAGGTCGTGAAGAAATTGAAATGACTTGCCACGAAAAAAATGAATTTTACATGCATACTAAGATGGAAAAGATGGGACACATCTTACATCAGGATGTAAAATGGAATCAAGTAAATAAATAAAAACAAAATAGAATTTTAGATATAAGGATGGTATATTTCATCACTGTATCTTAAATCTCAAATCTCAAGAAAATGAATACAATTGAAGGAAAGTTAATTGCTGAAGGTTTAAAGTTTGGTATTGTTGCTGGACGATTCAACGAATTTATTGGAGGTAAACTTCTGGAAGGTGCTTTAGATGCAATTAAGCGTCATGGTGCTTCGGAAGATGATGTTGATGTTGCTTGGGTGCCGGGTGCATTCGAAATTCCATTGGTTGCTAAAAAATTAGCTAAATCAGGAAAATATGACGCGGTTATCTGTTTAGGTGCTGTTATTAAAGGATCTACGCCACACTTCGAGTATGTTTCAGGTGAGGTAACTAAAGGTGTGGCTTCTGTATCATTAGATCAGGAAGTACCGGTAATCTTTGGTGTTTTAACAACTGATACCATAGAGCAAGCAATTGAGCGTGCAGGAACAAAAGCTGGAAACAAAGGTTTCGAAGCTGCAGCTTCTGCAATTGAAATGGCTAATTTATTGAAGCAGCTTTAATAAAAAGGTTTTTTATCTGATTCACAATCACAAAAAGAGAGCACTTGATTTTTCAAGTGCTCTTTTTGTATTTCATCTTAACTAGTTGACTAAATTTTCGATTGAAAAATTTTCCATGCTTTCTAATACCTGATCGGCAACAATAAAGCGTTTGAGGTTATTTGCTTTTGTGTCGGGAATAGCCACACACTTCATGTTTGCAGCTAATGCAGCAATCACACCATGGAAAGAATCTTCCAGTACTAAGCATTCTGATGGCATCACATTCAGCATTTTGGCTGTTGATATAAAGATTTGCGGATGAGGTTTGCCATATTCTTCAAATTGAGCAGAATGGACAACTTCAAAAAAGGATTCAATTTCAAGTTGCTTTAAAACGGCTTTTATTATTTTAAGATTGGACGAGGATGCTAAACCTATTTTATAATTCTGCTTTTTCAGAGATGCCAATGTTGATTTTACACCTGGTAAAGCAAGGCCTCTTTCAAGAACCAAATTGATAACACCCTCAACAATTTCTTCCGCAGTTTCGGCCTGTGTTTTATCTTGGTTTGGAAAACGAGAATAAATTATAGCTACAACTTCATCAATTCGTTTACCCATGAAGCTTTCGAAATCATCTTCATGTAAATTGATGCCTCGCTTAGAAAATAAGTTCTTTTGACTTAAACGCCAAAAGGGTTCTGAGTCTATCAATAACCCATCCATATCAAAAATTACGGCTTTAATCATTCTATTTGTGTTGATTCTAATTGATTGCAAAAATAGCAACAATATTCTTGACATGAGCTGATGTATTTATGATTTGATTATCTTGCATACTTTTCGTGAAGATATTCTGATTTCTGCATAAGAAAAGAAAACACAAATCCGTTAATCTATGTTAAAACGGGTTGTTTAAAGCTTGGTGCGGAGGGGATTTTTTTATTTTTGTTTAAACCATTTTCACTTTTATGGATATTGTCGTTGAACATCTAACAAAACGTTATGGACCACAAAAAGCGGTCGATAATATATCTTTCAGAGTTAAAGCTGGAGAAGTCTTAGGATTTCTCGGTCCCAATGGAGCTGGAAAAACGACTACAATGAAAGCTCTTTCATGTTTTATAATGCCTGAGGAGGGCGATGTGAAAATTGGAGGCTACTCTATTCGTGAGCACCCGGAAAAAATCAAAAAACATATTGGTTATTTGCCTGAGAATAATCCTTTGTATCAGGATATGAATATCATCGATTTTTTGGAGTTTATTGCTAAGGTTCATCAGATACCTAAGCATTTGATTCAGGAAAGATTGCTTGATATGGTAAAAGTTTGTGGTTTGGAAGGGGAAAAGCACAAGTTGATACGAGAATTATCTAAAGGTTATCAGCAAAGAGTAGGTCTTGCTCAAGCTTTAATTCATGATCCTGATATCTTAATTCTGGATGAACCTACAACAGGATTGGATCCGAACCAAATTGTTGAAATCCGAGAGTTGATTAGGCGAATTGGTAAGGAGAAAACAGTGATTTTAAGTTCTCATATTTTGGCCGAAGTTGAAGCTACCTGTGACCGTATCATGATTATTAACAATGGTCGTGTTATAGTAGATGGAACAGCTGAAGAACTAAGAAAACAAGCTCAGGGGAATGAGATATTAAAATTAGGCGTTGCTGGTGGCGATATCAATGAAATATTCGAGAAGCTAATGGATATTGAAAGTGTAGAAACTGTCGATTTTATTGATTTTGAATGTCAATTACTTGAAGTGCAATCATACCCTGATGCGTCATCGGTGAAAGCTATTTTTGATACTTGTGTAGCAAACAACTACTATATTACTGAGTTAACACCGATAGAAACTAAGCTGGAAGATATTTTTAGGGAACTAACAACCCATTAGTTTTACTAACCTATAATTGTTTAAAATTTAATCTAAAACGAACCTTCAATATGAACCAAATTATACAAATAGCTAAGCGTGAGTTAGCCAGTTTTTTCGACTCGCTGATGGGCTATGTTTTAATCATCATGTTTCTAGGTTTTAGTGGATTCTTCACTTGGATCTATGGAGACGATATCTTCTTTATAGGTGAGGCTAACCTGAATATATTTTTTAAAGTAGCTTATTGGTCACTTTTCTTTTTTATCCCATCGCTCACAATGAGATCATTAACAGGAGAGTTGAGGGGTGGCACGCTTGAGTTACTGTTAACTAAACCCATTAGCTATTGGCAGTTAATATTAGGTAAATTTACATCAACTTTTATACTTATTTCGATGGCTTTGGCTCCAAGCATTGTTTATTATATCAGTCTGTGGTTTATTGGATCGGTTGATCATCCTGCAATTATATTAGGTTATATTGGTTTGTTAATGATGAGTATGAGTTATATCGCTTTGGGTATTTTTTGTTCGAGTTTAAGTGACAGTCCAATCATTGCCTTATTGAGTTCCCTTTGTATTGGAATTTTCTTTCACCAGATTTTTGAAACGATTGCAAGTTCGAGTTTGGGGGTAATGGGAAGTATTTTTAGTTCCTTAAGTATGTTCACGCATTTTGAATCAATATCACGAGGAATATTTGACCTTCAGGACTTTATCTATTTCTTTTCTTTAATCATATTTGGTCTGTATGCTTCTAAAGAAATTTTGGTATCCCGTAACTTGAATGCTTAACTGAATATTAGATGAGATTTAAAAATAATGTAATCGCCCGTTTGATTTTAGTTTTATCATGTTTAATCTTTTTAAACATTTTAACTTCATACGTTTTTTTTCGAATAGATTTTACGGCTGATAAACGATATACTCTGGATAAAGTAACTAAGCGAATTTTAAGGGAAGTAGAGGACCCTATTATTATTACGATGTATGTGTCTGAAGATTTACCACCAGATATTAGTCGAACAATTCGAGATTTTAAACATTTACTAACTGAGTATAATAAGCACAGTAGTAAGCGTATCGAAATTGAGGAAGTAAACCCAAACTTGAGTGAAGAAGTTGAAGTAAAAGCGATAGAGGTTGGAATACATCCTGTTCCACTCGAGGTTCGCGAAAAAGATCAGGTAAAGGTTCAGAAAGTCTTTTTAGGATTAGTGATTCAAGTAGGAGATAAGTCGGAGACGATTCCTCTGATTCAGCCTGGTATTGCTATGGAATACAACCTGTCGACTTTGATAAAAAGATTGACTGTTCAGGATAAACCTAAAATTGGTTATGTGGTTGGACATGGTGAACCTTCATTGAGAACTTTGGAACAGATGACGAAGGAGCTTTCGGTTCTATACGATTTGAAGACTATCAATTTGAGTCATCGAATGAATTTAAGCGATTACAAGGCTATTATCATATTATCTCCATTTGAAGAAATTTCGAGACGTGAGTTTAAGCGTTTGGATAACTATTTAGGAACCGGAGGAAGTATTTTTGTGGGAATAGACCGTGTAAATGGTATCTTAAATCATGGAATTGGGGTTGGTGTAAACACAAATCTTGAAACCTGGTTAGAAGAAAAAGGTATATTGGTTGAAGATGCTTTTATTGTTGATAGGAAGTGTAGTACTGTAACCGTCCAGGAGAAAAGATATTTCTCTTATCCACAGCAAGTTAATTTTCCTTACTTACCACTGATTACTGATTTCTCAAGTCATAATATTACTGATGGTATTGAGGCCATGATTTTGCAATTTGCTAGCCCGATGACCTATGTCGGAGATTCTACCTTAGTTTACCAAGAGCTCGCATGGACATCCGATATGTCGGGAAAATTAAAAGTTCCTGTGAGTTTTAATATTGGACAAGTTTGGAAACCTAAAGATTTTTTATTCCCCAAACAAGCTGTAGCAGCTGCCCTGCATGGACCAATTGTAAGTGACCAGGAGGCCAGACTTTGTGTCATAGGCGACGGCAACTTTATTGTGAATGGAGTGGGAGATCAAAAGATTACCATTCAACCTGATAATATCAATTTTATTGCTAATGCCATTGATTGGTTGAGTGATGATTCTGGATTAATGAGTTTGAGAACGAAGGGAGTAGAATCACGTCCATTAAACGAATTGACAGATTCTAAAGTTCTTTTTATAAAATATTTCAATTTTCTATTTCCTCTTTTGTTGGTTGTAATACATGGTTTGGTTCAATTCCGACGTAGAGCTTTGAAACGAACACGTTTGATGAGACCAGGTGTTGTAAAATAACTTTAGCTTATTATTGTTGAATGTATTGCGTTGTTTTGGACAGTTGTATTATGTAATAATTAAGCTTTGTTGTGATTTTTCTAATCAGCAATTTTAACTTATTTGTAGTACCTTTATCGTCTAAGAAAAGAAAAATACAGAGAATGGATTTCGAAAATATCAAGAAAAAACTTGAACAATATAAAAGTGAAGGTAAGCGTATGTTCGCAAGTTCTTCATTTCAAACACATAGTATTGTTTTACTGCATATTATAAGTCGTATCGATAAAGAGATTCCTATTTATTTTATCAATACAGGTTTCTTATTTCCAGAAACAATTGCTTATAAGGATCAACTAGCAAAAGAATTTGGTTTAAATATTATCAATACAAAATCGGATGTGCCTAAGTCTTTGCAAAAAGACTCAAATGGAAACTTTCTATTTACATCCGATCCTGATCATTGCTGTCATATCAACAAAGTTGAGCCTCTCGATGGTGTTCTTGCTGACAATGATATATGGATAAATGGTGTGAGAGCAGACCAGTCAGCTGTTAGAAAAGCTATGGAAATAGAACAAGCAGCGCCTCATGATGTTATTCGATTTCATCCTATGCTCGATTGGAGTAAGAAGGATGTTTATCAATATTTAAAGGAGTGGGATTTACCACGTCATCCGCTTGAAGCGCAAGGTTACGATAGTATTGGTTGTGAGCCTTGTACTCGAAAAATGATGATGGGAGATGATAGAGGAAGTCGTTGGTTTGGTATGAAAAAAACTGAATGTGGTTTGAATACCGATTTGGTTGTGAAAAAGAAATAGAATATAAAATATAATCTTATGAAAGTCTTAATTACAGGTGGTGCAGGATATATTGGTACTGAACTTTGTATCAAATTAGATAAAAATCCTAAGGTTAAAGAGATTATTGTTTTAGATAACCTCAGTAGAGGGAATTATAACTTGTTTTTACATTCTCAAATAAAGCCAGGTAAACTTAAATTTGTGAAAGCAGAATTACTTGATTCGAGAAGTTTGGATAAGGTGGTTAAGGATGTTGATGTCGTGTATCATTTGGCGGCTGAGAATTCGAACGATGAGAAATTGCATCATTTGCATGAGCAAGTAAACAATTGGGGTACTGCTGAGCTTACATATGCTATTGAGGAAAGTCAAGTTAAACAAGTTATTTATTTGAGCTCTATTGCCGTTTATGGTAATTCTCAAGAAAATAGCGAGGTTGAACCTAATACATCTCTCGGGAATTCGAAACGACGAGGGGAACAACATATCGAGCGACTAGGATCTAAAATTAAAACTCACATTCTTCGTTTAGGAGAAGTATTTGGATATGGGGCAAGTCTAAATATGGATGGCATTTTGAATGGTTACATGTTCGATTCTCATTTTGTTGGTCGTATTTCTGTTCATGGTAATGGAAAGCAAGAACAATCCTTTATTTCTCTTCATAAGACAACTGAAATTCTGTCAAATTTATTGGGACACGAATTAGAAACGGGTATTTACAATCTGGTAGATGAGCAAAAATCGATATTGGATTTAATTGATTCTTTAAAGGAATTAAATCCTGAAATGGAAATGGTTTTTACTAATAATCATCTGGAGTTACCTAATCAGGTAGCAAAAGCTGATGACCACCTTTTAGCTTTGTATACAAGTCCGGAACTTAGTTTCGAAGAGGAACTAAAAGATTTTAAAACGCATTTACAGTTATCAAGTTTGTAATTGTTCTTTATGTATATAAAAGGAGCCATTCTTTGATTAAAGAATGGCTCTTTTACTTTTGTATTCAGAGCATAAAGGTTATTAAATTGTAGTTTAAACTAAACTTATCTGTGTACCTAAAGAATGACTATTGCCAGATTGGATAGTAATGACATCATTCATGTTATTAGCGGCTTCAACACAGAGCATATTTTTATATTCCTGATTTCCAAGATCAGTCATTTTAGTCGAAAGATCTTCTCCGGGATTCCAAATGACGGTAGTTTGACTTCCTTCTTTATCAATCTTAATTTGACGCTCATAGTCTGGATCGTTTATAATACACGTTTTGGATGTATTAAAATACTGTCGATCAACTTCGCCTTGTATAGAGAGTAAAGATTCCTTTTGAAGATTAGTTATTTTAAGAACGTCATCACGATAACCTGTGTTTCCTAATCCTTCAAGTGATATTTTTTCGCAGTCGCTAATATTCAAGTATGAATGAAGGGCACTTGATATTGTAAATGCTTTATCATCCTTATTAAAAGTGGTTAAATTGAGTTTCAAACTCTCTCCAATAGTAAGATCCAATAAGGTCTCAAATTTATAAGGCCAGATTGCCTCTGTAGTTTTAGAATTTTTAAGTTGTAATTGGATATGTACTTCACCGTTTAATAATGAGGTTTGAGTCACAATCCAATTTGAAAGTCTGGCAAATCCATGAGATGGTAAATTTTTATTATTAGAATTAGCACCAAACCAAGGCCAGCAAATAGGAATACCACCTCTGATGGCTTTTTCATTTTGATAGAAGGCCTTTTCACTTAAGAAGAGTAAATCACGCTTCCCATTAGGGATGAAACTTAAGACTTGCCCACCATATAGTGAAATTTTAGCACTTGAATACTCTGTGTTTATATTGATGACTACCATATGCTTTTCTTCCGAAAAAGAAAGCTGACTATCTATGCCGTAAGTATTGTTTAGTTCTCTTAATAACATGTTTTGTTTAATTTGTTTTCGTAATTGAATCATTTACATCGGATCCACATCAAATTGTACCATTACCATTTTAAAACGATCTATTGCTTTTAGATTATTAGCTTCTCGGTTTAAAATCCATTTGGCTTTGGCTGGTGAACTTTTTTTTTCAAATTTTAGAAGAATATTAACGATGTAATAATTCTGAATTCGATTGATGACGGGTGCTTGTGGTCCGAATACTCGAATACCAAATATTTTTCTTAATGAACCTGCAAGTGTATTAGCAGCTTGGGTAAGTAATCCGTTATTTTTGTGTTTGAGGGTGATATTAATTAGCCTATAAAAAGGAGGGTAGATAAATTCTTCTCGTTCACTCATTTGTGTTTGATACATAGCCAAATAATCATTACGAATAACCGATTGAATAATGGGATGCTGTGTGTCATGCGTTTGAATGATGACCTTACCTTGCTTATTTTTTCTTCCAGCTCGTCCTGAAACTTGCGCCATCAGTTGATAGCTGCGTTCGTGAGCTCTAAAATCAGGAAAATTAAGCATTGAATCTGCATTTAGAATACCAACCAAAGAAACATGGTCGAAATCTAAACCTTTCGATACCATTTGTGTACCTACTAGAATATCTAGCTCTTGATTTTCAAATTTGTAAATGAGTTTTTCGTAAGCAGTCTTACTTCGGGTTGTATCCAAATCCATTCGGGCAATTCTCGCCATTGGAAATAAACCACGTAATTCATCTTCAATTTTTTCTGTTCCGAAACCTTTATCAACCATATGAGTTGATTCGCATTGCTTACACGATTGTGGCAGTTGTGTGCTATGTCCACAGTAGTGACAAGTTAATTGATTATTGTATTGATGATAAGTCAAGCTAACCGAGCAATTTTCGCAATGAGGCACCCAACCGCAAGATTTGCATTCGAGGTAAGGTGCATAGCCTCTTCTATTTTGAAATAAAATAACTTGTTCCCTTTTCTCCAGAGTATTGTTTATCTCATCGTAAAGTTCCGGAGCAAAGATTGATTTCATCCTTTTTTTACGCTTGGCTTCTTTCAAATCGGCCAATTGTATTTCAGGCATTTTAATGTCCTGAAAACGATTCATAAGCTCTACTAAGGCATATTTACCCTGCTTACAATTAGCATAGGTTTCTATGGCAGGCGTTGCTGTTCCAAGCAATGTTTTTGCTTTGTGCAAATGCGCCAAGAATAGGGCGGCATCTCTTGCATGGTAACGAGGTGCCGGATCAAACTGTTTGTAAGTATTCTCATGTTCTTCATCCACTATAATTAATCCTAAATTATTAAATGGGAGAAATATAGATGAGCGTACCCCAAGAATAACTTGGTAGGATTTATCAGGATTACTTTGCTGAATATTATTGTAAATCTCAACCCGTTCAGCATCATTAAACTTAGAATGATAAACACCCACTTTATTCCCAAAAACATTTCTTAAACGGTTAATGATTTGAGTGGTTAAGGCAATTTCGGGAAGAAGGTAAAGAACTTGCTTTCCCAAATTGATTTGTTCCTGAATAAGATGAATGTATATCTCAGTTTTTCCACTCGATGTTACACCGTGTAGTAGGGTTGTGTTTTTTGATTTAAAGCCTTCACGTATTTCTTTAATTGCTCTGGCTTGATGCTCGTTTAATTCTTTTAAGGGTTTAATCTCAGAATCGGAAAAATCTAGACGGTCAATACTTTCAAAATAGATTTCCAGCACCTGTTTATCTACTATAGCCTTAAGAATTGAAGAACTAGCTTTTGAATTCAATAGTAATTCAGCGGCACTTACCTTTTCAGGAATTTCAGCTATACCTAACTTTGATAGATTCAGATAGGCAAAAAGAAGTTCTTGTTGCTTTTTTGCTCGCTTAAGGCTGTCTAATACATTTCCAATTTTATTTTCCTGGATATTAGGATGAAGACGAACATATTTAATCTGTTTTTCTTTGTATGAACTTAGAACTCTTTCTTCAACCTCAATGGCTCCCTTGTCTAAAAGCTTTTTGACCTGTGGTAATACATTTTTTAAACCACTTGCCTGATTTAAAACTTGAATACTAACATCTTTTGAACTTTTAAGCACATCAAGAATCAACTCTTCAGTTTTTGAAAGTTGTTTTTGTGCAACAAAATCTTCGCGATAAGATATTTTTGTTTGGCTTTCTAGTTTTAAACCTGCTGGTATGGCAGCTTTATAAACATCACCCAAAGAAGATTGGTAGTAATCTGAAATCCATTCCCAAAATAAAAATTGAAAATTATTAATAACGGGCGATTCATCCAGACAAGCAAGGATGTCTTTAACTTCGTAATCCTTTGGAGGATTGTTGTGAATAGCCTTTACGATGGCCGAGTAGATCTTTTTGCTTCCAAAGGAAACAACAACACGCTTACCAATGGCTACATCATTTTGCAATTCCCAGGGAATTGAATAGGTGAATGTTCCAGCCAGAGGAAGTGGTAATATTAGATCTGCAAAAAGGGAGCCTGCGTTCATAAATTAGACATTTTTCTCAAAGTTATGTCTTGTGATCAATTTCTCAAGACTTGAGGGGGAAAACTTTCAAAAAAATATACCAATGACGCAGAGGCCTTTTGCAGAAATTAAATATCAATTAAATTGATAAAACATCGTTGATTGTAATCAATGAATCTTTTACCTTTTTCTTATTCTTAATGGTCTTATTGAAAGGTACGTGAGATACTTCTCCATTTACCATTCCTACCATGATACTTTTTTGGTCATCTAGCAAAGCATCAACTGCAGCTACTCCCAAAGTACTTGCTGTAACTCGGTCGAAAGCCGATGGTGCACCACCGCGTTGCATATGTCCTAATACTGATACACGAATATCATACTCAGGATGCTTCTTCTCAATTTCACCGGCAATGGTATAAGCTCCACCTGATTTATCACCTTCGGCAACAATTACGATACCTGAGTTTTTGTGTCCTTTATAACCAAGAGCCAAATACTTCTCTAAGTCTTTTGTATGCGTCTGACGTTCTGGAATCAAAATAGCTTCAGCTCCTGTAGCAATACCACTTCTTAATGCTAAAAATCCGGCATCACGTCCCATAACCTCGATAAAGAATAAGCGGTTGTGAGCACTTGCTGTATCACGAATTTTATCAACGGCATCGATAACTGTATTTAAGGCTGTATCGAAACCAATGGTATAATCTGTTCCGTATAGGTCATTGTCAATTGTACCTGGAATTCCAACAACAGGAATGTCGTACTCTTGAGTAAAAATACGAGCCCCGGAGAATGTTCCATCACCACCAATTACAACTAAAGCATCCATTTTAGCAGCAAGCATTTGCTCGTGTGCTTTTTTTCGTCCCTCTACACTTCTAAAATCCTGACTTCTTGCAGAACCTAAGATAGTTCCTCCTTTTTGGATAATGTTACTTACATCATATGATTTCATATGCTCGAAATCACCCTTGATTAATCCTTCGTAACCTCGATTTATTCCAACAACTTCTAGTTTGTTAAAAATGGCTGTTCTCACGACGGCGCGGATGGCGGCGTTCATACCTGGCGCATCCCCTCCTGATGTAAGCACACCAATTTTCTTAATTCTCGACATGCTAATAATTTATTTAATTTCTAATTTGATGTTATCTGCTATTTGTTTCATAAGCCAACTAGGTGTAGAAGTTGCTCCACTAATTCCAACTGATTTGGCTTGTGAAAACCAAGTCATTTCAACTTCATTGGGATGAGAGACGAAATAACTTTGTTTGTTCTCTTGCTTGCATACATCAAACAAAAGTTTGCCGTTTGAGCTTTTTTTACCACTCACAAAAATGATTACATCATGTTTCTTTGCAAATTCACGAATGTTGGGCATTCTGTTCGATACTTTACGGCAAATTGTATCGTTTATTTTTAATTCGTTCCGACATTTTTGTTTCAGAACTTCAGTGATTTCTTTAAATCCTGATATGGTTTTGGTGGTCTGTGAGAATAAAGTCACAGGCTTTTCAAAATCTATTTTTTTAAGATCTTCAACATTTTCTATAACGATGGCTTTCCCGTCTGTCTGGCCTACCAGACCATTAACTTCGGCATGACCTTTTTTACCGTATATAAGAATTTGTCCCTTGCACTTTTTGATTTCCTGATAAGTCTTTTTTATCCTCTTTTGAAGGTTTAAAACGACCGGACAAGATGCGTCAATAATCTCAATATTATTCTCCTTAGCTTTTTGATAGCTCACAGGAGGTTCACCATGTGCTCTGAATAAAACTTTAGCATCCGAAAGTTTTTCAAATTCATCATGATTAATCGTTTTCAAGCCTTGACCTTTTAATCGATCGACTTCGATATTATTGTGCACAATATCGCCAATGCAATAAAGTGTCTTATCTTTTGACAGAGTTTCCTCAGCTTTCTCAATAGCGTTTACAACTCCGAAACAAAAGCCTGAATTTGGATCAATTTCAATAATCATTGTTCGTATCAATTGATTATGAGAAATAATGTTTACTGCACTTCGGCCATTCTAGCCACAATCCATTCCAACTGCTCCTCTTTGGTCAGGTGGCTGTTGTTTAAAACGATGGCATCATCTGCTTTTCGCAATGGACTTTCATCTCTATTTTCGTCGATGAAATCTCTTTTCTTTACATTCTCACGAATGGCATCCAACGAAATGTCATCTCCCTTTTCTTTCAGTTCTTTATATCTCCTGATAGCTCTAACTTCAACGTCTGCTGTCATAAAAATTTTAAGATCAGCATTGGGAAATACAACCGTTCCAATATCGCGACCATCCATTATAACAGCGCCAGCTTCGCTAAGTTTACGCTGAAGGTTTACCATCTTCTCACGTACAAACTTGATTGTAGCAATCAAACTCACATTATTAGAAACTTCTAAACTTCTAATTTCGTCCTCAACCAATTCGTCATTCATAAATGTTTCATGACGTTTCAACTCATTGTTATATGAAAATGAAATGTCAATGTCGTTAATCAAATGAGCTAATTTATTTTCATCAAGCTGATCGCCATTGATCAAATTATGACGCATGGCAAAAAGAGTAATAACACGATACATTGCACCTGAATCGATGTAAGTGTATTCAATTTTTTTTGCCAGATCTTTTGCCACAGTACTTTTCCCACAAGAGGAATGTCCATCAACGGCTATAATTAGTCTTCGTTTTGTTGTGTTCATTGTGTTTTGTTGTCGATATATTTTGTGATATCTCGAACAAAAGTATAAAGAAAATACCTGAAAAGACTAGAATACATTGGCAAAATTGACCTTTCCCACCCTTGTTTTTCTCTGTAAACGATTGCAATAAGGAATTTAGTGCTAATTATTTTGATGAAGGAGGTAAATATCTTGAATTGAAGAAGATAAAGTGAGAAAATGGATACTAAGAAAGACTTCCTCATTTTGGGGAGCCTTTATGAATTATTTTGAGATTATAGTTTGTCTCTTTTCAATTTTAAGCGATCAACAACTTCGTATACAGCAGGACAGTAGTGCGTATTTTTCAAAGTTAAATTTAAAATCTGGTAAAAGCGCTTCCTGTCGGTATGAGGGTATTCTCTACAAGCTCTGGGACGCTGTTCATAAACCATGCAATAGTTATCGGGCATTAAAAACGGACAAGGTGCTTGTTTGAAAACATAGTCGTTCTCATTGTCTAAATTCAAGTACTGATCGATAAAAGCCGAAGGTTTCATTCTCAACTGTTTTGCCATTCTTTCGATATCCTTATCGATAATAATAGGGCTGATGCTTTTGCAACAATTGGCGCACTCAAGACAATCAATTTCTTCAAAAACTTCGTAGTGAAGAGCGTGGGTAATATCATCGAGCTGTTTAGGTTTCTTCTTTTTTAGTTTGGCGAAGAATGTTTTGGTTTCAGCTTCGGTATTGTTAGCCTTTTCTTTTAAAGCTTCTATGTCAATTTTATATGATGCCATGATTTATGCTACTTTTTTTCCAAATTTTATCTGAGAAAAGAATATGCCACTGATAACAATCAGCATACCTATTATTTTTTGGAGTGTAATAACTTCATCGATTACAAAATAGGCGAATATTGCTGTAAAGACAGGAATGGCATTAATAAAAATGTTGCTTTTTGTAATGCCTAAATAGTTCAGACCATACGTGAAGCAAATAAATGCTAAAGTTGATGCAAAAACAGCAAGTAATACCAATGAATTTATAACTTCCGGTGTTGGAACCGCTTGTATAAAGTGTTGCCAATCTAATATTAAGAATAACGGAAGGAAGTATAATAACCCCAAACTGTTTTGGTATGTAATAAGAGTAATAGGATTGTATTTTGAAGCCAATTTTTTTAGAACAACAGAATAACCAACAGCTGCACCCACTGCAATAAACATACAGGCTAATCCGATAGGAGAAACAATTAGAGAGAAGCTTTTATTAAAAATGATAACAGCAACGCCGATAATAGATACAAAAATTCCAATAATATTCATCTTACTCAACTGTTCCTTATGGAAATAATAAGCCGCAACAGGGGAAAATAAGGGAATGGTGGAGATGATAACTGCTCCAATGGTTGATGAAACATATTTCAGACCGAAACTCTCACCCAGGAAATATAAAAATGGCTCAAAGAAAGCCAGTGCTAAAACACCCAACCGATCTTCTTTTTTAATTGATCCTATTTGTTTGAAACCTTTTCCAATAATAAATAGCAGAATAGAAGATATAACAAGGCGAAGAAAAACGGTTGTGATTGGATTATATACCAGATATACGATTTTGACCCATACAAAGGAAAAACTCCAAAATAACATGGCAAGTATTATGCTGCCGTATATAAGTAACGATTTCTTATTCATTTTCGGTTGATTGAATTTTAGATTGGCAAAAGTAGTGAAAAGGATGATATGTTTTGTCTGAAAATTTGGGCATAAAAAAACGCAGAAACTTAATGAAAAGTATCTGCGTTTTGCATTGGGGTGGAAGACCGGATTCGAACCGGCGACTTCTGGAACCACAAACCAGCGCTCTAACCAACTGAGCTACAACCACCATTTGTTCCCTTTTGCGATGCAAAGATATGAAAAACTAAAGTTAACTTCCAAACCGAATTGTAAAAAAAATCACAAAAAAGATTTCTCTAATACTTGTTGTTGTTGCTTTGCAATTAGTTAGACATATATTTTTTTTTCAGATAATTATTTGTTTTCCTTTGTAAGACGAAAAACAAGGCATTTTTTTGTAGAAATATTAGAAAAACGGACGTATTATGGAGTTTTTTATAGACGATGAAAATATAGAAAAGCAATTTCAGGAATTGTTTAAGGAGATTCTTAACTTAAGAAATGGAGAAGTTCATTCTGAGATGAAGAAATATGGTTTGAATTACAATAAAGCTTTGGGAGCCTCAGCTGTAAATTTAAAGCAATTGGCAAAGCGATATGAATCTAATCATTTACTAGCTCAAAAATTATGGGGAAAAGGATTCCGCGAAAGTCGAATTGTAGCAAGTTTAGTGGAAGAGCCAGAAGAAGCGAGCAAGTTGCAGTTAAAAAGATGGATTGAAGAAGCCGATAGTAATGAGCTTTTGGAGCAAATTAGCATGAATCTTCTGATTGCTTTACCTAACTTAGAAAAATATGTTCAAAATTGGATGCAAGAAGGTGATGATAAAGAACTTTTGTGCGCAACAATGACGGTTGGGCGTTTAGCTTTAGTTGACAAAGAAAGAGAGGATACTATTTTCTTGTCTTTTATTGAAATGTTGCCAGCTTTTCCTCAGCATAATTATCTGATAAAACAATTGCCGCGTGCATTGGGCAAAATTGCTCGTAGAAATGAGGTTTTGAAATCAGATGTTTTTTCTAAGGTGCAAAACTTGAAAGTGACTGATGGTAAGTGGCTTGAAATTTATGAAGAATTAAAGGCCGAATTTCCTGACGAGAATTAAGTGTTAATCCTTGAAGCTGATTCATGAATTGAGAAATAATTAGCTAAATTTGAAACTCAAAATATTGAACAGGTGTATTGAGTTGAATGATTAAAGAAGCCTGTTAAAAAAGATAATTATAGAGATGGAGGTTTTTTAGAAATCTCAGATCATAAAATAAATAGAATATTATGAATTTGACAAAGAGTTCGAATCCAGCTTTTACGGATAAAATTTTTGCAAAAGCTCGTTATGGTGCATATGAAGATGCAATGACGGTTAGTGGAACCGTAAACAAAATTGCAATGATGTTGCTTTTGGTTGTTTCTGCTGCAAGTTATACTTGGGGGATGTATTTTGATTCTGTTCAAACAGGCGGTTTGTCAACTGCTATTATGCCATGGATGATTGGTGGTGGAATTGGAGGTTTTATATTAGCATTAATCACAATTTTTAAACCAGTTTGGTCACCATTTACTGCTCCTGTTTATGCCGTTTGCGAAGGATTATTGCTGGGTGGCTTATCAGCAAGTTTTAATGCCATTTATCCAGGCATTGTAATGCAAGCTGTTGGTCTGACATTTGCAATTTTGTTTATGATGCTTTTTGCTTATAAGTCAGGACTTATAAAAGTGAATAAGAAATTCAGAGCAGGTATTATCGCTGCAACCGGAGGTATATTTATATTTTATATGGCAACATGGATTCTTGGAATGTTTGGTGTGAATATGGGTTTTGCTTTTGATAATAGTTTAACCAGTATAGGTATTAGTTTATTTATAGTTGCAATTGCATCGTTGAATCTTGTGTTGGATTTTGACTTTATAGAAAAAGGTGCTCAGCAAGGTGCACCAAAATATATGGAATGGTATGGTGCTTTTGGTATCATGGTAACTTTAATTTGGTTATATCTTGAAATTTTAAGATTGTTAGCTAAGATTTCAAGCCGAGACTAAGAAAGTTATCTATTTTCAATTCCTAACCTGTAAATTACCAAATGAATATAATCGAAGTTGTTAGTAAAAGCCAGAAACAATCCTTTTTAGATCTTGCTCGAGCACTTTATAAAAATGATCCAAATTTTGCTTGCCCTTTAGATGGTGAGATTGGAGGCATATTTGATCCTAAGGAGAATTCTTTTTTTAAGCATGGTGAGGCTATCCGTTGGATTCTTACCGATGGTTCGGGGAAGGTTATTGGACGAATTGCAGCTTTTATTAACACGAATAAGGCTTTTAGTTTTGATCAACCAACAGGTGGTTGTGGCTTTTTTGAGTGCATCAAAGACAGAGAGGCTGCTTTTTTGCTTTTTGATACAGCAAAAGAATGGTTGAAAGAGCGTGGTATGGAAGCTATGGATGGTCCAATCAATTTTGGTGAGAATGATAACCACTGGGGCCTGTTAGTTGACGGATTTTTGCCACAAGGTTATGGTATGCCATACAACAAAGCTTATTATCAGGAGTTCTTCGAATCGTATGGTTTTCAAGTTTTCTTCGAACAGTATAGCTATCATGTTGATCGATCGAAACCATTCCCGGAACGATTTGCAAAAATCGCAGAGTGGATATCTAAAAAGCCGGGTTTTGAATTTGAGCATTTTAAGTTTTCTAATTCGGAGAAATATATACAGGATATTATTGAGGTTTATAATGAGGCATGGAAGTTTCATGACAATTTTACACCAATAGATATTGAAGATATCCGTAAAATAGCACGTGAAGGGAAAGGTATATTAGAGGAAGATTTTATTTGGTTTGCCTACCATGAAGGAAAACCTATTGCTTTTTTCGTAGCCATGCCAGATATTAATCAGGTTTTGAGAAAGATGAATGGTAAGCTTGATTTCTGGAATAAGTTGAAATTCATGTATTTGCTTAAACGAAAAACCATTACTCGTACTCGTATTACGATTATGGGTGTTGTGCCAAAATATCAACGATTCGGTATTGAATCAGCTATTTTCTGGAAAATGGATAAGGCCATAAAAGCTAAGAAGCAATATACCGAGGTTGAATTATCCTGGGTAGGTGATTTTAATCCTAAAATGATATCGATTTATGAGTCGGTTGGAGGGGTTAAAATGAAGACTCATTATACCTATCGCTACCTTTTTGATAGGAATGTACCCTTTAAAAGAACAGCTATTATCCCTCTGGAAAACAGAGGAACTAAGGCTTCTAAAGAATAAAGACAATAAAAGTTAGATTCTTGTGTCATTTTTTTGCAAAATAAATTACAATATTTACCTTTGCAGTCCATTGGAAGAAGATTATAAGAAATTTTAAAGAGAATAAGATGAAAGAAGGAATACATCCTAAAAACTACCGTCTAGTAGCTTTTAAAGACATGTCAAATGAGACTGTTTTTATTACTAAGTCAACTGCGAATACAAAAGAGACTATCGAGATTGACAATGTTGAATACCCATTAGTAAAGCTTGAGATTTCTAACACATCTCACCCTTTCTATACAGGTAAGATGACTCTAATCGATACTGCAGGACGTGTTGATAAGTTTATGAACAAATACAAGAAGCACCTTAAGAAATAATCTTATTTGTGTTTTTAGAATATAAAAAAAGCTCCGATTTATCGGAGCTTTTTTTATTTTTGATAATCCTAAACAAAAATAAAGCACACAATGAACTATATTCTTTTTGATAATGAAAGCTGGCAAAACTTCTTGCCATTAACATTTACCCGTCCTATTTCTGAAATTAGATTAGGGATTTTGAAGATTTCTGAAAAGTGGAATAAATACCTAAATCAGGAAATAAGTTTTTTGACACAAGATTATCTATCTAACAAATATCCTGCAAAGATTGTTGGTGAGAACATTTTAATAAATGCATGCGTGCTTCCTAATAAAGCATTGCTTGAAGCAATAGAATCATTATCTACTGGTCAGATTTTGGTTCACGATGGTATTTTAATTGCAGCTTTAGTTAAAGAAGAAGATGTTGCAAAATTTGATGCTTCATTACCGGAACATTCAGAGAAAATTGTTTTTGAAGGTGAATTATTGAGGATTGAAAAATCATATGATATATTTCAATTGAATGATAAAGCACTTCGTGATGATTTTGAATTGCTAACAGCAGGGCGAAAATCACAAGAAATTAGTAAAACGGTAAATGTACTTTGTGAGGAAAATATATTCCTTGAAGAAGGAGCCAGCGTTGAGTTTGCGACCTTGAATGCAAAAGAGGGCCCAATCTATATTGGAAAGGATGCTGAAATAATGGAAGGCTCATTGGTACGTGGACCATTGGCCATGTGCGAACACTCTGCTTTAAAATTAGGTGCAAAGGTATATGGAGCTACAACTCTGGGACCTTACTGTAAATCGGGAGGAGAGTTGAGTAACGTTGTCTTTTTTGGCTATGCCAATAAAGCTCACGATGGTTTCCTTGGTAATGCAGTCATCGGAGAATGGTGTAATATTGGAGCTGATACCAATAACTCTAACCTAAAGAACAACTACTCTGAGGTAAAACTATGGAATTATAAATCGAACCGATTCAATAAAACGGGCTTGCAGTTTTGTGGAACAATCATGGGAGATCATTCTAAATGCGGCATTAATACCATGTTGAACACCGGAACTGTCATTGGTGTAAGTGCCAATGTGTATGGTGCAGGTTTCCCGCGTAATTTTATTCCTTCATTTTCAATGGGAGGGAATCATGGTTTTCAGGAATACCGCTTAAAGGCTGCTCATGAGGTTGCTCAATTGGTTATGCAGCGTCGGGGTATAGAGTTTGATGAAGTGGAGCAAGGGATTATGGATCATGTTTTTGAGATAACAGCTAAATATCGTAAATCTTTCTAGATCTTGATTTCTTGGCATAGGGATTGCCTATTTACTCAGCAATAAAAAAATAGAGTAGGAGTACGTCAATATGTCACATTTTGTGTACTGCTTTGACACTCTTACATTAATTGACAGAAAAAAGACTAAGATAGATATGAGTAGTAAGATAGAAATCAATATAGGAAGTATGGGTCTAACCAATTTGATGGATGAAGACTCAGATTTTATTCCAATCATCGCAGACGAGGATGAAAGTGCCATTGATGAATTCGAGGTGCCCGATAGTTTGCCGATTCTACCCCTTCGAAATACAGTACTTTTCCCGGGTGTAGTCATTCCAATCACTGTTGGCAGAGAAAAATCTCTGAAGCTGGTTCGTGAGGTTTATGCAAACAAAGGGCTTTTAGGAGCTGTTTCTCAAATCGACTATGAGGTTGAAGAACCAGAAGTTGAGGATATGCATAAAATTGGTACCGTGGCTCAAATCATTAAGATTTTGGAAATGCCTGACGGAACCACAACGGTTATTCTTCAAGGAAAGAAGCGTTTCGAAATTGAAGCGATGATCTCAAATGACCCATTTCATGTTGCCAGAATAACAACACTTAAAGACATTCGTCCTGAAAAAGAGGATAATGAGTTTAAGGCTTTGGTAGGTTCGATAAAAGATATTGCCATTAAGGTTATTAAGTTGAGTCCTCAGATTCCGAATGAGGCCACATTTGCCATTAAAAATATAGAGGGATCATCATTCTTAATCAATTTCATTTCTAGTAACTCAGAGGTGAAATTGGGTAAGAAACAAGCTCTGCTTGAGATTGGTTCTTTGCAGGATCGTGCAATGAAACTTCTTGAATTACTGTCAGCAGAAGTTCAAATTCTTGAGCTTAAAGATGATATTCAATCTAAGGTGAAAACCGATATGGATCAGCAACAACGTGAATACTTGTTGCATCAGCAAATGAAAACCATTCAGGATGAATTAGGCGGAACTCCGGGTGAAGAGGACGTCATGGAACTTGAGGGGAAAGCTCTTGAAAAACTTTGGGGCGACGAAGTTGCTGAAGTTTTCGAGAAAGAACTTAAAAAGTTGCAACGCTTGAATCCTGCAGCTGCTGAATATTCAGTTCAACTGAACTATTTGCAAGAGATGATTGATTTGCCATGGAATGAATATACCAAGGATAATTTCGATTTAAAGAATGCTCAGAATGTGCTGGATTCAGATCATTTTGGTTTGGAAAAAGTAAAAGATCGTATCATCGAGCACTTGGCAGTGTTGAAACTTAAAGGTGATTTAAAATCGCCAATCCTGTGTTTGTATGGCCCTCCTGGTGTTGGTAAAACGTCTTTGGGTAAGTCTATTGCAAGTGCACTTGATAGAAAATACGTAAGAATGTCATTGGGTGGTTTGCACGATGAGGCAGAAATTCGTGGGCACAGAAAAACATATATCGGTGCGATGCCAGGCCGAATCATTCAGGGAATGAAAAAGGCAAAATCATCGAATCCGGTTTTCATTCTTGATGAGATTGATAAGGTTGGTTCAGATCATAAAGGTGACCCATCATCAGCTTTATTGGAAGTTTTAGATCCGGAGCAGAACAGTGCTTTTCACGATAATTTCCTTGATGTAGATTACGACTTATCTAAGGTGATGTTTGTAGCTACTGCAAATAATGTTGGTGCTATTTCGGGCCCACTTCGCGACCGTATGGAGATGATCGATGTTAGTGGCTATATCACTGAAGAAAAAACGGAGATTGCTAAGCGTCATCTGATTCCAAAGCAACTGGAAAACCATGGTTTAACAGCAGAGCATGTATCGGTTCCTGATGAGGTGATTGTTCAAATTATTGAGAAATATACGCGTGAATCTGGAGTTCGTGGTTTAGATCAGAAGATTGCAAAACTAATGCGAGGCATAGCTAAAAAAGTAGCTATGGACGAAAAATACAATTCTGTATTGAAAACAGATGAGCTTAAATCGTATTTAGGTGCAGAGCGTTTCGATCGCGATAAATATCAGGGGAACGAATTTGCAGGTGTTGTAACAGGTTTAGCCTGGACATCGGTAGGTGGTGAGATTCTTTATGTCGAGTCTAGCTTGAGTCCGGGAAAAGGTAAGCTAACACTTACAGGTAATCTTGGTGATGTAATGAAAGAATCAGCTCTTTTAGCTCAGGAATATCTAAGAGCTCGCGCTTCTCAGCTTGAGATTAAGAAGGAAGCTTTTGATAATTGGAACCTTCATATTCACGTACCACAAGGTGCTATTCCAAAGGATGGACCATCGGCAGGTGTAACTATGATTACTTCTATCGCTTCTGCTTTTACTCAGCGTAAGGTGAAGAAAAATCTGGCTATGACAGGTGAGATTACTTTACGAGGTAAAGTGTTGCCAGTTGGTGGAATTCGTGAGAAAATTCTGGCAGCTAAGCGTGCTGGAATCAAAGAGATTATTCTTTGTCACGAAAACCAAAGAGATATTGATGAAATTAAACCCATATATCTGAAAGGACTTAAATTCCATTTTGTTGAAGATGTGATGGAAGTTCTTGATATTGCTTTGATGAAACAGAAAGTGAAAGATTCGATTAAAATCTAATTGACCTTTTGCTTGAATAATACAAGCTCAGGGGCTGTCGATATTTACGACAGCCCCTATTTTTTGTGCTACATTCGAATGCTCAATATTTTTATTAAATTTAGTCATTCAAATGATGCTATATAATCAGCATTCATATTACACGAATTCTTTACTGTAAAACAAATTTCCTATTATGAACGGAAAAGGAAAATATCTTTTGGCGGCTGCCGGCTTGCTTTTTTTAGGTTTAATTTTTTGGTATTTCTCTGCCATACTTGCTTACATTGGAATAGCAGTTGTTTTGTCTTTTATTGGAAGACCTGTGGTAGATTTCCTTAATAGAGTGGAAATTAAAAAACGTAAGATCCCTACCAGTCTTTCTGCAGGTTTAACTTTGGCTTTACTTTGGTTAATCATGGTGGTTTTTTTCAGAACGTTTATACCTATGGTGGTCGAAGAGGCTAAGCAGCTATCAAATATCGATGTGCAATCGGCTGTTCATAGTCTGGATGAACCCATTAAGAACTTAGAAGCTTTCGTGTCTAAATATTCGACAGATGGCAGCGATTTTAAAGTTCAGGCTTTAATCACAGAGAACTTATCCTCGGTGCTTCAGTTCTCAGATATTTCTTCGATTTTCGGTTCGTTGGCAGGTACTGTTGGTGGCTTGTTTATTGCCCTATTTTCCATCTCGTTTATTACATTCTTCTTTCTAAAAGACAGCAGTTTGTTTATTGACTCATTGGTTCTGTTTGTTCCGGAAAAGAGCGAAGAAGGTGTTCGTCATGTGTTGGATTCAATTAAGAATCTATTGATGCGCTACTTTGTCGGTCTCTTTTTCGAAGTGATACTCGTAGGTACGATGGTGACTCTTGGCTTAACGATTGTGGGTATGGGCTTCAGCCATGCGGTTGTAATTGGTCTATTCGCAGGCCTAATAAATGTGATCCCTTATATCGGTCCAATCATCGGAACGCTCTTTGGTTTAATTATTGGTATTGCAACGAATTTAGGTGCTGATTTTTATGTAGAAGTTGTCCCATTATTAGGCTATACTGCTCTTGTTTTCCTAATTGTTCAGCTGATTGATAATATCCTTTTTCAACCTCTTATTTATTCGAATAGCGTTAATGCGCACCCACTTGAAATTTTCTTAGTTATCCTATTCGCAGGTTCTATGTCGGGTATTTTAGGTATGATGTTAGCCATACCAGCCTACACCATATTCCGTGTGATCGCAAAAGAGTTTTTCAACAAATATCGCTTCGTCAGGAAGTTGACGGAGAAGATATAGGGTATTAAGAAAGGATCAAACAATGAAAAAGAAGTTAAATAATGAACTTGATGTTTTTAATGAGATTTTTATTAAAGGTCAGGATTATAAAGATGTTAGGAGTAAGAAACATGTTTGGGAGGAACTTGCACACATATTTAATGGTGAACTAAAAATTAAGTACACTGTAAGCAAAGTGCTTTATACTCTAAATCTTGAAATTCCATACAAGAATCACAATGTGGTATTGATCGAAACTGATACTAAGCCTTTAAAATTTAATGTAGAACTTGATTTGAATAGAAGTTTTGAGTTCAATCTTAGTTGGGAGGATTATACAGAGAAGGTTATGAAAATTTTTGGTAAGCAAGATATTGATGTTGGTGATGAGAGATTTGATGAAAAATATTTAATACAATCAAACGAGACTGAATTGCTTAAAAGATTCTTTAAGGGTAGAAAACTTAAAGAATCAATATTGAAAAACAATATTTATATCGTAAGTTTTGAACTTCTTAAAAATAAAGGAATTTCAAACCTTTTGACTGTTAAAGATCGTAATACAAAAGACATAAATACTTTGATTGAATTGGTGCAGCTTCAATTCATGCTGATAGATAGATTCATAGAACTTGGTTTTGTCAGGAATGGAGGAAAATAAGGGTAGAATACAAAACAAAGGCTGTTTCCCTCGAAATAGTCTTTTTTTCATATTATTTCACTCGGGAAATATTGTTAACAATAATTCCCCGGTAAAACATCTGTAATCCAAAATTAACAGGTGTTCTGTGTGAAAAAACCAAAAATAAGGATGGTTATTAATATTTGTTAATGCCTCCACCAAGTGCTTAGGTGAGCTTTAAATACTTATTAATGGCTTCACTAAGAGAAAAGATGGCAATTAATGTTTGTTAATGATTCCACCAATGGTTTTGGCAAGCTTAAAATATTTGTTAACGGCTTCCCTCAATGAAAAGAAGGTAATTCATATTTGTTAATGACTTCCATAAATAAGTCGTTTGTCTGTCAACTTATTTCAGAATGAAAGGCATAAATAAAGGCTATTTCCCTCGAAATAGCCTTTAGTATTTTGCTGAAATAATGGAGTTTTACTTAACCTAATTTGATCCGGTCCTGAACCCCTTTTATCCCCTTAGTAAAGTGGATGAAAGCGGTCTTAAAGTGGTTGAATGGGGTTTAAGACCCCTTCGAAGGGCTTGTGTAAGTGGTTTTACCCAGTCTCGAAGTGGTTGAAGCCACTTCTTTACTCCCTAAAAGGACTAGCTGATGTGGATAAAAGGAGTTCTGAACCTATTAGAAGTACTTCGAAAGGGGCTAATGGCACTTTGCTGGATGATTGAGGATATTGAAAAAGCCAATAAATCTTGTTTTTGACTTATTGGCCTTGTTCTACAATGTGCAGAATAAGATTATTCCACAGCCTTTGTTTCATCAATTCTATCGAGAAGAGCTTGCGGTAATTTCTTCTTAACCTTGGCACCTAGTGCACGTATTTTCTCAGCACGACCAACAAGGTTTCCTGTTCCATCGTAAAGCTTTTTCATTGACTCCTGATACAATTTCTGAGAACCATCCATTTGTTTTCCAAGCTTGATTAAATCTTCAACAAAGCCAACAAATTTGTCGTAAAGTGCTCCACCTTGACGGGCAATTTCCATCACATTCTTATTTTGGTTTTCTTGCTTCCAAATTGATGATATGGTGCGAAGCGTAGCCAATAGGGTAGAAGGACTCACCACAACAACCTTATTGTCCCAAGCGTATCCAAATAGTTCCTGATCGGCCTGAACGGCAACCGAGAATGAGGATTCAATAGGTACGAACATCAATACAAAGTCAGGCGTGTTTAATGCATCAGAACTTTGATAATGCTTTTCGGCCAAGCCTTTTATGTGGGCTTTGAAAGAAGTGATGTGCTCCTTCTGAAAAGCTTCTCTTTCTGTATCATTACTTGCATTTACAAATCTTTCGTAGGCAACCAAAGATACCTTAGAATCCACAATAATGTGCTTCTCTTCTGGTAGGCGAATAATCACATCAGGACGAATTGATTGTCCGTCGTCATTCTTCATGGCAACCTCTCTGTCGTATTCCTGACCTTTGGTCAAGCCCGACCTTTCAAGAATTCTTTCAAGAACAACTTCGCCCCAGTTTCCTTGTTTTTTGACATCACCCTTAAGGGCTTTGGTTAGATTATTGGCTTCATCAGAGATCTTCGTGTTTAAATCGTAAAGCTTTTTTACCTCTTCGCGCAAGCTGATTTTATCGCGTAATTCCTTATCGTAGGTCTCTTCAACCTTCTTTTCAAATGAAATTAATTTCTCCTTTATGGGACTTAAAATCTCATTCATATTCTTCTGGTTCGAAGAGCTAAATTCCTTTGAGTTCTCTTTTAGAATTTTGTTTGCGATATTCTCAAACTCAGTAGTGAAACGTTTTTGAAGTTCTTCAAGTTCTTTTTTCTGAGATTCTAGCTTTTCTTCTAAATTCTTACGCTCGGTTGCAGAAATAGAAACGGAGCGAGTCAGTTTTTCATTCTTCTCTCTCTCTTCAGTAAGCTCTTTTTGGAATTCCTGCTTTTCACTTAAAAGATTGTTTGCTCTCTCTTCAAATCTCAATTTTGATTGTTCAAGTTCAGCTTTTTCAAGAATAAAAGCATTTTCTTTTTTCAAAAGTGCTTCACGATGATCGGCAGCGGCAGTACCTAATTTTTTCCTTAAAATTAGCCAGGCAATAATCATCCCTTTTAAAATTCCGATTGCGATATATAAAAATTCCATAATGAGAATTTAGTAAGTTTTAGTGTTGAGATAGAAGCTAGGCTTCAGGTTTTTCAAAATTCATCAGTTCCATCGTTTCACCATCAAATACAGCATAGGTAAAGTGAGAAATCCAGTCGCCGGTGTTGATATAGCGAGCCCCTTTGTCGAGCTCAATATTACAAGGCCAATGACGATGCCCAAAAACAAAATAATCGAAATCTTCATTTTTAAGTACATCGTTGGCAAATAGAACCAGCCATTCTTTGTCGGTGCCTCTAAACTGATCAGCTTCAACTTTGCCGTCGCTCAATCTGCTGTGCGACGACCATTTGTGAGCTATACCAATTGCAAAATTCGGATGTAGACGGGCAAAGCACCATTGTAAAAATTTGCTGGTGAAAATTTTCTTCAGCATTTTATACCCTTTGTCATACGGGCCAAGTCCATCGCCATGAGCAAGGAAGAATTTTTTGCCTTCTATTTCTGTTTTGACTTCGTTTCGGTGAACAATTATGCCTAACTCTTGTGGCAAATAATCGAAAACCCAGATATCGTGATTCCCGGTGAAGAAATGAACTTCAATGCCGGAATCGCAAATTTCAGCAAGTTTACCAAGAACTCGCGTAAATCCCCGAGGCGCAACTCGCTTGTATTCGAACCAGAAATCGAAAATATCACCCATTAAATAAATGGCCTTGGCATCTTCTTTCACTTGGTTTAGCCATTTTACAAACAACTTTTCGCGTTGAAGATTGTTGTTTAAAGCTGGTGCACCCAAGT
Source organism: Ancylomarina sp. DW003 (assembly GCF_029029505.1). Classification (GTDB taxonomy): domain Bacteria; phylum Bacteroidota; class Bacteroidia; order Bacteroidales; family Marinifilaceae; genus Ancylomarina. Next base: position 372,469 of record NZ_JAKJSD010000001.1, on the reverse strand, counting down.
GAATATCAGAAGCAAAATAGATTTTTTTTCCAGTTGTCATATATGTGCTTAGTTAAGCATTAAAACAGAGTTCGTTTGGAGGGATTTTCGAAACGAACTCCTTAATCGTCTTTAATTTTTATTTGATGTAATCAGCTACTTTTTCTTCTAAAGCCAATCCGTAAAGGTTTTTACCAACAATTTCACCTTGTCTGCTAATAAGGTAATTGGCAGGGATTTGCTGAACATTAAAGTTACGAACTGCCATGGCGCTACCATTTTCCAACTCACAAACATTTGTCCATTTCAAACCATCTTTTTTAATTGCTTCTTTCCACTGGTCTTCATTCTGATCCACAGAAACCTGATAAATCTCTAAACCTTTATTTTTGTATTTTTTGTAGATCTTGCTCAGTGTGCTGTTTTGTTTTCTTGAATTAGCATCTTGCGAAGCCCAAAAGCTTAATACGATTAGTTTGCCATGCAAAGAGTTTAGGCTAACTTCTTTCCCTTCTGTATTCTTAAGAGCCAGGTTAGGGTAGTTTGCACCTTTTTCTTTGATTAATTCCTTAAGTTTAATATTTGCCAGATTTTTCTGCATTTTTTCTAAATTGGCTAATACTGCTTTTGTATACTCATGCTCCGGGTATAGCGCTCTCATCGATGAAGCAACAATCTTTGCAAATTTGATGTCAGAATTCTCATTTAAAGTATATGTGTCTTTATCAATTTTCTGATAAAGTGCCAAATAGCTGGAAAGAGAAGTTGCATTCTTCATGATGAAGTTAATCGAGAATTCTCTCTGATCTTTAATGACTTCGATATATTTAGCCAATAGGTTTTGAGAGATGCTTCCGTAATTTGGATCAGACTTCTTTTCTTTAAGCTGTTTCTTGATTACAGCCAAACTATCCTTCGTTTCCTTTAATTTATCATTAAGATCTTTTACAAAAGCTGAACCTGTTGAACCAGAAACAATATAGGCTCTGCTCATATGTGTTGAGATTGAATTGACTTCAACTTCTTCCTCAGGCGTAGTAAGCAGGGTGATTAATTTTCCGTTAGATAAACGCAATAAATAAAATTCAGGTTGGTTTGATTTAGTCTTGAAGCTAAATTTTCCATCCTTATCTAGTTTTACAGAGTCAACAGTTTCTGCACTAGCTGTGTGAAGTTTATCAAGATATAATGTGATACCATCAGCCTTTTTAATACTTCCTGTTATTTTAACCTTAGGTTCCTGATTACATGCAAACAGAAGTAATAGTGGAAGTGCAAATAATAGTTTTTTCATTGTTTTTCGTTTTATGTCTTTAAAATACAGCTTGAGTATTGATCAGTAGTTAGATAATGATTTAGGTTAATCTCTTATTGAGACGATTTAAAGCTATATTGTTAAAAATTTAGATCTAATAATTAAAGCCGAAAATAGTAATAATTTCCTGTATTAGCACTCAAAATCGTTGAACAGATTGAGTCTATTATCATATAAAACTCCAGTTTCGAATTAGAAATTTTGTTGAGAAAGATTCGTGAGGCTAAATAATAAAGTTTAAATTTAGTAAGATTCGATGATAATTAAACATGAATGACCTATGCCAGAGGATTTACAAAGTAGAAAGTTTGGAACTGCACCCGTATTCTTTACAGCGATCTCAACCATTTTGGGTGCTGTCTTATTTTTAAGATTTGGTTTTGCAGTTGGAACAGTCGGTTTTTGGGGTGTTATCCTAATTATTGTTTTGGGACATTTGGTTACCATACCAACGGCTTTCGCAATTTCTGAATTAGCTACCAATAAGCGTGTAGAAGGAGGAGGTGAATATTTTATTATTTCCAGATCATTCGGATTAAATATAGGGGCAACAATTGGCTTAGCTTTATTTTTCTCTCAAGCCATTTCGGTTGCTTTCTATGTGATTGCTTTTACCGAAGCATTTGAGCCAGTTTTTAATTGGATTCAAACCAATTACAACATGAGTTTGCCGAGACAGCTTATTTCTGTTCCAGCCATGTTACTGTTGTCTGTTTTGATATTGAAAAAAGGAGCCAATCTTGGTGTGAAAGCACTTTATTTTGTTGTTGCTATTCTTTTTGCATCTCTATTGCTTTTTTTTCTTGGAGATACACCACATGCTGCTGTATCTGACTTTAGTGTATTTAAAGGAGAATTCAGAAATTCGGATAATTTCTTTGTGATTTTTGCAATTATATTTCCTGCTTTTACGGGAATGACGGCTGGTGTTGGTTTATCCGGAGATTTAAAAAATCCATCTAAATCTATTCCATGGGGAACTACAGCAGCAACCTTTATAGGCATGGTTATTTATGTGCTTGTCGTTTACAAATTAGCCCAATTTGCAAGTGCTGAAGATTTATTGGAGCATCAGTTGATTATGAGTAAAATCGCATTGGGTGGAGCTATTGTCATTCCTCTAGGATTAGCCGCTTCAACTATTTCATCGGCTTTGGGTTCCGTAATGGTTGCTCCTCGAACTTTGCAGGCTCTGTCGGTTGACCGATCTTTACCTTCCAGAGGATTAAATAGTTGGTTAGCCAAGGGGCGACAAAAAGATGGTGAGCCAATTAATGCTTCTCTTGTGACCTGTTTGATTGCTCTGTTTTTTGTTATTCTTGGCGATATTAATGCGGTTGCCGAGGTGATATCTATGTTTTTTATGGTGACTTACGGGGCACTTTGTTTGATTTCCTTTTTAAATCATTTTGGTTCCTCACCCAGTTATCGACCCTCATTTAAATCGAAGTGGTATTTGTCGATGCTCGGTTTTGTCGTTTCTATTTTAATCATGTTTAAAATTAATACGCTGTATGCTTTAGCCGCTATTTTACTGATGGTGATCACCTATTTATATATTAATTCTTACCATAAAGACAGGCATGGTTTGGCTTCTATTTTCCTAAATTCTTTATATCAATTAAATAGAAACGTGCAGGTTTTTTTGCAAAAAGCAGGAAAGAAACGCGTACAAGAGTGGCGTCCAAGTGCTATTTGTATCTCGAAAGATTCTTTTGAACGAGATACGGCCTTTAAGTTATTGAATTGGATTGCTTATAAATATGGTTTTGGCACCTATTTGCATCGAATTGAAGGTTATTATTCTAAAGCAAGCCATATGCAGGCCAAGGAAGAGTTGGATTTGCTGGTTAGTCGATCGGAGAATGTTGGGAATCATGTTTTTGTCGATACAATTATTTCACCATCCTATACCTCAGCCATTGCTCAGGCTATTCAGTTGCCGGGAGTTGCTGGTATGGAAAATAATATGGTGATTTTCGAGTACGATAAATCGAGTGCTGAAAATTTAGAGGAAATTATTGAGAACTATGCTTTGGCAAATGCAGGGAATTTTGATTTTTGTGTCCTTGGAAGTTCAAACCGAACGTTTAAGTTGAAATCTGATATTCATATTTGGATTAAACCAAGTGATGCTGATAATGCTAATTTAATGATTCTTTTAAGTTTTATTATTGCGGGACATCCTGATTGGAAAAAAGCAGATATAAAAATATTTAATATATGTAAGGAGCAACAAGCTACTGAAGTGCGTCAGAGTTTGGATGAAATGATTGCTTCAGGTCGATTGCCAATTCGAAATTCAAATGTAGAGGTACTTATTGAGCAAGAAAATGTTTCGCCTAAAGAAATGATAAATGAGCGTTCGGAACATGCTGGTCTGACCCTCATTGGATTTAGAGGTGATCTTATAAAACATGAGGGGGCCGAGATGTTTAAGGGCTACGATAATTTGGGGCATATTCTGTTTGTAAATGCAAATTCCAAAAAAGAAATTGAATAAGCATATTTCCCGGAGTGTTTAAAATTGGACTATTCTCTTAAAAAAGACTAAAGCCAACATGCACCTATTTCTAAAGATTTGAATTTGTTTATCTTTGTTGGGAAAACTAAAAAAAAATACCGCTTGTGAATAAATCTGAATTGAATCGTATTTTCGAATCCTTCTCTGATTACAACATACTTATTATTGGTGACGTTATGGTTGATGCTTACGCATGGGGCGAAGTCGATCGTATTTCTCCAGAAGCTCCGGTGCCTATTTTTTCATGCTCAAGTCGTGAGAACAGGTTGGGGGGTGCTGCCAACGTTGCTCTGAATATCAAATCACTAGGAGCTAATCCTATTTTGTGTTCGGTAATTGGTGATGATGACAGAGGTAAGGATTTCATTAAGTTGTTATCTGAGATTCAACAAGAGCAATCAGGTATTGTCGTCAGTTCTCATCGCAGAACAACAGTTAAAACCAGATTCATTAGCAATAATCAACATGTGATTCGTATTGATGAAGAAGATACGCATGAATTAGCGGATGAAACAGAATTGGCATTTATAAATCATGTTTTGAATCTGTTGGAAACTAAAAAGATTGATGCAATTGTTTTTGAAGATTACGACAAAGGCTTAATCACCAAAAAGCTGATTGAGACAGTTACATCTAAAGCGAAGGAAATAGAGATTCCAATTTTGGTCGATCCTAAAAAACGCCATTACTCCGATTATAAAAATGTCACCTTATTTAAACCTAATTTCAAAGAATTCCTTGAAGGATCTAACTTGAGTTTAGAGAAAGGTGATATTGAAGGTTTATTTAGAGCAGCTAAACAATTTCAGTCAGAAATGGGCGTTGATAAGTTATTGATTACTCTTTCGGAGCTTGGTGTGTTTATCAGTAATGAGAATACTTATGAGCATATTCCTGCAGTTGTCAGAAAAATTGCAGATGTGTCAGGAGCAGGGGATACAGTAATTTCTGTTGCTACACTTTGTTTGGCTGCAGGAATGAATGCAGCTGAAATTGCTGCTATATCGAACCTTGCAGGAGGAATTGTTTGTGAAATACCAGTAGTTGTTCCAATTGATAAAGAACAACTGTTAGAGGAAAGCTTAAAACTATATACTGAAGTTTAAGGCGTTTTAGATTGTTTATAACTTTAGGCTTATTTTTAATAAGTCTGAGTGTATCCGAATTTTAAATGTCTTTTAAAATACTATCTTTGAAACTAACGAAATTCTGAACTAATAATACTAGAATATAAGAGTTTAGTGTAGTTGGGTTCAAGTTCTGTTCGTACTGAAAGTAAGTGTTGTATCTACTAATTGAGGAACGTGTATTTTTCGTTTACTCTAATTAAAATGGGAATTGTTTATGGCTAAAATAATCGCTCTTGCAAATCAAAAAGGTGGTGTTGGAAAAACAACGACTGCTATCAATCTGGCATCAAGTCTTGCTGTATTGGAACATCGCGTTCTTATTGTTGATGCCGATCCGCAAGCTAATGCAACATCGGGTTACGGTTTTGATGTTCGTGCTATTGAAAACAGCCTTTACGAGTGTATTGTTGATGGAACCAATCCTAAGGATGCAATTCTGAAAACGGACATGGAAGGCTTGGATGTTCTTCCATCTCATATCGATTTAGTTGGAGCTGAAATTGAGATGTTGAACTTAGCTAATCGTGAAAAAATTCTTTTGAATGTCTTAAATACGCTTCGCGATGACTACGATTATATTTTAATCGACTGTTCACCTTCTTTAGGTTTAATTACAGTGAATGCCTTAACAGCTGCTGATTCTATTTTAATTCCGGTACAATGCGAATATTTTGCATTGGAAGGATTAGGAAAACTTTTGAATACGATTAAAATTATTCAAAGTCGATTGAATCCGGATTTGGAAATCGAGGGTTTCCTGTTAACGATGTATGATAGTCGTTTACGCTTGTCGAACCAAGTTGTGAGTGAAGTTAAGAAGCACTTTCAGGATATGGTTTTCGAAACCATTATTCAGCGAAATACAAAACTAGGAGAAGCTCCAAGTTATGGTAAGCCTGCTATTTTATACGATGCAGAATCAAATGGTGCAATTAACTATTTGAATCTTGCCAGAGAGTTGGTAGAAAACAATTCTGAAGTTGAGGAAGAAGTTCAGGAAAATGAAATTGAGAAATAAGAAAATGAAATTCGACTTGGGCTTGAGACCTTAGTCGAATTCATATTTTATAATGATATGTTATGGTAAAAAAGAGTGCATTAGGTAGAGGTTTAGGAGCTCTGATTGATGATAGAGATGATATTCAAACTCGTCCGTCGCGTCAGGAACATGAACTTAGCAACGAAATTGAATTATCGAAAATTGAAGTGAATCCATTTCAGCCTCGAACTCAATTTGACGAGGAAGCCTTAAATGAATTGGCAAAATCGATAAAAGAGATTGGCATTGTTCAGCCTATTACTGTGCGTAAGCTTAATAGCAATTCATATCAACTTATTGCCGGGGAGCGTCGTTTTAGAGCGTCAAAAATTGCTGGTTTGACTAAGATTCCAGCTTACGTTCGTCTTGCTGAAGATGACAAAATGCTGGAAATGGCATTGGTTGAGAATATTCAGCGTGAGGATTTAGACTCTATTGAAGTTGCTATCTCGTACCAACGTTTGATTGACGAATGTGATTTAACTCAGGAAAGCTTGAGTGATCGTGTTGGGAAGAAACGTTCAACAATATCAAATTACCTGCGTTTATTGAAACTTCCTGCTGAAATTCAGAAAGGGATTCGTGAGAAATTAATTTTGATGGGACATGCCCGTGCTCTTGTAAATGTTGAGAGTAGAGAAGCTCAGTTGTCTATTTTCAAGATGGCAGTTGCTCAAGAATTGTCAGTAAGAAAAATTGAAGAATTGGTTCGTGCAGCAAATAATGGAGCTCCTGCTAAAGAAAAAGCAAGCCCTGCACGTTTGGCTGAAGAGTATGAGAGCCTAAAGGAACACTTATCGAAACATTTCAATTCTAAAATTGATTTGAAACGTAATGATAAAGGAAAAGGAAAGATTATCATTCCTTTTAAATCTGATGATGATTTGGAACGTATTTTAGGCGTTCTTGATCAAATGAAATCATAATTAAAACTCAAAAGAATACGATTTTGAATAAGATAAAAACACTTCTTCTATTTGTAGTGCTTTGTTTTCTTGTGCTAATTTCCGGACAAAATGTTCAAGCACAAATAATAGAGGCTGATACCGTTATTGCACCTATTAAAATAAAAGAGCATTCACCCCATAAGGCAACACTTTATTCTGCTTTATTACCTGGTTTAGGCCAAATCTATAATAGAAAGTATTGGAAACTGCCAATTCTGTATGGTGGTATTGGTGTTACGCTTTATGCTATTGGTTGGAACACGGGGCAATACAATGATTTTAAGAATGCCTATGTTGATTTTTCTAAATTTCTGGAATACAAGAACCGGCCAGAAGACAGTGACCTTATTGAACCAGATTCTAAACGTTATGAAAAAGTTGTTCCTGATAGAGATTTTTCAGCAACAACACCAGAAGAAGATGAATGGTACAAAACTACTTTTCAGAATAAGAAAGATTCTTATAAGCGAGACAGAGATTTAAGTTATATCATTTTATTTGGTGTCTATGTGCTTAATATTATTGACGCAACGGTTGATGCACACCTTAGTACCTTTAATATTAATGATAACCTTACAATGACTGTTCAGCCTAAAATGAACTATACTCCGGTGAGTGGTAGTACACTAGGTCTTTCTTGCCGAATTAATTTTTAGTATCTTATAGCTTGATAAAAATCAGAATGTTATGAGAATGATTTTAAGTTTGGTAACTTTTGTATTTCTAAATTTAGCTGCCTTTTCTCAGGATAAACTAGTTGTTTTACATCATATTGTTGGTGATACAATAGATATACAAGAGCAGCGTGATTTTATTTTGTTTTCGGATATTCTTGATCAGGAGTTCAATTCAGCAACCATTCATTTTCATAATTCTAAATACCTGATGCATGTTAATTCGGATTCGGGTTTGAAGACTGTGGAGCTTACTGAAAAAGATATAGAAGAAAATCGAGAGCATGTCGATAAGCTTGTGAAATATTTTAAATCTTTGGTAGAGAGGAACGATTCTTTGTGGATTGAAGAAAGAACTTCTGAAACCTGGCCTAAGTATCAAGCTAAAATTCTTACAGATGATCAAAGAAGAACAATTGCAAAAGATGCGATAAAATATTTTGATTTGAATCAGGATGCTGAAGATTTGGGATTGTGGGGATTGGAAAAGGAGAATTACATTAAGGTGAATAGCAAAAGTTGTCTTATTCAATCTGTAATTGATATCTTAAAATAGTGGGAGATTATACACTTTTTAAGATTTGTGAAGCAATATAATTTGCTTGTACGCGTATAATCAAGAGTGGAGTGTGCAAATAGCACTAATTTTAATTTGAATTCTATTTCTCGATGAAATGGAAATGAAGAAAAGAAACAAATATGAAATTTAAATATTCCCTTTATTCGTTGGCTCTTATTATGAGCATGGCTTGTTCTACGAGCAAAACAGTTGTTGAAAAAGCTTCTGCAAAAGAAGAGGTGTCTGAGCTGTTTGCCCAAGAAAGTGAAGTTGAAAATCCTATTATAGAGGAAGAAGATATGACTCCAGCTGTGGAGAAAGATTCTTTGGCTTTTCTAAAAATTAATCCCGTTGATGTACGTTGGGATCTGAATGATAGCATTCAACCAGAATTCAAAAGTAATTTGGATAAGTTGGTTAATGCCTGGTATGCTGAAAATTCTTTTAGAACGACAGCTTATGAAGGTCCAAAAACAAAGTATGTAAAGAAAAAGCTTGCCGATTCGGTTTATATTAAGCGATTACAGTCCATTCCATCAATGTTCGATTTGTCGTACAACAAAATTGTACGTAACTATATTGAGCTTTATACGCAACGCAGAAGAAAGCAAGTAGAGCTTATGATGGGAATGTCAGAATATTACTTTCCTATTTTCGAAGAAATTCTTGACAAAGAAGGTTTACCCCAGGAATTAAAGTATTTGCCAATTATTGAGTCAGCTCTTAATCCTAAAGCTTTATCCAGAGCTGGTGCTTCAGGTTTGTGGCAATTTATGTATTCTACAGGTAGACAGTATAAGTTGGAAGTGAACTCTTTCGTAGATGAGCGTCGTGATCCAATTAAATCGAGTTACGCAGCGGCTAAATTCCTAAAGGATTTATACAAAATGTATGGAAACTGGCCTTTGGTTATTGCAGCTTACAATTGCGGTCCTGGAAATGTAAACAAAGCGATACGTCGTAGTGGTGGTAAGAAGAACTATTGGGACATCTACTACCGCTTGCCAAAAGAAACAAGAGGTTATGTGCCAGCCTTTATTGCAGCCTTATACTCATTCAATTTTCACGAGGAACATGGTTTGTACCCAAGACCAAATCAATTCCCTGAGGTTTGTGATACTTTGATGATTAAAGAGCAGATTCATTTTGATCAGATTTCTAAGTTTACGAATGTTTCTAAGGCAAAATTACGAGAATTGAATCCACAATACCGTGCGGATATTATTCCTGCATTAAGAAAGCCCTATTCGCTTAAGGTACCGTTTGAAGCTGCTTTGGCTTTCATCGATAATCAAGATTCAATTACGTCTTATAAAAAGGAATATTATTTCAATTTAAAAGATAAGCTTGCAAACCCGCGAGACAGATATCAGAAATTTGCTCATGTCGTACCTAAGGGAAAAGCCAAAGTGTATTATAAGGTGAAGTCTGGTGATGCAGTAGGTTTAATCGCTTCATGGTTTCATGTAAGAACATCTGATTTACGCTATTGGAATAATATCCGTCGTAATATGATTCGTGTTGGGCAGAAGTTAGCTGTGTATGTACCTAAGTCAAAAGCTTCGTACTATAAGTCTTTTAATAGTATGTCTAAGAAACAAAAGCAAGCGACTGTAGGGAAATCATATGTTGCAAGTAAATCGAAGAAGAGCAGTGTTAAAAAATCGTCATCAACAGGTAGTGGAAATTACATTTACTATACGGTAAGAAAGAATGATAACTTTTGGACAATTGCTAAAAAGTTTCCAGGTGTTTCAAACTACGATATCATGAGAATTAATAATATAAAAAACTCTCGCAGTCTTAGAGTAGGGCAGAAGTTGAAGATTAAAGAGAAGAGTTAAGAAAATATACGCATAAAGAAAAAGCCAGTGGATTTTAAATCTACTGGCTTTTTCGTTTCTCAAGAATCGAGAATTTATTTCTTGTTATTCATAACATCGTTTTGAATGAGAATTGCTTCCTTATGAATCATTCTAAGCAATTGAGTTAAGAATTTTTCTGATAGACCTAAGGATTTCCCAAGTTCAGTTCCTTGTTCTCTAACTTTTTCCCATCGCTTAAGTTGTAGGATATTTAGATTTTGCTCTGATTTGTAATCACCAATTTCACTAACAACATTCATTCGCTGAGCAAGAAGTTCTATAAGCTGAGCATCTAAAGAATCAATCTGATTACGGTATTGACCAAGTGGGTTATAGTCTTCGCTATTCTTAATACTCAATCGGCAAATTAAACGGTTTAGAATTGTATTTAACTCCGATGGTATTAACTGTTGTTGCGCCTCACTTAATGCCTCTTCTGGCTTAAAATGACTCTCTATCATGAGGCCATCCATATTTAAATCAAGGGCCTTCTGAGAAATCTGCTGAATGTGTTGCTTATCACCAGCAATATGTGATGGATCGCAAATCATAGGTAAGTTGTGAAATCGAGATTTCAACTCAATAGGAATTTCCCATTTAGGAATATTTCGTAAGCTTGTTTGTTCAAAAGGATAGAAGCCACAATGAATGGCTGCCATTCTGGAAATACCAGCTTTGTTGATTTGTTCCAATGCTCCAATCCAGAGATTGATATCTGGGTTGAGAGGATTCTTAATCATCACAGGTACATTCATTCCTTGAAGAGCACTTGCAAGTTCCTGAATTGAGAATGGGTTTGAAGTTGTTCTGGCCCCAATCCAAAGAATATCTACATTGTGGCGTAAACACATTTCAACATGCTTAGGAGAAGCAACTTCCACCATAGTGAGCATGTTCGTTTCTAGTTTCACACGGTTTAACCAATGTAAGGCATCATCGCCATTAGCTTCAAAACTATTTATATCAGTCTTCGGTTTCCATATACCAGCTCTGAATATTTTGACTTGTTCAATTTCCTTTAATTGACGAGCAGTATTTAAGACTTGATCTTCAGATTCAGCACTACAAGGTCCGCTTATGATAAGAGGACGGCTGTCTAATTTTTTAAACCATTCATTAATAGGTTTTAAATTGTTTAATTCGTTCATAGTCTTGAGTTAAGCCAGATGAGTGTATGAGTCTTTGGCTGAAATAGTCGCACAAAATTACGCTTTTAATTCTTTATAGAAAAGCCTAAATCAACTCATTCTATTAATGTCTTATAAAACATGATGGAGGAATTTATATTTTTGACAAGAATGAGTGTTAGTTTGTTGAGTGTTAATTGTTTGCGCGCCATTAAAGGCTTATATCTCTTTCGCATTATAGACTTACTTTATGAGCTGTTTAGAAAAATCAATAAAGCTTTTTGTCTTTATTGGATCTTTCTGCTTCCCTTGTATCTACTAACGTAATGGCTTGATATTAAAGATTAGAGGATCTTTTTAGATTTAATCTGAATAAACGCTTAGATGTAAGTGTTATTGATGTTTTATTTTGACGGGTATTTGTTAATGGTCAGTAATACAGTATATAAGGAGTGCTTTTGTTGCCAAAAACAATACGTTATGTTGAGTTGGGTGGGAGGTTTTCAACTGTTAAATAATCTAAAAATATTATTTACCTTTGAATGTTTTGCAAGTAGTTCTGATAAAAAACAGAGCTTAATTTTTAGAATAATAACAACAATATTCGAAGTGTATTTAATACACATTTTGTAAATACGATACGGTAGATCAAAGCATGGTATTCCAAAATCGTGACAGAGCAAATTCTTGAGATATGACACAAAAAACTTCCGACAAGAGTAGAAGAAATTTTCTGAAAAGCTTTGGAGTAACTGTTGGTGCAGCTGGAGTTGTAAGTAGTTTTTCACTTCTAAGTGCTGCTAAGGCTGCAGCTAAAGAGCCTGGTGAAACCGTAAACTTACTTACTGCAGACGGACAATTGGTTCAGGTAGATAAAAATCAACTTCGCCCAACAGTAAATGAACCTCTTGATGAATTACAGCAAAGAGGTCGCGAGGGAATAGCTGGGAAATCGTTCGTAATGGTAATTGACTTGAGTAAATGTAGGAATGCTCGTAAATGTATGTCTGCTTGTCAAAATCATCATCAATTAAGAGCTGATCAACATCATATTAATGTCTTGCAGATGCAGGATGCTGATCATACGGCACCTTACTTTATGCCTAAACCTTGTCAGCATTGCGATAACCCACCATGTACTAAGGTTTGTCCTGTTGATGCAACATTTAAACGTCAGGATGGAATTGTTCTAATCGATAATGAACGTTGTATTGGTTGTCGTTTTTGTATTGCAGCATGTCCTTATTCAGCACGTATATTCCAATGGACTGAACCTAAGGATGCTGAAAAATATAAAGATTTAACCTATAATATAGAGGCGAATGTACCACAGAAGAAAGGTACTGTGAGCAAATGTCTGTTCAGTGCCGACCGTCTTCGTGAAGATAAGTTACCGTCATGTGTTTCTGCATGTCCTAATGGTGTTTACTATTTTGGAGATAGAAACGAAGATGCTGTAACGAATGGAACAAGTGGCGAAACGGTTCGTTTCTCTAAATTGATAGAAGAAAATGCGGGTTATACTCTAATGGAAGAGCTGGGAACTAAGCCTCGTGTTTATTATTTGCCTCCAAAAAATAGAGCTTTTGAATTCAATGGTGATCTATTGAATGAAGAGAATCTTCACTAGTCAAAGATTAAAACACACGATATATTAAATATTCATAGAAAATCATTTTACTTATGAATGACGATACAAAATCGAAAGAAACAACACTTTCCTTTGAGAAAATAAAACAAGATGTCCTTCGTCCGATGCAAAATCATAGAGGGCTTGAGTTATGGATTGTTTTTCTAATAACAGTAATCTCTGTGGGAGCTTGGGCGTATTACGTACAGCTTCGTGATGGACTTGGTGTTACAGGCATGCGCGACTATGTGTCTTGGGGACTTTATATCGCCAACTTCGTGTTCTTTGTAGCGGTAAGTTTAGTGGGAATGCTAATTTCATCCATACTTGGCTTGCTGAAAGTCGATTGGATAGCTCCAATATCGAGAATTGCCGAAATCATAGCTGTCGCTTTTGTAGCAGTAGCTGGTTTGGTTATAGTTTTAGATATGGGTCGTCCTGATAGAGTATTGAATGTTATGATCCACGGACGTTTTCAATCTCCAATTCTTTGGGATGTTACTGTTATTACAACCTACTTGGTTATCAGTGCTCTCTTGTTGATCTTGCCAATGATTCCTGATTTGGCAATCTGTAAAAAAGAGATTAAAACAGCACCGCCAATGCTAAAGAAGCTATATGCAATTCTATCGTTTGGCTATACCAATACACCAGAACAACATAAGCATCTTCATAAGATGATTCGAACTTTAATGGTTTTAATTGTTCCTGTTGGCTTAGCTATTCATACAGTAACATCGTGGTTGTTTGCTGCAACATTGCGTAATGGATGGGATACGACAATTTTTGGACCTTACTTCGTTGCAGGAGCATTTGTTGCAGGTTCTGCAGCTTTAATTATTGCGATGTATTTCTTTAGAGTCAACTACAAGTTACAGGATTATATTACTGAATTGCATTTCGATAAAATGGGTAAACTGATGGTTGCAGTTTGTTTGGTTTACTTGTATTTTAATGTGAATGAGTTTTTGGTTCCAGGTTATAAAATGAAATCAGGAGATAGTGTGCACCTAAAAGAGTTGTTCTTTGGATCATGGGCAATTATGTTCTGGTCGTCTCAACTTTTAGGAAATATTCTTCCAATCATATTGATGGTGAACAAGCGTTTTAGAATGCCAAAGCCAATCATGATCATTTCTATTTTTGTATTGGCAAGTGCTTGGTTTAAGCGTTATGTGATTGTAATTCCTACTATGTTGCATCCACATCTTCCTATTCAGAATGTTCCGGATAATTATCAGCATTATTTTCCATCTTCAGTCGAAATCACAGTTACAGTATTGAGTTTTGCTTTGGCATTATTGATTATTACTGTTCTGGCAAAAATCTTCCCAGTTGTGCCTATTTGCGAAATTGCTGACCAAAAGGGAATTGATTATAAAATTGAGGAATAAAAAATCAAGAAACACATGAAAAACTTATCCACTATATTAGCGACTCTTGTTCTTGTATTTGCCTTTATGAATTCGGCATCTGCTGAGGATTGGAAAGTATCTGCTACAGCAAAAAAGAAGCTTAACCCATATGAGTTAAGCAAGAAAAATATAAGTACAGGAAAGAAAGTCTATCAAACCAATTGTAAATCATGTCATGGTGATCCGACCAAGGCAAATATGTTGCCTTTGGTGCCAGCTCCAGCTGATTTAGGATCTCAAAATTTTCTTGTTCAGTCTGATGGTGAAATTTACCACAAGGTTAAAGTAGGTAAAGGCGCCATGCCGACTTTTGAGAAAACATTGAATGATGAAAGTAAATGGATGGTAATTGCCTATTTACGTTCTTTCGATAAGAATAAAAAGAAAGCTGTCGTTACGAAAGCTGTTGTGAATCCTGAAGTGTCTGATGTTAAGATTGAACTTGATATTGACTCGGAGCATAAGAAGTTAAAAGCACATTTAACAGGATTAAAAAAGGATGGTAAGAGAGCTGGCCTGGAAGGAATCGAATTGAGTTTTCTTATAAAGAGAGCATTTGGACAATTAGATATTTCAGGCGAGGAAGCTTATACTGATGCGAAAGGAGAATTATTGATTCAGTTCCCAACTGATCTTCCTGGTGACAGAGAAGGACAGGTTGATCTAACGATTAAGATTACTGATGAAGATGAATATGGCGTAATTGAAGAAAAGCGTGTTTTATCAATTGCTGTACCAACAAATCCAAAGAATCCACTTGATGAAAGAGCCATGTGGGGAACCAGAGCGAATGCTCCAATTTGGATTATCGCAAGTTATCTTTTAGGTGTAATTGGTATTTGGAGTGTTATTTTTCTAGTTCTGTTCCAGGTGTTTCAGTTGTCGAAAATGAGAACTAAATCTTAATCAGATTTAGAGCTTATTTTACTCTTTATCGTCTTTTTTCTTTTTGGGAGCAAAGCCTAACTTATAAAGTAAATAGCCTATTCCCAAAAGAAAATGTGCAAGAGTAACACCAGCAATAATATAAATAAGAGTTGAATCTGAGAACATTGTTTTCGATTAAGACTAATGAGTCTGCAATATGACGAAAATAGCTGAAGATACAAAAAACGAAGCCTGTATCCATTGTGGCGACGATTGTGGTAAACACCCCGTAATTTGGGATGGTAAGCCATTTTGTTGCTCAGGTTGTTCTACTGTATATCAGCTTTTAAACGAGAACGAACTTTGTTCTTATTACAATATTGAGTCAACACCGGGAATTCGGGTTGAGGAAGGTAAATTTAAAGAAAAGTATGCTTTTCTCGATGACGAAGAAATCTCTTCAAAGCTTTATGAATTTTCCGAAGACGCAATACGAAAAGTAAGCTTGTATATTCCCGGGATTCACTGTAGCTCCTGTATTTGGCTACTTGAACATTTAAATGTTTTAAATAAAGCTGTCCTTAAGTCAACGGTCAACTTTGTTAAAAAGGAAGTGACAGTTACTTTTAATTCTGAAGAATTAAGCTTACGAGAACTAGCTGAACTACTCGCATCCATTCATTATATTCCTGAAATTACACTAGACAACCTTCAGGAAAAAAAGAATCAGGATGCTAATAAAAAACTTCTTTATAAAATTGGTGTAGCAGGTTTTAGTTTTGGTAACATCATGTTACTGAGCCTACCTGAATATGTGCCCGGATCAGAGTATTTAGAGAGTCATTTCAAATCCTTTTTTGGAATGATGAATTTTCTTCTGGTTCTACCTGTTCTTTTTTATAGTGGAAACGACTATATCATTTCTGCGTTCAAAGGATTAAAGCATAAGTTTATCAATATTGATGTACCTATTTCTCTGGGTATTATCACTCTCTTTATACAATCTAGTTTCGAAATATTTACCAGTACAGGGTCAGGTTATATGGATTCCCTTACAGGCTTAATTTTCTTTTTATTGATAGGGAAATGGTATCAAAGCAAGAGTTATCAGGCTCTTTCCTTTGAAAGAGATTACCGTTCATACTTCCCTGTTGCAGTTAGCAAAATTGTTGATGATAAAGAGGAAAGTACTCAGATCAATAAATTGAAAAAGGGTGATATTATTCTCATTCGTAATCAGGAATTAATACCTGCCGATGCGATATTGACTAAGGGAGAAGCATTAATTGATTATAGTTTTGTTACCGGCGAGTCAAGATCCGTTTTAAAGTCGATAGGTGATCATTTGTTTGCCGGAGGTAAGCAAGTAGGTGGCGCTATAGAAATGTGCATCGAAAAAGAAGTGGTGCAGTCGCGCTTGACGCAACTATGGAATCAATCGGAGGATAAAGAAATTTATTTCTCAAAATTGAATTCTTTAATCGATCAGATAAGTAAATACTTCACCATTATTGTTATTGCTATAGGTGCTTTGGCTGGTTTTTATTGGTTACTTAATGATACTTCTAAGGCAGTATTTGCTTTTACATCGGTTTTGATTGTTGCTTGCCCATGTGCTTTAGCCTTATCGTCACCTTTCGCTTTAGGTAACACAATGCGAATGTTAGGCCGATTGGGCATCTACTTAAAAGGTGCCGATATCGTAGAGGCATTAAGTGGAATAGACACGATTGTTTTTGATAAAACGGGAACTATAACTCAAGCTGATGCAGTAAGTGTAAAATATGATGGTGAAGATTTAAGCAAAGAAGATTTCGATGCGGTTAAATCACTAGCTAGACATTCTTCTCATGTATTGAGTACGATTCTTTACGATCATCTTGGTAATTATTCTGCTAAAAAAGTAGATGAATTTAAAGAGATGGTTTCTTTAGGATTGACTGGAAAGATTGAAGGAAGAGATGTGAAAATCGGTTCAGCTAGTTTTGTTTTAGATTCTAAAGCTGAAAATTTATCTGGATCAACCGAAGTGTATGTTTCTATAGATGGGAATGTAAAAGGTCGATTCATAATGAGTAATCAGTATCGCACGGGCCTAAATGAATTGATTTCGTCCTTATCGTCGAACTATGGATTGCATGTTCTTTCTGGTGACAATGATGCTGAAAAATCGATTTTGGCAGAAATTTTCCCTAAGAATTCAAGTTTATTATTCAACCAATCTCCCAAAGAGAAATTGGAGTATATCCAAGCTCTAAAAGAAAGCGGTAAAAAGATATTAATGATTGGGGATGGCTTAAACGATGCGGGCGCCTTAAAAGTGAGTGATGTTGGTATTTCTATTGCTGATGATATTTACCATTTTTCTCCAGCTTGTGATGCCATTTTGGAAGCTTCGAAATTTCAAGAGCTGAAAAGATTTTTAAGCATCTCTAAAAAAGGGATGTGGGTTGTTAAATTGAGTTTCCTACTGTCATTTGCTTACAATTTAGTCGGTTTGTATTTTGCTGTTCAGGGAATTTTATCCCCTATAGTGGCTGCATTGCTAATGCCTGTAAGTTCAATTTCGGTAGTCGCATTTGCAAGTTTTACAACGAGCTATTTTGCGAGAAATAAAGAATCAAAAGAATTCAAAAATAAAAAAGAGGTTTTGCCAAGTGTTGGTAAGCTAAGTAAAAAACGTGTGCAGCTTAATTAGGCTGTTTGATTATATACAAGGTTAAAAAATTGAAACTTGAGCGTAATATTTGTTTTAATAGCGGTGAGTATGGTAGTGGCCGGAGGCTTCTTAATTGGTTTCTTATGGGCCGTTAAGAAAGGACAGTACGAAGATACTTATTCACCATCGGTCAGGATTTTATTTGATGACCAAGAAATTAAAGATCAGGAAGAAAGTAAAACTAAAGATATAAAAGAGGATGAGTCAAAGTCCTCAGAAGAAAAGTAAACAGAATTCATTCGTAAATTAATAAAGCTATAACATACATGGAAACACAACATTTTTCTTACGACAATAAAATCGTAAAATATTTTGCTTACGCTACCATATTGTGGGGTGTAGTCGGAATGTTGGTCGGTCTTTTGGCTGCTTTACAATTGGCGTTCCCCGTTTTTAATTTCAATTTGGCTTATACTACATTTGGTAGAATTAGGCCGATTCATACGAATGCGGTGATCTTTGCCTTTGTTGGTAATGGTATTTTTACAGCAGTATATTATTCGCTTCAGCGTCTTTTAAAGGCTCGTATGTTTAGCGATAAATTAAGTTGGGTACACTTTTGGGGATGGCAAGCAATTATTGTATCTGCTGCCGTGACCTTTGTTTTGGGAATTACAACAAGTAAAGAATATGCTGAGCTTGAGTGGCCTATTGATATTGCAATTACAATCATCTGGGTTGTTTTTGGATGGAATATGTTTGGGACAATCTTGAAAAGAAGAGCAGATCATTTATATGTCGCTATTTGGTTCTATATTGCTACGTTTGTAACAGTTGCTGTTCTTCATATTGGTAACTCAATTGAGATTCCATATAGCTGGTTACAATCTTACCCGGTTTACGCTGGTGTTCAAGATGCCTTGGTTCAATGGTGGTACGGTCATAATGCTGTAGCGTTTTTCTTAACAACTCCTTATTTAGGTTTGATGTATTATTTCTTGCCTAAGGCTGCTAATCGTCCTGTGTATTCGTACCGACTATCGATTATTCACTTCTGGGCATTAGTATTCCTTTATATTTGGGCTGGTCCTCATCACCTGTTATATACAGCTTTACCAGATTGGGCACAATCATTAGGTGTTGTATTCTCTATTATGCTTATTGCGCCATCTTGGGGTGGTATGTTCAATGGTCTGTTAACACTTAGAGGTGCTTGGGATAAAGTTCGTGACAGTGCAACACTTAAATTTATGGTTGTGGCAGTAACTTGTTATGGTATGTCAACTTTTGAAGGACCTATGATGTCACTTAAATGGGTTAACTCATTAACTCACTATACAGACTGGAATATTGCTCACGTACATATTGGAGCGATGGGTTGGAATGGTTTCTTAACCTTTGGTATGTTGTATTACCTTTTCCCTAAAATGTGGAAAACGAAGTTGTATTCAGAGAAATTGGCAAATGCACACTTCTGGATTGGAACTTTAGGTATCATTTTTTATGCCTTACCATTGTATTGGGGTGCCATTGTACAAACTCTAATGTGGAAAGAATTTACGCCGGATGGCCTGTTAGCTTACCCTAACTTTCTTGAGACGATCACTCAGATTTTACCAATGTATCATGTGAGAGTTCTTGGTGGTGTATTCTACTTTGTGGGATTATTCTTAATGGTTTATAATCTTCTTAAAACAGCTGCTTCAGGTAAATGTGCCGATAACGAAGAAGCTTCAGCTCCGGCTTTGGTTACTTCGCCAAAGAGAGCTAAAGGTGAAGGATGGCACCGTTGGTTAGAGCGTCGTCCGGTACAATTTATGGTTTTAGCAACAGTGGCTATCTTAATTGGTGGTGCTTTCGAGGTAATTCCAACGTATTTGGTTAAATCAAATATTCCAACTATCGAAAGTGTGAAACCATATACGCCTCTGGAATTAGAAGGTCGTGATATTTATATCCGGGAAGGATGTAATACTTGTCATACGCAAATGATTCGACCATTTAGATCGGAAACAGAGCGTTACGGAGATTATTCTAAAGCGGGTGAACTCGTTTACAATCACCCACACTTATGGGGATCGAAACGAACAGGCCCGGATTTGGCTCGTTCAGGTGTGCCTGGGGGTAAAATGTACAAAACGAATGTTTGGCATTTTAACCACTTGCTTGATCCACAAAAGATGAACAAACAGTCAATTATGCCAGCTTATCCTTGGTTAATTAAGGATGATTTGAGCACCAAATATACAGCTGCTAAAATTCGTACAATGGTTAAGCTTGGTGTTCCTTATGACGAAGCTCCGTATCCGGCAAACTATGATGAAGTTGCGGTTGATGATTTGAAGAAACAAGCTGATGAAATTGCTGCCGACCTTAAGAAGAATGGCGTTGAGGTTGCAAGTGAAAAAGAGATTATTGCAGTTATTGCTTACCTACAACGATTAGGTCGCGATATCTCAGTAAAAGAATAAAAACCAAGTAATAAGGATAAAGGATAAAGTAAATTGATCCAAATTTACTTTAACCTTTCGCCTTTGTACTTTAATCTTATAAAGTATGAAACTAGTAAGTCATTATTTACAAAGTATATCAGATGTTGGTCTTTTCCCAAGCATCTCACTAATCATCTTCTTTAGCTTTTTTATGGGGATGATATGGTGGACATTTAAGAAAAGCAATAAAAGCTATTTCCACGATATGGAAAGTTATGCACTAACAGATGAAGAGATTGATTCAAATTCGAATCATTCTATGCCTGATTAACTTTGCTTTTTGTTCTGATATAAAAACTGTTTAAGACATTAAAATATTCTGTAATGGAAAAAAAAGATAAGTTTCTTGAAGAAAATGCGCACCTAATCAGTGATCATGATTACGATGGGATTCAGGAGTTGAATAACCCAATGCCAACTTGGTGGCGTTATTTATTTTATGTAACCATTGTGTTTTCAGCTGTATACATGTTCCGTTATCATGTGTTTGGCGACGATCTTCAGATTGCTGAATACGAAAAGGAAATGGCACTTGCAGAGGCTAATAAACCAAAACCAACATTTGACGAGAGTTCTCTTGTTTTAATGAAAGGTGCTAAAGATTTAGAAGCTGGTAAAGCTCTTTACGATAAAAACTGTGTGGCATGTCACGCTCTTCTTGGAGAAGGAAATGCGATTGGGCCAAACCTGACTGATGATTACTGGTTGAATGGTGGTAGCCTTGAAGATGTTTACAAGATTATAAAAGTTGGTAAACCTTTAAAAGGTATGTTAGCTTGGCAGAATCAATTGTCTCCTGAGCAAATGCTACAGGTTTCAAGTTATGTGATGACTTTGATAGGCACAAACCCACCCAATGCAAAAAAAGCTGAAGGTGAATTGTATAAACAAGAGAAATAATAGATAAGAACGCGTAATGCTCAACCAGAATTTGGATAATACCTATAGAGATCAACTTGTAACTTTAAATGAAAAGGGGAAAAGACAATGGGTGTATGCCCAACAACCTAAAGGTAAACTATACAATTATAGAAATGTAGTTAGCTATTTGCTGTTGACGATGCTTTTGGTACTTCCCTTTATAAAAGTAAATGGTGATCCTTTTGTTCTGCTTAATGTTATAGAAAGGAAATTTATTCTTTTGGGTGTTTATTTTTGGCCACAAGATTTCCATATTTTTCTATTTTCAATGATTACACTTTTTGTGTTTATCGTCCTGTTTACGGTAAGTTATGGCCGTATCTGGTGTGGTTGGGCATGTCCGCAAACGGTGTTTTTGGAGTTTATTTTTCGAAGAATAGAATATTTGATTGAAGGAACACCGCAAGAGCAACGAAAATTGAAGGCTCAATCGATGAACTTTGAGAAGTTCTGGAAGAAAACTTTGAAGCATTCCCTTTTCTACGGTATTTGCTTAATTCTTTCAAGTGCTTTACTATCATATGTAAGAGGTGCCGATTTTGTTTTAAACCTTTGGAATAATCCCGGAAGTAGTTCTATTTTGTTTATAGCATTACTGTTATTTTCAACGGTGATGTATTTTGTTTTCTCACGTTTGAGAGAGCAAGTTTGTGCTATGATTTGTCCATATGGTCGTTTGCAAGGAGTTTTGCTTGATTCAAATACGATTGTAGTTGCTTACGATTATAAAAGAGGAGAAGAAAGAGCACCACTGGAGGCAGGTGAAGATAGAGAAGCTGATAATAAAGGGGATTGTATCGATTGTTACGATTGTGTTGATGTTTGCCCTACAGGGATAGATGTTCGTGACGGTACCCAGCTTGAATGTATTAATTGTACAGCTTGTATAGATGCTTGTAATTCGGTAATGGCATGGCAAGGAAAACCTAAGGGGTTGATACGATTCGATTCGGAAAAAAATATTGCAGAAGGTATCAAACAGAAGTGGCCAGTCCGTAAAATTGCTTACACTACAGTTCTTGTCATATTACTTGGTGTAGTGGCGGGATTGTTCGCTTCGAGAACAGATTTAGAAGCTATAATTCTGCGTACACCAGGTTTGATGTATCAGGAACCAGCTGAAGGAATTATTAGTAATATGTATAGCTTCAAGATTGTGAATAAAACAACGGAGGATTTGCCTGTTGAATTTAAGATTCTTGATAGAGAAGGTGAAATTCAAATTATTGGGAAAACTTTTAATGCAGCTGCCAGCTCTATACATGAAGGCACATTTTTTGCCAAGTTTCCTAAGAAATCTGTTTTAACAGATAACATACAAATACAAGTTGGCGTTTTTGCAAAAGATAGATTGATTGAGAAAGTTGATCTTACTTTTGTTGGACCTAATTAGAGAATATACGATATGAAACGAGCCATGAATAGATTTCTATTGAGTAGAATGGTTATTGGCGACTTCCATATGACCTTAATATGAAAATTATTATCATATGAAAAAATTAAGTTGGGGTACAAAACTCGCTATGTTTGCCTCCATATATGTGATTGGTGTTTTGATATTCGTTGTTTTTAGTACAACTCAGGATATCAATCTTATTTCAAAGGATTATTATCCTCAGGGAATTGAATTTCAATCTAAAATTGATAAGATAAAGAATACTCAGACTTTGACAGAGAAGGTTATTGTTTCTCAAAAAGGAGGAATAATCGAGGTTCAGTTTCCAAAGGGAATGAGAGAAGATGTGAATGGAAGTATTATTCTTTATCGCCCGTCAAATTCAGATAACGATTTACGCTCTGATATCAATTTGAATGATGAAGGTGTTCAGCTTTTTGAGTCAGAGAAGCTTGTAAAAGGACGCTATGCGATTCAAATTGATTGGGAATATCAAGGAAAAGAATACTATCAGGAAGAAGCTATTTATTTGTCGAAGTAAATTATAAGACGTAATGATGATTTATTTATCAGCCCTTAGCCTTGGCTTGTTAGGAAGTTTCCACTGTGTGGGAATGTGTGGGCCCATTGCCCTTGCTATTCCTTTAAAAACAGACTCGTGGTTGCTACGAATATTGGGAGGTGTTATTTATAACCTTGGGCGTGCCGTTACATATGCTATTATGGGTGCCATTTTTGGTCTTTTGGGACAAGGACTCGTTATGAGTGGTTTTCAGCAATGGGTATCTATTATTATGGGTGTTATCATGATCTTATCGGTAGTTGCACCTTCCTTGTATAAGAATCGATTCGATACTGAGAAATCTGTCTTTGGTTTTGTTGGCAAAGTGAAAATGTCGTTAAGAAAGCTCTTCACGCAAAGTAGTCATTCATCACTTTTTCTAATTGGATTGTTGAATGGTTTATTGCCATGTGGCTTAGTTTATTTTGCCATTGCAGGGGCAATTGCAACAGGATCATCTACTAGTGGTTCTTTGTTCATGTTCGTCTTCGGCTTAGGAACTATACCAATGCTATTAGCAGTTTCTCTTATTGGAAATATGATTACACTTGAACTGAGAAAAAAGCTAACTCGAGTGATACCCTACGCCATTGTTTTTATCGGTGTATTATTTATTCTTCGAGGCTTAAGCTTGGGTATTCCTTACCTAAGCCCACCCGAAAAAGCGATGACCGTTCCTGTTGAAAAGACAGAAGAAGCAAAGCCTGCTTGTTGTCATTAAACTAGTATTAAGCTAGATGAAAAATGAGTTTAATTGGTTGATTCCTTTTAAGCTCATTTTTTTTATTTGATTTCTTAAAGATTACTGTTAACTTAAAGAAATCATTTAACCCAACAACCCTTGCTTATGAACTTACTAGATCCCATTTTAAATCTTTTCCGTTCAGATACAGAAGATTTTTACTACGTTAAAATCGAGCGAAACGAGAAGTGTTATTGTAACAGTGGTAAGAAATATAAAAGCTGCCATTATCCTCAACACCACAAGTCGAGTAAGCGTGCCGTTCGTAAAATTAATTCACTAACAGGAGAAGAAACTTTTAAAGTTCTATCTATAAAGAGAATTAGAAAAGATCATGAATTATTTAAAGCAACTGTTATTCAGGAATAGTTAATAGATAAAAAAACACGAAATAGGTCGGAAATATTCTGACCTATTTTTTTTCTTTAATACTTCTGATTGTTTCAGGCTCTATACGACCGTAAGAATTTCCCCAAGAGTTAAGAATGTAATTAAAAACTAAGCTTAAATCTTTATCCTTAAGTCCGGATGCAGGCATATAACTCTGGTATCTTATTCCATTAACTTTAATTGCTTCGCTACTTCCATATTTTACCATTCTGACCGCATCTTCCATCTTTTTTTCTAAAAAATCTGAATTTGCGAGTGGAGGATAAACACTTTTTAAACCTTCACCATTTTTTCGGTGACAAGTCATACATTTCGCTCGATAAATTTGAGCCCCTTTTTCCATTTCGCTTTTTGATACCGGACCTTGGTTAACCAAAGTTTTATTACTTGAATTTGTACAGGAAAAGGAAACAAGCAGAAATAGAGAAATGAGTGTGTTATTGAATATTTTCATGTGTACGAAGTTTATATTTTAAAAATAGGAGCATTTCTCCTCGATTACAAACTTATGACCTTCCTTCTTTAACAAGTTTGATCGCTTGGGTTAAGGCAAAAAACGAGAATAAATAGTTTAGTTGATTATAAATTATTTGATAAGTAGCATATTCATCAATTCAAATTACCTTATGTAGTCTGCATTTTATGTGGAATTTCGTTTTATTTTATGTCTTGTTGTATAAGTAGTTGCTATTTATTTTTTAGCTGCAATTATTATTTATTATATTTAAAGGTGTTCAGTTTTAACTCGATTATCTTACAGTATTAATACAAGGAGGAGTTCAAATGAAATTATCACTTTTTTTACTTATTGCATGTCTCTTGCATGCACCATTTTTGTTTAGTCAGGATGTTGAGAAGGAAGTTGAAGTTGGAATTATAGAACACCTTGATGAATTTATGCCATCGGATATTCAGGTGATGAATGAAGATGGTGTAATTGTTAATCTTAAAGAGCAGATTGATAAGCCAACGGCTTTGATTTTTGTTTATTTCCGATGTCCGGGAATATGTAGTCCCTTAATGGATGGTTTAGCAGATGTGATTCAAAAATCGGATATGAATTTATCTGAAGATTATCAAGTGCTAACCGTTGGTTTCGATCCCCGTGAAACCATAGATTTGGCTATCAAAAAGAAAAAAAATTACCAAAGCTTAGTTACAAATAAAAATACGAAAGATGGCTGGCGTTTTTTTACCTCTGATAGTGCCAACATTGCAAGAGTAACTGATGCTCTTGGTTTTAAATATATTAAAGCAGGACAAGATTTTACTCACGCTGCAACCGTTATTATTTTAAGCCCCGATGGAAAAATTACGAGATATTTGAATGGAACTTACTTTTTGCCATTTGAATTCAAATTGGCTTTACTTGAAGCATCAAAAGGTCTTTCAGGGCCTACAATTAATAAAATTCTTCAGTTTTGTTATTCCTACGATCCGGTAGGGCAAGGCTATGTTTTAAATGTAACCCGAGTGAGTGGAACCTTAATATTAGGTCTCGGATTAATTGTTTTCCTATTACTAATTATTCGTAAACCACGAAGAAGACACTACCCTAAGAATTAAACTATGATAGAAACACACACACAGGATACTACCCCGAGTTTCCTAGAGTACAAAGGTAGATTTAAAGGCTTAATGGGCTGGATATTTTCTACCGATCACAAACGTATTGGATTACTATATTTGTATAGTATGCTTGTCTTCTTCTCAGTTGCAGCCATACTAGGATTGTTAATGAAATTGGAGCTTATAGCTCCAGGGAAAACCATTATGGGAGCTCAAACCTATAATAGTTTCTTTACACTTCATGGTATTACAATGATTTTTTTGATTGTTGTACCAGGTTTGCCGGCTGTATTCGGTAATTTCTTTTTACCTATTATGATTGGGGCTAAAGATGTAGCTTTCCCAAAGTTAAACCTTGTTTCGTGGTGGATCTATATTATTGGAGCTTTTATTGCACTGTCAGCACAATTTATGGGCGATGGAGCACCTGATACAGGTTGGACATTTTATGCTCCCTACAGTTTTAAAACGGGGACTAATATGTTACCAGCCGTCTTAGGAGCTTTTATTCTTGGCTTTTCATCAATCGTCACGGGTATTAACTTTATTGTGACAATGCATCGCATGCGTGCACCTGGAATGAATTGGATGAAAATGCCGCTCTTCCCCTGGGCTTTATATGGAACCTCCTGGATACAGGTTTTAGCAACACCTATCGTAGGTGTTACTTTGCTGATGGTCGTTTTGGAAAGAACGCTTCAAATTGGCTTTTTTGACCCTGCTTTAGGAGGCGATCCTATTTTATATCAACATCTGTTCTGGATTTATTCTCATCCAGCAGTGTATATCATGATTCTTCCTGCAATGGGAGTCATTTCTGAAATAATTCCAACTTTCGCAAGGAAAACAATCTTTGGCTATACAGCTATTGTAGTATCCACATTAGCCATTGCATTCGTTGGTTATTTTGTTTGGGGACACCATATGTTTACTTCCGGTATGAGTGGAGTAGCTCTTTATACATTTTCCATACTGACTTTTCTGGTTGCAATTCCATCAGCCATAAAAATATTCAATTGGGTAGCCACGCTTCATAAAGCGTCTATTGATTTACAAACACCCTTCTTATGGGCACTTTGTTTTCTATTTGTTTTTATGATTGGTGGCTTATCGGGGATGGTTTTAGGAGCACTTTCGGCTAATGTACATTTGCATGATACGGCTTTTGTTGTGGCTCATTTCCATTATATTGTGTTTGGAGGTACGGGGTATGCTTTCTTTGGTGCATTGCACTATTGGTATCCAAAAATGTTTGGTCGAATGTATGATAAATCGTGGGCGAATATTGGCTTAGCTATGTTCTTTACAGGTTTCAATACGCTTTATCTTCCTATGTTTTACTTGGGAATGACTGGTATGCCACGTCGTTATTACGATTATGTGGATAAGTTCCATGGGCCTAATATTATTTCTTCTCTTGGCGCCATTTTAATGATAGTAGGGTTGATTGTTATCATTACCAATTTAGTTCGATCAGCTCGTTATGGAGCTCCTGCTGTAAAAGATCCTTGGAAAGGTAAAACTCTCGAGTGGACTGTAGCCAGTCCACCAAGCTTAGAAAATTTTGATGAGATTCCTACTGTAACCGATCATCCTTATAAATATGAATAATCACGCCCATATTGACGAACATAGAGACGATGAAGGAGCCAAAACAGGTATGTGGATATTTATCTTCACAGAACTCCTGCTTTTTGGTGGTCTTTTCATAGTCTATTCGGTATACCGTTATTTAAATCCAATGGCATTTCATTTGGCTGCAGAAGAGCTGGATGTTGTCGTTGGAACTGTGAATACAGTTATTCTCTTGGTTAGTAGTATGACAATTGCGATGGCAATTACTTCTATACAGCTGAAGAATAAAAAACTCACTTTGATATTAATGGGAGTTACCATTCTTTTGGCAATCATTTTCATGGTGAATAAGTATTTTGAGTGGACAGGAAAAATCTCTCATGGCATATTTCCAGGGAGTGAAATACTGCATCAAAGCAGCCAGGGCGAAATCTTATTTTTTGGTTTGTATTATGCTATGACAGGACTACATGCCTTGCATATTGTAATTGGTGTTGGTTTTATTGCTTATGTCATGTGGTTAGTTAAAACCGATGATGTTAAGCATGATGATTATGTGATACTCGAAAATAGTGCCCTGTATTGGCATTTAGTCGATTTGATTTGGATATTCTTATTCCCATTATTTTACTTGATTACTTAAAACTGAAAATATGGATAATGGTCAACATACACACATTGTAAAGTACAGCACTTTTGTTTGGATACTGATAATTCTATTGGTACTCACTTTCAGTTCTGTTGCAATTACACAATTAGATTTAGGAGTTTACACGGTAACAGGTGCCTTACTTTTTGCTTCTGTAAAATCTGTTATTGTATTGATGTATTTTATGCATCTTAAGTTTGATAAGAAATTTTACGCCATCATGATGGCTGGAATCGCTCTCTTATTAACCTCTGTTATTATCGTTACATTTTTAGACTACTTATACCGATAGCTTATGTTTTCAAAAGAAATGGCTGACGCATCCAATTTTGTTCAAGGAGTAGATACTTCCTTTATGGTCATATTTGGAATAATTTCATTTTTTCTAGTTGGAATTACTGCGACTATGATTTATTTCGTTTTCCGATATAGAAAATCGAAGCATCCGAAAGCAAAGCAAATTCATGGTAATAATATGCTTGAGATTATTTGGACGCTTATACCAACCGTTCTGGTAATGGTCATGTTTTATTACGGCTGGATGGGATATAAACCTATGAAAGAGGTTCCTGACGATGCCTTTACAATCAAAAGTATTGGTCGTATGTGGAATTGGCAATTTGAGTATGAAAATGGTAAGAGGACAGATACACTCTATGTACCTAAAGATCGTGCCGTAAAGCTTGATTTAGTAGCTTTAGATGTGTTGCATAGTCTTTATATTCCTGCATTCCGGTTGAAGCAAGATTTGGTTCCCGGGAAAGAGGAATTTATGTGGTTTATAGCTGGGAGAGAAGGTAATTTTGATTTATTCTGTACCGAATATTGTGGTTTGTCTCATTCCTCAATGACCACTTCGGTTGTTGTTATGGCAGAAGATGAGTTTGATAAGTGGTATATAGATACGACAACAGTGGCTCCTGTTATTTCTGATAAACCCGGAGCCCTAGGACTACGTATTGTACAGAAAAATGGTTGTTTAGCCTGTCATTCTTTGGATGGGTCTAAAATTGTTGGTCCAACTTGGAAAGGCTTATTTGGAACTAAGGAAACAGTTCTGACCAAAGGAAAAGAACGAGAAGTAACTGTTGACAGCACCTATATTATAAATTCCATTTATAATCCTAACGATGATATCGTAAAAGGATATAAAAAAGGTTTAATGTTATCTTACAAGAATGAACTGAAGGAAGATGATATTAAGGAAATCATCAAGTTCATGGAAACATTGAAATAATAAATTTTGGGCGTGAATCACAGAGCCTCTTTATAGATAAATGCTCAAAAAAAACTCATAAGACGTTAGTTCGTATTATGAGTTTTTTTATTCGATCAATTTATTGAATGAATCTAAAAATCTTTTCTTTTTGTATACTTAAGTAGTAGGTATAAAGGTAATATTAACCATACAAGTAATGAGCTTAGTGAAATAAGAATACCTTGCCAAGCTCCAAAGAATTTATAAAAAACAGCTCCGGTATATCCCATAAGAGCAGATGTGTCAAGAAATAACATGATAAGAACTCTGCCTAAATCAATCGGATTAATAAGAGTGAGTGCTATAGCAAGTTTTTCTGTGGGGTAGGATTCAAACCAAATTAAGATGAGCAATAAGAGTCCATCATAAATTATCGACATAAAAAGCCAGATAAACAGAGATAAGCCAAAGCCTTTTATTCGATTTTCGAAACGGAGAGCCACAAAAAAACTTAGCAAAGAAAAGATAAAGCTTAGAATTAAACCGACTCCAATTAGAACGAGAAAGTTTGATAATTGAGGGCTACCGAAAATCCCTCGGAAAATAAATGGAAGTCCTACACCTATTATAAAACTGAGTGATAAAGAGATTGCTAAACCAAAATATTGTCCAAGAAATATTGATTTTCTTTTAATTGGATGAGAAAGCAGTAATTCTGAAAATTCACGAGAATTATACATGTAAATTGCACCAAAAACAGTTGCGACCAACGGAATCAACAGGAGAATTACATTCATCATACTAATGATAGATTTAGTAAGGTCACCATTCATATAAAGAATAGATGAGCTCACTAATAAATAAAATGTGAGGTAGGCGATACTCCAATTAGATCGGACAAGGTCGAAGAGGCTATATTTGAGTATTTTAAGCATGGCTTTTTTCAATTAGATTTGTGATGGCAGATTCTAATTTTGAAGAACCATTTTGACTAATTAATTCTTCTACGGAACCCTGGAAATAAATATCTCCTTCGAGTAGAAAAATAATTTCATCAGCTATTTCCTGTACCAAACTCATAATGTGAGTTGTAAAAATAATGAGTTTCCCTTTGGCCTTCTCTTCCTTCAATAAGGATTTGAATCGACTAATAGCAACAGGATCAAGTCCAACGGTAGGTTCATCCAAAATAATTACAGGTGAATCAAGCATGAAAGCCAAAACCATATTAACCTTTTGTCTGGTTCCACCGGAAAGATTGCGTAAAGGTTTATTCAATTCTTCGTCTAACTTAAAATATTGAATTAAATGTTCATCTTCCACATCTTGTTGTCGGATATCTTTAACTAATGCGATAAGTTCCGAAACCTTTAAATTTTCAGGAAAGCTGGCTATTTGAGGCAAATACGATATTTTATTCCGATACTCCCATTCTCCAATAACAGACTGACCATTAAAAATAATATTGCCTTTTTGTGGAATTACCAATCCTAAAATTGATTTTATGAGAGTGGTTTTTCCAGACCCGTTAGGACCTAAAATGGCAATTATTTTATTTTTCTCGAGTTCTAAATTGATATCCTTTAAAACTTGATTTTTTTTGTAAGCTTTATTTAGGTTTTCAATTTTTATCATAGTCTATGGTTTTCATTAAAGGGCGATGATCCTTTAAATTATCAGGTGTGAGTACAGGATTTACTTTTTCTGCAAAATCAATAATGTCAATCAATAAACTTCGCATCAAAATGCTGGTTGAAGGTATTTTACTTATAATTCGCGAAAATAATTTAACCGGACGATAGGGTACATCAGCAATACCATCCTTGTCAAGATCATATCCCGTATGGGAACTCCAGTAATTCTCATTGAAATTATTACTGTCAGATCTGCCACTTACTCCAAGTTCAAAGCTGTTGTTTAAGAAATTATTACGGTTGATGTTGTTGTACATGCTACTACCATAAATTTTCATGGCCCAACCATTATTTTTGAATTCATTTTTATGAATATCTACCCGGTTGGCACCTTCCATATAAATGGCAATTGTGTTTTGTTTAAAAACATTATTGATGATTTCACTATCAGTAATATCTTTTAGAAGCAGACCGTAGGATGCACTTCCCCAGTTGAATTCAAACTGATTGTTTTGCATTTTAATGAATTTGGAAAACATGACTGCTACACCAGCTCCGTTTGAACGGAATATATTTCCCATATACTCATCATGATCTGAAAACATAAAATGAAGGCCATACCGTATGTTGTTTTCAACAATATTATTCCTAACGACACTATTGTCTACAAACTCGAGATAGATGCCATCACGATGGTTTCTGGCCTGATTTTCTTCAACCTGAATATTTTTACAATACCAAAGATGAATTGCATTACCTGATGACATTTCATTTTTAGCATTTCCTTTTATTTGATTGTTTCGGATGATACAGTTTTTCGATTGTTTTAAAAATATTCCAAAAAATGTATTTTCTAATTGATTATTTGAGATGATACAATGTTTCTGCCCATTAACCTTAATCGCCGCAAAATCGTTGATATAACTAACCTTGACATTCTTCAAGAGTAAACCTGTTATATTAACACTATCGGATTCAATTGTAATGATTTCCTTTTCATCTTGATTTTCAACGCTAGGAAATCCTATCCCTATAATATGGAGAGGATGTTTAATTAGAAGGTTCGGTTCGGTATATGAACCGTTTTCTATAAGAATTGAATCACCGGGATGGCTATTATTAATCGCTTGTGTAATGGTTTGATAAGCTTGTTTTTTTCCCACACGAAGTACATCACCCATAGAATTACAGGTGATGAGTAAGCAAAAAATAAGAAAGCTAAACCTTTGCAAATCGCTTTATTTAAATGAATCGTATTTTTTAAGAAGAAGTTCCCAATCCATGACTTCACCACCATATTTTGCTTTGGCTTCTTCAGCAGCTGCCTTACTTTCAAAGGCGGTTAAAAACATGCCCATCGGACTAGGTAGTTTTATTGAATGCAGGTAGTATGAATCTTTTACTGCCCTTAATTTATTAGGTTGATTGAAAGCAGTAACCAGTGATAGCGCCACTTCGTTTTCGTCAATATTGTCCGTTCTAAGATAATCGATCAAGCACTCAATGGAATCGAAAGTGTACACTTTGCCTTTTTTTGTTACCAATTCAGTACCATATTGATTCTCTACAATCATCATCCGGCAATGTATACATTCATCCTGACCGTAGACAATCGCTTTTTCTTTGGGTTGACATGATGCTAATAGCAACATGATAATTATGAAAGAATGGGATAAAATTATTTTTTTTTCCATAATAATGTAAAAGATAAAAAGTTGAATACCATAGCTAAACCTAAGAATAAGGATCCTATATGTGGTAAAGAAATAGCATTAAAATTTAATAACATTTTCGATCCTATAAGAGGAGGCTGATACACCATGCCGGGAATTTTTATGGGAGCATTGGGGCTCAAGTTATGACCATAGTCGTATTCCCATAAATAGAAATCGTAGATGCCTAGAATGCCTAAAATTAGGAGAATAACACCCCAGGTGATAAAGAGCTTTCTTTTCTTAGAAAATGCAATTACAATGCCTAATAGCGACATGATTATGACGACAATAGGGAAATATTTAAGCTCAGGAATAGAATCGGGTTTAATATACTGCATCCCAATATAATGATTGAGAATATTGATGTTTTGCAAAGTGCTGGGAGAGTCACCTGTAATTTGATTTATCCAAATATACATGTTTACTCCGTTAGGATATTGTGGGGCTTCTAGTCTAATTTTCCAAAGGGGGAAAAGAAATAGTCCCAGTAGCATTAATGCTGCTAAAAACATGAATAGCTGAGATCTATTATTCTTGCTGAATAGGTTAGGTATCATTTTTTTGATTTATAGGTAAAATTGAAATTATAAATCCAGAAAGGACTATTGAAGTCCTTTCTGGATAATTTATTATTCATCAAATTCTCCTACACTCCATTTTAATTCAACGTTTGAATTTTTTGGAGATACTCGTGCATATCCTTGCATTTCTTGATGAAGTGCTGAACAGAAGTCAGTACAATAGAAAGGATATACTCCAGGGAATTGAGGTTCCCAAACTAAGGTCTCAGTTTGACCTGGCATTACTAATATCTCAGATGTTCTTGCTCCCATTACAGAAAAACCATGAGGAACATCCCAGTCTTGTTCAAGATTGGTTAGGTGGAAATATACTTTATCACCAACTTTAATTCCTTCAATATTATCAGGTGCAAAGTGTGAACGAATTGAAGTCATATAAACTCGAACGATATTACCATCTCTCACAACCTTAGCTTCATCTTCAGAAGAAATCTTGTGAGGGTGTTTATTTTCGTCAAGCTTATAATATTTCACCGAATTTTTCATGATGATATCCGCTGGAATTGCTTGTGCATAATGGGGTTCACCAATAGTTGGGAAATCCAGTAAGAGCTTCATCTTATCACCGGATATATCGAATAGCTGCGCTGATTGTGTTAGCTCAGGACCTGTTGGTAAAAAGCGATCTTTAGTAATCTTATTTAATGAAACTAAATATTTTCCAAAAGGTGCTTTTGAATCTCCTCCAGGAATCATTAAGTGACCAACTGAATAGTAACTAGGAACACGATCAAGAACTTCCCAAGTTCCTATTTTCCATTTAATTACTTCAGATGAGATAAAGAAAGTTGTATAAGCATTTCCTTTTCCATCAAATTCGGTATGCAGTGGCCCAAGACCTGTACTTTTAACAGAACCAGCTACAACACTTTCAAAATTAATTACAGGAATACCATCAACTTCATCATCAAAATCATCATTCTCTATTGCCTTAAGCATTTTCGAGAATGAATGTACAGTTAGATCTGAAGATAGTTTTCCGTTACCAACGATATATTCTCCAGAAGGATCTACATCGACACCATGAGGTGACTTTGGGGTTGGCAAGTAATAAATTAAGCCAGGACATTCTTGTGGGATAAGCACTTTAACTTCCTTAAGCATTTCTGATTTTGCCATATGGCTATGCTCATCATACGTATTGTGTGCATAGTTTGCAGGCATGGTTTTAGCCTTACCAGCGGCAATATATTCTTCTGCTTTTTTCCAGTTTACTGCAGCAATATAATCCTTGTCGCGTTGCGATGCACCAATTTCAAGTAATGTATTACTTTCCTCAGTATTATAAGTTGTAAAGAATGTCCATCCATGAGATTTTCCTTTACCCGAATGGGCTAAGTCATAATCGTAACCAGGAACTAAAATCTGGAATGCAACGCTCATTTCTCCATCATCTGCAATCTTAATATAGGATAGCGATCCTTTAAAATTCTCTTTGTAAGATTTAATGCTAACATCTTTTTGAGGAATAGGTACACTGAATCGTGTTCCTGCAACAACATATTCTGAATTCTCGGTAATAAATGGCGAACTATGATTACCACCACAATTTGGAATCTCAATAATTTCTGCTGTTTCAAAAGTTGTTAAATCAATACGGGCTATTCTTGGCGTATTGTTACCATTAATGAATAACCAGCGACCATCAGGCACTCCATTGGTTTGAGATAACTCTGGATGGTGAGAATCATCCCAAGGAATAAAACCAAAAGAAGTGTTCAGCATTGGCTTTGTTTCTTCATTAAAACCATAAGCTTTTTCTGCATCTACCGAGAAAACAGGAATCACTTTAAATAATCGACCTGAAGGTAATCCATATACACTTACTTGTCCACTAAATCCACCAGACATAAAGGCATAAAACTCATCGTATTCTCCAGGCGACACATATACTTGAGAGGCTGCATCTTGGTCACCAAATGCTCCTTTAGATTGTTGTTTTGAATTATCACCGCAGGCTGAAAATATAAACCCGATGATAAAAAGATACGCTAACCACTTAAATCTTGACTTTTCCATTTCAATTAATTTATAGGTTAATAAATTGGGAATATGTTACTTTATTGTTCTAAAGTATTCTAAGACTTTTCTAGCTTCTTCTTCTGTTAAATTTTGATCCGCCATAGGAGATAAATATCTGCCTAGTAATTCTTTGGCAATAGGATCTTTTGCAACCATTTCTTCAGGATTAAGAATCATATTCATAATCCATTCCGGTGTTCTTCTATCCATTATACCTTTTGGTGCAGGTCCGATATAGCGTTTAGTTGGCTTATGACAACTTGTGCACATTCGTTTGTATATTTTTTGTCCTTCTTCAGCCATTTGATTATTAATAGCACCTAGTTTTAATGATTTTACAGGACCAAACCCTTTTTGGTTCGGATATGCTTTCATTATTCTAGCTTCAAAGTCTGCATTACTTTCCTTAGGGCTGTCATCAACTACTGAAACCGTTTTCTCTCCTAACTTCTTTCCTTGTAGCTTCACTTTAATGTATTCGATTATTTTCCATCTGTCGTCTGGAGTAATTTGTGAGCCATGAGCTCCCATAATACCATAACCGAGAGTTATAACATGGTAGAATTCTCCACGCGGAGCATTCATCATTTTATCTGATATTAAACTGGCAGGTTGATAAGTAAATCGATCGCTGGTAAATAAATACCCCATACCATTCCCTTTTAATCCATGACAGTTATAACAATATATCTTATATAGCTTTTTACCCTCTTTAACGTCTTTTAGTTTCATTTTTTCCGGATTAAAAAAGATTTGGCCAGCCAAAGCTCTATCTTCCAGAGTCTTTTCGAAGTTAAAAGGCGTAATTCCTCGAGGTATAGTTCCTTTTACAGGTAAACGTGCAGATGAACTATCGGCAAAATTTGGATTAGCAGTATAGCTTTCGTAGGCTCTGGAATCGGCCATATCCGGAAAGTAGGAATGCCCGGGGTGGTTTCTATTCCTATCACAAGAAATGAATATTGAAATAAAGAATAATAAGATGATAGTATTTCTTAAATCGTTTTTCATAAGCTTATTTTAACCGCGAAGAACGCAAAGCATTTTTCGCAGAGTTCGCAAGGTTGATTATTATATATCTATAAATTGTTTACTACGCGTTTGATACCATGCTTGATAAGGGCAACATTAAAATTTATTAAAAGGCCAAGTTTACAACCTGAAAGTTTCAAGTATGTTAAGATTTGAGCTAAATGAATATCATTTAGGCTTTCAACTGATTTAATTTCTATTACCAGTTTGTTATTTATTAAAAGGTCCATTCTATATCCAATATCAAGTTTGACTGTGTCATATACAAGAGGTATCGGTTTTTCTTTTTCGACAACT
Source organism: Ancylomarina sp. DW003 (assembly GCF_029029505.1). Classification (GTDB taxonomy): domain Bacteria; phylum Bacteroidota; class Bacteroidia; order Bacteroidales; family Marinifilaceae; genus Ancylomarina. Next base: position 335,964 of record NZ_JAKJSD010000001.1, on the reverse strand, counting down.
AATCCTTGATTCTTTAATTCATACATTAAGCATTCTTGATAGGCACTTTCAAGTAATCCTGGTCCTAATTGTCGATGTACTTTTAATGCACAATCAACAACGACTTTTGATATTTCATTTTCAGTCATCTTTTTTCCTTTATTGCGTCTTTGTGAAATTGCAATTCATCTATACTTTAATTTTAACCGCAGAGAGCGCTAAGTTATTTCGCCAAGTTTGCAATATTGATTTTATCATATCAGTAAGATCATTTTCAGTCAATAATTATTTTCTCATGGTGTTCTTTGCGTAACCTTTGTGTCTTTGCGGTAAAAAAAACTAGGTTTCGTAATGAAAACTTTCTTCAAGGAAAGGATCATTTTTGCATAATAATGGCTTTTTAGAAAGTGCGTTGAATATAACCCACAGAAAGCCTCCCAGATATAAACAGGCAGCACCTATTTCAATAAAACCAATTTGAGCTGTTTCACCCAAAATACCAGGACTTAGCATGAGATAAATATTTAGCCACTGTCCTATTAGAACAACACTGGCAACCATTGCCAACCACTTGATATTTCGTTTCGCATTCCTAGTCATTAAAGCCAGGAAAGGGAACAGGAAATTTAATACGAGAATGGTGAAAAATAGAACAGGGAAACCATTCAACCTTTGAGCAAAATAAATGGTCTCTTCCGGAATATGTGAATACCAAATAAGCATGTATTGAAAGAACCACAGGTACATCCAAAAAATACTGAATCCAAAAAGGTATTTTCCTAAATCATGTAAGTGTTCTTTATTAACAAACTCGAGGTGACCTTGAGACTTAAGAAAAGCTATAATTAGAATAAAGGCTGCAATTCCTGAAACGAAAAGACCAATAAAAACATACCAGCCAAATAATGTACTGAACCAATGAGGATCAACAGACATAATCCAATCCCAACTCATTGTTGAACTACTCACGGCAAAAAATGCCATAAAGAGAGCTGCTAAAACTTTACCCTGTTTGTGATATTTATAATCATCAGATAAATCCTGAGACATTGAGTTCTTACGAAGAAGGTAGCTTAAGCCAATCCAACCTGCAAAATAAACTGCCATCCTGATAAAGAAGAAAGGCACGTTAAGGTATGCTGATTTTCCTTCTATAATTGGATCGTGTAAATCGTGATGTGTCCAATGATATAAATCGTGCATCCCAAATATTAGTAAAAACATGAGTACTGCTGCGTAAGGCAGAAATGTACTGAGAGCCTCAGGTATACGCTTTAAACTCACATGCCACCCAGAATGAGCAATTTTATGAAGAGCTATAAATAAAACTCCGAAAAGAGATAAAAACAGGAAATATAGATTGTTGAGTAAAACACTCATCCAAATGTTTTTACTTTCAGGGTTTTGAAAAAGGAAACCGAGTGCAATCAAAAGAATACCTATCACAGATATGGATAGAAAGACCCGTTTCGTTTTTTTAGATATGATATAATTCGTATTCATCAGCTAGTGATTTAGTATTGACTATTGATTTTCTTTGAGTTGAATATCATGAGCATCTTCATGTTCCAAAATATTTTTCACATTTTCAAAATGTTCATCGCTTTCATTTGCATCAATAATGATCACAAATCGATCATCGGTTATTCTTTCATCATGGATCTTATTTTTTGCACCCAAACCTAATTTTGATCTAAAAAGGAAAGCAAATACCATGGCGAATGCAGCAAATAGCACTGTTACTTCAAAGGTGATAGGGATGAATGCCGGAATAGCAAAATGAGGTTTACCTCCAATAAAAAGGGGGTAGTCAACCACAAAAGCCCAGGTTTGAAAACCAAAGGCAAAGATTGTTCCTATAGCACCAGCTATAAAGCCAACAGTAGGTAATTTAGATTCTTTTAAACCCAATACTTTATCTAAACCATGTACCGGAAAAGGTGTTAAAACATCCAGAATTGAAATTTCCTTTTCCATCAGGATTTTACTTGCCCTCAAAAGATCTTCTTCATCTGTAAAATAGGCTGAAATATATCTTCTCATAGCGTTTCGTTTTTAATTTCTTTTTCTCCGGAACTCTTAACAACAGTTTTAACCTCGGCAATAGCAATTACAGGGAATGCACGAATAAATAATAAGAAACAAGTGAAGAATAAGCCTAGTGTTCCTACAAAGATTCCAACCTCAACAAGAGTTGGTTTATACATAGACCAACTTGAAGGTAGATAATCACGATGTAAAGAGGTTACGATAATAACAAATCGTTCGAACCACATTCCGATATTTATGAATATGGATAGTATAAAAGTGAAGACAAGGTTTCGTCTCAATTTTCTAAACCAAAGCAGTTGAGGTGAAATCACATTACATGTCATCATTATTGCGTAAGCCCACCAATATGGTCCTGCCGCTCGATTTAAAAAGGCGTATTGTTCATACTCGACTCCAGAATACCAAGAGATAAATAATTCGGTCAAATAAGCTATACCTACAATTGATCCCGTGGCAATAATAATCTTATTCATAGACTCAATATGAGCCAATGTGATGTAGTTCTCCAAATTGAGAACTTTACGTGTAACAATCAATAGAGTCAGTACCATCGCAAAGCCAGAAAAGATGGCTCCTGCAACAAAATAGGGAGGGAATATTGTTGTATGCCAACCAGGAATAATTGAAGTTGCAAAGTCAGCACTTACAATACTGTGTACCGAAAGGACAAGAGGTGCAGCTAAACCAGCTAATATTAAACTGAGTTTTTCGTGACGTTGCCAATGCTTGACCGAACCGGTCCAACCAAAACTAAGTAAACCATAAATGAATTTTTTAGCTTTTGACTTAACTCTATCTCTCATGGTTCCTATATCAGGAATTAATCCCATATACCAGAATAGAAGAGAAACCAAGAGATAGGTAGAGATTGCAAAAACATCCCAAAGAAGAGGAGAATTAAAATTCACCCACAAATCGCGGGTATTAGGATAAGGGAATACAAAAAATGCTAAAAGAGGTCGCCCCATGTGAATTAAAGGGAATAAGCCCGCACACAATACAGCAAAAATGGTCATTGCCTCTGCAGAGCGATTGATACTTGTTCTCCACTTTTGGCGGAAGAGTAGGAGGATAGCTGAAATAAAAGTTCCTGCGTGACCAATACCTACCCACCAAACAAAATTAGTGATACCCCAACCCCAACCAATGGTTCGGTTGAGCCCCCAGGTTCCAATACCTTCCCAAATGGTCCATCCCATCATGGCAAGGCCTAAAAACATGGCAGATAAACTTAAGCTTATACCCATATACCACGCTTTCCCGGGCTTACCCTCAATTGGAGCTGCAATATCCTTGGTGATTTGGCTATAAGTTTTGTTTCCTTTTATAAGAGGTTCTCGAATTGGAGATACGTACATAACTCAATTTTATAGTGGTTTAACTCTTCTTATTTCTAATTTTTGTCAGGTAGCTAACAGATGGAAGTGTGTGAATTTCCTCCAACAAATGGTAATTCCTTCCGCTTGATGTGACTTTGAATAATTCACTCGATTTATCGTTTAAGTCTCCAAATAGTATAGCACCAGAAGGACAAGTTTGCTGACAGGCTGTTTTAATTTCCCCATCCTTTACTTTTCTACCTTTAAGTTTGGCATTCAGTTTTCCTTCCTGAATTCGTTGTACACACATCGAGCATTTTTCAATAACACCTTTGGCTCTTATTGTTACATCAGGATTAAGAACCATACGGCTCAAATCTGATGTCAGGCCAGCCGGATCGTGAAGATTGTTTGGTATTGAATCTGCTTGAGTATAATCATACCAATTAAAGCGTCTTACTTTATAAGGGCAGTTGTTTCCGCAATAGCGAGTTCCAATACATCTGTTATAAATCATTTGATTTAACCCCTCACTGCTGTGATTGGTTGCCGCTACAGGACACACATTTTCGCAAGGAGCGTTGTCGCAATGTTGACACATCACAGGCTGAAAAACGACACCTGGTTTGTTTTCATCTCCTGAGAAATAGCGGTCGATTCTGATCCATGACATTTCGTGTGCACGAATGACTTCCTTTTTTCCTACAATAGGCACATTATTTTCTGCCTGACAGGCAATGGTACAAGCACCACATCCTATACAAGCGTTTAAGTCAATGGCTAGGCCCCAATGATGATTTGGGAATTCGGGTTCCTTATAAATGCCAGCATTCTTATATTTATGTTTGTGGTCATTTCCTGCCTTAGGATTTTTTTTGTATTCATCAAGATTAGCTTCTCTGACGATAGCTCTTCCTTCCATGGAATGGTGAGTCTGAGTCATCGCAAAGTCATATTGTCCTTCTATTTTTTGAAGTTTTACATTCGAAAATCCATTTTGAGTGAATCCTGATGTATTGAATCCAACTTCTGCACCAACTTTTCCACAGATTTCACGACCGTAACCCGTTGCAATAGACACTGAATTATAAGCTTGTCCCGGAAGGATGTAAACAGGTAATTCAAGCTTATCATTAAGCTTTACCATATTTCCATTTTCAAGCTCCATCTCTTTGGCTTGCTTAGGCGAAATATTGAGGTAGTTATCCCAACAAATTTTACTTATAGGATCAGGCATTTCTTGCAGCCAAGGATTGTTAGCAGATGTACCGTTACCCAGAGCAATTGTCTCATAAACCTGAAGTTCGATATTTTTTGTGCCAGGTTTTTGTGTCAACTTATCAAAAGCTTTCTGTATATCTACTTGGGCAAACTTAGATTTAGCCTGACTATTATTCTTAATCTCGAAAATTCCTTCCTGTAAAGTATGTTCCCAGTAGGGTTTAAAGCTTGTGTAAAGTGTTTGCGTTGGGAAAAGAGTTTCTTCCCAATTTTTCATGATAAATTTGTGATAATCTGTTTCGAGATCAGACCACTTTAAAAGTGAGGCTTGAAACTGACGCGTATCGAATAAAGGGTGAATAGCTGGTTGCATTAAGCTAAACGAATTTTTCTTTATCTCGGAATCGTTCCAACTTTCTAGATAATGATTGTCTGGTGCGACAAACTTCATTAAGGATGAGGTTTCATTCGGCGCTTCATGAATCGATAAACTAAAAGCTAATTTTTCTATTGCCTTTTTTAGTTGATCACCTTTGTGATGATTGTATACCGGATTTGAATGATAGCAGATTAAGCCTTTCACCTGACCTGAAACTAAATCGTTTATTAATTGATCCATATCTTCATCAATAGCTTGATGATTCTGTAATGGGTTATCTAAACGAATTGTTTTATCCAGGTTTTCAAGTTCATAATTTATGGCATTAATAATGATTTGAGCATTTAAATCATGACTTCCGGAAACAACTAATGAGCGTGATTTTTGCTTGAATAAATCATTTGCTAATTCTTTGATTTTTTGAGATGATTCAGAAGCATTGTATTTTTTCAATCCTTTTAATGCCAGGATTTCATTATAAAGCTGTGCGATTAGTAAGTTTAATTCTGATGGTTTAATGGTGTGTCTTTCGTCGGCATTACTTCCGGTCAAACTCATTCGTGATTCAAACTGAATGTGCCTGGACATTTTATTGCTAGTGCCGGAAAGTTTACGAGTATCAGTATAGGTTTTGATGTATTCAGCAGGATTAATCCAAGTGCCTAGAAAATCGGCATCAAAACTAACAATAAGGTTAGCTTTATTGAAACGATAGTCAGGCAGTATTTCTTTTCCAAAACAAAGTTTGTGAGCCTTTAAAATTGAACTCGCAGATTGCGTATCGTATTGAATCCATTTAATATTTGGATACTTAGCCGTAAATAGTTTTATAGCTTTTCTGGTAGAAGGGCTGAATATGGTCGGTGTTAATAAAGCGATTTGATTTCCTTTTTGGGCTTCCAGAGCATCTGATACAGATTTATCAAACTCATCCCACGATACTTTCTCTTGCTTAATTTGTGGGTGCTGATAACGACTACTGTCATATAAACTCAATACAGAAGCCTGAACACGAGCAGAACAAGCACCATTGCTAATAGGCGATAAATTATTCCCTTCAATTTTAATTGGTCGTCCTTCTCTTGTTTTTACTAATATACTGGCATAGTCACTACCATTTATATATGTTGATGCATAATAATTCGCAATACCTGGTGTAATCTCTTCAGGTTTATTTAAATAAGGAATTGCTTTTTGAACGGCATTTTCACAGCTCGATAAAACAGTTGTAATAGCTAAACTATACCCGCAGAGCTTTAAGAAATCTCGACGATTACTCTTGGCTTCAACAGTTCCGTCCTCAAAAATATCCAGAACTTGTTCCAGATTTCCTTTAGGTTTGTGTTTGACTGTTTTTATCTCAGGACTCTCGTTTTTTTCTTGCTGGCTTTTCCAGTATTTTTTCATATTGGGTGATTTTTCAGTTAGCGCCTTAGGTTAATAGGTTTTTGAAATCAATAATGACATCGGGCACATTCTCTGCCGCCAATATCTGTAACTCGAACACTATCTGTTTGTTCTTTTACAAGTTTTAAATGGAGTTCTTTGAATGTGTTGGAGTAATAATTGTTATAATTGAAATCAACGGCTGTTTTATCATGACAATCTAAACACCAGCCCATAGATAAATCTTCAACCTGCTTTACAATGTGCATTTGTTCAACTTCGCCGTGGCATTCCTGACATTCACGCTTACCTACATTTACATGTTGTGCATGACTAAAAAAGACATGATCAGGCAACTTGTGAATACGAACCCACTCTATGGGTTTATTATTTTCGACAGCAGCATGAATTTTATTGATTTCGAACTTGCCGGAATTACGACCTTCTCTGACTATTGAATGACAGTTGAGACAGACATTTGCAGAAGGGATAACAGCAGATTTACTGTTGTCAACACCAGTGTGGCAATATCTACAATCTATTTTATTATCAGTAGCATGTACTTTGTGAGAAAATTTAATAGGTTGATCCGGGGCATAATTCTCATTTCGACCTAAAGCCATTGCATCTTCGCTAAGCATCTTTATTTGGTAGCCAAAGGCAGCGAAGAATATTAGAATAGGAATGAATTTATATTTTATCTTCTTAGTAAAGAATAAATCGATTAATGCAATTGTAATGAGCAAGCCTAGAAATAAGAAAAGAATAAGATTATTGACTACAGGTTTTTGCTCTTCTGCACCATGTGTTTTTAGACTTAGAAGGTAATTTTTGATATGATTTAGTTCTTCTTCATTGTATTGGTAACCATCATGTACTTGTGACATGACTTTAGCCAGAGGTTCATTAATAACAGAATTGAAATCTGATGTTTTTTTATCTGCAAAGCTGTGTGCAATATCCCAGGCTGAAGGGTTCCAGTTTAGAGTATCTGAATAAGTTAAGTTGTGACAACTGACGCAAGATTTCAGATTTGATTTTGTGAGTACTAAGCCTTTAAAAATACGCTCTCCTTGTTTTGTCGATTCAAGAAAATTGTGTTCAGTATCCTTATGTTGGGGAGCTGGATTATTGCAAAATGATGGGGAAGTTGTCAGAAGAAGGAAGACAATAGGGATGAATAGGCAAAGTTTACTCATGGTTAGAATGATTTACAAATGCTTTATATAAATATGATGTCTATATTCTCAATAAGAAACTAGATTTTATTAAGAAAATCCAGAATGATTTAACTACTAAATCATTATACTCGTCTTACAAGTTAAAAATTTTACTTAATTATTCATAGTGCCGCTTTTGATTTTTTCTTATATAGAATATCAATATGAAATTCAGATCAGGTGTTTTTCTTCTGTTACTACTTTAAATATTGAAGAAATTGAAATTCTGACGGACTTATTTTGAGACGATAAATATTTCATAATTAATTCGAAATGTTTAGATCAGCTGTGAGCCTTTTGAAATTTGGACATAAAAAAACCTTCATTAATTAAAATGAAGGCTTTGAAATATTGTGAGTTTGAATCTATTTCTTTCTCATATTATCAATTAATGAGAAGAAGATGTAGACAAATAGAATCAAAGGAACAACTAACCATTTGAGTAGGACTGCTAAAATCACTAAAGTGATTAGAAATAAATATTGAACTTGATTTTCCTGCCACTTTAAATTTTTAACCTTCAGTGCGAACATTGGAATTTCAGAAACCAAAAGAAGTGAAGTAATAATAACAGCACCTAAAATAAGCCATTGATTTTCAAGCAAGTTTTCGATCATAGGGTAATCACCAAAATGAAAGATTATCGGTAATGATGCCCAAAACATCGCATTTGCTGGGGTAGGAACCCCTATGAATGAGGTCGTTTGGCGTGTATCCACATTAAATTTGGCTAATCGAAGTCCGGAGAAAATTGAAACTATAAAAGCTGATAATAAAATTGCCATTTGTGAATAAGATAGTGTTTCTGGCGTAAAAGCAGCACCTGAATCACCAAGAACAGCTAGACGCATATAAGAAAAAGCGATGGTCGCCGGGGCGAAACCAAAACTTAACATGTCAGCTAAAGAATCTAACTCTTTACCCATTTCAGAATAAGCACCCAATAAGCGAGCAAACAGACCGTCCATAAAATCGAATACAGCTGCAAGAATTATTAATAAGGCAGCTGGAAATAAATAACCTTCAATGGCTAATAAACTGGCAACACAACCTGATAAAATATTTAAACAAGTTATGGTATTGGGAATATGTTTTGTAATTGACATTTTTATGTATTGTTTTGATCAATAAATTTGCTCTCATATTCTGAGCATTGCAAAATTAATCTAAAAATCGGAATGCATTGAAAAGTTTCATAGAGAATGTCACTGAACTAAAAAAAGCATTGTATTTTTACGCTTCGTCCAAAATCTAAATAATGCAGAAATACTTAATCGCAATATTCTTTATTATCTCAGGCTTAAATGCTGTGGGGCAAATTTCAGCACCAAAATATAGTAATGAATTTCTTTCCGTAGGTGTAGGAGCAAGAGCTTTCGCAATGGGAAATGTGGCTGTAGCTTCTCAAAAAGGTGTTGAATCAGCTTACTGGAATCCCGCTAGCCTTGTCGATTTAAAGAAAAAATATGAACTATCAGCCATGCATGCTGAATACTTTGCTGGTATGGCAGCTTACGACTATGTAGGGCTGGGAATAAAATTGGATGAGAAAAGTACTTTGGCTTTAAGTATCATTCGATATGGGGTTGATGATATTCCCAATACGCTGGAGTTAATCGATAAGGATGGAAATATTCGATACGATTTAGTTACTACATTTTCAGCATCAGATTATGCCTTTTTATTTTCCTATGCTAAGAAAACTAAGATTGAAGGTTTGTCTATTGGAGGTAACGTCAAGTTGATTTATCGCCATACAGGTGATTTTGCATCGGCCTATGGTTTTGGAATTGATGCTGCGGTAAAATATAAGAGAGGAAAATGGCAAATGGGAGCATTACTGCGTGATGCCAGTTCGACTTTTAATGCCTGGGTATTTAAAACTGATAATTTGGAGGAGGTTTTCAATACGACAGGAAATGAGATTCCCGAGAACTCAACGGAAATTACGCTTCCCAGATTGATTTTAGGTGTGAGTAGAGACTTTAAATTAACGGATAAGGTTTCTGTTTTGGCTGAAATAGATGCTGATTTTACTTTTGATGGCAAGCGTCATACCATGATTGAAGGAGATCCAATAAGTATTGATCCGCATATGGGTTTAGAATTTCAATATCAAAATCTGATTTATTTGAGAATGGGAGTAGGCAATATTCAGCGAGAAACCGATTTTAAACAAAAGGAATCATTGGTTTTTCAACCTAATATGGGCTTAGGAATTCATTATAAAAATTTCAGACTCGACTATGCTCTTACTGATATTGGAGATCAATCTATAGCAAAGTATTCGAATGTGTTTTCGCTTTCTTATGCTTTTGATTAAAAGTCTAAAGTTCACAATATTATTTGCTTGATAAGGGTTTTTGATTCTGAATCAAGATCTTAGATGTTAACTTTTCTTATCTGTATTTAGCTGGTTATGCCCCGAAAATTCACTACTTTCGATACCTTATAAAAGCTATTTCTAAAACTGAAAATCAATCAACTTATGCGTATCTCAATTATCGATTTAGGTACCAATACATTCAATTTACTTGTGGCTGAAATTTTAGCCGATAAGCAAATTAATATACTGCATCGTTCCAAATATCCGGTGAAACTAGGAGAGGGAGGAATTAATCAGAATTATATTACCAAAGAGGCTCAAAAACGTGCTCATCTTGCTTTTATTGAGATGAGACAAATTATCAACTCTTACCACACAATCAAAACCTTTGGCTTTGCTACATCTGCAATTAGAACAGCTAAGAATGGGATGGATTTTGTAAAGCAAATTCATCAAGATTTTGACATAGAAATTGAAGTGATTTCCGGGAACAGAGAGGCTGAACTAATTTATTACGGAACCCGCGAAGCAGTTGGTCTGGATGATGAGGTTGTTGCTATTCTTGATATTGGAGGAGGAAGTAATGAAATAATTATAGCCAACTCAGAGAAGATTTTTTGGAAGAAATCATATCCGATCGGAATGACTCGACTGTTAGAACAATTCCGGCCTTCTGATCCTATAAAAATGGATGAACTTGAGGAGATTGAAGCTTTCCTGAAAGACAAATTGAGTGATTTGATTGAAGCATTGAAAACCTATTCTGTAAAGACATTGATAGGCTCATCGGGATCCTTTTCTACTTTACGTCAGGTTATTTTGGCTGAAGAGAAAAGCGAATTTAAAGCAGATCAAACACATTACAATATAAAGCTTGAGGATTTTAATACCTTACATAGGCGTTTTTTAGAATCAACGCTTGAAGAGAGAATGCAGATGGAGGGAATGGACTCTGCTCGTGTTCATCTGATGGTGATAGCGAGTGTCTTCATCAATTTTCTGGTAAAAGAAAGCGAATTGTCTGTTTTGTTTCAATCAGCTTATGCATTGAAAGAAGGTGCACTTTTCGATTACTTAAAAGCATTAGGTGAATCAGAAAAATCGATATCTTAGAGCGAATAAAAATATATTTAAGTCAATCTTTTAATACAATAGCATGTCAAAAATTTTAATCATCGACGACGAAAGAAGTATTCGTAATACTTTGAAAGATATTCTTTCATACGAAAACTATCAGGTAAGTCTAGCTGAGAACGGAATGGAAGCCATTAAAATGGTGGGAGCGAATGAATTTGATGTGATTCTTTGCGATATAAAGATGCCGGAGATGGATGGCCTTGAAGTTTTGGAAAAACTACAAGAAATTGCTTTCGATGTTCCCGTTATTATGATATCGGGGCACGGAAATATTGATACAGCCGTTGAAGCAATTAAAAAAGGCGCTTTTGACTTTATTGAAAAGCCTCTTGATTTGAACCGAATTTTAATCACGATTAAGAATGCACTTGATAAGGCTGTTCTTTTGACAGAGACTAAAGTTCTGAAAAGAAAGGTGAGTAAAAAGTACGACATGATAGGTGAATCGAAAGCTATTATGGAGTTGAATGATATGATTGAGAAAGTTGCTCCAACTGATGCTCGAGTTCTGATTACCGGCCCTAATGGAACGGGTAAAGAGCTTGTGGCACACCGTATTCATGAAAAAAGTAACAGAGTAAAGAAACCTTTTGTTGAGGTGAATTGTGCAGCTATTCCATCGGAGCTTATCGAAAGTGAATTATTTGGACACGAAAAAGGATCCTTTACTTCAGCTCACAAACAACGCAAGGGGAAGTTTGAATTGTCTGATGGCGGAACTTTGTTTTTGGATGAAATTGGGGATATGAGTTTATCAGCTCAAGCCAAAGTTTTGCGTGCTCTTCAGGAAAATAAGATTACTCGAGTTGGTGGCGATAAAGAAATCAAAGTGAACGTAAGAGTCATTGCGGCAACCAATAAAAATCTTTCGGATGAGATTGGATTAGGTAAATTTCGCGAAGATTTATACCACCGCTTAAGTGTAATTCTGATTAAAGTTCCGGCTTTGAATGACAGACTTGAAGATGTTCCATTGTTGGCACAACATTTTATTGATATGATTTGTTCAGAGATGGGTTTACCTCCAAAATCGATAGCTGAAGATGCTATTGCTGAACTTCTAAAATTAGACTACACTGGAAATATCCGTGAGTTTAGAAATATTATTGAGCGATTAATTATCTTGGGTGATAAAGAAATTACAAAACAAGATATTTTGCTTTACGCTGGCGCCAACAAGAACTAAGTATGAAAACGAAAGATCACAAAACACATATAGGGATTTACGGGCGTAGAAATTACGGTAAATCATCCATTATAAATACCTTGGCCGATCAACAAATTGCTATTGTTTCTGATACGGCAGGAACAACGACTGATCCTGTTAAAAAGTCTTTTGAGATTTTGGATTATGCACCTGTTATTTTAATCGATACGGCTGGTATTGATGATACCGGGGATTTGGGAGAGAAACGAATTCAAAAAACCATACATTCTATATCGACCATCGATTTAGCTATTTTGGTTATTGCTGATAATGTGTTTGGAAGTTTTGAAGAAGACTTGATTAAGAAATTTAACTACTATAAAACCCCATTTTTCATCTTGCACAACAAGTCTGATGAGATGAAAATTGATGAGGATTTAAAAATAAAATTAGAGGAAACTTATAAAACTACAGTAGCAGATTTCTCAACTGTTAAAACTGATAATTTCGATGAGATTATTGACTTGATTAAGAAAACGGCACCTGAAGCATCGAAGGTTTTTAAAACCATCATTGGTGATTTAATTCAACCGAATGATGTGGTGATGTTAATTTGTCCTATTGACTCAGAAGCTCCGGCAGGTCGAATGATTTTACCTCAAGTACAACTCATCAGAGATGTTTTGGATAATCATTGCGTGAATATTGTTCTTCAACAAGATCAGGTTGAAGAGTTTTTCAAGACAACCAATGTGAAACCAAAGCTTGCCATTACCGATAGTCAGATTTTTGATTTGGCAGGACAGTTGGTACCTAAGGATATTCCATTGACAAGCTTCAGTACAGTTTTGGCACGTCAGAAAGGTGATTTCGAAAATTATATGAAAGGAACACCTAAGATCGACGATTTAAAAGATGGAGATAGAGTTCTGATCCTTGAGTCATGTTCTCATCATGTATCATGTGAAGATATTGGACGATTTAAACTACCTGCCTGGTTGAAAAAATACTGTAAGTGTGAGTTAGACTTTGATATTGTTTCAGGTCTTGATGCTATTCGACGTCCGATTCATGATTATGCAATGGTTATTCAATGTGGTGGTTGTATGATTACAAAAAAACAAATTCATAATAGACTTTTACCTGCTATCGAGGCAGGAATTCCTGTTAGTAATTATGGTTTAGCCATTGCTTATGTGCAGGGTATATATCAAAGAGCTGTAGAACCATTTAATCTATAACTCATATTAAACACACACTATTCTTAAACTGTAATTGATTTAAAATATATGGCCAATAATTTTACTAAATCGAGTGCCACCTTTGGAACTTTGCCTGTTTTCATGACAGCAATTTCTACCATTCTTGGTGCAATCTTGTTTCTTCGTTTTGGATGGGCTGTCGGTAATGTTGGTTTTATCGGTGTCATTGGAATTATAATTCTGGGGCATATGATTACCATTCCAACGGCTATGGCAGTTGCTGAAATTGCGACCAACCAAAAGGTCCTCGGTGGAGGAGCATACTATATCATTTCTCGATCGTTCGGTTTGAATATTGGAGCAGCAATTGGTATTACGCTTTATTTATCTCAAGCCATATCGGTTGCTTTTTATATTATTGCATTTGGCGAAGCATTCGATCCCGTTATTCAATGGGTAGCCAATGATTTTGGTTGGCTGATCTATGATAAACGTGCAATTACAATTCCTACAATGGTTCTTCTTTCAGTTTTGTTTTTGTGGCGAGGCTCTAATATGGGGATGAAAGTTTTGTATGTCGTTGTGGGAACTTTAGGCGTTTCACTGTTTATGTTTTTTATTGGCTCACCTACCGATGCTCCTCAAGATATTATTTTAGATGCAACTATTGAGAATCCGAAGAGCTTCTTCTATGTATTTACGATTATATTCCCTGCATTTACAGGGCTTGCAGCCGGCTTAGGTTTATCTGGAGAGCTGAAGAATCCTAAACGATCTATTCCGAGAGGGACTATCTGGGCAACCGTTGGTGGTTTAGTTGTCTATCTTTTTGCTGCCTATAAATTTACAGTTTCAGCTAGCCCTGAAGATTTAGATAGCAATCAGCTTATCATGAGTAATATTGCCATATGGGGGCCAATTATTCCAATAGGATTGGCTGCCGCTTCATTATCATCGGCATTGGGTTCAATTATGGTTGCACCACGCACCTTGCAGGCCATTGGTATGGATGATATCTTTCCACAGAAAGGCCTAAATAAATGGTTGAAAAAAGAGAATCAAAAAACAACTGAACCTCTGAATGCTTCAGTTATTTCTATAATTATTGCCTTCGTGTTTATATTTATTGGCGATGTTGATTTTGTAGCCCAGATCATTTCGATGTTCTTTATGGTAACATATGGTGCCATTTGTATGATTTCATTCCTTGAGCATTTTGCGGCTGATCCATCGTATCGACCTACTTTCCGTTCACGTTGGTATTTGTCATTAATGGGTGCGATTCTTTCATTCTGGATTATGTTCCAAATGAATATGACTTACGCTATTATTTCGTTACTGATTATGGGTGTGATATATTATGGGATAAATGTGAGTAATAAAGAACATCGGGGTCTTGCAAAACTTTTCCGAGGTGTTGTATTTCAATTGAGTCGATATCTACAAATTTTTGCACAGCGTGCCGAGAAAGTTGATAGAGAAGTGAGTTGGAGGCCTTTTGCAATTTGTATTTCTCAAGATACATTCAAACGTCGTTCTGCTTTTGATTTATTACGTTGGATTTCATATAAATATGGTTTCGGAACATACATTCATTACTTGGAAGGATTTCTAAGTGAAAAAACGAATGACGACTCTAAAGATGTGATGAAACGCTTGATTAATTTGGCATCGGGAAGTCGTAACCGTGTTTTCTTAGATACGATTATTAGTCCGTCAATGACTTCGGCAATTGCCCAAGTCATGCAGCTTTCAAGCATATCAGGACATGGTTATAATTCAATTCTTTTTGAATATTCTCGTACCGAGCCAGATCAGTTAAACTACGTGATTGACAACTATAATTTGATTGAATCAACTCAATTTGATGTTTGTGTTCTAAATACCTCGTTTAAAGGTTTTGGGTATCACAAAGAGATTCATATTTGGATAGGATCAGAAGATTATGAAAATGCGAATTTGATGATTCTTTTGGCCTATATCATTCAGGGACACCCAGATTGGAAGAAGAGTATGATTAAGATCTTTGCTATGTATCCAGAAAAAGATCTTGAAAAAGAACAGAATAAATTATTAAGTCTTATTCGATCGGGACAATTGCCAATTTCGTCTAATAATATCGAATTGATTGGAATTGATCATACCGATAAGAAGAAGGAGATTATGAATAAATCGATGGATGCGGATCTAACGATTTTAGGTTTCAATAGAGAAGATGTTGACCGTGACAAATTGGATATGTTTACAGGATTCGACGATATGGGTAATATCTTGTTTATAAGTTCGTACAAGAAAATTAAAATTAAATAGGCTGAATTATTTTGTAATTTAGCTCAAGTAGAATATTAAAATGAGCCCATTTTAGGTGAGGCTTCAAAATAATTATAATTAAGAAGATGGAAAGAGTAGCCATATTTCCAGGATCATTTGATCCTTTTACAGTAGGACATCAGTCAATTGTTGAAAGAGCATTACCCTTGTTCGATAAAATCGTTATTGCCATAGGTTATAATGCCGAGAAAAGGCAATTTTTTCCTGTTGAGAAGCGTATTCAGTGGATTAAGGAAACCTTCAATAACGATCCACGAATTGAGGTTGAGATCTACGGTGGTTTGACTGTTGAGTATTGTAAATCGAAAAATGCTCAGTTTATTCTAAGAGGTTTGCGTACGGCTGCCGACTTTGAGTATGAACGTGCCATTGCTCAAATAAATAAGAAGATGGAATACGATTTGGAATCAATTTTCTTATTGACGACTCCAGAGCATACGATGATTACATCGACCATTGTACGTGATATTATTCGCCATGGTGGTGATGCATCTCAGTTCGTTCCTAAGGTTCAAGACTCTGAAGCTTATAAGTTGTAATTGATAAGATTAATTGGCTATTTGTATCAGATATTCTGATTTGAATAGCCTATGTTTTTTGAAATTGAAGAATATGCGATCATTACTTATTTTACTGATACTGACTCTTGGCGTACAAAGCTCATTTGCTAAAAAAGTGAAGTTGTTTGGTCAACACGCTGCTTATGCGAATACGCAGATAAAGGTGTTGTGTTACGATGATGCATTCTCGAAAACGGAGAAGCAGTTGGCCATTATGCAACTTGATAAGCAAGGACGGTTTTCAGTAGAATTTGATATTGATGAAACGCAGATGGTATTTCTGCCTTTAGGCATTTTTAGAGGTTACTTTTTTGCAGAAGGTGATAAAGAATATCAGTTGAGTCTACCTCCCAAAAGAGACCTATCACCAGCTCAAAAAACAGATCCATTTTTTACACCACAAGATATCTTATTAGGCTTTCGAAATGCAGATAAGAATGGTTTAAATAGTTTGATTCGTCAGTTTGATAATCAATTTGACAATTTTGTCAATCAAAATTTTGAAAGTATTTACAATAAGCGTTCATCATCGCTAGGTATCGGTTTTGCAAAAGAAATGAATTCGGAATATGCACCTGTTAAGAATGCATATTTTCAAACTTATTTAAAATACCGCTTGGGTTTTCTTGATTATTTGTCGAGACCTGAGGCCTACATCAGTTTAGAGAACAAATACTTTTCTAATCAAGTATTAGAATTAAGTAATACGGCTTATACAACTTTATTTAACAAAGTTTACAATAATGCTTTAGCATCAGCTTTCCACAGAAGAGAGAAATCTAAGTTTGCAAAGATTCTGGAAACCAGAGAGCCCTATCAGGAGTTAGACAAATTGATGCAGAATTACACGATCTATCAGGATAAGAATTTTAGAGATGTTTTGTTAGCTAAATCGGTATATGACGGAACACAGAATGCTTTATTATCCAGAAGAAAAGCGATTGGAATTCTAAAAAATATTGAGCAGAATTCACAGAGTAATGAAGTGAATCGATTAACGAAGAATTATTTAGCAAAGCTTTCTCATTTGTTAAAAAATACGAGTGCACCCGATTTTAAAGTTGGTTGTATTGCTTTGTCTGATTATAAGGGAAAATACCTTTATTTAAATTTCTGTAACACAACAAACTCAGTTTGGGAACGGGATGCAAAGTTGTTAATGAAGTTGCACGAAGCCTTTGGAAAAGATATCGAATTTCTAAGTTTGGCTAGTGATGTTGATCCTATTCGATTTAGAAATAAACTGAAACAATCTGAGGCTAATTGGCCTGTAGTTTTAATTGATAAAGATAACTCTATTCTAAAGGATTATAAGATTAAAGTGTTCCCAACTTATATCATTATAGATCCGGAAGGGAAAGTTTATCAATACCCTGCCAGAGGTCCACACGATGGGGTAGAGAAGGTCTTTGTTAAGATTCAAAGAAATGTTCTTCGCAAGAATTATTCCAGATAAAATAAAGAGCCTTGTAGTATTAGATAACTTCCTTTAATTCTTTAATGACTTCGAGAATGGAAGCATAGGTGTTTGCCTTAAATTCATCAAGCTGATTTATCGATATCCAACTCACTTGCTCAATATCCTCTTCGGTTTGTGGAACCAGTTTTTCGTTACCGGAATAATTCATCTTAAACCAATAACTACGTTTAAGCATCCATTTATTATTCATCCAATAGGTGTGATAAGTCGATTCAAGTTCATCGGATAATTCGAGATTACTGATACCGCATTCTTCTTCAACTTCTCGTAAGGCAGCTTCTTTCACAGTTTCGCCATCTTCAACTTTCCCTTTGGGTAAATCCCATTTCCCTAATCGATGAATAGCGAGAATCTCATCTTTCTTATTAAAAACTAATCCCCCGGCAGCTTCTATATACTTAAATTGATGTTTAAATTCTGAGAAAAGAGCTTCCACATCTTCAGCGGCGAAAAATAAAGCTTCTTTGTTTTCATCTTCTTCGAAGTCTGAAACAATGTCTTCAAGATTTTCACCTTCTGTCCACAGGTAAACCAGACATCGAAAATTCATACTTTCAGTCTTATCGCCTAAGAAAATTGCACGATCTTTAAAAAATACTTTATACATTTGCGGATGATTTCAGATTAAGGAATTTGTCATGTAAAAGTTTGTACTACTGTGGTATATGCTTGAGTATTACACCAATTTTGTTTAATCAATTCATATTTATCGAACCATTTAATCCAATAGTCCTATGCAAAGTACTGCAAAACAAATCGCTGAATACCTTTTGCAAATAAAAGCAATTAAGCTAGAACCTACAAACCCATTCACTTGGGCTTCGGGATGGAAGTCGCCAATTTACTGTGATAATCGTAAAACTTTATCGTACCCAGCAGTTAGAACTGATATTAAAAAAGCTTTTGCAAAGGCTGTTTTAGCTAAATATCCGGATGTTGAAGTTATTGCAGGTGTTGCTACCGGAGCAATCGCTTTAGGTGCATTGGTTGCTGATGAGTTGAATTTACCTATGGTTTATATTCGTTCTGCTGCCAAAGCTCACGGAATGACTAATATGATTGAAGGTGATTTAAAAGCTGGACAAAAAGTTGTTGTTATTGAAGATTTGATTTCAACAGGCGGATCTTCGTTGAAAGCTGTTCAAGCACTTCGCGAAGCAGAATGTAATGTAATGGGGATGTTAGCAATTTTCACGTACGGATTCCAAACTGCTGAGGATAATTTTACAAATGCAAACTGTGTTGTTGATACTTTGAGCGATTACAATACAATGATTGACTGTGCACAGGAAATTGGCTATGTAAAAGCAGAAGATGTAGCTCAGTTGAAAGAATGGCGCAAAGATCCGGCAAACTGGAGAAAATAATAAAAGCTATAAGTAGCGAATAAAAAATAAAGCGAAAGAGAGTGTCTTATTATTGGGCACCCTCTTTTGTATTCTAAAGAGAAAGTATATGTCAACAACAAAGATTGTAAGTGATATCAAGATTATTCCAAATCATGTGAATAGTATTTATTCCTTTTTATCTGATTTTAGAAAAATTGCTAAGGTATTTGAGTTGGCTTCAGAGAATCCTGAAGTACAAGCTAAAATAGAGGAGCAAACTAATAAAAAGATGAATTTCAAGGATCAAATTGAGCATTGGGAAGCTACTGAAGACAATTGTTCTTTTGTAATTAAAGGTTTTGGTGAAGCGGGTTTACAGTTTGTTGAAAAGGAAAAAAATAAATCTTTAAAATTGACAGGCTACGGTCGTAGCCCTTTCGAATTTTACTTTTGGATTCAACTGATTGAACAAGGACCATATGAAACAAAGGTTCGTTTGACTGTGCATGCAGAGTTGAATGCCATGATGAAGATGATGTTGAAAAAGAAACTTGAAAAAGGAATCAATCAACTTGCAGAAGGAATGACTCAGATTCCTTATCAAAATCTTCAGAATATAGAATAGAAAAAGTATTGAGAAAAAAGCTGTTGAAAAATCGACAGCTTTTTTTGTACCCTCCCAAATTTTGAATAGCTTTGTTTTGAATGAGTCTAAATAATAAGCATAGAGCACTTTCTTTTCTAATCACTTTGGCATTTGTATTGCCAATAGTGATTAAGACTCATCACATGATGTTCCCAAATCACGAACATCATTGTCATTCTTGTTCTCACCAAGAATCTGACTTGACTGATATTTGTGAAATTCAGGACTTTGATTATTTCTTTTTTACTTCTGCTGAAAATATTCATATTCCATCAGTTGTTAGTATCAATCTTCTTTCACATAAAGTAGAACAAACAGAAAAATTAAAGTCAAAGTTAAGATACTACTTTTGCTTACGGGCTCCGCCTGAGTCAGTTAAATTATCGGAAATATAATAAAATCACATATGTACAAATTAATGACTTTGTAAGAAGTTCATTGAATTGCCTGTGCATATAATTTTAAAATAATTTAACTAACTCTGATTTTATCATGATAAGATATTTTCTGGCAATACTATTGTTATTGCCTACAAGTACTTTTGCATCTACTGAAACAGTAAACAACAAATTAAGTGGAATTGTACAGGATGAAAAAGAAGGAACACCTCTGCCGGGGGTGAGTGTATTTATACCGGAATTGCAAAAAGGAACAGTAACCAATAAAGATGGATCATATACATTGGAGCATCTTCCAGAAGGGAAATTAACGATACAATTTTCTTTTATCGGGTACGAATCAATTATTGAAACTAAACAGATTGAAACTACAAACAATGTGCTTAATGTGGGATTACGATTCACTTCTGTGACAACACAAGATGTTGTGGTTTCTGGTGGTTTTCCATCTGCGCAACACGAAAATTCAATAAAAATATCAGTATTAAACAAAAATAAACTCGAACAATTGGTTTACCCTTCTATTGGTGAAAAACTTTCTACCATACCTGGTGTTGATATAATTTCACGTAGTCCTGGTATTAGCACCCCGGTAATTAGAGGTTTATCTTTAAATAATATTGTTTTTCTTAATAATGGTGTTCGTTTAGAAAACTTCCAGTTTTCTACCGATCATCCATTTCTAATTAATGGGCAAGGAGCAGATCATGTTGAGGTAATTAAAGGACCTGCGTCATTACTATATGGATCAGATGCAATGGGTGGAGTAATTAATATTCTACGCGAAAAGCCAGCCCCGGCAAATACAACTCAAGCCGATATTTCCAGCGAATATCATTCTGTATCGCAAGGGCAAAATTACAATGTTGGAGTAAAGTCATCATCTAATAATTGGTTTTGGATGCTTAGAGCAAATCAACAATCACATAAAGATTATAAAGATGGGAATGGTGATTTTGTTCCAAATAGCCGTTTCAATTCGAAAGGATTACAATTAGGTTTAGGGATGATTAAAGATTATGGAAGCTTTAAAGTGTACTATGATTATTTACAACCACAACTTGGTATGACCAATGGTGAATCTTTGGAAGTGGTTAGTTCTGGAAAAAGAAAAAATCATTATTGGTTTCAGGATTTAACACAACATTTGATTTCTTCCAGAAACAGGTTATTTCTTGGGAATTATAAATTGGAGCTAAATGCTGCATATCAATTCAATAACAGACAATTAAAGGGAGACCCTAATTCTACTTTTTTTCGTTTGGTAGATATGGATTTAAAAACACTTACCTACGATAGTAAGCTGTATTTCCCAACTGGAGAAAATACAGAGTTTCTTATCGGCTTGCAAGGAATGCATCAATCAAATAAAAACCAGGAAGCTCCCAACAGGATAGTTCCGAATTCTAAAATTGATGATTTTTCGCTTTTTACATTACTTAAAAAGGAAGTTCATCATGTAGATTTTCAAATTGGTTTGCGTTATGATCATAGATCTTTGTATGTTCCGGAACAAGAAACGGGTGGACATTCTCACGGAGAACCTGAAGAGGAACATGAAGAAGAACATCATGAGGAAGAAGGAGAACACCATGAAGAGGAAATGGTTCATATAAACCGCAGGTTTGATAATTTTAATGCTTCATTAGGAGCAACTTTTCATGTGTCTGAATCTCTACTCATGAGAACAAACTTTGCAACAGGATACCGGGTACCTAATTTGGCTGAACTTTCACAGCATGGTTTGCATGGTAACAGATTTGAAGAAGGAAATACCAGCTTGGATCCTCAAAAAAGTTTAGAAGCAGATTTAGGCGTGCACTATCACACTCACGATCATAATATCGATTTTTCACTTTTCTATAATAAAGTGTATGATTTCATATATTTATCACCAACCACGGAATTGGCGCCGGAAGGAGATGGATTCGTGTATGCATATAATCAACAAGATGCCAAGTTGTATGGTGGAGAGGTATCTATTAATATTGTGCCTGTTAGCTTTTTAAAAGTCCACACGGATTATTCTATGGTAATTGCAAAACAAGATTTGGGAGGGAGATTACCTTTTATACCACAACACAAACTAAACACGAGTTTGAAATTCTTTTGTAAGGGAAATAATTTTTTAAAAGATCCTTTTGTGAACGTTGAATGGAAGTATGCATTTGAGCAGAACAAGCCTGCTCTGTTTGAAAGTAAAACCTTATCATATCATTTGTTCTCTATAAATACAGGAACATCGTTTACTTTAGGGAAAGTAAGAACAAATCTTATTGCAGGGGTAAGCAATTTATTTGATAAGACCTATACTGATCATTTATCTAGCTTAAAGCCATTAGGATTTTATAATCCTGGTAGAAGTATTAATGTGAAACTTGCATTTAAACTATAGAATATATTGAGGTGGGCTATCTTACAAAGCTCACCTCTTTAAAATTAAAGATTCTTATATCCTTATCTTCATCTTCAATTTGTAGTTGTCCAAATTCTGAAATTCCAACAATTTTACCTTCAAACTCATCATCTTCATCCTTGAAAGTACGAATCTCATTTATCCAATAAAGAGCTTTGAGGTAATCTTTTTCTAACTGTAAAGCGTTCCCCTTCTGCACCTGCAGATAACGATTTTCAATTGAAGCTAAAATCTTGCTTAGCTCTTCTTCTATATTGTATATTTCGTTTGTCAACATGTTCAAAGAAATAGGGTTGGGAGCATCCGAAACAAATTTCTCTTGATTAATATTTAATCCTAGACCGCATACCGAATGTGACAGGTGAGTCCCCATTATCGATTGTTCAATTAAAATACCTGCAATCTTTTTATCTCCAACATAAATGTCGTTGGGCCATTTTACCGAAACATTCTCAATATAAGAACTTAGGTAATCTTTAACACCTAGAGAAATAATCATAGAAACCTGAAATTGATCTTGCGCTAAAATGAACTCCGGGCGAAGTATAAGACTAATGGTAAGGTTTTTGCCACTTTCACTTTCCCAAGTATTTGCTTGCTGTCCGCGGCCTTCTGTCTGGTTTAATGCCATAACGACAGTTCCTCCTGACGGATTGGTATCTTTTATCAATTGAAGAGCATATAAATTGGTAGAATCTAATTGTTCGACTCGAATAATTTGGTTAGGAAGAAATAAATTTGGCATAATCTGGTTTAAATTAGATATGATGACAAAATTAAGGGTAAGATTTCAATTTCTAAGACTTGAAACTCCTTTTTTATTCATTTGACTAAAATCTAGGGATTGCTTTATTATTATAGACTTAAAAAAAAATTATCTTTGTAAGATTAAAATTAATATATGACCAAAAAAACAGAACTTTCACCAGAAAAATTAGTCGATACGATTATTGAAGCCTTAAAAGCATTGAAGGCTGTTGAAATTGTAAGTGTTGATTTAAAAAATGTAAGTGGTGCTGTATGTAAGTATTTTGTAATTTGTAATGGAACTTCAAATACTCATGTTTCTTCACTTGCTGATAATGTTCAAAATGAAACACTAGAAAAATTGAAGGAAAAAGTGTGGAAAAAGGAAGGTCATCAGAATGCACAGTGGATTCTTTTAGATTATGCCAATGTTGTTGTTCACATTTTTCAGAAAGAATATCGCGATTTTTATCAATTGGAACAGCTGTGGGCTGATGCCAAAATCACTCGTGTTCCAGAAGTTCTTTAATCAGTAAAAATAGAATTATACAAAATATAATGACAGATAAGAAAATGCCTAACACACCTCCTCCTAACAATAAGAAAGGAAAGGGACCTACTAATATGATGAAAGCTCCTAAGTTTAATGCTTATTGGATTTATGGAATTATAGCTTTATCGTTTTTAGCCATTCAATATTTTACTTATCAGCAAAATCCTAAGGAAACAAGCTGGCATAAGGTAAAGGTTGAAATGTTACGTAATCATGATGTTGAGAAAATAGAGATCGTTCGTAACCTTGGTAATGTAAATGTTTATATCAAGGATGCGAATTTGGATAAGTATCCGGATTTATTCTCTAATTCATTCGATTCTCCATCAAAATCAGGACCGCATTATTTCTTTACAATTGGTTCAATTGAGAATTTCGAGAAGAATCTTGAAAAGGCTCAGGATTCAATGCCTGAGGCCGATCGTGTGGCTGTAAAATATACCGATCACAAGGATTACTTTGGTGATATTCTTGGTTTCATTTTCCCAATTCTTATCATTTTGGCCATTTGGTTCTTCGTATTTAAGCGAATGAGCAAAGGTGCTGGCGGTGGTGCTGGTGGTGGAAATATTTTTAATGTTGGTAAATCAAAGGCGAAAGTTTTTGATAAGGAATCTGATATTAAAACAAACTTTAAGGATGTTGCTGGTTTGGCTGAGGCTAAACAAGAGGTTGAGGAAATCGTAGAATTTCTTAAGCATCCTGAAAACTATACAAAATTAGGAGGTAAGATTCCGAAAGGAGCATTGCTTGTAGGCCCTCCGGGAACAGGTAAAACTCTTTTGGCAAAAGCCGTAGCAGGTGAAGCTCATGTACCTTTCTTTAGTATGTCAGGTTCTGACTTTGTTGAGATGTTTGTAGGTGTTGGTGCAAGTCGTGTTCGTGACTTGTTTAAGCAAGCTAAGGAGAAATCACCATGTATCATTTTTATTGATGAGATTGATGCTATTGGTCGTGCCAGAGGTAAGAATCCTAATATGGGTGCTAACGATGAGCGTGAAAATACCTTAAATCAGTTATTAACTGAAATGGATGGTTTTGATACCAATTCTGGTGTTATCATTCTGGCAGCAACTAACCGTGCTGATATTTTGGATAGAGCATTGATGCGAGCTGGTCGTTTCGACCGTCAGATTCATGTTGAGTTACCAGATTTAAATGAGCGTGAAGAGATTTTTAATGTACATCTTCGTCCTTTAAAACTTGACGAATCAGTAAAGAGCGAATTCTTAGCTAAGCAAACACCAGGTTTCTCTGGAGCTGATATTGCTAATGTTTGTAATGAATCTGCTTTGATTGCTGCTCGTAAGAAGAAAAATGTTATTCAAAAACAAGATTTCCTTGATGCAGTTGACCGTATCATTGGAGGTTTGGAGAAGAAAAATAAGATTATTTCAATTACTGAAAAGAAAACAATTGCTTATCATGAGGCTGGTCATGCAACCATATCCTGGTTGTTAGAATATGCTCACCCATTGGTGAAGGTAACTATTGTTCCTCGAGGAAAAGCTCTTGGAGCTGCATGGTATTTGCCAGAGGAAAGAAGTATTACGACTAAAGAGCAAATGCTTGATGAAATGTGTTCTGCTCTTGGTGGGCGTGCTGCTGAGGAATTGATTTTCGGTAAAATTTCTACTGGAGCTCAAAATGATCTGGAGAAAGTAACCAAGCAAGCAATGGCTATGGTGTCGATCTTTGGAATGAGTGAAAAAGTAGGTAACGTAAGTTACTACGATTCATCTGGACAATCTGATTATGGTTTTTCTAAGCCATACAGTGAGAAAACTGCAGAACTTATCGATAAAGAAGTTAAAGAAATGATTGAAGCTTCTTACGAGAGAGCTAAACAAGTTCTTAAAGACAATATGGAAGGTCACGAGAAAGTGAGTCAGTTGCTATTGGAGCGTGAAGTGATCTTTAGTGAAGATTTGGAAGCTATATTTGGAAAGAGAAATTTTGGCGCCAAAGAAATAGAGGATGCTAAAATCCTTCCTACCGAAACTCCTGATAAGGACGATACATCAGAAGAAGAGAACAACTCTAAGGCTGTTTAATTCTTTGAATGAGATATTTATTAAAGCTAAGTTGTCAATGGAAATTGACAACTTAGCTATTTTTTGTTTATTTTAACGACTTGATTTTTTTTGAGTTAACCTAATTTTGATTTATAGTGGGGGATTTTATCAAGAGAGCATTAACAGCAATATTATTCGCAATTATATTAATTGCAGGAATTAACCTTCACCCGGTAGGATTTATAGCTACTTTTCTGGGAATAGCTCTTTTAGCAAATTATGAGTTCTATGGTCTTGTTAAAAAGACCAATGCGGCACCTCAAGTTGCAGCTGGACTTATCGGAGTTGTCTTGTTATTTGCAGCTGTCACGTCACATAACTATTGTGATAAAGCCCTATTGTTTCAAGTTCTACTATTACTAATATTCCTGATTTTTATTATTGAATTGTATCGTAAAAAGGAAAATCCTTTTGCTAATATAGCTTATACTTTATTGGGATTAATTTATGCTGCATTGCCATTTGCATTGCTTATTTACCTTGTTTTCCAGAATGGGGTAGAGAATTTCAGACCCGATATTGTAATGGGTATTTTTATCATGATTTGGGTTAATGATACAGGAGCTTACCTTGTTGGCGTGAACTTCGGAAAGCACAGACTGTTTGAACGTATTTCGCCGAAGAAATCGTGGGAAGGTAGTATTGGAGGAGGTATAGCCACACTTTTAGCTGCATGGGGATGCTCTTATTTTAGTCAGGAATTGAGTTTAGTCTTATGGCTTTCTGTAGGACTAATCGTAGCAGTAGTAGGTGGATTAGGTGATTTAGTTGAATCTTTGTTTAAGAGAAGTATTAAAGTGAAAGATTCAGGTACTATTCTTCCGGGACATGGTGGTATTCTTGATCGTTTTGATGCGGTTTTGATTGTAGCACCTGTTGTGTTTGTTTTTCTGGAAATTGTAAAGGAATTCAGTAAGTAAACGGAATTTTCAATCAGATATAGAAAAAGCGATCAAATCTCAATTTGATCGCTTTTTCTTTATATCATAGGTTCTTTATAAATCTGAAATCATAATTCGAAATTCATAATTTTAAAGTCCTCTCATCCATTCAGGACGTAGTTTTGCATTTGCAGGATCGTTTAGAACACCGTTTATCCGATTTAAGAGCTCTTGTTTATCCCTATTTAGATTTCCCCTTAGAATAAGGTAATTCGAAGCATGGTCACTTCTAAAAACCGTATTATCAAGCTCCAGAGTTTCAATAAACACTCTCATCTCAGCAATTAATTCAATTGTATTTAAAGGAAGAAACTCGCCTTTAAATTTTTGCTTAAAATGTTCTTCCCCATGGGGGTAACTTAAAACCAGTGTTGAGAGAAATTCAGGTTGAATTTCGTTGACAAGCTTTGCTGAGTTAATGGCGTGTTGTTGGGAATAATGTTGCCCTCCAAGCCCATTTAGAATCATAACCGATAGTTTGATCCCTGCTTGTCTTGCTTTTTGTAAAGCCAGGTTTGTGCTTTTGTAATCCTCACCTTTATTAATTCGATCCAGTAATTCATTATCTCCAGACTCGATACCCACGTACAATAATTTCAAGCCCTTATCAGCAAGAATTTGAAGTTCTTCATCAGTTTTAGCTTCAATATCTCGTGGTAGAGCATAGGCTGAAACTCGGTTTAGTTTTGGAAAAGTTGCCTTCAGTTTATCCAGTATTCTACTTAGCTTATCGAAGGAAAGTACCACTGCATTCCCATCTGCTAAAAACACTTTTCTTATTTGATCTGAGTGATGAGCCAGACTCTCAATTTCTGCAAAGATCTCTTCTTCGGGGCGAAGACGAAATTGTTTGCTGCTGTACATTTCGCAAAAGGCACACTTATTCCAAGCACAACCTAAGCTGACTTGTAATATTAAGGAATAAGCCTCACTAGGAGGTCGGAATAAAGGTTCGTTGTAATTAATCATCTTGCAAAAATATCAAATTCTATTTTAAGAATATTTCTATTTGTGAATAGCTTCCTGAAAAAATAACAAAAAATGCCTCGCTTTAAAACGAGGCACTGATTTTAAACTTATTTATGTATGATTTTAATGACGAATGTTTTAAAATTGATACATCATCGCATCAATAAATTACCTATGGTAACGTAACCATTTCCAAATCTCTTTATAAGATACTTTTTTACCATACATTAGAATTCCTGTACGATATATTTTAGCGGCTACCCATGTAACGAATATGAAGCTTGCAACTAATAATCCCATTGATAATAGTAATTCCCACAAAGGAACCCCAAATGGAATACGAACCAGCATGACAATTGGAGATGTTAGAGGTATTATAGATCCCCAAAAGGCTAAGCTTCCTTCAGGGTTTTTGGCTACAGCCATACCAATATATAAGGCAAGTACCAGAGGTAATGATATAGGCAACATGAATTGTTGTGTTTCTGTTTCGTTATCAACAGCCGATCCTACAGCAGCAAATAGAGCCGAGTACAATAAATATCCGGCTAGAAAGAAGAAAATGAAGCCTCCTAGAATACTCATAATATAGCCCATGTCGAAAGTGCCAAGAACATCTTGCATCATATTTAACTGAGCCTGATTCATTGCTTGTCCTGTGCTTGGTAATTGACTAATTGATGAAGCTTGTTGTATGCTTTCAGCATCAAGCCCAGGCATAAATATTGCACTGCCAATTAAAATAATGGCTCCGGTTAGAATAACCCACATTAAGAATTGAGTAAGGCCTACCATAGCTACACCAACAATTTTACCCATCATCAACTGGAAAGGTTTAACCGATGAGATAATAACCTCGATAATTCGATTACTCTTTTCTTCGATAACACCGCGCATAACTTGTACGCCATACATGAAAATAAACATGTAAATAATGAAACTCATGGCAAAGCCAAGTCCCATTGCAATTTCAGTTGAGCTTTGTTTAATCTCACCGTCATCTCCAAACTTAATGGTCTTTACGGAAATTGGCGTTTTAGTTGCAGCTAGCTTTTGCTCTAGATCCGGCATATTAGCTTCTGCAATAATTTTTGAACGCTTTATCGTTTCTATATGATTACGAATTTGAGATCCAACTCCGGATTTTACTTCAATAGTAACCTGCTTAAATGAGAATAACTCTGCTGATTGTGAGTCTAAAATATCTTTAGGGATCTTCAAAATCGCATAATAACCTTTGCTGTCAAGTAACTTTTTTGCTTCTTCAAAACTTGTGTTTCCCAGGTAGTCAAAAGTGGTAAAATCTTTTGATTCTACAGGGCTGACAAGTTCTGATTCATTAATAACACCAATCGTTCTTTTCTCAGTGTCATCTTTCATCATCATCCAAATCATAAAGGCATAAATACCTGCAATTAGGATAGGGGTAAGAAAGGTTAGAAGTAAGAAAGATTTCTTTTTAACTCGTGATAAATACTCACGTTGTATAATGATTAATATCTTGTTCATTTTATTTATCTATAGGTCCGAAAGATCGGAATGAAACGAATTGAATAATTTGTGTTCTTGCTTGATTACTCAAAATCAACGCTCAGGTTTTTTTCATTGACAACGCGAATAAAAATATCGTTCATGCTTGGAATAATCTCGTTGAACGAAACCACTTTGACATGAGGGAGAATCTGAGTTAAGAGCTGATTTGAATCGGTTCCGTTATTAAGTTTCAACTTTAAAGATTCAAATTCTTTATTCGATTGATGTTCTAGAATTTCAATGTCATCCGACAGGTTGGCTTTTAAGGTTTCAAGTTCACCTGTAAAAGATATGTTGAAGGTATGTGTGCGATATTGCTTTTTGATATCCTCAAACGAACCATCAAGAACCTTTTCAGATTTATGAATTAGTGCTATGTGATCGCAAATTTCTTCGACAGAACCCATATTGTGAGTAGAGAAGATAATTGTACATCCCTTATCGCGAAGTTCAAGAATTTCACTTTTTAATAGATTAGCATTAATCGGGTCGAAACCGCTAAACGGCTCATCGAAAATTAAGAGTTTAGGTTCATGAAGAATGGTTGTAATAAATTGGATTTTCTGCGCCATGCCTTTTGAGAGCTCTTCTACTTTTTTGTCCCACCATTCAAGAATATCAAATTTTTTGAACCAGGCTTGTAGTTTTGCAGTTGCATCCTGCTTGCTCATTCCTTTCAGTTGAGCAAGGTAAATAGATTGCTCTCCAACCTTCATTTTTTTGTATAAACCTCTTTCTTCAGGTAAATAACCAATATGATGAACGTGCTCTGGTTTCAGTGGTTCTCCATTGAAGAAAACCTCACCGGCATCCGGACCTGTAATTTGGTTAATAATTCGAATAAGAGTTGTTTTACCAGCACCATTGGGACCTAAAAGGCCAAATATACTTCCTTCTGGAACAGAAATGCTCACACCCTTAAGAGCAGTGTGGCCAGCATACTGTTTTACTATGTTTTTTGCTTCGAAAAACGCCATTTTAAAATAAATTAATGGGGGTTTATATTATTAATAGTTAGTTTTTATTTGTCTCACTCTCTATTAGTCTACAAAATACCTAAAAGTTACACTTGTTTAATAGAAAATCGATATAAAAGCTAAACATGCTGATTATATCCTTAAAAATCAGGATAAAAAAAATCCCCCGAACTTTTTCGAGGGATTTGAATACTTATATTTTGTCTACTCAAAGAAGTTTCGAACTTTCTTGAAGAAACTTTTTTCCTGTGAGCTGGGGTTTGGCTTAAACGACTCAGAAGCCTGAAGTTTTTCAAGAAGTTTCTGTTCGTCTTTGCTAACCTTGTTTGGAACCCAAACATTTATTTTAACCAATAGATCACCACGACCATATCCATTAATATCAGGTAAGCCTTTTCCGCGTAAGCGTAGAATTTTTCCTGGTTGAGTTCCATTATCGATCTTAACTTTTACTTTATTTTCGATAGTAGGAATTTCAACAGCAGTACCTAAAATTGAATCAGGAATGCTAATAAATAAGTTGTATAATAAGTCGTTCTCGTCACGTACAAGCTCAGGATGCTCCTCTTCGTGAACTAAGATTAACAAATCACCATTCACACCACCACGACGAGCTGCATTACCACGTCCGCTAACCGATAGTTGCATACCTTCAGCAACACCCGCTGGGATATTGATTGTGATAATTTCTTCATCTTTTACAATACCTTCACCAGCACAAGATTTACACTTGTTGGTAATGATTTTTCCTTCGCCATTACATGATGGACAAACGGCACTGGTTTGCATTTGACCCAGGATGGTATTCTGAACACGAGTTACCTGACCACTACCATTACATTGTGTACAAGTATCGTGAGAAGAACCACCTTCAGCACCTGAACCATTACAGTCGTTACATTCAACATGCTTCTTAACCTTAATCTTCTTTTCAACACCATTGGCAATTTCCTGAAGCGTAAGTTTCACTTTAACTCTTAGGTTGCTTCCGCGATTCACACGTTGTGAACTACGTCCGCCGCCGCCAAAACCACCAAAGAAGGATCCACCACCAAAGATGTCCCCAAAGTGAGAAAAGATGTCATCCATATTCATGCCACCTCCGCCGAAACCACCTCCAGCTGCACCGCCCATGCCTGCATGTCCATATTGGTCGTAACGCTGACGTTTTTGATCATTGCTAAGTACCTCATAGGCCTCTGCCGCTTCCTTAAACTTTTCTTCAGCTTCTTTATCGTCTGGATTCTTATCAGGGTGAAATTGAATTGCTTTCTTACGATAAGCTTTTTTTAGCTCTGGTCCGGTAGCGCTTTTCGATACGCCAAGTACTTCGTAGTAATCTCTTTTCGACATCTTATTTCAGATTTGTTTGTTTAATATTATTCTCCAACGACTACTTTCGAAAAGCGAATCACTTTTTCGTTAAGGAAATACCCTTTTTCAATACAATCAACAACTTTACCTTTTAACTCTTCAGTTGGAGCTGGAATTTT
The DNA here is from genome assembly GCF_029029505.1 of Ancylomarina sp. DW003. Classification (GTDB taxonomy): domain Bacteria; phylum Bacteroidota; class Bacteroidia; order Bacteroidales; family Marinifilaceae; genus Ancylomarina. The sequence goes on along the minus strand of NZ_JAKJSD010000001.1, from coordinate 304,149 downwards.
GGTAATAGCTTCATGAACGTCTGTGTCAAAATCAAGATTGGTAGCTTCAATTTCTTTCACGCCTTGTTGTGTCATGAAATCTTTGAAGTTTGTGTAAATAAGCTTGATGCCTTCTTTTACTCCTTCGATGTCAGTTGACTCATCTACCGACTTAAGTGCTCTTTCAAAGTTATCCATTACCGGAAGAACATTAACGAGGATTTTCTCGCCACCTGATTTTGCAAGTTCCATTTTTTCCTTCAAAGTACGCTTACGGTAATTATCGAATTCAGCCGATAATCTCATGTACTTATCATTAATCTCCTGCAATTTCGCTCCTAGTTCTTCAATCTCGTCAGCTTTCTTTTCTTTTTTAGACTTTTTCTTTTCAGCCTTTACTTCTTTCTCAGCGACTTTCTCTTCTGTTTCTGGTGTAACAGTATCTTTTACTTCTAAATCTTCCTTGTCCACTTTGCTTTTATCTTTTGTCATCTCTTTGTTTTTCTAATAAATCACCAGATTACTCTGGCTTCGTATTTCGATATTTGTCTCTCAGCCAATATTAACTTTATTCAGTTTTAACTGAGCATAAAAATTACAGGACTTTGTTTACAAATTGTTTGCCAATGCCCAATTTTCCGACAAATTGGCACAAAGATAAAACTTGTCGGTTAAGTTTACAGATTTTCCTTGAATTTAATGGCAAGTTTTCATGACAGAGATGGTTTAATTGAATTGATTTCAGGACTTAGCGATTTAGAGAATAAAAAAAACTGCTCAATTATTTGAGCAGCTTTTGATGTATTTTAATATGATCTCAGATTTATTTTTTCAAATAGTGCTGTAGAACTAATTCCAGCTTTTGACCTCTTAAATCTTTTGCCAAAATAATACCATTTTCATCGATTAAGAAATTTGATGGAATAGAATTGATTCCAAATTTTACAGCAGTAGGAGAGTACCAGCCTTTAAATTCACTGACGTGATAATCCCAAATTAACTCATCTTTTTTGATGGCATTTTTCCAGCTGCTGGCTTTCTTATCTAAAGAGAAGCTATATACAGTAAAACCTTTACCATTTTTGAATTTCTGATCTTTAAACTTGTTGTAAACAGCAACAACCCAAGGATTTTCTTCGCGACATGGGCCACACCAAGATGCCCAGAAGTCAACAAGAACAAGTTTTCCTTTTAAATCACTAAGATTTATAACTTTTCCATCGGGAGATTTTGCTGAAATTTCGGGGATTTTATCTCCTATATTCAAGCCTTCTTTTACGTCTTTACCTTTTTCACCAGCTAAAGCAGAAACGGAAAGCACAAGTAAAGTTATTAGTATACCTAGATTTAATTTTTTCATGTCAATCGTTTTTTATGTAGCGCTTTTTTGATAACACTCTCAGTTTGAATTATAAATTTAAAACTAGCTAATAAACTTTATTTAGACTGTTAATAAATAGTTAATTATCAATTCTTCTAATTTTAGCACCAATTGCATTCAAACGAAGGTCTATATTTTCGTAACCTCTATCAATCTGATCGATGTTTTGAATGGTACTTGTTCCTTCTGCTGAAAGTGCTGCAATTAGTAGAGAAACCCCGGCACGAATATCTGGTGACACCATTTTAGTTGCTCTAAGTTTTGTTTCTTGATTCAATCCAATTACCGTTGCTCGGTGAGGATCACAAAGTATGATTTGAGCTCCCATATCAATTAGTTTATCGGTAAAGAATAATCTTGATTCGAACATTTTTTGATGAATTAAAACACTGCCTTTTGCTTGTGTTGCAACCACAAGAATGATACTTAAAAGGTCTGGCGTAAGGCCTGGCCATGGTGCATCAGCTATGGTTAAAATTGAACCATCCATAAAATTCTCAATGGTATAATTCTCTTGTTTTGGGATGTAAATATCATCACCTATAATCTCCAGTTTTATACCCAATTTTTTGAATGTGTCAGGAATAACGCCTAGTTCTTTATAAGCAACATTTTTAATTGTAATTTCAGATTTGGTCATGGCAGCTAAGCCAATAAAACTCCCAATTTCAATCATATCAGGAAGAATACGATGTTCGCAGCCAGAAAGAGATTTAACACCTTCGACGTAAAGTAAATTGGAGCCAATACCAGTAATTTTAGCCCCCATTGAGTTCAACATTTTACACAATTGTTGAATGTAGGGTTCACAGGCAGCATTGTAAATTGTAGTGGTGCCTTCGGCGAGTACAGCTGCCATAATAATATTAGCAGTTCCTGTTACCGATGCTTCATCAAGGAGCATATAGGTGCCTTGCAATCTTGGAGCTTCCAAGCGATAAAACTTATCACCTTGTTTATATCTGAAATCAGCACCTAGTTTTTGAAAACCGATGAAGTGAGTATCTAATCTTCTGCGACCAATTTTATCACCACCTGGTTTTGGAATATATGCTTTCCCAAATCGAGCTAATAATGGACCGATAATCATGATTGAACCTCTAAGAGAAGAACCCTTTTTTGCAAATTCATCAGAATTCAAATATTCAAGGTTGATTTCTTTTGCTTCGAAACAATAGGTGTTTTTTGCTTCTTGAGTGACACTTACACCGAGTGAAGCAAGAAGTTCGATCAAACGATTAACATCTAGTATGTTGGGGATATTATGAATTCTTACTTTTTCAGGAGTCAGGAGCGTGGCGCATAAAATTTGTAAAGCTTCATTTTTTGCTCCTTGCGGGTGCAATTCACCTTTTAATGTTGTGCCACCAGTTATTTCGAATGTGCTCATTTAATTGATCATTAGGTGTTGTGACGGAATGGTTTACTCATTATTCAAATTGACATATTGATCAAGGATCAATTAATATCAGACAATTGAACAATTTGTGATTTCAAATTCTAGCTTAAAGATAATGAAAAGGGACTTTAAAACTGAACTAGAAAAAAGATAAAAACAGAAAAATTGAATTCTAAATTTGACACAAAAAAACCGGAAGTTATCCGGTTTTAAAAATGCTTTAGAATTCCAGAAGAATTACTTCTTCTTATGGAATTTCCTATTGTCATTCTTGTGGAAAGTTCTTTTCTTATTCTTGGTCTGAAAATCCTTATCATGAGTTTCTCTCAGTTTTAAATTTTCAGGAATAGTTAGTTTGCCACCGGAAATGTCAACAATATCTTTAAATATTTTATCGTCACCAACACCATCTTTATTCCAGTTAGAAAAAGATTTTTTCATGTGGTTAGCTATCATTTGAATCAGAGCTTTTTGTTCTTTTTCATCCTCAATATCAATAGCTTTTTGTACCATAGATTCAATGATCTTACCGTAATGGCGGAATCTAATTCTATGATTATTGTATGGGAGAACTTCAGGTTTCTCAGCTAATTTCTCTTTGGTAGGTAGTTCGTAAGGAGAATCAATGTCGAATTTAAAATCCGTCATGATAGCTAAATGATCCCAAAGTTTGTGTCTGAAATCGCTAACGTCTCGTAGGTGAGGATACATATTACCCATAATAGAAATAATGGTTTTGGCAGCCTTATTTCTTTCTTCTCTATCTTCAATTTTCATGGCATAGTCCACCATCATTTGAACGTTTCTGCCATATTCAGGGAGTAGTAATTTTTCCCTATTCGAATTATAATCCATTTAGTTTTTGTTGTGTTTTAACTGGGATGTGTTTTTATTCAGTTATCACTTATTTTGTGGGAAAGCCTATTGATGTTTTCAACAAGTCTTTACTTTCATAATCACCCTAAAATATTATTGATTTCTAGACGTGTTTTTGAAGAACACAATATTACTAAAAAAAACGAAAATAAATCAGTTAATATTTGAAATCTAAGCTTTTTATTATCTTAAATTGAAGTTGTAATCGATAATGAAAATATAACCGAGGTGGTGAGTTTATTCTCGGAATTACTTAGAACTCAATACAAATGTACAGCATTTCTTCTTTTGATGCAAATAGAACTTATCTGAAACACAGTATTGCGTGTTGATAATTTTGGATTAAACGATTTTTAACTTAGCAAATTTTAATAATAATTGCTTTTGTCCGACGTTTTGAAAAAAGACTGTTGCTTTAATATTTGGAGTTTCTCCTTCAAGGTGAAGAACCTTTCCTTTACCAAAACGTTGATGCTCGATATGCATACCTGCTTGAATTTTACTAGCATCTGATGCCTCGAAATTACTATTAGTCTCCGAATTGCCAGTTGGCCTAATTCTAGGAGCTGTTTTTGATAAAGTTGGTCGTGAGCCAGGTTTCCTTTTAGCTTGGAAACGTGTTTCTGTAGCCATACGCTCATGGCTGTTGTCGCTTTCTGATATTCGTGATCCAAAGCTTGAAAATTCAGGTTCTTGTTCATAGGAGAAATCAACAAAATTTGGATCTATCTCCTTTAAGAAACGGCTTGGTCGTGGGTAACTCATATCTCCCCATTTGTAACGAGTTTTGGCAAAAGATAAACTTACTTTTTCTTGTGCGCGAGTTAGGGCTACATAAAATAAACGACGCTCTTCTTCCAATTCTTGTGGCGAGGCTGTTGATAGTTTCGAAGGAAATAATTCTTCTTCCATACCGACAACGTATAAATAGGGAAACTCAAGCCCCTTAGACGAGTGAATCGTCATCATGCTAATCTTATTCCGATCTTCGTCTTTTTCATTGTCATGATCTGTAAGTAAAGCAACATCTTCAAGATAATTGGCTAGCTTGTTCTCTTTGCCTTCTTCCAGTGCGATTTGAGTAAAATCCTGAATAGCATTTAAAAGTTCCTGAATATTTTCATGACGCGATACACCTTCAGGCGATCTGTCGTTATAGAGTTCTTTAATAATACCTGTTTCTGATGACACACGACTGGCAAGTTCGAAAGCTGTCTCGTGTTCAATTTTCATAGCAAAGCCATTCACTAAATTAGCAAACTTCATAAGCTTGCTTATTGTTCCTCCATTTAAACCATATGGTCGATCGTTTAAGCCACATATGATATTCCAAATGCTTTGTCCGGTACTTGCAGCAGCTTCTTGCAGCTTACCAACTGTAGTTGCTCCAATTCCTCTTTTAGGGTAGTTAATAACACGCTTTATGGCTTCTTCGTCGTTAGGATTCACAGCCATTCTAAAATAAGAAAGCAGATCTTTAATTTCTTTTCGCTGATAAAAAGAAAGTCCGCCGTAAATCTTATAGGGCAGGTTAAGTTTTCTTAATGATTCCTCGAAAATTCTCGATTGAGCATTTGTTCTGTATAAAATTGCAAAATCTTCGAATTTGAGTCGATGACGCATTTTTGTTTCATAAAGATCGTTGGCAATAATATATCCCTCTTCGTGGTCGGTCATAGCTTTTATAACCTTGATATTTTCGCCACCTTCTTTTTCTGAGAAAGACTCTTTTTTTATCTGCCCCTGATTTTTTTTGATTACTGAGTTTGCAGCATTCACAATGATCTTTGTAGATCGGTAATTTTGTTCTAGTTTGAATAATTGGTAATCAGGGTAGTCATTTCTGAAGTTTAGAATATTTTCAATTTTTGCTCCACGGAATGAATAAATACTTTGAGCATCATCACCTACAACACTTACATTTTTATGCTGTTCGGCCAATTTTTTCACAATTAAATATTGCGAGTAGTTGGTATCTTGGTACTCATCTACAAGTATGTATTTGAATTTGGCTTGGTATTTGGCTAATACTTCAGGTGAACTTTTAAACAGAATATTGGTTTGTAAAAGCAGATCATCAAAATCCATAGCATTGGCTTGTCGACAACGATGGCTATATCGTTTATATATTTCTGCAGTTAGTGGTCTGCGGTTAGAAGCATCTATTTCTTGAGCAGCAGAATTTTGGGAATAAGCAGTTGCGGTTACCAAGTTATTTTTAGCCGATGAGATACGATTCAAAATATCATTCGCTTTATAGACCTTATCATCCAGTTTCATCTCTTTGATAATGCTGCGAAGTAGATTTTTGGAATCTTGAGTGTCGTAAATAGTAAAGTTGGAATCGAAGCCTAAATGTTCAGCTTCGTAGCGCAGAATTTTTGCAAAAGTGGAATGAAAAGTTCCCATCCAAAGTGATTGTGCTTGTTCTGAACCAACAATATGGCCAATACGCTCTTTCATTTCGCGAGCAGCTTTATTGGTGAAGGTAAGAGCTAATATGGTATACGGACGCACCCCTTTATTTAAAAGGTGAGCAATTCGGTATGTTAATACACGTGTTTTCCCTGATCCTGCACCAGCAATTACAAGAGACGGTCCATCTGTTTTTTCTACAGCTTCGCGCTGAACAGGATTTAATTCGTTTAAATAATCCATATAATTTACTCTTTTGTCGATTCCAAAAATATTAGCTCAAAAGTACAAATTGCAATTCTTGTGACACAAATATTTTAATAAATATCTACTTCAATTTATAAATCTACCTATATGTATCATAAATACGACTTTATTTTTTTAATATTGTAAATCAAGCTTTGTCAAAAATAAATAGAAAGATATGCAAACTAAAGGTTTCTCAATTTCAGTGAAATACCGATTTATATTTGGATTATTATGTGGACTATTTTTATATCAGTCAAATTTATTGGCTCAGGTTTCTGCACCAACAGCCAGTTATAATACGACAACAGAATATACAAGTGGTGCACAAGATGACATTTTTGTCTTCTGTGACGAAGCTAATGTTGGTGTTGGAGAATTGAAAGCTGTGTCGCCTGATGGAACTTCAGGTTGGGATTTTACCTGGACAAAATGGAATAGTGCGACGACTACATTTGATGCACCATTTCATAATGAAACGGGTTCCGAATCAACCGTAAGTGGTTTGGGCAATGGTTTATATCATGTGAAAATAGAGAAAGGAGCTGAAGTTAGAGATTATCAGGCTTGGGTAATTAATCATTGGAAGAATGGAAGCAAGCCAAACTTACTTTTTAATAAGAAAGATTGTTCGGGAGTTTCATTTAAATCGACTTATGTTCCAGTTGATTATAAATATAATAATTACCCTAACGTTGATGAGTTGGTTGTTCCACAGCCTAATCCCAACCCATTAACTTTTGTTTTGAAACGAGGAACTTTAGTGGCTGGTAGCCCTAGTATTCCTGATTATAAAGGAGGTGATGTTAATCTTCTAGATGATGATGCATTTGAAAATACAGCTAGTTATATTGTAACAGTGATAGATAGATGTGGATTTGAGTTTGACTCTGATCCTATTGATGATATATCAACATATAGAGTAAACGCTACTTTTTCTTTTGATCCTGTGAATGGAGAAGCTCCCTTGGAGGTTAATTTTAAACTGGACAATAAAAATCCTCTTGGTGCCGAATATCAGTGGTTTTATTATCAAGATGTTGATAGAGTTGATGGCCCTGTAGATCCAAGGGATAGTTTGCTTGTTGATGTTAAGATAGGAGAGAATGAAACATATACCTACCTACATCCAGGTAAGTATCTTGTGAAATTGATTGCGACCAATAACGATGATTTGATGGATTGCGTTGATATCTTTATCTCGAATGAAATTGTGGTAGAAGGATCAATTTTCGAAGTTCCAAATGTATTTACGCCTAATGGTGATGGAGCCAATGATGAATTTAAGGTAAAATTGTATTCTGTGAAATCTTATTCCGTAAAGATATTTAATCGTTGGGGACGTTTGGTTTATGAGTTTCAGGAATCGGATGTATCGCCAGGTGCGGCAGATAAAAAAAGTAGTAAGGGATGGAATGGAAAGATTAATGGCAAACTTGCTACACCAGGGACTTATTTCTATGTAATAGAAGCTGAAGGACGAGAAGAAGAAGGAAAACGTTACACTGAAAGAGGTTCATTAACCTTATTGCACGATAAATAAAAGAGAATATATACGATATAATAAAGCCGACAGATTCTCTTGAATCTGTCGGCTTTGTTTTTTATTTAAATGATGGATTAAGCTTCTGCCATTTCTTCTTCGTAAGAAGCTAGTAATTCTACTTGAACATCATTAGGTACTTTGTCGTACTCTGCAAACTTCATTGAGAATTGAGCTCGTCCACCCGTTAATGAACTTAAGGAAGTTGAATAACGATCCATCTCTTTAAGAGGCACCTTAGCTAAAATCTTCTGGAATCCTTTCTCAGCTTCCATTCCCATAATCATAGCACGGCGAGTTTGAAGATCACTCATCACATCACCCATTCTATCCTCAGGAACCAGAATTTCAATATCATAAATTGGCTCTAGAATCTTAGGAGCAGCATTTTTAAAAGCTTCACTAAAGGCATGGCGACCTGCAAGTTTAAATGAGATTTCATTTGAATCTACGGCGTGCATTTTACCGTCGTAAACTGTAACGCGAATATCACGAGCGTATGAACCTGTCAAAGGACCTTCATCCATTTTTTCCATGATACCTTTCATAATTGCTGGTAGGAAACGGGTATCGATAACTCCACCTACAATACAATTGCAGAAGACCAATTTACCACCCCATTCAAGATCGACAACTTCTGTGCCTCTAAGGTTCACCTTAAATTCTTTTCCGTCTACTTTAAATGATGTAGGGTCTGGAATCCCCTCATAATAAGGTTCGATAATTAAATGAACTTCACCAAACTGCCCCGAACCACCTGATTGTTTTTTGTGGCGATAATCAGCAGCAGCCTGTTTGGTAATTGTTTCGCGATATGGTATTTTAGGCGATTTAAATTCAATCTCCATTTTGTCATTATGCTTCAATCGCCACTTAAGCGTATTTAAGTGGAATTCACCCTGACTATGAAGAAGTATTTGTTTAAGTTCTTTCGAGTACTCAATTATAATCGTAGGATCTTCTTCGTGCATTCTGTGAAGTAATTCTCCTAAGCGCTCATCGTCTGCTTCGTCAAGTGCATTAACAGCAGTTCTGTACTTTGGTTCAGGGAAATCAATATCCTTATATATAAAGTCACAATCCTTACAGTTTAAAGTATGATTGTTCTTTGTATTTTTAAGTTTTACGGTAGCACCAATATCACCCGCTACAAGTTCTGAAACTTTTTCACGATGACGACCTGCAACAGCATATAGCTGAGAAAGACGTTCTTTTGTGCCATTATTAATATTCGTTAAATCATCACCTTCCTTAATTTTACCAGATATTACTTTGAAGTAATTGACTTCACCAATATGTGGTTCAATAGATGTTTTAAATACAAATAAGGAAGTCGGAGCATTCGCATCACATTTTGCTTCACGTCCGCTTACGGTAGGAATGGCAGGCATCTCTGTTACGAATGGTACGATATTACCAATAAATTCCATTAGGCGTCGAACACCCATATCTTTTTTTGCAGAAATACAGAAAACAGGATATAGATCACAAGCTGTCATCCCTTTTCTCATTCCTTCTCTCATCTCATCCTCAGTCAAACTTCCTTTATCGAAATAAAGTTCCATTAAAGCTTCATCATTTTCAGCTGCTGCTTCAACAAGTTCGTTGTGTAGTTCATTTGCCTTTTCTGACTCAGACTCCGGGATGTCAAGTATTTCTGGTTTCCCGCCTTCAGGACCCCACTTATACATTTTCATTTTTAAAACATCAACAACGGCATCGAAACCATTTCCAGCATTTACAGGATACTGAACAATAGCAACCTTGTTACCAAAGCTTACCTTAGCAGATTCGATACTTTGCTCGAAATTAGCTTTTTCATGATCGAGGTGATTTACAACAAAGATCAAAGGTTTGTTTCTCTTAGTCGCTCTTCTACCAAGAATCTCAGTTCCTACTTCAACACCGTGTTGAGCATTAATTAGCATCAAACCGGTATCAACCACATTTAGGGCAGAAATAACACCACCTGCGAAATCTTCAGCACCTGGCGTGTCGATAAAATTGATTTTCTTTCCTAACCATTCTGTGTACAAAACTGTTGAGAAAACAGAATTGCCATGCTCGTGCTCTACCGGGTTGTAATCAGAAACGGTGTTATTATCATCCACGTTTCCGCGTCTACTAATAACACCGCCTTCAAATAACATTGCTTCAGCTAGGGTCGTTTTACCCGAGCCGGCATTGCCAATGAGCGCGATGTTTTTAATTTCATTAGATTGATAAACTTTCATACTCGAAATTTTTATTGGGTTAAAAAATATTTCGATCAGCAAACTAGGGTTAATTTGCCTTTCTGAACTTAGGGATTACCAAATTAGCGAACTTTTATTGTAATTCCAATAGCTGATGATGAGTTGTTTAGTTTATGTTTTGAATGTAAATAGCAGGGGTGTGCTCTTCCCCTTGTTAGCTAGGATTTTATTCTAAAGAAGAGAGAGATTTATTTTAGTTTGCTTCAGAATTAATTAAACTTTTCCTAAGTATTGCTCTGGATTGATTAATTTCAAATAAAATGGGCAGAGTCCATTGAATTGGATTCTGCCCATCTAGATAGTTTTTTAGCTTCTACTGTTTTGGATCTTCTTAAAGGAAGAAGATTTATTTAATTGACTGCTTTGTAAGCATCGATGTTGCCATAACCGTAGTCTGCATCGCGATTTGGATAAAGATCAGCCGAACGCTTCAGTTTTTCAATGACTTGTGCTCTTGTGTAGTTAGGGTATTTTTCCCATACCAAAGCAGCAATACCCGCTGTCATTGATGTTGCAATTGACGAACCTCCAATATATTGAATCTCACCTTCGTTGAAACCTGTTGTAGGTGATGTTCTTGTTTTGTCGTTATAACGTTCCATAATTACAGTGAAATCAACTTCAGCACCATAATGATTAAAAGCACCATGCTGATAATGTGAGTCATTGGTGACCCCGGTAATAGCAACTGTTTCATCCATGTTTGCCGGAAAAATAACTCCTGCCCATGTGGTAAACTCCAGAGAAGTTCCTGCTGCTGCAAATATCAGTTTGTCTTTTGAGTAGGCATATTTAATCGCATCTTCAATTTTACCAATTGTAAAATAATGTCCTATTGACATTGAAATAATCTTGACATCAGAGCGGTTGGCAAGTGCAGTTAATGCTTCAGCAACACCTGCTTGTTCATGATAGTCATCCAAGAAAACATCAGAAGTTGCTCGGTAAACAACCAGATTGCAATTGTAAGCGACTCCCACTGGCATACCCTTATCATTTCTAGGACTGGCAATATTAGATGACATAGATGTACCATGGCTACATTTATCGTTAACACCATCATAATTAGTCGACCAAATATTCCAGGAATCAATATAGGTTCCAAATTTTTCTATTGTTCTGCCTGAAGAATAGCCATTGTTGAAATTACTACCCAATAGAGATTGATTTGGGGAAACACCTGTGTCAATAACTGCTACCGTTACTCCTTTACCAGTGCTTGTTTCCCACGCAGCAGGAATATTGTTGATACTGTAAGCCCATGATACGTAACAATTGGGTGCGATGTGTTGGTAATCTTCAGGATTAATGGTTTCCCCGGTTTTTCCGCAACCACTTGAACTTTTAGTCTTTCCAGGAGAGTAACTATAACCGGCAGGCTCAACATATCTCACATCAGATCTATCTCGTAAACTGGTAATCATTTCTAAACTTGATGTTTTTACATCTATCACATTTAGAGTTTCGTCATCGTGAATAAGATTTTTTTGTCCACTTTTAAGTCTTCGGTTATAATCTGCCGAGTTTGATATCTCAGTCATGATATTTGCCTTGGACAGCTTTTGATTATTTTCAGGTTTGATATTAAAAGCTTTATTGCCATAACCAATGCTGACTATGCTATCACCTTTTAATACAGCACTCCATAGCATACGATCACTTACTTCTGACCAATTAAACGTTCCTTTTTCTTTAAGGATACGGCTGATTTCGTTATCAATTTCAGTTTTACTTAAAGGAGATTCAGGCTTTTGATCTGCTTTAACATCATTTAGTTCCTCTTTTGAACATGAGCATATTATTGCTGCAAACCCTAAGAGTAGTAGAAAATTTAGTCTTCTCATAATTGTTTATTTTTTGATAAAAAATAGGAGATGGATAATAAAAAAAACTTTAGGTTGTTAAGTAGTTATGTTTGTATTTAGGTCTTACATTATTTGCCTTTGAGTTGCCATATCAACCCAAAATAGTAGATGCGCTGCTCGTAGTATTTAAAGTTCGAAGAGGAATAATCTCTGGTGTATTGTTTGATATTTTGATTTCTTTTATTCAATAAGTTTGTAACCGAAGCAAAAGCTATAATTGATACTTTCCCCACTTGAAAGATGCGGCTTGTGTTTATGCTAAGGTTATTATAGTTTGCGTAACGCTCACTATTAATGTTTTCGCTAAATGTAGGTTGCCATACATTGGAGCTCGGTTTATGCCAAACTTCTTTTAATGGAGTATAGCGTAGGCCTGGTCGGGCAATCCATGTGGCATTCAGGTTGAACAGTTTGGGATGGTTAAAACTTAGAGATGTTTTTATGAAATAGTCTAGATCCTGACTGCCCGGATACCACTTGTCTTCATTTTTAATATCTTGTTTTAATAAGGTGTTCGATAGTGAAAAGCGAAAGTAACGGCCGAAGAATCGATCCATGCTGAGTTCCAAACCTACTATCTCAGCATCTTTAAAATTGTAGTAGTTGGAGTCTTTCCAATCGCCATGTTCCTTTTTATAGTATAGAGCAGCATGATAATTGCTTTGTTCACGATTGTAGTCGTAATCAAGAGCTGCTTGATAGCTTTGGTTTAAAGCATAATCTTGCTGGTAGTAATTGGGTGTATTGTAATTGTGATATCGACCACCGCTAAGCAAAAGAGATTGATGTTTGCTAAGTGTATATCGCATAGAAATTTGCCCGCTCCAGTAAAATTTTTGCTGTTTGTTAGGAATGTTTAAACGTGTAGCTGTGCTTAAACTAAACTGATGCGATAGCTCGTAATTCCAGTATGCATAGCCTTCGGTATTGTGGTTGCTTAAACTGGTATCCTGATAATGGTTTGGAGCTTCAGGTCTCACGTTATAATAGTCATTAGGAACACTGTCGCGAAAGCGATTGTGTTTATACTCCTCACTAAATCCGATTTGGAATTTATTATTATTCCCTGATGACCATTTATAATTGCCCGAAAGATAGATTGTCTTGTCATTTCCTTTCGAAGCAAGATTACCAAAATGATACTTGTTTTTTGCAGCATCAACCCCTAAATTAAAGCTGAGTAAGCCTTTGTTAGTTGTGTAATGTAGGTTTGTAATCGATATTAATCTTAAATTATTAGCTATTGATTTTCCTTGGTACCCATACATGTAATCGGTAACCTGATATTGCTCATCAATAAGATAATTGAATGAATTTAAACTTAAATTTTTATTTAGTTTGAGTCTTAGGTTCACCCCCACATCTTTACTTTTAAAATCTTTAAGATGCCCCAGATTCTTTTTGTTGATATGTAGAAAAGCATCGGAAAATTGAGAATTGGCATAAACCTGAACTAGGGATTTTTTTTTCACTTTTTGTGATAAGAAAAAACCCATGCTTGCCAGCGATGTGGATATTTGAGACAGATTCTGATCTAATTTCCGAACGGTTTCTATCTCGACCAATCCAGCACTTGTATTTCCATAACTGAGCGGGGGATTGCTTGCATATACATATTGCTTGTGTATAATTTCGGTATTGAATAAACTAAAATTCCCCATACCGTTAATCTGGCTGTTACGAATTGGTTTTAAAACCGGAACGCCATTTAAAATAACTCGACTTTTATCAGAACTGCTTCCTCTGATGGCAGGATTTGCCATTTCGTCGGTATTGGTTGATGAGGGAAGAAATGTAATGGCTTTCAGAGGATCTCCACTGGCAACAGGACTCAGGTAAACATCCAATTTTTTCATCTTAACTACGGAGTATTTCTGGGAAATAGGATCTTTAGCTATAATGTTAATGGTGTTGAGTTGTTGGCTATTTTCCTTCAATTGAATGATAACTTTCTCGTTGTTTTTAATCTCATTCCACGAAAGGGTCATTGTTTTATAGCCAATAAAGGAAACCAGTAAGTGTTTGGGATTTTGTTTTGAAGGAAGGGGAATCGTAAACTTGCCATCGAAGTTGGTAATAACACCCAATTGTGGGTGTTGTTTCCAGTAAACATTCGCTGCAAAAACAGGCTTTTGATTTTCATCGACAACAAAGCCAATCAAATTTTCTTGCCCAAAAAGGCTTAAGTTTGTAAGTAGGAATATGAAAAGCACGACCTGTTTCATTAACCTAGTTTTTTAGTTTTGAAGCTAATTCCTGGATCATGAAATTATCAGGATATTTCTTTAAACCTTCGTTGTAATATTTACGGGCTAAATCCCATTTTTCTTTTCTGATATACCAACGAATTAACAATTCATAAGCATTTTCTTTTCCCCATGATGGAAGAAAAGGATTTGCTATCTTTTGATTGGGTAAGCTGATTGCTTTTAAGAGCATTTTTTCGGCAGACTTTCCACCACCAAACATTTCTGGCGTATAAAAATCGTTACTACCCAAAACAAAATAAGCACGCATATTTAGCGAATCGATTTCTAAGGCTGTTTCACAATTGTTTTTTAGTTTTTTTGAGATGAGAGGAATAATAATTCCAGGTTTAAATTGGCAGGAAAAACTTTGTTCATAAGCCAGAAGTGTATAATCTTCAGAATTCTTTGTTTTTAAATCTTCTATAAGATCGATGGCCTTATTGATAGATTCTTTAGCAGCTGTTTTATCGTCTAATTGTAAGTAGCAGATTGATAAGTAATATTTGGCGTAAGATTGCCAGTAGGTGACGATTGAGCTTGAATTCTCACCTTTAAGTTTATTCAAGTTTTCTTCTAGAAGAGTAAGTGGTTCTGCTTGTCTTGTTTTTAAAGCAAGTAAAAAAGCTTTATCGATTTTATCTTGAATTCCAAAAAGTAAATTCTTAGAATCCGGTTCATTGTTTCCGCTTACAATTCGTTCGAAATTTGCACAGACCTTAGCAGGAGTTAATAGACTAAGGTTTGCTACAAGTAAAATAAATAGAAGTTGCTTCATAGTATAGGGGATTTAATTGATTAGGTCATTTTCAAAAGCATTACAATGGCAAGCATCCATAGGCTAAAATGCAAATACCAGAGGACACTAAAGTGATAGGCCTCTAATTCTGTTTTATAAATAGATTTGAAATCTTGGTAGCCTGCTTTTTTAAAGGCTTTTCTGTTGGTTACAATAGCAATGATGATATCTGAATGGAAAGGATTCAGCTCTACGATTATTTGAATGATAAGACCATAGAGTAGGCTTTTTACACCCCAGTAAGCATTGATTTGTGCTAGAGCAAAAATGAGCCATGTGAGTGCCATGCCTGCAAACAGATAAGTGTATTTTTTGAATTTGGAATGTGGCCATGAAACGGATACATAAAGATGAGGGTAGGGCTTTAAGCTAGCTCCTATTTTTTGTATTGGAATCCCCATCATTTTTGCTGCAATCACATGTCCTGATTCATGAATAATCATGAATAAAAGGAAAAATAAAAAGCTTTGTAGTATTATCATCATCTTGCAAATTTGACCCTACGGAATAATAAAGAGAATAAAATAATGGGAATGATAAGCCACAATATCACAACAAAGCTTTTTTCCTCACCTCTAAGTACATGTAGTATAGGGTTGAGAGGAAGAGCATCTCCTATTGCACCTACCATGCTATTAAATTGTCCTACAGGATAAAAGGAGTCGCTGGTGAATAGGATACCAAAAAAAACGAAGTTGATTAGCCCTTTCTCAGATCCATTTTTAATTCCGGAGAAGGATATAGTTAAGCCTAAAAATGCGAATAGAAATAACCCTACTATAATACCTGCCAAAATATTCATAATTTGTTCAGGTGAGGGGCTGTAATTAAATACAAATTTTGATACGATTGATAGTAGTACTAATACAACGAAAAGAGAAATGATTCGACTAATAATTAATCCGATGAAATAACTTAATATATTCATTGGTAATTTTCGAAGATATTTAATTAAGCCCGAAGCATAATATTCTTTAATTACGGGTCCTATAGCGAACAGTCCATCGCTGGCTATCGTCATTCCCATGACACCAGTAAAAAGAGATGCTACGTATTCTTCTTGATTGATTCCCCAGATACTGCCAAAAACAAGAAAAAGAAAGATTGGAAAGGCTATTGAAAAAAAGACGGCTTGTTTAATGCGTAAATAATTAATCAAGTGAAAATATACTGAATGACCTAAAATTTTAAACATCTGATTCTGCTTTTAAGTGAAACAAATAAACATCGGTTAAATCTACATCTTGGATGGAGAAATTGTTTGTGTGTTGTGCGATAATACCTATTAATGAAGAGCCAGATTGAGAAAAACAAACGATGTTACCATTGTGTTTGTAGTATTCATCTTTGTTTAACAAACGTTCAATATTTTCGTTGCAGGCAAAAACCAATTTTTGTTGTGCAGGTAAATTTCTAACCGCCTCCGAAGGACAAAGAGGTTCTGCTATGAGTTTACCATTTCCCATAAAAGCAACTTTATCTGCTCGTTTTTCGGCATCAGACCAATTATGAGTTGTGAAAAAAATGGTCCGGTTTTTTCGTTTTAAAACTTTCCAAATTTGATCGATAATAGTTGGGTCAACATTGGCAAAGGGCTCATCCATGATAAGTAAATCAGGATTGTGCATAATGGATAACAAAATGGAAACCCTTTTCTTTTCGCCTAAAGAAAGAGTTCTTATGAAAGATTTTTCAATTTGTGTAATTTTAAAATCTTCAAAGTACTCTTCGGTTATTGTCTTGTATTTGAGCTTGTGAACCGTGCAATAATATTTAATAATTTCTTCAACTCTAAGTGTGTTGATAAGCGGTAGATGATCGTATAAAACGCCGACGTTTTTATAATTGCATTTCTTATTTTCGAACAAATTTACTTCCCCACAATTGGGTTTTAAATCCTGAAGCATGATGTCGATCAAGCTTGATTTACCACTTCCATTTTTACCAATAAGAGCAAACACTTCATTCTGTTCTACCTTGAAATTTAAATTTTCGAGAATTGTTTTGCCCTTTACGCTATAGGAGATATTTGTTACAAGAATATCGTTCATAGAATTATAATATTAGATTGGAGTATGCTCTTGCCAAGCTTACTCCAATGTATTGAAAACAGATAAATGTTTATATTTTCTTATTTCCAACAACGAGTAGGTTATTTACTGTTTCGAAAACACCATCAACACCTAAGAAATCATTTACCTTATCGTCGTTGTATCCTCCTAGCATGCAACTACCCAAGTCAAGCGATTCTGCTAATAGACTCATCATCATACCAACAAAACCTGATTCTTGCATCATAAAACGATAAGCGCGATCTCCGTATTTAATCATTTGTCGTTCGAGTATGCCCGTAGTGATGAATAGAGCAGATGAACTTCTCATATTTACATAGGGTTCTGCTTGAATAATTTGGATTAGTTCATCCATGAACTCTCCCTCTTTTAACTTTTCAAGTGACATGGTATCCGATCTGAAATGATAAAGACCAGAAGGAATGTGTGCTTTAAAAATAACGACATAAAGTTCTAGCGGGAACAAACCACCTCCCGAAGGAACATTTCGTAAGCCTATGTGACCATCAACTCCAAAACCTTCCATCTTTTGACGAAAATTAACACCGTAAGAGTGTTGAAGAAGAACAAAAAGTTCGTTTAGAGATAATTCGGACTCTTCTTTATAATCTCTAACGCTTCGTCGTTTTTTGATGATTTCGAAAAAATCACCTTTATGTGGAACTTGATCGTAAACGGATAAATCTATTTGTTCGGCTCCTGGATATGTTTTAAAAGGTTGACTGCTTCGTTCTGCTACATATGGATTGCTGAAAGCCCCAATACGCTCACCTTGCTTTCGCATAGAGTGTGTGGTAAATTTCGAGTTTTCGTGGAAGAGCAAAGCCATGGATTCATCTATGTTCTTTTTTCCATAGAGAGTACCATCCTTGTCGTCATATCTATCTTTTATGTTGGTTAGTTTCACGCTTTGTTTCTTTTAGTTATGAATAATGATGATCTCTTTTTTTAAGGAAAAGGATGTGGGTATTTGTTTAAATTGTCGTAATCGCGCGCTGTGAATCCCAATTTTTCAGGAACTTCGTAAAGACGTTTCCCTCCATTATAATACAGAGGGTATGCTCCTGATAAGGGAATGAGTTGAGGCACAAATACTTTGATGCTATAAAAGCCTATTTGCCTGATATCTGGCGTCGTGAGATCTTTAAACAGAACGTTGTAATTCTTTTCTTTAAGCAGTCCAACAATGTGTCTTATGGTTTCTTTGTCAGATAGAGCTTGTGTTTCATGTAAATTGATAATTTTGCTTGGCTCAACATCTTTCCATTTATCGAAAACATGCCACAAGTCTTGTCTTTTTACGTAAAATATTGAATGCTCTTCAAAATCCATGATTTTAGAATAGTCATCATCGGGATTCCAATCCTTTCTTTCTCCCAAAAGAAACCTGAAATATGGAATTGTCTGTCCAATTTCTTGAATCACTTTTTTTAATGAATCACCATAACTTATTCGGGTAGATGAACCAAATGCGATAAATTTACCATATTCGGTTTCGCCAATGCAAAAGCCCAATATGGTTGGAACTTTAATATCATAAGTCACATCGAAAAAGTGCCATTCGAAATGAGGTGGGTAGTAAGCATCAAGATACTCTTGAATTTCAGCTGTGATTTTAATTTTTTGAGGGACTAATTCCTGCATCCAGGTTAGAACAAAACTGTCTCGTTCTATAACTTCGTATAAACCGTTTAATATAGCTTTGTAATAATCTGAATGAGCTGCTAAACCTGTTGACGTATTTATTGATACCCAATTTTCATCTTTAGTGAAAGGCATATAAATAAATTGACCAGGAACATAACTGGTTTCACCATTGGTTAAATCCTGCATTGGGAACCATGTTAAAGGAACATCCTCGGTGAAAGGTTGTACATTTAATTTGGGATCTTCATATTGTTTTTCATGAAAAAGGGCATATTCACTAGGGTGTACAGCATTTTTATTTAAATCGTGATATGTTGATTTAATCCCTTCTTTGGTATTGCAAAAGGCAGGGGCATATCGTTCCACAGTTTCACCAATGGTCCCTAAAATTGCATCATCCCAAACATAACCACAGCCACTACTTCGTCCACCAAATTTCTCACCACCCAAATATTCGGTATTGGCGGGCCAAATACCATAGCTAATCATTTTGGGATCGTTATTTAAACGGGGCATCTTTACGATATGATAGAGTAGCCCTAATTCGTTTGAGATGGTTTTTAAACCATTTACTAAAGTGCTTTCAGACATAGGGAATTTATTTTAGGGTAATGGCTTCAAGCCAAGGAGAAGGGTTGTATTCTAATTCTGGCTTACAAATTTCACAAAAAGGTTTTTTCAAAAGATTATGCTGTGACATTTGGTAGGTCATGATATCAAAAGATAAGACAGTTCGCCAGGTTAGGGGTAAACTCCATGATTCATAGAATTTAGCAATTTCTAAGAAAACAAGATCACTAATCAAGCCATACATAATTTCAAGGCTAGGAAACATATCCGGTTTAGATGCTGTTTTGCGTTCATGCAAGTAGCCTTCATAGGCAGTAAGCATCTCAGGATACTCGTGATTGCTTTTCAAACGACTTATCAGGCAATTGTAACAACCCGTTTCTTTTCCGAAAAATAAAGGACCTACTTTTAAGGATATCTCTTCCAGTCCGCCAACGTATAACCAAGGTTTCTCATTTTTCAAAGCGATTTCATTTATCAGTTCCAAATGAAAAGGACTCCAGTGGTTGGCATCTACAATTAAAAAATCGACATTGAGAATTAGTTTCTCAATATCGTCGGCATTCTTTAATTCGTTATAATTTCTTTTTATAATTTTATTGAAGCGAATTGAATTTGAACGTTTCGATAGCGTTTCGAATAATTCACCTTCGCCAATTATACCAACACTTATTTTTTCAAGAGAATTGTAGTTTTTGTCATTTGCTTGTTCAGAAATGTCTTTCCCAACTAATTCCATTGAAGTTGGTATGGGTAGAAAGCCATACTCATTTAATGTGTTGAGTACTTCTGATACCTTCGGGTCGATATCTTTTTCAAAAAGCCCTTTTATTTGTTTGATGGTAATGCTTGGCTTTTCCTGTATTGCATCAACTATCTTAAGAAAAATCATTTCTTTTTCGACATCATCAAATTCTAAGGCATATGCATTAGATTTTGTTCTTAACTGAAAACAATTGTTTGTTTTATCTTTAAAAACATCAAACTTATCTATCATGAGCTTAATATTGGGTCAAGGCTGTTTGTATCAATACACTTCTAAAATCATAGAATATTTCGTCAAAAGCCTGATAAGGTTTTTTAGGTTGGGGTTTCGTATGAGAAAAATTTCCCAGAAATAATTTTATTTCTGGGAAATAAGATCAGTTTGTGTAACTATGAATTTGTAACACTTACACAACAACTACAACAACAGCTACAGCAGCAACCCGCAGCAGCTAACATATTAGTACCCATTGCTTTTTTTGATAGTTTTGTAATTTTCATAACAAAAGATTTTTAGGTTAATAAATAATTAATTTTAGAATGTTTAACTTGCAAGTTACATGTCTACGTGGCAAATATATGTTCGTACAAGGTCAAAAAATGACCCTTTGTCAAAAATCATCATCCGAAACTATTTTGTATGAACGCCTATAGCTGCAAAACTTAATGTTAACGCCTAAGATTCTAAGACATCTAATCATTCTCTTAACTGTGCTTTCAGAAACGTTCAATTTTTCCGCTAATTCTTTACAGGATCCTGTGGCTCCTCTTTTAGCTAGGCTTTTGATATATTGAAGTTTTTCTGAATAGGTGATGTAATCCATATAGTATAAATATTAGTTGTGGTGATTTTTTTATTGAGGTGTTATTTGTGCTTTAGATTGCAACTGATTACTCAGTTGTTTGTGAAGCATCAAAAAAGTTCGGTTTTGTGATTTAATTATTCTTGTTCATTTTATCCCAAACTAATAATCGATTAGTCCGTATCATTTTAATTGATAATGTCTTTTTATAAAATGGGATGATATGTCGACATTATTAGAGTACTATAAATGATGCACGACTACTATTTCTAAACAACTCTGAAGAAACTTTGTGTTCTTGAATAATGAAAAACTTAAGGGGATGGTCGTTTTTCATATAGAGTTTTTTAGGTTTTCAAAAAAAAGAAGTTTAAAATTCTTAGTTTAACCCTTAATTCCTTTTTTTGTTAAAAAGTAACCCAGTTTGTTGATATTTTTTTTAAAACGTAGATTTCTCACCTTGATTTAAATGTATTGATGCAGTGCTGAATATAACGCCAGCAGTACTGTACAGGGGTGTGAGAATAAGTTTTGTTAAGAAAAGAAAGCTAGGTAATCGTAAAGATGATTTTAAAATTGTCGGAAATAATTAGATTGTAGAAAGTGCTGTGTCTTTAAATTTAGAGTTGATCTAAGTATCATTTCACTTGATTAAGATGAAAAATCTATGAAAACAATTGACTATCTTTGTAAGCTGATTTAAAGGGATTTTTGCGAAAATAACAATAGGTGACTATTGTTATTTGAAAATAATTAATACCTTTGCAACCAATTTGTTAAAATATATTTAATCACAAAGTAATTGTTAATATGCCTACAATTCAACAGTTAGTTAGAAAAGGACGCACCAAACTTGTAGAGAAAAGCAAGGCTCCAGCCTTGGATTCTTGTCCTCAGAGAAGAGGAGTTTGTGTTCGTGTTTACACTACTACACCTAAGAAGCCTAACTCAGCTATGCGTAAAGTAGCTCGTGTTAGATTGACAAACGGAAAAGAAGTGAATGCTTACATTCCAGGAGAAGGACATAACTTGCAAGAGCACTCGATCGTATTGATTCGTGGTGGTCGTGTTAAGGACCTTCCAGGTGTAAGATATCACCTTGTTCGTGGTGCACTAGATGCTTCAGGAGTAGAAGGTCGTATGCAGCGTCGTTCTAAGTATGGTACTAAGAGACCAAAAGCTAAAAAGTAATTAATTCTAGTTTTTAAAACTGTGAGTTAATGTTTATGTGTTGTTCTCTATTAAGTTGAGTAAATGATCGTGAGATTTTTGAAGACTGAAAAAGGCAGCTACAACGGATAACTCGTAAACTAAGAAAGATGAGAAAATCAAGACCAAAAAAGAGAATCTTGTTACCGGATCCAAAATTTAATGATGTGTTGGTAACACGATTTGTAAATGACTTAATGGTTGACGGAAAGAAAAATCTATCATTTAAGATTTTTTATGCAGCGTTAGAAATCGTTAAGGAAAAAACTGAAAAAACAGGGAAGTCTCCTTTAGAAGTTTGGAAAAAATCATTGGAGAATATTACTCCAGGTGTTGAAGTTAAGTCTCGCCGTGTAGGTGGAGCAACTTTCCAAGTTCCAATGGAAATTCGTCCAGAAAGAAAAGTTTCTATCTCTATTAAGAATATGGTTCTTTTTGCTCGTAAGAGATCTGGTAAGTCTATGGCCGATAAGTTGGCAGCTGAAATTATTGCTGGATTCAACGAAGAAGGTGGTGCTTATAAGAAGAAAGAAGATACACATAGAATGGCTGAGGCTAACCGTGCTTTTGCTCATTTCAGATTTTAATAATTAGGATCATGGCAAAAAGAGATTTAAAATATACCAGAAATGTTGGTATTATGGCTCACATCGATGCTGGTAAAACTACAACTACAGAACGTATCTTGTATTATACTGGTGTTTCTCACAAAATTGGTGAGGTGCATGATGGAGCTGCTACCATGGACTGGATGGAGCAAGAGCAAGAGCGTGGTATTACCATTACTTCTGCTGCTACAACTTGTTATTGGAACTACAATGACGAGAAATTCCAAATCAATATTATTGATACCCCGGGTCACGTTGACTTTACTGTAGAGGTAGAGCGTTCTTTACGTGTTCTTGATGGTGCTGTAGCATGTTTTTGTGCTGTAGGTGGAGTTGAAGCTCAATCTGAGACAGTTTGGAGACAAGCTAATAAATATAAAGTTCCTCGTATGGGTTTTGTGAACAAGATGGACCGTTCTGGTGCTGATTTTTTCAAAGCTGTACGTGAGGTTAAGGAAAAGCTTGGTGCTAATCCTGTACCTATTCAAATTCCAATCGGAACAGAAGAGAAGTTTTGTGGTGTAGTTGATTTGATTACAATGCAAGCTTGTATCTGGTTCGAAGATGAGAGTGGAACAAACTACAGAATGGAAGAAATTCCAGCTGATCTTAAAGAAGAAGCTGAAGAGTGGAGAGCTAATCTTGTAGAGGCAGTAGCTGAGCAGGATGAAGAGCTGATGGAGCGTTTCTTCGAAGATCCAGATTCTATTACTGAAGATGAGATGTATGCGGTTATCCGTAAGGCTACTATTAGCATGGAAATTGTTCCAATGTTATGTGGTTCTGCATTTAAGAATAAAGGTGTTCAGAGATTATTGGATGCTATGATTACTTACTTGCCACATCCATTAGATATTGATGCTATTGAAGGTACTGTTCCTGGAACTAACGAAGTTGCTTCTAGACAACCATCGGTTGATGAGCCTTTAGCAGCACTTGCATTTAAAATTGCTACTGACCCATTTGTAGGTCGTTTGGCATTTACACGTGTGTATTCAGGTGCTATTGATGCAGGTTCATACGTTTATAACGTAAGAACAGGTAACAAAGAGCGTATTTCACGTTTATATCAAATGCATTCAAACAAGCAAAATGCTATCGACCGTGTTGAGGCTGGTGATATTTGTGCTTGTGTAGGTTTTAAAGATATTCGTACTGGAGATACTCTTTGTCAAAAAGAAACTCCAATCGAATTAGAATCTATGGATTTCCCAGATCCAGTAATTGGTATTGCTGTTGAGCCTTTGACTCAGAAAGATGTGGATAAGATGGGTATGGCTTTAGCTAAACTAGCTGAAGAGGATCCTACATTCCAGGTTAAGTCTGACGAAGATTCAGGTCAAACAGTAATCTCTGGTATGGGTGAGCTTCACCTTGATATTATTATTGACCGTTTGAAGCGTGAATTCAAGGTTGAGTGTAACCAAGGTGCGCCTCAGGTTTCATATAAGGAAGCTATTACTCGCGAAGTTGAGCACCGTCAGGTATTCAAGAAGCAGTCTGGTGGACGTGGTAAATTTGCTGATATTCAATTCCGTTTATCTCCGGTTGATGAAGATTTCGAAGGAGAAGGATTACAGTTTATTGACCAAATTAAAGGTGGTAACATTCCAAAAGAATTTGTACCATCTGTACAGAAAGGTTTTATTGAAGCAATGAAAAACGGTGTATTGGCAGGTTATGTTGTCGATTCATTGAAAGTTGTTTTGTATGATGGATCTTTCCACCCGGTTGACTCGGATCAATTATCATTTGAGTTGGCTGCTAAGCAAGGTTTCAAAGAAGCTTGTGCTAAGGCAGGACCAATCGTTCTTGAGCCTATTATGAAAGTTGAAGTTGTTACTCCAGAAGAATATATGGGTGATATCATCGGTGACTTGAATAAGCGTCGTGGTCAGATCGAAGGAATGGAGTCTAAGCATGGTGCTCGTGTTGTAAACGCGAAGGTACCTTTGTCTGAGCAATTCGGTTATGTAACTGTATTGAGAACTCTATCTTCTGGTCGTGCGAACTCTTCTATGGAATTCTCACATTTTGAAGATGTACCTAAGGGAATTGCAAAAGAGGTTGTAGAAGCCGCTAAGGGTAAAGTAGAATTATTGTAATTAATATCGTAATAGATTTAATAATATGAGCCAGAAAATTAGAATTAAACTGAAATCTTACGATCACAACTTGGTTGACAAGTCAGCTGATAAGATTGTAAAAACAGTTAAGGCTACAGGTGCGGTAGTAAGTGGACCAATTCCACTTCCTACTCACAAGAGAATATTTACTGTTCTTCGTTCAACTTTTGTGAACAAGAAATCAAGAGAACAATTTCAGCTTTCTTCATTTAAGCGTTTAATTGACATTTACAGTTCAACTGCAAATACGATTGATGCTTTAATGAAACTTGAGTTGCCAAGTGGAGTAGAAGTTGAAATTAAGGTTTGATAGACAGTAATTGTTAGTTTTATTTTAAAACAAAAAGAGAAATGCCAGGATTAATTGGAAAAAAAATCGGAATGACTTCCGTTTACAGTGCCGAGGGAAAATGTATTCCATGCACTGTCATTGAGGCAGGTCCATGTGTCGTAACACAAGTTAAGACTCTTGAGTCTGACGGTTACGCAGCACTTCAGTTGGCTTTTGATGAAAAGAAAGAAAAGCGAACAACTAAGGCGCTAGATGGGCACTTTAAAAAGGCAAACACAACTCCAAAGAAGAAACTTGTTGAATTTTCGGATTTTGACAAAGAGTATGCTTTAGGTGAGGCTGTTACTGTTGATATTTTTGAGGACACAGTTTATGTGGACGTTGCAGGGGTATCAAAGGGTAAAGGTTTCCAAGGTGTTGTAAAACGTCATGGTTTTGGCGGAGTAGGTGGCGCGACACACGGTCAGCATAATCGTTTACGTGCACCTGGTTCTATTGGTGCTGCATCTTACCCAGCAAGAGTATTTAAGGGCATGAGAATGGCCGGACGTACTGGTGGGGACACTGTGAAGGTTCAAAACCTTCAGGTTCTTAAGGTAATTCCTGAGAACAACTTATTATTAGTTAAAGGATCTCTTCCAGGGTCTAAAGGTTCATACGTAATTATTGAAAAGTAATGGAATTAACTATTTTAAACACAGCTGGAGAAGATACAGGAAGAAAAATTGAGTTGCAAGATTCAGTTTTCGGCATCGAACCAAATGAGCACGCTATTTACTTAGATGTAAAACAATTTTTAGCAAACCAACGTCAGGGAACTCACAAGTCAAAAGAGAGAGCTGATATTTCTGGTTCAACTGCAAAAATTAAAAAGCAAAAAGGTACTGGTACAGCTCGTGCGGGTAGTATCAAGTCTCCTTTATTTCGTGGTGGTGGACGTTGTTTCGGACCACGTCCAAGAAACTACAGTTTCAAATTGAACAGAAAACTTAAGCAATTAGCTCGTAAATCTGCATTGTCAGTTAAGGCTAAAAACAACGCTTTAGTTGTTGTTGAAGATTTCAATTTTGAAGCAGTAAAGACAAAATTGTTTGTTGATCTTCAAAATAATCTGAAAGTAGCTGATAAAAAAGTACTTTTGGTTTTAAACGAAGAGAATAAAAACATATATTTGTCGTCTCGTAATTTGAAGAATGTTGAAGTTGTGCGTGTTTCTGACTTAGCAACTTATGACATTATGAAAGCTTCAACTTTGTTATTCGTTGAGAGTTCGGTTAATGGGCTCAATGAAATGTTTAAACTAAACTAAGTTTAAAAAAATGGAAATTTTATTAAAGCCCCTCGTTACCGAGAAAATGACTGACCTAAGCGAAAAATTAAATCGCGTAGGTTTCGTTGTTGATCGTAGAGCGACA
This sequence comes from Ancylomarina sp. DW003, assembly GCF_029029505.1. Taxonomy (GTDB): domain Bacteria; phylum Bacteroidota; class Bacteroidia; order Bacteroidales; family Marinifilaceae; genus Ancylomarina. Next base: position 277,638 of record NZ_JAKJSD010000001.1, on the reverse strand, counting down.
AAGATCGATATTAAGAAAGCAGTTGAGAAAATGTACAACGTTAAGGTTGCGGCAGTTAATACCATGAATTATCAAGGTAAGAAGAAAAGCCGTTTTACTAAAGCTGGTGCAATTGAAGGAAGAACTGCTTCTTTTAAGAAAGCGATTATAACTTTAGTTGAAGGAGATAACATAGATTTTTATAGCAATATTTAATTAGAAAATGGCTGTACGTAAATTAAAACCTGTAACTCCTGGTCAAAGAAATAAGATCTTAAATACCTTTGAACAGGTAACTACAGACAAACCTGAGAAATCATTGTTAAGACCAATGAAAAAAACCGGTGGTAGAAATAACTCCGGTAAAATGACAATGAGATATATAGGTGGTGGTCACAAAAGAAGATATCGAGTAATCGATTTCAAAAGAGACAAGGATACTATCCCTGCCAAAGTTGTATCAATAGAGTACGATCCAAACCGTACTGCGCGCATTGCTTTGCTTGTGTATGCAGATGGTGAGAAGCGTTACATTATTGCTCCAAATGGTTTAGAGGTAGATCAAACACTTGTTTCTGGTAGAAACGTTGCTCCAGAGATCGGAAATGCAATGCCATTATCAGATATCCCATTAGGTACAATAGTTCATAATATTGAATTAAGACCCTCTCAAGGTGCTGTGATGGCTCGTAGTGCTGGTGCATATGCTCAACTCGTTTCACGTGATGGGAAATATGCAATGATCAAATTGCCTTCGGGAGAAGTTAGAATGATTCTTGTTACCTGTAAAGCTACAATCGGTACTGTTTCTAATAGCGATCACGCTCTAGAAAGAAGTGGTAAAGCTGGTCGTACTCGCTGGTTAGGTAGAAGACCTCGTGTTCGTGGTGTAGTGATGAATCCAGTTGATCACCCAATGGGTGGTGGTGAAGGTAAATCTTCAGGTGGACATCCACGCTCTAGAACAGGAGTCTTGGCAAAAGGTTTCAAAACCAGAGCTAAGAAGAATGCTTCTAATAAGTATATCGTTGAAAGAAGGAAAAAATAATTTGATTAACTAAGTTGTTATGAGTCGTTCATTAAAAAAAGGCCCTTTTATCGATTTCAAATTGGATAAAAGAGTAGTAGAACAAAACGAGTCAGGTAAAAAATCAGTGATTAAAACCTGGTCACGTCGTTCTATGATCTCTCCAGATTTCGTAGGCCACACGATTGCCGTTCACAACGGAAATAAATTCATCCCAGTATATGTTACTGAAAATATGGTAGGTCATAAACTAGGAGAATTTGCGCCAACTCGTACCTTTAGAGGTCACGCTGATAAGAAAAAACGTTAAGCGTGACGTTGGTTTTAATTAACATTTTGAATTCATAGAAATGGGAGCTAGAAAAAGAATAAAAGCAAACCAAATAAAGGAGCAAAATTTAAGCAAAGCATTTGCTAGCTTAAAGAATGTTCCTACTTCGCCCCGCAAAATGCGCCTTGTTGCCGATATGGTAAGAGGTATGGAGGTGAACCGAGCTTTAGATGTACTTCGTTTCAGTCCAAAAGAAGCATCAACTCGCGTAGAAAAACTATTGCTTTCTGCTATTGCCAACTGGCAAGCTAAGAATGAAGGACAAAGACTAGAGGAAAGTGCACTATATGTGAAAGAAATTTCAGTAGATTCTGCACGTATCCTTAAGCGTCTAAGACCTGCACCTCAAGGAAGAGCACATAGAATTAAAAAGAGATCAAATCATGTAACTATATTACTTGGTAGCAAAACTGCCGAAAGTGATAATAAAGAATAGTTAGAATGGGACAAAAAGTAAATCCAATAGGGAATCGACTAGGAATCATCAGAGGATGGGATTCTAACTGGTTTGGTGGAAAAAACTACGGTGAGAAGCTTGTTGAAGATACAAAACTTCGTAAGTATCTAAATGCTCGTTTAGCAAAAGCAAGTATTTCTAAAATCATAATTGAAAGAACTCTTAAACTAATCACTATTACTATCAACACTGCACGACCTGGTATTATTATCGGTAAAGGTGGTCAGGAAGTAGATAAGTTGAAAGAAGAGTTGAAGAAGATTACTGACAAAGAAGTACAAATTAACATCTTTGAAATTAAGCGTCCTGAGTTGGATGCCGTAATCGTCGCTAATAATATTGCTCGTCAAATTGAAGGTCGTATCGCCTACAGAAGAGCAACTAAGATGGCCATTGCTTCTACAATGAGAATGGGTGCTGAAGGAATTAAGATTCAAATCTCAGGCCGTTTGAATGGAGCAGAGATGGCACGTTCTGAAATGTATAAAGAAGGACGTACTCCTCTTCACACTTTAAGAGCAAATATTGATTACTGTTTAGCTGAAGCTTTAACAACTTATGGCTTACTAGGAATCAAAGTTTGGATCTGTAAAGGTGAGATTTATGGGAAACCAGATTTAACTCCAAATGCTGGATTGCGCGATGCTCGTGCACCAAAAGGTGGAAAATCAGGTTTTAATAGAAGAAAAAAGAAGTAGTCTTTAAATTTTAATGTATTAGTACGATGTTACAACCAAAAAGGACTAAATTTAGGAGACAACAAAAGGGAAGAATGAAAGGTAACGCACAGCGCGGAACTGAATTAGCATTCGGATCTTTTGGAATTAAATCACTTGAAACAAAGTGGTTAACAGGTCGCCAGATTGAAGCTGCTCGTGTTGCAGTAACCCGATATATGCAAAGACAAGGTCAACTGTGGATCAGAGTATTCCCGGATAAGCCTATCACTAAGAAGCCTGCAGAGGTACGTATGGGTAAAGGTAAGGGTTCACCAGAAGGATTCGTTGCTCCTGTTTCACCAGGAAGAATGTTATTCGAGTGTGAAGGTGTACCTTTTGAAGTAGCAAAAGAGGCTTTACGTCTTGCTGCTCAAAAATTGCCTGTTACTACAAAGTTTGTCGTAAGACGTGATTATGTTGAAAATTCAAATGATTAATCATGAAGAATTCGGAAATTAAAGAGTTAACAACACAGGAAATAGTAGAAAAGTTGGACGCTGAAAGATCAGCATTAACTCGCTTCAACCTAAATCACGCTATTTCACCTTTGGAGAATCCTTTACAAATCAAGGAAACCAGACGTAATATTGCAAAATTAATGACGGAAAAGCGTCAGAGGCAATTAACTGAAAAGTAAAAAAGTGATGGAAAGAAACCTTAGAAAAGAACGTATCGGGGTAGTGGTAAGCGACAAAATGGATAAAACCATTACTGTTGCAGTTCACACTAAAGAAAAACACCCTATTTACGGAAAGTTCGTGAACAAGACTAAGAAATATACTGCTCACGACGAAGAAAACACCTGCAATGAAGGTGATACCGTAAAGATCATGGAGACCCGACCTTTGAGTAAAAATAAGACTTGGAGATTAGTTGAACTTATTGAAAGAGCTAAGTAATCATGATACAAACAGAAAGTAGACTATTAGTAGCTGATAACAGCGGAGCCAAAGAAGTTCTTTGTATCCGTGTGTTAGGCGGAACCAAGAAACGTTATGCCTCAATTGGCGATAAGATTGTGGTTACCGTTAAGAACTCAATCCCAGGTTCCGAAATGAAAAAAGGAACAGTAACAAAAGCTGTTGTTGTTCGTGTAAAAAAAGAGATTAGAAGAAATGATGGGTCTTATATCCGCTTTGACGATAATGCTTGTGTGTTATTGAATACAGCAGAAGAGATGAGAGGAACCCGTATTTTTGGACCTGTTGCAAGAGAACTACGTGAAACAAACATGAAGATCGTATCTCTAGCACCAGAAGTATTATAATCTTGTAAACTTAGAACAATGCGAAAAAAGTTACATATTAAAAAGGGTGATACCGTAATTGTAAACGCAGGGGAATCTAAAGGCCAGGAAGGTAAAGTATTAGAAGTTCTTGTTGACAAGCAACGTGCGATCGTTGAAGGTGTTAACATGATGTCTAAACATACTAAACCTAACGCAGCTAACCCTCAAGGCGGTATTATTAAGCAAGAGGCTCCTATTCACATTTCAAATTTGAATGTGAAGGATCCTTCTACCGGGGCAGCGACCCGTATTGGTAGAAAATTGAATGACAATAACAAATTAGTTAGATACGCTAAAAAGTCAGGGGAGGAGATTAAGTAATGAGTTATATACCATCTCTTAGAAAACAGTATACAGAAGAAGTTGTTCCAGCTTTAGTGAAGGAATTTAACTACAAATCTGTAATGCAAGTTCCTAGATTAACGAAGATAGTACTTAATCAAGGTGTTGGACAAGCAATTGCTGACAAAAAAGTTTTAGAGTTCTCATTGAATGAATTAACTTCAATCACTGGACAGAAAGCTGTATCAACTCTATCAAGTAAAGATATTTCTAACTTTAAGTTACGTAAGGGTATGCCAATTGGTACTACTGTTACATTACGCCGCGAGCGCATGTACGAATTTCTTGAGAAATTAATTCGTGTTGCTTTGCCACGTATACGTGACTTCAAAGGTATTAATAGTAAGCTTGATGGACGTGGAAACTATACATTAGGTATTGAAGAGCAAATCATTTTCCCTGAAATCATTCTTGATGAAGTGAATAAGATTATGGGTATGAATATTACCTTTGTTACTTCAGCAAATACCGATGAAGAAGCCTACGCTCTTTTGAAAGAATTTGGATTACCATTTAAAAACATTAAAAAGTAATAAGATGGCTAAAGAATCAATGAAAGCTCGCGAAGTTAAGCGTCAAAAGTTAGTAGAAAAGTACGCTGCTAAAAGAGCTAAATTAAAAGAGGAAGGTGACTACATCGGTCTTAGTCGTTTACCTAAAAATTCTTCACCTGTTAGATTACATAACAGATGTAAGTTAACTGGTCGTCCTAAGGGATACATGAGACAGTTCGGTTTAAGTCGTATCACTTTCCGTGAGATGGCTCATTCAGGATTAATCCCAGGTGTTAAGAAGGCAAGTTGGTAACCAACAACGTTTGTAAAAGAACTATTGTTAAATATTGTCCCGAGCAATCGGGATCAATTTAATTTTTTATAAAAATGACAGATCCAATAGCAGATTTTCTTACGCGTTTAAGAAATGCAATTATGGCTAACCACAGAGTGGTTGAAATTCCTGCATCAAACGTAAAAAAGGAAATGACAAAAATTCTTAAGGATAAAGGATATATCCTTAATTACAAATTTGAGGATGATGGTTTGCAAGGCAAAATTAAAATTGCTTTGAAATATCATCCAGAGTCTAAGATTCCAGCAATTAAGGATCTTAAGCGTGTCTCTAAGCCAGGTTTAAGAAAATATTGTGGAGCTACTGAATTACCTCGCGTACTTAACGGTTTAGGTATTGCTATCCTTTCTACTTCTCAGGGAGTAATGACAGATAAGGAAGCACGCCAAAAGCACGTTGGTGGTGAAGTATTGTGTTTCGTTTACTAATTTAGGGAGGATAAGAAATGTCAAGAATTGGAAAATTACCTATCGTTTTGCCTGCCGGAATTGAAGTAAAGGTAAACAAAGATAATTCAGTGGTGGTTAAAGGGCCTAAAGGTGAATTAACCCAACAGGTTAATCCTGTAATCAAAGTAACTGTTGAAGAAAACTCTATCGTTTTAGAGCGTCCAACGGATCAGAAGCCTCATAAAGCAATGCATGGTCTTTATCGTTCATTAATCAGCAACATGGTTGTTGGTGTAACTGAAGGGTACAAAACTGAGCAAGAGCTTGTAGGTGTAGGTTACCGTGCGACTTCTAAAGGTCAGATCTTAGAGTTGGCTCTAGGTTTCTCTCACTTGATTCATATGGAGATTGCACCAGAAGTTAAAGTAACTGCTGTTACTGACAAGCGTGCTAATCCAATTATTACTCTTGAGAGTTGCGATAAGCAATTGATTGGACAGGTTGCTGCAAAGATTCGTTCTTTCAGAAAACCTGAGCCGTATAAAGGAAAAGGTGTTAAATTTGTTGGAGAGCAGCTAAGAAGAAAAGCTGGTAAATCTGCGGGTAAATAATTTCTAAAACAGTAAATTATGGCTTTAACTAAGCGCGAAAGAAGACTTAGAATTAAAAGAAGAGTTCGTAAGTCAATTTCTGGAACTGCCGAAAGACCAAGAATGTCAGTTTTTCGTTCAAATAAGCAGATTTCAGTACAGATTATAGATGATGTTACTGGGAAAACCATATTATCTATTTCATCTCTAGTAAAAGAAATTGCTGAGAAGAATGGTAATAAATCAGAGCAAGCAGAATTCGTAGGGCAAGCAATTGCTGAGAAAGCTGCTACTGCAGGTATTTCTGAAGTAGTGTTTGATAGAAATGGTTACTTATACCATGGTAGAATTAAATCTTTAGCGGACGCTGCTCGTAAAGGTGGCCTTAAATTTTAAATATTATGGCAGATAAGAATATTAAGACTAGCGACGCAGAACTTAAGGATAAACTGGTTGCAATTAATCGTGTTACTAAGGTAACAAAAGGTGGACGTACTTTTAGCTTTTCAGCAATTGTAGTTGTTGGAAACGAGAATGGTTTAGTAGGTTGGGGGCTTGGAAAAGCAAACGAGGTTACTACAGCTATCTCAAAAGGTGTTGACGCTGCTAAGAAAAATTTGATTAAGGTTCCAGTACTTAAAGGAACTATTCCTCACGAGCAACTTGCACGTTTTGGTGGAGCAGAGGTTTTTATTAAGCCTGCTTCTCATGGTACCGGGGTAAAAGCTGGTGGTGCAATGCGTGCCGTACTTGAGAGTGTTGGTGTTACTGATGTACTTGCAAAGTCAAAAGGATCATCAAACCCTCATAACCTTGTGAAAGCTACTATTGAAGCTCTTGGAGAACTAAGAGATGCACATACTGTAGCTGATCAAAGAGGTGTTTCATTAGATAAAGTGTTTAACGGTTAAACTAAAGGAAATGGCTAAGATTAAAATTACCCAAGTTAAGAGTAAAATTGGTAGTAACGCTCGCCAGAAGAAAACTTTAGAAGCATTGGGATTGAAAAAGATCAATGGTACTGTTGAGCATGAGGCTACACCTCAAATTAAAGGAATGGTTGCAAAGGTGAGTCACCTAGTTACCGTTGAAGAATAATAATTGTTAATATTTTAGCATACATATATTATGGACTTAAGTAACTTAAAACCCGCAGCTGGCTCTGTTAAGACAAATAAAAGAATTGGTCGCGGTCAAGGATCTGGTAGAGGTGGTACCTCTACCAAAGGTCATAAAGGACAAAAGTCAAGATCTGGATACTCGAAGAAAGTTGGTTTTGAAGGTGGTCAAATGCCTTTGCAACGTCGAGTTCCTAAGTTTGGATTTAAGAACATTAATAGAGTTGAATACAAAGCTATTAATGTTGAAGTATTGCAAGTATTAGCTGAGAAAAACAACCTTACTACAATTGATGTAGAAGTTTTAGTTAACGCAGGAATGTGTAGCAAAAACGACAAAGTCAAAGTTTTAGGTAATGGTGTATTATCTGCTAAGCTTGAAGTTAAAGCTCATGCGTTCTCGAAATCAGCTCAAGCAGCGATTGAAAAAGTAGAGGGAACTGTTGTTAAATTGTAAGATTAGATAATGAAAGGTTTAATAGATACATTGAAGAACATCTGGAAGATTGAAGATTTAAGATCAAGAATCTTAACAACTTTAGCTCTTCTATTGGTTTACCGTTTAGGTACCATGATAGTGTTGCCGGGGATAGACCCAGCTCACTTAGGCGCGTTAAAATCTCAAACTGCTGATGGAGTACTCGGTTTGTTAGATATGTTTTCAGGCGGAGCATTTTCGAATGCCTCAATTTTTGCCCTAGGAATCATGCCTTACATCTCTGCATCTATCGTTATCCAGTTAATGGGAATTGCTGTACCTTACTTTCAGCGTTTACAACGTGAAGGTGAGAGCGGTCGACGTAAAATCAATCAGATTACACGTTACCTAACCGTCGTTATTCTTATTCTTCAAGCACCAGGATATTTATTAAACCTACATTCGCAATTGCCTGAACAAGCTTTCATTTTGAAAGGCGCTTTCTTTACAGCATCTTCAGTGGCTATTCTTGCAGCCGGATCAATGTTTATCATGTGGTTGGGTGAAAAGATTACAGACAAAGGGATTGGAAACGGTATTTCTATCATCATCATGATTGGTATTATTGCTCGTTTACCATTTAACTTTGTAGCTGAACTTGGATCAAGATTAGAAGGACAAGGTGGTGGATTAATTCTACTAGTTCTTGAAATCGTAATTTTGTTTGTTGTTTTTGCTCTTACTATTCTTTTAGTACAGGGTACAAGAAAGATTCCGGTACAGTATGCTAAGCGTATTGTTGGGAATAAGCAATATGGTGGTGTTCGTCAGTACATTCCTTTAAAAGTGAATGCAGCTGGTGTTATGCCAATCATCTTTGCTCAGGCTATTATGTTCTTGCCAATGGCATTTGTGAACTATGCGAGTTCAGATTCATTATCAGGAGTTGCTGCTGCTTTAAGTAACTACACAGGATTTTATTACAATGCTTTGTTCTTTGTAATGATTGTGCTGTTCACTTATTTTTACACGGCTATTACAGTTAATCCAACGCAAATGGCTGAGGATATGAAGAAAAACGGTGGTTTTATTCCAGGTGTTAAACCAGGTAAGAAAACTGTTGACTTCTTAGATACTGTAATGTCTCGAATCACTTTACCAGGATCATTATTCTTAGGTTGGGTTGCAATTATGCCTGCCTTTGCAATGTTAGCTGGTATTAATAGTGGTTTTGCACAATTCTTTGGAGGTACTTCATTATTGATTTTAGTAGGTGTTGTTTTGGATACTCTGCAACAAATCGAAAGTCATCTATTGATGCGTCATTACGATGGTTTGATGAAGTCTGGAAGAATTAAAGGTAAATCTCCGGCAGGAGCTGCTGCTTATTAAAATATTTTTGCTTTCTTTGCAAAATGATTTTTTACAAGACTGAGGAGGAGATAGCGTTACTTGAACAAAGTAACATGCTGGTGGCCAGAACTCTTGGGGAAATCTCTAAGTGGATATGCCCCGGCATATCGACTCTAAAGTTAGATCAAATTGCAGAAGAATATATAAGGGATAATGGCGGTAAGCCAGGATTCCTTGGTTACGATGGATTCCCAAACACGCTATGTATGTCTGTTGGCAAACAAGTTGTGCATGGAATTCCATCTTCCTATGAATTGAAAGAAGGAGATATTTTATCCTGTGACTGTGGTGTTTTGTTAAATGGTTTTTATGGCGATTCAGCATACACATTCAAGATAGGAAAAATAAAACCTGAAATTAAATCGTTACTAAAAGTAACTAAGGAAGCTCTTTATAAAGGCATAACTAATGCGGTCGAAGGAAACCATTTGGGAGATATCGGCTATGCCATCCAAGAACACGCAGAACAACATGGTTTTTCTGTAGTACGAGAGATGGTAGGACACGGAATTGGTAAGGATTTGCATGAAGATCCACAGGTTCCTAATTTTGGTAAACGACACCGAGGTTTGAAATTAAGAAATGGTTTAGTAATTGCTATTGAACCAATGATTAATTTAGGCAAAAGAGACATTTATCAAGATGAAGATGGTTGGGCAATTGTAACAGCAGATGGGTTACCTTCTGCACATTTTGAACATACTATTGTAGTTCGAAATGGACAAGCTCAAATCCTGTCCAGTTTTGAATTTATTGAGGAATAAAATAACATATAATACAATTATTACTTATGGCTAAACAGCCTTCAATAGAACAAGACGGTACCATTACCGAAGCATTATCAAATGCAATGTTTCGCGTAGAACTTGAGAACGGACATGTGATAACAGCACATATCTCCGGGAAAATGAGAATGCACTATATTAAGATCTTGCCTGGGGATAAGGTTAAAGTGGAAATGTCACCATACGATCTTACTAAAGGGCGCATTACTTTTAGATACAAAAATTAAATTTCGATAAAATGAAGGTAAGAGCATCTGTAAAGAAACGTTCTGAAGATTGTAAGATCGTTAGAAGAAAAGGACGTTTGTATGTGATTAATAAAAAGAATCCTAAGTTTAAACAACGTCAAGGATAATTAAGTTAACTTGTAAATAAATAAATAAATTTTATGGCTAGAATTGTTGGAGTCGATTTGCCTCAAAACAAAAGAGGAGTTATTAGTTTAACTTACATCTTTGGAATTGGTAGAAGCGCCGCTAAACAAATCCTTGATGAAGCTGGTGTTAATTACGACACTAAAGTTAAGGACTGGACAGATGATGAAGCTGGAAAAATTCGTCAGGCTATTAACGCTACCTTCAAAGTAGAAGGTGAGTTGCGTTCTTTAAATCAACTGAACATTAAGCGTTTGATGGATATCGGATGTTATAGAGGAATTCGTCACCGTGTTGGTTTACCATTGCGTGGACAGAGAACTAAAAATAACTCCCGTACTAGAAAGGGTAAGAGAAAAACAGTTGCAAACAAAAAGAAAGCAACTAAATAATTGTTAAGTTATGGCAAAGAAGTCAGTATCAGTTAAAAAGAAAGTTGTGAAGGTTGAAGCGCTAGGACAAGTGCACATCCACTCATCATTCAACAACATTATTATCTCAATGACCAATAACACTGGTCAGGTTATTTCTTGGTCATCGGCCGGTAAAATGGGATTTAGAGGTTCTAAGAAGAATACTCCATATGCAGCTCAACAAGCAGCATCCGATTGTGCTAAAGTTGCTCATGATCTAGGTTTGAGAAAAGTTAAAGTATACGTTAAAGGTCCAGGAAACGGACGTGAATCTGCTATCCGTGCAGTAAATGCTTGCGGAATTGATATCGCAGAAATCATCGATGTAACTCCACTACCACACAATGGTTGTAGACCACCGAAAAGACGTAGAGTATAATTAAAAAAACAACTTAAATTTTGTTCGGTTTTTTTTTCTTTTGATATCCTCTCAAGAACAGCGGCCCTTTTAAAACCGATAACTTTTTAAGTCACTTAACGTAAAAAAATTAAATTTAATAAGAGATGGCTAGATATATAGGACCAAAGAGTAAAATTGCTAGAAAATTTGGAGAGCCAATTTTTGGACCTGATAAGGCATTTGAAAATAAAAACTACCCTCCAGGACAGCACGGTAATAGCCGTAGAAGATCAAAGATGTCTGAATACGGGGTTCAGTTGAAAGAGAAGCAAAAAGTAAAATACACTTATGGTGTGTTAGAAAAGCAATTCTCTAACTTATTTAAAAAGGCCGCAAGAAGTAAAGGTATTACTGGTGAAGTATTGTTACAACTCCTAGAATGTCGTTTAGATAACGTTGTTTACAGATTAGGCGTTGCTCCAACAAGATCAGCTGCTCGTCAGTTGGTAAGCCATAAACATATTACTGTAAACGGTCAGGTTTGTAATATCGCTTCATTTTCAGTAAAAGCCGGGGATATCGTAGGAGTTCGTGAAAAATCGAAGTCTTTAATTGCTATTACCGATTCTTTATCTACTGCAAGATACAACCAAGCATCTTGGTTGGAGTGGGATCAAACTTCACTTAGTGGTAAGTTTTTAAACATTCCAGAAAGAACTGAAATTCCTGAGAACATCAAGGAGCAGTTAATCGTTGAATTGTATTCTAAATAAAAATAGTTAATCAATATTTTATGGCAATATTAGCTTTCCAAAAACCGGACAAAGTTATTATGCTCGACGCTGACGATAGATTCGGAAAATTCGAATTTCGTCCATTAGAGCCAGGATATGGTATTACAATAGGTAACGCCTTAAGAAGAATTTTACTTTCTTCTCTAGAGGGGTACGCTATAACTACTATTAAGGTTCAAGGTGTTGATCATGAGTTTTCTACTGTACCAGGTGTTATTGAGGACGTAACCGAAATGATCCTGAACTTGAAACAAGTTCGGTTTAAACAAAAAGTTGAAGAAGTTGACAGCGAGTTGGTAACTGTTACCATTTCGGATCAAGAAACTTTTACAGCAGGCGATATTAACAAGTTCCTAACCGGTTTCGAAGTGTTGAATCCTGAGCTTGTGATTTGCAGAATGGATAGCTCTGCCAAATTACAATTGGATTTAACTATCAACAAAGGTCGTGGTTATATTCCTTCTGTAGAGAATAAACCTGTTGATGCTGAATTTGGAGTAATTCCAATTGATGCTATTCACACACCAATTAAGAACGTCAAGTTCGATGTTGAGAACTACCGTGTAGAGCAGAAGACTGACTATGAAAAGTTAGTATTCGAGATTACGACTGATGGTTCAATTCATCCCAAAGAGGCGTTAAAAGAAGCTGCGAAAATTCTTATTTATCACTTCATGCTATTCTCAGATGAAAAGATTACTCTTGACACTGATGAGAAATTTGCAAACGAAGAGTTTGATGAAGAAGTATTGCACATGCGTCAACTTCTTAAGACTAAATTGGTAGACATGGATCTTTCTGTTAGAGCATTGAACTGCTTGAAAGCTGCTGATGTTGATACATTAGGAGAATTAGTTCAATTCAACAGAAACGACCTATTGAAATTTAGAAACTTTGGTAAGAAGTCCTTAACCGAGCTTGATGACTTATTAGAGTCATTGAATCTTACTTTCGGTATGGATATTTCTAAGTATAAATTAGATAAGGAATAAGGTAAAATGAGACATAGAAAAAGATTCAATCACCTAGGAAGAAAAGCTGCCCACAGAAAGGCTATGCTTTCAAATATGGCGTCTTCTTTAATCTTACACAAAAGAATCAGTACAACTACTGCTAAAGCTAAAGCTTTAAAAATGTATGTAGAGCCATTGATTACTAAAAGTAAGGAAGATACTACTCACTCAAGACGTGTTGTTTTTAGCTACTTAAAGCAAAAAGAAGCCGTTACTGAGTTGTTCAGAGAAGTTTCAGTTAAGGTTGCGACTCGTAACGGAGGTTACACTCGTATTCTTAAGACAGGAAATCGTTTAGGAGATAACGCAGAAATGTGTATTATCGAGCTAGTTGATTTCAATGAGACTTACGTAACAGAGAAAAAAGCTGAAGTTAAGAAAACTACACGTAGAAGAAAAAGCACTAAGAAAGCTGATGCTCCTGCTGAAGTTGAAACTCCAGAAGCAACTGAAGAAAAAGGCGAAGAGTAATCTTTCCTTTCATATATCAAAAGGGATAAAGTCTAACTTTATCCCTTTTTTAATGCCCTAAAGATTTTTCCAACGTTTGCGTAATTACAACATGTTTTTTCAGTTTATTTTATTGGAAAATATTGCCTAAATTGCTAATCTTTAGTGCTGAAATAAAGAATTTAATTCATTATAATAACAATAATACATTTAGTTATGTCAGAAATTGTAAAGATTCACGGTCGTGAGATTCTTGACTCACGTGGAAATCCAACTATCGAAGTAGAAGTAACACTTGCAAGTGGTTATATGGGACGCGCTGGTGTTCCTTCCGGAGCTTCTACAGGTGAAAATGAAGCCTTGGAGCTTCGTGATGGTGATAAGTCACGTTACTTAGGAAAAGGTGTGTTAAAAGCTGTTGAAAACGTGAATAACGTTATCGCTCCTGCTTTAATCGGTATGGATGCAACTAACCAAGTTGCTATCGATAAGGCAATGATCGCTCTTGACGGTACTAAAACAAAATCAAAATTAGGTGCTAATGCTATGTTAGGTGTATCTTTGGCTGCTGCTAAAGCCGCTGCTGCATACTCTGAGTTACCATTGTACCGTTATATCGGTGGAGCTAATGCTAACGTTCTTCCGGTTCCTATGATGAACATCATTAATGGTGGATCTCACTCTGATGCGACTATCGCATTCCAGGAGTTCATGATTCGTCCTATTGGTGCTCCATCTTTCCGTGAGGCTTTAAGAATGGGTGCTGAAGTATTTCACGCTCTTGCTAAAGTACTTAAAGGTAAAAATCTTTCTACTGCTGTAGGTGACGAAGGTGGTTTCGCTCCAATGTTGGGTGGTACTGAAGAAGCTATCGAGTGTATCCTTACTGCTGTTAAAAACGCTGGTTACAAGCCTGGTCGTAAAGAAGATGGTGGTGATGTTTCTATCGCAATGGACTGTGCTGCTTCTGAGTTTTTCAAGGATGGTGTATATGACTATAGCATTTTTGAGCCAAACGGAGCTAAGAGAAACTCTGAAGAACAAGCTGCTTATTTAGCTGAGTTAATCGCTAAGTACCCAATTGATTCTATCGAAGATGGTATGGACGAAGGTGACTGGGATGGATGGGTTGCTTTAAATGCTCTTATCGGTGACAAGTGTCAGATCGTAGGTGACGATTTATTCGTAACTAACGTTGACTACTTAGCTAAAGGTATCGAGCTTAAGGCTGCTAACTCTATCTTGATTAAGGTAAACCAAATTGGTACTTTAACTGAGACGTTAAATGCTATTGAAATGGCTCACCGTGCGGGTTATACTTCAGTAACTTCTCACCGTTCTGGTGAAACTGAAGATGCTACTATCGCTGACATTTCTGTTGCTACAAATGCCGGACAGATTAAAACTGGTTCTTTGAGCCGTTCTGACCGTATGGCTAAGTACAATCAATTACTTCGTATTGAAGAAGAATTGGGAGAAGATGCAATCTTCGGATGCTAATCTTTAGTAACATACAGATATAAGAAAAGGAGTCGCAAGACTCCTTTTTTGTATTATATCATTAAGAATTAATCTTAAATAAACTCTTCCATTAAATTGAAAAGCGTTTTAGATTGGAAAGGCTTTGAAATATAGGCATCCATACCAACTTCAATTGATGTTTCTTTATCCGAAGAAAAATAGTTAGCACTAAAGGCAACAATAGGTACTCTATACTTTCTATCCTCTTCCATTTCTCTAATGCGTTGAGCGGCCTCAATACCTCCCATTATGGGCATTTGTAAATCCATAAGGATCATATCGTATTGATTGTTTGCAAATTTCTCAACTGCTTCTTTACCATTCTCAGCAACTTCGATTTTGCCAACCCTTGACCGCAAGTAGATTTCAATAGTTTTTCTATTACTTAGCTTATCTTCTACCAGTAAGATATTTGCTTCTTTAATTGGGATATTTCTCTTTTCTAATTCGGTTTTTACAACGATACAAGAATCGATATTCTCCTCCCAACAAACACGTTCAATTTTTTCCATATATTTTTTGTAGCCGAGTAAGAAATTACATTTCACTGATTAAAGATTAAAATTAGGCATTTATATGATAAGATAAAATCTTATTTGTTAAAAATATTTCACGGCACTTACCGAAGTGTTTTAAATACTATGTTTCTTGGATATTTGTTTCAGCAAAATAGATTTTAGATTGGTCACTCCATTAGTTTTTTTATTTTTGTCGAAGATTGATGATTAAGAATTAAATGCAGTAGCTTTAAACTTATTATCAAAGGATTAAAATTACGAAATTGAGTTAAAATATAAATAAATGGCAGACGATAAGAAGATTATCTTTTCGATGGATCGTGTTAGTAAAACGTTCTCATCGCAAAAAAAAGTATTGAATAATATTAACCTTTCTTTCTTTTATGGGGCAAAGATTGGTATTATCGGTTTAAATGGATCGGGTAAGTCAACCTTACTTAAGATTATTGCAGGTGTTGAGCCATCGTTTGATGGTCACGTTGTATGGTCGAAAGATCACAATATTGGTTATTTGGCTCAGGAGCCTGAATTGGATGATAACAAAACGGTAAGAGAGATTGTAGAAGAAGGTGTACAGGAGATTGTAGATTGCCTGGCAGCTTACGAAGCAGTTAACTTGAAGTTTGCTGATCCTGATGTATTAGAAGATCCTGATAAGATGCAAGCCGTAATGGATGAGCAAGCAGATCTACAGGAAAAAATTGATCATTTTGATGCTTGGAACCTTGATACCAAATTAGAGCGAGCAATGGATGCTTTGCGTTGTCCCGAAGGAGATGCCTCAGTTAGAAACCTTTCAGGAGGTGAGCGTCGTCGTGTTGCCTTATGCCGATTGTTATTGCAGGAACCAGATATTCTACTTCTTGATGAACCAACTAACCACTTGGATGCTGAATCGGTAGAGTGGTTGGAGCAGCATCTTGCCCAGTACAAAGGAACGGTTATCAGTATTACTCACGACCGTTATTTCTTAGATAATGTAGCAGGTTGGATTCTTGAACTTGACCGTGGAGAAGGTATTCCCTGGAAAGGAAACTATAGCGAATGGCTGGATCAGAAGACCAAGCGCATGGAAATGGAAGAGAAAACGGCTAGTAAGCGTCGTAAAACGCTTGAGCGTGAGTTGGAGTGGGTGCGTATGGCACCAAAGGCACGTCAGGCGAAAAATAAGGCTCGTCTGAATGCTTACGACAACATGATGAACGAAGATTTGAAGCAGAAAGAAGAAAAGTTGGAGATCTTTATTCCTAACGGACCACGTTTGGGTAATAAGGTGATTCAAGTACAAGGCGTATCAAAAGGATACGGAACCAAATTGCTTTATGAAGATTTGGAATTCGAATTGCCACCAGCAGGTATTGTAGGTGTTATAGGACCCAATGGTGCGGGTAAAACCACACTTTTCAGAATGATTATGGATCTTGAAACACCTGACAAAGGAACATTCGAGGTGGGTGAAACAGTGAAGGTAGGTTATGTTGATCAGCAACATGCAGATATTGATCCGGATAAATCGGTTTATGAAGTTATCTCAGGTGGTGGTGATTTGATTAATGTTGGAGGAAGACAAATTAACGCTCGTGCCTATGTGGGACGTTTCAACTTTGCTGGCGCCGATCAGGAGAAAAAATGTGGTGTGCTTTCGGGTGGTGAACGTAACCGTTTACACCTGGCCCTTACACTTAAGGAAGAAGCCAATGTATTACTTCTCGATGAGCCAACCAATGATATTGATGTAAATACGCTTCGTGCACTTGAGGAAGGTTTAGAGAGCTTTGCAGGTTGTGCTGTAGTTATTTCTCACGACCGTTGGTTCCTGGATAGAATTGCAACGCATATTCTTGCTTTCGAAGGTGATTCTCATGTTCATTTTTTTGAAGGTGGTTACAGCGATTATGAAATAAACAGAAAGAAACGATTAGGTGACGAAGGACCTAAGCGTATTCGATATAAGAAACTCATCGCTGATTAATTTCAGTTTGAATAAAATGAAAGGGAAGAAGCCACATTGGTTTTCTTCCCTTTGTTTTTGTAATTTTGATTATATCAATCAAAAAATAATAAGATGTCAAATTTTAGAACACCACACGAAGAAAGAAATTGGGCCATGTTTTGTCACCTTGGCGGTTTAGCTTATTTTATTCCACTGGGCAACATTATTGTACCTCTTATTTTGTGGAGTATGCGTAAGGACGAATCGGAACTAGTTAATAGAGAAGGGAAGAAGGCCTTGAATTTTCAGATTTCGTTTACGATTTATATGTTCGTTGCTGCGATTCTTGTATTCGTTATTGTTGGGATATTGGCGCTAGTAATATTGGGTTTATTACAACTTATTTTTGTTATTCTTGCCATTGTTAAAACATTAAACGACGAAGATTTTGAATATCCAATGACAATTAAGTTTATTCATTAGTGTCTTAGCAAGTTCAACAACTATATTTCGGTAAATAATTCTCACTGATTAACGCAGATACTTTAATTTTCATGTCATCACATCAATTAATCAATATTCATGTCCTCTTTTTCTATTTATAAGCTGATCTATTTTATCGGATTGGCTTTAATTTTTATTGGCGGTTACCGCTTATACAATCAGCTTAGTTTTGGGAATATAATTATTTCAGTTGGCTTATTAACCTATGCTTCGGTTCAGCTTTATCTTCTGATACAACAAGGCATTGGTAACTGGGCTTTGTTCGAATACACCAAAACAACTGTAAATATTCTATTTATAACATCGGTTATTCTATTAATGGGATTCGAATCGAAAGTTTGGTTCTATCCTCTGGTATTAGGCATGTTGCTCGACTTCTTCGCTAATATATTTAGGCGAGTCAATCGATCTTGATTCAATGAAGTATAAGTATCAGGAAACTGATACTTTTTTTTGCTTTAAACTCTAGGTGTAGAGCTTTTATATAAAGGGTGGGAACTCTGAAAATATTTGATATTTTTGTATCACAATTTGAGGATGAAATTTATCGAAATCGGTATAGAATACCAAGTCTGTGTTTTGAATCAAATAGTAATAAAACATTAATCAATTAAAAGAAAAGAAATGGCTCAAAAACCGTCAATTCCTAAGGGAACGAGAGATTTCTCACCTGTTGAAATGGTGAAGCGAAATTATATATTCGATACCATTAAAGAGGTGTTTCAACTCTATGGTTTTATGCCCATCGAAACACCATCGATGGAGAATTTATCTACTCTAATGGGTAAGTATGGTGAAGAAGGAGATAAGTTACTATTCAAGGTTTTAAACTCAGGAGATTTTATTTCGAAAGTTAGACCAGAAGTACTTGATGCTCGTAACTCAACTAAACTAACCACTAAGATTAGTGATAAAGGTTTGCGTTACGACTTAACGGTTCCTTTTGCACGTTACGTTGTGCAGCATCGCAACGATATTTCTTTCCCTTTTAAGCGTTATCAAATTCAGCCCGTCTGGAGAGCCGATCGTCCGCAAAAAGGACGTTATCGCGAGTTCTATCAGTGCGATGTTGATGTGGTTGGTAGCAATTCTCTCTTGAATGAGGTTGAATTAATTCAGATTGTTGATGAAGTTTACAAGCGTTTAAAGCTAAACGTATTGGTGAAACTAAATAACCGTAAAATTCTTGCGGGTATTGCCGAAATTATTGGCGAGGCAGATAGAATTATCGATATCACTGTTGCCATTGACAAGCTGGATAAAATTGGCTTGGATAATGTGAACAAGGAAATGTTTGAGAAAGGCATTCCACAGGAAGCGATTGATACACTTCAGCCTATTATTCTTTTATCGGGAACGAATACCGAGAAACTTGCCAAGCTGAAAGAAGTTCTTTCTGCATCAGAAGTTGGTATGAAAGGTATTGAAGAATTGGAAACTGTATTCAATTACCTTGCAGATCTTGATGTAACGACAGAAGTCGAGTTAGACTTGACTCTTGCTCGTGGGTTGAACTACTATACGGGTGCCATTTTCGAAGTTAAGTCGAAAGATATGGAATTCGGAAGTATTACAGGTGGTGGTCGTTACGATGACTTAACAGGTATTTTCGGACTAAAAGATGTTTCGGGTGTTGGTATTTCGTTTGGAGCCGATCGTATTTACGATGTATTGGAGCAAATGGAGCGTTTCCCAGCTGAAACAGTAAATACAACCAAGGTGATGTTTGTGAACTTTGGTGAGAAAGAAGAAAAATATTGTTTGCCAATTTTAGCACACTTAAGAGCAAATGGAGTGAAGTCTGAGATTTTCCCTGGTTCAGCTAAAATGAAAAAACAAATGAATTATGCTAATGATAAGCATATTCCTTTTGTAATTATGGTAGGCGAAACGGAAATGGAAGAAGGTTTATTAAGCTTAAAAGATATGGATTCAGGAGAGCAAACAAAGCTAACTGTTGATGAACTTATCGAAAAATTAGCTTAGCTTGCACATCAAAATTTGTGAGACAAAAGACATGCCTTTTAGGTGTGAATAAAATATTTAGAATTGAATGATATTTAAAGTATTACAAGATAGAGCAGCCGAGAGTATTGGTGGCGACATTCGTTGCCCTTGAGTTCTTGTGCTATCTAAGTTTTAATGATGAGATACTTCTTGTTATTGATACTTTGATGGGTGGATACATGCTATTCGTTCATCACTTTTAAAATACATTTTATACAAAAAATACTAAATAAAAATACACAACATGTCTAATACACATTTTATTAGCCCGGAGAGATTAACCTTCTCTAAAATTGAAGAAATTCTTGAAAAAGGATATAAGCTTGAACTATCAGAAGAGTCAACAAAACTGATTCTTGACTGTAAAGCTTATCTTGATGATACAATCGCTAAAGCTGATAAGCCAATTTACGGTATAACAACAGGTTTTGGATCTCTTTGTAAGATTTCTATTCCTGAAGAAGACCTATCTCAGCTTCAGTCAAATCTTGTAATGTCTCACGCTTGTAGCTTGGGTAATGTTATTCCTGAGGATGTAATCCGTTTGATGCTTTTACTTAAGGCTCACGCTTTATCAATTGGAAAATCAGGGGTTCAGCTTCAAACTGTTCAGCGTATCATCGATATGTATAACAGCGATGTTCTTCCTGTTGTTCGTCATTTAGGTTCACTAGGTGCATCGGGGGATTTAGCTCCTTTGTCTAACTTGTTTTTACCATTATTTGGTGAAGGTGAAGTTATTTACGAAGATGAGATTCGTCCTTCATCTGAAATTTTGAAAATGTTCGGATGGGAGCCTATCAAATTAGGTGCTAAAGAAGGTTTAGCATTATTGAATGGAACTCAATTTATGAGTTCGCACGCTGTTTATGCATTGCTTAAGGCTTTCAAATTGGTTAAATATGCTGATATCATTGGTACAATTTCTCTAGAAGGTTACGATGGAAGAATCGATCCTTTCTTGGCTCCAATTCACGATGCTCGTCCACATAACGGACAGATTGAAACAGCTCGTAACATTCGTACGCTTCTTGAAGGTAGTGAGTTTATCGCCAGAGAGAAGAAAAACGTTCAGGATCCTTATTCTTTCCGTTGTATGCCACAGGTTCATGGTGCATCAAAAGATGCAATTAACTATGTAGCTGGTGTTGTTGAGACTGAAATTAATTCAGTAACTGATAACCCAACAATCTTTATCGACGAAGATATGATCTTGTCTGGAGGTAATTTCCACGGACAGCCATTGGCTTTAGTTCTTGATTTTATGTGTATTGCTTTAGCTGAATTGGGTAGTATCTCTGAACGTAGAACTTACCGTTTAATTTCTGGTGACAGAGATATTCCTGAGTTCTTGATTTCTGATTCCGGATTAAATTCAGGTTTCATGATTCCTCAGTATGCAGCAGCATCTATCGTAAGTCAGAATAAGCAATTGTGTACACCATGTTCAGTTGACTCAATTCCTTCTTCAAACGAGCAGGAAGATCACGTAAGTATGGGGGGGAATGCAGCTACTAAGTCATTATTGGTTTGTGATAATGTTGAGCGTATCTTCGCTATTGAGTTGATGAATGCAGCTCAGGCAGTTGATTTACGCCGCCCGGGAAAATCATCTCCATTCTTGGAGTCATTCCTAACAGAATTTAGAACCGCTGTTACTTTCAACGATAAGGATAGAGTCATGTATAAGGATATCGAAGCTGCAGTTGATTTTCTTTCAGCTGGAAAATTTGAAGAGAACTAAACGAAATTCATATCATATAACGAAAGGCCGTCCTTATGGATGGTCTTTTTTTGTGAAAAAAAGTAGGGTGTTTGAGTATTAAGCTGTTTATATAATTAGTGAAATGCATAATTAAAATTTATTTGATAATCAATTTATGAAGAAAACAATTGGTTTGTGCTTACTCATTTTCCTGATTTTAGGATTTTTTGGTAATGATTTGCTGGCACAAGAAAAACAAACCTTAAGTGGTTACATTAAAGACGGATCTAATGGAGAAGCTCTTATTGGGGCTACAGTAAGTATTCAGGATCTTATGGTGGGGACGGCAACCAATGAATATGGATTTTTCTCTTTATCATTAGCTCCAGCTAAATATAAAGTACAGTTTAGCTTCATTGGTTATGAGCCTATTATAAAAGAGATCGATTTGAATAAAAATGTGACAGTCAATATTGAGTTGCATGCAGATGGAATTAAATTGAAGGATGTAACCGTAACAGCTGCAAAAAAGGATCAAAATGTATCGTCAGTGCAAATGAGTGTTGAGCGGTTACCAGTGAGTATTGTCAAAAAGTTGCCTCATTTTCTTGGTGAAGTGGATATTATTAAAACCTTACAGATGTTACCTGGTGTGACATCAGTTGGCGAAGGTAGTACGGGTTTTAATGTGCGAGGTGGAGGAACCGATCAGAATTTGATTCTGCTGGATGAAGCGCCTGTTTTTAATTCATCTCATTTGTTTGGTTTTTTCTCTGTTTTTAATGGTGATGCCGTTAAGGATTTCCAATTGTATAAAGGAGGTATTCCTGCCCAATATGGAGGACGTTTATCATCGGTATTGGATGTGCGCCAAAAAGAGGGGAATAGTAAGCGCTTTTCAGGAAGTGGTGGAGTTGGTATTGTAAGTAGTCGATTGACTCTTGAAGGTCCCATTAAGAAGGATAAAACTTCTTTTATGGTGGCAGGTAGACGTTCTTATGCTGATTTACTATTGAGAATGAATTCTAAAATGAAGGATAACACGGTCTATTTTTATGACTTAAATGCCAAGATAAATCATAAGTTTAACGACAATAACCGCCTTTTTATATCGGGTTATTTTGGTAACGACGTGTTTAAATTTGGAAAGGAATTCGATTCCCATTGGGGAAATACAACGGGTACTATTCGTTGGAATCATCTATTCAATAAAAAACTCTTCTCAAACTTTACGGCTATCTATAGTAATTTTGATTATTCTATAAGTGTGCCTGAGGGAAGTTTAGGTTTTGAATGGGTTTCCAGTATTAAAAATATGAATCTTAAGGCTGATTTTTCATATTTCCCGAGCCCTGATCTGAAGTTTAAGTTTGGTTTTGGAAGCACTTATTATATTTTTAGTCCAGGCGAGTTAAAACCTGTAAAGGGTTCTATTATTAAATCGAACAAATTGGAGAAGGGTTACGGACTCGAAACAGCGGCATATGCAGGTTTGGAACAAAATATTGGTAATAATTTGACATTACAATATGGTTTAAGACTTTCAAACTTCTCGAGTTTAGGTGAGCAAACAGTCAATACATATAAAAGTGGAATTCCCAAGGATAAAGCAAGTATAACGGGTTCGAAAAAGTATGGCAAAAAAGAGATTATAAAGAACTATTTCAATTTTGAACCTCGTTTGGCAATTAAGTATGCGCTTAGTGATGTGAATTCGATTAAAGCAAGCTATAACAGAACTTGCCAGTATTTGCACCGTATCTCGAATACGACAGCACCCACACCACTTGACATTTGGGTGCCAACAGGTAAACATATTAAACCAGCTAAGGTTGATCAGATAGCTTTGGGGTATTTCCATAATCTAGGAAACAATATGTTCGAAACTTCGATTGAAGCTTATTACAAGAAATTTTACGATTTGGTTGAATATAAATATGGGGCTCACTTGATGCTGAACAATACTATAGAAACTGAATTGCTTGATGCGAAGGGGAGAGCATATGGTTTGGAATTTAGTGTTAGAAAAAAGCAGGGACGTTTAACAGGATGGATTGCCTATACTTTATCAAGAACAGAGAAGAAAGTTGATGGCTTGATGAATGATAAGACAGGAGAAATATATCCAAGTACATTAATTAATAATGGAGAATATTTTCCAGCTGACTATGATAAAACTCACGATCTTAAAATTGTTGCCAATTACGACTTGAGTAAAAGATGGTCCGTTGCCACGAACTTTATTTTAACAAGTGGCCGACCAGCTACCTATCCTTACGGAAAGTATGAGTTTCAGAATAATACCTACGCACACTATATCAATCGTAATGGAGCTCGTATTTCAGCTTACCATCGATTAGATTTATCATTTACCTATCAGTGTAAAAAGAAGAAGGCAAGTCAAAACTGGCAGGGGAGTTGGAATTTTGGAATCACCAATCTTTATAGCAGACAGAATGCTTATTCGGTTTATTTTAAAGAAAGTGAAAACAATTGGTCTGGTATTCAAAAAGGAAATGGCACTGAAGCCTGGCAGTTTTCGATTATTGGAAAACCTGTGCCAACTATTACTTATAATTTTACCTTCTAGTCACAAATAATGGAGATTGAAAAAATGCAAAATAAATTTAGATATCTGGCCTTGCTTGTTTTTATCACCTTTATGGGCTGTGAAAAACAAATTGAATTAGAACTTCCTTCGGTTGGTTCAAAACTAGTAGTTGATGGTTGGTTAAACAGCGAATCAGGAGAAAATGGTTCCAAACGATTACATCATGTACGTTTAACTCAATCGGTCCCTTATTTCGAAACAGCTGATTATCCTGTGGTAAAAGATGCGAAAGTAATTTTAAAGGACAATAAAGGAAACGCTTATCCTATGACCTATATTGTACCGATGGTTTATGACCCTAACTTGGGAAAAGAAGTAGCTGACGAAAAGAAGGGACGTTATGAAATCCGCAAAAACTTAGACAAAAATACCTCCTACACCTTATATATTAAAACAGCAGATGGTAAAGAGTACGAGTCAGCTGCTCAAATGGTTATTGATTATCCATATGCGCCTAAAATTACTGTTGAATACAAGGAAGAAGATGATTTCAGTGATGAAGATGAAGGGTATTACATTAATTTTGAACCTAAATATTCTGAGGAAGGAAACTTTTATTTTTGTTGGCAGTTATTTAAAGTCGATACATACACAGATTGGAGTGATC
Organism: Ancylomarina sp. DW003; assembly: GCF_029029505.1. Classification (GTDB taxonomy): domain Bacteria; phylum Bacteroidota; class Bacteroidia; order Bacteroidales; family Marinifilaceae; genus Ancylomarina. The sequence goes on along the minus strand of NZ_JAKJSD010000001.1, from coordinate 253,143 downwards.
CTGATAATCCGGTAGAAAAGAATAACTCATACTCTTACTCAGATTTACTTTTTGGAAGTAATGTTTATACTTCTGTTGAAGAGTCAGAAACTCAGTTTGATCAAGTTGTAATTCAGGGTGAAAAGTATTTTATAAAGCAGCATGTTATTGCAAGGGGAGTTTATGATTTCCTTCGTTTGGCAGAAGAACAAAGAGACAATGATGGGACTCAGTTTTCACCGCCACCAGCTCCGTTAAGGAGTAATATTAAGCGTATTGGAGGTCAAAATTTGGATGATAATGCTTTGGGATTTTTCATTATATCATCGGTTCAGAAAACGAATATAATAACTGTTAACTAATTGTCTGACCTATACAAAAAGAGCTTTAATCCACACGGATTAAAGCTCTTTTTATATTCTAAACAGTGATTCAATATAAATCTGTTAAAAACTTATTGTCTTTAATAGCTCGTCTCATCGATTTTAACTTTCCCCTTAAAGGTTTTGTATACAAAGTAGGTGTATCCTAAAACCAAAGGAGTTCCAATCGCGACAATAATCATCATGATTTTAAGTGATTTTAAAGATGATGCAGCATTGTAGATGTCAATATTATTCTCCGAACTTATTGATGAAATTAGAAGATTTGGGTAAGCTTCCAAAGCACAGAGAACCAGCATGAAACTTATACATAGTGAAGAGAAAAGAAAAGCTTGTAGAAATTTCTTCTTATGAGTTAAGCGTGGAATGTTTGCTATACTTAAAACAACTAACACTGGTAGTATTAAAGAAACTGGCATTTCCATAAGTTTATCACTCAAATGAGCTTGATAAGCCAAAGTATAAATTGATGTTATACCAAACATAATAATGAATGCTACCATTGCATATCTTTGTAGAACAACCAGACGCTCGTATAATTTACCTTCAGTTTTAAGTAATAAGAAAATGGCACCATGTGACATGAATAAACTTAAACTTGTTAAGCCCATTAATATGGAATAAGGATTAAGAAAACTTAGCAGAGCATCACCATTATAGTTGTGATTGGCATCGATGGGAATTCCAATTAGAACATTGCCTAAAACGACACCGAGCAGAAAGCCTAGCATAATACTAGAGAAGCTATAAACGATATCCCAGGTTTTTCGCCACCATTTCATTTCTTCCTTGCCACGAAATTCGATAGATACAGCACGGAAAATAATAAAGAATAAGAATAACATGAATGGTGTATACATGGCTGATAGTAAGCTTGCATAAGCAATTGGAAAGCCAGCAAATAATGCACCACCACCAATGACTAACCAAACTTCGTTACCATCCCAAACAGGGCCAACTGCATTCATAGCAACACGACGCGATTGTTCTTTTCTAAAAAATAGATGCCATGCACCTGCGCCAAAATCAAAACCATCAAGAATGGCATAACCCGAAAATACGCCACCTACGACTAAAAACCACCAGGTCTGATAATCTAATCCTAATAGAGTTTCCATATGTATATCTTATTGTCCTGCTCAAGTGAAATCAGGATGTGAATTATTTTAAATATTTATCTAGCCTTTTATAATAGCCTCTTCTATATCTTTTGTATGAGGTCTGTTTTCAGTTTCTCCCATATCGTATGGGCCATGTTGAATTTTCTTGTTTAGGATATAAATAAACAGAACAAACAAAAGTGCATAGATAAAGAAGAACATGATAAGAGAGAACCAAATTTGATTGGCAGAAACAGCTTGTGAAAAAGCATCAGAAGTTCGTAGCAAGCCATAAACGACCCATGGTTGTCGGCCCATTTCTGCAGCGAACCAGCCTGTTTGATTTGCTATTTGAGGTAGGAATACTGCAAAGATGAAAGAAACAAGTAACCATTTTTGTTCAAACAAGCGTCCTCGCCACCAATAAAAACACGCCAAAAGGGTTAAGCCTATTAATGCCATACCAATAGCTACCATAATATGATAGAATTGGAAAACAGCATTAACTTGTCCGGGCTGATCTTCCTTTGGGAAAGCATTTAGTCCTGTTACTGGGGTGTCGAAATCGTAATCTAAAAGGAATGACAAGCCACCAGGTACTTTTATGCCGGTAACTTCTTGTTTTTCCTGATCGACCCAACCCATAATATACATATCAGCAGGTGCACTTTTTTCGTAATGACCTTCCATAGCAGCCAGTTTTGCAGGTTGATTTTCGGCAACACCTTCAGCTGACTGATGGCCTGTTTCTAATTGTCCGAGTGATAGTATAGTTGCTACGATTAGAGCTATTTTGAAAGCTTTTTTTGATATTTCGACATGTCTGCCTTTTACTAAATAATAGGCGTGTACACTTAATACCAAGAAAGTACCTGCAAGTAATGCACCTAACCAAACATGAGTAATTCTGTCAATACTGGAAGGGTTAAACACCATTGCCCAAAAATCTGTAATTTCAGCACGAGCATTTAAACCTTCGCCTACAATGTGGTAACCGGCTGGTGTTTGTTGCCAGGAGTTGGCCACTACAATCCATACGGCTGAGAACATTGATCCAAAGAAAACACCTATGGTTGCAATTAGGTGAACTTTTGAACTCACGCGATTCCATCCGAAAAGTAATATGCCTAAGAAACCACTTTCCAGAGCGAAAGCAAAAATTCCTTCTGCTGCTAGAGCAGATCCGAATATATCGCCAACGTATTTCGAATAAGTTGCCCAGTTAGTTCCAAACTCAAATTCCATGACAATACCTGTTGCAACACCTATCCCAAAAGTTAAAGCAAATATTTTGGTCCAGAAGCGGGCTAATGTTTCATATACTTTTTTTCCAGTACCTACATATATGCTTTCAAATATCACCATCATTAAACCCAAACCAATACTCAGGGGTGGATAGATGTAGTGAAAAGCAATTGTAAAAGCGAATTGTATTCGAGCTAATATTTCTACGTCCATGATTTATACTTTAATCCCAAGGACTTGGGAATGTTTTGTGTCGTGCAGGACGGCACATTTATACGAGTTAACAAGACAAAGTTAAGTTTTTGATTTTAATCATATGCTCAATTCTTGTTTTTTTATGAATGAAAGAATTTATCTACTCATCGATTTTCTTAATTAAATATATGGTACAAAAAAAGGCCAATGAAAATATTCACTGACCTTGATTGTATAGTTTTGTGTTTGATTCCTTAAAGGAATTCTATTTGATTCGGCGATTGTTTTTATCGCTAAAACGGTACATCATTAAATCGTATGATGGAATGGCTTTTACCTTTAGTTTCACTCTGTAATCTGATTGCCATTTACGGCGTAAGGTTTTGAAGAAACCTTGGTTGATATATGCTGCAACAAAAGGATGAACTTTAAGAGTCATTTCTTTCTCTTTAGAAGTTTCCGATAGGGTTGCTAGTTGATCTTCAATTTGATCGGTAAGTAATACGGCTGGTGAAATCTCTCCGGTACCTTGACAAGTAGGGCACTTTTCCTGAACAGCAACATTCATTTCCGGACGAACACGCTGACGAGTGATCTGCATTAAACCAAACTTACTTAAAGGAAGAATGTTGTGTTTAGTACGATCTTTACCCATCATTTCTTTCATCTTTTCGAAAAGCTTATGACGGTTTTCGGCTGAGTGCATATCGATAAAATCGACAACAATAATACCACCCATATCACGAAGTCGCAATTGGCGGGCACATTCTTCAGCAGCAGCAAGATTTACTTCAAGAGCATTGGTTTCTTGGTCGTTTCCAGCTTTTGATCGATTACCAGAGTTCACATCGATAACATGGAATGCTTCGGTATGTTCAATGATAAGGTAAGCTCCGCTTTTAAAAGAAACTGTTTTACCAAAAGAAGATTTAATTTGTTTGTCGATACCCAATTGATCAAAAATTGGGAGTTCTCCTTTAACGTGCTTTACAATTTTTTCTTTTTCGGGAGCAATACTGGCGATATATTGTTTGATATCTTCTGCAGCTCCAGCATTGTTTACATAGATATTTTCAAACGATGAGTTTAGAATATCGCGAAGAATAGCCGTGGTACGATTCATTTCTCCTAATACCAAACTAGGAGGGGTGATGTCACGGATATTTAGGAATGATTCTTCCCAACGAGATATAAGTCCACGAAGCTCTTTGTCAAGTTCAGCAACACGCTTCCCTTCAGCAACAGTACGAACAATAACCCCATAATTTTTAGGCTTAATGCTTTGTAGCAACTGTTTAAGTCGACTTTTTTCTTCGGTAGATTTTAATTTCTGAGAAATGGATACTTTGTCAGAAAAAGGCATTAAAACGATATTACGTCCGGCAAGTGAAATTTCTGAACACAATCGTGGGCCTTTGGTGGAAATAGGTTCTTTAGCAACCTGAACAAGAATGTATTGTCCTGATTTTAAGACATCGGTAATTTTCCCATTTTTATCGATATCCGGCTCCAGTTTCATTTTTGAAATGGACATGCCTTTGCCTTTACGGGCAATGGCTTGTTGCAAGAATTTGTTTAGAGTTAGAAACTGATGTCCTAAGTCAAGGTAGTGAAGGAAAGCATCCTTTTCATACCCAACATCAACAAAAGCAGCATTCAAACCAGGCATTATTTTTTTTACTTTACCTAGATAAATATCGCCAACTGCAAATTGTACATTACTTTTTTCTTTCGATACTTCTACCAATTGCTTGTTGTCAAGCAAAGCAATTACAATTTCGTTAGGTTGTACATCAATTACAAGTTCGTTACTCACTTGAAAACTCCTATATTAAATTCAAAAAATAGTTAATTCTTACAAATAGATAAACCTAAAGTACTAAAAAGTTCTTTAGGTTTATACATTATACTCTTACTAATAAGCGTGATAAGAATTATTTCTTCTTATGACGATTTTTTCTTAATCTCTTTTTACGCTTGTGCGTAGCCATCTTATGTCTTTTTCTCTTTTTTCCGCTTGGCATAACTTAAATATATTAAAATTTGTTTTTAAAGTCTGAGACTACTTTACGTTTGTTTTTACTTTACTTACGAAAGTCTTCGCCGGTTTAAATGACGGGATAAAGTGCTCAGGAATAATAATAGTTGTGTTTTTAGAAATGTTTCTTGCAGTTTTCTCTGCTCTTTTCTTAACGATAAAACTTCCAAAACCTCTTAAATACACGTTTTTACCTTTAACAAGTGAACCTTTGATAGTATCCATGAAGGCCTCAACAGTTTTTTGTACTGTAATTTTCTCAATTCCCGTGTTCTTAGAAATCTCGTTAACAATATCTGCTTTAGTCATCTCTTAAAAATTCTTTAATTATCAATTATATACAACAGTTTTTTCTCAAAATCAGACTGCAAATATATATGATTTCTCTTTATTAAAGAAATCGAAAGCACTATTTTTGTGAGAAATTTTTAAAAAATATATTTGCGTAACAATCTATGTCTATGATTAATACAGAAATTATAAACTGGTATGAGTTTAATAAGCGTGATTTACCATGGCGAAATACCTCAGATCCATACAAAATTTGGATTTCAGAAATCATGTTACAACAAACTCAAGTTGTTACAGTCATTGACTATTATCACCGTTTCTTGAATTCATTTCCTACTATAAATGCATTAGCTTCTGCTGATGAACAAGAAGTTCTTAATCTATGGCAAGGTCTTGGGTATTATTCGCGTGCTCGTAATTTACATCAGGCTGCAAAATCTATTGAAGACAATTATAATGGTGTTTTTCCAACGACTTTTGATGAAATATTGAAATTAAAAGGCATTGGAGTTTATACAGCATCAGCAATTGCTGCTTTCGCATTTCATTTACCACAGGCTGCAGTCGATGGGAATGTGTATCGGGTTTTGTCTCGTTTATTTGGAGTTTCAGAGCCCACGAATAGTCCTAAAGGGAAGAGGGAATTTCAAGCATTGGCTGATGAGTTGATGGCAGATGCTCCTCCTCATGTATATAATCAAGCAATTATCGAATTTGGAGCCTTACAATGCACTGCAAAAAATCCTAATTGTGAAGCTTGCCCCATACAAGCAAATTGCTTTGCTTACATTAACAAGCAACAAAGTGTTTTTCCGGTAAAAAAGAAGAAAGTGAAAGTCACTGATCGCTATTTCTATTACCTGCTTATATCAGGAGATGAAAAATTTCTCATGCAGCAAAGAGGAGATAAAGATATTTGGAGAAAAATGTTTGAATTTCCATTGATTGAGACTCAGAACAAGATAGAATTAGTAGATTTGATAAAATCTGAATCATGGCAATCTCTATTTAAAGGTTTAGATGTGAAAGTTAGAGAGCATATAGTTAGTAAAGTTCATAAGTTGAGTCATCAGAATTTGTATATAGAATTTATACATATTGATGCGAATACTGAGGTGTTGATGGAAAGAACAGACTTGATACTGATTGATAAAGAGGAAGCTAGTGGTTACCCAATGCCAAAACCTATAGAAGCACACTTGAAACAGGAATAAGTTTAATGTGAATAAAATTATTTTTATCTCGCTAAAAAGTTTATAACTTTATTGTTGTTAACTAAATAAAACAAAACGATATGTCAGTAAATAAAGTAATTTTGGTAGGGAATGTAGGTGCGGACCCGGAAGTTAAGTATCTTGATAATGGTGTTGCTGTATGTAATATTCGTTTGGCTACAAGTGAATCTTATACTCGCAATGAGGAAAAGGTGACACAGACAGAGTGGCACAGTATTGTTATGTGGCGTAAATTAGCCGAAATCGCTGAAAAGTATGTGAAAAAGGGATCTCAATTATATGTTGAAGGTCGTTTAAGAACTCGTACTTGGGAAGATCAGGATGGTAAAAAGCGCTACACAACTGAAATTTTTGCTGATAATTTTCAAATGTTAGGACGTCGTGCAGAAGGTGAGTCTGCTGCTGCGGAAGGTCAAGCTAAACCTCAGGCTGCTGTTTCAAATCCTACCGAGGAAGAAACGGACGATTTACCTTTCTAAACTATTGTTGAACTAGAATATTGAATGTTGGAAACCAACGATTTGTTACTGATATTAAACAATTCTGAAATTGTTTTTAAACCTCTAAGCTTAAGTATCATTGCAGAGTTAATTGCGATGGTACTTTTGTTGTTTTTTTCCGCTCTGATTTCGGGATCAGAAGTGGCTGTGTTTTCACTTTCTCCACAAAACCTTCGTGAGATTGAAGATGCACAAACGACTAAGAGTAAAAAGCTTTTAAAGCTTTTAAGAATGCCGGAAGAATTATTGGCAACGATTCTTATTGCCAATAACTTTGTGAATATTGCGATTGTCATATTATCTACCTACCTCACTTCGTCATTAATTGATTTTAGCCAGGCACCAACAGTCGGATTTATAGTACAGGTAGTCGTAGTTACCTTTCTACTTCTTTTATTTGGAGAGATAATACCAAAAGTATACGCAGCTCAGTTTGCCTTGCGTTTTTCTAAATATATGGCTTTGCCTCTTATTTTTCTTGAAAAGGTGTTTCGCCCACTGGGAACTATATTGATTAAATCGACATCACTTGTTAATAAGCGAATTTCAAAGAAACAGAACATCTCCATGGATGACCTTTCTCAGGCTTTGGAATTAACCGCTGATGAGATTAGTGATGAGATGGAGATACTTGAAGGAATAGTAAAATTTGGGAATATCAACGTAGATGAAATAATGCGAGCACGGGTTGATGTGATTGCCGTGGATATTCATACAAGTTTCAGTAAACTTAAACAGGTAATTATTGAATCAGGTTATTCTCGAATTCCGGTATACGATGGTGCATTTGATAACGTTCGTGGCATCCTTTACGTAAAAGATCTATTGCCACATCACCATAAGCCCAATACGTTTAGGTGGCAATCTTTAATTCGTCCGCCTTATTTTGTTCCGGAAACAAAGAAAATTAGCGATTTATTAGAAGAATTTCAAACCAAGAAAAACCATATGGCTATTGTGGTCGACGAATATGGCGGAACCTCTGGTTTGGTAAGTCTGGAAGATATTCTTGAAGAAATTGTAGGTGACATTACTGATGAATTGGATGATGAGCAAGATTTCTATTCGATGGAAGATGACGGTTCCTACCTTTTTGAAGGGAAGACCTTATTGAATGACTTTTTCAAGTTGATAGATATAGAGGATGATGTTTTTGATAAAGTAAAAGGTGATGCCGATACTTTAGCGGGTCTCATCCTTGAAATGAAAGGCGAAATCCCTCAAAAGAAAGAGACGTTTGAATATCATGGTTTTGAGTTTATTATCGAAGCTGTTGATAATCGGAGAATCAAGAAAATCCGCTTTAGACTTCCTGAAAAGAAAAAGTAAACTCTTTATCTTAGCCAATAGATGTAAGAGTTTTACTTTAATTTGTGCAAATTGCAGCCTTATTCAATTTAAACTTGATTTTATATGCTTAGGCATTCCCGAATTATACTGTTGTCGATATTAGTCGTTTTTGCATTTCTGCCAATGTCTTGTAGAGAAAAGGCTATGCCTAAACCAAGAGGTTACTTTCGTATCGATTTTCCAGAAAAAAAATATGATGTTTGGAATAAGAATTATCCTTTTAGCTTTGAATATTTGCATGGTACAAAAGTGTTGAAAGATAAAAGTCGTTTGGCCGAGAATTATTGGTTGAATGTTGTGTACCCAGAGTACAATGCGACTTTACATTTGAGTTATAAAGAGGTGAGTGAAAATCTTGAAAAATATCTTGAAGATTCGCATAAGTTAGTTTATAAGCATGCCATAAAAGCTGATGCTATTGATGAGAAAAATTACATCGATAAGCAAAATAATATATACGGTTTGGTTTATCGTATACAGGGTAATGCAGCTTCTGCAATCCAGTTTATCGCAACTGATAGTTCGAAACATTTCTTAAGGGGCTCTCTCTATTTTAATAATCATCCAAATCCGGATTCACTTGCTCCTGTTGTTCAATTTATCGATCAGGATATTGTGCGATTGATGGAAAGCTTGAAATGGAAATAGTATATTTAAAACTCTACAGGAATGCCTTTAGTAAATCACGTACATATAAATAACTCTTGTCAGATGGCTCTTTGGAAAATAAGCGAAGAGCTGGAAGAATTATATGGTGGTGTTGAGCTTAATGAAAAGGAGCGAACAAGATTCGATAAATTTGGAAGTTTATCACGAAAGAAAGAGTTTTTAGCGACACGAATTTTGGTGAGAAAGCTTATTGGGAAAGGAATTCATATTGAGAATAATGAGGAGGGAAAACCTTTTTTAGTCAATTCGGATTTTGATATAAGTATCTCGCATAGTAAAGACTATATTGGAGTAATGATTGGTAAAAATCACGATTTAGCATTAGATATTGAATATCTGTCAGATCGGGTTTATAGAATTGCCAAGAGGTTTATGAGTGAAGAAGAATTAGCTTCTATCCAAGAAGAGGATAAACAAGTTCATATTTACCAGCATTGGTGTGCTAAAGAATGTTTGATAAAACTGTATGGGAAAAAAGACGTGCGTTTAATTAGTGAATTGAAAATAGACCCTTTTTTACCTAATGCATCTACTTTCTCAGGTGAAGTGATACGAACCGATTATTCTAAGAAATTCTCGTTTCGTCACGAACTGTTTGATTCTTACCTAATGGTTTGGTGTTGTCAAAAAAGAGATTAGTTAATTAAGCCTTCTATCGGTTTCCCCTGACAATCTGCGGGAGAAGCAATTTTCAATAGATTAGTAAGTGATGGAACAATATCTTCGGTACTTAGTTGTTGATTAAGCTTTTGGCTTTTAATTTTCCACCCATACCAAAATAAAGGCACTCTTCTTGATTGGCTGTATTGGGCCACTAAGTCTCTTTCATCTTTTATCTGATTAACCCATCCTGGTTGAAGCGTAATTATGACATCTCCTGATCGCTTATGGTTGAAAGAACGTTGGATTCTGTTCATAGCACCATGGCTGTAGTTAGATTGGATAAAATGGTGTGCAGGAATGGCATTGGCAACACCCGAAAACTGAACTAGAAATTTAGCAGCTTTTATCTGTACATCTTCCAAAGAAAGCTTGGAATCTTCAATCAATTTATGATTTAGAAAAACTTGTTGAGAGTCGTAACCAGAAATCCATTGGCCCGAACCATAGCTAATGTTGAAGTATGATTTTAATAAAGCAATTGCATTGTAAGTGCTGAAGTAACCATGTGGAATTCGTTGCTTTTCAAGTTCATTAGGAAGAAAATCCGAAGGCTGATCGCCTGTTACAAAAATGAGTACATTCTCCATACCAACCTGTTCATCAAGGAAGGATATTAGGTCTTCAATATTTTGATCTAATCTTCTTACACAATCGAGCATTTCTTTTGAAAAAGGAGCAAATTTCCGATGATTATTTCCCAAACATGAGAAATTTACAGTGATAAGATCACAATCTTCGTCTCTACCTAAATTTTCGTTAATGATAGTTGCTGCCGTAAAATCTTTCACAAGAAGATTACCAGCCGGATAATTTTTTAAGGTGTGATAGCCCAACTTTTTCTTCTCTTTTTTCAAGTCATAATAAAAATGATCTGTCAACTTCAATTTTGCCTTAATAATATCTGTTGAGCTACCCTTATCTTCAAGATCTTTTGGCACCCAAGGCTTATCGAGATATTTGCTTGGTAAATCTGTTGCATTAAAATTATTGACCCAAGTAAAAAGAGTATCCAAATAATAGGATGAGCTAATGAATTTGCCTTGAACACCATCTAACCAATATGCAGCATCAGCAGAATGGCCAGCTGAAAAAATTGCAGATTCATTATTTAAAGAAATTCCGATTACTCTGGAATTTGGGTTATTCAGTTTCATTATATCACCAAGTGTTGGCGCCAACAATTTATGTGGTGATTTTGATATGACGGTATCCTGAATACCTAATTTACGATACCTATTGTCATAGGTTGATGCTTCGGCACTTTCTGAAATTCGATTAAACCAAGCATGTGAGATAATACCATGATGAGATGGAGTCGTTCCGGTATAAATGGAAGCATGATCAACTCCGGTTTGTGAATATTGATAAGGGTACTGTGTGTTGGCATTGAACGCACCATTTTGTATCAGCTTATTAAACCCACCATCAGAAAAAAGGTGTGAATATTTTTCAAAATAATCACCTCGAAGATGATCAATCGTAATTCCAACAATTAGCTTTGGTTGCTTTGGAGTTGAGTTGGTTTGAGCATTAGTTTGAAAAAAACTACTAATGAAAAGTAAAAGTCCTAAACCGATATATTTAATGTTCATGGTGGGAAAAGCTCTATCGAAAAATTAAAATAACTTGTGGATTTGACTACCGGCAAAAACGGCAATTAATCCTAAAAAAACACTAGCACTCACATAAATGGCTAACATTAGAAAATCGCCTGTTTTAATCAGGTGAAATTTCTCAAAGGCAAAAGATGAATAAGTTGTGAAACCACCGCAAAATCCAACACTTAGAAATATTCGAAGTTCGGGAGATAACATATTCTTTTGTTCTGCCAAGGAGTAAATAATTCCAATCAACAAACAGCCAACAATATTAACAAAGAGAGTTCCAATTGGTAAAACCGATTGAAAAATTCGATTTATACCTAATGCAATTAAAAATCTGGAAATACTGCCTAAAAAACCGCCTAATCCTATAAGTAATAGTGTGCGAAGCATAATCTTTGATTATATAGATACCTGAACAAAGATAGAAATATTAACAAGCTATGAAGGTTTAAATTAGATTTTTGACTTGAACTAACATGTAAAAATAAAGGCTGTCGTAGTTGACAGCCTTTGAGATATCTTAAGTTAAGATAGAATTATACATTGAAACGGAAATGCATAATATCACCATCCTGAACGACATATTCTTTCCCTTCTACATTCATTTTACCAGCTTCTTTACAAGCATTTTCAGATCCTAAGTTAGAGAAGTCTTCGTATTTGATAACCTCTGCACGAATAAATCCTTTCTCGAAATCAGTGTGAATAACTCCGGCAGCCTGAGGAGCTTTAGCACCTTTAGGATAAGTCCACGATCTAACTTCTTTAACACCTGCAGTAAAATAGGTTTCAAGTTCAAGAAGGCTAAATGCAGCTTTAATTAGCTTATTAACTCCTGGCTCTTCAAGACCAAGATCCTCCAGGAACATTTGTTTTTCTTCGTATGATTCTAGTTCTGCAATATCAGCTTCAATACCAGCACCTACAATTAAAACTTCGGCATTTTCATCTTTTACAGCTTCTTTAACAGCTTCAACGTGAACATTCCCATTTGTTACAGATGCTTCGTCAACATTACAAACGTATAGTACAGGTTTTGTTGTTAATAAATGAAGATCTTTTGTTACCAGTTCCTCAGCTTCACTAAGTTCTACTACTCGAGCTGATTTACCTTGCATTAAGACTTCCTGATAACGCTCAAGAACCTCAACTAATTTTTTAGCTTCAGGGTTTTTACCAACTTTCGCAAGTTTCGCAGCTTTTTGCAATCTTGTTTCTACAGTCTCAAGATCTTTTAACTGCAATTCCATATCAATGGTTTCTTTGTCACGAATTGGATCAACCGAACCATCTACGTGGACAATGTTTCCATCTTCGAAACAACGTAAAACGTGAATAATTGCATTGGTTTCACGAATATTTGTTAAGAATTTATTTCCTAATCCTTCACCTTTACTAGCACCTTTTACCAATCCAGCTATATCAACAATCTCCATTACTGAAGGCTGCACCTTTTGTGGCTGTACCAATTCTGTTAATCTGATCAAACGGTCATCAGGTATAGTAATTACACCTACATTAGGCTCGATAGTACAAAAAGGGAAATTTGCCGACTGTGCTTTTGCATTCGACAAACAATTAAACAAAGTGGATTTTCCAACATTTGGTAATCCAACGATTCCACACTGTAATGCCATGTTATATTTTATTTATTAATTTGCTGAGTTTCAAAAAATCTGTGCAAAAGTACATTTAAAATTTCGATGTGCCAATTTTCGTGATTTTTCTAATTAATAATTGTTAAATACTAGCTAAGACATTCGTTAAAGTCGAGATGATCTCTATTAATTTTATTAGTTTTAGAATATGATAATCAACAGGTTTATAAAGTTAAGTGTACTTCTTATTTTATCGGTAGTGTTTATCACTACGGTGCAAGCTCAAGAGCCAACTTTTGGACGATATGGTAATATAGATCGACAGGTTAAGAGAGCACCCGATAGTTTATCCAATAATATCATCCATCTGCATAGATATCTTGAAGCCTTAGGAACAGAGGATCATGAAAAGATTCGAGCTTTTTATATGTGGATTATCAAAAACATTAAGTATGAGGATCAGGTTGAACTTTTATATGATGATGATATCCTATTTTATATGGGATCAAATAATTGTGCATCCCCGGTTTGTGTTTTGAAAAAGAAGAAAGCTGTATGCGAAGGTTTTTCAAAATTGTTTCAGTTTTTTTGTCAGCAATCTGGTATTGAAGCCTATAGTATAGGAGGATACATTTCGAAAAAAGGGGAATTCCAGGATAGAGCAACGCATTCTTGGAATGTAGCTAAAATAAACAATGAATGGCGTTTTTTTGATTTAAGTTGGGCAAATGCAAGGCTGGAACATACAGGAATAAGACAGTCGACAAATGAATTTTTCATGGTTGATCCACACGAATTTATTTTGAGTCATTTGCCTTTAGTTCCTATGTGGCAGTTTCTTGAGACGCCAATTTCTATTACTATTTTTAATTTAGGTGATGAGTATATAAATCAATATTTAGTGAAGAAGAAACCTGACTATAATTATGCTGATAGTCTAAAAGCATACAAACAGCTTCATTCAGCTGAACGAAGTATAAAAACTGCTCATGACATATATTTAGCCAATCCGTCGAATAAATTTAATCGGGCGATTGAATATTATAGATATTCAAGAATTGTTTTAAGCTACCAAAGTTCTCTTGAAAAGAAAGATATGAGACAGCTGATAAAAGCAAAAAACAGGATAAGAATTGCTATGATTTTATTTCGCAAAACACAGGATGTGGGGTCACAACTTTTGTTCTTACAAGCTCAGGATGATTTGGTTATTTTAAATGAGTGGATTAAAACCACTAAAGATCAAAACAGTAAAAAAAGTAAGCCTTAATTCCTTCCTGCTAAAGAGTCTTGGTAATTCGTTTTTAATACTTCGCCAATTGGTTTTAAAAGATAACCTTTAGGAATCGAAAATGAGCTGTCATTCAATTTTGTTTTAGATGCATGATCCATAGTGATTGTTGTTTTGTCCTCATCGCGAAAAATGATAACTTTCATAGGGAGTCCATTTTTTCTCACCTTTACATAAGCGTCTAAATTGAAATAAGGAGCAATGCCTGAATGAAAGAAAAAAGCTTCTAAGAATTCTTTGAAATCGTTTATCTTCCAGTCCATATGAGTTAGGAGGTTTTCTGCAATCCAAATCTCTTCCATAACTTTTCCCGAATTCGTGATCTCGTATTTACGAACAACAAAATCTCCTACTGAAGTAAAATTTGGCGTGCTTTTAATATTGAAATTATTAAAGATTGTATAATCAGGGATTAAAGGATTAGTGCCTGTTCGACGATTGATCATTTCAGTGAAATTCTTTCTGTCAATAGAATTTAAATTTCTTAAGAATGAAATATCGTTAATAAGAAAATCATTTTCAGATCCAAGCTTAAACTTGGTCGTGGCTTTTGTGAAAGCCTTAATTTTACCTTCCCAGTATGATTCTTTTTTTTGATTTAAGAAGCTGATTTTTTTTGAACTTGTGTTGTAAATATAAGTTCTGTCCTTGGTAACAATTTTCATTTTATCACCCTTGATATAAATTAAAGTCCTGCTTTGGTTTTTACCATTATCTACATAGAATTTAATAACCCAAGATTTCTCATTGGTGAAAAATTTAGTTGCTAATAGGAGCAGTATCAATACAGCAGATATGTAAAAGGTTTTACGAATCATTAATTTAAAACATAAGGATGATTTAAAAAGCTTAACCAAATTTACAAATAGATTTTACATATGAGCATTTTATGATGTTTCTTTTTTTATCAGAAATCCGAGCTTTACTAGGATCTGTTTAATTTTCATTATATTGACAGTCTAAAATGAACTTCAAATTTGAAGCTTTGAGTAGAATGCTTATTTTTAATAAAAGGAGCTAATTTAAATTACTTTAACCAATACACCACAATTTGAGAAGACTAATAAAATATTGTCTCTTTTTTGTTTTTATTCTGTTCTCTGTTCAATCTTACTCACAAAAAATAAAAACAGTCAAAGATAAAACAAGAATACTTTTCATCTTTGATGCATCCCAAAGTATGAATGGGAGGTGGGAGAAATCAACTAAAATAAATGTTGCTCGTGATCTGCTTATTGAGATGATTGATAGTTTGGAACTCGAGAGTAATGTTGAGATGGCTCTTCGTGTTTATGGGCATCAAAGTTCATTTCCTCCACAGGATTGTGAAGACACAAAACTGGAAGTCCCTTTTTCTCCGGATAATGCAGGTGTTATTCGTCAAACCCTTCGCTATTTAAAGGCTAGAGGCACAACGCCAATTGCGTATGCACTTTCGAAGGCTGCCACTGATTTTCCAAAATCAAAAGAAATGTCACGTAATGTGATTATTTTGATAACAGATGGAGTTGAAGCTTGTGATGGAGATCCATGTGCGGTTTCTGAGGAGTTGCAAAGAAAGGGGATTATTCTGGAACCTTTTATTATTGGAATTGGATTGGATAGAAGATTTCAGAAAAGCTTTGAATGTGTAGGCGAATTTTTGGAGGTTGATAAGGAAAAGAATTTTGGAGAAACACTGAACTATGTGATCTCTCAAGTCCTGGACAAGACTTCTATGCAAATAAATTTGTTGGATGAGAATGATGATCCAACTGAAACTAACGTTCCAATGAGCTTTTATAATCATGTGACTGGACAACTGCGATATCAGTATATGCATACTATAAATTCTATGGGAGTGCCGGATACGCTTTTCCTGGATCCTTTAATTTCTTACGATATTACCATTCATACTCTACCCCAATTGCATATGGATAGTGCCAGAATACTACCAGGTAAACATACGACTATCGGGTTTAGAGCTGTTCAGGGAAAGTTGAAGATTACATCTAGTAGAAATAGCTTGTTGAAGAAATTGAGTTGTTTGGTTAAGAAAAACAATGATGTTATCAATGTACAGGCTATAGAATATCCACAAAAATATTTAGTTGGAGATTATGATGTAGAGCTTTTAACTTTGCCAAGGATTAAGATTAATGATGTGAAAATTAATCCTTCAGAAACGACTCTCATCGAAGTACCACAACCAGGTTTAGTTACAATTTTTAAACCAACCTACGGACCGTGTGATTTGTTTGTGAAATTCGAAGGAAAGATGAAGTGGGTTTGTGCACTTGATAGTAGAGAGTTGCGTAAAACCTTGACTCTGCAACCAGGTAACTATCATCTTGTGTTTAGAAGTAAAACAGTTCGTTTATCGCACTATACTAAAAAACGTTCATTTGTAATTACTTCAGGAAGTTCTACAGTTGTAAAATTATAACAAATTAGTGTTCTTTTTCAGAGAAATACCCTGTAATTCTAAGAGTAATCTAATCGTCAATTTAATTTTCTATTGTTTACCCTTTTTCTGAAGGTGTGTTTTCCGAGCTAACAATCTAGCTATCTAATCTGTTATGAATTTTTGAAAGTTCTTTCTTAATTCTGGGGAGCCACGAATTATTTAGTCCATCCCGTGATAATTTTCGTATATTTGCGGGCATTAAATAAAATCTGAAGCAGATTTTTTAATCATCTTATAAAAAAACTCTTGACTAGAATGGAGCCAAAAGAAATGGACAAACAAGTGGAATTATCGGTAACTGATATGGCATCGGATAATATTCGAATTTTATCAGCTGCTATGGTTGAAAAAGCAAAATCCGGACACCCTGGTGGTGCAATGGGTGGAGCTGATTTTGTAAATGTACTCTTCTCGGAATTCTTAAATTTCGACCCAACTGACATGAAATGGGCGAATCGTGATCGTTTCTTTCTTGACCCAGGTCATATGTCACCAATGTTGTATTCTATTTTAAGTCTGACAGGCAATTACAGCATGGATGATTTGAAAAACTTCAGACAATGGGGTAGTGTAACTCCTGGTCACCCTGAAGTTGATCAAGATAGAGGTGTTGAAAATACATCGGGTCCATTAGGACAAGGACATACAATGGCGGTAGGTGCTGCTATTACTGAACGTTTCCTTTGTTCTCGTTTCGGCGAGTGGATGGCTCATAAAACTTATACTTTTATCTCTGATGGTGGTATCCAGGAAGAGATCGCTCAAGGTGCTGGTCGTATTGCAGGTACTTTAGGATTGAGTAATTTGATCATGTTTTATGATGCAAATAACATTCAATTATCAACAAAAGTTGAAGAGGTAACTTGCGAAGATACAGCTAAAAAATACGAAGCTTGGGGATGGTATGTGATTACTATCAACGGTAACGATGCTGGTGAAATTCGTGCTGCACTTAAAGCTGCAAACAAAGAAACTGAGCGTCCAACTCTTATTATTGGTAAAACATTAATGGGTAAGGGTGCTGTTGATGCTGACGGATGTAGTTTTGAAAATATGGTGTCGACTCATGGTCAGCCATTGGGAGCTGCAGGTGCATCGCTAGCTAAAACAATTGAGAATCTTGGTGGTAAGGCTGAAGAGCCATTCCAAATTTTCCCGGAAGTTGAAGCTTATTACAAAGAAGTATTAGCAAAGAAAACTGCTGCTGCTGCTGTTAAGAAGGCTGAACAAGCTGAGTGGGCTAAGGCAAATCCGGAATTGGCTTCTAAGCTAGAGAACTTCTTCAAAATGGAAGCTCCAGAAATTGATTATGAAGCAATCGCTCAGAAAGAAGGCGTAGCAACTCGTGCTGCTTCTGCTGCTGTTTTAGCTGAGTTGGCTAATAAGGTTGATAACATGATTGTTTCTTCTGCTGACTTAAGTAACTCTGATAAAACAGATGGTTTCCTTAAACAGACAAAAGCATTAGTTAAAGGTGACTTCTCTGGAGCATTCCTTCAGGCAGGTGTTGCTGAGTTAACTATGGCATCTATTTGTAATGGTATTGCATTGCACGGTGGTGTTTGGGCAGCTTGTGCTACTTTCTTTGTATTTTCTGATTATATGAAGCCAGCGGTTCGTCTATCTGCATTGATGGAAGTTCCGGTAAAATATATTTGGTCTCACGATGCTTTCCGTGTAGGAGAGGATGGACCAACGCATCAGCCAATTGAGCAAGAAGCTCAAATTCGTTTGATGGAACAAATTAAAAATCACTCTGGAGAGATGAGTCTATTGGCTCTTCGTCCTGCTGATGCTTTGGAAGCTTCTGTAGCTTGGAAAATGGCTATGGAGAATACTAAGACTCCAACAGCTCTTATCATGTCTCGTCAGAACATTAAAGATCTTCCTTCAAAAGGGAATCGTTACGAAGAGGCTTTACAAGCTCAAAAAGGTGCCTACATTGTGGAGCAACCTACTTCAACGCCTGATATAATTCTTTTAGCTAGTGGTTCTGAGGTTTCAACTCTTGTAGCTGGAGCTGAATTGTTACGTGCAAAAGGAAACTTGAATATTCAGATTGTATCTGTTATCTCTGAAGGTTTATTCCGTCAGCAATCTGCAGAATACCAAGCTGAAGTTCTTCCCGCTGGAATTCCTACATTAGGATTAACTGCAGGTTTACCTGTAACTCTACAAGGATTAGTTGGAGCAAATGGTAAGTCAGTTGGTTTAGACCATTTCGGTTATTCAGCACCAGCAAGCGTGCTTGACGAGAAGTTTGGTTTTACTGCTGAGAATGTTGTAAAAGAAATTGAAGCGCTATTAGCTTAGTCGTAATACTATCTAAATATATTAAATCCGAAGTCGAAAGGCTTCGGATTTTTTTATGCCATAGTTCTACTTTATTGCTTAATTTTGCAAATAGATGTTCTGGATTAAACCAATTGAAGAAAGCACCGTCTAAGAATCGTTGACCATTTGAGGAATGCTTACTTTTATAGAATACTAAACAGTTGAAATTGATGATAAACAAATCAGACGATGATATTTTAGAGATGTTTCGCGAGGAAGCAACAAAGGAAGAGGCATTTGGTCTTTTGCTTAAGAAATATCAGGAGCGCTTGTATTGGCAGATTCGAAAAATCGTTATTTCACACGACGATACTGATGATGTTCTTCAAAATACTTGCGTGAAAATATGGAAGGGCTTAGGGAATTTTCATTCGAAGTCTCAATTGTTTACATGGATGTATCGGATTTCAACGAACGAAGCATTAAGTTTCTTGAAGGATAAGCAGCGTAAGAGTTTTGGATCTGGAAATGGAGAGCTTGAAGAATTATTATTGGCAAGTTTAGAAAGTGATCCATATTTTGATGGGGATCACGCACAGCTAGAATTACAAAAAGCCATTGTACAGTTGCCTGAAAAACAACGTTTGGTTTTTAATATGAAATATTTTGATGAGATGAAGTACGATGAGATTTCAGGAATTCTTCAAACTTCAGTAGGAGCTCTTAAGGCATCTTATCATCATGCTGTTAAGAAAATTGAAAGCTTTTTAATTACCAAAGAGGTCTAATTAAACCATTGATTCAAAAAGATATCTAATAAAAAGAATAGACTTGACTAGAAAATCAAATCATATGAAAAAGGATAATCCATACAAGGTTCCGGAGAATTATTTCGAGAACTTGGGAGAGCAAGTTAAGGAGAAGATTAAGTTAGAGGAAATGAAGCTAAATGAAGTTGAAGAGAAACAACCTTTGATTGTTCAGCTTCGTCCGTATATGTGGATGGCAGCTAGTATTTTTGTTTTGGTATTTGCCGCTCGTATAATTTTGACGAGTTCTATCGATCCGGAATTTAAGATTTCATCATTCGGAAACGAAGAGATTCAGACTATAGCTCAGGTAGACTCTTCAGAGGTAGATACAAACGAAATTGATTTGGCATTCTTCGAGGATTTATCTGAAGTAACATCAGATGATATTATTAATTATCTTTCAGATTCTGATATTGATACTGAAATTTTATTAGCTAATTTGTAAGTCAAAAAAAGAGATACCATGTATAAAATAATAAGTTTATTAGCCATTTTAATGTTATATACTTCATTTGTGTTTGCACAAGGGCACAGAAGAGAATTGACACCGGAAATGCGTGCAAAATTTGAAGCACAAAAGATATCTTATATTACTCAACAACTTGAAATAAGCTCTGAAAAGGCTCAGGTATTTTGGCCATTATACAATGAAATGAAGAGTAAGAAAGATTTATTTCATCAGGAATTCAGAGAGTTGTTTATAAAATTGAAGCATGATTCTATTAGTCTGTCAGAGAAAGAACTAGCACATATAAGTGATCGAATGGCAGATTTAAAGGTAGAAAAAGCAAAACTGGAAAGAGATTATCATTATAAGTTTAAGAAAGTACTGTCGACTAAACAACTATTGGATTTATATATGGCTGATAAAGAATATAAAGGCATGTTGTTGAGACGTATAAAAGGTGAGAGACATATGCAAAGAGGTAGAAAGTAGATTTTTAATGGCAATATTATAAAGTCCTTAAGTCACAAACTTAAGGGCTTTTTTATTGTGAATATTTAAACAATATCGGTATTAACCCCTAGTTTAACCTTCGAATTGTTAGAAAAAACTAATTTGTCTTTTAATAATGTTATTTCAGCTTAAGTTTCTTTAATTTTGAATTCTTAATCATAAATGACTTAGAATGTGTATTAGGATTTAATCAATTCTTATACTCACACCTACTAACAAAAATAATTTAAAATGAGGAAAATCTTGGGTTTAATGTTGTGCATCCTTTCGGGTACAATGTTATTTGCAAAACCAAGCGAGCAGTGGATTCGCCACGCCGCAATTTCTCCAAACGGAGATCAGATCGCTTTCACTTATAAAGGTGATATTTATTTAGTATCATCAAATGGGGGCGAAGCCAGAAATTTAACTTTTCACGAAGCTCACGATTATATGCCAGTTTGGAATCATGCTGGGAATAAGATTGCATTTGCATCTGAGCGTTATGGTAATATGGATGTTTTTGTGATTGATATTAAAGGTGGAGAGCCTATCCGATTGACCTATCATTCAAGGGGTGAAAGACCTTTTTCATTTAGTGCTGATGATAAAAAAGTAATTTTTGGTGGTCAGCGTTTGGATACGAAAGAACACCGTCAATACAATACAGGATCTCAGCCAGAATTGTATCAGGTTGCTGCTAATGGAGGTCGTGTAGAGCAAGTTTTTACAATTCCGGCAGAAGAAGTTCAAGTTCGTAAAGATGGAAAAGAACTCGTTTATATCGACAAAAAAGGTGGTGAAGATTATTTCCGTAAGCACCATAAATCTACAATCACACGTGACATTTGGAAGTATGATGTTGTGACTGATTCGCATTCAAAGATTACAAGTTTTGAGGGAGAAGATCGTAACCCAATTTATTCAGCTGATGAAAAAAGTCTTTACTATTTGAGTGAAGAAAGTGGCTGTTTCAATGTTCACAAGTTGAATATCGAGAAGCCATCAGCAACAGAGCAGATTACTAAATTTGAAATGCACCCGGTTCGTTATTTAAGTATGACGAATGACGAAACGCTATGTTATACACACAATGGTGATTTATATACAAAAGCTGAAGGTGAGGATGCAAAGAGAATTGAAGTTGAAATTCGAGCTGAAGGACGTCATAATAATATGAAGGTATTGCCTGTTTCTGGTAATATCAAGGAGATGGCTATTTCCCCTGATGGAAAAGAAGTCGCTTATATTGTAAGAGGTGAAGTGTTTGTTTCTTCTGTAGAATCAAAAATAACAAAGCGAATTACGAATACGGCAGCTCAGGAAAGATTTGTGAGTTTTTCCCCTGATGGAAAAGCAATCATGTATTCCTCGGAGCGTAATGCTAAATGGGGTATCTATCAAACAAAACGCGTTAACGAAAAAGAGCCTTATTTCTTTGCCTCTACAGTATTGAAAGAAGAGAATGTTATTGTAAATGATAATGAAAACTACCAGGCTAAATATTCTCCTGATGGGAAAGAGATTGCTTTTATTCAGAATAAGAAAACTTTAGTTATTTACAATCTGGATAAAAAGAAAAGCCGTACCATGTTAACTCCAAAAGAGTTGTACTATATGGGTGATGGTGATCAATATTTCCAATGGAGTCCTGATAGTAAATGGTTATTAGTTTCATTTGCACCAACTATGGCAAATGATGAGGCTGTATTGTTGGCTGTAGATGGATCTAAGAAAATGATTAACCTTACCGAAAGTGGATACGGCGATTATGGTCCAACTTGGGTTAATGGAGGTAAGCAGATTTTATGGTTTTCTAATAGAAATGGTCTTCGTTCTCACGCCAACTCTGGATCTAAACAAATGGATGTTTATTCATTATTCTTAACAAATGATGCTTGGGATAAGTTTCATATGAGCAAAGATGAATATAAGCTTTGGAAAGAAATAAACGACAAGGAGAAAAAAGATAAGGAAGAGAAAAAGAAAAAAGAAGCTGATAAGAAAGACAAAAAGAAAAAGGGTAAAAAAGAAGACAAGAAAAAAGAACCTAAGGTTAAAGATTTAAAGATCGATTGGGATGGTCTTCAAGACAGAAAAATGAGATTGACCATTCATTCTGCAAAATTAGCAGATGCTGTACTTTCAAAAGATGGAGAAGATCTTTATTATCTGGCTAAGTTTGAAAAGGGATATAACCTTTGGACAACTAAATTAAGAACAAAGGCAACCAAAATGCTGATGCCTTTGGGAGCAAAATCCGGAAGTTTGCAGTGGGATAAGGATATGAAGAAATTATTCTTATTATCTGATGGAAGAATTTCAACTATTGATGTAAAAGCGAAATCAAAGAAGTCGGTTGCAACTAGAAGCGAGATGCAACTGGATCTTGCAGCTGAACGCCAAAACATGTTCAATCATGTTTGGAAGAGAGTAAAATCGATGTTTTACATTTCGGATTACCATGGTGTTGATTGGGATGCTCTTAAGGTAAATTATCAAGCTAAGTTAGGTTCGGTAGGTAACGACTTTGAATTCTCTGAGTTATTATCAGAGATGTTAGGAGAATTGAATGTATCTCACTGTGGAGCTCGTTACTATGGTGGAATGTCTGGTGCTGACAATACGGCTTCTCTAGGTATTTTCTTCGATTATTCATATAAAGGGCAAGGACTAAAAATAACTGAGATCATTAAAAATGGACCTCTTGATAAGAATCATATTAAGATTAAGCCGGGAATGATTATTCAGCATATTGATGGTGTTAGTATAGATAGCAATGTTGATTTTGCGAAATACTTAAATCGTAAAGCAGGTCAAATTACACTGCTACATGTTTACGATCCTGCAACTAAAAAATCTCAGGACATTACAATGAAACCAATTTCATTAAGAAAAGAAAGTGGTTTATTGTATGATCGTTGGATTAAGATGAATGAGGCTGATGTAGAGAAATTGAGTAATGGCAAGCTAGGTTATGTGCATTTACCTGGAATGAGTGATGGTAAATATCGTGACATCTACGAAAAAGCGATGGGTAAGTATTTTGATAAAAAAGGATTGATTGTAGATACTCGTTTTAATGGTGGTGGTGACCTTGTTGGTGACTTATCAATGTTTTTGACTGGTGTACGTTTTCTTGATTATGCTGTTGAAGACAGAGTTTTAGGTTTTGAACCTAACTACAGATGGACTAAGCCAAGTGTTGCACTTGTTGGAGAGGCTCAATATAGCGATGGCTCTTGTTTTGCATGTGGATATCAAGATTTAGGAATTGGAAAAATGATTGGTATGCCTGTTCCTGGAACTTGTAGTTTTGCAGGATGGGAAATGTTGCAAAATGGGAAAGTACTTTGGGGATCGGTTCCTGTAAGTGCTAAGAATAAAAAAGGGGAATGGATGGAAAACAATCAAACTGTTCCTGAAGTTATCATTAAAAATATGCCGGGTAAGATTGATAAAGGAATCGATCAGCAACTAGAAGGTGCTATTGAAGATTTATTAAAAACTGTAGAATAATTTATAATTATTCCACTTTGGGATAAATAGATTGTAATTGCATATGTGGCTATCCTCGATGAGGGTAGCCACTTTTTGATTATTATTTAGAGTCTATTCAATTAAACTTGTAGTTTAAGTATCTCAATTTTGAGTGCAATAATTTTCTATCTTTAGGGGTTTGCTTTTTAGCGAACCGCTTAAAAGAAGAGTCAAGCGATGCATTCATCCCAAATCTCATCTACGTTTAATTTTTTAATTAATAATGATGACAAAAAAGTACGATGTAATTATTGTTGGAGCTGGACCAGCTGGTATTTTCTGTGCCTACGAACTGGTTAAGTCAGGTAAGAAGTTGAATATTCTAATGCTTGAAAAAGGTAGAGGAATTACCAATCGAAAATGTCCTAAACATTTTAATGGAGGAATTTGTACACACTGTAAACCTTGTAGTATTACAACAGGATGGGCAGGAGCAGGAGCCTTCTCTGATGGAAAACTTTCCTTATCCCACGAAGTTGGAGGTACATTGCCTGAATATTTAGGTGTAGAAAAAGCTATAGAGCTTATTAAATATACTGATGAGGTTTATTTGGAGTTCGGAGCTGATGGTGATATTCATGGCGAAGAGTTTAGTCCTGAAATGAAAGATATTAGACGAAAAGCAATTGAAGCGAATTTAAAATTGGTGCATTGCCCGGTTCGTCACTTGGGAACAGAAAAAGCTCAAGCTTTATATCACAAGCTTTACGACTACTTGACAGAAGAAGGTGTTGAAGTAAAATTTAATGCTGCAGTAAACGACCTTATTATAGAAGATGAAGTGATTAAAGGTGTTCGCAATGGAAGTGGAGATTATTTTGCTGATCAGGTTATGGTTTCAGTTGGGCGTGAAGGTGCCGACTGGTTGATGCAAAAATGTGCACAAGAGAATATTTCTACAGAAGTTGGAGCAGTTGATATAGGTGTTCGTGTTGAGTGTCGAAATGAAATTATGCAGGAAGTAAATGATAATTTTTATGAGGCAAAGCTGATTCATTATACTAAAACATTCGATGACAAGGTGAGAACTTTTTGTTCCAATCCAGGGGGATTTGTTTCGTCAGAATATTATGAAGGGGATCTGGCTGTTGTGAATGGTCATAGCTTTAAAGATCTAAAGAGTGATAATACAAACTTCGCACTATTGGTTTCTCAGAAATTTACCGAGCCATTTAATGAGCCAATTCAATACGGAAAACATATTGCTCGCTTGGCAAACATGCTGACTAAGAATCAAATTTTAGTTCAACGTTTTGGAGACTTTATGCGTGGCCGTCGTACCACAAAAGATCGTTTGTATCGTAATAACATTATACCAACACTTAAAGATGCTGTTCCAGGGGATTTAAGCTTGGTTTTACCTCATAGAATCCTAAAGGATATTCGTGAGATGATTATGGCTCTGGATAAGGTTACACCAGGCTTAGCTTCAGATGAAACCTTACTTTATGGTGTAGAGGTCAAATTTTATTGTAATGTTGCTAAAGTAGGTAAGGATTTCCAATCTCTTTCTGTTAAGAATCTTTATATGGGTGGTGATGGCCCGGGTATTACAAGAGGCTTAATGCAAGCTTCTGTCAATGGCGTTGTTGTAGCACGTGAGCTGTTGAAGAAATTTGATAATTAGAAATTGAGAAACAAAATAAATACAAAGAGCCTGTGTATTGATTTACACAGGCTCTTTTTATGCTTTTGCAGTATAGTTTATTCCAATTTTAACTTACAGTTATTTGCTCTGATATTAACTTTAGCTGTGGCTTTTTTAGAACCAAATTTACCTTTCGAAATCGCTTTTTTACCATCCATGGTTTTATCAGCTTCAAGATCAAAGGCACTCGTTTTATCAAACTTAACGGCGCGGTGATTAATTTCGTAGGTGAAATTAGCCTTACTACTAAAACTAGCACCCAGATTACCAAATTTTGAATCAAGCTTTATAAAAGAGAATAGATAATCTACATTAAAAATAAAAAGATGTCCAAAGCTGATGTCGTAATCCAACTCGCTTCCTAAATAGCTAATATCAAATTTGGACAAACTAGATGATCCATACAATGATTCAATCTCTTTAATTTCGAATTTATCACGAGAAGATTTGATATTCATATTATCGATTACGCCTAATTTATATTCAGAATCGCGACTCTCTCCTGTTATATTATTGGCCTCTTCAATATTAATTTCTGACCCGCCAACATTGAGTCTAACTTCATTGACTTTCCCAATCTTAAGAAAACTATTAGATCTTAGCTCAAAATCGTTTTTCCCTTTTAAATTTTCAGCTGTGAATTCACTATAGATAAGATCAAGTTTAATATCTCCGGAATGATTTGCAACAAAAATACGTGAGTCCTTTTGAACCAAATCAAGTTGAGTTTGAGCAGGTAGGTAAATTGTATAATTGATTTTTATTTTACCCTTGTTAAAAATAGAGTGACTCAACTTTTTTAGTTTGAAAAAATCTCCAAAAACAGTTTTTGCAATAATCAAATCATCACCCTCTGTCATATCAATTGAGATATTGTCGAGCATTGTTTGTGCTTTCTCTGCTTTATTGCTCTCTGCAGAAATAGTAATATCAAATTTAATTTCATCTTTATCCCAAGTCTTAAACTCAACTCGAGAATAACGAGTGTCAATTTTAAGATTTGTACTTGCTGTATAAGTTTTTGTAAGTTTCTTTGATTGGGTTTCAGCCTGTGCTTGAATGCTTATGCCAATACTTATAATAGCTAGTAGTGTAACTTTAAGTAGAGCTTTCATATTTTATGTATTAGTTTCTCGTTTAATATAGCTCGAATTCAACTTCAATCGAGTATTCTTATTCTTCAAAAATAAAAAGGCCTTTGGAAAAACAGTCATTAAGTTTGACTTATCCTTCTGATTTTAACAAAGAT
Source organism: Ancylomarina sp. DW003 (assembly GCF_029029505.1). GTDB lineage: Bacteria > Bacteroidota > Bacteroidia > Bacteroidales > Marinifilaceae > Ancylomarina. The sequence continues at coordinate 226,096 of NZ_JAKJSD010000001.1, read as the reverse complement.
TAATAAAAGGATGGCAAAGAATGCTGTGATTCGTCCTATGTAATCTCCATGGGTTGAGTAGAATGTTTTTCTGGAATAAAGTTTGATATCACCTTCAAGAATTGTTTTTTCCCACCATTGAGTTTTTAATTCAACTTCACCTTTTGTATTAATTAAAGCTGAAATGCCGTTGTTAGCAACTCTAATAATTTGTCGCCTATTTTCAATAGCACGTAAGCGTGAAAAATTGAAATGATATTTATATCCCAGTGAATTTTTCCACCAGCCATCGTTTGTAATTAAACAGATAAAACCAGGTTTGTCATTTACTCTTTGTGCACAATAGTCACCAAAAACAGATTCGAAACAAACGATAGGAATAATTTCTGTGGAATCATTCTTAAGAAAAGAATCGACTGTATTTCTATTACTATAGGTTCCATTATAACCCCCTAATTCCAGTGAATATTTCCCAAGAAAACTTAAATATTGAACAAAGGGCATTCGCTCGAAGAGTGGAACGAGCTTCGTTTTGTGATAAAAAGAGGTATTGTCATTATCATCGAGCAATAATGCCGAATTAAAAGCTTCGTAATAAAAATCTTTATCGGTATTGTATCTACTTCCTGCTGGGATCTTATTCTCTAGTTTGAGGTAGCTATGAACCCCAATAAAGAATTCAGTTTTCGGATATTTATTTCTCAGATGTATTAACTTTTTATATGATTCAGACTCTATTGGAGTGTCTTCATTAATTGCTTGAAGAATCATTGTTTCCGGGCCAAAAATAAAATCAGTTTCATTTGTTTGAAGTAGAGAATCTGTTGTAATAAGAAACTTATCGAAGTGTACCTTTTCATTCTCGGGTTTGAACTTTTCGGTGTAAGGATCAAGATTAGGTTGAAACAGGGAAAAGCTTTTAGTTAAGTTTGATATTTCTTCTTGATTGTAAAGGAATAAGGAACTAAGAATTGGGAAAAGAATTAAAATTAGAATTCTTAAATACTTAAAATAATTTCTCACTTTAAATAGAGAATAAAGTGAAATATTAATTAAAATGATCCATAAACTGCCACCTCTTACTCCAGTGAATTCGTACCACTGTACCAGTTTAGGTTGAGCTGTAAAGGCATTACCTAAATTGAGCCAAGGCCAGGCCAAATCCCATTGAGTATGAAAATATTCGAAGCCTAGCCCAATGATTAAAAATGGAAAAAGAATGGAAATCTTAAGCTGTTTTCGTGTAATTGAAATTAACCAAAAGATTGTTGCTTGAATTGCAGAATTGATGAGGATAATAAGAATTGATCCGATTAGTTGAGCTTCGGCAACCCACCAATATGCTAAAGTATTCCAAATTAAAAATGCAAGAAAAGCGTAGTTGAAAAGCCAATATGGATTCGATTGTTTTTGACTCTCTTCTTCCAGAAAAAGGAGTGGGATAAAAGCGAAAAATATCGAGAAAAAGAATACAGAATATGCCCAAGGCAAAGCTAGGAGTAGTCCCGATAGAATTGCGAGTAGACCTGTTTTGTATTTCATGTTTAATAAACTTTATAGAAATATTCGATGTTACAACGTCCTAAAAGTATGTTTTTTATCCTTCTTGTCAAATGTTTCTACTGGCTTAGGTCTTGAAACGGTTTCAATATGGAAAGTAATTTAGACTTAGTTTAAATAAAAATATTGTATTTGAATTCATTAACCATAATGGTATTAGAGATGTTATTCATTTTGATTTCAGGCTTGTAATATAGCCATTGGGCAAATTCGTTGTAAGTCCTTGTATTTTTGTGTTGTTAATATAGATTTGAGGGGGTATTTCAAATTCGTTATAATATGTAAGATGTTATTACTGTTAAGCATAAGAAGATATTTATTGATGTTTAAGCCTTAATATTCAGGCTTTGATGGTTTAAATGTTTTTTATAGATTCGCTGTTCTCCGTAGGTTAATTACTTCCAGAAGTCTATCAATGATTATGAATAATCAGGAAAAAATACTGCTGCTTGGATTGGCAAATAGAGATAGAAGAGTTTATGCTATTCTTTTTGAGACTTATCATGCTCCTTTGTTTCGATTTGCAGAATCATATGTTTGCTGTCCTGGTTTAGCTGAAGATATTGTTCAGAATGTTTTCATAAAAATGTGGGAGTATCCATTAAAACGAATTTCTAAATCGCTTCGTTCTTATCTTTTTTTAATGGTTCGGAACGCTTGTGTTGATTATCTGCGTTCTATTCAGATTGAGGATAAAAAAAAGCAAAAACTATTTGAGGCACAAATCTTATCTGATTCGGTAGATCTGGATATTGACGAGAATATTACTTTGAAAATTAAGGGTGCTATTGACGAACTACCCGAACAGTGTAGAGAGGTTTATAAAATGTCAGTCTTTGATGGTTTAAAATATTCAGAGATTGCTGATGAACTGAATATTTCGGTAAGTGCTGTTAAGGTTCAGGTTTTTAGAGCTAAAAATAGGCTTCGTGAAAAGTTGGTCAGCCTTCGTGAATTACTTGTCCTTTTTTCATTTATATCCTTCCAAAAAAAATACAAATCTTCATAAATATTATTTTTTAAAAGGGATCTACAGGAGTGTTTTTTTACATGTTTTAAAGGCTCATTTTAGATTCATAATTATTAAATCGTATTTTTTTATTCTTACGACTTTCTGTTCAATGAAGCATTTCCACATATTTGGCTCTGAAGAATCATAGAATTTGTCTATTTTATTTTTATATCTGGACGTTAAAATAGTTGCCATGTTAATTCTAGGTAATTAGAGGTTTGCAGTTGTTTTGTTTGGGTTGCAAATGTTCTTTTTGAAAAAAAACAGAAAACTTGTTAACCTTTTTTCACATTTCTCGTCTTTAGAGAAAATTAAGCTTAAGAATTTTAGGCTTTATTCAAAAAAGGGAAAGAATACGATTAAGAATGGAAAACATTGATTGGAGTATAATCCACAAAAAACTTAAAGGTAGAATAAGTTCGAAAGAAGAGCAGATATTTCAAAAATGGTTGAGTTCTTCACAAAATCATCGTGACTATTTTACGAAGTGCGAAATGTTTTATAAAAGAGACGTTGAAGACCTGGATCAGGTTTTAAATACGACTGATGAATTCATGAAAAAATTGGATTCTAAATCAAGAATAATTCGATTGAGAAAGATCTTATCTTATGCAGCCGTGATTACATTGCCAATTCTGCTAGCAGCCGGCATGCTGTTTTTGAGTGATAGTGGTATAAAAGATCAGATGGCTCAAATGAATACCCTACAAACAGCAGAGGCTATTCAAAATCAAGCTTTGTTAATTACATCTTCGGGGAAAACATATGATTTGGAATCAGGTATAGAACAAGCCATTGATGAAGAACAGGGAGTGAAGATTCGCAAATACCTGAAAGCTGGCTTAAAGTATGAGAATAGAAGTTCAGCCCCCAAAAAGGAATTGATTTATAACACACTTAAAACGGCAAAGGGGGGAGAGTATCAACTCGAATTGGCTGACGGTACAAAAGTTTATCTGAATTGCGATTCAGAACTGAGATATCCTGTCAACTTTGGAGAAAGAGAACGTCGGGTTGAGTTAAAAGGAGAAGCCTTTTTTGAGGTGACTAAAAATGGTCAACCTTTCGTTGTCGATGTGAATAATTTATCGGTAGAAGTTTTGGGAACCAAGTTCAACGTAATGGCTTATGCCAATGAAGAAAGTATTCAAACAACTCTTGTAAGTGGTAAGGTAAAGGTAGCTGTTAAAGGTGATGATGATGAGAATGTTGAGAGTATTTATCTGGAGCCCGGGAAACAAGCCAGTTGGAATAAATTGAATCAAACTTTAAGTTGTAAAGAAGTTGAAACAGACTTATATACCAGTTGGATAAATGGTTATTTCCGTTTCGAAAATCAGCGTCTGGAAGATGTAATGAGAACAATTTCCCGTTGGTATGATGTGAAAGTCTTTTATCAAAATCCGGATTTAAAGAATAAACGTTTAACCGGTAAACTTTACCGATTTGAAGACTTTTCAGTTTTAGCTAATATGATAGAAAAAATCTCAGAAGCTGAGCTTAATGAAAATAATAATGCTGTTGTTATAAGAATGAAATAAATCTAATCCAAAAAAAATCGGAAAATGCGCCAACATTTCCCGATTTCAATACAGATAATGAATACCGTGGAGGGTATTCAAAGTTTAACTATCTATTTACAAATCTATGAAAAAAATCTTTTTTCAGAACACATTCACCTCTTTTATTAGGTGGATGAGAATGTTACGAACTATGAGGAATGTAATCGTATTGCTGCTGGTGTTTGGGTTTCATGCTAATGCAAGCATCTTTTCCCAAAGTCGAGTCAACGTTAAGTTGAATAACTCAAATCTTGAGGATTTGATAAAGGTTATTGAAAATCAGACTGATATGGGGTTTTTGTACGATGCTTCACATCTTAAAGATCTTAAACCAATTTCGGTAAATTTTCAGAATGAAACAGTAGAAGTTGTACTCTCTAAAGCATTAGAGAAAACAGGTTTAGGTTTTGAAGTTGAGTACAAAACTATTCTAATAAAGCCTTTGGTAGAAAATAAGGCTACTCAACAAAAGAACAAAAAAGTTTCAGGGGTTGTTACTGACGATCAAGGTGAAACTTTGCCTGGCGTATCAGTAGTTGTAAAAGGCACCAATACAGGTGTTTCAACTGATATAGATGGTAAGTATCAAATTGAAGTTCCTTTTGAAGGTGCTACTTTGGTTTTCTCTTTTGTTGGAATGAATCCTAAAGAAGTTGTTGTCACAAATCAGGAACAACTTAATATTACTTTAGAATCTTCTTCAGAAAGCCTTAACGAAGTTGTTGTAACAGGATATCAGAAAATTGATCGAAAATTGTTTACTGGTTCAGCAACAACAGTTAAATCTGCAGAGGTAAAATTAGAAGGTGTACCTGATGCCAGTAGAGCTTTACAAGGAACTGTATCCGGAGTTGAAATTTCGAATGTATCCGGAACTTTTGGAGCTGCTCCTGTAGTTAGAATTAGAGGAAATGCTTCAATAAATGGTTCTAACAAACCCCTTTGGGTTATTGACGGTGTTGTAATGGAAGATGCTGTTGAAGTATCCAATGAAGAATTGACATCCGGAAACCTTTCTACCGTATTAAGTTCAGCCTTAGTTGGAATTAATCCTGAAGATATTGAATCATTCCAGGTTCTTAAAGATGCTTCAGCAACAGCACTATATGGAGCAAGAGCGATGAATGGTGTTGTGGTTATTACCACCAAGAAAGGAAAAGTTCAAAAAACGACAGTAAGCTACAGTAGTAACTACACTGTTAAGAGTAAGCCTACCTATTCACAATTCGATATAATGAACTCGGGATCAGAGATGGAGGTTTATCAGGAACTTTATGAGAAGGGATGGTTAGATGTAGCCAAAGGTCCTACCGCTAGATCTCATGGTGCAATAGGAAAAATGTTTAATAAAATAGCAAAGAGAGAAATAAATTGGGGCCCAAATGGAGGACTTAATTATGATTATCTTCAGCCATATGCTAATGCTAATACCGATTGGTTTGATGTGCTTTTTAAGAACTCATTGCAACAACAACATGCAGTATCTATAAATGGGGGTGATGAAAATACTAAAATATATGCTTCAGTTGGATATTTAAACGATAGTGGACAAACAATTGCTGATAATGTACAAAATTATACTGGGCAGCTGAAAGCAGATTTCACTCTTTCTCCGAAATTAAGAGTTAGTCTTAAGTTATCAGGTAATGTTAGAGATCAACGTTTAGCAGGATCTAAGGATCGTGAATTTAATACTATCTCTGGTGTCTATGAACGTAATTTTGATATTAACCCTTTTAATTATGCTTTATATACCAGTCGAAGTATTCGTCCATATGATACCAATGGAAATAAAGAATATTTTAGAAGAGATTATGCACCATTTAATATTCTACACGAAATAAATCACAACTTTGTAGATCTTAAAGTAAATGAGCTAATATTTCAAACTGACTTGGAATATAAGATCACTAAAAACTTAAAACTTAATACTGCTCTTCAAGGACGTTGGTATAATAGTAAAGCCGAGCATAAGGTTCATGAAACGTCTAATCAAGCAGAAGCATATAGGGCCGACGATCCTCTTTTTAGAGATGCTAATCGTTATTTATTTGATGATGCAGATAACCCGTCAAGATATCCTTATACCGTTTTACCTAAAGGCGGTTTTTTAAATACAACCGATTATTCTCTAAATAGTTATTACATGCGTAATAGCTTGGATTATTCACTATCAGTAGATGATACACATAACTTTAACTTTCTTTTAGGACAAGAAATTCGTTATAATGATCGTGTAAAATCTTATAATGAAGGTTGGGGATATATGTATGATAAAGGTGGGCTTATTGTAAGTGATCCAGACTTTATTAGATACCTTGATACCAGAGGAGATGATTATTTTTCAAGAACACCAACTCAAGGTAGATACTTAAGCTTTTTCTTAACTGGAGCTTATTCATACTTAGGGAAATACATTATCAATGCAACAGCTAACTATGCAGGAGATAATAGGACAGGAAAGTCTACTAATTCTCGTTACTTACCTACATGGAATGTAAGTGGTGCATGGAACATTAGCGAAGAAAACTGGTTTAATAGAGACGGTTTAATTGATATGTTGAAGGTTAAAGCCACTTATGGGCTTTCTGGTGACAATCCTGTTGGTGCTAGTGGAGCATTAACCCTTTACGGCAAAGAACCTTTAAGACCTACTCCTGCAGATAGAGAAACTGTTTTAGATATTGATAATCTTGAAAATGGAGAACTTACTTTTGAAAAACTTTATGAGTTTAGTACAGGAGTTGAAGTGGCCTTATTAAAAAATAGAATCTACGCAGAATTTGAGTACTATAAAAGAAATTCAAAAGATCTTTTAGGTATTGTAGAAACAAGTGGAGTTGGCGGTGTCAAATATAAATATGGGAATATTGGTGAAATGGAAGTTGATGGTGTTGAATTTACTTTGAACACCAAAAATATCGAAACACCTAATTTCAAATGGTCTACTCTATTTACATTTAGTTACGGAAAAGATAAAATTACTAAATGGGAAAATAGAGCGAGTATTGGAAATGCTGTACAGATGTTAGGAACAAACTTAAAAGGATATTCAAGAGGTAGTTTATTTTCGATTCCTTTTGCTGGTCTTGATTCCAATGGTGTTCCAACTTTTCATGGTCCTGATGGAGAAACAATTCAATATATCAATCTACAAAATAGAGAAAATATTGAAAAGTATTTAAAGTACGAAGGTCCTACTACTCCTAAAGGATATGGAGGTTTAACAAATAACTTTTCATATAAAAACCTGTCTTTTAGTTTTTCTCTGGTATACCGATATGGTAATAAGATTAGATTGGATGATGCTTATAGCAGTTCTTATTCTGACTATTCTGCTCTACCTGGAGAATTAATTAACCGTTGGCAATTTAAAGGTGACGAGAATATAACGAATATTCCTGCTATCCTCGATATAGCCGAAGCTGAGAAGTTAAGCGAAGCGAGTTTAAACCCTTATCAGTTATATAATAAATCTGATGTAAGAGTTGCAGATGGTGATTTTGTAAGACTTAAAGATGTTAAGATTAGTTATAGAATACCTCAAAGCTTTTTGAAGAAAACATTTATTCAATCTGCCAACGTAAGTCTGCAAGGTTATAACCTGTGGTTACTATATTCTGATGATAAACTAAATGGAATTGATCCGGAATTTTATCAATCGGGTGGTATATCATTGCCACTATCAAGAACATACACTTTTTCATTAAACGTTAAATTTTAATCTACAATGAAATCATACATATATATATTAACCATCGCAATTGGTTTGTTAGGATGGAGTTGTGACGACTATCTGGATACGGCTCCGGATGAAAGACAAGAAATCAAGAAATTAACCGATGTTTCAGAATTGGTTGCCAATTCATATTCTGAAGCCTCATACGTTTTTTTAGAATGGATGTCTGATAATGCAACAGCATTATCAAGAAATAACCAGAAAGAATGGATGACTCAGAATTTTATGTGGAAGCCTGTTCTGGCAAGCGAATCGCAAGATACTCCAGTATATTTTTGGTCACAAACCTATACAGCTATTGCTCATGCCAATCAAGCATTAGATGCCATAGATGCGGTTGAGAATACAGATGGTGACCTAAAAAAGGCTATTAAAGGTGAAGCTTTAGTTTCAAGAGCATATAGCCATTTTTTATTGGCAAATATCTTTTGTCAACATTACGATGAAGCTACTGCAGCTTCGGATCTAGGGATTCCTTATATCGCTAAACCGGAAACAGCTCTAATCGTAAAATATGAAAGAGGAACTTTACAAGAAACATATAACAAAATTGAAAAAGATTTAACCGAAGGAATTGCTCTTTTATCTGATGAATATTATGTAGGATCTGGAAAATATCATTTTAACAAAGCGGCGGCATATGCATTTGCTTCACGTTTGTATCTTTTCAAGAGAGATTATGCAAACTGTATCAAATACTCGAATTTACTGTTGGGCGAAGGTATTACAAACACTGTATTTGTAAGAGATATGGAGAAGGTGTTTACCGGGACATCTGGAAACGCTATGGCTGACCAATTCACAAATCCTAATAGCACAACAAATTTACTTCTTGTTAGAAAAGAAACTCTAAACGTTCCAAGAACGTACGTTGGTTATCGTTCAAACCATGCAGTAATGAATCAAGTTTTTAGAATCAATAGATTAGGTTCTAAAGATTTTAGAGATTCACGTTGGGGGTGGAGAGATGATAAAGGTCCGAATAAGTATGCTCAGCGTTGGAGATATACAACAGCTACCACTGGTTACCCTTATTATATTCATGCAGAGTTGAGATCGGAAGAAGTTATTTTAAACAGATGCGAAGCTTATATTATGACTAACGTAGATGGAGCAACAGAAAATCTTGACAAGGCTATGGTAGATTATAATGTAATGGCGGCATCTTGGTACGAAAATTTTGTGCCATTAACCTCTCAAAATATAATTGATATATATGGAGCTTATAATGCTGAAAACATGATGAAGTTTATTATTGCAGAAAGACGCAAAGAATTTTTTGTTGAAGCAATTAGATGGTTTGATATTAAACGTTTTAAAATGAGCTATACTCATGAAACAGTTACTGGTGAAACGAGCACATTGGAAGCTAGTGATTTAAGAAAAGCTGTTCAGGTACCATCAGGTGCAATCGCAAAGGGTATCCAAGCCAATCCCCGTTAATTTATTTTAAATTGTTTTTATTATGAAGAAATTACTTGATTATATAAAATCGATAGGTTATGCATTTATCCTATCAACACTCATCTTCACATCTTGTGACAATGAAGATGATAACACACTATTTGTTCCTCCAACAACAGAAGTTTCTGATGATGTTATTGATATCTATTTAAAGGAGAATATGCTGGATAAATATAATACAGCTGTGCGTTGGAAATGGCAGGATAAATATATCGACGATGATTATTCAGCTACACCTGTCAAACGAGATGTTGTAATTCCTGTTACAAAACTGATAGAGTACCTTTGGATAGGGCCTTACCAATCAGTCAGTGAAGGAGGCAAAGCCTTTATAACAAAATTATTTCCACCCGAACTGGTTTATATTGGTTCATACATCTATAAAGAAGATGGAAATCGTTTATTAGGTTATGCCGAAGGTGGGGCTAGGATTACTCTTTTAAATCTTAATAGCTACGATTTAACAAGTAGAGATTGGATGACTAATCCTGGTGGAGGAATTCTTGCGACAGTTCATCATGAATTTTCTCACTTGGTACATCAAACTTATGGGATGCCGGTTGGGTTTAATACCGTCTCAGAAAAATACAACGGTGAAGGTTGGAGTAATGGTGTAAGCCGAGATGATGCCATTAAAATGGGCATGGTTCGAAATTATGGAACTAATAATGAGTTTGAGGATTTTTGTGAAATAATTTCCCACTTTTTAACGATTCCCAAAGCTCAATTCGAAGAAGATTTCATAAATCAAGCAAGTACTGCAGGTATAACTGATCCTGCTGAAATAGCTAATATTAAAGAATTAAATGCCGGACGACTTCTTATTGCTCAAAAATTGAGTATTGTAGTTGATTTCTATAAAAACAAATTTGACATTGATTTATATGCTCTACGTGACATTATGGAAGAACGTATAAGCTACGTAGTTACTAATAATGAAATCCCTGAATAATGAAAAATAAAATATTATACCTATTTATATTTATTGTTGGTGGATTAGTATCCTGTGATAAGGATAACAGCGCTGACTATATTTTTGATAAAAGCGTAAATGAACGCTTTTCAGAGCTTTATACCGAATATAACACAGCTCTTCAAACTCCCGAAAATGGGTGGCTTGGTTATTATAATCCCAATGGGGATACTGGTGCTTTCTCAGTATTGTTGAAATTTAAATCTGATGGCTCTGTCATTATGCATTCAGATTGGAATCATGGGAATTCTAATGATACTATCACCTATAGTATAACTAAAAAACAAGACGTAACCTTAACATTCGAATCATGGTCTGTTTTACACGATATTTATGAGGAGAAAAATAATAATAATGGCGGTGAGTATGTCTTTAATATCTCTGAGGTAAGTAACGAGGAAATTGTCCTTGTTAGTAAAACAGATAACGGATACGATGGTGAAGATGTAACCAAATTAGTATTAAAGCCTGCTACTGTTGAGAATTGGGATTTGACGAATGTCTATGCCAGTGCATTAAATATTGCAGGAGATGCAACAAAATCTGTGTTTAGAAACTTTAATGCTGACGGTACTCCTATCGCTTCTTTCAACTATAATGCCAACAGTCGATCAGCAACTTTATCTTACGCAAAAGATGGAGGTGTTGTAAAGGAAAATGTACCAGTTGTAATAAAACCTAATGGAATGTGCTTTGTCAAGCCTGTTACTATAGGAGATAAAACCTTAGATTGTTTTACTTATAATACTGAGGATGGAACATATTCTGACGAGAGTGGTAGTGTAAAATTGATATACGATATGGTTCCTGCTGTTCCATTTGATGCTTATGACTTCGGAGCAAGACCTAACACTAGAGATAATTATTTAGATAGTAATGATAAATCAAGCCTTGCATACCGTAATTTTATTGCGGGATATGCCAATTTAGTTAACGCTGATATACAAATTAATAGGGTTTACTTTAGAGATTTAGGTAAGGCTGACACAACTCCTTGGCTATATATTTATACAAACCAAGGAAACTTTTGGTTTAATTTTAATTATGAGATCAAGGAAGATAGAAAGCTATATATTACTTTAACTGGTGATAATAATGCTGGTACTAATCTTCCTTTGTTTCAACCACTTTTAGATTTATTTGATAATGAAAATGGTCACTATATTGAAGGTACAGGAACGTTAGAAAGGTATACAAATAAAACCTTTTCAATAATTAATGCAGACAATCCTTCATTTGTAATTAACTTTTATGAGTGGGGGTGAATAATTAAGAATTTTAAGTAAAGTTGTAGTAAATAAGAGGGGCTTACTGTAGTTTGTAAGCTCTTCTTTTTTTTGATAAAATTTAAGTTCCAATTCAAACCTCAGGTATATATTTAGGAAGAGTTGTTTTTGTGTTTATTTATGAGTTAAATGTACTCCGAATAAAATCATTAGAACAGCAAGTATTTGACTGATAGTAATTTGATCTCCTCCAATTGTAACACCCCAAAATAAAGCTACAATAGGAATAAGGTATGCAATTGAGGCTGCAAATACATGTGACGATTTTTTAATCAATTGGTTGTAAAAAATAACGCCAAAGAATGTTAAAATAGCCAGTAGTGTCAGCATACCTGCACTTTCGGTAAAATTATTAGAGGTGATTACACTTTGTAAATCAGTGGTCAAAAGAAAGGCTCCTGCCATAGGCCCAACAAAAAGAAAGGCTAACGATGCAATCTCAACTCCATTAAGCTTTGGCAGTGCAAAGCTGACAATATTGATACTTATTGCAACAGATAGAATAGCCATAAAAACATAAAACACACCCATAAAATGTGTGCTTCCAAATGAATCGCCCAGCAGGGCAATGAGGCATGCTCCAAGGAGGCCTAATCCAATACCAATGAGGGTGTTTTTACTCGATTTTCCTTTGAAAAATAAGATTGCTAAAATTAATGTAATACTTGGTAGCATGGCATTTAACATACCTGCTAATGAAGAATTGATTAATGTTTGTGCCTTGGCAAAGAAGAATGATGGACCGATATTACCAGCTATACCTGAAAGCAATAATGGTCCAATGTTTTCTTTGTTTAGCTTTTTGAAATTCTTGAAGATTAGTGGCAAGAATAATATGAATGATAAGAAAACCTGAAATGCAGCAACTTGGCTGTGAGTAAAACTTTTGAGAGCAATTTCTCTTAGAATATATGGGCTTCCCCATATGAAAGAAACTACAAGTAGTAATAGCCAGTTTTTGTGTTTCGCTTGCATTATTGTTGAATAATTATGGGTTCAAGATACCAGGTCTCAAACATCGTTTTTTATTTTTCATCCTCACATCCTCACATCCTCACATTGACTAGTCCTTATCTTCTTCGAAAGCTTTATATTTTGCAGTAAGTGTTGCAATCATTTCGCTAAATGAGCTAACGGCTGCAAGTGTATCTTTAGAAACTTCTTTTTTCTGCAAACGAAGCATTAAAATACCATAAAGAGCTGTCAGGCAAAGTTCTATGTCATTGTTATCGGCTGTAGCCTGCGATTTGGTTCTGAATTCAGAAATATGGCCTGCAGATTTTTGAAATAAGGCAATATAGGCACTGTCCTTTTTGTTATTCAAAAGGTGCATGTGAAAGTCGAATAATTCGTTGATATTATTTTTGATGATTTGTAGATGACCTTTTTCTTCGATCTTCTCAATCTTCATCATTTCAATTAAATTTTCGTACCACTCTTTAATTTCAATTTGCTTGTCTTCTGGCTGTTGAAAATGTTGAAGAACGGCATCTGTAATTAAACCAATATCGAATTTGTATGCTCTGATCAGGTCCTCAACTTGCCACATATAAAGGATGTATTCAGCTAAATTGGTTTTTCTTTTTTCTTGTGCAATAATCATATCTTCAGTCTTAAATATTTTATTAGTTGTTTATTATAACCGTTTTAATCCACTCCCTTAAGCTTGTCTATCATTCGTCTGTCGTGCTTAGTTGGTCTGCCAATGCTTCTGTCTCTTTTCTCGAAACCACGCGTTCTGGTAGCATCGAGCAGATCTAGTTGATCCTGAGCAGTTACATCTTTTACAAAATCGACGGCTAACTTAGCAGACATTCTTTTGCCAGAAATGTCTAAAACTTCATACGATCGTGTTATAGGAGGAACTCTAATATCAATAACCTCATTTAGTCTGACCTCACGAGATGGTTTTATAGTAACACCGCCTATTGTAACTTTCCCTTTTTTACAGGCTTCAGCTGCCATACTTCTCGTTTTGAAAATACGTACAGCCCACATCCACTTGTCAATTCTAACTTTATTGTCCATAGTATGATATCTATTTTGTAAAGAGTAGAAATATATTTAAAGCCTATTCTGCTGATTCGCCTTTAGGTTTTTTAGGTTCCTTTTTCGTATTGTAAGCCGTCATTGTACGCTGAACGCCAATTGTACTAATACCCTTAATCATATTAATACAGATTTTGTACAGTTCAGGCAGTTTTTCAATCTCTTCTTCTGACCATTTGCCTAATACATAGTCAATTTGTTTGCCTCTGCTAAAATCAGCTCCAATTCCAAAACGAAGGCGGGTATAATTTTGATGACCTAATGTTTCGTTGATATGTTTAAGACCGTTGTGTCCTGCATCGCTACCCTTTGGTCGCAAACGAAGTGTTCCAAATGGAAGGGCTAAATCGTCTACCAGAACCATCATATTTTCAATAGGAATATTCTCTTTTTGTAACCAGTAGTTTACAGCTTTTCCACTAAGATTCATGTAGGTGCTGGGCTTTACAAGAATGTATTGTCGACCTTTGAATTTGTATTCAGCAATGGCGCCATAGCGTCCATCTTTGAATTCGATTTTTGCCGTTTCGGCAAGAGCATCCAAAATTCTGAACCCAATATTGTGGCGAGTGTGAAAATATTCCGGTCCAATATTTCCAAGCCCGACAATTAAATATTTCATATCAGCGTTTTTTTCTGAATTATTGACTTTCTCCCGGCTAAATAAATTTGTAATAAACTTAAACATGTTGTTTATATTTTGAGCTGAAGAATAAAGGCCAATTTAATCAATAGTTTTTGATCTTTTATACCAATTTAATTTCAAAATCATCTTCAAATAAAATGGATTAATTTTTAGCTAGATCAAGACAAAAAAGTAAGAGATAACCGAGTTACCTTGCATCTTTTTTAACGAAGATATAGCTGAAAAGTAAGGTTTTAGCCCTCTTGAGCTTGCGAATCAATATTTTATAAGATCGGTTTTGATGTTAATTTGGTATTATGCTTGATTTACAAGTTCATTTTATGTGAGAATTGAAATTGTAAATTCGTTTTTAAAATAAAACTCCCAAGCATGAAGGCTTGGGAGCTTGTATTTTATTAAAGTAGATTGTTTTATCAATCTCACAAAGATTACTCTGCAGCAGCTTCTTCTGCGCCACCTGCCATTGCAGCAGCACGAGCAGCTCTTGTAAGCTTAACCTGAACAACAACCGCGTTCTTTGCATTCAATAACTCCAGGTTTTCGAAGTCTAAAGCACCAACTTGGATACTCTTACTTAATCCTAGGTTTGTTACGTCAATTGTAAGTGACTCAGGAAGATCCTTCATCATTGCTTTAACCTTAAGTTTTCTAAGATTTACTGCTAGTTTACCACCATTCTGTACACCAACTGCAAAACCTTCAACTTTTACAGGAACTTCAACTTCGAATGCTTTATCTTCAGTTACCTGGAAGAAATCAACGTGAAGTGGCTTGTCTGTTACTGAGTGAAATTGTACTTCTCTCATTACTGAAGTAAATACTTTTCCTTCAACATCAAACTTAACGATGAAAGTTTCAGGAGTGAAAAGTAATTTGTTTAGATCTCTTTCGTTTACAGAAAAGTGAATGTTTTCACCTGCACCGTAAAGTTCACAAGGAACTAATTCTGCTTTACGCAAAGCTTTAGTTGCTTTTTTTCCTAGATCTGTTCTTAATGAACCTTTTAATTCTAAAGTTTTCATTGTACTTTTTTTGTTATGCTACTCAATATAAATTTCATCGCCTTGGTAAGTAGGCTCAAGTTATATCCCATCACACGATTATAAATAGTTTTACCAAAATTCGCCGCAAATATATCAATTAAATAATAAAGTTCGAGCTAATTGACTCGTTATTATAAACATTAAGGATAGTTTTTGCGAAAATGTCTGCAATTGTCAGTGTTTTAATCTTTGTTGAAGCACCATCCAATTGGATAGAATCAGTGAAAAGAACTTCTTCAAGTGCTGATTCTTCAATTCTTTCGTTAGCCGGACCTGAAAGGACAGCATGAGATGCAATGGCTCTAACGCTAAGGGCTCCCTTAGCTTTAAGCATGTTGGCAGCTTTTGCAATTGTACCAGCTGTGTCAATCATGTCATCAACAATAACAACATTCTTTCCTTCAACATCACCAATAGCAGTCATTTCACCAACGACATTCGCTTTTTCTCTACTTTTGTGACAAATTGCAAGACCAGCATTTAAATACTTAGCATATGCATTTGCTCTTTTACTACCACCCATATCAGGAGAAGCAATAACCAGATTTTCAAGCTTCAAAGCTTTTACATGAGGTAAAAGGACTGATGAACCATAAAGGTGGTCAACAGGAACATCAAAGAAACCTTGAATTTGATCTGCGTGTAAATCCATTGTCATAACACGGTCTACACCTGCAGCCATTAATAAGTTGGCAACCAGTTTTGCCCCGATAGCAACTCTGGGACGGTCTTTTCTGTCCTGACGAGCAAACCCGAAATAAGGCATTACGGCACAAACTTTATAAGCTGATGCTCTTTTGGCAGCATCAATCAACATTAAAAGTTCCATTAAGTTGTCAGCAGGAGGAACAGTCGATTGAACAATAAATACGTGAGATCCACGAACGGTTTCCTCGAAAGCAACTTCGAATTCACCATCGCTAAAGTTAACGATGCTTGAATTTCCGACTTCTAGTCCGGCAGCTTCGGCAATTTGAGAAGCTAGTTTCTCACTTTTTGAACCTGCAAAAATTTTAATTGGGGCATTCATAAGTTGGCTGTTTTTTTACTGATGTTGTAAGTGACTCTAGTGTACTAATTATTGAAATATTTGGATTCTAGAACCTACACTAAATATTGATGGTGCAAATTTAAGAATATAAACTCGTTTTTTATAAAAATAAGAAAGCAAATATTCGATTTGTTCCCTTGTAATTGAATAGCTTAATTGATTGGAGTTTAGAAAACAAAAAAGAAGATTTCGTGGAAATCTTCTTCGGTCATATTTTATTTGAAGCTGACAAGCTTATTTGTTTCTAGAATAAAATTTAGAATTTCTTCTTGTCCCATTTTAGATGAAGAGGAACTAATAAAATAAGGGGGCATTTCTTCCCATCTTACCAGCATCTGCTTTTTATATGAATCTATATTATCAGTTAAACGTTTTTTTGTTAGTTTATCTGCTTTTGTAAAGATGATTGAAAAAGGAATCCCATTCATATTTAACCATTCCATAAAATTCAAATCAATTTGCTGAGCATCATGACGAGAATCAACCAAAACAAAAAGATTAACAAGATTTTCACGATTCTCGATATAGCTATAAATGATTTTGCTAAAACCGCTTTTAAGGTTTTTAGAAACTTTAGCGTAACCATATCCGGGAAGGTCGACCAAATACCACTCCTTGTTGATTAAGAAATGATTAATTAGTTGGGTCTTCCCAGGTTTCCCTGAAATTTTAGCTAAGCTTTTATGGTTCGTTAGCATATTGATCAGTGATGATTTCCCAACATTCGAACGTCCGATAAAAGCGTACTCAGGCATGTTTGCCTTGGGACATTTTTTTACATCGCTGTTCGAAATAATAAATTCGGCTGTATTGACCTTCATGTTTTCTATTTTTTGCTCGGCAAAGTTAATCAGAAACTAGTTTAATCGAAATATTGATTGCCATATTATTGATTGACTCTTTCATTTTAATGAAGAGAATCAATTTTTATCCTATAGAAACCAGATTTTAAACTATTGAATAAAAACTTCGAGTAATTTTGTATTTTGTTTAGGAGTTAAAGTTAAGCTGTTCAAACTTGCCGGTATCAAAACGGTTTCACCTTTGCTTAATTGAACAGATTCTTCGCTCTCAATTTGAATCTCACAGTCTCCGTCAAGACACATATAAATGACGAAAGAATCGAGGTTAAAATAATCGTTCTCAATTGGTTTATTAAATTCTAAAAGATTCGTTGTGAAAAAAGGACATTTTACTAGTTCGGAAGATTCATTTAATTTACGTTCAAAATCAGTATTGTGCTTTTTTTCGTAGGTATAATCCAACACTTCCTTGGCTAAATCGAGGTGAAGTTCTCTTCCATTTCCTTCAGAATCTTTTCTATCCCAATCGTGAATACGATAGGTAATATCAGATGTTTGCTGAATTTCTGCTAATAGAACACCTTTACCAATTGCATGTACTCTACCAGCAGGAAGAAAATAGCAACAATCAGCATCAACTTTCTCTCTATTTATCAGCTCTGATAAATTACCATTCTGAATTGAATCGAGAAATATATTTTTATCCAGCGGTCGATTAAAACCAACCATAAGTTCTGCATCTTTTTCAGCGTCGATGACATACCACATTTCTGTTTTGCCATAAGCTTTGTGTTTTTCTAAAGCGAACTCATTATCAGGATGAACTTGAACCGATAAATCATCATTGGCATCAAGATATTTGATAAGTAGAGGGAATTCGATTCCAAATTGATCGTAAATTTTGTCTCCAACCAATTCACCCATATATACTTCGATTAACTCTTCCAAATCATTTCCTTCAAGGAAACCATTTTTTACAACCGAAAGATCACCTTCCAATCCTGAAATTTCCCAGCTCTCACCGGTTTTAATATTAGGATCAAATTCTTTATTAAGAATTGTATTTAATTTATTCCCTCCCCAAATTTTTTCTTTGGGAATAGCAGTGAATTTTAATGGATATAAGCTCATAGAAACTATTTTGGAATATATTGCCTAAGCAAACTGTATTTAAATTTACTGAGTTGTGAATGTAACGTAATATTGATATGCTACCTATTTATATCAATCTATTGAACTAAAAAACTCAGTATAAAATTTGTATCTTTGCAACGCAAAAACAATGCAAATTTATAATATTTGATTTAAATACCATTTCACATGTTAATAATTGGAATAGCTGGAGGTACAGGTTCGGGAAAAACAACCGTTGTGAGAAAGATAATTGAGCGTTTGCCTAAGGGCGAAGTTGCTGTATTACCACAAGATTCCTATTACCGAGATAGTAGCCATTTGCCACTTGAAAAGCGACAGGAAATAAATTTTGATCATCCTAACTCTATAGAATTTGAACTGTTAAGAGAACATTTGCAGCAGCTGAAATCGGGTTTGGCAATAGACCAACCTATTTATTCTTATTTAACTTGTACACGCTCTGACGAAACAATTTCAGTTCAGCCAACCGAAGTGGTTATAATCGAAGGTATTTTAGCTCTGACGCAGCCTGAGTTGCGAGATTTAATGGATATTAAAGTGTTTGTTGATTGTGATGCAGATGATAGATTGAATCGTGTAATTAAGCGCGATATTGTTGAACGTGGTCGATCAGTAGATAAAGTTTTAGCCCGTTACGAAGAGACGCTTAAACCTATGCATTTGCAGTTTATCGAGCCAACAAAACGTTATGCTGACATTATTGTACCACAAGGTGGAAACAACCATGTTGCAATTGATATTCTTACCCAGTTTATTCAAAAGAATTTGAAAGTGAGTGTTTAGGTATTCATACAATAAAATATTGTTTAAGAGGAGGTTTTGTAATGATCTCCTTTTTTTATAGTTTTAAATCTCATTTATGATAAGTTGTTAGTTATGCTTGATGATATTAAGATTGAAGACTTGCTTTTTATTGATATTGAAACGGTTTCTGGCGAAGCAAGTTTCGAAAAGGTCAATCCTAAATTGCAAGATTTGTGGGAGAAGAAATCAAATTATTTTAGATCGGATGATCAATCTGCATCTGACGTGTATGCCAGAGCGGGTATTTACTCTGAGTTCGGAAAAGTTGTTTGTATCTCAACGGGAGTCATTGTTAGAAAAGAAAATGAAAAGCATTTCATGGTTAAATCATATTATGGTGACGATGAAAAAAAACTGTTGGCTGAATTTGGCGAAATGCTAGATCGTTTTTGTATCAAGCCAAGCAAAAATTTGTGTGCTCATAACGGAAAAGAATTCGATTTCCCATATATTGCCCGGAGGATGTTGATTAATGGCTTGAAATTACCTAAGGCACTTGATATTGCAGGGAAAAAGCCATGGGAGATTAAGTTTGTCGATACCATGGAGCTGTGGAAATTTGGTGATTATAAGCATTATACTTCATTGGCACTTTTGTGCGAAATTTTTAATATTCCTACACCTAAAGATGATATTGACGGATCGATGGTAGGTCAGGTTTATTGGGAGGAGAATGATTTGGAACGAATTGCCATATATTGTGAAAAAGATATATTGGCTACAGCTCAATTATTTCTGAGATATAAAGGTGAAGAACTGATATCTGAGGAGAATTTCGAAAGGGTTTCAAACTAGTGTCACAATTCTGTGCAATAAATTGCTTAGTTTCGTGTTTAAAATAATATGTAATTATAGATCTTGGTTTAAAAGCTAAAATATAGATAAAAGGATGAAAAAAATAGGACTTAAAGATTTAGGGATTTGTGCTGTAGCAGCATTTTCTATTGTTTTGACTTCATGCGGAGGAAGTAGTGGAGGAGGAGATAAGGAAATTGAATTTGAACAGAAGGATTTGGTAAATAAATTATGGTATTCAAATCCATACTTATCTAAAGATTACGACAATGAAGATGCAGTAATTGCCTATCGATTTGAAAGTGGTGGCATGTTAAAGCGTCAGCAGTATAGTGGAAAAAGAGATGAAAATGTTGGTACCTGGAGTTTGATTGATGATGTTCTTGAAATTGTTGATAACTCGATAACACAAAAATGGTTTATTCAATCGGGTTCAACAACAGGTTTTTTAAAATTAAATAGTAGTGCTGGGAGAAGAGAATTTAGAACAACTATTGAAGGTTTAGGTGATGTAACAGCTGATGCATATATTGTAAGTGATTTACGTTTGGTTGATAATGTTTTTAAAGCTGACTATAGAGTGGATTATGAGGTGACTGGCTCAGATATTGAAGAAGTCGTGGCAATGCAAAGCTCTAGTAAACAAGAAGAGTTGATTGAATCAGTAAATTATATTAATAAAAAGATTTTTGTCCTGTCGGATGATGGCTTGAATCGTTATTATGATGATTTTTGGGGAGCACAAAAAATTCGTTTTTATTTAAAGACGAAAGCGAATGAGAAATTTAAACTTGATGAAGATTTGTATGTGGACAGACTGGAAAGTCTTGATAATACTAAGATACAAATCTCGAAGTCACCAGGTTCACCAACGGTGACAGTTCAATGGAAAGCTATTGCTAAGGATGATGTTCGATACAATGTAGAGATATTATCTTCTATATCAAATACGAAACTGCCTTTGTTTAGAAGTAATTTGCAGCCAGCTACTTCTGGTGAGATGAAGACTCTTGAAATATCTCAGTCTATTGGTGCTATAATTCCTCTGGATATAAATAAAATGGATATTGGAGAGAATTATTTTATTCGAATTACAGGAATTCAATATGAAGAAGGAATAGATCCTATTAATTCTTTAAATAGATCATATAATATACAAGCAAAAACAGTTTTTACATCTAAGATTACTTGGTAATAGTGATTAAAAATAGATGAATTTAAAGAGCCGAATAGGATTAAATTCTATTCGGCTTTTTTATTTGAATCAGTTGTTTAAAACTTATTCCAAAATAAAGTAATTAACTGTTTTTACAAGTAGATTTGGTTGTTCTGCATGAACCCAATGTCCTGCTTTAGGAATGCTTGTAATTTCAGCATATGGAAATATGGTACGAATCTGCTTGTGATCGTTATGACATATATAATTCGACTCTTCACCTCGGATAAATAATACTGGAAATCCGGTAATACCTTTACCTTTTGCAAATGAGCTTTCGTCAATACCATCCATTATTTGAGGAAGATAATTGTGAATGGTTTCAATGTTTAATTTCCACCCGAAGCTTTTGTCATCATTTCGTTTAAGGTTCTTCAAAAGGAATTGTCTAACCTTTTCATTTTTTATTTGCTTAGTAAGTTCCTGATTGATTTCAGTTCGAGAACTAAACGGGGTTAAATCAAAATTTAGAATTACAGAAACCAGATGATCGTGATTGATTGTTTGAGGTGCATAGTCGGAGATTTTACTGTAGTTCTTAGGTGCAATATCTACCACAACTAAATTGTTTACCCTTTCAGGGTAATCTACAGCAAAAAACATAACTGTTTTTCCTCCCATTGAATGACCAAGAAGAACAGCTTTATCAATTTTCTGATCATCCATAAACTCAAGAAGATCATTTTTAAGATCTTCATAGGTGTGAGAATCTGAATGGGGAGAGCTACCATGGTTGCGTTGATCAATTAAGTAAACTTCGAAGTTTTGAGCAAGTTCTTTAGCAACAGTCAGCCAATTATCTAAGCTGCCATAAAGGCCATGTACAATTATTAGAGCTGGACCTTCACCAATTTTTTTATAATTGAGTTTCATGGTAAGGGGTTGATAAAATAGTTTTTGATGTGAAACTAATTTGCTTCACATCAAAATCATTCGTTTTATTTTAATTGACGCAAGTACATTTGTACTGTGTTTTCCATTCCGAAATACAAAGCATCAGCTACCAAAGCATGTCCAATAGATACTTCAGCAAGATTAGGAACATTTTCGTTGAAGAATTTTAAATTCTCCAAACTTAGATCATGACCTGCATTTACCCCTAATCCCAATTTGTGCGCTTTCTCTGCTGCTATAGCAAAAGGACGAACAGCCTCTTCCGGATTGTTGGGATAATTATCGGCAAAAGGTTCAGTGTATAGTTCAATTCTATCTGTACCTGTTGCTTTAGCGCCCTCAACATTTTTAAGGTTGGTGTCAACAAATATAGATGTGCGAATGTTTGCAGCCTTAAATCTATTGATTACTTCAATAAGAAAATCCTTATTGGCTACTGTATCCCAGCCAGCATTAGAGGTAATAGCTTCTGGTGGATCTGGAACAAGAGTTACCTGAGCAGGCTTGGCTTTTAGAACTAAATCTATGAAATCTTCAGTAGGGTAACCTTCAATGTTAAATTCAGTAGTAACAAGATCCTTAAGATCCATTACATCCTGATAGCGAATGTGACGTTCGTCTGGTCGTGGGTGAACCGTGATACCTTCTGCACCAAATCTTTCACAGTCTAATGCCATTTTACAAACATTTGGAGTGTTGCCGCCTCGGGCATTTCTTAATGTTGCAATTTTGTTTATATTTACACTAAGTCTAGTCATTTTATGTAAGAATAATTGAGTCGTTAAAAAATTGAACTCAAAATTTGTACTATTTAGTTGTTTTGCTGAAAGGCAAAATTAGAAGTATTTCCCTGAAAAAAAACCTAATATGATTGCAAAAGATTTAATTTCTGATGTTGTTCCGGTTTTAAGAGAATCTGACACAGGGCTTCAGGCTCTGAATTGGATGGAAATATTTAAGGTTTCTCACCTACCAATAGTTAGAGGAGATCAATTTATTGGCCTATTATCTGATAACGATATTTACGATTTAAATCAGGTTGAAGAACCCATTGGAAAGCAAAAATTATCTTTATTTAGTCCCTTCGTTACCCAGGATCAGCATATTTACGATGTAATTGAAAAAGTTTCACACCTAAAACTAACTGTAATTCCAGTTCTTTTAGAAGATGAAACCTATTTGGGATTAATTACTCTGAGTGATTTAATGCAATATGTAGATAATGTGTTTGCGGTGAGTGAACCTGGAGGAGTTATTGTTCTGGAGTTAAATTCCATCGATTATTCTTTGAGTGAGATTGCTCAAATTGTCGAAGGTAACGATGCTAAAATTTTAAGCATGTATATAAAATCGTCGGACACTTCACGAAAAATTGAATTAACTCTTAAAATAAATAAAACCAATTTATCATCTATTATTCAGACTTTTCATCGATACGATTATGTCATTAAATCATCTTATCTGAGAGATGATGACATGCAAGACTTATTGTTTGATCGTTATAATTCCTTTATGAAATTTTTGAATACCTAATTTGTGCTCTCAAAAGCATCAAGCTCTTGTTTGACTACTCTATTCCCTTATATTTGTGATTAAATTATAATATATAATATTGTGATTTAAATTAGAAATTGAGCTACAGTTCAATTTCTATATATCGAACACTTACTTATTAAAAAATAATATGAAGGTAGCCCTGTTTGGGAAGCAGTTTAGTGAAGATTTTCTAGATAGCTTTAAATTAATTTTAGATGAGTTTAATACACATGAAGTAGAATTGTGTATTTACCAGCCTTTTTACGATTATATCGTAAGCGATTTGGGTTTTACGCCTGATGTTAGTGAATTTTTTTCTCAGCATTCTGATTTAGATAAAAATGTCGATTATTTTTTCAGTATTGGTGGAGATGGAACTTTCCTTGATGCAGTGACTTTAGTTCAAGATTCAGGAGTCCCGATTGTCGGTGTTAATAGTGGAAGACTTGGCTTTATGGCAGATATTGCTCGAGATGAAATTCCTGCGGCTATATCAAATATTTTAGAAGGGAATTACTCAATTGAAGAGAGAACACTACTGAAAGTTCAAACCGAAAGTAATGGTTTGTTCAAAGATTTCAATTATGGTTTAAATGAATTTACCGTGCATAAAAAGGATTCTGCTTCTATGATCACAATTCACACCTATATAGATGGTGAATATTTGAATTCATATTGGGCGGATGGCTTAATTATTTCAACACCTACAGGCTCAACAGCATATTCATTGAGTGTTGGAGGGCCAATCCTAATACCGAATACGCAAAATTTTGTAATTTCACCTATTTCTCCTCATAATTTAACTGTACGTCCTATTGTGGTTCCCAATTATCAAGAGATAACACTTAAAGTTGAGGGAAGAAGTGATAGTTATTTAGCATCTTTGGATTCAAGATCCGTGAGTTTTGAGGCCTTAAATGAATTAAAAATAAGTAAGGCTGATTTTAAAATCAAGGTGCTTAAATTGAAATCTCATTCTTTTTATAGCACACTCCGAAACAAGCTTATGTGGGGTGTTGATAAGCGTAATTAGCTCGGTTTTAGGTTCTAATGAAAACATTTGCAAACCGCGGTTAATTTTTGTTAAGACCCAAGGTTTTTTCAGATTATATGCTACTTTTGTAGCTTGTGATTGAATAATATTCGATACTTAGCGCATCTTATGTTCGAATAAGAAGAATTAAGTTATATAAACGAGTTTTTCATGTATAAATTTATTTTAGGGATATTATTCTTTTTTGTTGGCCATTCTATATATGCACAGAATTCATCTGATGTTGGAATTATAGCTGGAATCAACTATTATTTGGGAGATATTAACCCTAATAAACAACTTTATTCTAGTTCGCCTACTGTCGGTTTTATGTACCGATACAATATGGGACCACGGTATGCTGTGAGAACGAGTTTAAGTTTTGGAAATTTAAAAGGGAGTGATTTGGATTTTGATAACAACTATCAACAATCTCGGGGAGCGACTTTCGAAACAGAATTGGTTGATTTTTCCCTTCAAGTGGAATTTAATTTTCAACCTTTCTTAGTACCATTGTCAAGTCGGGCAAAACGTTTTTCGCCCTACATAACAAGCGGCCTGTCGTATCTATCTTCCAGTAGTACGACTTCATCATTTGCTATTCCAATGGGAGTAGGCTGTAAGTATCTTATTGGGAAGCGCTGGACGGCTGCAGTTGAATGGACGTTCAAAAAGAGTTTTACCGATGATTTGGATGGTTTAAATGATCCAAACAAATTAAATATTGCTAACAAGTTTCACAACGATGATTGGATATCATTTTTAGGTGTAACTCTTACATTGCAACTTTTTAACAACCTGCAATGTCATGCATACGATAGAATTGTAAAATAATATATGTTGATTACAGATAAAATCATAAAAGATAGATTACCTAAGCATATCGCTATTATCATGGATGGTAATGGAAGATGGGCAAAGGAGAGAGGTGAACATCGAATTGTAGGTCATCAGAATGGCGTAGAAGCCGTTCGACAAACAGTTGAAGGTGCTGCTGAACTTGGTATTTCTTATCTAACACTTTATGCATTTTCTACTGAAAATTGGAATCGTCCTAAGGATGAGGTTTTGAGTTTAATGTCATTACTTGTTGATGCTATTGATCATGAGACCCCAACTTTGATGAAGAATAATGTTAGTTTAAAAGCAATTGGAGATCTGAGCAGTTTACCTGAAGAGGTGAGATTGAAGTTGGAAGGTACAATTGAAAAAACGGAAGTTAATACAGGCTTAACTTTAATATTAGCATTAAGCTATAGCGCGCGATGGGAAATTGTTGATGCGGTAAAGCAAATAGCTCTTAAAACAAAGAATGGTGAACTTGCAATTGAAGATATTGATTCTTCATTGTTTGAAAATCATCTTACAACAAAGGATATTCCTGATCCTGAGTTAGTAATTCGTACTAGTGGCGAATATCGAATTAGTAATTTTTTGTTGTGGCAAATAGCCTACTCTGAATTCTATTTTGCAAAAATATTTTGGCCAGACTTCAATAAGGAAGAGCTGTGTAATGCCATTATAGATTATCAAAATAGAGAAAGACGTTTTGGTAAAATTAGTGAGCAAGTAAATAATAAATAAGAATTAACTATTCAATTAGATAATGATTAAGCGATTAACCTTCCTCTTTTCTCTTCTTATAAGTTTAAGCACTTTTGCACAAGAAGCTGATACTATTTACAATCCTAAAATGGACTATGCTAAACCTAAAAAGTACGAAATAGGTGGTGTAACAGTTTCTGGTATTAAACATCTTGAGCACGATGTGCTAGTTCGAATTGCTGGCTTTAAAGTAGGTCAAACGATTGATATTCCAGGAGAAAAAGTTACTAAGGGGATTCAGAAGCTTTATAAGCAAGGGTTATTTTCTGATATTAATGTTACTGCAACTAAGCTTGTTGATAAGAAAATTTATTTGAATATTCATCTTCAGGAGCGACCTAGATTATCAAGCGTTAATTATGGTGGTCTTTCAAAAAGTGAAACGACAAAGCTTAAGGAGAAGTTGAAGTTACAAAAAGGAATCCAAATTACTGATTTCTTGATAACCAACGCTGAAAAAGTAGTTAAAGACTATTTTAAAGAAAAAGGTTATTACAATACAGAAGTTAACATTGTTCAACGAGATGCATCTGATGATGAGAATAGTGTTATTCTTGATATTCTGGTTGATAGAAGTAATAAAATAAAAGTAAGAGAGATTTTTGTTGAAGGGAACAATGCTTTTACAACTAAGAAGATTAAGAAATTTATAAAAAATACAAAAGAGAAAAAGCTTAAGAATTTCTTAAAGTCATCGAAGTATATCGAAGAAAAATGGGAAGAAGATAAGTTAACCTTAATTGAAAAATTTAACGAGAAAGGTTATCGTGATGCATTGATTATCTCGGATAGTGTTGTAAAAGTTGAGGACGATCGTGTTGATATCTATTTAAAATATAAAGAAGGAAATCGTTATTACTTTAATGATGTGACTTGGGTCGGTAATACAGTTTACAATTCATTCATGTTAGATCAGTATTTAAAACTGAAGAAAGGTGATGTGTATAACAAAACCTTACTTGATAAGCGATTAACAACTGAAGATGATGCCGTAAGTAACTTGTATCTTGACAATGGATATTTATTCTTTAATGTGAACCCGGTTGAAACTGTTGTTGGAACAGATTCAATTGATATCGAAATGCGTATTGTTGAAGGAAAACAAGCGTATATTGATAGAGTAATGATAAAGGGAAATACAAAAACACACGAGCATGTTGCACGTCGAGAATTGTATACATATCCAGGTGAGTTATTTAGTAAGAAAGATATTATTCGTTCTGTTCGAGAGTTGGCGCAGTTAGGTCATTTCGATCCTGAAGCAATTAATCCTGATATTCAGCCTAAACCTGAGAGTGGAAAAGTTGATATCATATATGAATTAGAAGAAAAAGCTAACGACCAGATTGAACTTTCTGGAGGTTGGGGTGCTGGTATGATTATCGGTACCGTTGGATTGAAATTCTCAAATTTTTCGATTCGTAATATGTTTAATAAAGAGGCTTGGAGTCCTTTACCAACAGGTGATGGCCAAACTTTGAGTATTCGGGCACAAACTAATGGATCTTATTATAGTTCATACAGTTTATCTTTTGTTGAACCTTGGTTAGGAGGAAAGAAACCTACTTCATTAAGCACATCATTTTATTATTCGAAACAATCAGGATATAGTAGATCATACAGTTCATATTATAATCAACCTAATACTGATCAACAACAAGAAGTGTTGGGTATGAGTGTTGGTTTAGCTAGAAGATTAAAATGGCCTGATGATTATTTTTCATTATACAATGAAGTTAGTTATCAAAACTATCGTTTGAAAAATTGGCAGTATTATTTAATAGCTAATGGTACCTCAAACAACTTTAGTTTTACAACAACCTTGTCAAGAAGTTCTATTGATAATCCGTTATACACAAGAAGTGGATCATCTTTCTCATTGAGTATGAAGATTACGCCTCCTTATTCTTTATTTGATGGTGTAAATTATAAGCGTGCTGATGATGATGAGAAATATAAGTGGATAGAATATCACAAGTGGGTATTTAAGGGTAAAATGTTTTCCCCAATCCTAAATAAGACCGACAAGCTTGTGCTTTATACAGGAGCTGAATTTGGTTACCTAGGTTATTTTAATAAGGATAAACGTTCACCATTTGAAGGGTTCGAAGTTGGTGGTGATGGAATGTCAGGTTACTCCATGTACGGTTCAGATAATATTGGTTTGCGTGGATATGGAAATGGAACCTTAACACCAATTGCAGCAAATGGACAGCGTTTAGGAGGTAATATTTATTCTAAATTTACAGCAGAGGTTCGTTACCCATTATCATTAAGTCAATCGGCTACGATTTATGCATTAGCATTTGCTGAAGCTGGAAATGCGTGGTATGAATCTGAAGATTTTCAACCATTCAACCTTAAACGTTCAGCAGGTATTGGTATGAGAATTTTCTTACCGATGTTCGGTTTACTTGGAATTGACTGGGCTTATGGTTTTGATGAAGCAGCTAGACCTGGTGAAAATGGGAGTCAATTCCATTTCGTAATTGGTCAACAGTTTTAATGGCTTCTAAATGGATAGAATATTTTAAATTTCTTATTTCATTTAAATTTATAATTTGTAAATTCGGTACTTTCAAAATAGAATTTTAAAACATTAATTACTATTCATAAGATTATTTAATATTTGAGAGTCATGGGGAAGTATTTGATATGTGTTTTAAGTTTTGTGCTAGTTGGGATAACAGGCCTTAAAGCACAACAACAACGATATGGTTTTGTTGATACAGCTTACATTCTGGATCATATGCCAGATTATAAATCAGCACAAGATCAATTGAATGAAAGTTCTGCTAAATGGCAATCTGAAATAGAGAGTATTTATATTGAAATAAAAAACCTGCATGCAAAATTGCGTAAAGATCAAGTCTTTCTTTCTCCTGAATTGAAATCGAAAAAAGAAAGGGAGGTTCTGGAAAAGGAGGCTTTGGCACAAAAGTTGCAAAGTAAATACTTTGGAAGTGATGGATCTCTATATAAAAGGAGGCAAGATTTGGTTCGTCCAATTCAAGATGATATTTATGAGGCAATTAAGGAAATTGCTAAAGCTGGTAATTATGGAATGATAATTGATAAAGCTAATGGACCAACTATCATCTACAGTAATAATAAGTTCGACCTTAGTGATAAGGTTTTATATAAATTAGGAATAAGAGTAAATAAACAATAAAACGATGAGTAGAGTTATGATGTTTTGATTATCTCTATCTCATATCTAAAAAGAAACCCAATGAAAAGAATTTTAAAAGTTACTTTATTAGCAGTTGTGCTTTTGACAAGCGCAAATACTTTTGCTCAGACTCTTAAGTTAGGTCATATTGATTCATCTGCGCTTTTAGCAATTATGCCAGAGAAGGATGCAGCACAAAAGCAAATTGAAACTAAAGCTAAAGAATTTGACACTCAATTAAAGTCATTACAAGCTGAAGCTCAGAAGTTGTACGAAGCTTATTTAGCAGAAAGAGAAACTTTATCTGAAGCTATCCGTCTTGATAGAGAGAAAGCGATTCAGCAAATTCAGAACCGTATGCAGACTTTCGATCAGTTTGCTCAAAAGGAAATTGGTGAGTTAAGACAAAGTTTGTTAAAGCCAATCTTCGATAGAGCATCAAAAGCTATTAAGGATGTTGGGGAAGAAAATGGTTTCACATATGTATTAGATCTAAGTACAGGGGTTGTACTATTCAATTCTTCAACAAGTATTGATCTAATGCCACTTGTTAAAACTAAGCTTGGTATTCAGTAAGCAATACTGTTTAAGTAATAAAATATTTAAAAGGTAGACTTAGTAATAAGTTCTACCTTTTTTTGTAATATTAAGTGATTGAAATAAATAGCGACTGTTAGATGAATAAGAATACTGACCTAAAGCAACCTATAGGTGTTTTTGATTCTGGTTATGGAGGTTTGACCATACTGGATGAGCTCATTAAGCTTATGCCGGACTATGATTTTATTTATCTTGGGGATAATGCTCGAGCTCCATACGGAACTAGATCGTTTGATGTGATTTATCAGTACACCTTGCAGGCAGTTGAGAAATTATTTTCGATGGGTTGCCAGTTGGTGATACTTGCTTGTAATACCGCCTCAGCAAAAGCTTTGAGAACAATTCAACAGCGAGATTTACCACGTATTGCTCCCAACCGAAGAGTCCTAGGAGTTATTCGACCAAGTGTGGAAGAGTTGGGAACTTTAAGTCAATCTAAACATGTAGGTGTGTTAGGTACCCTAGGTACGGTTCGTTCAGAGTCCTATTTGATGGAGATGGAAAAGCTGTTTCCTGATTTTAGAGTTGTACAAGAGGCTTGTCCTACATGGGTTCCTCTAGTTGAGAATAGAGAATATAATAACGAAGGTGGCCGGTATTTTATTAAAAAGCATATTGATGCTATTCTTTCAAAAGATGAGCGACTAGATACGCTTATATTGGCTTGTACGCATTATCCTATTTTGAGGAATGAAATTCAATCTTTTTTGCCTAATCATGTGAAATTGATTTCCCAAGGGCAGATTGTAGCACGAAGTTTAATTGATTATTTAAAACGTCATCAGGAAATAGAAATACTTTGCTCTAAAAAGGGACAAGTCAGGTTTTTTACAACAGAGTTTATTTCTGATTTTGAAGAAAAAGCTGGCGTGTTTCTAAAACGAGAATTAAGGGCTCAACATATTAATTTAGAGTAGTAATGCACGATTAATATAGCTTTAATCATGCATTATTTGAGTTTTCATTCTATTCGTACCAGCTAGCGTACATTGCATATGAGTTGGCAATTCGATTAATCTCTCCCTCTAATAATTCAGGACTTAATTCCTTAATTTTTTTTGCCGGAGAGCCAGCGTAAACACTTCCTGATTCCACATGAGTACCTTTGGTAACTACGGATCCTGCTGCAATAATTGCGTTGGGTTCTATAATCGCATCATCCAGAACAACAGCACCCATTCCTATTAGTACATTATCCTTTATTGTGCATCCGTGAACAACCGCATTATGAGCAATTGAAACATTGTTCCCAATATTAGTTGGTGATTTTTTGTAGGTAGCATGAATAGTAGCATTATCTTGAATATTCACATTATTCCCAATTTTGATGTAGTGAACATCTCCACGTAGTACTGCACTGAACCAAATACTACACCCATCACCCATTGTTACGTCACCAATAATACTTGCGTTTGGAGCTAAAAAACAGTTTTTGCCCATTTGGGGTGTTTTACCTTTCAGATCTATTATATATGCCATGACTTAATTCCTTATTTAGTTTGAATTTAAATACAAATTTAAATAAAAATTAGATAGCAATACCTCAGATTTTGAATGTATTTAAATTGTTAAAATACAACATATTTTAACATAGATTAACTTGTGTATCTGAAGAATAGAAATTTTATGATTTGAAATTTTATTAATGATGCTAATTATGATTGATCATTGTATTATCATTGATATTAATATAATACTTAGATATTGTTCGTGTAAACACTTTGATTATTTAAGTTTTTTTCACACTTTTGGTATGGCTAAATCGAATTACTAAGTTTTTGTAATTGATCAATCACTTGAATTTAAAGGCTTGTGTGCCGATTGTGAGCTTATTAGCACGAGGTGGATCTGGTTTTCTTAATAGTTGTAAAAGATCATTAGTATTTGCATTGTGTAAAAAAATGTTAATTAACCACTAACTAAAAATTTATGAAAAAAAATCTATTTTCGATGCTTGTCCTGTGTTTAATAGGATTGCAGAGCGTATTCGCTCAAAGTCGAGAAGTTTCAGGAGTAGTAACATCTGCCGAAGATGGTTTGTCTATACCTGGAGTTTCAATTATTGTGAAAGGTACTACTATTGGTACTTCTACTGATTTCGATGGAAAGTATTCAATCGCTGTGCCAGCAGATGGAAACGTTTTAGTGTTTTCTTTCGTTGGAATGAAAGATCAAGAAGTCCAGATTACTTCGAGCACGATTAATGTTGTTATGGAGTCTGAATCTGTTGGTATGGATGAAGTTGTTGTTGTTGCCTACGGTACTAAGAACAAAAGATCTCTAACTGGTGCTGTAACAAGTGTTGGTGCAGAAGTATTGGAAAACCAAATCGCGGTTTCACCTATTAGTTCTATACAAGGTGCGGCTCCTGGAGTAAATATTTTAACATCAGGGGGGCAACCAGGAGAGAATCCAACTATCCGTATTCGTGGTATTGGTTCTGTTAACGCTTCTGCAGAACCGTTAATCGTAGTTGATGGTGTTGTTTTTTCTGGTAATCTAAATTCAATTAGTTCTTCACAAATTGAGACAATTAATGTTTTGAAAGATGCATCAGCATCAGCATTATACGGTTCTCGTGCGGCTAATGGTGTAATTTTGATCACAACAAAAGGAGGTAAGTATACTAAAAAAGATGCAACCATTTCTATAAATGCAAGAGCTGGAGTTTCTAACGCTGCGGTTGATTTGTACGACTATGTTGGTGCAGAAGATTATATGAAGTACTCTTGGGAGGCAATAAGAAATGCTGAACTTCCAGAGAATGCTACCGCTGCTGATTATTCAACTGCTGGGCAGACTGCCACTAATGATTTGATTACAACTTTAGGGTATAATCCTTATGATACAGCTAACCCAGTTGGAACTGATGGTGAAATTGTATCAGGAGCTAACCTTAAGTGGGACTCAGACTGGTATGATGCTTTATCTAATGATAATGCATTTTATAATGAGTATGACTTAAGTGTGAATGGAAGTAGTGATAATGTTGTATATTTTATAAATGGTAACTACTTGAAGCAAGAAGGTGCAATTATAGAATCAGAATTTGAAAGATATTCGGGCCGTATTAACCTAAAAGCTAAACTGAGAGATTGGATGGAGATGGGAACAAATACTTCTTTTTCTAAATCTATTCAGAATTATCCTAACCAATCAGGTAATTCTTATACTAGTATTATGCAATGGGCTAACTCAATTGCTAATATTTATCCTATTTATCAAAGAGATGCAAATGGTGATCTTAAATTTGATGCAAATGGGAATAAAATTTATGATTATGGTAATGTAAGTGGACAATCGGTAAATGCGGTAAGACCTCGTTTAGGCGGTGAGAATGCTGTTTCGTCTTCATTGTTAAACGAGATTCTATATACTCGCTCAAACTTGTTCTCTTCAACATTTATGAAAATTGATCTTCATAAAAATTTATCTTTTAGAACAAATTTTGGATATGAAAGATATGTTTATGATTCTAATGAATATGATCATTATAAGTATGGTTCTGCTGCTTCAGTTGCAGGTCGTGTTTCACAACAAAGAACTATTACTGAGACGACAACAATAACAAACTCTCTTAATTTTAAGAAAGATTTTGAAGATCATTCTTTAGCAGTTGACGTTATTTCGGAATATTACGATTATAATTATGATCGTTTGTCTGCTCAAGGTACTGGGTTTTTACCAGGTGTGAAAGTTATGTCAGGTAGTACATTGCCGGAATCTGTTGGCGGTTATGTTAATTCAGAAAGACTTGAGTCATATATGGGGCGTGTAGATTATAATTATTTACAGCGTTATTTCGTTGATTTTAGTGTTAGAACAGACGGATCATCAAGATTTGATTCTGATAATCGATGGGGTACTTTCTATTCAGTAGGAGCAAACTGGATTTTGTCAGATGAGAATTTTATGAAGAGTTTTGCTAATAAAATTGATCTACTAAAGATTAGAGCATCTTATGGAGAGCTTGGAAATAATAGAGGTATTGGATACTTCCCTTACTATGCTGCTTATGATACAGGTTGGAATAACGGTGTGAATACTGGAGTTTTACAAGGAGGCATAGTAGATCAGGAAATTAAATGGGAGAAAACAGCTTTATTCAATGTTGCTATCGATTATGGTTTCTTTAATAATAGAGTTACAGGTTCGTTAGAGTATTATAGCAAAGAATCGGTAGATTTATTATTTGATATGCCTTTAGCTGCTTCTACTGGTAATACGGTTGTTACAACTAATATTGGATCTGTAAAGAACTCTGGATTTGAATTTATTGTGAATACTGTAAATATGCATACTGATGATATTTATTGGACTTCTACATTTAATATTTCCACAAACAAAAACGAGTTGACTAAGTTGCCTCAAGAAGAGATTGTTCAGGGAACTAAGAAATGGAAAGTTGGGAAATCAGTTTACGATTTCTTTATTAGAGAATATGCAGGTGTTGATGAGCAAACAGGAGAAGCTCTATGGTACATGGATGTAGAAGATACTGATGGAAATATTACAAAAGAAACTACTAATGTTTATGGTGATGCTGATCGTTATTATCAAGGATCTTCATTGCCTGATTTTACAGGAGGTTTCGGATCATATTTCAAGTATAAGAATTTTGATTTAAATGTTCAGTTTAACTATAGTATTGGTGGTCAGTTATATGATTATTCATATGCTGGATTAATGAGTAGTTTGGATAGACCTGGTCAACAGTTACACGTTGATATTAAGAACCGTTGGCAAAAACCAGGTGATAAAACGAATGTGCCTAAGTTGATTAATGCAAATAATGATTATAACGGTACTTCAACTCGTTTCTTATTTGATAATGATTACTTAAGACTGAAAGCTTTAACTATTGGTTATAATCTTCCTGAATCTTTATTGAAGAAAGTAAATTTGAACAAGTGTCGTTTTTATTTTCAAGCTGATAACTTATGGACAATTTCTTCTTTAGAGGGACTTGATCCAGAGCAAAGTCTTGCTGGTACTACAGATAGTCGTTCAAATATTATGAAGACTGTTTCATTTGGTGTAAATCTAGAATTTTAATCAACTAAATTTAAAGACATGAAAAGAATATATATATTAATAGCAGTTATTGCTATGCTAATGGGAGGGGCTGGATGTTCTGATTATTTAGATGATCCCAAGCCAACTGATGTATTGACAGCAAATGAAATATATGGTTCAAAAGAAGGTGTTCAGGCATATTTTTCCGGATTATATAGAATGTTTAGAGGACAATATGAATATGAAGATGATTCATATAGAACTGATAATGGTGGTGTTTATTCTATGTATTATGCACGATCAGTAAAAGGGAATGATATAATTCAGAGACCGACTTGGTATCTTTACGATTATGCTCATGAAAATCGCGAACCAACCTATTCAAGAGTTCGTATTACTTGGCAGTTTGATTATGAGATGATTAATCATGCGAATACTATTATTAAAGAGGTAACTGCAAGTACAGCTTTGGCTGAAGTTGATAAACCAGCTTTTATTGCAGAGGCAAAGGCTATGAGAGCATTCTTTTACTTCCAATTGTATTTAGAATATTATTCTAAAGATTCTGGATTAAAAACACCTCCTTTGTATAAGGAGCAAGTAACTGAAGCTGGGCCAATGTCTGAACCAGCAGATTATGAGGCGTTCATGATACAGGATATTAATGATGCAATCGCTGGTTTACCTGAAGAAAGAATCAATAAATCATACATGAACAAGAGTGTTGCTAATGGTATTAAAGCTCGAATTTTGATGGCTTTGAATAGAGATTGGGATCAAATTGAGGTTGCGGCAAATGCAGCTTATGGTGGTGATGTAAATTCTGCTCTGGATGCGTCAATTTATGCTGGAGGTTTTAATGATATTGATGCTTCTGAAGTTCTTTGGGGAATGGATCAGCAATCAGATCAATCAAATTACTATTATGTTGCTCCACATGCTTTTGCAGACCATAATCAAGATGCATATTTTGGTATGTTTGTAAATAGTGCATTTGTAAGTGAGTTTACTGCAACAGATGTTAGAAATGAATTTAGGAATGGTTATGGTGCTCCAGTTGGAAATTATCAACAATTTATTAGTGATAAATTCATTTTTGCATTCGATTCTGATATGCACTTAATGAGAACTGCTGAAATGGTTCTAGTTGATGCAGAAGCTAATTATCGTAATGGTGATGAAACTACTGCTCATAACTTACTCTTTGCATTGCAATCTGATCGTGACCCTAGTGCTGTAAAATCGACAAATACTGGTGCTGCATTATTGGAAGAAATTCTTCTTGAAAGAAGAAAAGAACTGTATGCAGAAATGGGAGTTGAGTGGTTTGATGCTAAGCGTCTGACTAGAGGTATCACTCGTAATGGTAACCATAGGGTATTTGTTACTTTAACGCCGAATGATAAGAGATTCTTTTTGAAAGTTCCTCAGATTGAAATTGATGCTAATGAAAATATTGATGACACTGTTAATGCTAATCGATAGTTAATGTTATCTACATTTATGATTTTGAAAAGGGTTGCTCATTTTGAGTAATCCTTTTTTTTGTTATATTTAGTAATCAATAAATTATAACAATTAAGAAATGAGATTATTTAAATTTGTTTTCAGTATTGCTTTTGTAATGATAGTTTTTAATCAATCTATACTTTCACAGGTTAATTCTAATTTTGCATCTTCCTTTTCAGAATTAAGGAAGAATCATTTTGATAGTTTTTCTAAGATGGTAAATGTTGAAGGTGATTATTTTATTGATAAAGACTGGTCTGATGGGATTGTCTATTTTAATAATAATCATGTAATTAAGAACGTTTCTTTAAGATTCTTTATATACGGTAATGAAATGCATGTGAAGAATGATGGTGTGGTTAATAAAATTATTAACCAAAATGTTATTGATTCGATTGTGTTTGATGGACATAGGTTTATTTTCACGAAATTACACTTTGGAAATAATCTAATAGATGTTTATGTAGATTTTTTATCTGGGACTAACATTAAGCTATATAAATATTACACTAATAAATTTATAAAAGCAAGAGATGTTAGTGGGTATCAGAAACAGGAAATTGATAAGTACATTGTTAAGCGAGAATACTATGTTTGTGTTGGAGATGCTGCAGCTGAATTATTTACCCCTAAGAAAAGAACAATTCTTAATTTGTTTTCCGACAAGGAAGAAATTATTAAGAAATTTGTGAAAAGGAATAGATTGAAATATACTAAAGAAGATGATTTTATTAAGATTTTTGATTTCTATAGCTCTCTTTAATAAAAATTTATAGATTTTTTCTTAATGCTGTTTCCCTTAAATGGGAGATGGCATTTTTTTTGATTCAGGAAGTCTTGATTTTTAGAAATTTAATAGCTTATTTATAAAGAGTCTAGAGATGAATGTTTTTAATTAATCAATAAATTATTTTTTAATTAAGTTTTACTTTACGCTATTTTTTTAGTGACGTTCAATAGCCTTGACTCATTGTTTTGATTTTCAGTCATCAAGTGTTGTTTTATACTTGCTATAGTTTAAATGAAATAGTTTGATGATGTTTCTGAGGTTGGTGAACCTACTCATTCTAGTTGAATGTTTTTTAAGTAAAATTAACATTCATCTTATGTTTTGAATTTTGTGGAATTTCCAAATATTACTTGTCTATTTAAGTTTTTTTCACACTTTTGAAGGGTCTTTGATTAATTGAATTTATCCTTATTGGGACTGTGTCTGTAGTTAATACAGGTGCTTGAGGGTTTATTTGATGGTTGAAAAGATGAAAAACCTAAATGTTAATTTTAACAATTGTTAATATTGTCATTTGGCTAATTAATTAACGACTAACTAAAAATTCATGAAAAAAAATCTATTTTCGATGCTAATCCTATGCCTTATAGGATTACAAAGCGTACTTGCGCAAAGTCGAGAGGTTTCAGGAGTAGTTACTTCAGCAGATGATGGGCTATCAATTCCTGGGGTTTCTGTAATTATTAAAGGTACCACAATTGGAACCACTACTGATTTTGATGGTAAATACACTATAAGTGTATCTGAAGGAAATCAAATTCTTGTTTTCTCATTTGTTGGTATGAAGACAGCTGAGATGCCTGTGAATTCTAATACTATTAATTTAGTAATGGAATCAGAATCCATTGGTGTAGATGAGGTAATGGTTGTAGCTTATGGTACTGCGAAGAAAGAATCTTTTACTGGTTCTGCAGGTGTTGTAGGAGCTGAGAAATTAGAAGAAAGAACTTTGTCTTCAGTAGGGCAAGCCCTAGAAGGTTCTACGACAGGTGTACAAGTTGCTTCAACTTCTGGACAACCTGGTTCTGCTCCAGCTATTCGTATTCGTGGTTTTGGAACATTGAATGGTGACGCATCTCCTCTTTATGTTGTTGATGGTTCTCAGTACGAAGGTTCTTTAGCTGATATCTCACCTGAAGATATTGCATCTATGACTATTTTGAAGGATGCTTCTTCAACTGCACTTTACGGTTCTCGTGCTGCGAATGGTGTTGTAATGATTACAACAAAGCGTGGTAAGAAAAACCAGGGGAAAGTAAAAATCGACTTTAAGGCTGTAACGGGTATTGTTGATCAGGCTATACCACACTATGAAACTGTTGGAGCAAAAGATTATTATGAGTTGATGTATCAATCTTATAAGAATGCATTAATTCACGGTGCTGGTACTGACCCTGCTGTAGCTGCTCAAACTGCTGCTACTGGAATTTTTGACAAGCTTGCTTATAATCCTTTTAATGTTCCTAATGATCAAATCGTAGATGCTAATGGTGTTATTAACCCAAATGCAAGTGTAATCGCAAAAAGTTTAGATTGGTATGATCCAATTGAGCAAACTGGTTACCGTCAAAATTATAACTTATCTGCTTCAGGTGGAGGAGAAAAACATGACTATTTCTTTTCTGTAGGCTATTTAGATGAGACAGGTTACGTTACAAATTCTGATTTTGAGCGTATTAATACGCGTATGAATATAAATGTAACTCCAAAGAAATGGTTCAAATTAGGAACGAACATGTCTTGGTCTTTCACTAAAAAAGGTCTTGCTTCTACTACTGATGGGAATACTAGTTTTGGTAACCCATTCCGTTTTGCTCGTTATATGGGACCAATTTATCCTGTGTATGTTATCGACCCGTCAACAGGAGATTATATTTTAGATGCTTCTGGTAAAAAGCAATACGATCATGGTAGTTCTCGTCCAACGAATGTTGATAGACACATCGTTGCTGAATTAGATTATAACTATAATGAGACTAAAACTAATATTATTAGTAATAGATCTTATGCAGAGTTTAATATTATAGAAGGTTTAAAAGTTTCTACTAATGTAGGTATTGATGTTCAGAGTTATCATCAGAGTGATTTCGAAAACAATATTATTGGAGATGGTGCACCTGACGGTCGTTATAACGAGACGCGTTATACACAGACTGCTCTTAACTGGAACCAATTGATCAACTATAACACTAAGATAGGTGAAGATCACAACATTGAAGTTTTACTTGGACATGAGTCATATGATTTGAATTATTCTGAAATGTATGGTATGAAATCTAAGTTAAATGTAACTGGGATTAATGAATTTGATAACTTCGTTACTCCAATTTCATTAGACGGTTTTACTTCTGAAAAGAAATCTGAAGGTTTTTTTGCCAGAGGAAAATATAATTTCCAGAATAAATACTATGTAGAAGGATCTTTCCGTCGTGATGGTTCTTCTGTTTTCCACCCTGATGTACGTTGGGGTAATTTCTATTCAGTTGGTGCTACTTGGAGAATGGATCAGGAAGCTTTCATTCAGAATTTAACTTGGATTGACCAACTTAAATTTAGAGTTTCTTATGGTGAGGTTGGTAATGATAGAATTGGAGATGAAAGATCTGATTATTATGGATACCAAGCATTATATGCGCCACATCCAAATGCTGGTGAGTCAGGTCTTCGTTGGTCTACTGTAGGTAATCAAGATTTAACTTGGGAGTCGAACAATCAATTTGATATTGCTCTTGAATATACTGTTTTGAATAACAGGCTTCATGGTGCAGTTGAATTCTATCACAAGATTTCAGAGGATCTTTTATATAATATGCCTTTACCATCTTCTATGGGATTAGATTCTCAGCCTCGTAATATTGCAACGTTGTATAATCAAGGTTTTGAAATTTCTTTAGGAGGAACTATTGTTGATTCTGAAGATTTTAAATGGGATATGGAGATTCAAGCTTCAACAGTTAAAAATGAGATTACGGAGATTCCAGATCCATTTGTTAACGGATCTAAACGTTGGGCTAAAAACCATTCTGTGTATGACTACTATTTATACGATTTTTATGGTGTAGATGAGAATACTGGTGAAGCTTTGTACCAAGTTTGGGAAGAAGATGAAAATGGTAATACGTCTAAGAAATTCGATGAAAACGGGAACCCTGTATTGTCAAATGACGAGCAAGATGCCGGTAAGGGATATACTGGCAGTTCTTCAATTCCTGATTTATTTGGATCTGTTTCAAATACATTAAAATATAAGGAATTCCAATTAAGCTTTTTGTTTACCTATGCTTTAGGTGGAAAAATTCTTGATTACAATTACCGTGATTTGATGCACGAAGGTGCTTATGGAGAGGCTCTACATGTTGATATGAAGAAAGCTTGGATGCAACCAGGAGATAAAACTAACATTCCAAGATTACAGAATGGTAACACACATCTAGCACCAACTTCTGATAGATGGTTAACTGACGCTTCTTACCTATCTCTTAAGAATGTGAACTTAAGTTATACGTTCCCTAAGAGCAAAATTAAAGATTTGGGAATTAATTCATTGAAGATTTTTGCTACAGGTGAGAACTTGTTCATGTTAACTGAGCGTAAAGGCTTAAATCCTCAAGAGGCTTTCTCGGGTACTACAAGTAATGTATACCTTCCTTCAAGAGTTGTTTCATTTGGTGTAAATGTTTCATTCTAGTCATATTTGAACTATATAATACGAAAATATATTATGAAAAAATATTTCAATAAATTAATTGTACTAGTAATGGTAGTCGCAGCCACAGGTTGTTCTGATGACTATCTT
This sequence comes from Ancylomarina sp. DW003, assembly GCF_029029505.1. GTDB lineage: Bacteria > Bacteroidota > Bacteroidia > Bacteroidales > Marinifilaceae > Ancylomarina. Next base: position 185,008 of record NZ_JAKJSD010000001.1, on the reverse strand, counting down.
ACTACTCAGCCAACAGATGCGTATACGCCATCGAGTGCTTTGTCATCTCCTGAGAATATGTTGTTGGCTTTAAATGGTATGCATCGTGAGATGTACGGACAATCTGATCTTGACGCGACTTATCATTCTGGTGAATCTTATGTAATGCCAATGATGGAATTCGGAGCAGGAGATTATCTTCGTGCACTTCCAGGAACAAGTTGGTTTAGATCTACTTGCCAATGGACTAATCATACTTCAGCAACGAGTAGTAATATCGACTGGGTTTGGTATCAATATTACCATTTAATTGGTAGTGCTAATAATATTCTTAATGCTTCTGAAGATATGGTTGAAACTGATCTGTTAAAAGAAGTAAGAGGTCAAGCTTATGCTTATAGAGCATTTTTACATCACCGTTTGGTTTGTTTATGGGGTAAAAACCCTCAATATACTGATGAGAGTGTAGAATTAGGGGTACCAATTATGCTTGTAACTGCAGCTCCATATGAAGGTCAAGCACGTGAAACTGTTGCTAATGTTTATGCACAGTGTGAGTCAGATATTCAAAATGCAATTACACTTTTAACTGGTGTAGGTGCTCGTACTTCTAAAACACATATTACTGCAAGTATTGCGAATGGTATTGCAGCGAGAATTGCCTTAACTAAAGGAGATTTTGTAGCTGCTGCTACTTATGCAAATGCTGCTCGAACTGGATATACTCCAATGTCAGAAGACGATTTTAAGGCAGGATTTAATAGCTATGAAAATGCTGAGTGGATGTGGGGAGCAGAAGTTGTTTCTGATCAAACTAACTATTACAGATCTTGGTTCTATTATATCGGTATGAATTTTAACGGATCGTTTGACCGTGGTACACCTCGTATCATTAACAAAACATTATTCGATCAAATTTCAACTACGGATTATAGAAGAGATGTATTCTTGGATAAAATGCCAAATACGACTGTAGAGTATACTGATGATGTAACTTCACCTAATTATGATCCTAACTATCCTACAGAGGCAGAATTTGATGCTGCAGTAGCTGCAATAAACACACAGTATTTTGCTGGAAAATCATCATTTAAGAAACATCCTTATCAGGTTGCAAAATTTTTAAATGCAAATGCTGCAACTATTGAGCCTGAAGATGTTCTTTATATGAGAGCTTCTGAAATGTATTTAATCGAAGCTGAGGCTTTAGCTAAGCAAAATAAAGATTCTGAAGCTGCTGATGTTCTTTTTGAATTGGTTTCAGAGCGTGATGCTGCCTATATAAAGAGCACAAATACAGGACAAGCTTTAGTTGATGAAATTCTTCTTCAGCGTCGCATTGAGTTATTCGGTGAAGGTCATCGTTGGTTTGATATGTTACGTAATGATGAAGCTCTAGATTTAGCAGGTTCTCATGCTGACCCTTCATATTACTTGAATGGATATAAGCAGGATAAGCCATCTGTTAATAATAACTGGATATTCCAGATTCCACAATCAGAAATGGATGCTAATACTAATATGGTCCAGAACCCTAAGGCTAGTTTCTAAGAATTGATTTTTTTATCATCTGTAAAATAGATGAATTTTATATAAACCAGTTAAGCGCAAGCTTAACTGGTTTGTTTGTATATAATGTTTCTTTGATAGTTTAAATTATTGGGAGTACCTATGTCTTAAAACATAAAGGGGAACGTTGTGGAAACTGGAGATTGTTTAATTGTACATAATGGGATTATTAATTGTGTTAAAATTAGATTAAAAACTGAATTGTCTATATTATTCTATTCTTCTTTTTTCTAGATGTTTAGATCTGGCAAGTTTGCGTAATGTGAATATTTGCTAGTGTTGAATAATTATGGATACTAAATGTGTTGATTTTTTTGATAAAAAAAAGGTGTTTTTCATAGTTATTTTATCGATGTTATGAATAACAAGAATTTAGTTTGTGGATTTAAGTTTTTTTTACATTTTTGGTTCCGCTTAAAATAAAAACTTTCGTATGGAAAACTCTAGATCGACCAAAATTAGGGGTTTTGGGAAGTTTGGGTTTTTATTTATAGCGAATTGAACAAGTATAATTAACCACTAACTAAAAATTCATGAAAAAGAAATTATTTTCGATGTTAGTCCTATGTCTTATAGGATTGCAGGGGCTTATGGCTCAAGGTCGAGAAATTTCAGGAATCGTTACATCAGCAGATGATGGACTTTCAATTCCTGGGGTTTCTGTAATTATTAAAGGTACTACAATCGGTACGACAACCGATTTTGATGGTAAGTATACTATCAATGTTGAAGAAGAGGGACAAACTCTTGTTTTCTCTTTTGTTGGGATGAAAACAGCTGAGTTGTCAGCTAATACTGATATTATCAATTTGGTAATGGAATCTGAGTCTATTGGTATGGACGAAGTTATGGTAGTAGCTTATGGAACAGCTAAAAAATCTTCATTTACAGGTTCAGCTTCTGTATTGAAGAAAGAAGCATTGGAAAATATGCAAGTAAGTTCTGTAACAAAAGCTCTTCAAGGGAATGCCCCAGGAGTTCAGGTGATTTCTTCATCGGGTCAGCCAGGTGCTAACCCAACTATTCGTATTCGTGGAACAGGCTCGATTAATGCTTCTAGTGCACCTCTTTATGTAGTAGACGGAGCTCCTTTCGATGGAAATATTTCGTCAATTAATCCTGATGATATTGAAACAATGACAGTATTGAAAGATGCTGCTGCTGCTTCTCTTTATGGATCTAGAGCTGCTAATGGTGTTGTTATTATCAAAACAAAATCTGGAAAATCGGGTAAAACTAAAATTTCATTTAAGTTGCAACAAGGTTTTTCGACTCGTGCTGTAGATGGATATGATTTCGTTCGTGGCGATGAATATTATCAACTTTATTGGGAAGGATTAAGAAACGGTGCAATCAGTGACCCTACTGCAATGAGTGGATATGCTTCAGCAGAAGCTTACGCAACAGATAATGTTGTAAAGCAGTTAGTTTATAATCCTTTTAATGTTGATAAGCCAATTGGTTTAGATGGTCAGGTTGTTGACGGTGCAAAATTGCTATATAATGCTGATTGGCAAGATGCTTTATCAAGAACAGCAAAGAGAACTGATGCTGGTTTAAGTATAAGTGGTGGTGATGAAAAAACTCAATACTTTTTATCGGCAGGTTATTTGAAAGATGAAGGTATTGCATTAACATCAGATTTTGAAAGATATTCTTCGAGAGTTAGTGTTACAACTAAAGCTAAAGAATGGTTGAAAACTGGTATTTCTGCAAATATGAGTAGAACAGAGCAGAATGCTCCTACTTCATCCGGAGGCTCATATAGAAATATTTTCTTGTTCGAAAATACACCAGCTAGTATCTATCCTGTTTATGAGAGAGATAGTGAAGGGAATATCGTTTACGAGAATGGAAAGAAAAAATACGATTATGGTAAGACTCGTCCAATGGGCGCTTCTGATAATACAAATCCAGTTGCTTCAACAGAAATGGATATTATCAAAAATACTCGTACGACTGTTGGGATTAACGCTTTTGCAGAAGCTACATTTTTAGAAAATTTTACTTTTAAAACTAACCTACGCTCTGATTATTATATGAGAAGTTATGAATCATATTATAATTCTGAGTTTGGTGATGGTGCCGGGTATAATGGACGTAGTACGAAAAGAAAGTATGAAACTTTCTCTTGGACTTATACCAATACGTTAAATTGGACAAAAACGATTAATGAAGATCATACTTTTGGTGCGTTAGTAGGTACTGAGGCATACTCATATAATAAACAGGAATTAAAAGGACAAAAAACAGAATTTCCTTTTAATGGTGTTACGGAATTATCAGTAGGAGCACAGGTTTCTAATTTGAGTTCAGGAACATATGATCATAGAATTGTTGGATATTTCAGCCAGTTTAATTATGATTTCAGAAACAAGTACTACGTTTCTGCAAGTTTCCGTCGTGATGGTTCAACAAAATTCCATACAGATAGTCGTTGGGGTAGTTTCTGGTCTGTATCAGGGTCATGGAGAATTGATCAGGAAGAATTTTTGAGTAATGTGGATTGGTTAAGTTCATTAAAAGTTCGCGGTAGTTATGGTACTTCTGGTAATGATGGACTTTTAGATGCTGATGACAACACAGATTACTTTCCATACCTAGGATTGTATGAAACAGGTTATAATGATTTAGCTAACGCAGGTATTGTATTGGCATCTCTTCCAAACGATGCTTTGAAATGGGAAAGTAATGCACAAGCAAATATTGCTGTTGAATTCGGCTTCTTAAATCAGAAAATTAATGGTTCTATCGAATTGTATGAGCGAAAGTCTAAGGATCTGTTGTTCGCACGTCCAATGCCGTTATCATCAGGATTTACTTCTGTAAATGAAAATATTGGTGATGTAAAAAACACAGGTATTGAATTTGTTATTAATACAGTAAATATTGAAACTGATGATTTCTATTGGGAAACTTCTTTCAATGTTTCTGCCAATAAGAATGAAATAACAAAACTGCCACAGGAAAAAATGCCAATTGACAACTATCGTGAATACAGAGCAGGTACGAGCATTTACGATTTCTATATTAGAGATTATGCGGGTGTTGATGCTATTGATGGTGCTGCTATGTGGTATACTATGGATGATGAAGGAAAAAAGGTTACTACTAAAGATTACGATTCTGCAGACAGATTTTATAGTGGTTCGGCAGAACCAGATTTCATTGGTGGTATAACTAATAATTTCAGATATAAAAACTTTGATTTAAGCTTCATGTTCAACTTCTCAGTTGGAGGAAAAGTTTACGATAGTTCTTATTCAGCCTTGATGCATGCGGGTACTAATGTAGGTAAACAAATGCATGAGGATATGCTTAATAGATGGCGAAAAGAAGGTGATAAAACGAATGTTCCAAAATTGGATAATAGTGTTGGAACTAACTACAATGCCATTTCAACTAGATTTTTGTTTAATAATGATTACGCACGTTTAAGAAATATAACTCTTGGTTATACACTTCCTAGTAATTTATTAGAAAAAATTAATTTATCTAAAGCACGTGTATATGTGCAAGCTGATAATATGTTGACTTTTTCAAGCCATAAAGGAATGGATCCGGAACAGTCAACTTCAGGGATAACAAATAACAGATATCCCGCTCTTAAAACAGTTTCATTTGGTGTTAAAGTAGATTTTTAATAAAAAGAAATTATGAAGTTAAATAAAATATTATTTATATTACTTGCTGGAAGTATGTTTGTTTCAGCATGTAGCGATAATTTTTTGGAGGATCCAGAGCCAACAACGGCAGTATCTCCGGAACAGGTTTTTAAAAGTATTGGTGGAGCACGTGCTGCATTGAATGGAATTTATTCATATATGCGTTCGGGTAATGTTGCCGGAAATACCGATGATTATGGATTGTTAACAGTTAGAATCATGGGTGATCTTAAAGGTGTAGATGCTGCTCTGGTTGCACCTAGCTGGTACTATTGGGATTATAAATTCATGGAAACTATGCGTACTGTAAACAGTACTCGTACTCGTGAGATTTGGTCTAGATATTATAAAATGATTAATGATGCGAATACAATCATTAAATTTACTCCAGGTATTGACGCTACTGATGCTGAAAAAAATCAAATTCTTGGAGAAGCTTTAGGTATTCGTGCTTATATGCATTTTGAGTTGGTAAGGTTATATCAGCACACTTATGCAAAAGATGCTAATGCTGCAGGTGTACCAATAAACTTGGAGCCATCTTCAGCTGCAACAGAAGGAAATGCAAGATCAAGTGTTTCTGATGTATATAAGCAGGTAGTTTTAGATTTAACAGAAGCTGCTAAATTTGTGGGTTCAGACAGAAGTTTGAAAAGTAACTTTAATATCGATGTGATTAATGGTCTTTTAGCTCGTGTATACTTACACATGGAAAATTGGTCTGATGCATCTAAATATGCTAAACTTGCTAGAAAAGATTATACATTGATGTCTGGTGATGATTTTGCCGCAGGTTTTAATGATACAAGCAATAGTGAGTGGATTTGGGGATTAGCGACTAATGGTGAGCAATCTCTATCTTGGGCTTCATATTTTTCTTTATGGGATCATAATAGAACAAGTGGTTACAAAAACATTTATTGCGACAAAGCATTTAAAGAGCTATTTACTGCGACTGATGCTCGAAACCTGTTCGAATACGATAGTGTGAAAGAGAAGTGGTATGGGACTAAAGCTACAGATAAGTCTGATAATACAGGGGCAATCGTAATGATGCGTGCATCTGAAATGTACTTGATTGAAGCTGAGGCAGAAGCTGAGGCTGGAAATAATCCTGCTGCTCAAACTGCATTATTTGCTATTCAAAGTCAACGTGATGCTTCAGCTGTAAAATCTACTTCTACTGGAAGTACATTAGTTGATGAAGTATTATTAGAAAGACGTAAGGAATTATTTGGAGAAGGTTTTGCTTTCTTCGATATTAAAAGACGTCAGTTACCATTGAAACGTGGAGCGGATCACTGGTATCAGGCAGATCTTCCTGCTAATGCCAAGGAGTTTGTATTACAAATACCTAAGAAAGAACTTGATTCGAACCTTAATATCAATGATGAGGATCAAAATCCTTAATTATATTATAATTGTACTAAGCCCGCCTTGTGCGGGCTTTTTTATGCCACCATTTTTCTTGATTAGATTGTTTTTATCTAGTCCACGCAAACCTTTGCATTTTTCTTAAAAATTCTTTTTCATTTTCTTGTCTAAGTTCCCGTAATCATTACCTTTACCCACTGTTATAGAACATGTTTATTAAGAACTGTTCTAAAACAGAAAACCAAACAAGTAGAGTTAACAGCTTGGTTGAAAGTTCATAAAGATTTGTATTTGTTTTTAAGGTCTATTCTTTTTTGAGATATTTTCATCCAATTCCTCCTAAATCTTGTGTGGAATTTGATGTCTGATGATGACGAGTTAATTCCGAATTATAGAAAATTCAAAAAAACTAGAGGTCTGCCATACAAGTTTGCTTTTATCCTTCTCATACTTTACCACAATAAAACCTAACAACTTAACAAACTAAGAATTTAACTAGAAGTTAAATCAAACAGTCATGAGTCAAAAGACAAAAATTATTGAAAGAGAAGAGGTTGTTATACGATTTTCAGGTGATTCCGGAGATGGTATGCAATTAACAGGAACACAGTTCTCTGATACTTCAGCTTTATTTGGGAATGATGTAGCGACTTTCCCTGATTATCCAGCAGAAATCCGCGCCCCACAAGGTACCGTAGGTGGCGTTTCAGGTTTTCAATTGCACTTTGGTCACCAAGAGATTTATACTCCAGGTGATTATGCCGACGTATTGGTTGCAATGAATCCAGCGGCTTTAAAAGCTAATTTAAAGTGGGTAAAAGCAAGTGGTACAATTATCGTGAACGAGGATAGTTTTACAGATAAGAATCTTGAAAAAGCCGGTTACGAATCAGATCCATTGTTAGATGATAAGCTTGCTGACTATAACCTAATTAAGGCAAAGGTTACATCACTTACACGTGAGTGTTTAAAAGATTCAGGACTTGATCAAAAAAGTATTCTGAGATGTAAGAATATGTTTACTCTTGGAATGGTATATTGGATGTTCGATCGTCCTTTGGATCACTCTGAAGATTTTATTGAGAAAAAATTTAAAAAGTACCCATTAGTAGTTGATGCTAATAAAAAGGTACTTAAGGCAGGTTACAATTTTGCTAAAACAATTGAGGCATTGCCTTATAACTATAGTGTAGCCCCTGCTAAAATCCGTAAGGGTACATATAGAAATATTACTGGTAATAAAGCAACAGCCTGGGGACTTATGGCAGCAGCAGAAAGAGCTAATCTTGAGCTATTCTGTGGGTCATATCCTATAACTCCAGCTACTGAGATTTTACAAGAGTTAGCGGCTCGCAAAGATCTTGGTGTGAAAACTTTCCAAGCGGAGGACGAAATTGCAGGTATTTGTACTGCAATTGGTGCTAGTTTTGCTGGTGATTTTGCTGTTACTACAACTTCTGGTCCTGGTTTAGCATTGAAAACGGAAGCTGCAGGTCTTGCAGTGATGACTGAATTGCCACTTGTTATTGTGAATGTTCAGCGTGGAGGTCCTTCTACAGGTTTACCTACCAAAACTGAGCAGTCTGATTTATTGCAAGCAATTCATGGCCGTAGTGGTGAGTGTCCTATGCCTGTTATTGCAGCTAGTACGCCATCTGATTGTTTCCATTACGCATTTGAAGCGAGTCGTATCGCACTTGAGCATATGACGCCTGTTATTCTTTTAACAGATGGTTTTATTGCTAATGGTGCTGAACCTTGGAGGATTCCAACTATGTCTGAATTACCAGAGATTGTTGCCCCTATTGCAAAAGAAGGAGACGATTTCCTTCCTTATGCTCGTGAAGAGAAGCGATTGAGTCGTAGATGGGCTATTCCGGGAACAAAGGGATTAGAGCATCGTATTGGTGGTCTTGAAAAAATTGATGGCGTTGGTACTGTTTCTTACGTACCAGAAAATCATCAAGTGATGAGTGATATTCGTAAGAAAAGAGTAGAGCTTGTTGCTGACAATATTCCTGAACTTAAAGTGAAAGGAAAGGATGACGCTGATGTTCTTGTAGTAGGATGGGGTGGCACTTATGGTCACCTTACAACGGCAGTTCGCGAATTACAAAAGGAAGAGAAATCTATTAGTTTAGCTCATTTCAATTATATTTTCCCACTTCCTAAAAACACTGCTGAAGTGTTAGGTCGTTACAAAAAAATTATTGTGTGTGAATTGAACGACGGTCAATTTGCAGAATATCTAAGAAGTACGTTCCAAGATATTAAGTTTGAACAACACAATAAATTAATGGGATTACCATTTACTGTGGTGGAATTAAAAGAAAGATTTAACCAATTATTGGAGGAGAAATAAGTCATGGCTGATACAGTATTAAATTCACCTAATATTAAGAAGCTAAGTGCTAAGGATTTTAGAAGCGATCAAGAGAATCGCTGGTGCCCTGGTTGTGGTGACCATGGTATTTTAAATTCCGTTCAAAAGGCAATGGCTGATATGGATTTTAAGAAGGAAGATTATGCCGTAATTTCAGGTATTGGTTGTTCTTCTCGATTCCCATATTATATGGATACTTATGGTTTCCATACCATTCACGGACGTGCTGCGGCTATCGCATCAGGAGCTAAGTGTGCTAACCCAGACCTTGAAGTAATTCAGGTTTCTGGTGATGGAGATGCTTTAGCAATTGGTGGTAACCATTTTATTCATGCAGTTCGTAGAAATATTGACATGACTATTCTTCTCTTTAATAATGAGATTTATGGCCTGACTAAAGGTCAATATTCGCCAACATCAAATCATGGAATGGTGACAAAAACGTCACCTTTCGGAACTATTGAGGAGCCATTTAAGCCATCTCAGTTAGCTATGGGAGCAGGTTCAAAGTTTTACGCTCGATCGCTTGATACGAATATCAAATTAACGACAGAGATTGTAAAAGCAGCATCTGATCATAAAGGAACATCTATTGTTGAGGTTCTTCAAAATTGTGTGATTTATAATGATGGAGCTCATTCTATTATTACAGATAAAGCGACAAAAGAAGACTATACCGTAATAATTGAACATGGTAAACCGATGATTTTTGGTAAGGAGAAAAATAAAGGTTTAATCATGGGAGGTAATGGTAAACTTGTAGTTGTTACTATTGGTGAACATGGCATTACCGAAGAAGATGTTCTTGTTCATGATGCACATACTGAAGACCCACATATGCATTGGTTGCTTTCAAGTATGATGGCTCCTGAGTATCCTGTTGCTTTGGGTGTTATTCGTGATGTAGATTCTACTTCTTACGACGAGAAAATGGTTCAACAAATTGAAGATATTAAAGCAATATCATCAATCAAATCTATGGATGATCTACTAAATAGTGGAGACACTTGGGTTGTTGACTAGTTGAATTATTAAATTCATATATAAAATCCTGTTGGTTAGTACCAGACAGGATTTTTTTATTTGAAGAGGATTGAGTAATATTTTTATCATGCAAAGCCTTATTTATAAAGCAAACCCTATTGACAATTGTTAATTGTTTATTACTTTCATCCGTCAAACACAAACCAAGAAGAAAAATGGAAGAAGTTGCTATTTCGAAAATTTATAAGCGTAAAAAGAACGACAGGGATATATTTCAGGAATTAATGCCATTTAAGGTAAAGGAAATTCTTCTTGTCGCTACTTATTACGATTCATATACTATCGTCAGAGAAGGTCAATTTTCTGACAAAATTGTTGGAGAATATCTTCAGTTAAATTTATACACAGCACCCCGATTTACTAGTGTTGCTACCAATGAAGAAGCTCTCCAGGCAATGGATGAGAAAAATTTCGACATTGTAATTTTGATGGCAGGACTTGATAAGGAATCACCGCTTGAATTGAGCCAAGAGATTAAAAAGAAACAGCCAGAATTACCCGTTTTGGTCTTGGTGAATAATAATAGTGACTTAGCTTATTTCGATAAGGCTGCCGATAAGATTAAAAATAATATTGAGAGAGTATTTGTCTGGAATGGATCGACTAAGATCTTTATGGCCATGACCAAATACATTGAAGATAAAATGAATCTGGAGCCAGATTCTAAGATTGGTGATGTTCGGGTAATGTTGCTGGTAGAAGATTCTGTAAAATATTATTCTCGTTATCTGCCTTTACTTTATACGTCCGTTATGACTCAAACTCAGAAAGTAATTTCTGACGAAGATGATATTGATGAGATGCATAAAATTCTAAAAATGCGTGCTCGTCCTAAGGTTATTTTGGTGAGTTCATATGAGGATGCTGTTGATATTGTAGATAAATATCTGGAAAACCTACTTTGTGTTATTTCTGATGTTCGATTTGCCCGAGATGGTAAGTTGAATGACGATGCAGGGGTAGATTTGATATCCTATGTGCAAGATAAGCACTTAAGAATTCCTTGTGTTATGCAGTCGCATGATACGGACAATGCAATGCGTGCTTTTCAAGTAAATGCTGATTTTATCAATAAAAATAGTGATACGCTAGCTTTAGATATTTTCAACTTTATACATTTGAAATTGGGATTTGGAGATTTCGTATTCAGAAATCAAAGTGGAACCCAAGTTGCCATGGCAAAATCACTTGAGGATTTTGAGAACAAGTTAAGATATGTGCCAGATGAATCTTTATTATTTCACTCTAAAAGAAATGGTATTTCAACTTGGCTAATGGCCAGAGGAGAGATTAATATTGCTAAAAAACTACGTCGCTATCAAATTTCAGACTTTAAAACGGTTCGTGAATTGAGACAATTTTGTTTGGATGTATTCGAGGCTTCGAGGTTGAAACAATTGCGTGGTCGTATCATCAAATTCAAACCTAGCCTTGCAAACTCGAACCATTACGTTGTTCGTTTAGGTCGTGGATCAGTTGGTGGTAAAGGCCGTGGATTAGCGTTCTTGAGTAATTTTACTGAGAATATCAGTTTCCAAAAACTGATTAAAGACATTAACATTACAATTCCCCGAACTGCGATTATTGGAGTTGATGAGTACGATAATTTCTTAGAAGCGAATAATCTGCTTGAGAAAATATACAATGAAAAGAATTACGATGAAATAAAGAAGCAATTCCTGGAAGCTCAGCTGCCAGAGAAACTTCGTAAAAAGCTTCGTCAATATCTTGAAAAAATGAATAAGCCTTTGGCTGTTCGTTCATCAGGATTGTTTGAAGACTCATTGATGCAGCCTTTTGCTGGTGTATATGCAACCTATCTTTTGCCAAATAATGACGAGGATTTTGAAGTGCGTTTTGATCATTTGGTAACTGCTATAAAAATGGTTTATTCTTCAATTTTTACACCTGAAGCAAAAGCTTATTTCTCAGCTGTTGATTATAAGATTGAGGAAGAGAAAATGGCTGTAATTCTTCAAGAGGTTGTAGGGCAAGAGTACAATGGGAAATATTATCCAAACATTAGTGGGGTAGCACAATCATACAATTATTATCCATTCTCGTATATGAAACCTGAAGATGGTTTTGCTGTTCTGGGATTAGGTTTGGGTAAGTATGTTGTTGGTGGCGAGAAAACGCATCGTTTCTGTCCTGAGTATCCAAAATTACAGTTGGCTTCAATTCAAGACCAAGTGAAAGATTCGCAGAGTTATTTCTATGCTATAAACATGGAGTCTGAGAAGTTAAATTTGCTTGAGGATGGAGAAGATGCTGCAACTTATAAGTATGACCTTTCAGTAGCTGAAAAAGATGGAAATTTATTGCATTGTGCTTCGGTATACGATGGGCGAAATGATAGGATTGAGCCAGATTTGAACCTACGAGGACCTCGCGTTGTGGATTTTGCAAACATTCTTAAATACAATCAGATTCCATTGGCGCAAACTTTAAGTATTCTTCTGAATATTTTTAAGCAAGCAATGGGAGCGCCTGTTGAGATTGAATTTGCAGTTGACTTATCTAAAGGAAAGAATGGCTTACCTACTTTCAACTTATTACAAATTAAGCCACTTATCCGTCAGGAAATGAGTGTCGAAATTGATATGAAAAAAGTTGATAAAGACAAGCTTGTTTTATTGGCTGATAAAGGAATGGGAAATGGTAAAATTGACCATGTTCGCGATGTCATTTATATGGATGTAAGCAAATTTGACAGAACTAAAACTGAAGAAATGGCTGAGGAAATGGCCGTTTTGAACCAGAAAATGAAAGAGCAAGATAGAGAATATGTTCTAATTGGACCTGGAAGATGGGGAACAAAAGATCGATTTACTGGAATTCCTGTTCTTTGGTCGCAAATTTCTAATGCAAAAGTGATTGTTGAGCAAGGCTTGGAAGATTTCCCACTTGACGCCTCATTAGGATCACATTTCTTCCATAATGTAACCTCTATGAATGTTGGCTATTTCTCTGTAAAATCTAACTTAGAAACTAGTTTTGTAAAGGAAGATGTATTAGGGAAACAGGAATTAGTAGAGCAGGTTCATTACTTTAAACATGTTCGCTTTGCTGAGCCTTTGGAAATATTGATGGATGGTAAAAAACAGATATCGGTAATTAGCTATAAGTAGTTAAGGACTGAAAAATTGATATGAAAAAAAGAGATCTCAATAATTTGAGATCTCTTTTTTTGTTTGATCTAAAGATCAATATTTTGGCTTATGCTTGGTATGAATCTACACCAGCAGTTTCCATTTTACGATCTACTTTTTTAACTAAACCTTGGATAACTTTACCAGGACCAACTTCGGTGAAAGAACTTGCACCATCAGCAATCATGTTAACCATAGTTTGAGTAAAACGTACAGGAGCAGTTAACTGAGCAACAAGATTTTTCTTGATTTCTTCAGGATCGGTTACAGGCTTAGCATTTACATTTTGGTAAACAGCACAAGTAGGAGTAGAGAAATTTGTATTTTTAATTGCTTCTTCAAGTTCGACACGTGCAGGTTCCATTAGTGGTGAGTGAAATGCACCTCCAACTTTTAATGGCAAAGCACGTTTAGCACCAGCTTCTTTCAATTTCTCGCAAGCTACTTCAATGCCTTTCATACTACCAGAAATAACCAACTGACCTGGGCAGTTAAAGTTTGCAGGAACAACAATCTCATCAATTTCAGCACAAACTCTTTCAACAGTTTCGTCATCAAGACCAATGATAGCAGCCATAGTTGAAGGCTCAATTTCGCAAGCTTTTTGCATAGCCATTGCACGTTGAGAAACCAACTTAAGACCATCTTCGAAAGAAAGAGCTCCATTAGCAACAAGTGCAGAGAATTCACCCAAAGAGTGACCAGCAACCATTTCTGGTTTGAAATCAGCACCTAAAGTTTTAGCTAAAATTACAGAATGAAGGAAGATAGCAGGTTGAGTAACCTTAGTTTGTCTAAGATCTTCATCAGTTCCGTTAAACATTAATTCAGTAATGTTGAAACCAAGAATCTCGTTAGCTTTGTCGAATAATTCTTTACCTAGTTCAGAGTTTTCGTACAGGTCTTTGCCCATACCAACAAATTGGGCTCCTTGCCCAGGGAATACATATGCTTTCATAGCTTTCGATTAGTATTGATACTTATCAATCGTTAATTAGTAATTTATATAGTTTTTGTAGAGATCAGTCGAATAAACTCTTCGCGTGTAGCGACTTTTTCGAAAGCTCCGGTAAAATCAGAAGTTGTTGTTGTCGAATTTTGTTTCTGAACGCCTCGCATTGACATACACATATGTGTCGCTTCAATTACAACCGCTACACCAAGAGGTTTAAGTGTGTCTTGAATACAATCTTTAATTTGAGTTGTTAGTCTTTCTTGCACTTGTAAACGGCGGGCAAAAGCATCAACCACACGTGCAATTTTACTTAGGCCTGTAATTGTGCCGTCAGGAATATACGCAACGTGAGCTCTTCCTACAAACGGAAGCATGTGATGTTCGCACATTGAGTATACTTCAATATCCTTAACAATCACCATTTGGCGATATTCTTCTTTAAACATGGCTGATTTCAGGATTTCTTCAGGTTTGATATGATAACCGTGTGTAAGAAATTGCATTGCCTTAGCAACTCTTAGGGGCGTTTTTTCAAGTCCTTCTCTCTCCGCATCTTCACCTAAAAGTTCAAGTACTTTTTTATAGTGAAACATGAGTTCCTCAGTCGTTTCTTGGTTGAATTTTTCTATTTTTGTGAAACCTTTATTTTCTGTTTCGTTACTTGAAAATTCCATCTTATAATTTGTGTTTAAATACTATCGTTCGATAAAATCCAATTGATATCCTTTTGTACATAGGCCTATCAATTTGTTAGCTTAAGCTTGCAAATTTAAGTATATTTTTTGTCGATTGAGCAAAATTTTGGAAGCTTTGTTATTGCTAAGTACTTGCATCTATGGATATTTTAATTGTTAGTCCTACTTTTATATCGTTACAAAAATTCATAAGTCAACTTCAATTGGTTGATAATTATGGGAAGAACTATGCCCGTTTTCAACTTGCCGATAACGAATTTGATATTCTAATTTCAGGATATGGTGGTGCAATTGCCAGCCATTGGATAAATAAAGCCATTCAGCGTAAAAATTATGATATTGTTATTCATCTTGGACGATCTTTTGCTTTGAGCGAGAAATCTGAGCCTGGTAGTTTGGTGAATGTTATCGATGATTATTTTGGAGATTTGGGTTTTACTTACGATTCTGGTTTTCAATCATTATTTGATTTCGATTTGATTCAAAAAAATGAATATCCTTTTAACAAGGGAATATTAGAAAATACTTCTGACTACTCTGAAATACTTACAGCGTTTAGGAAGGTAAGTGGAATGACGTGTAATACTATACCCTCGAATTTATTTCAAATAGGAGAGATTTATATAAAAAATTATCCTGAAGTTATTAGCCTGGAAGGTGCTGCGATATTATACGCTTGTCTTGAATCGAAAATCGATTTAATACAACTTTCATACGTAGCTGGAAACCTTGATAACGCAAGCAATAATCTGGATGTCGAAGAAAAAGAAATTGATATCATTACAGATGTCTTAAACGAAACTTTAGTCAAGTTATATCAATTTCAACTACTCAAAAGCTAATTTTCTATTTGAACTTGATCATGATGGCTTTCTTAAAATAGATAGCCTGAAATAAGCCTCTGGCAAGCATAAACGACAACATAGCTATCCATAGTCCGTGATTTAAAAGTACACCTTTTAAGCCAAAATAAACCGGAACAAAAATGAGTAAGGTTGCTGCCATCATTGTTTTTCTCATGTAAACCGAGGCTGTTGCTCCAATATAAATTCCATCGTAAAGGAAAGATGCAAAGCTTAATAAAGGCAATAATATTAGCCATTTAAGATAAGGACTTGCAGCATGAATCGTTTCTGCACTATTAGTAAGTATTGAAAGTATCCAGTTTCCTCCCAATGCATAAAATACCGTGAAAATTAAACTGATAACAGTTCCCCACATAAACAGATAACGAACTGTTGTTAGGAAGTTTTTACGGTTCTGTGCCCCAACAAATCGACCAACAAGAGCTTCTGCTGCATAAGCAAAACCATCCATAAGATATGAAAAGATGAAAAGGAATTGTAGTAATAGTGAGTTGACGGCAAGAATGGTTTTATTAGTGCTTGCAGATTCAGTTGTAAAGAAGGTAAATACAAAAATAATACAAAGAGTTCTCAGGAAAATATCTTTGTTAACTAATACAAAATGCTTTAATTCTTGTATTTTAAGTAAACCTTTATTTGTCCAATATTTGAATAATCTTCGATAATATTTCCAAATAAATAGTGATGCTAAAACAAGACCACAATATTGAGCAATAACAGTTCCAAGAGCAACACCTCTGGCATCCATATTTAATCCATAAACAAAATAAGCTGATAGACTAATATTGATAGTATTACAAATAATGGCAATGACCATCGGTATTTTAGAATTTTGCATGCCAATAAACCACCCTGTTAAGGCATATAAACTAATAGTTGCTGGTGCTGCCCAAATTCGAATATTGTAGTATGAGAGTGCTATATTTTCGACCGAAGCTTCAGAATCGATATAAGAAAAACTTAAAAGTGCAATTGGTTTTTGAAGTAGTAATATCAGTAAGCTTCCAGCTGTTGCAACGAGTAATGCTCTTCCAAGTGAAAGGATACTTTCGTTTAAATTTCGAGCACCATAAGCCTGAGCTGTAATTCCGCTTGTCCCCATTCTAAGAAAAGCAAAACCCCAATATAAGAAGTTAAATATTGTTCCTCCTAAGGCAATCCCACCAATAAAATCAACTTCTCCAAGGTGACCCATCAGTGCTAAATCCACTATACCCAAAAGAGGAATAGTGATATTACTAATAATATTAGGTATCGCGATATCGAGAATTTTCTTATTCACGTGTTTGTTCTTAAAATTAAATTTGCTGCGAAAATACAGAAATAGGTTTTTAGAAACTAAAATAGAATGATAAATGTTGAGCTAAGTTTCTTTAATAAAGCGACTAAAACACAATTTTAAAATGGATGTTTTAAAAAGGATGAAAAATAAAAGACAAATAAGTCTTAAAATGTTTGGAAGAGTTTCAATTATATTATAGATTTGTTTTGTTATCAAAAACGAGATTAAATAAAAATAATCAAATTTGATAATTTCTTTTATTGATTTAAATGGTTAGATATGAGTTTTGAATTACCTAAATTACCGTATGCATATGATGCTTTAGAGCCGCATATTGATGCAAGAACTATGGAAATTCACCATTCAAAGCATCACGCAGGTTATACTAATAATTTGAATGCTGCAATTGCTAATACTGATCTTGATGGAAAATGTATTGGTGAGATTTTAGCTGGTGTTTCAAAACAATCTTCAGCAATTAGGAATAATGGTGGAGGATATTATAATCACGATTTATTTTGGAAATTAATGTCTCCTGATGGAGGTGGTAAACCTTCTGGAGAATTGCAAAAAGCTATTAATGATACGTTTGGAAGTTTTGAGCAGTTTAAGGAGAAATTTTCAAAAGCAGCTGCAACTCGATTTGGATCAGGATGGGCTTGGTTGGTAAAACTATCAGATGGAAGTTTGAAAGTTTGTTCAACACCAAATCAAGATAATCCGCTGATGGACGATGCAGAAGTAAAAGGAACTCCAATCCTTGGATTGGATGTATGGGAACATGCTTACTATTTAAAGTTTCAAAATAGAAGACCCGATTACATTTCAGAATTTTTTGAAGTTGTTAATTGGGAGGAAGCGTCAAGGCGCTTTCAGGATTAGTTTTGTTTATTGTTTTTTTGATTTTGGGATCGGCTTTCGAATTTATTCGAGAGCCGATCTTTTTTTTGCCTAATTCAAGATTTTTGGTGAAATTAGAATAAATCAAATAAACAAAATTATGAAACATGAACTTCCTAAATTACCTTATGCACTAGATGCTTTGGAACCCTTTATTTCTCAAAGAACACTTGAGTTTCATTATGGAAAGCATCATCAGGCCTATATCAATAATCTGAATAATTTAATTGAAGGAACATCTTTTGAAAATGCAGATTTGATTGATATTATTATGAAATCAGATGGTGGAATTTTCAACAATGCTGCTCAAGTTTACAACCACACATTTTATTTTGTGGCTTTAAAATCCCGAGGAGGAGGAAAACCAAGAAATGGATTATACGATGCCTTGGTTTATACATTTGGATCTTTTGAGAATTTTAAATCTGAATTTTCAAAAGTTGGAGCAACTCTATTCGGTTCAGGTTGGGTTTGGTTAGTTGCTGACTCTGATAATAAGTTAAGAATTGTGAAAACTTCAAATGCAGAAACCCCATTAACGGATAATTTAATGCCAATAATGACACTTGATGTGTGGGAACATGCTTATTATTTAGATACACAAAATGCGAGACCAAAATATATTGAAAACTTCTGGGAATTAGTTAATTGGGAAATAATTGAATCACGTTTTGATAAGTTATAATTATCCCACATGAGTTATGCAATTTTACTGGTAACAAGTAAAATGAAAGAGCTGTTATTTTATTAACAGCTTTTTTTATTCTCAATGGTGCTCATGTAAAGTAATTTTTAGTTAATTAGATAAGTCTAAGATCAGGTTTATTTGTGCCTAATCAATAAAAATGTTTCCATATAAAATTGAAACTAACTATTGACGAAATGTAATATAATCCTTACCTTAAAAAGTAATCAACGAGAAATAAAGAAATATCTGTTTTATTGACACTGTAACGTATCAAATTTGCAATGTCAACTGTATAATAAGTCAAGTACGAATGTTAAGAGAATTAGTATTAAAGAATCGAAGTTATCGTCGATTTTATCAGAATGAAAGAATAAGTAAGGCGAAATTGATTCAGTGGATTGATTTAGCGAGACTAGGGGCTTCTGGTAGAAATGCACAGAGCCTTAAGTATGCTGTTATAAATGAGCCTGATTTATGTGATCAGATTTTTGAGAACCTAGCCTGGGCGGGATATTTGAGCGATTGGAATGGGCCAATTGAGGGAGAGAGGCCTGCAGCTTATGTTATCATGCTAAATGATGAGAAATTAAGCAGAAATTATTTTTGTGATGATGGGATAGCGGTACAAAATTTGTTGCTTGGAGCCGTGGAAGATGAATTTGGTGGCTGCATACTCAGAGCGTTTAAAGAAAAAGAAATAAGAGAGATTTTAAAGATTTCAAAGGATTATTCAATCATTCAAGTAGTAGCTCTAGGTAAGCCTAAAGAGGAGATTGTAATTGAAGAAATGAAGAATGAAGATATAAAATATTGGAGAGATGAGAATGGTGTTCATTATGTTCCCAAACGTAAGCTTGACGATATTATAATAGATATATAATAGACCGAAATACGATACATTATGAGAAAATTATTTTTTTGCTGTGTAATAGTTTTAAGCCTCTGTTTTGCTAAAGAATCCCGAGCTCAGAAATATAACTTAGATTCTATTTTTTTCACAGGAGCTGTTATGGACCAAGTCGATTTGAAAACTCTTCCTTATGCTCATTTTAGCATAAATAAAAAGCAAGGTGGTATTACCAATGAGTATGGTCGATTTTCCATTTGGGTAAGTTCGGGAGATACAATAAATTATTCCTATGTTGGTTACAACGATGTAAAAGTTGTGGTGAGCGATAGTCTCCAGCAAGATGATTATCTGTTTGGCGTATTTCTTGCGAAAGATACGATTGCCCTTCAGGAGGTATTAATTTTGCCTCGCTTTGGTGATTTTAAAGAAGCATTCATGAATGCAAAGGTGAATACACCAGAGTATGTGAGGGCAAAAAATAACGTCAATTCTGCAACCTATGAAGCTTTAACCACCAGACCGACAAAGATGGATGCCAAAGCAAATACTGATTTACTAATAAGAAATCATGTGGTAGCTATTGAGAACAAAACGATGGTTCCAACTGAGATGACAGCTGGTGTGAGTACGACTCGGACATTACCAGAACTGAAGAGACTTAAGCGTAAAAGGAAAATGAAAATTCCTGATGCAATGGTTACAGATGAGGAAATTAAAATTCTTCAACAAATGTATCGATACGGAACAAAAAAGAAATAAAAAAAGCGGTGATTTTATCACCGCTTTTCTTTTATCCTCTACTAAATAGTGCTTTTATAATTAGCATTGCCATTTTAGGATTTTCCTTAAGTCTTCTGGTTGAGTAACCAAACCAATCTTTCCCAAAAGGAACGTAAACACGCATTTTGTGTCCTTTATCAAGGATTGATTGTCTAAGTTCCGGCGTAACGCCATAAAGCATTTGGAATTCATACTTATCCTTAGGCACGTTATATTTCTCAATTAAATCGTATGATGGCTGAATTAAATTTTTATCGTGAGTTGCAATACCTGGATAGATACCATTTTTTAACATGAACTCAAGATCCTTAATGTAGTGTTCGTTGATTTCTTCATATTTCTTATAAGCAATCTCTTCTGACTCCACATAAATCCCCTTACATAAGCGGTAGTTAAGTGCTGTTCCATTTTGCATATCCAACATGTTCTCCAGATCAGAATAAGTACGTTTTAGGTACGATTGGACTACTAATCCTACATTTTTCGGAAATTCTTTTCTTAAGCGTCTGTACATATCAATTTCCTTATCCACACATGGAGAATCTTCCATATCAATTCGAACGAAATTGTTGTATTCGGCAGCCTTAGCTACAACAGTCCTGATGTTTTCGTAACAAACTTCAGGGTCTATTAATAAACCAAAGAAAGTTGGTTTTACAGAATAGTTACCATCAATCTTATTTTTTTCAAAAGCTTCTATAATCTCCAGATAGGCATCTTTGTTTTCAGTCGCCTGATTCAAATCTTCAATAAATTCACCTAAAAGGTCGACGGTAACTTTTATGCCTTTTGCATTTAAGTCGAGTGAAGCTTTTACTGCATCATCAATTGTTTCTCCGGCAATATATCTTTTCGAAAAAAGCCAAACTAATTTTTTTGGCATGTAAGGCAGGGTCGCTGCTATCATTTTATTAAACATCTCTTGTGGTTTTAAGGGTTAATCTTGGGTTTATTGTTGGCTAAATGTAGACATCATCAGAAATAAAAAGAATGACGTTTATCAGCAAATTGGGTTGATTTTGAATATCATCGTATTTTCCACGATCAAAAGAAAAATCTATCTCAGAAATTTTTCCATTATCATTTAAAACTTATATTTGCTAGGCTTAAGTTTAAGACGAGTCAAATTCATGGTTTTTGTCAATTGTGAATTGTATAAATAAGAACCAAAATCAATTAATATACACTGCTATTTGTTCCGAAAGATATTTTCTAAAGAAAATAGGAATTCGAACTAAATTTCCTGATTTGTGCATTCAAACAGGTTGGCTGTTTAAAATCAAACTAGAAAAACATGAAAAATTTATCCATTGTTCTTAATGCAATTTTAATTGTTGCTGTTGGCGTTTTATTCTTTTTCCACTTTTCAGGAGGAGATAAAACAGAAGTAAAAACTGTTGCTGGTGAAGGTGCTGTTGTGTATGTGAACACTGATTCATTGTTGTCGAATTATAATTTTTCTGTCGATTTGAATGAGAAATTTCTTAAAAAGCAGGAAGATTCTAGAACTGATTTTAACTTTAAGGCTCAAAAATTGGAGAAGGAAGCTGTAGATTTCCAACGTAAACTTCAAAACAAGGGTTTTTTAAATCGTGATCGTGCTGAAAAAGCTCAAAGAGAATTATTAGAGAAGAAACAAAACTTAGAGCAACTTGATAGAAAATTAAGTTCTGAGTTGATGGCTGAACAAAATGAGAACTCTAAGCGTTTATTCGATAGTGTTACAAACTATTTGGAGTTATACAACGCGAAGCACAAGTATAGCCTAATTATTAGCACAACAAAAGGAGGAACAGTTCTACACTCTGCTAATGGTTTAGATATTACAAAAGATATCATTGACGGCTTAAATGGCAGATATAAAAAATAAGACCGAAAAATATTGAATTAAAGGGCAGAGGCTAATAGCTTTCTGCCCTTTTTTTATCTTTGTGCCTGATATGACTATAAACAAATACGTCAGATCATTCAAATAATAGAACGCGATCAATGAGTTTTGCAGATAAATACCTTAAGAAACAACAGGTTTATCCTGATTATATAAATGATGAGGTCTCAGAAAATCTGGGATTAATTGTTACCATACCTTGTTACGATGAACCTGATTTGATTTCAAGCTTGAAAGCTTTATGGCTTTGTGATAGACCTGAATTTCAAGTTGAGGTTATTGTTATTATTAATTCAGGGGAACAAGCTTCTGAGGAAGTATTGGCTCAAAATACAAAAACACTTGCTGATGCGATGGAATGGATTTCTCAGCACGAGGATGATAAACTGAAATTTTATTTGATTAATCAGCCAGATTTACCTAAGAAGTCTGCAGGCGTTGGTTTGGCAAGAAAAATAGCCATGGATGAGGCTGTGAGTCGTTTTAATAAAATTGGCAAGTCAAATGGTATTATTACCGGCTACGATGCTGATTCATCTTGTGATGTCAATTATTTTACTGAGATAGAAAAGCTATTTAAAAAGTACCCTAAGGCAAATGGTTCAAACATTTTCTATGAGCATCCGCTTGAGGGTAATGAATTTACAGAATTGATTTACAATTCAATAGCTCAATACGAACTGTATTTGCGATACTACATGCTTGCAATGCGCTTTACTGGTCATCCACATGCCTACCATACTGTAGGTTCGAGTTTTGCAGTATCGGCTAATGCCTATATTAAACAAGGAGGCATGAACCGTCGTCAGGCTGGTGAGGACTTTTATTTTCTTCAGAAGATTATTGCATTAGGTAAATTTTACGAAATAAAGCATACACGAGTTATTCCGTCACCGCGTACATCGGATCGTGTACCTTTTGGAACGGGTAAAGCTATCTCAACTTTTGTAAGTGAGGGAATAAGCAATTACAAGAATTATAATTACGCAGCTTTCAAAGATTTAAAGGTATTTTTCGATAGAGTTGACGATTTCTTCGGGGTTGACCACGATACATTTATTAATAAGTTGATTGTTGAGCTTCCTGGCCCTGTTCGTAGTTATTTAAAAGAAGATAATTTCTTTAAGGCTTTGGATGAGATTAATAGGAATTGCGCATCGATAGATACTTTTAAAAAGAAATTTTTTGGTGCGTTTAATGCATTTAAAGTTCTTAAGTATTTAAATAATGTGCATGAACAGTTTATGGAAGAAGAAAGTGTTATTGTAAGTGCTAAACTACTTCTTAAGGATTTGGGGGTTTCTACCAAAGGTATTTATTCAGCAAAAGAATTGCTGGAGATATATAGGGAATACGAAAAGACGCATTAATTAAATAGTAAAGCATGGATTTTAGTCCATGCTTTTTTATTGGATTCTCTTACTGGAGTACAAAATTAATTGCTGTTGAATAGGTAACTTGAACCGGAACACCTCTCTGCTTCCCTGGCTGGAAAGCAGGTAAATTTTTAATAACACGAATAGCTTCCTGATCCAAAGACGGATCGACACCTCTTAGAATTTCAATATTCTTTACTTTGCCGCTTCTTCCCACTACAAATCGGACAAACACTCGCCCTGTAATTCCATTTTCCTGGGCTATGACAGGATATCGAATACTTTTTTGAATATGTCTGTTCAACTCAATATTGCCTTCTGTCATATTTTTGCAAATATCCGGGCGGAAAATTGGCATTTCTTCAACTACAACAAAGATCTCAGCTTCATCAACAACTTCGGTGTCATATGAAACTTCTGTTGGACGAATTTCAACTTCTGTTTCCTGAGTTATTTCTTCATCTTCAATTTCTAAATTAGGAATTTCTTTTGAATCATTTTCGACGATGGTTATAACATCTTGTAATCTGATTTTTACAGGAGGTTTTTCCCTAGGTCTTTCAGGTTCCTGCCTCGTGATAGGGACAATTTCTTCAACATCGGTGAGTTCTTGCGGACTTACAATAGTTTCTGTTTCATTAATTGGAACTCGCCATTTAAATGCAATTAATACCATTAAAAGGGCTATGGCAAGTCCAATTTCAAAGAATAAACTCTTTTTCTTCTCTAGGTCGGCATTCTTTCTTTTTTTAGGTAACATGGCTAGGATTTTTTAAGTTTATTGAATAATCTCAAATAAATCGCAATTCAGAGGTTAAGGTAAGGTCAGTTTATAAAGAACGTTTATCTTATTATACGATAAGTTACTTTTTTAGTTTCAGATTAACCCATTGGCTTGATCATGATACTGTAAAATACAAAAAAAGAATAGCAATTGCTATTCTTCTTCGATTATAATGAAAATATCTTCATTTCTCTTTTTCATGAGATACTTTTCCCGAGCGAATTTTTCTAAGTTTTCCCGATTCGTTTTTAACTCATGTATACTTTCTTTATCCTTCTTAATTTTTGTGAGATAGTGCTTTTTATCTTTTTTAAGAGCCTCAATATTGTTCTGGTATTTTTTCCTTTCCCATATGGAGTGTTGGTCTAAAAACAACAACCAAAGAAAGAAGATCAGTAAAGTAATAGTGAATTTATTACTGACGGCTTTAATTAGTAGTTGTTTAATTTTCGATTTATTCATTGTGGGATATGCTGTGTTGGTTCTAATTGTAAAATTAATGAAAATATCCTTTACTGAACATCTTGTCTATACCTAAAATAAAAAAGACGTCAATATTGCTATCAACGTCCTTATTATCTCATTGCGAGAATTCTTATACTTTATAGATTGGAGAAAATTTATCAGGTTCACTTTCTCTCATAATATCATAAATAATTTCGAAAACATCTTCTGCATTTGGATTCGAGAAATAATCACCATCGGTTCCGTAAGCTGGTCTGTGATCTTTGGCAGTTATGGTTCTGGGTTCTGCATCAAGATGGAAGTATGCCTTCTGTTCTTCAAGAACCTTTTGCATCATAAATGCCGTTGCTCCACCAGGCACATCTTCATCGAAGAAAATAACACGATTGGTTTTCTTAACAGATTCAACAATCATATGGTTGACATCGAATGGGAGAAGTGTTTGTACATCGATAAGTTCGACAGAAATATGAAACTCCTTCAGTTGTTTAACGGCATCCTCAGCAATTTTTACACATGAGCCATAAGTTACCAAGGTAATGTCATTACCTTCCTTTAAAACTTCTGGAATACCAAGAGGTGTTTTGAACTCTGCTAAGTTATCAGGCATTTTTTCTTTAAGACGATAGCCATTTAATGGTTCGATTACTAAAGCAGGTTCATCAGCCTCCATTAGTGTATTGTAAAGACCAGCAGCTTTAGTCATATTACGCGGTACACAAATATGAATTCCTCGAATGGAATTGATCACCATACTTAGTGGAGATCCGGAATGCCAGATGCCTTCAAGTCGATGTCCTCTTGTACGAATAATGACAGGCGCTTTTTGTCCCCCCTTTGTTCTGTACTGAAGCGTTGCTAAATCATCACTCATGGTTTGCAAAGCATACAAAAGATAGTCGAAATATTGGATTTCAGCAATTGGACGAAGGCCTCGCATGGCTAATCCAATTCCTTGACCTAAAATTGTAGCTTCACGAATACCCGTGTCGGCAACTCGTAATTCACCGTACTTTTCTTGCATACCTTCTAAACTTTGGTTTACACCACCAATAAAACCAGTGTCTTCACCAAAAGTTAATAATAAAGGGTATTTACTAAAAAGTTGATCGAAGTTATCTCTTAAGATTTCACGTCCGTTAACAAGCTTCGAGTTGTCAGAATAAACAGGCTTGACAGCTTGAATATTTGAAATTTGTTTGTCCGTTTCACTATATAAATGTGAGCTGTATCGCTCATGATTTTCTTCTATTGTATCCTTTAACCACTGTTGAAGCTGCGATTTAAGAGGTTTAAACGTGGCACATGTACTACATATATGTCGTAGAATTTTTTTTGCAGAACTAACGTTATCTTTTCTTATTGGATGAATGATTTTTTTTAAATCATCAACAATAGCATCGATACGTTCTGTTTTTTTGCAATTGCAAGCTGATGCTTTTACCAATGCGACTAAGTCGTCACGTTCTTTCTTAACTGGAGTAATAAAGGTTTTCCAAGCTTTAACTTTTGCTTCCTTTACAATGTTCGTACTTTCACTTTCAATAGAAGCTAACTGCTCTTCGGTTGCCAGCTCCATATCAAGCATCCACTCACGCATTTTTTTGATTGGATCGTATTCAAGTTCCCACTTCAAACGTTCTTCAGTTTTATAGCGTTCGTGTGAGCCTGAGGTTGAATGACCTTGAGGTTGAGTCATCTCAATAACGTGGAATAGTGTTGGAATATGACCTTCTCGACATTTAGCAACACCTTCTTCATACATCTTACAAAGTTCCGGATAGTCCCAACCTTTTGCCTTGTAAATATGGTAACCATCGCCATTTTCATCAATTTCAAACCCCTTAAGGATTTCAGAGATGTTAGATTTGGTCGTTTGGTATTTATTAGGAACCGATATTCCCCATCCGTCATCCCAAACACTCATGGCCATGGGTACTTTTAATACACCAGCAGCATTAATTGTTTCCCAAAAATGCCCTTCTGATGTACTTGAATCACCAATGGTGCCAAAAGCAACTTCGTTACCTTTATCAGAGAACTCTGAAAAGCTGTGTAATTCCTTATTTTGGCGGAATAGTTTAGAAGCATAAGCTAAACCCAAAAGACGTGGCATTTGTCCGGCTGTCGGCGAGATATCTGCCGAAGAGTTTTTCTGTTCCGTTAAGTTTTTCCACGTTCCATCTTCGTTTAAGCTTCTTGATGCATAATGATTGTTCATCAATCGGCCACCATTACCTGGATTT
Organism: Ancylomarina sp. DW003; assembly: GCF_029029505.1. Classification (GTDB taxonomy): domain Bacteria; phylum Bacteroidota; class Bacteroidia; order Bacteroidales; family Marinifilaceae; genus Ancylomarina. The sequence continues at coordinate 158,067 of NZ_JAKJSD010000001.1, read as the reverse complement.
TTGTCGAGTTGAGTTTCCCCATATAGTTGAGCAAAAAATTCTTCCGGAGTGAGCATGCCTGATGCAAGCATAAATGTTTGATCACGATAATAGCCTGATCGCCAATCGCCATTTTTGAAGCTTTTGGCCATAGCAATTTGGGCAAGTTCTTTACCATCACCAAATATTCCAAATTTTGCTTTTCCTGTAAGAACTTCTTTACGTCCTAATAAACTTAGTTGACGACTTATATTTGCAATTCGGAAATCTTCCAGGACTTCATTTTTGAAATCTTCGAAAGACATTTCCTTTTTTGTATTCTCCTTAAATGTTTCTGACATACTCACAATTACTAATGATTAATAGTGATAGAAAATGTAAACGTTTGCGTTTTCATTAGTGTTTTATCACCCATTTTGTTAAGCCATACAAATTTAGGGAGATTTATTCTAAATAAGAAGGATTTGATTGAATATTTAGGACCCCTATGTCTTAAATGATTTGGAATGTGTTTAGGAATTGGTATTTTTGTAACAAATATAAATATCTATAGAAATGGTTATAAAACTTATATTGGTTAGTGTTGTATTGTTAGGGATTGGTTTCATTGGCTTTGCTATAACTATCCTTGTCAAGAAAAATGGGCAGTTTCCTGAAACACATATTGGAAAAACGGAGTTTCTTAAGAAGGAGGGCGTGAGTTGTGCAACATCTCAGGATAAGATGGAACAAGCGAAAGCTTTTAAAAAAGGACAGTTTAGTAAGGAGACAATTCTAGAGAAAGAACTAAGCAAACTTTAGAATTATTATCGAAGTTTTTAGATTAACTATCAGAAGAATTAACTGATTTTATGACAAATATTGTCAGATGAGGATTTCAAATAGAATAAGAATCTCCGCTTTTAAGTGGGGATTTTCTTTTGTCAGGTCTTTTTATTTTAAAATCATTTGTTTGATTTTATCTGTAGAGTAGGTTTTATAATTACCAGCTTCATCTGTGTAAATAAAATAAGCTTCAAGTTTTGGATTATTTTCTACAATAGTTTTACTTTTTTCAAAACCTAAAACCATAAATGCCGTTGCATAGGCATCAGCAGTCATACAATCCGAAGCAATAACTGATGCTGACAGTAGGCTGTGTTGTACCGGGTAACCTAGTTTTGGATCGATGGTATGAGCGTATTTTTTACCATTCTTTATATAGAACTGACGATAATTACCAGAAGTAGCCATTGCCCCGTTTGGTAAACTTAAAATATCCTGAATTTCTCTGTTCCTAACTTCAGGATCATCTATTGGTCTGTCAATACCAACTCGCCATGAACGATTTTTATTACTAACGCCTTTAACTCTAATCTCACCACCAATTTCAACCATATAATTTGAGACTCCTTTACTTTCAAGAAAATCGGCTACCACATCAACGCCATAGCCTTTAGCAATAGCACTTGGATCAAACATGATTCTTGGATCTTCTTTTACAATCTTACTATTAATCAGTTTTACTTTTTGATAACCGACTATTTGTAATAGACTATCAACAGGAATGTCTTCTGGCTCTAATTTGTTTTTGAAACCAAAACCCCAGGCGTTAGCAAGTGGAGCTATTGTCATATCAAAAGCTCCATTAGTGATTTCTGCAATCTCTAAGCTTCGATTAAAAACAGTTTCAAAGTAATGATCGAGAACAACCGTTGTATCATTATTATTAACGCGTGAAATAACTGAATTGGGTTTATAAGTTGAAAGTGAATGATCGAATTCATTCATCTTAATTTTAATTTCTTCATGTAAATCATTACCATTAGGGCTATCGTAAACAATGTGATAAATGGTGCCCCAAATATAGCCTTCGTTGAATTGATATTCTCTTTTTGTTGGTTGGCAGGCAAGTAAAAGTAGTGAAGCCAATAAGAATAGTTGAATTTTTTTAATCATGACGATGTAATATCAAAATTGAATTGGTAAATGAATAGGGCGTAAAGGTAAGTAATATTGCTTGTTCGTAGGAATAAAAAAAGCCTCGGGAAATCCGAGGCTTTAAAATATTTATGATCCGAAATCGTCAAATTCAACCATTTCGTCTGGTACACCTAAATCATACAGCATGTTTGTAACAGCTGAATTCATCATTGGAGGTCCACAAAGGTAATATTCAATATCCTCTGGCTCATCATGATTAGTCAGATAGTTATCGTAGATCACCTGATGGATAAATCCGGTAGGTCCTTCCCAGTTATCTTCTGGCTGTGGCTCAGAAAGAGCTAAGTGCCACTCGAAGTTAGGGAAATCAGCTGCAATAGCATCAAACTGATCAGCGTAGAATACTTCTTTTAATGAACGAGCACCATACCAGAAAGTAGCCTTACGACCTGTTTTCACGGTATGGAACAAGTGGAAGATATGAGAACGCATTGGAGCCATACCAGCACCACCACCAATAAACATCATTTCGTTATTCGTCTCTTTGATGAAGAACTCACCATAAGGACCTGAAACAGTCACTTTATCACCTGGCTTACGCGAGAAGATAAATGAAGAACAGATACCTGGGTTAACATTCATCCAGCCACCGTTTACACGATCGAATGGAGGCGTTGCAATACGAATATTAAGCATTACAATGTTACCTTCAGCAGGGTGGTTAGCCATAGAATAAGCACGATATGTTGGTTCCGGGTTTTTCATCTTAAGATCAAACATCTTAAACTGTTCCCATTCGCCACGATACTCTTCTTCAATATCCATGTCCTTAAAATCAACATCGATTTTAGGTACGTCAATTTGAATATATCCACCTGATTTGAAATCAAGAATTTCACCTTCAGGTAATTTCACAACGAATTCTTTAATAAAGGTCGCTACGTTACCGTTTGAAACCACTTCACAATCCCATTTCTGAATACCTAAGATTTCTTGAGGTATTGACATGCTCATGTCTTCTTTTACTTTTACCTGACAAGCTAAGCGCCAGTTGTTCTGCGCTTCCTTACGAGTAAAATAATCAACTTCAGTTGGAAGAATGCTACCTGCTCCGTCAAGTACCTGACATTTACACATTGCACATGTTCCACCGCCACCACAAGCTGATGGTAAGAAGATTTTTGCAGCACCCAAAGTGCCTAAAAGGGTACTCCCTGGCTCTACAACCAATTGTTGATCGCCATCGTTAATATCAATCGTTACTTCTCCTGATGGAGTTAGTTTCTTCTTCGCAAATAAAAGTATAGAAACTAGAATCAGGGTCACAAGTAAAAAGACAGCTATACTTATGGAAATAACAGTTCCCTGTGTTGTTAATAATATCATCTCTAGTTCGATTAATTTTTTAAAACTAAATTTTACTGTTTTTTATCAGCTTAGAGTTTAATACCCATGAAGCTCATAAAGGCAATTCCCATTAATCCTGTTACAATAAAAGTAATACCAAGACCTCTTAGAGGAGCTGGAATGTTAGAGTAACGGATTTTTTCGCGAATAGCTGCAATACCAACAATTGCTAATAACCAACCAATACCTGATCCAAGACCAAATGAAGTTGCTTCTGCCAAAGTTGAATAACCTCTTTCTTGCATAAAAAGAGATCCACCCAAAATTGCACAGTTTACAGCAATAAGTGGTAAGAAAATACCTAGAGATGAGTAAAGTGCCGGAGCAAATTTCTCAACAATCATTTCAACCAATTGTACCATTGAGGCAATAACCGCAATAAACATGATGAAACTTAAGAAACTTAAGTCAACATCAGCCATTGAAGCGTCAATCCATACAAGTGCACCTTCAGCCAAAATATATTTGTTTAGCAAGTAGTTCATAGGAACTGTAATTCCTAATACGAAGATTACAGCTAAACCTAGTCCCATAGAAGTTTTTACAGTTTTAGAAACTGCAAGGTATGAACACATTCCAAAGAAGAATGCGAACACCATGTTGTCGATAAAAATCGACTTGATAAATATATTAATCAGATTTTCCATGTTTCGATTTATCTTTAAAATTAGTTCTCAATAAGAGATTTATCACGAGATCTTTGTACCCAGATAATGATACCTACAACAACCAATGCCATTGGAGGAAGGATCATTAAACCGTTGTTTTCGTATCCCATATCGTAAAATGCCTGAGGAATAATCTGGAAACCATAAAGAGTTCCAGACCCTAACAATTCACGGAAGAAAGCTACGATTACAAGAATGATACCGTATCCGGCCGCATTGCCAATACCATCAAGAAAAGCTGGCCAAGGTTTGTTACCAAGAGCAAACGCCTCAAGACGTCCCATGATAATACAGTTGGTGATAATAAGACCTACAAATACTGAAAGTTGTTTACTTACTTCGTAAGCAAAAGCTTTAAGGATTTGATCTACAAGAATTACCAATGCAGCAACAATTACCAGTTGAACAATGATACGAATTCGTGAAGGGATAGTATTTCTAAGTAACGAAACTATAACATTAGCTAGCGCCAATACGGCCATAACAGAAATTGTTAAGACAACAGCTGGCTCCAATTTTGCAGTTACTGCTAAGGCCGAACAGATACCCAGTACCTGAATCGTAATCGGATTATCGGTTCCCAACGGATTGGTAAGCAATTTTCGATTCTTAGCTGAGAATAATGGTTCTTTATCGCTCATCTTTTGCTTATTTTGAAGATTTTAAAAACTTTTCATAACTGCCAAGGCTTTTTAGAAGCATATCTTCTAAACCTTTTGAAGTAACAGTACCACCAGATACAGCATCAAATGCGTGTGGATTAGTCGAAGCTGTTCCCTTTGCTAATTTTAGTGAAGTAAACATTCCAGCTTGATTAAAAATCTGTTTTCCAGTGAAAGGAGCAAGGAAATCTGCGTTAGCAATTTCAGCACCTAAACCTGGCGTTTCACCTTGGTGGTCGAATGTTGCACCGTAAATAGTTTTACGATCAGATTCCATTGAGATAAACCCCCAAATAGGACCCCACATTCCTTTTCCACGAACAGGAATAATTAGTTTTTCGCCAACACCTTCTTTATTGAAAACAAAAACAGGAAGATCTCTTTTTGAAAGTTCTCTCTTGTTCTCTTTTTTCAAATCTACTTTAAAAGTCTCGACTTTATCATTTGATTTCACTTCGCCTTCTGAGTCTACGATAATTGCTTTTACGATGTATTTGTCGTAAAGCTCAACCGCATTTGCAGGAGTCGAAGCAACATTCACAGCTTTTAGAATGTTTTGCTTTTTCTCAACTTCTTTATTCATGTTTTGACGCTCTTTCAATGACAATGATGTAAAAGAAAGTACAGCCGCAACCACAACTACCATAATGGCAGCATAAAGAAATGTATATGTATTGCTTTGAGTATTCATTTTCTAAACGTTTTTTTAATTAAGCATTTACCTTAACACGTTTCAATCTTCTCTTGACGTTACCTTGAATCACATAATGATCGATAAGTGGAGCAAAGGTATTCATCAATAGAATTGCTAACATCATAGCCTCTGGGAAACCTGCGTTCATAACACGAATCAAAACAGCTAGGAAACCGATAAGGAAACCGTAAATGATTTTTCCGCGAGCTGTTTGAGCAGCAGATACAGGATCAGTTGCCATAAACACAGCACCAAAAGCAAAACCACCCATAATAAGGTGTTGCCATGCAGGAATCAACTCCATGTAAGCATTAGCACCTACTAAGTTGAAAATAGCACCCATTGTGTAACCACCGACAAATACGGAAGCCATAATTTTCCAGCTACCAATTCCTGAAGCAATTAGAATAACAGCTCCAATTAGAATAGCGATAGTTGAAGTTTCTCCAATAGATCCCGGGATTAAACCAACAAACTGGTTCCATACATCAGAAAGATGTTGAGTGTAAATTGAAGTTGCGGTCTCGCCAGTTGCATCAACAAGTGAAGCAGCATGCGCTAAAGGTGTAGCTCCTGAGAAGCTATCCGCTTTATCAGCAATCCAAACAATATCACCCGACATTTTTGATGGGTATGCGAAGAAGAAGAAGGCACGAGCTACAAGAGCTGGATTCCAAATGTTCATTCCGGTTCCACCAAATACCTCTTTACCAATAACCACAGCAAAAGCAGTAGATACAGCAACCATCCAAAGTGGTGCTCCAACTGGCATAATAAGAGGAATAAGCATACCTGAAACAAGGAAGCCTTCGTTTACCTGGTGACCACGCATTTGTGCAAAGGCAAATTCAATACCCAAACCAACCACGTATGAAACAACGATAATAGGTAGGATTTCGATTAAACCATAAATGCAGATATCCATGAACTCAGCTGTTTGGCCAAGAGAAAGGAAATGCTGGTAACCTGTGTTATAAATTCCGAACAATAAAGCTGGAATCAAAGCCAATACAACAACCGACATGGTACGCTTCAAATCGATAGCATCTTTAATGTGGGTTCCACTATGGGACGTTATATTAGGGACGTATAGGAAAGTCTCAAAAGCCTCAAATGAGGACTGCAACTTTGCAAACTTCCCACCCTTTTGAAATAAGGGTTTCTTTTTATCAAGAAATTTTCTTAGTGCTTTCATTATAAATAGTTTTCCGTTTTATTCTTAGCTCATTTCTTTAACCATCAGATCAATTCCCTGACGAACTAAGTCTTGTACATTAATTTTAGAAGTACAAACAAATTCGCACAAAGCAAGATCCTCAGGAGCTACTTCGTAGATACCCAATTGTTCCATTTGGTCAATATCTTCAACCATAATAGATTTGATCAATTGTAACGGAAGTACATCCATTGGTAATACTTTATCGTATTCTCCAGTCATTACGAAAGCACGGTGCTCACCATGAAGGTTCGCATCTAAGCGGTATTCTTTATTTGGAGTTAACCAAGAGAAGAATGTTTTAGACATAGAGAATTTCTTCAAGCCAGGAAGTGCCCAACCTAAGAATTCATACTCGTCACCTTCAGGAATAACAGTAATTTGAGAATCGTAGAATCCAAGGAAACCATCTTCAGGAATTTGAGTCCCTGTAAGAACATTACCAGAGATAACACGGATCTTATCGTCATCTTTAAGCTGAGCTTTAAGAATATTACGAACAGAACCACCTAATATAGTAGAGTAGTATGCAGGATTCTTAACTTCTGAACCGGTAAGAGCAACTTTACGACTTACATCGTAGGTTCCGTTTTGGAATAGTCTACCAATGAATAGAATTTCTTGCGGACGAATAACCCAAACAACATCACCCTTATTAATAGGATCAAGTTTGTGGATTTGTACGCCTACATTACCAGCTGGGTGAACACCTGCAAACTTGTTGATAACAACATTTTTTGCTTCAGTGAAAACCTTAGACTGTGTTTTCTGTGCATCGATGTTTAAGTGAACTTTTCCATCGGTAAGCTTTGTTAAAGCGTCAAGACCCATTTGGAAAGCCTCAGCTTCACCTTCAACCAGGTAATCGAAATCGGCAGCAAGAGGCGCAGAATCGAAAGCAGAAATGTAAATTGCTTTTGGCGCATCAGCAGGATTTGCAATAACGTCGTAAGGACGCTGACGAAGGAAAGCCCATAAACCTGATTTTAATAATTCCTCTTTAACTTCATCGCGAGATAAGTCAGTAGGGTTAGCTTTTTTGAATTCCTCGTATTGCAATTCGTTGTCCGATTGAATAATGACTTCAAGAATTTTTCTTCTTTCGCCACGATTCACGGCAACAACCTTACCACTAACCGGAGAGGTAAAATTAATTTCAGGACGATACTTGTCGAAGAATAAAGCAGAACCTGCTTTTACTTCAGTATCAACCTTTACTTTTAATTTTGGTGTAAGTCCAGGGAAATCGGTAGGTTTAATTGCAAATGTCTCAGAACGATCAGCCTTTTCAAGTACTTTTTCAGCCTTTCCTATCAGCTTAATATCTAAGCCTTTTTTGATCTTTTTAACTTCAGACATGTTAAACTATTTGATATGATTAATTTGTTTCAAAATTAATTAAATCCAAGATCGTTTCTATTATGAGAATGGTAACTAAATCCTGTTATAGAACTTATAAGAAACCAGATAGATTGTCTTGGAAAATCGAAAACAAAGATATAAAGCAATTTTATATATTTGTAGTAATTCTTGCAATTTATAAACATCATATATAGATATCCAAATGTATAAGTTTCACTTTAGAGTTTTTTTTATTTCATACCTCTGTATCTCTTATTGCTTAAGCGCTTTTGCCTCTGGCGAATTAGACGTTTATAAGAACGAAATAAAAAAAGTTAGTATTCATACTGTTCAGTGTTTTCCTTTGGGATGGGAATTGACTCCTCCTATAATTGAATTGAATAGTCAGAATCAACTTCAATTTTCATTCGATGAGCTGGGGAAGGAGATTCAGGATTATTCTTATCGTATTATTCATTGTGATTCGGATTGGAAATCATCAGAATTGAGTGAATTTGATTTTCTAAATGGATTTTCGGAAAATCAGATTCAAGATTATGAGTTTTCTTTTAATACAAATGTTGATTACGTCCACTACTCGTTGTTGTTGCCTAATGAAGATGTGAAATTGAAACTTTCTGGTAATTATATACTCGAAGTCTATCAAGATTTCGATACTGAAAATGTTGTGTTTCGACAGCGATTTATGATTCTAGATTCGAAGGTCCAATTTAAAGGAAAGGTGAAGCATCCTATTGATATGGAGAGACGTAAAACACACCAGGAGGTAATGTTTAGTATTCTTCATCCTGGATTTTTAATCGATAACCCTCATTCTGATCTCACGGTAATTCTTCGACAGAACGATAGGTCAGACGGAAGCGAAATGAAAGTGAAACCTGTTTTTATTAGAAAAGATGAATTGGTATTCGATAATAATATGGAGTATGTCTTTCCAGGAAACAATGAATTTCATTATTTTGATTTGAAGAATTTTCGCTATCAGTCGATCTATATTCAATCAATAGAAAACATTGATGATGAAACGATCGTTAATCTAAGTCCAGGTAAAAATCGCCATTTTAGTCCATATATTTTTAGAAGAGATAATAATGGTATCTCAGTTGTGTCAGTTGATGAAAGAAAAGAGCCGACAACTGAAGCCGATTATGCTCATGTTGTTTTCACTTTGCCATCAGACAATGAATTGAAACATGGAGATATGTATGTTTACGGAGGCTTTAATAATTGGGAGTGTAATGATAAGAACAAGATGATTTATAATTATGAACTTGGAGCTTATCAGAAGAGTATCTACTTAAAGCAAGGGTATTACAATTACGTTTATGCCCTAAAGGAAAATGGAGAGGATGATCCGAATATCAATTATATTGAAGGAAGTCACTGGCAAACTGAAAATAACTATATGATTTACGTGTATTATCATGATATAGAGAAAAATTATGATCGTCTGATTGGTTTTAAAACTTTGAATTCGACAAAGAATTTCTAAATTTCGTTTGGAATAGATGATAGCTTCCCTGTATTCGTTCTAAATTTCATTAAATCAAATTTAGCTCGTATTTCGCTTATGAATTATTACTAATTTTGTTTTTAAAGTAATAGATTGTAATTGCGGGGCTAATGTGATATTGGTCTCTGAACAAAAGAAAATAGGATGAAGTTTCAAATAGATGATGTTGATCAGAAGATATTATCATATCTAATAAAGAATGCACGTATTCCATTTTTGGAGATTGCGCGTGAATGTGGTATTTCCGGAGCTGCTATCCATCAGAGAGTGAAAAAACTTGAAGATGCAGGAGTAATTGATGGATCGAGGTTTATTGTGAAACCAAGAGCATTAGGTTATGAGGTTTGCGCTTATGTAGGTATTTTTCTTGATCATGCGCATCAATACAAGCAAGTTGTAGGGCGAATTGAAGCTATTCCTGAAATTATTGAATGCCATTTTACCACTGGGAATTTCACATTTCTTGTAAAAATGCTTTGTCGTGATAATCAGCATTTGATGGATGTGTTAATCAATACTCTTCAGAATGTGCCAGGTGTTTCAAAAACAGAAACATTTATTTCATTAGATCAGCTTATTGATCGAGATGTTCCTGTACAAAAGTAGACTTTGAATTGAAAATATAGTCAAATAGGCTTTCTATAATTAGAAGGCCTTTTTTTGTGCGCTCTATTAAGATTTTTTAATAGGGATTATTCGAAGTTAATTTTTATCTTTCGTCTGTTTTGACGGAAAAGATTCTCGTTGATTAATGAGATAGTGAATCTGTTAAGATATTTTAATTATTACACCATTAAACAACATATCATGTTTTCAAAAGACGTTTATATTAACCGACGTGAAAAATTGCGTCAATCCATGTCAGATGGAATAGCATTATTCCTTGGTAACCCAGATGCACCAATGAATTGCCCTCATAATATCTACCACTATCGCCAGGATAGTAACTTTCTGTATTTTTTCGGTTTAGATCATCCTGGATTTGCGGGTGTTTGTGATATCGACAATAACAAGGACTATATTTTTGGAAACGATGTAGATATCGATGATATTATCTGGATGGGGCCTCAGCCTTCGGTTAAGGATCAATCAGCGCAGGTTGGTATTGATGCGACTGCTCCTTTTTCTGATTTAAACAAGTTTATTGCCGATTCAATGGCCGCTGGTCGTAAGATCCACTTTTTGCCTGTTTATCGTGCTGAGAATAAAATTTTATTAGAAGATTTAGTTGGTGTTAAACCAGCTGATATTAAAGCGAATATTTCAGAAGAATTGATTAAGGCTATTGTTGCTTTGCGTGAGATTAAAGAGCCTTGTGAGATTGTAGAGCTTGAGCGTGCTGCTGAAACTGGATATCAAATGCATGTTGCTGCTATGAAAATGGCGCAGGATGGTGTTTACGAAAGAGAAGTTGCTGGAGAAGTTGAGGCTATTAGCCTTCGTGCTGGTGGAATGTTGTCTTTCCCTGCAATTGTTTCTAAGCGTGGTGAAACGCTTCATAACCATGAGCATGGTAACTTGCTTAAGAAAGGAGATTTGTTGCTTGTTGATTGTGGTGCCGAAACGGATACACATTACGCTTCAGATAACACACGTACCATTCCAGTGGGCGGTAAGTTTACTCAAAAGCAAAGGGAAATATATGAGATTGTATTAGCTGCTATTGATAAAGGAACAGAGTTAATCCGTCCAGGAGTTGATTACCGTTCTATTCATTTAGAAGTGTGTAAGGTGATTGCTTCAGGTTTGATTGAGCTTGGATTGATGAAAGGCGATGCTGATTCGGCTGTTGCAGCTGGAGCTCATACTTTATTTATGCCACACGGTCTAGGTCATATGATGGGACTTGACGTTCATGATATGGAGGACCTTGGTGAAGACTACGTTGGGTATGATGAAAAGATTCAGCGTGCCAGCCAATTTGGAACTGCTTATTTGCGTTTAGGAAAAGAATTGAAACCTGGTTTTGTTATTACCAATGAGCCTGGTATCTATTTTATTCCTGCCCTAATTGATAAATTCCAAAACGAAAAGCAGTATTTAGATTTCATCAACTACGATAAAGTAAATGAATACCGTGATTTTGGAGGAATTCGCCTTGAAGATGACTTATTAGTAACTGAAACGGGTTGTCAGTTAATAGGTAAGAGAATTCCAATCACTGTTGAAGAGGTTGAAAACACTGTGCTTTCATAGTATAATTATCAAAATAAAGTTTTTAAGAGACATCCTATTGTGGGATGTCTCTTTTTTTTAGTTTATATCAGCCATAAATTGTGTATATTTGTAAACATTGTCTAGTCTATGAATTTGACATGTTGGTCATTGTGAAGTTGCGTTTTGTGTAAGAAATTAGGCTATTGCTGTTTTTTTTGAATACCTTGTATTAACATAAATTGGGTTGTTTCGAAATTTATTGTTTCACCCCACTTATTATAAATAATAGTAATTTTAACCTCATCTCTACCTAGATATGGATAATTATACTGTGAATGATAAACGGGGCATGTTGTGCTCATCGTTTTTATTGAGGCTTTTTACGGTTCTTGTATTAAGTTTATTTGCCCCCAAACTTTTTGCTCAATTGGATTATATCCACTATGTGCCGCCATTGTATGATGGTTCAAGTAATTCTGGTGATATTGGGACACATGTTGCTGTAATTACAACCAATTCAGAATCCTTAATTGATGTAGATATCTTTAAAGGGGGGGCTGATGTTGCTTTTATTACTATTCAAGTTTCTAAGTCAGCGCCTTACAGGTATCAATTTAGAACTACAAATGATAATGCTACTGGAACTATTTCGAGCCCTACAGTATATGATTTTCCATACGGTGTGATTGGACCTAATAAATTAAATCAGATTTTGACGGAAGATGGTTTAAAATTTAGATCTTACGATGAACCTATTTATGTTAATATTAGGCACGTAAGTAGTGTACAAGGTGGCTCATTAACCACAAAAGGTCGTTTTGCGCTTGGTAAGGAGTTTCGTTCTGGACATGTTTATACTGATAATGCTTATAAAGCTACCAGTAGACGATCGCATTTTATTTCGGTAATGGCAACAGAAGATGGAACTAAAGTTAATATTTCTGATCTTAAATCGGGAATATTAACAGATTACAATGTACCAACTGATTACAGTTTTGATGTTCCTGCCTCAAATGCTTTACCTGAAATTACATTAAATAAAGGTCAAAGTTATGTGATTGCCATTGATCATGATTTACCAAAAATAGACGGTAATAAGATAAATGATATGAATGGTACTCATATTTTGGCTGATAAAGATATCGTTGTTAATACAGGATCCTGGACTGCCGGACCTAATGATGGTCAGGATATGGGTATTGATCAGATTGTTCCCTACGATCAAATTAGAGACCAATATGTTGTGATGCAAGGTCAAGGAGATGGAAGAACTGAAAGACCTATTGTTGTTGCCACTGTTGATGATACTTATGTCTATGTCAACGGATCAGGTGCCGCAATTAACCCGAGTAGTCCATTGTCAGCTGGTGAACACCTTGTAATTCCTGAATCTTTCTACACAGATCCGGATGGGAAGGGTATACCTACTATGTTTATTGATACCGATGAAAAGAATGTCTATGTCTATCAAACAATGTCAGGTAGTGCATCTACAATCGGACCTACAGTTGGTATGAACTTTATTGCTCCTCTTGCTGCAACAGGTATGCATCAGGTTGATGTACCCTATTCGGGAGAATTGGCAAAAAAAGGAGTTACTGCTGTTGTTACTATATTAGCTCAGAATGGAGCAGAGATAAATTATTCAGTTGATGGAGGCGCATCGACATTATTAAACGAATCTAATGCTACATCCATTCAAGGCGCCCCCGAATGGAAAAGTTATAAAATACTCAATGTAGATGGGCATTTAAGTTTTCAAGCAGATAAGGCGATAAATGTGGCTTGGACTGTTCAGTCGGGGTATATTGGATCTGCAGGATATTATTCAGGTTTCTCTAAAGCAATACCTAAAATTACTCCTGAGGTCAATATTGAAACAGATTTGGATATAATATGTGAGAGTTATAATGACTATATTGAGGTTGGTTTTGTATCAACACCAGAACCAGATTTCTACGAGTGGTATAGAAATGAGGTTACTGAGGATAGTTTAATATTCGAAAGTGAGAAACTAAAAGAACTTGCTCCGGATGTGCCTACAAAATACATTCTGAAGGCCTACTATAGAGATCCGGCATTGAATATTAATACAAATGCTAATTTTAATTCTGGTCAAGTTGTGTTTACAACAGGATTTGATTTATCAGAAGGTAATATGCAGGATCCAGGTACTTATGGAATAAGCACTACACCTAAGGTTGAAAATACAAATTTTATAGATGTTAATCCTGAAGAAGGTAGAGAAAAGATGTTGATTGTTTATTCAGATGGGCAATCAAAAGATATTTATAAGAAAGAGGATATGCCAATTGACCGAAACACGAATTATATAATTAGTGTAGTAGGGCGAATGGCTCAAGAGCTTAAACCGCAATTAATAGATGTTTACATCAATGAAGAAAAAATAAAATCTAATTTTTTATTAGATGATGTAAGCAAGTGGCAATCTGTTGATATGTTATGGAAATCAAAGGACAATCAGAAAGCTACGATCAAATTAGTTGATGCGAATGCTTCAGGAGTATCAGGTGTTTTTGCAATTGATACGGTTGCATTTGCTATTTCTGTAGAAGAAGAAGGTGAATTCAATGCACTAGTTGTACCAAACTATAGTTTTACTCCACACGCACCAACACATATTTGTAAGGAAGAATCCGGGGATATTGATATTTCCAATGGAGATACCAGTTGGTATAATTATGAGTGGAAAAGAAAAGATGGAGAGAACTATATACCAGTAGCGGAAACAAATGTAACAGGTTTAGATAGTCATATTCTTGGTTTTACAAATATTGCAGATAACAATGCTGGTATATATCAATGTACCATAACATTTAAGGAAGAATTTCAACAGTGTGGTTCATCTGTAGAACCTGCACATTTGGAGGTTGAAGTTATTGTTGACGAACTTGCTAGAATTGTATCCTTAACGGGAGAAAAAGATATTTGTCAAGGGGAGTCAGTACCTCTTGAAGTTAATGTAGAAGGGAAATTTAGTCGAATTGCCTGGTCGGTTAATGGTGTTGAAATATCAGAAGGAAATGTATTTGATTTCAACCTGGATAAGTCGAACGGAGCAGGCGTATATACAATTCGTTGTGATGTTGAGAACGCTTGTGCGCCATTATCACAAGAATTACAAATCGAAATATTTGGTAATCCAAACTTAACGGGCTTGCAGGTTCCAACTGATTTGTGCCATTCCGATGAGGTGACTCTGACAGCATTAGGCTCATTTCCTGCAGGTGCAACGATGGAATTTTCATGGTATACAGATAAAAGTATATTACCATTTAGCACAAGTAGTGTTAATACCCAGCTTATAACTCCTGATATAACTGATTCGTATTATAAAGTATCAGTTTCTGCCCAATATGATGTTGGTTCAGGACTTACACACACTTGTCCAGGGAATGAGAAAATTGTGAATTTATCAGCTACTGATATTTATCCACAAGTAGTATTGACTGATCTTGTGCCAGTCACTTTATGCGAGGGAGAAGCTTATTTGTATAGCGCAGATTTAGAAACTTCTGGAAATTATTATACTTATTTATGGGAAACGCCTGCTGCAGTAGGTGGAAATAAAAGTAATCCTGATTTGAGCCTGACGGATATAACGACTGCTATGGCAGGAAATTATAAGGTGACCGTATCAAACCGCTGTGGTACCGCAAATTCAACAAGTGTCTTAAGTGTAACACCAAAAATGGATGCTAGAGATATTACCATTGATAATGTGGGGCCATATTGTAGTGGAGATCTTGTTAAATTTACTATAGATGCTGATGATGCTAATCATTATAAGGCCGAAAATATAACAATTGGTCAGGAGCAAATTATTGATCCTATTCTGAGTCCGTTTACTTTAACTGCTAATACCGCAAATGAAGGTATTTGGAATATCACAGCTATAGGTAATTGTGGAACAACTTATCAAGAGCCATTTACCATTGATGTATTGGAGAATTTTTCAGATCCATCCTTGAGTGATATTACAACTTGTTTTGGTGAAGATGCCAGATTTGAAGTTCAAATTGAAACTATTCCTTCTGGTTCTGAGTTGACTTATACTTGGACTGTTCCTGTAGGATCACCGATTGTAGATAGTGGAACTGCTATTTTGGATATTATAGATGTTCAAGCTGATGAGTTAGGTTTGTATTCTTGCTTAATTGAAAACAAATGTGGTTATAGTAAAACTGTTGCTGCGAACTTAAACATACAAAGTGTAACAAGCGCTTTAAAGCCAAATCCGGTTGAAGTATGTCAAGGTACACTGAATCATAGTTTTAATATAACTTATGTGGGAACTCCAACTTTTGAATGGAGATTCAACAATCCTGCTGGAACTGTTATCGGTACTCTTGATTCATATACTATTCCTACAGTTGAGTTGGCTAATGCCGGTGTTTATTATTGTGATATAACACTTGCTTGTGGTTCTGTCTTAAAATATCAACAAGAGTTAATCGTAAACGATCATATTTCTATTAGTGCAGATCCTGCATCGATATTGGATATTTGTGAAGGAGAACAAACAGAATTGATTGTAAATATTACGGGAACTCCTAATTCAATTAAATGGTTTGATAATGGAGGGACTGAATTAGTTGCTCATGAAGGAAAAACCAGAATATCAACAGGAATTTTAAATTCGGCAGGCATATTAAATTATAAGTGCGTGTTAGCCGGGGATTGTGAAAATCCTGAAGCAAGTTTTGTTGTTACTGTGCATGATAAGCCAAGTCTAAATCCTATTGCTGACATTAATGCTTGTGTTGGTGATATTCCTTTAATTATGACTGTGGTTGGTACTGATTATAAAGATCCGCAATGGTGGAATTCTGATGAGAGTGTGAAGTTGGAAGATGGTTTAAATCATACTATTATCGGAGCCACATATCCTGCGTCTTCAGGAAACTATATTGCAAAGATAAGTTCAGATTATTGTGGAGAGGTGACAACTATTGCTAAAGTAAGTGTATACGAACCAATTACTGTTCTTGCAAAATCAGAATCGAATCCAACACCATGTATTGGAGAACCATTAAGTTTATTTGTAAACGGAGATGGCGACGGAGGTGGTTTATCATATAGGTGGTATAAAGATGGTTTGATACTTCCTGTTCAAGCTGTTGAGAATATTCTTGACTTAGGTGTGGCAGATTTGACTGATGAAGCGACTTATAGATGTGAACTTGTGTCCGGAAATGGATGTGCGAATGTAGATGTGATTTTTGGAGTTGATGTACGAGAACATGCAAAAGTTACACTGCAACCTCTTCCTCAAACACCATGTGATGATGCGTCTGCAATTTTTACTGTTACAGGAACTGCAGAAGATTCTCCATCTTATCAGTGGTTTAGTAACAATGTTCAAATAAGTGATAGTCCTGATTTTGCTGGTACTGCAACGGGAACTTTAACCGTTTCAAATGTAGTTGGACACAATGCTGATTTATTTCACTGTAAAGTAAGTGGTGATTTTTGTGAGTATGCTGAATCTGATAAAGTTAGTTTAGATGTAATACAAGATATTTCAATAACAAACCATCCTGTATCTCAGACAATTGATGAGAATGGATCAGTTACTTTTTCTGTAGTTGCTACAGGTGGTGGGACAATTACTTATCAATGGTACGAGAATGGTGTAAGTATGGATGCTACACCAGCGTCTGCACAAACGGCTAGTTTGAATTTATCTAATATACCTTATTCATATGATGGCAATACATATTATTGTAAGGTTACAAATTCTTGTGATTTTAAGGATAGTAATCCAGCAACATTAAATGTGAATATTGATAATAGAATAACAGTTCAAGCTGTGAATGCTGAAGCCTGTGAGGGAAGTTCATTTATTTTCACTGTAGATTATAAAGCTACTGCTACTGGATGTGTTTGGGAATATGATGATGGATCTGGTTATTCAGATGCAAGCGGAATAGGTGGCGTTGTCTCTGGGGGAACCTCTTCTACATTGACAGTTACTACCGCTACAACGGCGATGGAAACAGATTCCTGGAAGTTTAGAGCTCGAGTTCAGAGAACTGGTTATGTAGATAATGTATCTAATCCAGTAAGTGTTAAGGTATTTGAACAGGTTGTTTTTACCGATATTGCAGATGCAACTTTATGTCCTAATGTAGGGGAAAGTTTTAATGTTAATATTACTGCAGGAACGGGACCATTTACATATGAATGGAAAAGGGGAGCAACGAATTTAGGATCTGGTTCAAGTTTAAATTTGGATGCAGTTTCTGCAATTGATGGAGCCTATACTGTTGAGGTAAGTAATAATGTTTGTGATCCTGTACCTGATGGCTTTAATATTACACATCATCCAGATCTAGTGTTAACAGATATTGCTCATGCAAGTCCGTTATGTATAGGAGATGATATTAGTTTAAGTGCTCTATTAACTGAAGGGCCAGCACCAGGTGTAACTTATACATGGACGAAAGACGGGACTGATTTATTAGAGCCAAGTAATACATATGGTAAATTAAATGTTACTACTGGAGAAAGTGGTATCTATAAAGTTGTAGTTGCGGATGTGTGTAATTCAAAAACATCTTCAGTATCAATTAATGTATTGGATGCAATTAGTTTAGCAGCTGTGTCTCTTCCAGTTCAAACAATCTGTGAAGGAGAACCCGTAGATATTCAAGTTAATGGAACAGGAGATAATCTGGTTTATACTTGGTATAAGATTGATGCTCTACTTGGAGCAGTAGTTGGTGGTGTTTTGTCCAATGATAAAGATTATCATTTAGATGCATTGACATCAATTGGTGCAAACTATTATAGATGTGTTCTTAGTTCAACGCCTAATTGTAATACTTCGGTGCAGGAATTTACTGTTAATGTTCAAGAAGATATAGAATTAGATCCTCTTGCTCCAATTACCATTTGTGAGGATTTAGGTTCTTCAAATTTTACAGTAACAGTAACTAAAGGTGTCCCAGTATCGTATCAATGGTTTGATAATGATGTATTGATGCCAGGTAAAACACTAGCAAGTTTATCCGTTGATAACATATTACTAAACAATGGGCATAATTATCATTGTGTTGTAGAAGGAGCTTGTAAAGATGCAGAATCTAATAAAGCCTTATTCACTGTTGATGAAAATGTGAGTATTGCGACACAACCTGTTAGTGTGAGTGTATCTGATCTTGCAATTGATCCAGTGTATTTTTCTGTTGATGCAAATGGTAGTGGATTAAATTACCAATGGTATAAGAATGGTGTGGATATGGTAAATACACCAGCTTCGGCGCAAACTAAAACTTTAGAAGTGTTGGCTGCAGATTTTACAAGTGGAGATAGTTATTATTGTAAAGTTAATGGTAATTGTGCTACAGTTGATTCAGATCCTGCAATACTAACAATTAATGTGACTGATAAAATTACAAGTCAACCTCATAATGTTGAGATATGTGAAGATTTATCATTTGATTTTGAGGTGAAATATAAGATTGCGGCTGCTGGTGTGTGGGTGTATGATGATGATAATGATGATGTTTATGATCCAATACCAGGATCTGTAGGTACTCAAGCTGTTTCTGATGATGGAACTATTAAAACAAATGTCTTAACTGTTTTAGATTCAGATCTCGCAATGAATAATTGGAAGTTTAAATTGATTATTGATGGAGGTCCGGAAGAATCTAGTGTTGCGAGGGTTAATGTTTTTCAGAAAATAACGTTCGCTACAATTTCAGATGTAACTTTATGTCCAAATACAGGCGAGACCTTTAATGTTAATATTACGACAGGAACAGGGCCTTTTGATTATACATGGACTAGGGTAGCGTCGGGAGATAATTTAGGTGATTTGTCAAGCTTAACTTTATCTGATGTGGAAGCCGTAGGTGAAACATATAATGTGAATGTTTCTAACTCTATATGTCCAGATGTAGATCAGGACTTTAATATTGCACATCATCCAGATTTAGTGTTAACAGATATCACACATGCAAATCCGCTCTGTATAGGAGGCGATATTAATTTAAGTGCTGTGTTAACTGAAGGTCCGGCACCAGAAGTTTCATATGCTTGGACAAAAGATGGTGGAGCTATTGGTATAGATGATCCAACCTATAGTGATTTGAGTGTTAATACTACAGAGAGTGGAATATATAAGGTTGTTGTTGCGGATGTATGTACTTCAAAAACATCTTCGGTATCAATCAATGTATTAGATGCAATTTCTTTAGCAGCCGTTTCGCCTGCTAGTCAAACAATTTGTGAAGGAGAATCTGTAGACCTTCAAGTTAACGGAACGGGTGAGGATTTGGTTTATAATTGGTATAAGATTGATGCACTTGGCGGATCAACAGTTAGTGGCGTCTTATCGACTGATAAAGATTATCATATTGCTTCTTTAACAACAACTGGTGCAAATTATTACCGTTGCGTACTAAGTTCAACTCCGGATTGTACAAGACCTGATCAAGATTTTACAGTTACTGTACAAGAAGATGTATCCGTTAGTGATCCAGCTTCAATAACTTTATGTGAAAATGGATCTACATCAAGTTTTGTAGTAACAGCTTCTGGAGAAGGACCATTAACATATCAGTGGTACAATAATACTGGCTTGATGGCTGGTAAAACAGGTACAAGTATTGATGTTGATAATATTATAACCAATAGTGGTCAAAATTATTATTGTATTGTAAGTGGAGCATGTAAATCAGATGAGTCTGATAAGGCTTTGTTTACCGTAAATGAAAATGTAACAATTACAAATCATCCTGATAATATCACGATTGATGAAAGGGGTGACGCAACATTTACAGTTGATGCAACAGGTACAGGTTTAACTTATCAGTGGTATGAGAATGGTGTGAGTATGGGAAGTACGCCAGTTTCTGCTCAAACTAAGACTTTGACATTAACTTCTGTTCCATTTGCAAATAATGGTTATACATATAAGTGTGTCGTAACGGGAACATGTTTAGATGATGAAAGTGATCCTGCAGCTGTTACTGTTATTAAAGAGAATAGAATTCTAGTACATGCTGAAAGCACTGAAGTTTGTGAAGGAAATCCGTTCACATTTAGGGTTGATTATAAGAATACGACAGATGATTGTGTTTGGGAGTATGATGATGATAACGATGGGATTTACAATGCAATTGGAGGACTAGGAACAATTGACAATAGTGCCCCTAGTTATTCTGAATTAACAATTACTACAGCAACTAATGTTATGAATTCATGGGAATTTAGAGCAGTAGTTAAGCGAACGAATTATGAGAATAATGTATCGAATGATGTAAGTGTTCGGGTTGATATTCCAGCGACTTTTGATCCTATTGCAAGTGAAGTGCTTTGTAATGGTGATGGAGCTAGCTTTATTGTTGATAATTTGTCAGGATCTATTCCAAACACTTATCAGTGGACTGAAGGTGTTCGAAATTTAGGTACTAATTCAAGTTTGAATTTAATAGCTGCTGATGCCACAGATGGAACTTATTCTATAGGTGTTACTGCTGGTGTTTGTCCTGCAACAGTGAATACATTTAGTATTTCTCATCACGATGATTTAGTATTAGATGATTTGATTCATGCTACAGAACTTTGTCCAACAGATGATATCAGTTTAAATGCTGTTTTATCAAGTGGACCTGCAATAGCAGCAACTTATTCGTGGACTAAAGATGATGTTGATTTAGTTGAAGCCACAGCAACATACAGTAAATCGAATGTTACTGATACGGAAAGTGGTTTATATAAGGTCACAGTTGAAGATCATTGTATGACTCAATCGAAGTCCATAAACATTGATATCTTAGATGAGCTTGTAGCGACAGGTGTATGGACAAATCAATCACTATGTGTTGGTGATGAGTTATTGCTTGAAGCTAAAGTGACGGGTGATAATCCAACATATTCATGGACTGTTCCAGTTGGAGTAACAAATCCAGGAAACGTAGTTAGTATTAAAGTTGATGCTGTTACCGGAGTAAATGAAGGAACTTATATTTGCGTTGTTTCTGGTAGCTGTGGTACATCAATAACTTATACTACTAACATTCTTGTGAATGATGTACCTAATATTACAGCAGGTATCGAAGGTTTGGGTGCTGTGTGTGTAAATGAACCATTAAGTCTTGGACCTATCGCTTATGATGCTACAAGAGGAGAAAGTATTATTTGGAAATTTAATAATCTTGTAAAATCAGGTGAAACGAATCCTAATTTAGATCTAGCTAATGCAGATCTTATTGAAGAGGGTAATTACAGAGTTGAGGTGACCAATGCTTGTGGAACTGATTTTAGTATCGGTTTCCAGGATGTGCAACCAATTCCAACTCTAGATGCTATCGATAATCAAATAGCATGTCAGGGTGAAGATGTTATTTTTAGAGCTGTAACAACAGGTGAGGATTTAACGTATCGTTGGTTTCTTGATGGAGCTCCTCAAGCAGCATTTGATGATATAGCAGAACTAGAAATTGCAAATGTATTATCTGGTTCACTTTTCACCTCTAGAGTTTATGATGTGGAGTGTAGAGTAAGTTCTTGTGGAACAAACTTAAGTGAACTTGCTAGTGTTACTGTGAATCCAAATACAATTCTGAATAAGTCACTTAAAGGTGAAGTTGTTTATGTTGGAACTGATCATGAATTCGATTTAGATGTAACTGGTGGTAATCTAGTCTTTGAATGGACTCATATAAAAACTGATGGCACTTCTGTTCCTCTTGGTGAAACAACAAAAACGTTAACCCTTAATAATCTTAGTTTGGCGAATGCCGGAGAGTATACGTGTAAGATTACCGGTGACTGTGGTGTTCGTTTTACTTCGGGATATTTGACAGTTAAGGATCCATTAAAAGTGGTTGAAGGTTTAAATACTCTTGCTAATATTGAGAAGTGTTTTGGAGAGCCATTAAACTTGAATATAAGCGTTGAAGGTGAAATCTTTTCGATCGATTGGTACAAAGGAACGACAGCTCTTGGTCATCATGAATTGAATTATTCAATACCAGCTCTTGATATTTCTGACGCAGGCTTGTATCGTTGCGAAATAGTTGGTGAAGGTGCTAGTAGTAGTCAATCGGTTAATGTCATCGTTTATAAAACAACTGTTTTAAATGCTGATTTGGTAGATGAGACATTATGTGAAAATGAGAATTTATCATGGACTCCTGATGTAACAGGTTCGGAATTGATTTACGATTGGAAATATGGAGGAGCAACAGTTTCGACTGATGCAACACTTCGTATTTCGACTCTACCTCTTGCTGCTTCCGGTACATATTCTGTTGATATTACAGGTAAGTGTGGAAGTGTGAGTACTGAAGCTGATTTAAGTGTTAATGAGCTACCAAGGTTTGATAGTAAGAGTAATGATTTAGAAAAATGTGAAAATGATGCAGAAGCAATATTCACGGTAAGTTATACTGGAGACAATTTGGTTTATCAATGGCAGAAAGATGGTGTTGATCTTGCCGGAGCTAATAGCCCGGAACTTAAACTTCTAAATTTAAGAACAACTGATGCCGGAGTGTATAAATGTGTTGTTAGTTCTACATGTGGTGTTGCACCAGGTGATCATGTAATGAACCTTATTGTTATACCACAGCTTAAGATATTGAGTGAAAGCCCGGGAATGGAAATTTGTGATGGTGAAAACGCTCAGTTTATTATTGATGTTGAAGGAACTGATGAAGTATTTCAGTGGCAAAAAGATGGTGTTGCTATATCTGGAGAGAACGCACCACAATTGACTATTAATCCTGCTAGCCTTGTGGAAGATGGATATTACAGTTGTGAAGTATCAGATAAATGTACAGCAAAACGTTATTCTAATTCGAAGAGATTGAAAGTAAATTCATTACCAAACTCAGAAATTTTTGGTAGAATGACACTTTGTGTACTCGAAGATAGAGTTGCTTATAATACAAGTATTCAGCCAGACATAAATTATGGTTGGTTAGTTGATGGCGGAGCATTTACTACTCCTGCCGAGGATGTGGTTAAAACCAAAATTACTTGGGGGGATGTCGATCTGAATGGTAAGGTTAAACTAAAAATTCTAAATGAATCTACAGGTTGTTATTCTGAAATTGATTCTTTGGTTACGCTTCATGCTTTACCAGACGTTACTTTGAGTACGCTTGAATCTAGAGGAATTTGTGAACCAGAATTTGATCTTGGCGGCGGTTTGCCTGAAGGTGGTATCTATTGGGTGAATGGTGTTGCTCAAAATACATTTGATCCGGCACAAGGTAATGGTGAGTACCAAGTTCGATATTCATATACCGATGATTTAGGCTGTTCGAATAGTACTAGCGAAACCACTATGACTATTGATTCATTACCAGTAGTGAAGTTAATTGAAGATATTGTTGTCGGATCATGTGGAAGCACTTTATTAAGTGCAAATACTGAAGAGAATAATATTAGATGGGCACCAAGTCGTTTCTTGGATGATCCAAATTCAGAAACACCGACTTTTACAGCGGGCGAGACAACATTATATGTTGCTACCGTTGTTGATAAAAATGGTTGTGTTGGTAATGATATTGTAAATGTAACAGTTGCACCTTTACCTCTCATAACAACGATAAATGATACGATTATAGGTGAGTGTAAAGAGATTGAATTAACAACTCATATTTCTGGTGATATTGAGGAAATCAACTGGAGCAATGCTGATGATCTGGATAACCCAACCAATTCGAATCCAAAATTAATAAAACGAAAAGTTGGAGTAAACGATTATCAGATAAATGTTACGGATAAATATGGTTGTATCGGTTCAGAATCGATCAGAGTTGAAGTTTTACCTAATCCTGAAATAGGAGAAAGTCAATTTATTTGCGAGGGTGAATCTATTGTTATTGACACGAAGGATTTATCCAATCCAATTTGGACTGATGGTTATACTGCTTGGGAAAGAGTGATTGATAAGCCTGGAGAATATGAATTAACGGTAGAACAACATGATTGTGAATTAAAGCAAAGAATTGTAATGAATCCTTTGCCGGAGTTTAAATTAGATAATACAATTCAGCCAGGTATTGTCATATTTGAAGGACAAACAATAGTGCTTGATCCGGATTTGAATCCAGATTATGGACCATATGTTTATGATTGGAGTGATGGTAGTGTATTACCACAATTAGAGGTTAGTGAAACGAATACTTATAAGCTAAAGGTTGTTGATAATATTGGATGTGTTGCAACTGACTCAGTTGATGTCGTTGTTAAGCCAATTGGTATTGAATCACCAAATGCATTTACACCTTTATCAAAGAATGAAAATGACCGTTTTTATCTTAAGGATATCAACATTACAGATAAGTTTGAAATGTACATCTATAACCGTTGGGGTGAATTGCTTTATAAAACGAATGAAGCAGGTTATGCTAATGGATGGGATGGAACATACAAAGGCGAAGATTGTCCTGTTGGAGCTTATGTATGGGTTGTGATGTTAGATGGAAAAGTAAAAGAGAAAGGTAATGTCATATTAGTTCGCTAAGCGAAAATTATAAAACCTGATTGAAAGAGTTGGCCCTAGAGGTCAACTCTTTTTTTTTGTGAATAGGATTACTATATAAATTGATGTTAGTTTTAAAATTAACAATAATATTTAACTGCCATTGTGTTCTGTTTTCATTAGTGTAAGTAAAACGATGTTTAATGCTTTATTTTTGGTGTTTAGTCATTGATTTGTGGTGTTAGTGTGTATGTGATACGTAATTAAGAGTAGTTTTTAATATTTACAATGATAGGACTCTATCTTTCTGATAGTGAAATTATTATTTGAATTGAAATTTATTATTATGATCGATTGTGTTTTGGGGTTTTTATGTTGTAGAATTAATTATTTGGATGGTATTTAGTTTGTTGCGTAAATTTAGAAATGTTTATTAGTGTAATAAAAAAGGCTTTTTGTCATAAAAAAGAATCCTTTTGTATTTGTCAAGTTGAATTTATTAAGATTTATTAACTATACAGTTTTCTTATTTATGTTCATTGCTTGTATTTTAGCCAGCTAATTAAAATTCTTGAAATGACCCTGATATTTCGTTATGTAAATTTTTCTAATTGCTTTAAACTAGCTGTTATACTTTTACTATTTGTTCTACCCAAGTCAACAAAGGCTCAATTGGATTTGATTCACTATGTGCCGCCACTATATGCAGGTACTACTCATGAATACGATATTGAAGACCACTGGGTAGTTTTAACAACACCATCTGAAGTTCCCATTGATATCACAATTAAAAAAGGAGATGGAACAATTTTTCAGTTAGTGACCGGAGTTTCTAAGAATACACCAAAATCTATTGCTCTGGGAAGTGGTACTTTGGCTAATCCACCTTTAGGAGTAGTCAACTATTCGAAATTAAATAAGGTAATTACAGATCAAGGTTTAATTTTCACTTCTACTGAGGCTTTCTATGTTAATGTCAGGCATAAATCTGAAATTCATGGACTGTTTCTTACGGCAAAAGGGCGAGCAGGTTTGGGAACATCATTTCGTTCGGGACATTTATACAGTAAGCGAGGTGAAAATATTTATGGTTGGGGTTTATATGGAGATAATGATGTTGTAAATCATCGTAGCCATTTTATTTCTGTAATGGCTACCGTTGATAATACACAAGTTACTTTTTCAGATATTAAAGTTGGTAATTTAACCTCTGATACAAAAAGGGCACTCACTGTTAGTGGTGATATAACAGTAAATTTGAATGCCGGAGAATCTTATGTGATTGGTGCCGATCATAAGTTTTTAACTGCTACAGATGTAAATCGTTTAAATGGAACACATATTAGTTCGGATAAACCAATCGCTGTTAATTCGGGATCTTGGACAGGTGGAGCATCGCTTAATTCGTGGCAAGACATAGGAGCTGACCAAATAGTGCCAGAAGATTTGGTCGGAAGTCAGTATATTCTATTAAAAGGTAAAGGAAATCATGAAACCGAGCGCCCAATTGTTGTTGCAACAAAAGACAATACCAATATATTTATAAATGGAAGCTCAACAAAGGTCAATTCTACGCCTTTAAATGCAGGCGATTATTTTGTAATAGAAACAAATTATTACACTGCTGATGGCACAATGTTAATTAGTTGTAGTGAGGATGTTTATTTGTATCAGACCACATCGGCTTCCGACCGTAGAAGTGGAACTATTGATTATGCTTATGCTACGATTGGAATGAATTTTATTCCGGCAATTAGTTCTCTGGGATTTCGTCAGGTGGATATTCCCTTTGTCAATCAAATTGGAACGGGTATTGTAGCCATTTATACACAAAAAGGATCCAATGTTTTTATTAATAAATCAACAAGTCCGTTAAGTCAATCTTTGGCTAAGCCGATTTCGGGTAACGATGAATGGGTCGTATACAAATACTCTACTTCTGATGAGAATGTATCTGTAATGTCGAATAAGGCTATCTATGTGGCATTATCAATAGAAGATAATGCTGTGGGAGCTGCAGGTTATTTTTCAGGCTTTACAAAAGCTATTTCTCCCATAACGCCAGAAACTGGAGTTGACTTCGATCACGATTTAGGATATGTTTGTGAAAGTTATAATGATAAGATTGAACTGTCGATTAAAAGTACGCCAAAAGCAGATTTTTACGAGTGGTATAAAAATGAGATTAAGCCTGAATCTTTACTATTCAAAAATTCCAATCTTATTGTAAACGCACCTAATGAACCAACCAAGTATATTGTAAAGGCATATTTTCGAGATCCTAATTTGGATATTATTTACAATGGTAATTTTTCTATTGGCCGAGGAAATTTTGATTCGGATTACGATTTTATGTCAGCAGGAAATTTGAATGACCAAGGAAAATCCGTTTTGTGTTACAACCCTGAAGATATCAACACTCAATTCGAAAACTTTAATGATAAAGATGGAGGAGGGTTAATGCTTTTAAGTCATTCTTCAAATTTTGGGACAGAAGATATCATTTGGAAAAAAACAATCAATGAGAATATCAAAAATCAGAGTTTTATCCTGAAATTATATGGTAGAATGGCTCAAGAGGGCTATTCGCAGCTACTTGATATTTATGTGAATGATGAGAAAATTTATGATAATTTTAAGTTAGATGATGTAAATGCCTGGCAATCAGTTAAAGCATTTTGGGCATCAGGTGAAGCAGAAAAGGCTAGTATTTCTATAGTGAACTCCAACCCTGCTGGTCAGGAGGGGATATTTGCCCTTGACAGTATTTCATTTGTACTTGCTGTTGAAGATGAGGCTGAATTTAATGCCCTTGTTGTACCAAATTATAGTTATAAGGATTTTACCGAACCTCAACATTTTTGTTTAGGGCAGTCGGCCGAATTAGATATTTCGAATGGTGATGTAAGTTGGTACGAATACAAATGGGAAAAGAAGGAAGGTGAGAATTATGTAGAAATTACTGACCCTGCCATTACCAGTTTGAATTCATCGAAAATAAGTATTACTAATATTAAAGAAGAGCATGCCGGTAGGTATCGTTGTACCATAAATTTTAAAGAAGCTTTTCAACAGTGTGGTGTTTCTTCGGGAACAGCTTCAGTTGAGGTTGATTTGCTTGTCGATACGCCTGCAACACTCAGTATAAATGTTGATAATACTAAATTGTGTGAAGGAGAAAGTACAAGCCTGGAAGCTGTAGTTACCGGAACATATTCAAATGTGAAGTGGTTTGTTAATGAAGAACAAAAATATGTTGGCAAAGAGTACCTCTTCGATTATCCAGCTGGTAATTACACCGTTCGGTGTGAAGTTGGAAATGCTTGTGGCTCACCTTCTGATAGTCGGGATTTGGTTGTTTACGGTCGACCACAATTAAATGAATTGCAAATTCCATTAGGCTTGTGTGAGAATGTATCAACTGAGTTGACAGCTAATTTGAATGCGATTCCTTTGGGAGCAAGTATGACATATAAGTGGTACCGAGGAGAAGTTTTGTTAGCAACAACCAATGATGCAAACTATTCGATATTACCAGATATGGATGATGCTTCATATAAAGTATCGGTATCGGCAACTTATAATGTAGGTTTAGCTAGTCAGCATATATGCAAGGGTAATCAAGTTGTTAAGAATATTACAGCTGGTAAAATATATCCTCAGGTTGATCTGAAACCTTTAGGTGATGTAAACTTGTGCGAAGGAGAGTCGCATATTTATAAGGCTGAGCTCGGAACTTCTGGTGATTATTACACATACAATTGGGAAATCCCCTTCATTAGCACTGCTGATAAAACAAATTCTGATTTTGTAATTGGGTCGGTGATTCCCTCAATGGCTGGTAATTATAAAGTGACTGTGTCGAACCGTTGTAATAGTCAAAACTCAATAAGTCTTTTATCTGTTGATCCAAAATTACATGTTGATGGTATCGAAATTGATAAAGTAGGGCCCTATTGCTTAAATGAGACGGTTAAATTTACAGTATCTGATAATGGAGAAGCTAGTTTTTACCATGCTGAGAATTTAACAACAGGTGAAATTATAAATCCTATATCTAATCCTTTTGAGTTAGTAGTGACTGATTTGAAGCAAGGACGGTGGAAGATATTTGCTGAAGCAAAATGTGGCAATCAGGTTACCAAAGAGTTTGATGTTTATTTATTGGCAGATTTTTCCGATCCTGAAATGGATGATATATCTACTTGTATAGGAGAGGATATCCAATTTTTTGTTACTATATCTGATATTCCTTCAGGTTCTGATTTAAAATATGAATGGACAGACCCTGCAGGAAATGTAACTATAGGAGATAGTCCATATTTTAAAGTGAATGATGTACAGTTGGTTAACTTAGGTGACTATACTTGCAAAGTGATTAGTCGTTGTTCTTCTAAGACTGTAACTGCAAGTTTGTCTGCAGATAAAATTAATTCGACACTAACAGGCTCAAGCATTGAATTGTGTGAGGGAACTTTGAACCATAGATTTACAATATCTTATATCGGCAATCCGAATTTTTCATGGCATTTTAATGACTTAAACTCACCAGCAATTAGTACAAATGAGTATTATGAAATATCAGAAATAAAGCCTGAGAATGCTGGAGTTTATTATTGCAAAATATCACTTGCTTGTGATGATATATTAACATATCAAAGAGAGTTAATTGTAAATGATAAAATAAATGTTGTTGAACAAAGTGCTTCAGTTAATCATGTTTGCGAAAATGAACAAGTTGAACTTAAAATAGAAGTTGGAGGAAACCATAATGCAATTGAATGGTTTGATCCGGATGGGGATGAAATAATAGCAGCTAATGGTAAAACAAGTATACAAACAGGAACCCATAGTGGTGCTGGAATTTATAAATACAAGTATAAAGTAAGTGGAAACTGTAATACCATTGAGGGAGACTTTGATGTTGTTGTACATGGAAAACCAAAATTGGCACCTATAGCCGATATCAATTCTTGTGAAGGTGATATTACTTTGAACATGACTATAACAGGCTCGGATTTTACAAGTGCAAGCTGGTGGAATTCAGATGAAAGTTTAAAATTAAAGGATGGGCAAGTATATACTATATTAGCTGCTACAGATGCATTGGCTTCGGGTAATTATATTGCAAAAATAAATACGGACTATTGCGGAAATATAAAAACTACCGCTGAAGTAAATGTCTATAAACCAATTCTAGTTCTTTCAAATTCAAATATCAATCCAGATCCTTGTTTAGGAGAACCATTAAATCTTGTCGTAAAAGGATCTGGAGATGGTTTATCATACAAGTGGTATAAAACAGATAAGCCTGCCATTACATTGTCAAATTTATCAACATTAGATTTAGGCGTTGCTGATTTGTCTGATAAGGGAACCTATAGGTGCGAATTAATCTCTGCTAATTCTTGTGGAGATAAGTTTGTTGAGTTTAAGGTCGATGTTCACGAACCTGTGAATATTACCATACACCCTCTTGATGTTTCAATTTGTGAAGGAATGGGTTCGGCTACTTTTACAGTTACAGCAGTAGGAGATGGTAGTCTCAGTTATCAGTGGTACGATAAAGGTGGTGTGGCTATCGTTGGAGAGACATCTTCAAAGCTTGAGATTACTGATCCTTTAGCAAATGATGGTCAAACTTATTATTGTGAGGTTAAGGATAATTACTGTGGTATTACAGTTTCTTCCAAAGCACACCTGAGAGTAAAAAAGAACGTGACTATTATTAAACAGCCTGTTGATGTTAGGGTTGCTGAAGGTGGTATGGCCGTTTTTATTGTTGAAGCTGAAGGAGATGAACCAATAATTTATCAATGGTATTGCGAACCAACGGGTATAATTGCAGGGGCTACAAATTCTGTATTAACAATTGATCCTGCAACGATAGACTTAAATACCTATAAGTATTACTGTATTGTAAGTAATGCATGTTCAAGCGAAACTAGTGTAAAAGCAGAGTTATTGGTTGATCCAAATGTGAAGATTACTAATCATCCGAAAGATGTAGAAATTTGTGAAGGTGGCACTTTTGAGTTTGTAATTGAGCACAAAACATTAAATCCAGGGAAAACTTGCTTTTGGGAATATAATACTGGTAGCGGATTTAAAGCAATAGATGGTTTGCCTGATCATTCTGTAATATCTAATACGAATAAGAGTATTTTGAAAATTACCAATGCTAATAAACTATTAAATAATTATTCGTTTAGGGCTACTGTTGAGGGAATATCAAATGATGTTTCTGATGAGGTAGAAGTCAAAGTTTATCAGCCAGTTAGTTTTGATCCTATTGGAGATAAGGAAATTTGTAAAGATGCAGGAATTAATATCGAAATAAAAAGCCTTAAAGGAACAAGTCCATATTCGTTTGAATGGAAAGAAAATACCCGCTCTTGGTCGAATTCCGATCTTAATTTGAGCGGTGTAGATGCACTTGAAGGTGATTACTCAGTGGAGATAAGTAATAAGATGTGTCCTCCACATGAAGAGAAATTCAGGATTTCACATTTTGATGAATTGACAGTAAGTGATATTAGTGGTTCAGATCAGGTTTGTCAGAATAATGCAGAAAAATTAACGGTTTTAGTTAGTAAGGATGAAGCATTGGTAGATAGCTATCGATGGTTTAAAGATGAGGATGCTACTGTTATAAGTAGTACTGATTCGTACACTATTGCTGGCCTCGATAAATCGGAGGGTGGATTGTACAAGGTCGAGGTTAGTGATGGTTGTATAACTAAAGTCAAAACTAAAATGATTCATATCTATGATGAAATAAAAGCCACTTCGACATGGGATGGAACGAAAAAGCTTTGTAGTGGAGATGAGTTTATAGTTGAAGCCATGGTTAGTGGAGATAATCCTGTATTTACATGGACGGTTCCAAATGGCAGATTGGTTGGAAATGTCTCGAAACTTAAGATCGATGAGGTTACTGAAGCAGATTCCGGGATTTATAAATGCGTTGTTAGCGGAACATGTACAGGAGCAGGAGATATAGTCTTTACAACAGAGTTAATAGTTAATAAAGCACCAGTTATAACTAAAGGAATAGATGGTTTGAGTCCGGTTTGTTTAGGTGAAAATTTGGAGCTAGGACCTATTATAGTTCAAGGGAATGAAACTTCTATTAATTGGATATTGAACGATGGAAGTACGAGTTCAATACATGCAAATACATTAAATCTTGCGAAAGCAGAACAGAGTGAAGAAGGAAATTATAAAGTAGAAGTAAGTAACACTTGTGGTTCAGATTTTAGTTTAGGTTTTCAAGAAATTATTACTCTACCAACTCTCGCCGCTATTCCAGCTCAAGAAGTTTGTCAAGGAGAAGATGTAATTGTTCGTACTGTGACAACAGGAGAAGATTTAACCTATAAGTGGTTGGTCGATGGAGTAGAAAAATTAGCATATTCAGGAAAATCAGAATTGAAAATTGACAATGTTCAAACAATTGATGACAATACTTTCCGAATTTATGAAATAGAGTGTCGGGTTCGTAGTTTAAGTTCATGTGGCGATGAACAAGTTGAAAAGTCACAAGTGATTGTTTACCCTAATACTATTCTTCAATCATCTCTTAAAGCAGAGGTGGTGTATGTAGAAAGTGATTATGAGTTTAGTTTAGATGTAACAGGTAGTAATTTAAGTTACGAATGGCATCATACCAATAAAGATGGAGTAGATAAATTATTGACAGAAACGAGTTCTAGTTTGAAATTGAATAATCTGACTTTAGATGATGGAGGTGAATATTCTTGTTATATCTCAGGTGTGTGTGGAAGAAGGTTTACTTCCGGATATTTGATTGTAAAAGATCCACTAAAGATTGTGAAAGGATTGAACGAATTATCTAGCATTGAAAAATGTTATGGAGAACCGTTAAGTTTGGATATATCTGTAAAAGGAGAGGTTTATAAAATTGATTGGTTCAAAGATGATATTAATTTAAATCATCATGAGCTAACTTATTTTATTTCAGAACTAGATTATACCGACGCTGGAAAATACCATTGCGAGATTAATGGAGAAGGAGCAAAGTTGAGTGAAACTGTTGATTTGATAGTTCACAAGCAAACTGTATTAAATTCAAATCTAAGGGATCAAATACTCTGTGAGAAAGAGAACTTGTTTTGGTCGTTAGATGTTGAAGGGGCGAGTTTAAAGTATGACTGGCAATATAAGGGAACTAGTATCTCTGATGAACCTGTCTTGAATTTGATTGATTTGAAGATGGATCAAGCAGGTGACTATCGCCTTGATATTTCGGGCAAGTGCGGCGATGTGAGTAGTGAAGCTAATCTTGAAATACAGAAGTTACCTTACTATATTAGTCATAGTGAAAGTGTAGAAATTTGTGAGAACACCGACGAAACACATTTTAGAGTCAATTATGGGGGTGATAAAATAAGCTATCAGTGGCGAAAAGATGGAGTCGATATAGGAGGTGAAAATAGCTCATCAATTACTCTTAGGAATGTAAAACAAATAGATGCAGGAACATATACTTGTGCTGTAAATTCAGCTTGTAGTAAGGAATTTATAAGCCCTGAAATGATTTTGAAGGTGATTCCTGGGTTGAAAATTTTAAGTGAGAGTGGTGACTTGGAGGTTTGTCAGGGTGAAGGTGTTGATTTTGTTGTAGAAGCGAAAGGAAGAGACGTGGAATATCAATGGCAATTTAATGGAGAGGCTATTGAAGGAGCTAATAGTACAAATTATCAGATTGTTAAAACAAGCCTAAAAGATAGAGGATATTACACTTGTGAAATTTCAGATAAATGTACTTCAAAGCGATATTCAGATTCTAAAAAATTAGATGTTAATGCACTTCCAAATGCTCAAATATATGGACGAATGAAACTCTGTGTATTAGAAGATAGAGTAACTTATACAACACCTGATCAGCCAGAAATTAATTACTTGTGGCAGGTTGAAGGTGGAGAGTTTACAACTGAGAATATAGGTGCAAAAACCAAGATAACGTGGGGAGAATTGGAAGATGGAAATATTAATATTCGAATTGTTGATGAAGAAACAGGTTGTTTTGCACAAATTGATTCATTGGTAAAACTTCATCCTCTGCCAGATGTAAGATTATCTGAATTGGAATCTCATGGTGTGTGCGAACCTGAGTTTGCATTAAAAGGTGGTTTTCCGGAAGGTGGTATTTATTGGGTCAATGGAATTAGAGAAAGATCATTTGATCCAGACAAAGGTAAGGGAGAATATGCAGTGCGTTATTCATATACAGACGAAAATGGTTGTTCCAATACGACCGAAGAAAAGATGATGCAGGTTGATTCTTTACCAGTAGTGAAAGTGATAGAAGATCTCACAGTAGGAGCATGTAAGAGTAAGCAATTATGGGCTGAAACAGAGATTGACAATATAAAATGGTCCCCTAGTCGATATTTAGATGACCCTAAATCGAAAACGCCATTATTCACATCTGGAGAAACACAAAGGTATGTAGCTTTTGCTGTAGATAGCCACGGTTGCGTTGGTACTGATATTGTGAATGTAAATGTAGCACCCCTTCCGGTTATTACAACGATAAATGATACCATTATTGGTCAGTGTAAAACTTTAGTTTTAGCAACTGATATTGTTGGTGAGATCTCTGAAATTAATTGGACCTCTGATAAAGAAACCTTAAATAAATCATCAATTAGAGATCTTCAATTGAGCAATTTGTCAGCGGGAATTCATAATTTCACAATCAATGTAAACGATATGTATGGTTGCGTGGCGACATCGTCAGTAGAAGTTGATGTTAGAGCTAATCCTGAGATTGGAGAATCGAAATTTTTATGTCAAGGTGAATCTTTAAAGATTGATACCCGCAAAATGGAGAATGCAGTTTGGAAGGAT
Organism: Ancylomarina sp. DW003; assembly: GCF_029029505.1. GTDB lineage: Bacteria > Bacteroidota > Bacteroidia > Bacteroidales > Marinifilaceae > Ancylomarina. The sequence goes on along the minus strand of NZ_JAKJSD010000001.1, from coordinate 123,139 downwards.
GGTTATAATACCGCTTGGGAAAGAATAATAAATCAACCAGGGGAATATCAATTGAGCGTAAGTAACGAATTTGGTTGTGTGGAAACTCAGAAAATAAAAATGAACCCAACGCCAGTTCCTAATTTAAGAGATACTCTAATCTTCGAAGGAGAATCGGCGACTCTTAGGCCTGATTTAAATGAAGATTTTGCGCCATATACCTGTGAGTGGAGTACGGGAGATCTTACTCCTGATTTAGAAGTTTCTGAACCGGATACTTATCATTTAATAGTTGAAGATGAAATTGGTTGTGTGGCAAAAGATTCTGCCATAGTTGTTGTAAAACCTATCGGAATAGAATCACCTAACGCCTTTACGCCTGAAGCTGGAAATGAAAATGATCGTTTTTATCTAAAGAAGATCAATATTGAAGAAAGCTTTGAATTGTATATTTATAACCGTTGGGGAGAACTAATGCACAGAACCAAAGAGGCAGGATATGCAGGAGGATGGGATGGAACATACAGGGGTGAAAGATGTCCGACAGGGGTTTACGTTTGGATTCTAATCTTGAATGGGAAAGCGACTGAAAAGGGGCATATGGTGCTCGTTAGATAAATTTTTGAATTCTGAAAAATAAGAAATATCTTTCAGTTAGAAATAATTTGTTTAGTTTATTAAATAATAAAGGAAATAATTGTTCTTTTGTAGTCAGTAATAATTGACTATATAAAGCTTATAGTCACAACAACATAACTTTAAAACTACATGAATAAGCTTATACTCTCTATCATCTTTTTTGTTTTTGGAATAAGCTTAGTAGGTAGTGCTCAGGATATTCGTTTTTCACAATTTTACGCAAACAAACTTTACCTAAATCCAGCCTTAGCAGGTTCTAGTGATCATGCAAATGTGAGTTTAAATTACCGTAATCAATGGCCAAATTTGGATTATCCCTATGTGTCTTACAGTTTCTCATATGATAATTTCTTTCCAGGCTTAAACGGCGGTTTAGGACTTCTTGTAATGCAAGACGATCAAGGTGATGGTGCGATTACCACAACTTCTTTTGCAGGTGCTTATTCATTCTACTTAAGAGTTAATGATGAATTGGTTTTCCGACCTGCAATTCAGGCTTCTTTAATACAAAAGAAACTTGATTTTAAGAATTTAATCTTTCCGGATCAGGTATCTCCAATTTATGGTGATGTTTTTCCTCATAATACGTCGGGTGATCCAAGTAATAGAAGTTGGAACGGAATGGATTTCTCTGTAGGCGTTATGGCATATTATAAGAACTACTACTTCGGAGCAGCAGCTAGTCATGTAAATCAACCGAATTTAAGTTTTGACGATTTTGAAGATGATCAGCTAAACGCAAAATATACCTTTCATGCGGGAGCAGAGTTTGCTTTGTCAGGTTCTACAAGAGGTAATGGTTTAGTTTTGGCGCCAGCCTTATTGTTTCAAAAGCAAGGTGAGTTTACTCAAATGAACTACGGAATGTATTTAAGCAAGAGTTCTTTGGTTTTTGGATTCTGGTTTAATCAAAATTTCCAATTAAATTATGATGCCGTTATTTTAATGGCTGGTATTGTAACCGATAGGTTTAAGTTGGCATATAGTTACGACTATACGATTACGCAATTGGTACAAACCAATACAGGAGCTCATGAATTATCCTTTTCATTCCCACTAGTTATAGAAAAAAGGAAAAAGCGTCGACGTCCAAACCGAGTCAGACACCCACAATTTTAAGACAAAAAAATAAGCTCATTCAGAAGAATGAGCTTATTTTTTATTTGGTATTTCTTATTTATCTGATACGTTCCAGATACTTAGTTCTGATCTGTTTAAGAATATCAAGGTTTAATTTTTCAGCATAGATTCGGATGATATCAACTGCTTTAAAATGATCGTAAATAAAGCCAATAGAAGCATCAAAATGCAATAAATCCATATTGTACTTCACTTGCTTTGTAAGATCCTCAAATTCGCTCCAACTAAGTTGTTTGGGTATCTTAAAGTAACCATGATTAGCTTCAACAGTATCTAAATAAAAATTATCTTCAAGTTTTTCAAGAGAGAAGAATTTATTCAAACGTGTAATACCTGTGTCATGACCGAATTTAGAAGGTTTATCCTTAAAGTTGATACCTAAAGAAACATAGTAAGCTTGCAATTCCTTAATATCAGCATATTGCTCAATATGTCGAACACGAATAACATGATAAACGTTATTGAAAATCGTAATAGTACCTTGTGCAGCATGATACTTCTTATTGGTATCTGCCATTATTTTTTGAGTCGTACGAGTAAATTGCTCCAGATCGTATTTTTTGTCTGTTACCAGATAAATATAGTGAGGTGTGACATCCTTTTGTAAGTTATCGTAGTATTCGTAAAAACCTGGGAATGGATTCTTTGATTCTAAAACGAATGTATTGGGAAGTACAGCACCTTCAATAAGCTCAAAAGCTTCTTCTTTTATAAGGCTTCCATATTTTATTTGAGTTTTTGTAGTCATATATAAAGAGAGGTTTAGTGGTACTTATTTAATTGATTGCAATAGTTTCAGTACTATATGAGTACTAGTTTAAACTTAGCAAAAAATGAAAGAATAAACAAGAACTCAAAGTCTTTTTTTATTGATCTCTAGTGAAGACTAATTCTGTATTTTTCGAAAGTTGAGGATTGAAAATATAGCCATCAGAATCGAAAGCTTTCAAATGTTCAGGATCTGTAATTTCATTCTGAATAATAAAGCGTGTCATTAAGCCTCGTGCTTTTTTTGCGAAGAAACTAATGACTTTGTATTGCCCATTTTTTAAATCTTTAAAAACAGGCGTAATTACTTCAGCTTTAATTTTTTTCTTGTTTACAGATTTGAAATATTCATTTGAAGCCAGATTTATTAAGAATTTACCATCCTTTTCCTTTAAAGTTTTATTAATTTCTTTGGTTATTTTATCACCCCAGAATTCATACAGATTATCACCTTTCTTTGTTTGTAATTTCTTGCCCATTTCTAAGCGATAAGCTTGAATCAAATCAAGAGGTCTCAAAACACCATATAATCCGGAAAGTATTCGCAAATCCATTTGTGCTGTCTGTAGTTCTTTTTCACTTAGAGAGTAGGCATCTAGTCCAGTGTATACGTCACCTTTAAAAGCTAGAACAGCTTGTTTTGCGTTGTCTAGATTAAATGGTAATTGCCAACTTAAAAAACGTTCGAAATTGAGTTGTGCTAATTTTGGACTGATACCCATAAAATCTGCTATTTCATCAGTAGATAACTTTCTAAGTTTCTTAATTAGCGTTTGAGAATCTTTTAGAAATGATGCTTCTGAAAAGTTTTTCGTTGTACTTTTCGTTTCAAAATCAAGAGACTTTGCCGGTGATATAAGAATTAACATATATGATGTTTTTTTGAGATTATGAATCTAAGATATGTGATTTGAAAGAGATAAACTAATTGAGTTTTTTGATGCCTATATTGTTCTAATTTATATATTGCTAGTATCATTAAAAACAAAAAAAAGCAGATGCCTAACATCTGCTTTTATATTCATTAATCGAAACTTGGTTTATAAATTTTCATCAGGATATAGAGAATTCCACCATTGATTTTTATCCTTCAAATGTTTAGTGAAGTATGCAAAAATGGTGTTATTCCATAAAATACGTTGTGTATAATTCAGTATTTGATGGTTTTGGTTTTTAACCTGTACAAAATCCACATCTTTACCTAATAACTTAAGTGCTTGATACATTTGAATACTTTCTCCAAGTGGAACATTAGTATCTACACTACCATGAATAAGTAGCATTGGTGTATTTACCTTATTGGCATTAAAAAGAGGACTTTGATCGACATACAATTTTCTATGGTTCCAAGGAAATGATTTTCCAGAGGCATTAACACTGTAGCTATATCCCCAATAACCTTCACCCCAATACGAGGTGATATCACTAATTCCGGCATGAGAAATTGCAGCAGCAAAAATATCGGTTCTCGTCTGAAGTAACATAGTCATGAAACCACCATAAGAAGCGCCAATGCATCCAATTTTGTCAGCATTAATAAATGAATGAGATGCAGCAAATTTCTTGGTTCCTTCAATAATTTCGTCAGCTGTTGTAATCCCCCAATTATTTTGATGTTCTGCAGAAAATTCCTGACCAAAACCTGTTGCTCCACTAGGTTGAAGTAGATAAACAACATAGCCCATAGCAGCATATAAATTTAAAGGGTAGCGTCCACCGAAACTACGCTCCACAGGTACTGTTCCTGCATAGTAGTTTACAATCATTGGGTACTTTTTGTTAGCATCAAAATTGGGAGGGTAATACACGCGACCAATAATTGTTTTGCCATCTTCTTTAGTGAAATTCCAGTTTTCGGTTTTACCAAATTTCACATTGTCAAATTTTACTTTCTCTGGATCCGATAGAATAGATGATTCTTGTTTTTCTAAATCGAAGGTATAAGCTTTGTATGGACTTGAAATACTACAGCTGATATAAGACAATACAGAGCCTTCTGATGAAATATTGAAGTTTTTAACAACGTCATCTTGGATGTTTAACTTCGTGAAGGATTTGTTTCGGGTGTCATACTTGAAAAGTCGAACGTAATCTTTGTCGTTAGCTTTTAAGTAAATATTGCCATCTTTTTTATTCCAAATTGTTTGGCCTATTGCCGGATCGAAATCTATTGAAACAGGAGTAACTTTTTTCGATTTTAGATCCATAATATAAAGCTGACCATCGTAGTTATTGGCTAACTTTTGAGAGCCAATATTCTCTCCAAGTTTGCCAAAACATGAAGGTCCTCCTTGTACTAATATCTTATCTGCATCAGGAGAGTATTGAGCAGAACCTCCAAATAATTTATCTTCCCAGATAGTACTTAGCTCATAAGTCTCTAAGTTCATCTCATAAAGATTCTGTTTACTGTATGGATATTCATTGTAATCTGGTCTTGACTGCGAGAATAGAATTCGTTTGCTGTCTGCACTAATATCATTTAATTGAGTAGAAAGATTGCCATAGGTTAGTCTTTGCTTAACACCGCTTTCAACGTCCAGTTTGTATAGGAAGCTACGATACCTGAATCCCGGCAAACGATCTTCCATACCTTGAATTTTTCTAATTTTCCATTCTTTAGAATGATCTTTCGCTACAGAGTAAAGAAGGGTTTTAGTATTAGGAGCCCAAGTGTAACGCTCAAAATAACTGATCCCTTTTACAATTTCGGTTTCAGTTCCTTTTTCAAAATCGAAAATGAAAATTGATGTTTTACCATTGTAATTTTTAGTATACGATATTTTGTTTCCTAATGGTAACCACGTGATTTGTGATAGCTTAGTTCCTCGGAAAGAATGTAAGATTTTACCATCGCTAACTGAGAGAATCTCTTTCCAGTTTTCAATTTTGTCAGATGGAGGTAGAGTACGAGAATAGTTTACCAAAGCCAGCTTTCCATTGGATGAAAGAACAGATGATTTAACTTTTACGCCATCAAGAATTTTATTAATCGTTAAGTATTGTTCTGCGGAAATGGACGTTTTAAAATCATTTTTATCCCATCCATTATCAGCCTCAAGTTGAAGTTTGAAAGTGTTTTTATTATTTAGAGATAAAGCTTTGATAATGATGCAATGCTTACCTGGTTCTAAGGTAATGTTAGCCGTTAGTCTTTTTGACTTTTTATTTTCTTGTTGATAGTTCGAAGCAATTTTCTTGCCATCTAAATAGATTTCAAGCATCGGGAAGGTTTCAGCAATTAATTTTGCTTTACTCCACTTATCAACACTAATATAAGTTGCAAAATAGTTTAAACCATTACTTGTACTGTTTGTGCTTAGAGACCCTTTCTTAGATAGGTTTGCTTTATCCCATTTTAATTGTTTGCCATTCCAAGCTAGTGAATTATTTTCTTCTGGTTTTAACTTTTTTATATTGATGTAGTTTTCCTTAATCAGGTTCGAGAGTTGAAACAAATTTCCTTCAATATCTTTTGAATCACTAAAAGCAGGAGGAGAAATCATAACGGCTTCGGACTGTAACCAACTCTTTAATTCAAGGGTTTTGTTATCTGTTTTTTTCTTAGCCAGACTACTCATATTTAATAAGAGAATGAAGCTAAGTGTGTAAAGAATTTTATTCATGATTTTAGTTTAAATTTTTGTTGTTGCTAAGGCTTAAAATTACAATTTTTTGTAGGTCAAAAAAACTGAATTTTCTCATACTTAAGCTAAATTCTAGAATAGTTTAGTTATTGCTAGTGTAAATTAAACTAATGAAGTTCATTTACCTTAATTGTAAAGTGAAATTGTTTATTGGGGCTGTTGTTTAGTTGGTTAGGGTTTTGTGGATGTTAAATTAAATTCGAGTAATATGTCATGTGTTGAATTGATTCGGTTATTTTTTCATTATATTAGAGGGTACGCGATTATTCAAAACCAATGTTGAATCACACTATGAAAATAGAGACAGTTTTTCCTAATATAGTCATTAGAAAGTGGCAGAAACTTGTTGATTTATTGAGCGCAACATTTGATTTACCAGCAACCTTAGTTACACATGTGCAGGATGATTTCCTTAAAATACTTGCAAGTAGTATAACTGAAGGGAATCCATATCAATCTGGAGAATATGAGGGGATTGCAAATTCGTATTGTGAAGCTGTTGTTAAGAATAATGTGAAATTTTTAATTCCTAATGCTCTGAAAGATCCTGATTGGGAATCATGTCCTGAAATAAAAGATGGTTTGATTGCTTATTTGGGACTTCCTTTAAGATATCCCAATGGTAAGGTCTTTGGCACAATCTGCATCCTCGACTCAAAAGAGAATACGTTTAATGGATCGATTGAAGAGTTTCTAAAACAAATAAAAGAGGTTGTAGAATTAGATATTGCTACCTATTGCTTATACGAAAATACAAGTGTTAAATTAGAGAGTAATCTTGTAGATCAGTTTTTATCTGAAAGTTTAAAGAAGAAATCAATACTAGATCTTGAAAGCGAGTTAAATAAACAAAAGCACATTCAAAAAGTATTGCAAAAAAAACTTAATAACTTCGATCTTGAACTAAATAAGAAAGAGCATAGATATGAAAATATTATTTCTTCTATGACTTCTGCTTTAGTTGTATTTCAATCTATTATGAATGATGAAGGGAAGTTGATTGATGCTCGTTATATCGATATGAATCCTAAAAATGAGGAGATTATTGGATATAAAAAAGAAGATGTGTTAGGCAAGACTATTTTGGAGCTCTTCCCTGAGACAGAACAAGTTTGGCTTTCAAATTTTGAGACTGTTATAAAGAATAATAAATCCCTGCAATTCGATTCGTTTCATCATCCTTTGAATAAATATTTCTCAGCCAATGTTTTTCCTATCGAGGATAATATTTTTGCTATCTCATATCATGATAATACAGATAATGAATTGCTTAAGAAAAAATTGAAAGATAGTGAAAAACGTTATAAAACTATTTTCCACGAAAGCAGTTCTGTTATGATGTTGGTAGATCCTGAGGAAGGTTCTATTATTGATGCAAATGTGGCTGCTGTTAGGTTTTATGGGTATCCTAAAGATAAATTGTTAACAATGAAAATGCATGATATTAATATCATGTCCAAGAAAGATTTAAAAAAAGAAATAAATTTAGCAACTGAGAAAAAGAAAACCCATTTTCTATTTAAACACCAAATTGCTTCAGGTGAATTGCGTGATGTTGAAGTGTATTCAGGAGCTTTGATTGCCAATGGACAGATTTTGTTACATTCTGTTATTCATGATGTAACTGAAAGCCAAAAAGCAATGGTAGAAGTAAATCGTCTGTCCATGGCTGTCGATCAAAGTCCGGTTGCAGTCGTTATTACCGATACAAATGGTGACATATTATATTGTAATCCGAAGCATTGTGAACTGACAGGTTATTCAATTACAGAACTAATCGGTTCTAATTCAAGGATTTTAAAATCTGGAAAATCTAATAAATCTGTTTATACTCATTTATGGAAGACAATAACAAGTGGAAGGAAATGGTCAGGTGAATTTTTTAATAAGAAGAAAAACGGTAGCTTTTATTGGGAGTCAGCATCAATAGTACCTATAAAAAATGATTTAGGAGAGATTGTTAATTTTTTAAAAATTGGAGAGGATATAACTGAGAGAAAACGCTTAGAAAACCAACTAAGCCAATCCATATTAAAGGCTGAAGAGAGTGATAAATTAAAAAGTTCATTTTTATCTAATCTGAGTCACGAAGTAAGAACGCCTTTAAATGGCATTATGGGTTTTGCGAACTTGCTAATTTCAGATGGAATTTCAGACGACGAACGTCGTGAATACGGAGAATTTGTAGAATCTTCAGGTAATCAATTGATGCTGATGATGGATAATATCATAAAAATGTCTACCATAGAGTCAGGGAATTTAACTGTTAAGCATGCATCATTCTCGGTTAGTGAATTATTATTAGATGTTGAAAGTTTTTATTTTGATGAAGCCACTAAAAAACAGCTAAGGATTTTTATCGAATGCCATTGTGAATTAAGAATTATAAACGACAAAAAACGAATACGTCAGGTTTTAGATAATTTGGTCAGAAATGCGATTAAGTTTACTTCTGACGGACAAATTACACTTAGAGCAGAATGTAATAAAAATATGCTTTTATTATCAGTAGAAGATACAGGTATTGGAATTGCTGCTCAGGATCAGGATAAAATATTTGACAGGTTTAGGCAGATTGACAGCTATTCAACCAGAGAGTTTGAGGGAACAGGATTAGGTTTAGCTGTATCTAAAGAGATCGTAACACTTCTTGGAGGAGAAATATGGGTTGAATCATCTATTGGGAAAGGATCAAAATTTATCGTTACAATTCCTAATATTTACGAAAATTAAACTCCTATTAAAAATAGAAAAAGAAAGGCCGAAACTAAATTGTTTCGGCCTTTGTAATTTATCGTTTTTCCATTAGGACTATGTTTTCCACATGATGTGTGTGTGGGAACATGTCAACAGCTTGTATTTTAGTTACTTTATAAGCATGGTCCATCATCTCAAGATCTCTTGCTTGTGTTGCTGAATTACAACTGACATAAACAATTCGATTTGGGGCAGCCTGTAGAATAGTTTCAACCACATCAGCATGCATACCTGCTCTTGGTGGGTCAACAATCATCATATCAGGATGACCATGTTCAGCAATGAATTCCGCATTTAATACATTCTTCATATCACCAGCAAAGAAAGCCGTATTATCAATCCCATTAATTTCTGAATTCAACTTAGCATCTTCAATTGCTTCTGGCACATATTCAATACCAATTACTTTTTTAGCCTGACGAGCCACGAAATTAGCAATGGTTCCTGTTCCTGTATATAAGTCGTAAACAACTTCGTCTTTCTGAATATTAGCAAATTCACGAGTTTTGCTATATAATTCGTAAGCTTGTTCCGAATTGGTTTGATAGAATGATTTTGGTCCAATTTTGAACTTTAAATCTTCCATTTGCTCGAAGATATGATCTTCACCTTTATAAAGAATAACATCCTGATCAGTAATGGTGTCATTAGCTTTCTCGTTGATGATATACAATAATGAGGTAATCTCCGGGAATTTCTCAGCTATATGAGCCATAAGACCTTCGCGTTTCTCCACATCTTCGTGATAGAAAACAACGATAGCCATTACATCACCTGTTGTTGAGGTTCTGATAATTAGTGTGCGAAGAAATCCTTCCTGAGCACGAATATCGAAGAAGCTCAAATCATTGGCAAAAGCATATTCCTTAATTGCTAAACGAATGGCATTTGAAGGTTCTGCTTGAAGATGACATTTATTGATATCAACAACCTTGTCGAATAGGCGAGGCACGTGGAAACCTAATGCCGGTGTACGCTCTATTTCTTCCGTGCTGTTAATCTCGTCAAAAGTTAGGTAGCGCTTGTTTGAGAAAGTGAATTCAAGCTTGTTACGGTAGAATTCTGTTTTTGCCGAAGGTAAAATTGGATTTGCCTCAGGTAAATCTATTTTTCCAATTCGACTTAAATTATCAAGAACTTCTTGTTGTTTGAAGTTTAGTTGTTCCTCGTATGGTAAGTTTTGCCACTTGCATCCTCCGCAGATACCAAAATGCTCACAAAAAGCATCTACTCTTAAATCAGAATATTTATGAAATACAACAGGATGACCCTCCATATAACTTTTACGTTTTTTTGTCACCTGCACATCCACAACATCGCCAGGTATCACATTGGTTACAAATACAACCTTATCGTCTACCTTAGCAATGGCCTTTCCTTCGGCTGCTAACTTTACTATTTCAATGTTTTCCAGTAAGGGTTTTCTGTTTCTTTTACGTCCCACTTTGTATTTCTTTTAAGATTTGGCTGCAAAGATAGTAAAATAGTGAAGAGTTGTTGATGTATAGAATATTGAGCATAGATCTCGTTTTGATAGATGATGTGGATTAATTGTGATTAGAATTCTAATATCTACTCTCTTCGTATTATCTTTGCAGCCCTAACATATAAACAATTCGTTGTCCATGATATCAATTAATAATCTTATAGTAGAGTTTGGTGGTTTTACACTTTTCAAAGATGTAACATTCATTGTAAATTCACGTGACCGAATCGGTTTGGTGGGAAAGAATGGTGCAGGAAAATCAACACTCTTAAAAATCTTTGCTGGAAAACAGGAGGCTACTAAGGGGACAGTTAGTATACCTAACGAGATTAAGATTGGATATTTGCCTCAGCAAATGAAGCATGAGGATGGAAGAACGGTAATTGAAGAAGCTTTAACTGCTTTTGAAGAAGTGATTCAATTGGAGAAGGAGATTGCTCAAATAAATAATGAGATTGCCGAGCGTACAGATTACGAATCAGAGGAATATATGAAATTGATAAATCGTTTAACGGAAAAGAACGATAGGTTTCATATGATGGGAGGAGAGAATATTCAAGCTGAAGCAGAGCGTACTTTGTTAGGTTTAGGATTTTTACGTAGCGATTTTAATCGTCAGACTGATGAGTTTTCAGGCGGATGGCGAATGCGTATAGAATTGGTAAAGATATTACTTCGTCGTCCTAATGTATTTCTACTGGATGAGCCGACTAACCACTTGGATATTGAATCGATTCAATGGCTGGAAGATTTCTTGAAAACTTATCCTGGAGCTGTTGTGCTGGTTTCTCATGATAGAGCATTTCTTGATAATATTACCAATCGTACGGTTGAAATCTCGGTTGGAAAAATATACGATTATAAAGTATCCTATACAGAGTATGTCCAATTACATGCCGAGCGACGTGAGCAGCAGATGAAAGCTTACGTGAATCAGCAAAAAATGATTAAGGATACCGAAGATTTTATAGAACGATTCCGTTATAAAGCTACTAAGTCGGTTCAGGTACAATCACGTGTAAAGCAATTAGAAAAGCTGGATCGAATTGAAGTAGATGAGGTTGACAATTCAAAGTTGAATTTGAAATTCCCACCAGCGCCTCGTTCAGGAGATTTGGTTTGTCAGGTGAAAGATTTGAGTAAATCTTATGGCGATAATCTAGTATTGAAAGACCTAGAGTTTGTTATTGAGCGTGGTGAAAAGTTAGCCTTTGTTGGTAAGAATGGCGAAGGTAAGTCGACCCTTGTAAAAGTGTTGATGGGCGAGTTGGATCATACGGGTATTTGTAAAATTGGACATAATGTGAAGATCGGTTACTTTGCACAGAATCAGGCGATGTTACTTGATGAGAATAAAACGGTTTTCGATACAATTGATGATGTTGCCGTGGGAGATGTACGAACTAAGATTCGTGATATTCTGGGAGCATTCATGTTTGGTGGCGAAGATATCGATAAGAAGGTGAAAGTTTTATCAGGAGGAGAGCGTTCGCGATTGGCTATGATTCGTCTTTTGCTGGAACCTGTAAACTTGCTTGTTCTTGATGAGCCTACCAACCATCTTGATATGAAATCGAAGGATGTGTTAAAAGAAGCACTTTTGAAATTTGAAGGAACGGTAATTGTTGTTTCGCACGATAGAGAGTTTCTGGATGGTTTATCTTCTAAGGTATATGAGTTTACGAATAAGAAGATAAAAGAACATTTGGGTGGTATTTATTCATTTCTTCAGAATAAGAAAATGGATAATATGCGTGAGCTTGATAGAAAGAAACAAGTCGCGGCTGAGGAAAAGGTTGAAGTTGTTCCATCAGAAAACAAACTGAATTATCTGGAACGTAAAGAAATGAGCAAGCGGATTTCTAAGCTAGAAAGAGCAGTATCTAAGAGCGAAGAAATGATTGCCGAGTATGAAGAGAAGATAGAAGAAATTGAAGCTCTATTAACAGATCCAAAGAATCAGGATCAGGAGACTTTTAAAATATACGATGAGGCCAAAAAGAATCTTGAGGATGAGATGACCAACTGGGAAACAAAAAACGAAGAGTTGGAAACCTTGGTTCTTGAAAAAGGAGAATAACTAATAATAATAGATCGTCTTTACAGACGGATAGATATGAAAAAAGCCCGATGTGAATCGGGCTTTTCTTTTATAGTAGACGAGGGTTTATTTCTCGTTTTTCTCAGGCTTTGGTAATAAAACTTTTCTAGAAAGTTTCAATTTACCTGTTTTAGGATCGATACCGATAAGTTTCACTTCAACTTCCTGACCTTCTTTCAATACTTCATCAACAGTGTTTAGTCTGCGATGCTCAATTTCAGAAATGTGAAGTAAACCATCTTTACCAGGAAGAACTTCGACGAAAGCACCAAAGGCAACAATCGACTTAACTTTTCCTTTATAGATCGTTCCAACTTCAGGAACTGCAGTGATACCTTTGATACGACCTAATGCAATATCAATTGCTTCTTTGTTGTCAGCTGAGATATCAACATGACCTTTTCCGTCAACTTCTTCGATTACGATAACCGCACCTGAAGTTTCTTGAATCTCTTGAATAATCTTACCACCTGGTCCGATTACAGCACCAATCATATCCTTAGGAATAACAAGTGATACAATTCTTGGAGCGTGAGGCTTAAGATCTTCTCTTGGAGTTTCAATAGTCTCAGAAATCTTATCTAGAATATGAAGACGTCCATCACGTGCTTGCATTAGAGCTTGCTCCAATACTTCGTATGGAAGTCCGTCAACTTTAATATCCATTTGAGTAGCAGTAATACCATCTCTGGTACCTGTTACTTTAAAGTCCATATCTCCCAAGTGATCTTCATCACCTAAGATATCAGAAAGAACAGCATATTTTTTAGCACCTTCAGTTGAGATTAATCCCATTGCGATACCAGTTACCGGCTTTTTGATTTGGATACCTGCATCCATTAATGCTAATGTACCTGCACAAACTGTTGCCATTGAAGACGAACCATTTGATTCAAGGATATCAGAAACAACACGGATAGCATATGGAGAATCTGCTGGAATCATACCTTTAAGAGCACGGAAAGCCAGGTTACCATGTCCTACTTCTCTACGGCTAACACCACGATTTGGACGGGCGTCACCAGTTGAGAATGATGGGAAATTATAATGAAGAACAAACTTCTCTTTTCCTCTATAAAGTACATCGTCAACGATTTTCTCATCTAACTTTGTACCTAAAGTTACTGATGTTAACGATTGAGTCTCACCACGTGTAAATACAGCTGATCCGTGAGCACCTGGAAGGTAATCAATTTCAGACCAGATAGGACGGATTTGATCTGTATCACGACCATCAAGACGTTTACGATCTTCCAATACCATTTCACGAACAGCATCTTTTTCTACATCGTGGTAATAACGTCCAATTAAAGACATGTTGATATCTGAAGCTTCTTTTCCTTCTGAATATTCCTCAACAAATTCTTTTTTAATTGAAGCGAATGCTTCAGCACGCTGGTGCTTATTTGGATTCTGCAATCTTGCAGCTGCTAATACCTTAGCGTATGTTTTATCCACGATTAACTGACGAAGCTCTTCATCACTCTCCTCATGGCAATATTCTCTTTTTACAGTTTTACCTGTTAATTCAGCCAACTCAACTTGAGCTTGACATTGAACCTTAATAGCTTCATGGCCAACTTTGATAGCCTCTAACATTTCAGCCTCAGAAACTTCGTTCATTTCGCCTTCAACCATCATGATGTTATCCATGGTAGCTGCAATAATCATATCAAGATCAGCTGTAGCTAACTCTTCACGACCAGGATTGATCACCATTTTACCATCTATTCTGGCAACACGTACTTCAGAAATTGGTTCTGCAAATGGCACATCTGAAACTGCAATTGCAGCAGATGCAGCTAAACCGGCAATTGCATCAGGCATATCATTAGCATCAACCGAAATAAGGTTAATTGTAACAAAAGTTTCTGCATGATAATCTTCTGGGAATAGTGGACGTAGAGCACGATCCACAAGACGACAAACTAGAATCTCATGATCTGAAGGACGACCTTCACGTTTCATGAAACCACCTGGAAATCTTCCTAGAGCACTAAATTTTTCTTTGTATTCTACTGATAATGGCATGAAATCCACATCAGGTTTTGCATCCTTTGCGGATACAACTGTAGCCAACAGCATGGTCTTACCCATTTTTACTACTACAGATCCATCAGCTTGTTTAGCTAATTTCCCTGTTTCAATTGTGATGGACCTTCCATCACCTAATTCAATTTTTTTTTCGATTACATTCATCATTTGTAGTTTTATTCAAACTTATATTGGGATAAGGCTAGATGTTGCCGTACTTAAATAAAAAAAGCAATCCCGATTGCTCAAGATTGCTAATATTATAAGATATTACTTACGCATGTTTAATGCTTTAATAATAGCACGGTATCTTTCAATATCTTTTGCTTTTAAGTAATCTAATAGGCTTCTTCTTTTACCTACTAGCAATTGCAGCGCACGTTGGGTACTGTAATCTTTTCTATTTTTCTTAAGGTGCTCAGTTAAGTGAGCGATACGGTAGGAAAATAAAGCGATCTGAGATTCTGCAGCCCCAGTGTCTTTATTAGACTTTCCGTATTGTTCGAAAAGCTCTTGCTTTTTTTCTGCTGATAAATACATAGTACTTAAAATTTATTTGTTTTTTGTTTGAACTATTAATTCGGCAAAAGTAAGGATTTATTTTTATAAATCAATAAGCTTGCATCAACCAGTTATTATTAATTAGCAATTATATTTGGATACGATTAAATAATCAAGTTAAAATATCCTTTTGGACTTATTATCTCATTACTAATTATTCTATAGCTATCATTAATTATTCACTATTCAAGATATATCCAACGCCTCTTATTGTGTCAATTCTAAGCAAAGAATAATCCCCTAATAAATCTCTAAGTTTGGATAAAATGTTATTTAAACTAGCAGTGTTATGTGTTTCCAAAGATTGTCCCCACAGTTTTTTTGCAAATTGTTCTTTACTTACGACCTCATTGCTATTTTGTATGAGTAGTTCCAAAGCATTTTTCTCAAAAGGACTAAGCTTTTTAATCAACTGCCTATTGTGAAAAAACTCATTTGTGATCAGATTTAACTGATAATTGGAGATTTCTATTATCTGTTGTTGTTGTTGTTGTTGTTGTTGTTGTTTAGTAAAACGTTGAATGTAAGAAACAAGAACAGGAATGGATAATGGTTTTGCTAAATAAACACTTCCTCCAGTACTGATTCCCCGAGTTATAAAATCTTCTTCGGTATGGGAGGATATAAATATTATTGGAATCAGAGGGTGTTTAGTCGCAATATCTTTGGCTTTATCAATGCCATTTTCCTCACCTATCTCTACATCTAAAATAATAATATTGGGTTTAAGAGTTTGTATAATAGTATCAATACCCATTAATGTGTTTTGAAAATGCACACAATAATTGTAATCTGTCTCAAGAACAGCACTAACGAGTCCTCCTAAGTTGATATCATCATCTACAAATAGCACTTTCAATTTTTTCATTCTCACTTTCTTTATAGTTACACTATTATTTGGGCAGGTAAAATGATACAAAAACTACTTCCTTTTCCGATCTCACTCTGTAGATTGATACGTCCTTTATGAGCTTTTATTATTTTTTGACTAAAAGCCAAGCCGATGCCATGTCCCTTTCTGTTGTCGTCAGTACGGTAAAATTCCTGAAAGATTTTCTTTAATTCTTTTTGAGGAATACCTTTACCTGAATCGGCAATGCAAATGTATAATTCTTTTTGTTTTTGGCTTGTAGTAACTGCTAGTTTTGCAGGTGTGTTAGAATACTTAAAAGCGTTATCCAGTAAATTTCGTAAGGCAGCTTCAAAATAAAGAACATCTACCTTGATTTCTAAATCATCAGGAATTGATAGCTTGTATTTGGGCTTTTTCTCTTGATAGATAAGTTCCAATTCCGATAGTAGTTCTCTGCACTTTTGTGCCAAATTGTAAGGCGCAGGCTCCATGGTAATTTTTTTCTTTTTTGAACGGAATAATGTCAATAAAACTTCCATCTTATCAGTTAATTTGGAAATATTAGTACTTGCACTTGCAAGGCGCTCCTGCATAATGGGCTGCTGTTCTTTACTTGCCAAATAATCTAAGAAAGTATAAACGTAGGATAGGGGAGATTTAAGGTCATGTACTATTCCGCTTACAGCTTGTTCGCGCCATAACAATTGTGCTATCTGTCTTTGTAATGCCGAAAGTAGCCAAAGCATAAAAAAGGCGACTAAAATAATGGCCAATGCTGATATGCCTATGGAAAATACCATTTGCCGTAAAAAAGGTAAGATTTCCATTTGAAAATCAGCTATAAAAGTATAGATGTTTTTTGTCCCCAGAGGTACTTGTAAATGTATAATTGAAGGAGAATTAGTTGTTTTTTTTATGTTTGATATTTTGCACGATAAACTATCAATGAGTTTTCTATTTTTAAACAGCTGCAAGCGATAGGCCTGTATTTTTGTATAATCAGGAAAGTTGTTGATAAATAATGAATCAACAGTTTTTAGTTTGAATTTATCTTTCAATAAACTTTTATCTGTAAATGAGGCTTCTATCAATTTTCCTAGTGCGAAACCAGGAATGTATTTTTTTGTACTAATATCAAATCTTCCTAATGCAGCTGAGGTATCTCTGCTTACTTTATTATTTGTTACTTTCTCCATTGAAAAAATAGCCACATCTGGTTTTGCTGGATTAGGTGTCCTATAGCCTTGTAAAGCATGAAAGTTTATTACGCTCTGCAAAGAATTTTCTAGTTTCGATGTAAACGCCTGTTTTTCTTGCTCCAATTGCTGCCATAGCCACAATCCCTGCGATACAATAAGTATGGCGAGAACCAAGACTGCTATTATGCTGAGCCGATTGAGTAATTTGTTTCTCATAAGATAAAGGTATGTTTCTTTTCAAAGGAAAATAAAACTTACTCCCATTAGAATAATTATAAATTATGTTTTTGTCAAAAAACAATGAATCTTTTCCTAATCAAAATAGATTGGTTCTTCTAATCTAATTGTGTTTGAAATCTAATATTGTAATTAGAAAAGTATTAAAATCAGCTATGTCCAATTAATATTGAGTTTGTGTTTTTTGTGCTCTGCTTTTTCGTATAGTATTTTTGTTTGACAGTAATTGTTTTGCATGTTTTTGATTAGAAACCATCCGTTATTTGATTAAGTTTTTAATCCTAGGAACTTAGGATGCTAATCGTTTTTTAAGAGCCCATATTTTAGTTTTAGAAAGAGAATTTAATAATGAATAATTCAATTTCATAAAAGGTAAAAATCATGAAAACGAGAGAGAAATGTAAGGCAATTGAGGTACTGAGTCGAAAAGAATTACTTCTAGTGAAAGGTGGAGAAGGAAGAGATTATGTTATAGTTATTATTGATGGAGAAGAGGTGAGGTTATATGTGTAATAATTTGGGTTACTCTACTAAAAACAATCTAAAATTTTAATATTCAATTTATATGTATTTAATAGGAAAATTTTATTTGTCAATCTTTTTCTTAGGAAAGAATAATTTAGGAAAGTTGCCGTCCCGGATAATGAATTAAATCCGTCCTCTACTGGAGGCGGCTGAAGTAACTAAAATTACCTATTACAGTGTACAACGTTGCTTGAAAGAGGTGAATTTTGCAATTGTGAAAGAAGGGATGTTAAACCTTTTAAACACTAAAAAGAATATCATGAAAAAGCAAATTAATATTACAAATCCATTAACAAAAGAACAATTGAAAAACCTTAAAGGGGGAAAGAATATTTCGTCGAATAAGATTGAGATTGATGCAAAATGTGAAGGTATAGCTAATTGTTGTCAATCAGCTTGGCCTTTTCCTGAAGATAAGAAAGAATAGCATGATTAAGGAGTATGTTAGTCATAGCATACTCCTTTTTTTAGTAAAGTACTTTATTTTAATAATTAAACCATCATGAAGTTAGATCTAGACACTCCATACACATTATCATCTCATTATATCCTACGTAATGACAATGGAAATGATACTCACAGAGAATCATATGTATTGTATAATATTCAAAAAAGTGAAATAATAAATTTAAGCGAATCATTATTCCGGATACTAAATTTCTTTGAATTCAACAAGATTAGTTTAGGTGAATTAGAAGAGTTTATTAGGTCTGAGAATAGAGAATTCCCGAAAGGAGAGTTAAAGCGAATTTTCAGTAATCCTCAGTATTTTAATTTTCTATCTAAAAATGACAGTCCAAGGATTTTTACTGATATTGCAAATATCCAATTTGAATTACCAATAAAAATCAGTAAGACACCGACTTTAGTTGAAATTCACCCTACAACTGCATGTAATCTAAAATGTCCTCATTGCTATATTGAAAGTTCACCGGAAAATTTACAGAATAAACGACTTGAGGTGAAGAAGTGGAAATCATTAATTGATGAATTAGAAAAATTGAAAACACCCAATTTGAATATATCAGGCGGAGAGCCTCTTGTATATCCAGGGATTAAAGAACTGTTATCGTATCTTACATCTAAAAGGATTCGTACAACTTTGCTTACCAATGGGACTCTTATCGATGAAGATATAATAGAATACTTAACATATCCTAATATATCAACAACGATTTCCCTAGATGGAGTTTCATCAAATACTCATGACAAAATTAGAGGAAGTGGACATTTTAAGAAACTATTCAAAATTTTAAATACTGTCAAAGGAAAAATTAGCCTGAATCTATGTTTTACCTTGACTGATATAAACAAACACGAAGTCGAAGGATTTGTCCAATTATGTAAAGAGTTGGAGGTGGATGCTGCTAGCATCATTGTTTTACAGAACATCGGTCGAAGTAAAGAAAATAGCTATTTGCACAGTAAAGAAAAAGACAAGGATATAAATCAAACTCAACAACTTTTAAAAAAGTACGAAAAAGACATAAAAATCAATTTAATCTTTAATGATTCTTCTGGTGAAGAAAGGCTTGATAGATCTACGGATTGTGTGTCGTGTTCTGGTCTCACGTCAACGTTATTTATTAATGAAATTGGTGATGCTTTTCCATGTGCGGTCTCTTCTAAATCTAATTTTTTTAAGATTGGAAATGTTTTTGATAGTTCTGTTTTGGATATTTGGAGGAAACCAAAGGAGGAAAATCCATTTCGAGGAGGAATAAAATATCATCAATTAAAGGAATGTATTGAATGCCCAGATTATAAAACATGTGTTTTAAAAACTTGTCGAGCAAAAGCATTCATAGCAGAAGATAATTTGTATGGTGTTCCATGTAAAGTGTAAACAAAAACTGATAAAAACCAATAGGGATGCTTACGTGTCTGTCTGCAAGATTGTTGATAGCTGTTGTAAGTCGAGTATTGTAGATTTAAAAAGTTGGTTTATAGCAAAAGGTCTACACTGCATAGTATAATAATAAAGAGCTAAGTCAAAAAAACAGACGACAATGACCCTATAGTAAAATGAATAGTGATAACTTTTAAGAGATGTATAATAAATCTTGTCAAATTTTTGTGAATATCTGAGTTTTTAATCTAAAAGAATTCTTTGCAGCTTGCTGCGGGGTTAGAAGAGGAGAGTTTGATAACTTTAGGTTTTCATAAGGCTTATCTTCCTAATGTGGGAGAGATTTGCCTCTTCAAAGGTTTATTGAACTCCCCCTGCCAAGTGTGTGAGTAAAAATTTCAAGAGGTAGGCTTATAGTACGACCTTTTGTTTAAATATAGTTAAAAACTGATTAAGTATTGTTTCTCAGTTTTTGATTGGCATTGTCTATTTCTTTGTTGCTTCTTTTGTTGTCCAATAAACTGATTTCATTACTGTATCATCCGTAGGAAAAGATAGCTTATTTTTGATGTATTTTCTGATTTTTCCATTTAGATTCTCAATCAAATTGATGGTGTAAATGATTTATCTAATCTCTAAAGGAAATTTAGCAAATGCAATTAGTCCTTCCCAGTTATCTCGGCAGCTCTTAATTGTGTAAGAATATTTTGAATCTGATGAACCATACAAATCTGGGTAGTGGTCTGTGGAAATACATTTCTGATGGTTTCGGTGAAGCCATTTAGATGTGATCAACAAATCCTGCAGATCATGAGCTTTCATGTCGACTAAAATACTTATCCAGTAGGCTGAAGATTTGTTCTTAACCAGCCATAGTTCAAAGGCTTTCTTTTTTACCATCCCTTCGAAGATCTGCGACAATGTAGATGGTTTGATTAATAATCTTAGAATTTTCTCTTAGCTCAAAGACAATGCCATTAGCAATTTTACTTGTAATACGTGATATCGTGCTTGTAGATAATTCAAAGTTGTAAAGCTATCGGGTTTAATTAATATCACTATTGCTTATTCCTGGGGCATAAAAAAGAGAGAGAAAAAAATATCAATACGTGATGAAATTATGAAGATGTTACTCCAGTGGGAATTAATTAAACCAAATAAGAATGCTCATTATGAGCATTCTTATTTGGTTTGTATCGTAAACTGTGTATAGAACTTATTCTACTTCACAATGCTCTTCGATATAATTTTCAAGAGGTGCACAAGTACACATCAGGTTTCTGTCTCCATGCGCATCGTCAACACGAGATACTGATGGCCAGAATTTGTTGTCTGCAACCCACTCTAATGGATAAGCTGCTTTTTTACGAGAGTATGAATGGTTCCACTCATCGGCAGTTAATACCATATGCGTATGTGGAGCATGCTTAAGAACGTTGTCTTGAGCATCGGCAACACCATCTTCAATTTCCTTCATCTCTTCGTTAATCTTAGCAAGTGCTTCAACAAAACGATCTAGTTCTTCTAGTGGCTCACTTTCAGTAGGCTCTACCATAAGTGTTCCGTGAACAGGGAAAGAAAGAGTCGGTGCATGGAAGCCGTAGTCCATTAAACGCTTCGCAATATCACCATCAGTAATACCAACAGTTTTATTAAACTCTCTACAGTCGAAAATCATCTCGTGACCTACACGACCATTATCTCCTTTGTAAAGAATCTTGAAACCAAGTTTTTCGAACGAAGAAGCAAGGTAGTTGGCATTTAAGATAGCCATCTTGGTTACTTCCTCTAAACCAGCAGTACCTAACATTGCGATATAACCGTAAGTAATAGGTAATACGCTAGCCGATCCGAAAGGAGCAGCAGCTACTGCCGTGATTCCATTTTTACCACCTGTCTCAACAACTTTGTGTGAAGGTAAGAATTGAACCAAGTGTTCAGCAACACCAATAGGACCAACTCCAGGACCACCACCACCGTGAGGAATGGCAAATGTTTTATGTAGATTCAAGTGACAAACGTCAGCGCCAATAGCACCTGGGTTTGTTAATCCAACTTGAGCATTCATATTAGCACCATCCATATAAACCTGTCCACCATTCTCGTGAATCAAGTTCATCATTTCTTTGATGCCAGTTTCAAATACACCGTGAGTAGAAGGGTATGTGATCATGTAGGCACATAAATCTTCTTTGTGCTTCTCAACTTTAGCTTTAAAGTCTTCTGAATCTACGTTACCATTTTCATCACACTTAACAACCACGACTTTCATTCCAGCCATTGTTACTGTAGCTGGGTTAGTTCCGTGTGCAGATGCAGGAATCAATACAACATTTCTGTGACCTTCGCCACGAGATTTTTGGTATTCACGAATAACTAATAAACCTGTGTACTCACCAGCAGCACCGGAATTTGGTTGTAGTGTACATCCGGCAAAGCCCGTAATTGTAGATAACCACTGCTCAAGTTCAGTTATGATTTGAGTATAACCGTCAGCTTGATTAGTTGGGATGAATGGGTGAAGTCCACCAAATTCAGGCCAGCTAATAGGAAACATTTCTGCAGCAGCATTCAATTTCATAGTACAAGAACCTAAAGAAATCATCGAAGTGTTTAGCCCGATATCTTTTTTCTCAAGGTTTTTGATGTAACGCATCATTGCAGTTTCTGAATGATAACGATTGAATACATCTAATGTTAGGTATTCGCTTTTACGAGCTAATTTCTCATCGAAATATAACTTTTCTTCCATTGCTGTTTCAACAACTTCGGCTTTGTTAGCTGCATTTGCGAAAATATTTAGGATGGCAGCCAATTCTGCATCACTAATTTTCTCATCGGTAGAAATACCTACAGTTGTATCGTTGATATAACGGAAGTTCATCTCTTTCTCAAGAGCTGCAGTACGAATAACTTCCATTGAAACACCAGCAGGTAATACAATCTCAAGTGTATCGAAATAGTTTTTGATATTCTGAGTGTACCCTAATGCTTTTAATCCTTCTGAAAGGAAACCAGCTGCTGAATGAATATGTGTCGCAATACGCTTAATCCCTTTTTGTCCGTGATAAGTCGCATAAAAACCTGCCATTGTAGCTAATAAGGCCTGAGCTGTACAGATGTTTGAAGTCGCTTTTTCACGTTTGATATGCTGCTCACGAGTTTGAAGAGCCATACGGATTGCCTGGTTACCTTGAGCATCTTTGGTTACACCAATGATACGTCCGGGAACGTTACGCTTATAAGCTTCACGACAAGCTAAGAAAGCTGCGTGTGGTCCACCGTATCCCATTGGAACACCAAAACGTTGAGACGAACCGACAACAATATCAGCACCCCACTCGCCAGGAGCAGTAAGTAACGCTAAACTCATAAGATCAGCTGCAACAGCAACTAAAGCTTCAGCTCCGTGTGCCTTCTCTACGAACTCTGTGTAGTCTTCAACACTACCATTAGCAGCAGGGTATTGGATGATAGATCCGAATACTGCATCAGTAAATTCGAATGTTTTATAATCTCCAACAACAAGCTCAATACCTAGTGGCTGAGCACGAGTCACAAGTACATCTAGTGTTTGAGCAAAAATGTTTTCGTCAACAAAAAGTGTATTGGCCTTAGCCTTTTTCTTTGCTCTTGAACGTAAACTATGCATCATATACATGGTTTCACCCACAGCAGTTGCTTCATCAAGAAGTGAGCTGTTAGCTAATTCCATTTTAGTTAGATCTAAAACAACTGTTTGAAAGTTCAAAAGTGCTTCTAGTCTACCTTGAGAAACTTCAGCTTGGTATGGTGTATATGGCGTATACCATCCTGGATTTTCGAGTACGTTTCGAAGGATAACAGGAGGGGTAATTGTGTCATAATATCCTTGACCAATAAAGGTTCTGAATAATTTGTTTTTAGCAGCAATACCTTTAATTTTCGCTAAATATTCATTCTCAGTTAAAGCTTCAGGAAGATCTAAAGGCTGAGTTAAACGAATATCAGAAGGGATTGTTTCTTCAATTAGGGCATCTAAAGATGATGCGCCAACAGTTTCCAACATTGTTTTAATATCGCCATTGCGAGGTCCAATGTGACGGGAAACAAACTTTTCGGTTGCCATATCCTTGTAAAAATTTAGTGTTTGTGTAAAAAAGATTCACCTTAATTTGCGAGCGTAAATGTAGCAAAAGATTTAGGATTACATCGTTTGCAAATTAGAAATAACTTTTCTGTTTTTCAACATTTCTTTTATCTGAAAACAAGATAATTAGTGTGATTTTTGTTGATAATTATTTGATGATTCATAATGATTTTCTTTATCTTCATGCTGCTTTTGTCATTGTGGTGTCAAAAGTGTATCAGATTAAGCCCGTGAGAAGTACTGATCTTTTAGAGTTCTTGTTCTCTAATTGTAAAGGCTAATCTATTTTAAATGGTATATTTGTAATTCAATTTTTCAAAATGATAGAACTTAAAGAAGGTGATAAAGCACCAGAATTTTCTGGAGTGAATCAGGATGGTAAAACTTTGAAATTGTCTGATTTTAAGGGAAAACGACTGATTCTTTATTTTTACCCCAAAGATAATACGCCTGGATGTACAGCCGAGTCGTGTAATTTGAATGAAAATTACGACGAGCTAACCAAACATGGTTTTGAGGTTGTAGGTGTGAGTCCGGATGAGATTGGCAAACATCAGAAATTTATAGCTAAATATAACTTGGCTTTTAATTTGATTGCGGATACCGAAAAGGAAATGTTACAAGCCTACGGTGCCTGGGGGGAGAAGAAGCTCTATGGGAAAGTTTATGATGGTGTTTTGCGTTCGACATTTATAATTTCTGAAAACGGTGTGATTGAAAAAATCTTTAAAAAGGTAAAAACAAAAGACCATACCAATCAGATTTTGACAGAACTGAATATTCAATTTTAAAAATTAATAATACATATAAATATGGCAACTAAAGATATTGCAGACATTAATAAGGAAAAACTGAAAGCACTTCAGTTAACCATGGATAAAATTGATAAAACCTATGGTAAAGGCGCTATCATGAGAATGGGAGACGAGATTCATGAAGAAGTTCCAGCAATTTCTTCTGGTTCACTTTCATTGAATATGGCTCTCGGAATAGGTGGTTTTCCTAAAGGACGTATCGTTGAGATTTATGGTCCTGAATCATCAGGTAAAACAACCCTTGCTATTCATGCTATGGCTGAAGTTCAGAAAGCTGGCGGTATTGCCGCTTTTATCGATGCTGAGCACGCTTTCGATCGTTTTTATGCAGAGAAGTTAGGTGTTGATACTGAGAATTTATTGATTTCTCAGCCAGATAATGGTGAGCAAGCACTTGAGATTGCAGACCAACTGATACGTTCATCAGCTATTGACTTGGTTGTAATTGACTCTGTTGCAGCTTTGACTCCTAAGGCGGAGATTGAAGGTGAAATGGGTGAGTCGAAGATGGGATTACAGGCTCGTTTGATGTCGCAAGCACTTCGTAAATTAACTGCGAACATTAATAAGACGAATACTACTTGTATGTTCATTAACCAGTTGCGTGAGAAAATTGGTGTCATGTTTGGAAACCCTGAAACGACAACAGGAGGTAATGCACTTAAGTTTTACGCTTCAGTTCGTTTGGATATTCGTCGTGTAGGTCAGATTAAAGATGGTGATGAGATTCAAGGTAACCACACACGTGTTAAAGTTGTGAAGAATAAGGTAGCACCTCCTTTCCGTAAAGCAGAATTTGATATCATGTATGGTGAAGGTATTTCTAAGACAGGTGAAATTATCGATCTTGGTGTTGATTATAACATCATTAAGAAAAGTGGTTCATGGTTCTCGTATGGTGATGTAAAGCTTGGTCAAGGTCGTGAGGCTGTTAAGCGTTTGATTACTGATAATGTAGAGTTGGCTGAAGAATTAGAAGCTAAAATTGTTGAAGCTATCAATGCGCCTAAGGAAAACTAGTTTAGGAAAGTATTTATAAGGCATAAGCTTTATTAAAATATAAAGGTTCTCAATCTAAATTGAGAACCTTTACTTTTATTATATGCTTTGGGTTTGAATCAAAATATTGAGACAAATTAATTTAATCGTATTTTTTGTTATAATTTTACGAGGCAATTTTTAAACTCACTAACAATGTTAATAATGAAGAATAAACATTTATTAATTGGTTTGGCATTAATCACAGGTATGTCGTCGTGTCAAGAAGCGGCTACTGCTGATAAGAAGAGCGAAACGGATAATCAATCTTATCGTACGCCGAAAACCAAATTAGCTTCAGATCGTATGACACCAGAGGTTTTATGGTCGTTTGGACGTATGGGTGGAGAAAGTATTTCGCCTGACGAGAAAACAGTTCTTTATGGAGTGACTTATTTTAATAAAGAAGAAAATAAATCGTACAGAGATCTTTATACACTTCCAGTTGCTGGAGGCAAAGCGACTCAAATTACCAATACAAAAGGTAAAGAGTGGGGAGAACGTTGGACAAAGAATGGTCAGATTGCTTTTCTTTCAGCTGAAAGCGGATCGGTTCAGGTCTGGGAAATGAATGCTGATGGAACAGGCCGTAAGCAATTGACTGATATTGAAGGTGGAATTAACGATTTTAAATTTTCTCCAGATGAGTCGAAAATGTTATTCTCGAAAGAGGTAAAGCTTGAAGAGAATGTTCATGATAAACACCCAGATTTGAAAAAATCTGATGGTCGCGTTATTAACGATGAGTTTTATCGCCATTGGGACCATTGGGTAGAAACTTACACTCACATTTTTGTTGCTGATTTCAGCAAAGGAACAATGTTGAAAACTGGTAAGGATATTATGGAAGGTGAAAAGTGGGAAGCTCCTGTTCGCCCTTGGGGTGGAATTGAGCAAGTAAACTGGACTACTGATGGTAAGACGATTGCTTATTCTTCTCGTAAGAAGTTCGGTCAAGCATATGGTCTTTCTACTAATACAGATATCTATTTTTATAATTTGGAAAGTGGAAAAACCAAGAACATGACCAAAGGTATGATGGGGTACGATAATAACCTGTCTTTTTCGCCTGATGGAAAATATATGGCTTGGGAAAGTATGGAACGTGAAGGTTATGAGGCAGATCAGATTCGTTTATTTGTAATGGACTTGAAGACTGGCGAGAAGAAATATATGACAAAAGGTTTCGATCAAAATGCTGGTCACCTAACTTGGACAAAGGATAGTAAATCTATTTACTTTATTTCTAACTGGCATGCAACTGATGAGATCTACCGTATGAACATGGCTGATGGTAAAATTCACAAGATTACTGAAGGTGTTCATAATTACCAATCGGTACATCCTGTTGGTGATAAGTTGATTGCTAAGCGTGTATCAATGAGTAAGCCAGCTGAATTATATACTGTTGATGCTAAAACAGGAGAGTCAAATGAAATCTCTTTCGTAAATAAGCACATCCTTGATCAGTTGACCATGGGTACAGTTGAAAAAAGATGGGTAAAAACGACTGACGGTAAGAAGATGTTGGTTTGGGTGATTAAGCCACCACATTTTGATGAGAATAAGAAATATCCAGCTTTACTTTATTGCCAAGGTGGCCCTCAGTCAACTGTTTCTCAGTTTTGGAGTTACCGTTGGAATTTCCAAATGATGGCTTCAAATGACTATGTAATTGTTGCACCAAACCGTAGAGGTTTACCAGGATTTGGTAAAGAATGGTGTGAGCAAATTTCAGGCGATTATGGTGGACAAAATATGAAAGATTATCTTTCTGCAATTGATAATGTGAAAGCTGAGAAGTATGTTGATGCAGATCGTTTAGGTTGTGTTGGTGCATCTTATGGTGGATTCTCGACTTTCTGGTTGGCAGGTCATCACAACAAGCGTTTCAAAGCATTCATTGCTCACGATGGTATGTTCAACTTAGAAGCTCAATATTTAGAAACGGAAGAGATGTTTTTTGTGAACTGGGATCTTGGCGGAGCATTTTGGGATAAGAAAAACAAGGTTGCTCAGCGTTCATATGCTAACTCTCCTCATAAATTTGTTGACAAGTGGGATACGCCAATTATGGTTGTTCACGGAGAAAAAGATTACCGTATTGTTGCTTCACAAGGTATGCAAGCATTTAATGCTGCTCGTTTGAGAGGTATTCCTGCGAAATATCTTTATTTCCCTGAAGAAAACCATTGGGTACTTGGTGTTCAGAATGGAATTCTATGGCAACGCGAATTTGCTAGCTGGCTAGATAAATGGTTAAAGAAGTAGATTGATCTACATTTAAAATATTAAAACTCCCTACTGGAACATTGTTTTTAGTAGGGAATTTTTTTATGTCTTTATCTGTATTAGGGGGATATTGATTTCTAGAAATTCTAGTCATAAAAATGCTTTGAATTGGTGAGAAATGAAATTTTATAAGTGGCTTATCCTTATGAGCATATTTATTTTTCTTTTAAAAATTATTGTTACCTTACAAAATAGTAAATTAGGCTTTTTGAATCTTAATTCAAAAGGTATTTTGTTGATTATAATGTAATTAAATAAATGCTATGAATAGAACTTGTATTTATTTGTTGTTTCTGTTGATGTTTTTTTCGTTCTCTGTTTATTCTAACTCTAATATTGAGTTGGAGGAGGGGGCGATTTTTTCACATGCTACTGAATTATCTATTAATAAATTCGAAAATGTAAATTCTCAATTTGGAGATACGCTTTCAGCGAAATCTAAGAAGGCAAGTTCGGTAATTCGTCGACGTTCTCTGGAGAAAGATTCAACAGGAATACGTTATACGAAGAAATATACCCTTAAGAACTTTCCTTTTTTCAATTTCAGAATTAGTAAGAATAAGGTTTATCACAAGTTGTCTGAATTTAATTCAGAGCAGGCTAAAGAGTTGTTTGTACTTGCTAAAAATGACCAATTCAACAGTGATAGCTTATCACGAGAAGTGAACTTACTATATACCAAGCAAGGTGTTTATTCAGAAGTTGATAAAGATTTATTTAATCGTCGGGTTCGCGATTTGGAAAACAGAGCTGAGGAGTTGAAGAAAAATGCAACTCAAAAAGCTAAGCATGCTCTGGTTTTGGAACAAAGTTCGGAAGATGCGCCAAACTTGATTTTAGCAGCAACACATGAAACGACTACACCAGATTATAAAAGCTTGACTGCAACTGAAGAAAAAAACGCTACTAGAGAGAGTCAAGCTGTAGAAGTAAATGATGAATCGGATTTTATGGAACCTGCCAATTCAGAAGAACTTGAAGTGAGTCCACAAGAAGATGAAGGTGGTTATCTAGATTATGAGTACGAATATTGCTATCAGGTTGCTGTATTTGATGAACGACCTAAAAACGATTTTTATAAAGGAATGGGTTTTATCAAAGAGGAGATTGTTGATGGAGGAAAATCTTTTAGATATCTTACAGGATCATATAGAACTTACGCGAAAGCTGCTAGTTTTAAAACGACAATAAAATCGGCTTTTCCTGCTGCGTTTATTGTTGTTTATAAAAATGGAATCAGAACCAATTTAAAGGACGCAATTGCTGCTACTGATAAAGTAAAATCAACTTCCAAGGACGTTGCTACAACTCAATATAGTAGCGATATAACAGGCGAAGTAACTTATCGAGTTCAGATTGGTGTTTTTGCTGGTGAAATACCAGAAGAGTTAAACGCGACGATGGAACGTTATAAAGCTTTTGGTTCTTTTTACGAAAAGAGAGCTGATGGGAAAATTGTATGTACAATTGGCCGATTCAAATCGATTACCGAAGTAGGGAGTTTGAAAAGTAAATTGCATGAAGCTGGTTATGTAGATGCTTTTACAGTGGCTTATAGCGGACAAAAACGAGTTTCGCTTCAAGCGAGTCTTAAGAAGACAGAAGGAGAGTCAAAGCCAGTTCCAGTTCAACAAGCTAAGGTTGAAAAAGAACCTTTAACCGAAGCAGATTTGGTTGGGGATATTAATTTCCGGGTTCAAATTGGTGTTTTTGCCAATGGTGTTCCAGAGAAAGTAAGTGAATTGATGGAGAAATACAGAGCTTTTGGTGGCTCTGCTGATAAACAAGCTAATGGGAAAACGGTTTGTACAATTGGTCATTTTGATTCAATTGCTGATGCCGGAGCTTTAAAGAAAAAGCTTCATAAATCAGGATTTACAGATGTGTTTACTGTAGCTTACACAGGAAATAAAAGAATCTCTATACAAGACGCCATACGTTTGATAAAATAAAATAACAATGAAATCTGAACATGTACTTTGTTTGCATAACGATAATGAACACAGCTTCGATTTCGTAGTTGATGTTTTAATGGAAATATGTGAACATACTTCTGATCAGGCTGAACAATGTGCTTATATTACACATTATAAGGGAAAAAGTGAGATTAAGGTTGGAGGCTTTGCTGATTTAACGATTATGCAAAAGCAGCTGGAGGAAAAGGGATTAATCATAAGTGTAGAAACTAATAAAACCGCATATTAAATGACAATTTTTATTATTATTCTCCTGTTAGTTTTAGGAGTTGTTCTTATCCTACTTGAATTTTTTGTTCTTCCCGGAATTACTGTTGCTGGTATCGCAGGCGTTGTGATGATGCTAGGTGGAATTTATTTGTCTTATCATCATTATGGAAGTACTACAGGTCATTTGACAGTTTTGGGCTCTGTGTTATTTAGTTTGTTTGCTCTTTGGCTTGCATTAAAATCAGGTACATGGAATAGAATCATGTTGAAGACTGAGATTGATTCCAAAGTTGAAAAATTAGAAGAAGATCTCGTTCAAATTGGTGATCATGGAATTTGTTTATCTCGTTTAGCACCTATGGGGCAGATACGAATAAACAATCATATTGTGGAAGCCAAATCGACAGGAGCATATGTTGATGAACAAACAGAGGTAGAAGTTATTAAAATAGTAGATAAAGTTATTGTTGTAAAACCTATAAAATAAATTTAAATGGAAATTGGAGCATTAATATTTTTAATCGTTGCGATAGGGGTAGGTATCTACATCCTTTTCTTTTTTATTCCGGTTGCATTATGGTTCTCAGCTCTTTTGTCAGGAGTTAGAATTTCATTGATTCAACTTGTATTTATGCGTTGGCGTCGTGTGCCACCTAATGTTATTGTACGTGCTATGATTGAAGCTCACAAGGCTGGTCTACATCTTACACGTGACGACCTTGAGGCACATTATTTGGCAGGAGGTCATGTAGAGCAAGTAACTCATGCTTTGGTATCTGCATCAAAAGCGAATATTGATTTGCCATTTAAAATGGCTACAGCTATCGATCTTGCAGGACGTGATGTATACGAAGCTGTACAAATGAGTGTAATTCCTAAAGTTATTAATACGCCTCCAGTAACTGCAGTATCTAAAGATGGTATTCAGTTGATTGCAAAGGCTAGAGTAACACTTCGTGCAAATATACGCCAGTTGGTTGGTGGAGCAGGTGAAGAAACTGTTTTAGCTCGTGTGGGTGAAGGAATCGTATCATCTATTGGTTCTTCAGAGTCGCACAAAACAGTACTTGAAAATCCAGATTTTATTTCTCGTGTAGTTCTTGAAAAAGGATTGGATGCTGGAACTGCTTTCGAAATCTTATCAATTGATATTGCAGATATTGATATAGGAAAAAATATTGGTGCAGTACTTCAAACTGACCAAGCTGATGCAGATTTAAAAATTGCACAAGCTAAGGCTGAGGAACGTCGTGCAATGGCTGTTGCAACTGAACAGGAGAATAAAGCTCTTGCACAAGCGATGCGCGCTAAAGTTATCGAAGCTGAGGCTGAAGTGCCAATGGCTATGGCGGAAGCTTTCCGTAGTGGTCATTTAGGCGTGATGGATTATTATCGCATGAAAAATATTGAAGCGGATACTTCTATGCGCGAAAATATTGCCAAACCTAATCCAAAGGATAAGAAAAAATAGAAAAAAATAATTGTTAGAAATGAAGCTGGGCCTGTTCTTTGAGCATGTTCAGCTTTTTTTGAAAAAAAAAGTAATTAATTTTAATCACGAATCTCATTGATTTATAATTTACTATAATTTCACTCATGAGAATATTTCAATTTGTGTGAAAATAAAATTTGCACAGATCAAAATTTTACCTACTTTTGCTACCGCAATCAGGAGAGGTGGGAGAGTGGCTTAATCCACCAGTTTGCTAAACTGACGTACTGTGTAACGGTACCGGGGGTTCGAATCCCCCTCTCTCCGCTTTCTTTTCTTAATTGAAAAGATGCAAAGTGAAAAGCTTAACCTTTTCACTTTAATTTTCGGGGTGTAGCGTAGCCCGGTCATCGCGCCTCGTTTGGGACGAGGAGGTCGCAGGTTCGAATCCTGCCACCCCGACACCGAAAATTCCAGAGAAGTTGAAGAACTTCTCTTTTTTTATCGCAAATATTGAAATTAAATTCTCGGGGTGTAGCGTAGCCCGGTCATCGCGCCTCGTTTGGGACGAGGAGGTCGCAGGTTCGAATCCTGCCACCCCGACACCGAGAAAATTACAGAAGTTGAAAAACTTCATTTTTATTGAAAGTACCGAGATTAAATTTTCGGGGTGTAGCGTAGCCCGGTCATCGCGCCTCGTTTGGGACGAGGAGGTCGCAGGTTCGAATCCTGCCACCCCGACTAAGAAGAGAGAAATAATTCTTCTCTTTTTTTCTTTCAAGAAAAAGCTTTCAATTATAATACCGGAATTAAATTTCGGGGTGTAGCGTAGCCCGGTCATCGCGCCTCGTTTGGGACGAGGAGGTCGCAGGTTCGAATCCTGCCACCCCGACTAAGAAGAGAGAAGTATTTTACTTCTCTCTTTTTTTATGCCAACAATTAGCATGTTTCTACGATCAATATTTGTCTTAAGTTCTTGTTAAAATGTAATTAGGAGTATTATTCAATGAATAATCTTATTAATTTGCGAGCCTAATAAAACCGACCGACTAATTTAATTGAGTAAAGAAGATGAAGAAACAAATATCAATATTGATAGTGCTTATGGGAATTGTGATAAGTGGAATGGCGCAAAAAGATAATGATAGAGGCTATATTGTGAAAGTGGGAGATATGGCTCCGGACTTTGAAATGAGCTTAATGGATGGACAGAAAGTTAAGTTGTCTGATTTAAAAGGTAAAGTTGTGATGTTGCAATTTACAGCTAGCTGGTGTGGCGTGTGTCGCAAAGAAATGCCTTTTATCGAGAAAGAAATTTGGCAAATTAATAAAAATAAGGATTTTGCTCTTTATGGTTTAGATCGTGATGAACCAATTGAAAAAGCACAAAAATTGATTGATGCGACCAATATCACTTACCCTATTGCTTTGGATGATGGTGGACAGATTTTTGAGAAATATGCAGAGAAGAATAGTGGTATAACTCGAAATGTGATTTTAAACAGAGAAGGAAAAATTATATTCTTAACCCGATTATTTAATCATGAGGAATTTTCAGCAATGAAAAAAGTGATTGAAGAGGAGTTAAAGAAATAGGATATTGAACTTTTAATTAAAAATGCGATTGTTGATTCAGTCGCATTTTTTGTTTTTATACTAAAGCTTTTATTTTTTCTGACAAAAAAAGAGTTAATTTTAGTGCGTAGGAGTTATATAAGTTTCAACAGAAGTAGTGATAGTGATTGTGATGATTGGAATCTGAAAACTTAAATATTAAAGTAATAATATTGTAGTAATATGGAAAAAGCTTTTATTCAGATAATTGAGAAGGTTAGGAAGTTTCTGATGCAAAAGGGTATGGGAGATATTTCTCTTGATACGCTTGAAACAGCAGGCATTAGCAAGGAAGAAATTCTTAAGTTTGTTGACTCTAAAGAAGAATTGGTAGAGAGGGTGTTGGAGTTTGAAAGAGATAGCTTTATTCAGATTTTCTTAGAATATAATTTTGAAGGTCAAAACGCTATTGATATTCTTTTTATTGTGAGTCAGGAAATTAACGATCGATTTGTGAATGTGTCTCCATCAGTAACTATGGAATTCGAAAAATACTTCCCGGAGATTTATAAAAAACATATGGACCAAAGAATGGCTTTTATCTTTGATAAAATTCAGATTAATGTTCAAAAGGGAGTTGCTCAAGGCATGTATCGTGAGGATTTAAGTCCTGAAATTGTTGGTCGTATGTATCTGTCTAGATTAGAGGACATGCATAATCCAGAATTGTATCCACCAGATCGGTTTAAATTTGGAACCATTTATGATACCATGATTGATAGCTTTGTGAAAAGTATTGCTACTGAAGATGGATTAACTTATTACCGTCACCGTAAGCAACTTTTGAGCGTTTTAAGTTTCGGTCGTTAGATTTAATTATTACTATTTAATTATGCAATTATCATTGGCACCTCTACAGGGATTTACCGATTTGGTATTCCGTAGAGCATTTGCAAAATATATAGGGGGGATAGATTATTTCTATACCCCTTTTCTTGTCCTACAGAAAGGGGACGAATTAAAGTCATCTCATAGAAGAGAAGTTGAATCTGGCGAGGAAGAGAAGCTGATACCACAGTTTATTGGAAACAGTGTAAAAGAGTTCGTATTCTTCCGTGATTATTTGACAGGCTTAGGATACAAAAAAATGAATTGGAATTTGGGTTGCCCTTTTCCAATGTTGGTGAAAAAGAAAAAAGGTTCTGGCTTATTGTCATATCCTGAGATAATAGAAGAAGTTTTATCTGAAGGCTTAGATGATAAAATAGAGCTTTCAGTCAAAATGCGTATTGGATATGAGTCGAGCAATGAATTAGAAGCCGTTTTACAGGTTCTGAATAAATTTAATATTGCAGAAATCATTATTCATCCAAGGTTGGGTAAGCAGATGTATAAGGGAGAGGTTGATATGTCAGCTTTTGAAAAGGCGATAAATCTGTCTAAACATCCTATTGTATACAATGGAGATATAGGTGCTCTCGAAGACTATCAGCAGCGTTTAGAGCAATTTCCAAAACTTAAACAGGTAATGATCGGGCGTGGCTTACTGCATGATTTATTTTTGCCTTTGAAGATAAAAGGAAAGGAACTTCCATCAGTTGGTGAGCGATTGGATTTACTAGAGAAGTTACATGGTGAAATTTACGATTCATATAGTTCTTATTTGAGTGGGGATACTCAGATTTTATCGAAATTGAAACCGATGTGGGAGTATTTTGCATCTAATTTTAATAATGAGCGCAAGGTTTATAAAGCAATTAAAAAAGCAGGGGGTATGAAGAAATATAATGCTGCTGTAGCTTTTGCTTTTCAGCAAGGCGTGAAGGAATAAGAGATGAAATACAAATTTGATATAAACGATCAATTTTTCCATTTGGAATTCGACGAGCCCGTCTCTATGATGAGTTCGTCGGTATTGAATGGTGGTTTTTGTAAAGCATCACATTTCTTCAATACCAAAGTAGATGCTAATTTCTTAGGAGAAAAAACAGAGTTTGAGAAACCTGCAGTAAGTCTTTTAAATATCGCAAATAGAAATGCTTGGGAGGGTGTGACTGTTGGTATGATGACGGCTGCATTGATGGCTTCTTTCAGACGAGTTAAGCTAGAAGAACAAGGTATTTGGATTGAAGTATTTCTAACTTCGGGAGTTTCAAATGCCAGGAGAGCAGGCGATAAGGCAGATTATCAATTTATGAATGAAGCTTGTGAGAAAGTCGGAACAATCAATATGATACTTCTGACCAATGCCAGCCTTTCGTCTAATAGTCTGATTGAGTGTTTGATAATGGCAACTGAAGCCAAGTCTGCTTGTTTGCAAGACTTGAAAGTTAAGAGTCCTGTTAGTGGTAAGATTGCAACGGGAACAGGAACCGATTCTTGTGCTATTGCATCTGGAACAGGGCCTGAAGTCGAATATTGCGGCAAACACGTTTTGTTTGGAGAATTACTTGCTAAGGCTGTTTATCAAGCTTTAAAAGATTCTTTATCCTAAAATACCTTCTATAAAAGCAAGTCTATCTTCTATCGATGTTTTTGGTAATTCAACAATTTCGAAACCTAATTCTTGATAGGTTGATTTTAGGAATTTATAAATCTCAGTGGCATCTCCAAATGATTCCGGTCTTTCATCGTCATTCACAAATATTTCTTCCCATGGTGGTGCCAGAAATACGGTATTATTATAAGCTTTAGCTTTTTCGAAGTATTTTTCCGGAACAGTCAACCCGCCTCTTCTCACATAGGCAATGATATCGGGTAAGCCACGATCGTAAAAACAGGTGCAATTCGCATCACATTCATCTAGCTGCGAACTCATTCTATTATAGCACAAATCGGCAAAGCCGACTAAATTTTGCCATGGTACCATATCTCCACCCATTTCATGTTGCTCACGAATAATGACTCTTGATATTTCCTCAAAACCTTTATAGTTTCGATTGATAAGAGCACTAAGAAGGCTTGACTTACCAGATCCTGGGCCTCCGGTAATAATATAGCGATTTGAATGACTTGACATGTTTGGCTTCTCTTATTCTAGCTGTTCTTATATATGGGTTGACTTTGTTTACTCACTAAGGTGCTGATATACTAAATTCATATTGACATGCTCTCTTATGGCATTGGCTAGTTTATCGTATTGTTCTTCCTTAAATTGATTGTAATCAAAGTTAATATCTTCCGTTTCAAATCCTTTTAGTAGATCTTGTATAACGACAGAATTATCTAAGATACCGTGTATGTATGAGCCCCAACAATTATCGTTTAAAGAATATCCATCTTCTTTTTCATTACTTAATTTATTAAGATGATTTTCAGGATATTTTAGTGTAGTTTGCCCCATATGAATTTCATATCCGGTACAAAGTTCGGAGTAATCTTTAAATTTGAATTGACATTGTTCTGTCACTTTATTATCTTCGATAACTGTGTTGATTGGGAGTAAGCCAAGACCAGATATTAGAGGTAAATCTCCTTCTATACCTTGAGGATCGCTAATACTTTCACCCATCATTTGATAGCCACCACAAATTCCAATCACTTTTTTACCGTCCTTCTGAGCTCTGACAATAGAACTGGCAATGCCAATTTTACGAAGATGGGCTAAATCTGAAATTGTATTCTTACTTCCTGGGATAATAACAATATCAGCTTTCTCAATTTCGCTTGGACGGTCGGTATAATAAAGGTGAACCCGAGGATCGTGTTCCAGAACTGTGAAATCAGTGAAGTTAGCCATCCGTGGAAGACGAATGACAGCAATATTAATCAAGCTTGAGTGTGATTCTTTAAATTTATCTTCTAAGCTAACTGAATCTTCCTCTTCGATATGAATATCTCGAAAATAAGGAAGCACACCAATAACAGGAACGCCAGTTAATTCTTCAAGTATGGTTCGACCTTCTTCAAAAAGTTTCGCATCACCTCTGAATTTATTAATAAGAATGCCTTTTATTTGCTTCCTTTCTACCTCATCAAGTAAATGAATACTACCAAAAACACTTGCAAATACACCACCTCTATCAATATCAGAAACCAAATAGGTTACGGCATCAGTTTCAACGGCCATACGCATGTTGGTGATGTCTCTGGATTTGAGATTCAGTTCTGATATACTTCCCGCACCCTCCAATACTATAGGATTATACTGCTTCTCTAAACGATTAAACGCATTGATAGCTTCAGTAAAAAGAGCTGCCTTATTGTTACCCATGAAATATTCGGTAGCCGTTTGTGTACCGACTGGTTTTCCATTCAGCACCACTTGAGAACTTTTGTCATTAGTGGGTTTAAGTAGGATTGGGTTCATATCTGTATGGCAAGGCAATTTGCAAGCTTCAGCCTGTACGGCTTGAGCACGCCCAATTTCGAAACCTTCAGGTGTGGCAAAGCTATTTAATGACATGTTTTGTGCCTTAAAGGGAGCTGGCGTGTAACCATCCTGTTTGAAAATACGACAAAAACCAGTATTCACCATGCTTTTCCCAACATCGGAACCTGTACCAACAAACATGATTGATTTTAACTTTTTCATTGCTTTGAGATATGTATAGCGAGAAGACAATTTTTATTTGATGTCAAACTCTAGAGTTCAGGTGGCAAAAATAGTAATATATGTGTTTAAAATGTCACAAATGGGGTCCGAGAATTGAATGTGTTTTGTAATTTTTAATTCAGATTTATTGAGTTGGGAAAAGAATCTAAAATATGATATCTTTGGCAGCTTAGTTTAGAATTTTTATTTGTGAGAACAGTTTTGATAATCATCGGTATTAGAAACATCTGATCTCTTAAACTTTATAACTAAAATAAATTTCCATGTTTACTGACAACCTACAACGAGGTCGGAATCAGAAACTACAGGTTTTTAGACACTGGAGCAGAAAATCGTATGCAGCATTTGCAAGTATGAATCAGGAGGTTAAGATCGCCTGTTTGTCGGCAAGCTATAATATGATGACGCCAAGTCAAGAAGCTGGAATTTCAGGTTTTATCTACGAACCTCAGAAAGGTGGCGATAAATGTGATGAAGATGATCCTGATGGTGACGCATTAATCTTGTTACAGAATATGATCTGTAATCAGGAAAGCAAAACTATTGGTCAGCGAAAGAAATATCAGCGTCAATCTGATCAATTCTTTTCTTCGTCCGATAATCCTACCCAAAAATTAATTATTAACCGAAAAAAGAATTGAATCATGACTGATATTAGAAACAACTGGACCCACAATGAGGTCAAAGAAATTTATGACTTACCCTTGTTAGACTTGGTAAACCGTGCTTCTAACATACACCGTAAATATCACGATTCATCTAAGATGAATATGAATACGCTGATTTCTGTTCGTACAGGAGCTTGTTCTCAGGATTGTAAATATTGTGCGCAATCAGCTCGATACAATACGCATGTAAAACCAGAGAAACTAAGCTTAGAGCAAGTGCTCGAAGATGCGAAAGTTGCTAAGGAGAATGGTGTAAAACGTGTTTGTTTAAGTTCGGCTGGTCGTGATGGAAATCGTGACGATCGTTTTAACGAAATGGCTGAAATGATTACTGAGGTGAAAAAACTTGGACTGGAGGTTTGTTGTACCATGGGTATGATTAATAAAGACAAAGCGAAGAAACTTGCTGGCCTGGGTATCACAGCTGTTAATCACAATTTGGATACATCAGAACGTCATTACCCAAATATTACAACTACGAGAACTTATGCTGAGAGATTGGAAACTTTAGCTAATCTGCAAGAAGCGGGTATTTCGTATTGTTCTGGCGGTATACTTGGAATGGGAGAGGATGACGAGGATCGTATTGAGATGCTACGTACACTATCAAATCAAGAACAACACCCTTATAATGTACCTTTAAATTCTTTAGTTCCTGTTGAGGGAACACCATTTTACGGAAAAGATGTAATTGATATTTTCGAGATGGTTCGTGCTGTAGCAACGGCTAGGATTTTGATGCCTAAAGCCGTAATTGCATTTGCAGCCGGACGTACTCACTATAGCAAAGAAGGACAAGCCCTTTGTTTTATGGCTGGTGCAAACTCAATTTTCTTTGGAAATAAGCTTTTGACAGTTGGTAATGTTAAAATCAATGAAGACCAAGCTTTACTTGAGACACTGGGAATGCAATCTACCAGATACCATGAGCTTACTACGCTGGATGAATAGAAAATCCGATATCGTATTTTATTAAGTAAAACTGTTTGTTAGCACAAGCAGTTTTTTTATGTATATGATTTTTGAAAAAATAATTGTAATTTAATAATCTATATACTTTTTCTATGTTTAAAAATGATCGATTAGAAATTTTAGAACGTACTGAAACAAGAATGAGAGAGATTGCAGATGCGACATCTCATTATTCAGGTGAAGATTATTTGAATGCTCTCGTTTGTGTTTTGTCTAAAGCTCTCAGTGCAGACTATGTTCTAATAGCAGTGCCTAAAGAAAATGGAACAACACAATTAGAAACGCTTTCTTTATGCCATGGCGATAAGTTGCTACCTTCTTTGGAATATGATTATTTGGGTACGCCTTGTGAAAACGTTTATGGAAAAAAGGTTTGCTCTTATCCGAAGAATGTTGCTGAACTATTTCCTGGTGATCTTTTGTTGCAGGAAATGAATATTGAAGCCTACCTTGGTGTTCCCTTATATACAGATAAAGAGAAAAATATTGGTGTATTGGTCTGTTTGTTTAATGAGTGTTTACACGAAGAAAATTCAGTGCAAACTATTCTTGAGTTTTTTGCTCATAGAGTTGCTGGAGAAATTCAACGTTTGGCTACTATTGAAGATCTTACCAAGTTAAATAAAGAATACCTTACATTAAATGAGCAATATCAAATACAGAATGAAAAATTGGAATTTGCTTTGGAACAGACTATCGCAGAAGAAAGATTAAAGTCAGCTTTTCTACAGAATATATCGCATGAAATTAGAACGCCTATGAATGGGATATTGGGATTTTCTAATTTATTGGATAATGATCAACTTTCCAGAGCAGACTTGCAGGAATATTCAAAATACATTGTGAGTAGTTGTAATCAATTATTATCTGTTGTTAATGATATTTTATATGTTTCAAATATTGAATCAGGACAAGTTGAAACTAATGAGGATGAATTAAATTTAAATGCATTATTAAAACAATTACATAAAGGGTTTAAAGAGAAATTGACAGATAAAAATATTGAATTTACTTATCATTCATCTCTTCCTGATAGAGATAGCCATATTGTAACTGACGGGTTAAAACTAAAACAGATTCTTTGGAATTTGATAATGAATGCAATTAAATTTACACCTGAAGGCTTTGTTCGGTTTGGCTATGAGATTAAAGAGAAGGATATTGAATTCTATGTTCAGGATTCAGGGATTGGTATACCAGAAAATATGTGGGAAGATATCTTTAAACCTTTTCATCAAGTTGATTCTTCAACACAAAGAGAATTCGACGGTATTGGTTTAGGCTTATCTATTTGTGCTGGTTATGTGAAGAAATTAGGAGGCAAAATATGGTTTAAATCTCAATTAAGTAAAGGCACATCTCTGTATTTTACCATACCCTACAATAAAGCTTAAAAAAACGTGCTCCAATTTCTAAGGAACACACTTCAAGTTATATTTTAACGGAAAAAACCGCTTGATTGTGTATCAGGAGCATTTCTTCTATTGCTTGCTTTTTCTAAGACTTCCTTCTTTTGTTCGTTGGTATATAATGACCAATCTCCAATTTCTTTGTTGGTTCTTCTACATCCAAAACAAACGCCATTAGAGTCGGCACGACATATTTGTATACAAGGTGATTTTACATCTTCCATATTGTAGTTTAATTAGATTCTTTTAAAATAATAATCAAATTAAATCAAAACTATTTTCTTCTCAAACTTATGCCTGGTTAAACTTGTTCATTCTTTTCTATAGCCTGATAGAATTCTTCACGGTAGGATGCCGCAACTGGAATCAGTTTGGATGCAAGGCAAACTTGATTGCCTTCAAGATACTCGACTTTGGTAATATTGATTACGAATGAGCGGTGTATCTTCATGAATACCTTATTGGGTAATTTCGAGATAAAATGCTTTAAGGTTTCATGAATGATAATAGGTTTATCATTCAGATATAATTTGAGGTAATCACCATCAGATTCTATATAAATGAGTTCTGAAAGTTTGATTGGGTATGATTTTTTATTCGATTTTACCCATATAGTTTTTGATGTATCAGATTGCGTTGTTTTTGTATGCTTTTTCGTAGCTGTAAACTTATTGATAGATTTTAGAAAGCGATCAAATGAAAAGGGTTTTAAAAGATAATCCAGCGCGTTTAAATCGAAGCCTTCAACAGCGTATTCCGGATAAGCTGTTGTGAATATCACTTCGGAGTTCTGATCTAAGCTCTTTAGCCATTCAATACCATTTATAATTGGCATATTAATATCCAGAAAGATAAGGTCAATGTTTTCATTGTGAAGAATAGAATTTGCTTGCATAGCATCTTTACAAATACCACAAAGTTTTAATTCATGGCAATTATTGATATACGATTCGAGAACTTCTTGAGAAAGAGGTTCATCTTCGACGATAAGACAATTGATATATTTTTGTGGTGTATTAGTCATCTTTGAGGTTAAGATTTAGATTAACGTTGAATTGTTCTTGTTTTAATTCCAAACTCAATTCATGTTTATTTTGGTAATGGGAGCTTAAGCGCTTTTTTACATTTTCGATTCCAAAACCACCTTCATTGTTGATTTGTTTATTGGGTTTGATCGGGATACTGTTTCTTAGATTCATTTTGATATGATCAGATTCAATTTGAATTTTCAAATCGATGAAATTGGAGTCTGATTGATTCATTCCGCCATGTTTAAAACAGTTTTCAATAAAAGGAATCAGTAGAAAAGGTGCAATCTTCAGCGAATTTATTTCACCTACTATTGAATAATGAATAGATGTATCCGATTGGCATCTCAGTTTTTGTAAATCAAGGTAATTCGTGATATAGTTGATCTCCTTTTCTAAAAGCACTAATTTATCTTGCGTCTCGTAAATCATATAGCGCATAAGTTCTGATAGTTTGAGAATGTAATCAGGAGTTTCTACTGCATTCTTTCTAGATAAGGCGTAAAGTGAATTTAAGTTATTGAAGAGAAAATGGGGATTAATATTTGATTTGAGAACGCTTAACTCGCTTTCGACTTGTTCACGTTTTACAATTTCCAACTCTTTTTGAGTCTCAAGCACAGTAAACCACGATTTCGACAGTTTTAAAAGTGTTGTAATAGCGAGGTAAACGAAACTAAATTTTAATAAATCTGGAATGCTGTATGCTGATATAAACAAATAATCAGAAGCGATCCAATCACTCAGATGATCAAATGTAAATTGGTTGCCATAAGCAATTGCCAACCATGTACCAATAATTATAATCAGATAGAGTAGATACCTCTCTCTCTTTAGCAGGAATCGAATAAGGATCTCGATATTGAAGTACACACCAATAAGCAAACTGATATGAAAGAGTAAGGTGTATACGATATCGATATCAGAAATCTGTTCTTCCAGAGCAAAAAACTCAAGAAGGGTGTAGAAGGAGCAAGCCCAAAACAGAAGGTGTTGAAGCATTCTGTTTTGAACCAAGCTCTTTGTTATCGTTTGTAATCGATTGATCATTGTATTCGTTTAAGTACAGCCTTATTTCAATGGAGTTAAAATCAATTCGGCATCTTTGTTATTAAAGAGATCAGAATCTGCAAACTTGATAAGGAATTTCTGAATATTGGAAGTCTTTGCGGTGATGATTTCTCTATCATCTCTTGATATGCGTGCAAGTCTTATCTTTTTGTTCTTTCGTAATTTTTTAAAATCTTCAAAATAGATCCAATTTAGCTTCAACT
This sequence comes from Ancylomarina sp. DW003, assembly GCF_029029505.1. Taxonomy (GTDB): domain Bacteria; phylum Bacteroidota; class Bacteroidia; order Bacteroidales; family Marinifilaceae; genus Ancylomarina. Next base: position 80,012 of record NZ_JAKJSD010000001.1, on the reverse strand, counting down.
TTTTATCAATAAAATTGAGTTTAAAAAATCCATGCATGGGTACAACTAAACTAATCATATTATCGTTATCTAGTTTTTGTTCCAAGTAATCTTCATGAGGAATGACATCCAAGAAATAGTATTTATCCAATTTGGCTAATCGCCCTTCAAAGAAACTTGTATCCCTTTTAGTTATAAGTTTAATCTCATAATGTTTTCTTGTATTGGGATACATGAAGTATATCATTTGTTTCATGCTAGGAATTTTGTTCTGATTACCACCTTTTTTAGGCTGATCTAATCCCATCATGAAACGTTCCTCTTTACTTAGATCACTATTCTTTTTAGTGGAACTTATAGATTGCCCATTTTCCTTTTCCTTGTTAAGTCCCATCATGAATCGTTCCTCTTTGCTTAAGGTTTCAGTTTCAACAGAATCTTTGTCTATTCTATTTTTTGAATACTTCACTTTTAATTTTGTTCCAACCTTATGCTTAATTTTTGAGATGTCCTGCATGTTTTTAGACTGTTCTGCCAAACCAGTTGTATCTGTAATTGTTGTAATTTCTATTTTTGTTCCATCATTTGTTTGCCATTTCCCGTTTAATTCTTCTTTATGTATCAGATTTGTAGAGGTGTAAAGTGGGTGTAATGAACTTACCATACATGATTGTGTAGCGATAAGTATAAAAAGGAAGAATGAGTTTAATTTGAATATTTTAATTGTTTTCATGTTAGTTCGTTTTTAGTGAAAATAGATATTGATTTCCGCGCAGATTTTCATGATCTATTTTCAAAATAAGGTAATCCCTATTTTATTGTAAACTTCTTTCGATGGATTTAGCTTTCTTTTCGGTGGAAACTAAAGAATAATAGATTTCGATAAATTTAACATTTACTTATTAATATATAAAGCAATTAGCAGATGAAAAGGGGAGTGCATTTATTTGTGTCTAAAAAATATTTTTTGCTCTCAGGAAAATAATTTAACTTCTAATCCGAAATTGAAAAAGCCTTATTGAGTTTTCAATTATAAAGAGGATCCCGTAAAATAGTTTTGAAATGAAATATCAGACTAAAATCTTCTAGAATCAAAGCAAATTTCATGACATAACTCATATTAATCGCATATCAAATTTTTTACATTTGTTCAGATTGAAAAGAAAAGACAAAAAAATAACCCTTAAACCAAATTATCATGCCAAAAGGTATATACAACATTCCGGCTGTAACTAACGAGCCAATTTTTTCTTATGCTCCAGGTTCTCCTGAAAGAGCAGAATTACAAGCTACTATTAAGAAAATGCGTTCTGAAGAGATCGATGTACCTATGTATATTGGTGGTGAAGAGGTTCGTACAGGTAAATTATTTACCATGACACCTCCACACGATCATCAGCATGTATTAGGGCATTATCATTTAGGAGAGAAGAAGCATATCCAAATGGCTATTGATGCTGCTTTGGCTGCTAAACCAGCTTGGGAGGCTCTAGGGTGGGAGCATCGTGCTTCTATTTTCTTGAAAGCTGCTGAGTTAATTTCCGGACCATACCGTCAGAAACTAAATGCTGCAACAATGTTGGGACAGTCGAAAAATGCATTCCAGGCGGAGATTGATTCTGCTTGTGAGATTGCTGACTTCTTGCGTTTCAACGTACAATATATGACTGATATTTACAAGCAACAGCCTGTATCTTCAAAAGGAATTTGGAATCGCGTTGAGCAACGTCCATTGGAAGGATTCGTATTTGCTTTGACTCCATTTAACTTTACTGCAATTGCTGGTAACTTGCCAACAGCTCCAGCAATGATGGGTAACTGTATTGTTTGGAAGCCATCTAAAACGGCTGTATATTCAGCTCAGGTTCTTATGGAAGTATTCCAGAAAGCTGGTGTACCTGCTGGTGTTATCAACTTGGTATATGTATCAGGTCCTGCTGCTTCAGAAGTATTATTCTCTTCTCCTGATTTCGCAGGTATTCACTTTACCGGATCGACTGGTGTATTTCAGGATATCTGGAAGAATATAGGTGAGAACATTCACATGTTCAAATCGTACCCACGTATCGTAGGTGAAACAGGAGGTAAGGACTATATCTTTATGCACCCAACAGGAAGTTGTAAAGAAGTTGCTACAGGTATTACTCGTGGTGCTTTCGAGTATCAAGGACAAAAATGTTCTGCTGCTTCACGTGCATTCATTCCTGCAAGCAAGTATGATGAGGTAATGGCATATGTTAAGGAAGATCTTGCAAAAATCAAGATGGGTGGAACTGAAGACTTCACAAATTTTGTGAATGCTGTAATTGATGAGACTTCTTTCGATAAGTTAGCTCAATCAATCGATGAGGCTAAGGCTTCTCCAGATGCTGAGATTGTAGCAGGTGGTACTTACGACAAGTCTGTAGGTTACTTTGTTGCTCCAACTATTATTAGAGCTCTTAAGCATGACTATATTACAATGGAAGAAGAGCTATTCGGCCCTATCTTGACTATTTACGTATACGATGATAACAAAGTAGATGAGACATTAGATATCCTTGATAAAGGTTCAATGTACGCTCTAACAGGTGCAATTTTCGCTGACTGTCGTTACGAGATTGAGAAATTAGTTAAGCGTTTAACACATACTGCAGGTAACTTCTATATCAACGACAAGCCAACTGGTGCAGTTGTTGGACAGCAGCCATTCGGTGGTGGTAGAGGTTCTGGAACTAACGATAAAGCAGGTTCTATGATTAACCTATTACGTTGGGTTTCTCCACGTACAATTAAGGAAACTTTTGTGCCAGCTACAGATTATATGTACCCTAACTTCTTAGAAGACTAGGAACTAAAATAATTGTTAGATTAAAAACGATCGGAGCTTCTGCTTCGATCGTTTTTTTATCTGATTCTGTTCTTATTGTTATCTCATAAATGTAAAAAAGATATATTTAATCTTTTCATTCGTAAACATACGAGGTTTTGCAAATTTAACCTAGCAGGTTGTATATCACCTAATTTTCAAATCAACAAATCATTTAATTCTCAATTTTTTTACCAAAGAAGTGAACAATTGAATAAAGACTGATAATCCCTGCAGGGAATATGATCCAACCCGATACACCATACGCAGCCGGAATAAGTCCGATAAAGATGGATACAGCACCTACCGAAAGTGCATAAGGCATTTGTGTGCGTACATGTTCAATATGATTACATGAACTAGCTAGAGAGCTTAGAATAGTTGTGTCTGATATTGGGGAACAATGATCGCCAAGAACAGAACCTGCAAGAATAGCTGAAACAACAATGTAGAAGATATGCATAGATTCAGTATCACTTAAGCCAACACTATGGCTTAAATACCAAGATGCAGGTAGTATTAATGGATAAAGAATCGCCATAGTTCCCCATGAAGAACCTGTGGAGAAGGCAATTAGTGCTGATAGTATAAAGGTTAATGCAGGTAATAATTGGGGTGCGACGTTAATTGATATCAAGATATTTGAAATAAAATCTGCTGTATGTAAATCTTTTGTAATGTCTGCTAATGCCCATGCAAGGATTAAAATTAGAATAGCAGTCAGCATGGTTTTAAAACCTTTGAGCAAACTATCGCTTATTTGGTGCAGAGTTAGTAGTTTTTGGCTTACTGTTAAAAGTACAGCAGCCAGTACAGCAGATAAAGATGACCAAAGCAGTGCCAGATAGGAATCTGAGGCTCCAATCACATGTGATAGTTTTTTGCTAAAACCTATCGTTTCATCAGCCCAAACTGTAGCATTCCAACCTGTATAAATTAGACCAGCTAGTGTTCCTAATATCACGATCAGAATTGGGATTGCAGCATTATACCATTTGGGGGTAATGTGTGCAGCCATTTCCAATTCATTCTCATTTTTTTCGACAGCTTTATTCGTATCATCAATTGTAGAATTCCGAGCTGTTTTCTCGGCTTTAAGCATAGGCCCAAAATCTCTTCCTTTGTAAATAATAAAAAGCATAAAAGCCAGCATAAAGAAAGGATAAAATCGACTTGGTAAAGAGTTAAGGAAAATACTGTAAGGACTTTCTTCAACACCAATTTGAACGGTTGCTGATTGTATATAACTCAATTCGATACCTATCCAAGTCGTAATCATTGCAACAGAAGCAACAGGTGCAGCAGTCGAGTCGACAATATAGGCTAATTTTTCTCTAGAGACTTTAAGCTTATCTGTTACAGGACGCATCGTGTTTCCTACAACCAAAGTGTTAGCATAGTCATCAAAGAAAATAAGCACGCCTAAAAACCAAGTTACTAATTGGCCGGATTTAGCCGTATTGGCGAATCTAGAAAGAATATTGACAATGCCCTGCATGCCTCCATTTTTGGAAATAAGTGTTACCATGGCACCAATCAACATGGAGAAAACAATGATCGAAATATGTCCTGTATCGTGAACAGAGTTGATAATATAAGTATCGGAAATGGCAAAGATAGCTTGAAAGAAAGCGATAAAGATCGAAGCTCCTTTGTACGAATAGATAATTAGTGTTCCTGTGAATAAGCCTATAAAGAGTGCAGATAAGACTTCTTTAAAAAGAAGTGCCATTAGAATTGCGATGAGGGGAGGAAGAATAGATAACCAAAGCGGAATTGGATTTACTTCTTCTGATATAGCATGTTCTTTTATCTGTATCTGAACTGATTCCTTTTTTGTGAATTTATAATCAAATTTAAGATTTTGACCTTCTATCTTATAAGTTGTATTTGTACCATTTATATAAATTTCGGTAGAATCCGTTTGAATTTGCTTTAACAAAGTAGTATTAGGTGTTATTGTTATGGTGTGGTTGACTTTTGTAACAATAATTGACGGAAATTCGACTGAAAAAGGTTTTTCCTCCTCAGCATGTGAGTTAAAACTAACAGCAAAATTTAGGATTAAAAGAGGAAGTAGAAGCTTTCTTATTGACTGAATCATATGGGGTATTCGTTTGGGTTAGGTTCCCTAAATATAGATAATTCCAGTCAAAATATTTATTCTATTTTGTTAATCTTCAAATAAAAAAAGCACAGAAATATTTATATGATTTGTTATAAAATAGGTGATAATAATACATTTAAACTTTTGATTTGAATTTATAATTCAGATCATTTTTAATCTTAGTTGAATTTGCTTATTTTGACCTTATAATAATTGAGTGACTGTGGATGAATCTTATGACATATTTCGTTTTGAATCGAATGATATTGAACCAAAGAAGGGGAGAGTTTTAATTTCTGAACCATTTTTGGAAGGTCGATATTTTAGTCGATCGGTAGTTCTATTGACTGAATTCTCGGATGAAGGAGCGGTAGGTTTTGTATTGAATAAACCAGTTAATCTGAATGTTAATGAGGTGCTTACTGAGTTGGATGAATTCCCAAGTGAGGTATTTATTGGTGGACCTGTTCAAAACAATCAAATCTACTATTTGCATACTGTTCCTGAGCTTATACCAAATTCTTTTCAAGTTACTGATAATTTGTATTGGGGAGGAGATTTTGCAATTCTGAAGGAGTTAATCAGCTTAAAAAAAATAGAAGTTCATCAGGTTCGTTTTTTTGCAGGTTATTCCGGGTGGAGTGCAGGACAGCTTGAAGATGAGATAAAAGAAAATTCATGGCTGGTGAGTTCTATTGATTTAGAACAAATCATGTCTGTAGATAATACAGATATATGGAAAGAATCCTTAAGTAAGTTAGGTGGGAATTTTAAGGTTTGGGCTAACTTTCCAAAAGATCAGAATTTAAACTAGAAACTAGTTCTATCTTTCTGGAAATGCTTTTTTATTTAATTCTTCAATTAGAATCTTTGCACTTCGATTAAAATAGCGTCTTTCTTCGAAGGCTACAACCCATCTTATTCCTACAATTGCATTGCTTAAGAAAATCTCGTCAGCATCTTTTAATTGTTCAGGTTTTATAATGCAATCATCGTATACCGTAATTCCTAAATTTAAAGCAATTTGAATTATCTGTTCTCTCATTATTCCATTTACAGATCCACTCTCAAGGGAAGGGGTAAATAAAACGCGATCTTTTACGACGAACAGGTTTGAGCTAATACCTTCTACCAAATTTTGTCTTTCATTCAAAAGTAAACAGTCATCCCATTTATTTTCATTTTTATACAAGCCCGCTAAAATAAAAGGAAGAGAGTTGCCTGTCTTAAATCCAGAAAGTGAATTTGAGGCTTTTTTGTAAGTGTCAAAAAGGCCAATTTTTAAACCTTTTTTATTCAAGAAATAGTGTGGTGATTCTAATTTTGAGCTTTCAATAATGTACGAAATCTGATTGGTATTAGGAGTGTACAAGCCTCCAGGATTACGAAATACACTTAAACGAATCCGAGTTCCGAGAAAAGACTTGTTTTTGGTAATGAGACTTTTAATATTTTGTCCGATTGTTGAAGCAAAATTCTCAGGAATTTCCATTTGTAATTTAGTCATTCCTAGTTGTAGCCTTTCAATATGCTCATCGAAAAACTGAATTTGTGTTCCATTGCAATGTATGGTTTCAAATAAAGAATCTCCATAACGAAAAGCTCTGTTATCAGCTGAGAACAAAGCGGTATCGGTAGCATAAAATTCACCGTTATAACAAAGTTGATATGAGTTCATAACTAGATTTCTCCCTTTAGAATTTTGTCACAATAAATAGAAATATCTTCGTTTGCTTCAATTTTTATTCCTTTAACTCCTGCAGCTTCTGCGGCTTCAATATCACGTTTACTATCTCCAATCATATACGATCTATTAATATCTATATCGTATTTGTCAATAGCCTGATTGATCATATATGGGCTTGGTTTTCTACATTCACAGCTAGCAACACTATCATGATGTGGACAGTAGTATATCTCTTGCAAAAAGACTTTGCTTTCTTTTAGTTCACTTTCAAGATAGGCGTGAATTTTATCTACATCTTCACAAGAATAAATACCTTTTGCAACGCCTCCTTGATTGCTGATTACAAAGAGTATGTACCCTGATTCCTGAAATCGCTTAAGAGAATTAACGATTCCCTTATTGATTATAAAATCTTCTACCTTGTAGATATAATAATGTCCTACGTCGGAATTTATAACACCATCGCGATCAAGAAAAATAGCTTTTTGCATACTGAAAGTTTAAAATAACTTCTGCAAAAATATAGAGAATAATTCAGGTTTTACAAGAATAGGAAATAGAAAACCAAATAGAGCACCATAAAAATGACTGCTATGTCCAATATTATCCATCTGCTTTTTATTCATGTAGTAAGAGTAGGCAAGATATAAAACACCAAATACAATACCTGGGATTGGAATAACAAAGAAGAAATATAGTAATTGCCAAGGATCGAAAAAGATCGTTGCGAATACAATAGCAGACGTTGCCCCGGATGCTCCTAGGGCATTGTAATTATAATCGTTGGCGTATTTTTTTAAATCATATAGGCTTGAGAAAACAATGCTGGAAATATAAAGGGCGATAAAATAGAAAGTACTTGAGCCCAAATAGTAATTGAAATAGTTTTCGAGAGCACTACCAAAGAAATATAATACAATCATATTTACTATAAGGTGATTCCAATTGGCATGAAGGAAGCCATGGGTAAGAATACGATACCATTGTTCTCGCTTCAGGATTTGATAGGCATTAAACTGATATCGGTATAGTAACTCTGTTTTGTTGAAAGCCGTAATTGATATAAGAGCTGTGATTGCTATAATAAATGTGGTCATAATTTACGTTGTAATTGTGTAAGCTTTAAAATGTGAAGACGATTTAAAAGGATTCTACCAATTTAACGACAATAGAAGCACTTCTTGTATTAAAGCCAATTGCTTTTACTCTTATTCTGTTAGCTGGAATTCCTTTGGTAATCATGTAATTCATTGCCTCAGTTGCTCTTTTCAAACACAAGACTTTGTTTTTCTTAGATCCATTATCAACTTTTGTACTTGCTCTAACTTCGATAAGGATATCAGGATTGTTATTTAATATTTCAATCACATTATTCAACTCACCTTTATTAACCTCTGTTAATAACCAACCTTGATTTGGGAAAGTAGAGGTTTGTATTTCGACTGTTTGATTTCCCTTTGTTTTTATTAAATCAACAGATTGGATATCATCATGCATGTAATTATTGAGAACCGTTGTGAAATAGCCAGGTTTTGATACAATTATGTCGTAGTAATTTCCGGTATCTACGTCAATCGAGAAGTTACCATTAGCATCGGTACTGCGGCTTGTCGACATATTATAAGTCTTATTCACAATTTCAACTTTCGCATTTTTTATTGGCTTCGATGAGAATTGATTCTTAACAAAAGCTTTCAATTGTGCCCATGGCGACTCTTCAAGCCTGATCTTAATACTTCGTCCTTTGGCTAGGTTGTTAGGAAAATATAAAACACGTTTAGTTTTGAAACCTTGTTTTTGAATTATAAGACTGTATTTTTTGTCTTTGAAAATATTAAAGTTGAAGTTTCCAGAAGCATCAGTATAGGTTTTATCCAGAATAATATTTTTGTCAACCAAGAATACACTTACACTGTCAATTGGATGGTTGGGTCTAAGTTTCGAAATTTTCCCTTTTAAATTTTTGAGTTTTTTAATATTCGTTTCGAATTCGTAAATATCATCATTGCCATTTCTATTAGATGAGAAATAGCCTATTTTATTTTTGTCATCATATAAATAAGCAAAATCATCTTTTTCAGAATTAAATGGGAAACCAATATTTACCGGATAATTCCAATGATTCTGTTCGAATGTGGATTTGAAGATATCTAAACCACCAAAGCCAATATGTCCACTAGATGCAAAATAGAGGTAATGATCATCACTAATGTAGGGGAACATTTCGTCACCCGAAGTGTTAATACTTGGGCCTAGGTTAATTGGTGGTCCCCATGAAAAACCCTGTTTGCGGCAATAGTAAATGTCAGTTCCACCGTAGCCGCCCGGCATATTCGAGATGAAAAATAACAAGCGTCCATCTTTTGATATTGATGGATGTCCGGTTGAATAATCATCTGCTGCATATTTAAACAATTCGGGTTTATCCCATTTCCCTTTGTTAAATCGAGACATATAAATGTTTAATTGAGATTGACCATTTAAATCTACGATTCCTTTATTTCTAGAGAAATATATGAATTGCTCATTTGCAGAAAATGAAGCTGAACCTTCGTGATATTTAGTACTTAAATCTTTAGATAATAATTTTGGGGTAGAATATTTTGATCCAAGTTTTTTTGTAATGTAAAGGTTGAAATAGTGATCCTTATTTTCTCTACTAATTTGTTTTGAATACTTATTCTGTCGACCGGAAACTAAAATAAGACCTCCTTTATGAAGAGAGGTTGCATAATCCGTACGATCTGTATTTATATTGATTGATCTAGCGAAATATAAGGTGTCATCAACGATTTCTTTTTTTAGCTTAAAAGCTTGAATATGCTGCAATGCAATTTTATCCTTAGGATTTAGTTTACTGTATTTAGTGTACCACTCTTCCGATTCGTCATATCGACTTAATTTTTTTAGTAGTTTGGCGTAGTTTAGAAAATCGATTGCTTCTGCATTTGGGTTCTGAACCATTTGCTTGGCAAGATTAAGAGCTTCATTATTTTGCCTGGTTTCTACATAGCATCGAAACAAATCTCTTCTTGCTGATAAATCTTTATGGTTTTGGGAATATCTTTTTAAGTAAGGGATAGCAAGCTTGTATTCCTTCTTCGTAAAAAAGCGCTGTCCTTTCTCCAAGTCTCTGTTTTGGGCAAAAACATTAGAACTTGCGAATGTGAGTATAATGGCAACAAAAATTGTTGTTAGCAATTTTCTATACATAGTTTTAATATCAAGTCAACTTAAGTGACGGTTATAATCTAATCTTCTGAATGAGACTGGTTTGAAACTTAACAAAACGCAAAATACACAACTTTAGAAAAACCTGGGTGATGTGTAGCTACTTTTCTTTAAAGATATTTTGTAATTTATAAAAATCTCATGACTCATGTGGTCACCTCGTTTAAGTTTATCGTGACTATTTTCAAAAGAATATGATATGCCAATTTTAGAATCGAACTCGTAGCCCATATTAAGTGACCAATATTTACCCGAGCGATAGCTTCCTCCTGCTGAAACACCATTTCGATGTGTGAAATTGAGATGGAAACTAGTGTTTAATGTAGAATTGAGCGATGAGAAAAGTAAGAGTGAAGGCTCTACTTGAACATTTGAGTTTAAATTTAGTAAAAGACCTGAATTCATGTAAAAATAAATGTCTTTGAATTCAAAATTTACATTTTTACCCAAACTTTTTTCGTGAGGATAAGTATTTTGCAGTAATCGAGGGGCGGAGAAGCCGAAATGAAACTTATTAGCCGTGTAATACATGCCTAAACCAAAATTTGGTGCAATACTACCAATGTTTGTATTGGGAATACTTGGGTCATCTCCATTAAAATTAGGATCATAAGTGCTTACTTCTGACCATCTTACTTCCTTATTGACAAGGCCAGCTTGAAATCCTAATGAAAAAACACGATTGTTGCTTAAATTAATTTTATAGGCGTAATTGGCAAAGAAACCAGTTTCGTTTAAGATGCCAATTTTATTGCTATATATCATTGCACCTAATCCGATGCGGCTATTATTTAAGGGCGCGTGAGCAGAAAGAATAGCTGATTTTGGCGCACCATCTATTCCAGTCCATTGTTTATGATATCCCATAGCCAATTCCATATATGGATAACTACCTGAAACGGCTGGGTTAATAAAAAGTTTGTTGTTTTTATAATTGGAGAATAGAATATTTTCTTGTGCTTGAGTTTTAGAACTGATTGAAATAAGACATATCAATACTGGTATAATGATAGTGTTGATAATGTTTTTCTTCTTATTCATTCAATTTAATCTAGATTGAGTAGTAGGTTGATAACAGAACACAATAATTGCAAGAACTATTAGAATGAAAAGGCTAATAGTTTAATTTGATATAAGTGCTTCTATTTTTTTATGACGATATAACCACTCTTAAGGAATTTTTTATCCTTAATAATGAGTTTGAAGAAATAGGTTCCAGAAGGCAATTTATCTCCAGGACCAAGTTTTACACCTGTTTTACTATAACTACCATCCCAGGCGTCGTCGTTGGTGTAATTACTTTTGTCGTAAACTTTTGATCCCCATCTCGAGAAGACAATAAATTCATTAACAGGATAATTTTCTATGCCTTTAATGTAAAATTTATCATTGATATTGTCTCCATTGGGAGAAAATGCAGAAGGAATAGTTAAATCAACCTTATTGGGATTCTTAACATCAACCAATATATAAGCTTGGCTACACTGACTTCTATTATTACAAATTTCGTAGAATATGGTATCAACACCGAAACTATCTTCGTATGGGTAAAACACCATTAACGAATTATTTTCGATTAGATAAGCTTTTCCAGCTTGATCATTTTGGCGAAGAATTTTTGTTTGTGAAAAATCTAAAGTTGACTCCGAATAGATATCATTCTCAAGGAAAACAATCTCAATGTAATTGACTTCATCAATAAGTGTTTTATTGTTAATTGAGACGGAATCATTTTTAGCAACCGGGGGTGCGCCATTCTGTCCAAAAATATTATTTGAACCTAACAAAAGAATTAATAAGAAAGAAAGAGTAAAGATTGATTTCATAGTTAAATACAAATTCTTTATTGATGGATGATTGATTTTAATCCATAAAAAAAATAACAATATGTTTCATCCTTCAGATACTTACCCTACTAGAGTAAACGAAATATTATTTTAAAGATAATAGATTTGTTGAGAAATTACTAATGCAGAGTTTTGAATATTAACTCCTTTAGAAGATCACCATTCTTAGAACTGACATTTCCAATCCCTTTCGATTTTAAATCGTATTCCCTAAGCAAGTTGATAATTGTTACTAGTTTCTTTGGATTGTATAGTCTTGCTGCTGATTTATAGTCTTTTACGAAGAATGGATTCACGCCAAGAGCTGATGCAACCAATTTATCGTTGGTTTTATTTTTTAGAAAATGAAATTTTAAAATTTTAGAAAAATAAGAATGGAGAAGAGCAATTGTAACATAAATTGGGTTGTTTTTCTCATTAGTAGAGAAGTAATTTATGATTTGGTTGGCCTTAATTACATCTTTTTTTCCCAATGCATTTTGCAATTCAAAGTTGTTATAATCTTTCGATATTCCAATATTTTTCTCAATATCATCGGGAGTAATTGTATTGCCTTGTGGGATATTGATGCTTAGTTTATCCAACTCATTTGAGATTTTACTCAAATCATTTCCCAAAAATTCAGCTAAAAGAATACTAGCTTTTGTTTCAATTTTTAATTTAAGCGTGCTCGTATATTTTGTGATCCAATCGGGTAATTGATTTTCATAAATTTTTTTCGATTCGAAAAGAATACCAAACTTAGCCACGTCTTTTGTAAAGGCTTTCCTTTTATCTAACGATTTGTATTTGTAGTTGATTACAAGGATTGTCGATTGAAGAGGATTTTTAATATATGAACTCAATAGCTCAATATTCTTAAGATGTTGAGCTTCTTTAACAACAACCAACTGACGAGTTGCCATCATTGGAAAACGTCTGGCCGTATCTATAATATTAGCTATGTCAGCATCTTTTCCGTAAAAAAGAGTTTGATTAAAATCACGTTCAGCTTCTGGTAAAGCATTATCTAGAATGTAATCTGTAATTTTATCGATATAGAAACTTTCTTCCCCCATCAAAAAATAGATTGGGGCATATTCTTGTTTCTTGATACTGCTATATATTTCTTCGAATGTCATATGTTTCTTGTGAAAGATAGTCTAATTAGAATCTAAGATGCTTAACTGACTCTTTATTATTCATTACTTCTTTAAGAGCATCAATACCTGTTTGTATGTGTCTGTCAACAAAATTATCTGTTACAATTGCATCACTACCATCGGTTTTAACTCCCGAAGAAATCATTGGTTGATCTGAAACTAGTAAAACAGCACCTGATGGAATTTCGTTTATGAAACCAACTGTAAAAATAGTTGCAGTTTCCATATCGATGGCCATAGCACGTGTTTTTGCTAAATACTTTTTAAATCGTTCATCGTATTCCCAAACACGTTTGTTTGTCGTAAACACAGTTCCAGTCCAATATTCTATTCCTTTGTCGGCAATAGCTTGCGATACGGCTCTTTGCAAGCTGAAGGCAGGTAGTGCTGGTACTTCAGGTGGTAAGTAATCATCTGATGTTCCTTCGCTTCTGATAGCTGCAATAGGGAGTACCAGATCTCCAAGTTGATTTTTCCTTTTTAGGCCACCACATTTTCCCAGAAATAAAACACCTTTGGGTTTTATAGCACTTAACAAATCCATTATTGTTGCTGCATTAGGGCTGCCCATTCCAAAGTTGATCATGGTAATTCCATCAGCAGAAACATTAGGCATGGCTTTATCCTCACCAATAATTTCAGCATCGTATTTAGCAGCAAACATCTCAAGATAATTATTGAAGTTTGTCAAAAGAATGTAGTCGTTAAAATCTTCGAGAGCTCTCCCTGTATATCGTGTTAACCAATTTTTTACAATTTCTTCTTTTGTTTTCATATGCTAGATTATTTGCTTTGGAATTTAGCTTAATGGCTAATGAAAAATCTGTTTATCTTTACTGTTCAATATAATGAAAATATGGAAAAACTTAATCTACCCACCTATAATTTTAATATAAAATTAGAAGGACAAAGAAAGCTAATTTTTGACAGTATCAGAAAGAAGTTTGTCGTATTAACGCCTGAAGAATGGGTGAGACAGAATTTCATTTCCTATTTGGTGGAAGATAAAAACTACCCTAAAGGTTTGATTGCGGTGGAAAAGAAAGTGGATGTTAACAGAATGCCTCAGCGAAGTGATATTGTCTTATACAATAATAAAGCCATTCCACTTATGATAGTTGAGTGCAAAGCAGCGAGCGTAAAGATTTCTCAAGATACTTTTAATCAAATTGCACGTTATAATATGAAATTGCAAGTTCCTTATCTTGTAGTAACGAATGGTTTAAACCATTACTGTTGCCAGATTGATTACGAGAATAATAGTTTTAAATTTATACCAGAGATACCTGATTACAAATCATTGATTTGATTAAACAAAAATAAGGCTATCCACTGGGATAGCCTTATTAATTATATGTGAAAGCTTAAGCTTTTTTTGCTTTCTTTTCTCTTTTTTCAGCCTTCTTCTCTTTAGCTGTTTTTGCAGGTTCCTTCTTAACGTTTTTCTTTGAATCTTGCCCTTTAGCCATAATTGTAATATTTTAAGTTTAATTTCTACTTGTGATGAGAACGTTTGATTCCGTTGATCAGCTATAAAAATACATTTTTATCTTAAATTTTATAAATTTATTAGAACATTAGTTTTGCTTATGTTATTCCTTTAAAAACATAAATGTGTTTAAATACCTGATAAACTATCCTTAAAAAGAATTTGTTTTTTTTATAAAAGAGGAGGCCTGTTGAATTTAGGAAGCTTATAAAATATGAAATGTTATCTCATTGGGGAGCGACTTTTGTATTGGCGTAGATTTCACTTATAGAAAGAACCACATTATTGATGGAATTAAAATACCAATTGCAGCTAATTTCCATCCTCGTTTTTTAAAACCATGCTTTCCTTTGGCAATAATTAATCCTGTAATGCAAATTAATAAAACGCATATTGCAAAGATATCTGAGTACCATATCCAAACATCACTTGATGATTTGTGTAAATCGACCATTTGTCCTAAAATTGGTCTAACTCGAAATCGCTCTATTTGACCTTCTCCGGTAAATGGATTAATAAAGGCATAAGCATTCCCAAAGTACAAATTATAGCCTCCTCTACGCCATGCTGTGCCCCTTAATTCCAGATCTATATTATTTTCTTTTAACCAATTTTCGAAAAATTCATCATTTATTGTTTCTCTATCTTCAGGGATATCAATTTTTATATCCGTAGTTTGATACACATAATCACGAGGATCCCATGAATGACGATGGTTAAGAGCAATGCCCGAAATAGAAAAAGCGATTAATAAGGCAGCATAGAAATAAGAGAAATCTCTATGCCAATTTCTGAATTTTAAATTCCAATTCATATTCTTTTTTATGAGTATATTATTTGTTTAACGAAGCATAAAGAAATAAAAAAAGTTCACCGTTTTGAAGAAGATTTAATTTCAATTGACATTTTTAACATTTCAGAAACACAAAAGGCTGCCCCGAGGGACAGCCTTTCTATATATTGAGAATAATATTCTCTTAGTTTTGCTTCAAGTTAGCTTGAGCAGCAGCTAAACGTGCGATTGGCACACGGAAAGGAGAACATGAAACGTACTCCATACCAACTGAGTTACAGAACTCAACTGATGATGGCTCACCACCGTGCTCACCACAGATACCTAATTTGATATCTTTACGTGTTGAACGTCCTTTTTCACAACCCATACGAACTAATTGTCCGATACCTTCCTGATCAAGAACCTGGAATGGATCATTCTTAAGGATACCTTTCTCGATGTAAATTGGTAAGAATTTACCAGCATCATCACGAGAATAACCGAATCCCATTTGAGTTAAGTCATTTGTTCCGAATGAGAAGAATTCAGCATGCTCGGCGATTTGATCAGCAGTCAATGCAGCACGAGGAATCTCGATCATTGTACCTACTAAGAAATCAACTTCGATACCTTTTTCAGCGAATACTGCAGCAGCAATCTCTCTGATAATCTCTTCCTGCATCTTGAATTCCTTAATCGTACCGATCAATGGAACCATGATCTCTGGCTTAGGATCTTTTCCTTTAGCTTTAAGATCACAAGCAGCTTCAAGAATAGCGCGAGCTTGCATTTCAGTAATCTCTGGGTAAGTGTTACCTAGACGACAACCTCTATGACCTAACATTGGGTTGAACTCGTGAAGAGACTCAACTTTTTTAGCTACTTCTTCTACAGAAACACCTAATTTTTCAGCCATTTCTTTTTGAGACTCAGCATCGTTAGGAGTAAACTCGTGCAATGGTGGATCCAGTAGACGAATAGTTACACCAAAACCGTCCATAGCTTCAAGAATTCCAGAGAAGTCTTCTCTCTGAACAGGAAGTAATTTAGCTAAAGCTTCTTTACGTCCTTGAACATCTTCAGCAAGAATCATTTCACGCATCTTCCAGATCTTATCACCTTCGAAGAACATGTGCTCTGTACGACATAGACCAATACCCTTAGCACCGAATTCACGAGCTGTTTTAGCATCAGCTGGCGTATCAGCATTTGTACGAACATACATACGTGTGTTACGCTCTGACATGTCCATTACCTTACCGAAATCACCATCTAATGAAGGAGTGATAGTAGCAACTTTTCCTTCGTAAACAATACCAGTTGTACCGTTCAATGAGATGAAATCACCTTCTTTATACTCAACACCGTTGATAGTCATTGAAGAACCAGTAACTAAAGTACCAGCAGCAGAAGAAATACAACATTTACCCATACCACGAGCAACTACAGCAGCGTGAGAAGTCATACCACCACGCTCAGTAAGAATACCTTCAGCAGCGTACATACCTTTCAAGTCTTCAGGAGAAGTCTCTCTACGTACCAAAATTACTTTTTTACCAGCAGCAGCCCACTCTTCAGCAGCTTCAGCAGAGAATACGATTTGACCAGTAGCAGCACCTGGAGAAGCAGGAAGACCTTTAGAAAGCTCTTTTGCAGCCTCTAGAGCTGATTTTTCGAATACCGGGTGAAGTAGCTCATCCAATTTGTTAGGCTCCTGACGAAGAATAGCAGTATTCTCATCAATCATACCTTGCTCTAACATATCTACAGCCATCTTAACCATAGCAGCACCAGTACGCTTACCAGAACGAGTTTGCAACATCCACAATTTACCTTGTTGGATAGTGAACTCCATATCCTGCATATCAGAATAGTGATCTTCAAGCTTCTGCTGGATAGTATCTAGTTCTTTGTAAAGCTCAGGCATCGCTTCTTCCATTGAAAGGAAATCAGCCTTACGAGCTTCTTCAGAAACACCACCACGCTCAGCCCAACGCTTAGAACCTACAAGAGTAATTTCAAGTGGCGTACGAACACCAGCAACAACGTCTTCACCCTGTGCGTTGATCAAGTACTCACCATTGAATTGGTCTTCACCAGTAGCAGCATCACGAGAGAAACAAACTCCTGTTGCAGAAGTCTCACCCATGTTACCATATACCATAGCTTGTACGTTAACTGCAGTACCCCAATCGTCAGGAATACCTTCCATTCTACGGTAAAGAATAGCTCTTTCAGTATCCCATGAATCGAATACAGCACATACAGAACCCCAAAGTTGCTCCCAAGGACAAGTAGGGAAGTCAACACCAGCGTGCTCACGTACAACTACTTTGTAACCTTCTACCAATTCTTTAAGGTCTTCAACTGTAAGTTCAGTATCTAATTTGTAACCTTTAGCTTCTTTCAATTTGTCAAGAACAACCTCGAATGGGTTATGCTGTCCTTCTTCAGCCTCAACACCCATTACTACGTCACCGTACATGTGGATGAAACGACGATATGAATCGTAAGCAAATTTTTCGTTACCTGACTGCTCAGCTACAATCTTAACTGTATCGTCATTCATACCAAGGTTAAGAACAGTGTTCATCATACCTGGCATAGAAGCACGAGCACCAGAACGAACTGATAGCAACAAAGGAAAACCTTCTTTTGCATCAAATTTTGCGTTCATAGCTTTCTCAGTATCAGCTACAGCAGCTTCAACTTGCTCTTTAATCATTGCTACAACAGCATCTTTTCCAAGCTTGTTGTAATCAGTACAAACGTCAGTAGTGATAGTGAAACCAGCAGGAACTGGTACACCAATTAGGTTCATCTCAGCAAGGTTAGCACCCTTACCTCCAAGCAAATTCTTCATGTCTGCTTTACCTTCGGCCTTACCATCACCAAAAGTATAAACGTACTTAGTACTCATAATTATCGCTTTTTAGTTTTAATGTTATTTCCTGCAATAAATAAAGGCATTCAATAACAATTATATATTAACTTATAATCTTCAAAATCTTAAATTTACGAGACTTTCTTGTCTAGTCAGTCTTGAAAATTGTACACAAAAGTAGTGTTCTTTTTTCAAAAAAGGAAGCAAAGAACACACAATCTAACTGTCTTTTTTCAAATGATTTAGACTTTTATTTTTCAAACGTTTGCAGATGTTTGAAATTTAATTTTTTACCGATGTAGATAAGAAAAGCCGATCAGTTGATCGGCTTTCTGTTAAGAATTTTACAATGGATTATCGCATCGGATATTTGTTGATAATTTCTTCGGGTTTTAATAAAAAATCAAGGTATTGTGCTCTGTAATAAATGTCAGATGATTTGAGCTCACTATCGGAGAGTTTACCCTTAAATTCACCAATTGACTTATAGCCTTTAGCATCCATCCAAGCTTCAAGATCAGCAAGTACCTCGGCTATGTAAGCTGGTTCATTTTTATAAATAGCGCTAACCATTTGGACGACATCGGCTCCACTTAATAGCATTTGAACCACATCTTCGTAGGTGTAAATGCCATTGGTACCACACATGTCACCTTTAATTTTATTGTATAACAAACCGACATAACGAAGACCAAGTTTAAAGTCGCCGCGTTGACTTAAATTGAATCGTGTCATGTGACTTTCCTTATCAATATTAACCTCTGGCTGAAACAGGCGATTGAATAAGGTGAAAGAAGATGCGCCTGCTTTATCAAGTCTACTTACAAAATTCATTGTATTGGTGTAGTAAGGACTTAGTTTAATACTAAAAGGAATTTTTAATCGTTTTTTAAGAGTCTTAACGATTTTTACTTTTTCTTCTTCGATTTCTGTAGCCGTTTTTTCCATACTAGTCGGCATGGAGTAGAAGTTGAGTTCCAAAGCATCTACACCTGCATCTTCAAGTTGTTTTGCGTAATCAAACCAAGTAACATCGTAAATGCAATTTAAACTTGCAATGACTGGAATTGAAACATTCTTTTTAACATCGATAAGTTTTAGAATATGAGCTGTAGGACCTGCATGTTCGAGAGTAGGGAAGAGGGAGGTCATTTCTGCATTTCGTTCCGTATACAAATCTAACTCGTCGTCGAGTTGAGCCCTTTCCATCTGAATTTGCTCCTCAAAAAGAGATTTATAGACAATAGCACCAGCTCCGGCACGTTCCAATTCTCTTGCACCTTCAACAGTTGCCGATAGTGTGCAAGCACCAACAATAATGGGGTTTCTTAACTTAAGCCCCATGAATTCTACATTTAAATTTGCCATATGTCTTAGGATTAAAAATTTCGGGTACATCTAATTTACGCAATCCGCATGAAAAATTCAATAGCAGAAAAATATCTTTAATGATGTGGTAATCAGTATGTAATTGCTGTGGTGTTGGTAATAAAGGATTTCTGTGTCTTATTTGAGGAGAATTCTTTTATAAAATTAACTGAAAGGGTTTAATAGAGTGCACTTTCATTCTTTGAAGGTTTGATCAATTTTTAATGCACCCTTTCGCCTGCAGGAACTTGTTCTCTTTTAATTTATTTTGGATACACCCTATCGCTTGCCAGCACTTTCCCTTCAAGGGAAAGATTCAATTAATCAAGCTTGAAAATTTATTCAACTCTTTGTGTAAAGCCTTCTCCCATTTTAGGGGAGATGTCCGAAGGACAGAGGGGTGTGTTAGAGCTAATATGCCGCAGTTCGCCGATAAAAAGTAGGCGATTTTACACGCATAGGCTCAACTCCGAAGCGATCTGCTGTTTTTTTGTGCAAAAAGCTTGGTTCTGAAGAGAAGTTCGTCACAGGTGTATTTTACCTCTCAAATCCAGTGAGAAATGCTCGATCCTTTGGAATTAAGCATTTAAGTATTATCAGGGTTTATAATCTTACGAGATATGATAGGTATCAAAAGTGCCTTTAAACCCCCAAGATCGTAACTTTTCTTTATAGGAGTCTATCTTTTTAGGAGAATCAAAATCATTAAAAAACCACACGATACCGTGAGTAGGCAATTTATCGCAAATTTCTTTTATATATACACTATCAACATCTGAAAATGAAAATCCGTATGAATATATCTCAGTGATATTTGATGTGGAAATGTTATTAAAAAATTCTGAATTTCTTTTTATCGCTTTTGTTGTGTTTTTTCGAAGTAGGCTGTGGGCTCTCAATAACGAATCTCCAGCACCAACTTGATAATCATCAGAATTGAAATTGTCATTCCCATGACCAACTAACATCTCTCCTCCTTGCTGTCCATGAATATGACAAGCAGATCCTACACTATAAAGCGATTCGAGTGTTTTTGTATAATTAAACGTTAGAAAATAATCAGAAGCACTATCAATAATTCTCAGAAAATCATTTTGTTTACAAATTCCACTTGAGATGTTAATTGTATTAATCCAATCAGCAAAGTAGCTTTTAACGGAGGAGCTCGGCCATATAATACTTTCAGCTAAATCCTCACTCTGATATGCATTTTTCCATTGATCTGGATCACCATCCTTATCTATATGTTCATATAAAGAATCAAAAAAGTCATGATATTCCAACAAACCTAAAGCCGTTTCAAAATCACGCCAATCATTTCCTTTAATATTAGAAATCACATTAATTAAGAAGCCTACGACTTCATCGTCATCAAAAACTTCACCTCCATCGGGCATTAAAGTTGCTTCTGGAACAGAGTGAATATTTCTATTCATGTTTGGATACTTGTCTTCTAGATATTGACGAAAATTATCGTACGAAGATTTTATATCATGAGCTAAGTCAAATCCATTTCCTATTATAAATAGTTTTTCCATATTTTTTTATAATAAAATTTACACAATGAAAACGCCCAATTCTTTTGAATTGGGCGTTTCTATTATTTAGCTTGTCAATTAAGCTTTTACTAACTCCTCTTCAGAGAAATCTAGTGCAGCTTGACGCTTGTAAGATTTATATCTCCACAATGCATTCTCCTCGGCAGCTTTGAATAACTCCTTAGCGCGCTCAGGGAATGATTTCTGTAATGAAGTATAACGAACCTCACCTAGCAAGAAGTCCTGGAACTTATCCCACTGTGGCTCTTTTGAGTCAAGTGTAAATGGATTCTTTCCTTCAGCTTCCAATAATGGATTGTGACGGAATAAGTGCCAGTATCCAGCTTCAACAGCTTTCTTCTCTTCCAATTGAGATTTACCCATAGAAGCTTTCAAACCGTGAGAAATACATGGTGAGTATGCGATGATCAATGATGGTCCAGGGAAAGCCTCAGCCTCTTTAAGCGCTTTCATGTATTGAGCATGATTAGCACCCATTGCAACCTGAGCAACATATACGTATCCGTAAGATGCAGCCATCATACCTAGATCTTTCTTTCTAACTACTTTACCCGCAGCAGCAAATTTTGCTACAGCACCAACTGGAGTTGCTTTAGAAGCTTGTCCACCTGTGTTAGAATAAATCTCAGTATCCATTACAAGAACGTTCACATCTTCACCAGAAGCTAGTACGTGATCAAGTCCACCGTATCCGATATCGTAAGCCCAACCGTCACCACCGAAAATCCACTGAGACTTCTTGATTAAGTAGTTCTTAAGATCTTTGATTTCTTTAGCAACTGCATGAGTTTCGTTTTCAAGAGCAGCAAGAACTTTCTCCGATGCAGCAACTGAAGCCTCACCATTGTTGATGTTTTCTAACCACTCAGTAAATGCAACTTTAGTGTCAGCATTAACCTCTTCGATAGCAGCTGTCATACGAAGCTCGATACGGTTACGCATCTTACGAACACCTTCGTTCATACCGAAACCGAATTCAGCATTATCTTCGAATAATGAGTTAGCCCAAGCCGGACCCTTACCAGACTTATCATTCTTACAATATGGTGTAGATGGAGCAGATCCACC
This sequence comes from Ancylomarina sp. DW003, assembly GCF_029029505.1. Classification (GTDB taxonomy): domain Bacteria; phylum Bacteroidota; class Bacteroidia; order Bacteroidales; family Marinifilaceae; genus Ancylomarina. The sequence continues at coordinate 58,028 of NZ_JAKJSD010000001.1, read as the reverse complement.
GTAGATAGAAGAACAACCGGTAGCATTAGATACCATCATTCTCTCACCATAAAGTTGAGTGATTAATTTGATATATGGCGTTTCACCACAACCTGCACAAGCTCCGGAGAACTCGAATAATGGCTGAGCAAATTGTGAATTCTTCACATTGTTTTTAGGAACGAGCTCCTTATAACCAACTGTTTTGTCCATATAGTGCCATCTTTCTTTCTCAGCATCCTGAGTTTCCAGATGTTTCATTTCAAGAGCTTTTGCTTTTGGAGCAGGACAAATATCAGCACAGTTACCACAACCCGTACAGTCTTCAACAGCAACCTGAATACGGAAATGCATGCCTTTTAGTTCTTTACCTGTAGCTGGTTTAACAGCTGTTCCTGCCGGAGCAGATGCTAATTCTTCATCAGTTAATAAGAAAGGACGAATAGCAGCGTGAGGACAAACGTAAGCACACTGGTTACACTGAATACAAGTTTCATCTTTCCACTCAGGAACATTCACAGCGATACCACGCTTCTCAAACTTAGTTGTTCCGTTAGGGAAAGTACCATCTTCACGACCAGAGAATGCAGAAACAGGAAGATCATCACCTTTTTGAGCGTTCATTGGATCACAAACATCAGCAACGAACTTAGGACGATCATTGGAATCGGCAGCATCAACATCAGCGCTTAGCTTTTTCCAATCAGCTGATACAGGAACCTCGATAACATTTTGTCCACCTGCGTCAACAGCAGCGAAGTTCATGTTAACAACTTTCTCACCTTTGTTACCATATGATTTAACAATAGCTTTCTTCATTTCTTCAGAAGCCTGTTCGAATGGAATAACACCAGTGATTTTAAAGAAGGCAGCCTGCATAATTGCATTGGTACGATTACCAAGACCTAATTCTTCACCTAATTTAGTACCGTTGATAATGTAGAATTTAATCTCATTGTCAGCCATGTACTTCTTCATATGATCAGGAAGGTGCTTAATAGTCTCCTTAGCGTCATAGATAGAGTTCAATAGGAAAGAACCACCTTTTTTCAATCCTTTTAATACGTCGTATAAATAAACGTAAGCAGGAACGTGACATGCAACAAAGTCAGGTGTTGTTACAAGGTAAGTTGAACGAATTGGCTCATCACCGAAACGAAGGTGAGAAGCAGTAAATCCACCTGATTTTTTAGAATCGTAAGCGAAGTAAGCTTGACAATACTTATCAGTTGAACCACCGATAATTTTAATCGAGTTCTTGTTAGCACCTACAGTACCATCAGAACCTAAACCGTAGAATTTCGCTTCGTAAAGAGACTCAGAGTTCATCTTAACTTCTTCTAATAATGGAAGAGAAGTGAAAGTCACGTCATCAACAATACCTAAAGTGAATTGATTCTTAGGCTCGTTCATTGCAAGGTTTTTGTAAACTGCAATAATTTGAGATGGCGTAACATCTTTAGAACCTAAACCGTAACGACCACCAATGATAAGAGGAGCATTCTCCTCACCATAGAATACATCTCTTACGTCTAAGTACAATGGATCACCATTAGCACCAGTTTCTTTAGTACGGTCAAGTACACAAATACGCTTAACAGAAGCAGGAATAACTGATCTGAAATGTTTAGCAGAGAAAGGACGGTAAAGGTGAACAACAACTAAACCAACTTTTTCGCCATTAGCATTTTTGAAATCAACAGCTTCTTTAATAGTCTCGTTAACCGATCCCATTGCAATGATGATGTTTTCAGCATCCTCAGCACCATAATACATGAAAGGCTTGTACTCACGACCAGTAATCTTAGTCATTTCTTCCATATAGTTTGCTACGATATCCGGAACCGCATTGTAAAATGGGTTAGCAGCCTCACGAGCCTGGAAGTATACGTCAGGATTCTGAGCGGTACCTCTGGTAACAGGAGTTTCAGGATTTAGTGCACGATCACGGAAAGCTTGAAGCGCTTCGTAATCAACTAAACCTTTCATGTCATCCATATCGATTGCTTCGATTTTCTGAATCTCATGAGAAGTACGGAAACCATCGAAGAAGTTCATGAATGGAACTCTTGATTTGATAGCTGTAAGGTGAGACACTGCAGAAAGGTCCATAACTTCCTGAACAGAACCTGAAGCCAACATAGCGAATCCAGTCTGACGAGCTGAATACACGTCTGAATGGTCACCGAAGATTGATAATGCCTGAGCAGCAAGAGCACGTGCACTTACGTGGAATACACATGGTAAAAGCTCACCAGCAATTTTATACATATTAGGAATCATCAACAATAATCCCTGAGATGCAGTATAAGTCGTAGTTAAAGCACCAGCTTGCAATGCACCGTGAACCGCACCTGCAGCACCAGCTTCCGATTGCATTTCTACTAATTGTACTGTCTCGCCAAATAGATTTTTACGTCCTTGTGCAGCCCACTCGTCAACATTTTCAGCCATAGGCGAAGATGGTGTGATAGGGTAGATACACGACACCTCGCTAAACATATACGCGATATGTGCAGCAGCGGCATTACCGTCACAGGTAATGAATTTTTTCTCTTTTGCCATTTTACTCCTCCAATTAAAAATTTATTTATGGTAGATTTTATATATTTATTTTAATAAATATCAATTTGTTAATACAAGAAACCGAATAACCATAAAGGTATGGTGTTGCCTTCTCCACGTTCAATCATATCTGCTGCAACAAAGTAATCTTCAGTTCTATATTTAGGTTCTATTGCTACAGAGCTTCCTTTTATTTCGAAGTTGAATCTCTGATCGACTAAAAAATGCCCTCGATCGGTGCTTGTTAAAACACTACCTACACCAACTTGATTGTAGAAAAATGTTTCTCGAAGACTGTTATCTGAAACGCTATCTGGCGAAATAGCATAAAGTAAATTTGTATTGTGCAGATAAACCTTGTTTGGTTTCTTTAGCTTTTCATCGTCTTCTTCAGAGCTGTTTAATAAGTGAATTAAACGAGCATTTTTTAAATACCTCAAATAATTCATAATGGTTGCTCTCGATGTTTCAACATCGTTGGCAAGCTTGCTTACATTAGGCTGAAATGGCACGTTGCATGTAATGATGTAAAGAAGTTTTTTAAGCTTGGTTAGATATTTTAGTTCGATTTGATTCAAATAAGTAATATCGAACTCCAACATCAAATTGATAATCTTTAAAAGATTATCGATAAAGCTTTTCTCCTCCAAATAACATGGGTAGTAGCCAAATTTTAAATAATCGTTGAAAAAAGCCAGAGGTCTAACCTTAGTTAATACATCTTCAACAATAGATTCGTGATTCTTAACAATTTCGTCTAGAGTGTAGCGTTTAAATTCACAACCAGCTTCGTGGTTTAAAAACTCACGAAAAGAAAGCCCGTGCAGATAGTAGGTGTTTACGCAACCTGCTAAATGTTCGTTTGTTTTAACTCTTAAAATTGATGATGCTGTGAAAATAATTTGAAGATCCTGATAATTGTCATAGCAGATACGAAGATCCTTCGCCCATTCAGGGTATTTATGAATTTGGTCGAGCAATAGAGTTTTACCTCCTTTTTTGTAAAATTCATCTACAAATGAAACAAGACCTCTTTCAGTAAAAAATAAGTTGTTAAGATTGATGTATAGGCAAGATTTATCGTTCTCACGATTATTTTCTCGTATATAATCCAAAAGGAAAGTTGTTTTACCAACACCTCTGGATCCTTTTATAGCAATTAAACGTTGGCTCCAGTCAATTTCTTTTCCGAGCTCACGTTTAATCGTACTTCTTTTATTTTTGAGTAAACTACAATGAGTTTGTAATAGAGTATTCATTATTCTTAAAATTGTGCCTTACAAATCTAGAAAATAAAAAATCGTATTTGCAATCTTGAGATTACAATTATTGGTTTAAATTGGAATTTATACTTGATAAAAATAAAAAAGGAACAATGCCAATTAGCACTGTTCCTTTTTATGTAATAAGATAGAATCTCAGTTATAAGATTCAAAATATTATAGATGCCTTGTAAAAATAGGTGTTGCAAAAGAAATGCTTCCTATATGCAAGGCGTCTTAGTTCTCAGATAATTACTTATCGTTCATCGAAATTAAGAACTCTTCGTTCGAACGTGTCTTACGCATTCTGTCACTAATAAACTGCATTGCTTCAACAGAGTTCATGTCAGTTAAGAAGTTTCTTAGTACCCAAATACGGTTCAGCTGACCTTCGTCAAGTAATAGATCTTCACGACGCGTACTTGATGCAGTAAGATCCACCGCAGGGTAGATACGCTTGTTAGATAATTTACGATCTAACTGAAGTTCCATATTACCAGTTCCCTTAAATTCTTCGAAGATTACTTCGTCCATTTTCGATCCTGTTTCTGTCAATGCAGTAGCAAGGATTGTTAATGAACCACCATCTTCAATATTACGGGCAGCACCAAAGAAACGCTTAGGCTTATGAAGAGCGTTAGCATCAACACCACCAGAAAGAACTTTTCCTGAAGCTGGAGAAACTGTATTATAAGCACGAGCTAAACGCGTAATAGAATCTAATAGAATCACAACATCGTGACCACACTCAACCATACGTTTTGCTTTTTCAAGAACGATGTTAGCAACACGTACGTGACGCTCTGCCGGCTCATCGAATGTAGAAGAAATAACCTCTGCATTTACCGAACGTGCCATATCAGTAACCTCCTCAGGACGCTCATCAATCAAAAGGATGATCATATAAGCTTCTGGGTTATTAGCAGCAATCGCATTAGCAACCTCTTTCAATAAAACAGTCTTACCCGTTTTTGGTTGTGCTACGATCAAACCACGCTGACCTTTACCAATAGGAGCAAACATATCAACTACACGAGTAGAAAGGCTGCTTTTACCTTTTCCAGTTAAGTTGAATTTCTCATCTGGGAATAAAGGAGTCAAGTGATCGAAAGGAACACGGTCACGAATCACCTCTGGTAAACGACCGTTGATTTTCTCAACCTTAATCAATGGGAAATATTTTTCGCCTTCTTTTGGAGGACGAATTGTTCCTTGTACTGTATCACCAGTTTTCAAACCAAAAAGCTTGATCTGTGATTGTGATACGTAAATATCGTCAGGAGAATTCAAATAGTTGAAATCTGAAGAACGAAGGAAACCATAGCCATCTTGCATGATTTCAAGAACACCAGAGTTGCTGATGATGCCATCAAACTCAAAAGGTCTTTCTTTCTCACGACGCTCAAAACGTTTTTTACCCTGAGGTTGTCTGTCGTTATGCTGTCTGTCGTTGTTTTTCTCTCTAGGAACTCTTTCTTGAGAAGTCTTTTCTTGCGGCTTATTTTCTTTAACAGGCGCCTCTTTGCTTACTTCAGTTTGAACCGGAGTAGGCTCTTCTACTTTGTTCGTTTCTTTTTTAGCCTCAACAGGTTTTGTTTCTTCCTTTGCAACTGTTTCCTTAATCTCCTCTGTTTTAGGAGTTACCTTTTCAGCGCGAGGAGCTTCACGTCTTTTTCGTGGATTTGGCTTGCGAGCTTCTTTAACTTCCTTTTTTTCTGTTGCTACAGGAGTTTCAACTACTTCTGTAGTTTCTTCGGTCTTTTCGGCCTCAGCTTTTTCTACAGGTTTTCTTTTTTTGCGTAAGATAGATTTTCTAGGCTCTTCTTTGGTTGCCTGATTCTCATCTTTTTTGTTACTGCGTTTGCGTATAGCTTTTTTATCAGAGCCTTTCATCTCTGAAGCTACGATAGCCTGTTGATCAAGAATTTTGTAGATTAAATCTTGCTTTTTGAATGACTCAATTTTCTTAATATTAAGTTCTTTAGCAATCTCTTTCAATTCAGGCACAAGTTTCTTGTTTAATTCAAGAATGTCGTACATAAAATATGATATTAAATATTTTGGATTTTATTATTTGATAGAAATATTATCTTCTTGGGAATTTGATTTTTCGATCTCAGAATGGGAGATCTACTGGAATTCACTTGCAATATTACACAATTACTTATAAAACACAAAAAAAAAGTGATCCATAATGTTATTGTTGAGTTATCTGCATGTTATTTGTGTTAAAGCTTTTATTGAATTATGCTAGTCTGCTATTTCTTATTCTTCACTACTCATACCTAGTCTAGGTGATTTGTATCAATTTTTCAGATACAAAAAGAAACGTATAAATAATTATAGTAAATTTTGCTTTTATTCAATTCTAAATTAGTTAAAAAGGTGAAAATTATGAGTTTATGATTTTGAATTTCACAATAAAATCTATTTCTTTAAGATATAGAGTAGTGTAATTAGATGACAACCTAAATCCCCTAACCGAATATGAGACAACTAAAAATCACAAAGCAAGTCACCAACAGAGAGACCCCGTCTCTGGATCGTTACTTGCAAGAAATTGGCAAGGTAGATCTTGTTACTGCCGAGGAGGAAGTAGCCTTGGCTCGGGAAATAAAAAAAGGCAGCAAAGCAGCTCTGGATAGATTGATCAAAGCAAATTTAAGATTTGTTGTTTCAGTCTCTAAGCAATATCAAAATCAAGGATTAAGTTTATCCGATTTGATTAATGAAGGTAACTTAGGCCTTATTAAAGCCGCTCAGCGTTTCGATGAAACTCGTGGATTTAAATTTATATCTTATGCTGTTTGGTGGATTCGTCAATCGCTTTTACAAGCATTGGCAGAGCAATCGCGAATTGTAAGGTTACCACTTAATAAGATTGGATCTATTAATAAAATTAGCAAAACACTAGCTCAATTGGAGCAGGAGTATCAGCGTGAGCCATCTCCTGATGAGGTTGCTAATGTTTTGGATATGAGTCCTAAGGATGTTAAAGAGGCTATTAAGGCTTCCGGACGTCAGATATCTATGGATGCACCAATTAATTCGGAAGAAGATAATACTCTATATGATATTCTTTTAAGCACCGATGATATTGGTCCGGATAAAATACTGCTCCGGGATTCCTTGATTATTGAAATTGAGCGTTCGCTTTCAACACTATCGAATAGAGAAGGGACAATTATTCGTATGTATTTTGGTTTAAAAGGGAATCCGCCATGTTCTCTTGAAGAAATTGGTAAGGAGTTTGATTTGACTCGTGAGAGAGTTCGTCAGATCAAAGAAAAGGCTATTAAGAAAATGAAATCGACATTTAGATCGAAGATATTGAAAACTTATTTAGGTTAAGAATATTTTTATTGGAGCTTAGGTTAGTAGATTTACATATTTGTTTGGCGTGTTACAGTTTATTCTGTAACACGTTTTTTTTGATTTCATTAAATTAATTTGGAAAGACATTTGAGTAAAAACTTCTATCTTTGCCGCATAATAAATAAAAGCCCCTTAACAGATGCAGACATTAATATCACCTTCATTACTTGCGGCAGATTTCATGAATTTGAAAGCCGATATCGATATGGTAAACAATAGTGATGCCGATTGGTTTCACCTTGATATCATGGATGGCGTTTTTGTGCCAAATATTTCATATGGATTACCAGTGGTTCAGCAAATTAGTAAGATTGCGACCAAGCCGCTTGATGTTCATTTAATGATTGTAGATCCTGACCGTTATATTGAAGCTTTTAAAAAGGCAGGTTCTGATATATTGACAGTTCATTACGAGGCATGTACACATCTTCACCGTACGGTTCAAAATATTCATTCTCATGGAATGAAAGCCGGAGTATCACTTAATCCTCATACACCGATCTCTGTACTAGAAGATATTATTCAGGATTTAGATGTAGTGCTTTTGATGAGTGTGAATCCAGGATTTGGAGGACAGAGCTTTATCGAAAATACGTATTCGAAAATTGAAAAACTTAAGGCATTAATAGCTGAGAAAAATACTGAGCTTATTATCGAAATTGACGGTGGTGTAAACCTTGAAACAGGAAAGAAGCTAGTAGAAGCTGGAGCTGATGCTTTGGTGGCAGGTAGTTTTGTTTTTAATTCAGAAAACCCTGGTAATACTATTGCCGACTTGAAGAAGTTGTAAATAGTTTTAAAAGATAAAATATTGGAAATGCCCAATCGTAAAAGGATTGGGCATTTTTTATTCGTCAGTTTCAAAAACGTAGTCTTGTAAATAAGAAAACTCAGGTGTGAGTTGACCATTTTTTGCAATACAAGCTTTCTCTATAATTTCATCATCTGTGTCGCCCAGTAGAGCAGCAAAAACGTGTTCGGTAAGGGCTTGTCCAAAATCTTCTGAAGATTCTCTCGGTAACTCTCCAGGTAAATTGTCAACAGCCATCACAGTTACATTTCTTTTGTCAATAAAAGGTATTGCTTCTTCCTGATTGAACCTGTCGTAACCATAAAAGGACGATGCTGTTGTTGAGACTCGAAGAGTGGAAGGTATTGGTCCATCTATATCGCAACTAATATCTGCTATGATGGAGATCTGGAAATCCTCCTCCATATAATCTTCAGGAGTTAAGAATTTTGGAGACTTTGGATTCCAATAATGGCAAGGTATAAACATGTCAGCTACCTTTGAATAGGGTTTAAAGGTTGACTTATAAAGTCCGGGGTATTTATGAAAATGAGCCTTGTTGTATGGTTCTCCATCTATTCGTTCTACATAATCTTCAGATTCTAACTGGCAATAGACAGGCTCATTAAACTGTTTGTTTAAGAATTCTTCAGAGGTAACTTCTTTGATGTTTAAAACTGATATGGTTTGTAGGGCTCCTTGAGCAACCCGGCCACTTCCCGTGATTAAAATTTTGATAGGTTTAAGAATCACGTCTTTCAAATGAGATTGCATGTCCTTAATATTTCGACAACGAATGGCAGGAGGTAAATCAAATGAATCGGTACGAACGCCACTTGCTCGAAGAGCTTTATAAGCACCCACAACTCCAGCCCAAAAACCAAATGCAACGACACGTTTACCATTTTTATCGCAAAGATATTCGTAATCTATCAACGTGATCTTTCGTTTTAAAACCTCTTGTAAGAGTTTTCTATTATGAATCTGCTCTTTGGCTGTGTGTGAAAAGAATAGATACTTCTTATCAGGTATAAGGTACGGAATAGACACTTCTTTCACACCAATTAGGATATCACATTCACGTAAATCTTCAGTTAGAAAAAAGCCTGCCTTTCGGTATTCAGCATCGGAATAACAACGAATATCGCTTGGTTGAATAAAGATACTAATGTTTGGGTGTGTTTTAATTAAATGTAAGCCTTGTTCAGGTGTAATGGCTACTCGTCGGTCGGGTGGATTCTTAGTTTCTCGAAGAATCCCAATACGTGTTGGTCTGATCATATATGGTGCGTATGACTTAATTTTAGGTTAAGAAAATCAATTATTGGGGATGATTTTCATTCAGGATCACCAATTTAGTGATAAATCATAAGTTTTCGAAGAAAAAATAAGCTTAATCCGGTTGGTTTTTTTAGCTTTGTGCCAATTCTGGGGCTGACGTGGCTTTTGACAGCATGAAGAATTAATATGTAAGCATGTCGAGCATTGTGTATCTGGCTCGTAAATATCAGGTCACAAACTTTGTAATTGGCGAAAATAACTACGCTCTTGCTGCCTAATCGAATTATAGTAGATTAAGCTTTATCATCGCTCTAGGAGCGAAGACGAGACATCCCGCTTATGGTCTACCTTGTTCCGGTAAGTATATGGGATGCTATCAATTCAGGGTTAGTTGGCTTCACGCTTTGGGGAGTTGGCGAAATTAAAAAGATAAGGTCTAGCTTCGGGTGTCCTTTCCCTAACTAGATTCGAAAATTAATAACGGACTATGCATGTAGAAAGCTTATTAGTCGCATGTTTGGACCAGGGTTCGATCCCCTGCAGCTCCACTAGATGATTATCAAATTTTATCAAATCCGCTCAAACCTATTGGTTTAAGCGGATTTTTTTATCTATAAATTCAGTTTTCTTCATATTGCAATTTACAAAGCCTATTTCTTAATTAAACAAAAAGACCCAGTCTGATTTACAGTACCGGATCTTGATTATATACTTGCCATGTTTAATTGAATTTGGTTCAATAAAGCATTGATCATCTATTTTTGCTATTTCTTTTTTTGCTTATGGTAATTCCTCCACTGGTTAGGTTGCCGGCAATTTTCTCAACACTTCTGCCAATAACAAATCCTCCCAGGCCTATTTCGAGTAAATCCCAAAATTTTGTTGGTAAATCTGCCGGAGGTAAGCCGAATACTTTAGAAATAAAATACTCGTAAATGACTATAAAACCAAAAGCTAACATGATGATTGGTCTCCAACTTCGTTGTAATTTGTTACCATTAACTTCTGCTAAAACAATGTCTCTTTGTACATTCATCATTTTAGCGGCAAAATTATTTATCACTCCCATAATCTCATTTTGTAGTCCCAGACGTTCCTTATCTGTAGTAACAAGTTTATCGATTATACCAGATATTGCAGAGCCTGTTTCTTTAATAAGACCTCCTTTTATTCCATTAAATAGTCCCATGTGTATTAAAATTTCGGCATGATGCCTGTTTACTTTCTAAATTCCTGATTCTTACTGAATGATCGTTTAACCTACTTGTATTAACTTCTTCTTTAGTGTATAAATTCTTAATCTGTTCTGCTTGCTGAGTAGTAACCATAGTAAGTCTCTCAACAGAACTGATCAGAATATCCATTTTTGCACCAAAACGTGTCGCAATAATTCTGGCTGCAACTAATATTACAGAAAAGCCAGTGGCTAATACACCTGTAAGTACCCATATTTTAATAGTCTCCATTAAGCAGACCATTTTCTGTTAATATTGCTTTAATGACTTCAGGTGGATATAATTTTAAAGGGTTACTACCTGGACAAAGCTGCGCATGTGGTAAATCCTTAAACTTCTTCTGAAAATCACCTCCCCATATTAAATCATTTTCTTTTAATGCTTTTGCATAAGTATCCCAACCAATTTTATAATCATTGTATTTCCATATGGGTTTACCTGATAATAAAGGAACAGCATCAAAAGCTTCTCCATAAGCGTGAAAACTCTCTCCGGGAGCGGCATTAGTGACGGGTTTAATTTGCTTTTGAGGACCAACCTTTTTGATTATATCTGTTAAAAAGCCGAAACCTCTACTTTCGAGTTTATTTATTTTATTTTCGATAAACTTCCAATCATGTGATTTTCGAAACAAGATTGCCTGTTCTTCCAGAGATCTCACTGTGCAATATATTAATAGTGTTACACCTCTATCTTTACAATATTCTTGTACTTGTTTTGCCTTTCCCTCCATCTCCGGGACAAGGCTTTTTATACTTCTACTTGCCATATTTATTTACGTAATTGATTAATAATAAGTACTTCTTTTATATTTAAACTAAGGCAAATTTGCAGAAGTCATCTTTATTAAACAAGTTGAACTATAGGTAACTACAGAGTTGTGTAATACACTTACATGTTAAATCAATTCTTTACAATTAAAAACAAGTCTTAGCTTTTAATATTCAGCAGGTTTAATGAATTTGATGTGAATTTTATAATATTATTTTAAAAATAAATGTTTACTCTCGTTCTGAGATTGAATGATTTTTGATAATGTTCGATTAAAGAAATCTATTCTGTAAAACAGATTCATTGGATGCTCGGTTGGGGAATTGAGAATCAAAACTTGTATCTCATCTTGGAAGGAATAACAAAAAATTAAGACTCTTTTTTATTATATGTGTTGAAAGACCGTGGCTTATTCTTCTGATAAACAATGAGTAAAATATTGCAGAACCTGTATTTCAAATGTATAGAATGTCAATATAAACCAATGTAGTCACATCCATCTGTTACTCTTTAATATTTGATTTGTAATAAGTTAGATTGAATCTTATGTTTGTTTTTGAATTTATCCAATAGACTTTGGATGAACCTTTCTTTTTCAGAGCTTGATGATTGATTCGCATATTTGGGGAAAAGCGAACAGTTAAAAAGGCAAAGTAATCAAATATAGGCATTCCGTTTTCACATAAAATGGACTCTTTCCTTAATCGGTGAGGTTACTTCATCATCGTCAATGCTTACAAGTAAGAGAATAGAAGTTAAATGTCAAGCAATAAAAAGGAATACCACTTCCGACTAAAAAATAAGATAATGCTAATTGGCAGGTAGTGTCAGGAAGTTGTACTGATTTTTTTATTGTAAGATCCGGATATTCAAAAGTCTGCAGGTAGGGGATTAATAAAATGCAATAAGCATTAAAAAATATTAATATATGTGTGAAATAAAATTTAAAACAGACAATGCCATTTTAGCCTTACTTCTGAAACAACAAGAAATAGAAGAAGTAAAGGAAGAAGTTGGCCTCGTTCCGAAAGGGGACGAATATGAGACTCATGCCGGAGAGTTCTTTACGACAGATGATTTAATTACATTACGAGATAAAGCGGTTGATGGTTTAGAGCCCGGTGAGCTTACAGGCTTGGTGGCAAAAAATTATGATGGCATAAATGATGGGCAACTGGGGTTTGATGCCGATGGTAATGCACGAGTAGGTGATGTAGGTAGTACGCAAGTAATAGCTACCCGCGAAGATTCACCCTTAAGCAATGGTATAGCTTACTATGATAATACAACAAGAGAGTTTAAGACAAAGACAGAATCGTCATTATCAGCTGGACAAGCAGATAATGCCAATGAGTTGGGGGGTATTTCAGCTTCTAATTATGCACGTACAGATGTAAATGAATCTTTTAATGGTAACGTAGGTATTGGTGTTGAAAACCCAAACTACTATGGATATGACGCCAAGCTTCATATTAAGGGATCAGGAGCAACGACAACTGACAGAACAGGCTTAATCCTGCAGAATTCGGCGAATACAGGCGCTGCTTCATTAGCTGTTGTTAATGGCTCAAATGACGCGGCATTTTTCCAGGTTACCGGACGTGGTTACTATGGAGGAGCTCAAGCTGCTTTTTTTACAAAGGATTTGGATATTTCGTTCGGTACCAATGGTCAGAATACCGAAACAGGAGGAACTAATGATATCACTTTCGGAGCAGGAGGCTGGTCTCTATCCAACTATTTTGTGAGGTTTTCACATCTTCATCATGTTAATATATTTAAAAATAATTCAAAGCTTACTTTTGGCGCTTCTAATAATGCTTCTATTAGATATGATGGCTCTGATATGGTTTTTAATAGTCGTGAAGCAGGAACAGGAGATTTTGTTTTTGATGAAGGCCTGATAAAAACCCTGTCTCATGGTACCGCAGCTAATTGGAAAGCAGCCCATGATTATGCTGTTGCAGATAATGCAGGAAAACTTGGAGGAATTGTTGCAGCGAATTACTACCACTCAGGTAACGCTAATAAATCAGATGTTGATTGGACTGTTAAAGACTTATCTGTAGCTGGAAGTATTACAGCTTTAGGAGGAAACTCATCACAATGGAACACGGCCTATTCTTGGGGCAATCACTCAGGATTATATTCCCTTCTTAATCATGGACATGCAATTGCAGATGTTACGGGGCTACAAACGGCTTTAAATGGAAAAGTTGATGACAGTCAGGTTCTTACAAATGTTCCGGCTGGAGCTGTATTTACCGATACTGTATACACATTACCATTTACAAATAATTCTGCAAACTGGAATACAGCTTATGGGTGGGGAGATCACTCGTTCGAAGGGTATTTAAAAAGTGCTGATCTCAGCGGATATGCTACACTGGTAGGAGATAATACATGGGGCAATGGGCAATATATAATGGGTAATATGCCTTCTATCGGCGTCAGTTCAGATAGCCCTTCATTTAGGTTGGGTTCACCCTTTAATTCACCAACTAGGGGGCAACAGTACTCTACTTGGGAACTTCGTACAAAAACTTCACGAGAATTAATTTTTGCTTTCAATGATTCATATTTTGATGGAAGCACATATAATGACAAAATTAAATTTTCACCAAGTGGTGATATAGATATCACAGGTAAGTTTAAAATTAATGGTGTTGAATTGAATTTGAGTGGTCCAGATCTGACAAACTATTATCATCAAGGTAACTTCACTGACAATTCATCTAATTGGAATACAGCCTACGGCTGGGGAAATCATGCAAGTGCAGGATATGCATCATCAGGTCACTCTCACTCATGGAGTCAAGTATCTGGTGTTGGTAGAAATGAATCATCTGTATCAAGAATACTATTTCCAGGTGGTGGAACGTATAATAGCAGTAACTCTAGCGTTACAGGTGCTATCAAGATCCAATTACCAGGAGCAAATACAAGTACAATGATGAAGATGCGTGTTGAAATTTTCGACTATGCACTTAATGAATCTGTTACATTAATAATTAGTGGATACGCATACTCTAACTTAAATTGGATTAATGAGTCGGTTCAGATACTAGCATCTTCAACAAGTAAAGATTATACGGTAAGGTTTGGAAACCAGTCATCTAAGCAGTGTATATGGATAGGTGAGATATCTTCAACTTGGTCTTACCCTAAAGTAACAATATCTGAACTACAAACAGGACATTCGAATAACGGAGTGTCAACATGGGATGATGGTTGGGTTATATCAATGACAACGGCATTCGGAACAGTAGAAGATACTTTATCTGATAATCTTGTTGCATCTGATTGGAATAAGATAGACAACAAGCCAGGTACGTTCACTCCCAGTCCGCATACACACTCTTATTTACCATTAAGTGGAGGCATACTAACAGGTCATACAACCCTCTCGCAAAACCAATACATACAATTTGCACCCAATAGTTCTTGGAGTGGTGAATTAAGAATAGGTGGCAATGGCCATACAATAAGCTCCACGAAAGGTGCAAGTATAGTAAGCACAGATGGTAACCTGCATATGGATGCTGCCCCTGCAAAGTCAATGTATCTTAATTTCTATTCTGGTACGGGCGGCATTAATTTTGGTGATGGTAACACTGGCATAGCAGCTAGCGTATCTGCGGCTGGTGTCTATACAGCATTAGGAGGAAACTCTAATGAATGGAACACCGCTTATGGGTGGGGTGATCATGCTTCAGCAGGATATGCTAGTGGATCACATACGCATTCGAATATAGAGTCGAAAGGCATTGGTGATGTTAAAACAGGTAGAAGTGTTTTTGATGATGGCGTTCATACTTATAATGTTCATAGTGGAAATGCAAATAAACCATCTGGCATATCTTATGGAGCATCTGTTGTTTGGGGTAGAGGAACAGGCGGCTCTGCTGAACTAATGGCAGGATGGACTAGTGGAGATCAAAATCATCTTTACTACAGATCATTAAGAGATACTACTGATAATTGGTGGTCTTGGAAGAGGATTTATCATACGGGGTATAAACCATCACCTGCTGATATTGGTGCTGTAGCTAGGTCTGGAGATGAGATGACGGATTGGCTAACTGTTAGGACTGAAGACAACACCCCAATACCTATAAGGGCATACAGAACAGGAGGTACACCTACATCTGGGACTGCAGCTAGAGCTATATTGTATGGAATGGATGTAGGTGAATCTGGATCTATAGGATATATTTACGACGCAGATAACGCATCAAAAACCCACATCCTTATTAATCATACTAAGGGAGGAGATGGTATAGAGTTCTATGAGTCTGATAAGCATATAATACTGCCTGGTGATATATATTTTAACTCAGATGCTAATATTCATAGAAATTCCCATAGTAGCGGATTTCTAGTTGGATCATACAACTCAGTGGGTAGCAACTCTTCAAAAACGAATCCAATTTATACAATCGGATCAAGCTATCAACCAACAGATACAAGTTTATCGAATATGTATGGCATTGGTTATACTCATACTGATGCAGGATTTATTACAGGAAATCTTGACACTGGTGGTAGTGGATGGGGTATGTATGTTGCTTCCGATGGAGATGCTAGAATATGGCTTAACGGAGGAAATGGTACTATAAGTACAACAGGGTCTCACTATGCAGGAGGCCTAAAATTAGCTACAGAATCATATGTAACTTCCAGAGGATACGTTACGTCATCTGGAAATACTGTTATTGGAACTAATTCCGATATTAATACGTCAGGTTCTACTATTATTGATAACATTTATGTTACAGACGGTGTAATTACATCAATGGGGACTAGAACGCTAACAGCTGGAGATATTGGTGCAGCACCAGCAAGCCATTCTCACTCATATATGTCAACAAGTGGAACATCCTCCTCAGTTAATTTTACTGGAAATTTTAGTATTGATGGATATAGGTTAGATGGGTCTAATAGAAGTGCTACAGGGTGGTGTTATCTTCCTGGCGGAATGAAGATGAACTGGGGAAAAATTTACATGAGTGGTAATTCTTCAAAAACTGTAAGTTTTAATAGTGGATTTGGTACCACTGCTTATTCTGTGACAGTTACACCTAACACTACAACTACGGGCAATATGGATGGCTGGAACGTTAATAATGTGTCTTCTACATCGTTTAAATTAACGAATGGTCATGGATCAAATATTTATTATTATTGGACGGCTATAGGTAGACAGTAATGTAAAACCTCGGTAATAAATACGACATGTTTACAAGCTTAAACGATTAATAATTAGACAATATATGCAAGGGTGATGTAAACGCCCAGTAACCAGAAGTGTAGAACGTATTTTGAATACGCTAAATTAAATTTTAAAGAAGTGAGCAACAAGAATCTTTACGAATTAAAAGAGGTAGTTAGCCTTCAAATAATAAAGGCAATAATAAATTCAAATTTGCTTAATTCTTGAATAAAAAGATTCAGGGGCTGTCAGAAAAGCATTGACAGCCCCTTTTATATTAGGTGCCTTTAAATATTAAATTCTCAAGGATATAAAATAAAAGATCTTTTTTATCATTTGTATTAAAATGCTTTCTCGTATTATTCTGACAAACAATAAATAAGACATTCTAGGTTTTTATAGCCGAAGTAAAGAATTGCAATATAATTCACAACAATAACAACCTGTTGTTGTTGTTTGATATCTGATTTGTAGTGTGTTAGAATAGTTTCTATGTTTGTCTTCGAATCAACAAAAGAGATTTTGTGTGAACAGAATTAATGAATTTTAAAACATTCTAAAAACTATTTCCCATGAGTTTAAAAGTAATGCTAAAGCAGTAGGAATAACTGCACAAATAGATACCATCTCCGGCTAAAAAATAAGATAATGCTAATTGGCAGGTAGTGGCAGGAAATCGTATCAATTTTCTTAAGTAAAGTAAGATCCGGATATTCAAAAGTCTGCAGATAGGGGATTAATAATAAAATGCAATAAGCATTAAAAAATATTAATATATGTGTGAAATAAAATTTAAAACAGACAATGCCATTTTAGCCTTACTTCTGAAACAACAAGAAATAGAAGAAGTAAAGCAAGAAGTTGGCCTCGTTCCGAAAGGGGACGAATATGAGACTCATGCCGGAGAGTTCTTTACGACAGATGATTTAATTACATTACGAGATAAAGCGGTTGATGGTTTAGAGCCCGGTGAGCTTACAGGCTTGGTGGCAAAAAATTATGATGGTATAAATGATGGGCAACTGGGGTTTGATGCTGATGGTAACGCACGAGTAGGTGATATAGGTAGTACGCAAGTAATAGCTACCCGCGAAGATTCACCCTTAAGCAATGGTATAGCTTACTATGATAATACAACAAGAGAGTTTAAGACAAAGACAGAATCGTCATTATCAGCTGGACAAGCAGATAATGCCAATGAGTTGGGGGGTATTTCAGCTTCTAATTATGCACGTACAGATGTAAATGAATCTTTTAATGGTAACGTAGGTATTGGTGTTGAAAACCCAAACTACTATGGATATGACGCCAAGCTTCATATTAAGGGATCAGGAGCAACGACAACTGACAGAACAGGCTTAATCCTGCAGAATTCGGCGAATACAGGCGCTGCTTCATTAGCTGTTGTTAATGGCTCAAATGACGCGGCATTTTTCCAGGTTACCGGACGTGGTTACTATGGAGGAGCTCAAGCTGCTTTTTTTACAAAGGATTTGGATATTTCGTTCGGTACCAATGGTCAGAATACCGAAACAGGAGGAACTAATGATATCACTTTCGGAGCAGGAGGCTGGTCTCTATCCAACTATTTTGTGAGGTTTTCACATCTTCATCATGTTAATATATTTAAAAATAATTCAAAGCTTACTTTTGGCGCTTCTAATAATGCTTCTATTAGATATGATGGCTCTGATATGGTTTTTAATAGTCGTGAAGCAGGAACAGGAGATTTTGTTTTTGATGAAGGCCTGATAAAAACCCTGTCTCATGGTACCGCAGCTAATTGGAAAGCAGCCCATGATTATGCTGTTGCAGATAATGCAGGAAAACTTGGAGGAATTGTTGCAGCGAATTACTACCACTCAGGTAACGCTAATAAATCAGATGTTGATTGGACTGTTAAAGACTTATCTGTAGCTGGAAGTATTACAGCTTTAGGAGGAAACTCATCACAATGGAACACGGCCTATTCTTGGGGCAATCACTCAGGATTATATTCCCTTCTTAATCATGGACATGCAATTGCAGATGTTACGGGGCTACAAACGGCTTTAAATGGAAAAGTTGATGACAGTCAGGTTCTTACAAATGTTCCGGCTGGAGCTGTATTTACCGATACTGTATACACATTACCATTTACAAATAATTCTGCAAACTGGAATACAGCTTATGGGTGGGGAGATCACTCGTTCGAAGGGTATTTAAAAAGTGCTGATCTCAGCGGATATGCTACACTGGTAGGAGATAATACATGGGGCAATGGGCAATATATAATGGGTAATATGCCTTCTATCGGCGTCAGTTCAGATAGCCCTTCATTTAGGTTGGGTTCACCCTTTAATTCACCAACTAGGGGGCAACAGTACTCTACTTGGGAACTTCGTACAAAAACTTCACGAGAATTAATTTTTGCTTTCAATGATTCATATTTTGATGGAAGCACATATAATGACAAAATTAAATTTTCACCAAGTGGTGATATAGATATCACAGGTAAGTTTAAAATTAATGGTGTTGAATTGAATTTGAGTGGTCCAGATCTGACAAACTATTATCATCAAGGTAACTTCACTGACAATTCATCTAATTGGAATACAGCCTACGGCTGGGGAAATCATGCAAATGCAGGATACGCTTCTTCGAGTCACAGCCACTCATATCTATCTTTAAGTGGTGGTATTTTAGATAATGGTACTAATACTTCATTAACTATTAAATGTGACGATGCAGGGGAGGCGGTGTTATCATTGAGGGGGGATTCTCAGGGCACTGGTCGATTGTTTGTAGGTCAATCTTCTACTTATGGTGGTGGTATGATGTATAACGGTGATGCAACCCCTGCCTATGCAGGATCATTAGCTGACTACATTACATTATATAGAGTTTCTGCCGGTGTTCCTGAATGGACAGCAAGAAATGCTCAAAGCAGTAATGACTGGGAATTTAGAGGTAAGGTTATTGCTTCTGGTGGAAATTCATCTAATTGGAATACAGCCTACGGTTGGGGTAATCATGCCGATGGAGGTTATGCAGCAGCTCATTCACACCCTTACTTATCTACTAGTGGAGGTACATTAACTGGAAAATTATTATCTCCTAGGATTTCGTTAAATAGAGTTAGCAATGTTGCATCTGGGTATAATTATTATAGCGAGACTCTTAACACTTGGCAAACATATATGACTCCAGGTGGAACGGCTAATGTTGGCTATAATGGAAATTTCACCGCAACGGCAGGGGACATTGTTAGTTCGTGGGCTATTAGATCTGTTATTGAGCCAGTTGCCAATTACGGTTGGATTTGGGAAACTCTCCCAAATGCAGGAACTGGGTCGACATCTATTGTTGCTCAGTTAAGATCTGACAATGGTAACTTCAAGACTATAGGTACTGTTACTGCATCAAGTTTTATTGGTAACGCTTCAACTGCAACCAAACTAGCAAATATTAATACATCATTTTCTGGAACTTATCCAATGACGGTTAATGTCAATGGAACTATCTATAGTGAAGCAGCAGTTACATTTAATGGAACATCAAACACAATTACAACTAGTGCATTTTCTACACCAGGTGGAAACTCTTCCAATTGGAACACCGCTTATGGGTGGGGTAATCACGCTGGATTGTATGCATCAATATCACATGAGCATGATAGAGTTTATATAACAGATTCTAGAGGATCAGTAAGATTACCTAGTTACTATGACGACAGGTATGTGCAATGGGATTTCCAGAATAAAGCAGACACAGGAGCAGGGGATGAGTCATGGCATGCAATACAGACGATTTCGAAATGGTCAAGTTACGATTCGTCACATCAGCAAGAGCAACTTGTTTTTACTGGTGCTAATATTAAGCATAGAATCGCAACCTCTGATTCAGCTTGGGGATCATGGAGAACATTAGCCTATACGGATCATACGCATTCTTATCTACCACTATCTGGAAAAGCTGCAGATGCAGATAAACTTGATGGTGTTAGTAGTGGTTCATTCCTCAGGTCAGACGCTACTGATTATTTAAATGCGACACTTTATGTTCGAGGTGATATACGTAATGAAACAGGCTACAGAGATCATGGGGTGTATGGTCATTACGATTCCTACAAAACCAATCATATTTGGTCAATGGGATCCGCATATAGAAATGCAGCAGATGGTTCTAACTTCGGAAATCTTTATGGATTAGCTTATAAGCATACCAATAATACAACTGGCGGAACAATGGGCGGAGGTCATCAAATGGTTTGGTGTCAGAATGGTTCAGGAACGTCAGCTATTGGAACTAATATTTGGACTAGTGGTATTGTATATGAATATAATCAAGCTTTATCTGATAGATATGCAGCAAAAAGTCATACACATAGCTACGCCTCAGTAAATCACACTCACGATTTTGACGGAGATTATGCAGATATTTATCATATACATCCAAGTTTAGGATTGCCAGGAACTTCAAATTTAAATACGACAGATCAACCTAATGCATTTATGGGCTGGCATCAATTTAGCTCAGCTACTGGCACACCATCTGGAATATCTAGGGGGACGGTGAGAACAAACGTATCTACGAATGGAACTTACGTGAGTCAGTTTGCTATTGGGGATAATACTAAAATGGCTGTTCGTGGAAGTACTAATTCAGGATCAAGTTGGACTTCATGGTATAAAGTTTACACATCACTCGATAAACCAACTTATAGCGAGATTGGAGCTGCAGCTGCTAACCACACACACAGTTATGCGTCAACCAGCCATTCACATTCTACATATCTACCAAAATCAGGTGGGACTATGACAGGTAATATTCAAATGCATGATCATGATATTAAAACAATTGGTCATTTACATTTTGATGGTCAGAATGATGCCATTACTATGAAGCAAGGTTCATTTACATCTACAACAGACGGTGAGCAGACAATAACTGTTTCTGGAGTTAATAAAATTTGGATGGTTAGCTGTGTAGGTAACGGTAGTTATTACTTAAGGTGTTGGCCTAAAGGAGGTAATAGATTTGTTGTAGATAGGCATAATAGTATTGGAGGTTCTCCTAATATCGAATATATGGTATGGGCAACTTAATTAATATCTAATAGTAGTGCTTGGTTAGTGGTATCATTTAATATTGCGAATGGGGCGAGAGCTATAAGGTATTTTAATTGGATAGCGATAAATATACAGTAATAAAAATTAGACAAATATTCAAGGGTAAATATAAACGCCCTGTAATCAATAGTGTAGAACGTATTTTGAATACACAAATTAAATTTTAAATATAATTTTATAGAAATGAAAAACAAGAATCTTTACGAATTAAAAGAGGTAATTAGACGTGTAAACAGCAAAGGGAATAATAAGTTCAAACTTGCTTTATTATTGAATGAAAAGATGATTGAAGAGCGTATTGAAACAATAGATAAATTGCGTGAACAATCGGAAGAATTTAAAGCCTTTGAAGAGAAACGACGCGAGTTGATTACAGCCCATGCCGAATTGGATGAGAATGGACAGGTTATTGTTTACTCTCAACCAGAAGGCAATGGCGAGAAATCGAATGATGGTTATGGTTATCCGAATATTGTCAAAGAAAAAAAGAAGTATGAGAAACAATTAGTTACATTGCAGGAGGAGAACAAAGAGGTCATTGAAGCCGAGGTAAAGAAACAATCTGATTTTACCGAAACACTTAATCAAGACATAGAACCTGCAATAGAATTCAGTTCGATTCCTTTTGATTCTGTGCCCGAAATTGAATATGAAGAAATGAAGGTTTTAATGCCTTTTATTGAAAAGTAAAAAATGATTTGATGTGTGTTATTTTGTAATGAGATGACACATCAGTAATATCCCTTATCTAAAGACTAGAATATCCGGATCTAATTTTGATTAATTATCAATTCTATTACCCCAATAGAAAATGTTAATCGACATTCAAGGGAATTAGTTCGAATAAACAAAAGAGAATACTCTTAATTTTCAGCTGAATAGATTGAAGATAGGTAGACTGACAGCAATGTATGCTCTTGGTCTGCCCTGGGTATCCTATACAATAATTTAAAACATTTAATACTGCAAATAAAATTGAAAGTAGTGTTAATTAAATAAACATTAATATGATAGATAGAGATCAATATATACATGATGAATTAGGCCCGGGAGGTGGACGATTTGAGCGTGAGCCAGTGCCAGAATTACAACATATCTCCTACATGATTTCAGGGCGAGTTTTCGATCAGACAACTACAAGTATTGGAAGAGGATTGTATGTGTCTGCATATCAACTTGACGCAAGCAATAACCTGATTTTTAAGAAGAGGGTACTCTGTAGAGCTGATGGTAGTTACTGTATTAAGTTTCTGGTGAATGAAATTATAATCGATGATGATAATAAACCAATTGAACTTTTTGTATACCAGGGAAGGACGCAATTATCTTTAATCGGCGATGGTAAAGTTATTATATCCGCAGCTCGATTGCTCAATTTAAAAGATCTGTTGATTGCATCAAGCTCATCAGTAAAAGGTGTTATTAAACGCAAAAACTTTGTAAATGCCGCAGGTTGCTTGGTTGAACTGTACAATGATAAAAATAACGATCCTACAAGTGCAACATTTATTGAAAATGCATCTGCATTTACCAACATAAATGGAGAGTATAAGATTCCTTATAGTGGAGAAGTAAAAAATACTCTGCGATTAAAGTTTTATAATAATGAAGACATTTTATCTAGAAATATTGATGAAAATGTTTCTGATTTGAATGATACACCAGCTTTAATTGAGGAAGAAAAAGTTGCCTCAAGTGGGAAATCATATTCAGAAGGTGAGTGGTTCGAGGTAGTTACAGCTACAGAAAGTAAAGTTTATGAGTATGTTTCGAATGTAGATTCAGACTATGTAAACGCAAAGTTAGTTTCATGGATCGATGAGAGTACATCATTGAAAGAAGTTTTTTATAAACGTGATCTTTACAAGGTAGATGAAAACGATCCTGGTAATTATTATCTGGTTCTGGATAAACAGGTTGTTTTTGACACTGAGGGGAAATGGAGAGAAACCTATATTCGCATTCCAGAAAGCCTATCTCCTGAAAGTCCTACTTTACACAATAAGCTTACCGAAAATTACAATTTCTACTGGTCACCACAAGTGGTGACGACCAATCAGGAAGAAGATGTGAGTTATTTATTTACGAAAAATACTTTGGATGATTATACACGAATTACAAATCGTGAGGAGGAGTTTGTCTCTGCAAAAGAATCTAGTGACAATACCATTCCTGTGCGAAGCAAGCTTAAAGGATATAATGCAGAAGAGACGTCAGCTGTTGCATCATTAATTGGCGCAACTGAGGATGATGTGCAAGATTTGAGCCAGGCACGTGATTTTAACAGCCAAATGAGATTGGATCATGAAGCCATTTTATTTGGATTGGTTAAAAAAGGTGTAAATCTTGATATTGCTGTTTTGTTTAGTATGTCTGATAAAGTTCTAAAAGCAAAAATTCAGGAAGCAATTAATGATCATATTATTCCGGAACTGAATAATATCGACTTTAGTTTGGGTGAAATAAAAACAGGATTAACAGATATTGTAGCTGCGGATTTTGAAGATATTTTTGAAGGCGTATCAGATACGACAATTCAAGCAATAAATACTGATTCTGATAAAAAGTCACAGTTTATTAAAACTATGGCGAAATACACCTATGATGATAAACCTTTAAATGCTAAATTTTGGGCAGAATTAAGTCTGGAAGATGTAGAAAAACAGCAGTTGAGAAGTGCTGTAGAATATAGTGAGGTGTGTAATAATAACGAAGATTTCATCAATCTCTTTGTTGAATCAGGAACAAATGAATTGAAGCCTTTACGTGCACTTTTGAATATGTCTAAAGCTGAAATTGAAGCTCTAATTTCGCCGGAGATATTGGCTTCTGAAGATGTGCCGGAGGGAATTGCTACTGCTGAGGCATATGCAGATTATATCTATAAGCAAATTGAAGATAAATATGCTACCAAATCACTTCTTTATGATTTTGCAAATACTAATATCGAGGGTGATACAGAACTTATAACAAAGTTTAATCTTTTAAGAGCCAAACTTATTACTGGCGACCTTGATAGTACAGAACATTTCTTTGATATATTATTTACGGCTGAAATTACTTTTAATATAGAGCAAGGGCCGGTTCGTGATTTTCTTGAAACGGGTACTGTAGATACAGCCCTTACTAATTTTTACACTGATGTAGCTGACGCTTTAAGTATTCCTGTAGATCCTGAAGCTAAATGGGAACAGGGTAAAAAAGAATGGATCAATTTTATGACCATCATTCAGCGTGTTTACAGCGTTACAACAGAAGGGAAGTTTGAGACGATTAAGGCATTGATCGAGGAAAATTACCTATCGGCTTTTGATATTGTTAAAGCTGGCCGAACCAACTTCATGAGTAAGATGGCTGGTGAATTGGGTGAAGAAAAATGCATTAAGATTTTTAAAGCAGCCGAATATAAGGTGAATAAAGCTCTTTCAATCTTAAACAAATATTCGGGAAGTTCGAATTCCGGCATGCCGATAGTCGTGAAAGGTAAAGAGTTTAAGGCTGGAGATGAGAGTCAGATTCAATTATTGAGTTTACCTCAAATGTCAATGCTTTTTGGTGATCAGGATGTAACAGATACCAAACATTGTGAGTCTGTATTAGGACCTGCTGCTTATTTAGTAGATGTACTAAATGTGCTGAAGCAATTTAAAGTGAGTGAAGCTACGGGTAAAGAAACTTTATACGATAAGTTGATCGAACGCCGTCCCGATATTGCTCAGATACCATTGAATTGTGCCAATGCAGTAACGCCATTGCCTTATATCGACCTGGTGATGGAGGTTCTTGAAAGTGCTATTTATTACAATGAAAACGGGAGCTATAAATTCACGAAGTGGGATACGACTAAAACGGAAGACCAACTAAAAACGGATCCTGAGTATACGCATTATTCTGTATACGATAAGATTAAGAAAAATACGATTAGTTCATGGTTGACTAAGCCATTCGATTTATATAGTGAAGAACTAAAAATATTTGCTAAAACCTTAGGGATTAATCGAACGAAGCTTGCAGAGCCATATAGCAATATAGACAATGCAGCTAATCCGTATTTCGATGTTTTGGGCTTAACAAATGAAGAGCAGGTTCTTTTCCCTGCAAATTCAGTTGAAACAGATTCTGTTCTTAATTTTGTTTTTGAATCTGTTTTTGGAGCGAATCCAGATCCTGTTCCTACTAGATTACCTATTAAAGATTTTCTTGAAAATTCATTAATGACTCTTGATGAATTTAAAACTTTAATTGGATCGTATTATGTGAATCCTTTTGTTACAGATGGAACAAACGATCAGCGATTTACAATTCATTATGATGGAAAACAGGAGTTGAGCACAGCATTTCTAGATTTTGCTTCGGAAAACCGATTGAAGGCCTTTATGATGCGCATGTACCAGTTCCGTCGTTTGATGATGGTGACCGAATGGTCTGCACCAGTTTTGGATTCTATTATTTTATTAGATGTTGATTATAAATCGCATTACGACACGATCAACACGAATAATAATTTGATTACATCGAATACAGTTGAGCATATTGGTCGTGCAAAAATGAATCAGGAATATCTTGGTTTATCAGATGACAAAGTTGCTTTTGCGTTCGGTAAAGCTGTTGTTTTAGATTACGATGAAAGTAAATCTGTTATCAATCGTTACTTTATCGATAATAATCAGCCGGAAGAGTATAAAGAAATCTTTAAAAAATGGTTAACTCTTGGTGACGCAACAGGTGCACCTGTGGATGAATTGGTATACACTGAAGAAGATGTACCTCATTTATTCATGCAGTACTTACAAGAAGCAATGAAATTGGATGATGATGAGCTATTGGCATTGTCATCGTTAATGGAGTTAAATGTTGATGGGAAATTAATCTTTACTGCTCATGGTATTCAAAATATTGTAAGAGCTTGGCAATTAGCTGATGCTTATGGATTGAAAATTGAGGAGTTTGTAAGTTATTGTCAATTCATTCAATTTGATGTTACAAAACCTTTGGTTGACAGTGTAGATACATTAACAGATGCTCAGAAGATTGTGATAGCTAATCAGACCAATTTATTGGATTTGATGTTTTTATTAAATCATCAGAGTACAACAGAGGAATTGCAGGAGTTTGATGATAAGGCTCTAAAAATTGCTAATAATATTGTTGACAAGAAAGAGGAGTTTAAACCTAAATTAGAGGAGGGTGAGGAAGCATTTACACAGAAACAAAAGCTTGATTGGGCAGATGCCATAAAGCCGGTAATTGAAGAACAGTTGAAACTTGCTACAAATCTGGATTTGGCAATCGTTACAAAAGGATTGGCACTAAAAACCATTGATGGTAAGGACGTAGCAACTTATCTTACTGACCCAGGAAACGACGACTCCTTATATGTAAAGTATAATTTGATTGGAACAATTAAGCTCTGCTTAAAAGGATTTTCTCTTTGTGAGCTAATGGGTATTGAATCGACAGACATAGATCATATGGCTAGTAGTCCTGTGACTATTTTTGACTTACCTATGGGAACTGATAAGGAGCTGCAGGAGTTTGAAAATAGAGCTCTAAAAATAACTAATAATATTATTGACAAGAAAGTGGAGCTTACACCTGAATTATTGGAGGGTGAGGCCACATTTACTCAAGATCAAAAGGTTGAGTGGGCAGATGCCTTAAAGCCAATAATTGAGGCACAATTGAAATTTACTACAAATTTGGATTTGACTTTCGTTGCAAAAGTATTGGCACTAAAAACCATTGATGGTAAGGACGTAGCTAGTTATCTTACTGACCCGGGAAACGATGAGTTTTCAGATGTAAAGAATAATTTGATCGCAACAATTAAATTTTGCTTAAAAGGATTATCTCTTTGTGAGCTAATGGGGATTGAATTGGCAGATATAGATGATGTAGCTGACAGTCTTGTGGCTATTATTGACTTACCTATGAATACAGCTCAAGCCGTATTATATGATGATTTTGCTAAGTTTTCTGCTGTTTGTCAGGCTGATCAATATCTTATTGAAGGGAAGAATCGTTTTGAGTTTTATAATCAAATTCTAACGAAAGATAAGGCGAGCCTTACGCTTTCAGATTATATTGATTGGGATTCAGTTTTAACAGATTGGCAGCACAATGACGAATTGGAGTCAACGAAGTATAACAGTAACCTACAGTGGTTTTTACAGGCAGGAGAGATCAGTCAGTTTTTAAACAGATATGATATTTCATCTTCTGATGCTCTTAAATTGATTAAGTGGAATTGGACTGGTGCTACAGAAGCAGAAGCAGTAGCAAAAGCAGAAGCAAGTGTAAGAAGTATTGCTTCAATGGCACAAGCTAAGGCTAACTCGGAAATTTATGCCTCAGAAATGACTTCGGGACGTAATAAGCTTCGATTGAAGCAACGTGATGCTCTGGTACATTATCTATTTGAAAAAGATGGTGCACAGTTTACAGATATTTATGATTTGTATTCATATTTCTTGATTGATACTCAGATGACTCCTGCGGTTTCCAGTAGTCGTATTTTACAAGCGACATTAACGGTGCAGGCATTTATTCAACGTATTCAATTAGGACTTGAAACCGATATCGCATTCACCAAAAAAGATGCGAAAAAGTGGGAGTGGATGAATCTATATCGTGTATGGGAGGCTAATCGTAAGATTTTCTTATACCCTGAAAACTGGCTTGAACCGGAATTACGTGATAATAAAACACCATTTTTCAAAGAGCTGGAGAAAGAGCTAACGGGTAAAGAAATTACCAAGGAAGCTGTGGATAGTTCTTATATGGATTACATTTCAAAGTTTGAACAAGTTGCCAATATCGAAATTTGTCAGATGTATAACGAAGAGCATGATTCTGTTTCTGTTTTACATGTGATTGGTCGTTCACGCTTTGAACCTCGCGAGTATTTTTACCGCAAATTGGTTAACGAATCGTATTGGACACCATGGGAGAAAATGGGAATTGAGATCAATACAGAGCATATTGCCCCTGCTATTATTAAAGATCGTTTGGTTGCTTTTTGGCTTGAGTGTACTGATGTGGCTAAGAAACCAACTGATTCAGATTTATCAATAAAAAATCCAGCGGAAGGAACAACCATTACACCTAAAAGTGCCAGGGAACAATTGCAAATGCAGGTTTGCTGGAGTGAATTGATTGATAATAAGTGGACACGTAAGCGTAAGTGTGAAGAAAAAGTGTTGATTAACGAGACAGGTACGGATGGGAAGTACGCTTATCGCCTCGTATTTGATAAAGGTGAAACCAATTATCTTCACATCTTAAATTTACCGAAATCATATCATAATGACAATAGGGGATATACATTCTCAGTTGACTGTTTTAATCATGTGCATTTAGAGAAGCAAAGTCGTTTTGAGGGCAAAGATTTTATCATGCCACAAGGAATGACAACGCATGGTCAGAAAGCTCAAATGAATAATTCTAAGGATTGGTTGTCTTTACCAGTAGCGGCGAACAATGGTATTGCTTATTCACAAAATGTTGTTGAGAATATTAAAGGAGAAACACGTTTGGTTTATCCACATCAGTATAAAAATTTCATTTGCAATTCACCTTTTGTGGTTGAAACGAATATGCAATCAGTTGTTTTTATTCCAACGGTGAAAGCTGAGCGCAGTTCTGTTCTTCTTGAGAAAGTGATTCGACATATTTATACCGCACCTATTTATCGACCTGTAAGAAAGCTTTATAGGGCTGAGTATAACTGGCGCCACCATGAAGAACGTAGATCTTACGATGAGGAAATACTCTATGATGATAGATACGATAACTACGAGACAAGAGAGGGTCGTCGTAGGTATAGAATGCCGAAATTCTTTACATACGAGCACGAAGAGATGTGTTTGGTTAAGGAAGGGTCTGTAGAAAATGTCATAGCTTACGAAAATGTGAATAAGGAGCTGTTAATGCTTAAGCCGGCTAGTTTTAAGCCAAAGGTGATTGCTGGCCTAGCTTATCATCCATATATGGAAACTTTACGCTCTAATTTACAAAAATATGGTATCGAGGGTATTTTGGATCCTTTAGGTGTGGATGATAAAAATCACAAATTATTGCCTCAACAAGCCAATAAAAATTATCTAAGGGACTTTGAGTTTAATAGTGACGTGGTGAAAAATGTACTTCAGGATGTAGAACCTGTATACGATATGAAATACATTGCAGAGAAATTCGAATATGACTCAAGTGGAGCTTACTCCTTGTACAACTGGGAGTTGTTTTTCCATATTCCTTTCTTGTTGGCTAATCGATTCTTAATTGAAGGTAACTTTAAAGAAGCCTTAAAGTGGATGCATTATATTTTTGATCCACGTGAAACAGAGGGAGAAAGTCCATCTAAATATTGGAAATTTAAACCTTTTGTTGATTATAATGCCACAAAAGGTATCGACGATTTATTGGTGGACTTGAATCTGAATGGTGATGATGATCCGGAAAATGTGGAGTTGAACAAGCAGATTGAAATGTGGAGTACAGATCCGTTTAAACCGCATAATATTGCTCAAATGCGACCAGGGGCTTATATGAAGGCCGTTGTGATGCGTTACCTTGATATTATTATTGCTCATGGCGATGATTTATTCCGTATCGATACGACAGAATCCATTAATGAAGCGACACAATATTATATGATTGCTGCTCAACTATTGGGACGTAAGCCTGAAGTAGTCGAAACAGAAATTCTAGCTGTTAAGTCTTTTGATGAGATGGAGACGGATAGCATGAGTAATGCGATTGAATATTTTGAAGAAGGCATTATTAAGCCTGAAAACGCAGCTTATTTAGAGAAGTATATTGAATCTAATGAGCTGGAGATTGCTTCCAAACCATTTAGCAAAGACAAGGATCTTAAAAATATGCTTATCGATGTATATGGTTCTGTTGAAAGTGAAGGAGATGTAGCCAAACTCTACTTTGGTATTCCAAAGAATAATAAAATGATGGCTTATTGGGATCGTGTAGCAGACCGATTATTTAAGGTTCGTAACAGCCTGAATATTGATGGCATTAAGCGCACAGTAGCCTTGTTTGCACCGCCTATTGATCCGGGATTATTAATTCGTGCTCGTTTGGCAGGTATCAGCATTGCCGATGTAATGAGTATGAAAGATGCCAACCCGACAGAATACCGTTTCCAGACTTTATTGCAACGTGCCTTAGAGATTTGTAGCGAAGTAAAATCATTGGGTTCACAATTATTATCGGCACTTGAGAAAGGTGAAACAGAGAAGATTTCTGTATTGCGGGCCAGCCACGAAAAGGCACTAACTGAACTGGTAACAGGCATTAAGGAGAAGAGTATTGAAGAAGCAGAAGTGGCCATTGAGCAAGTGAAGCTGCAGCAAGAGAATACCCAATTTAGGGAAAGCTACTACCGAAAAAAGAAGAAGATTAGCGGTAAGGAGCAGCAGCAGTTGAACTTTATGGATAAAGCCATGAAATTACAAGTTGCATCTCAGGCACTTCAAACGGTGGCAGGAGCTTTAGCACAAATTCCAAATGTCACTGCAGGTGCAAGTGGATTAGGTTCTCCTGTTTTTACAATTTTTGCTGGAGGAACTGCGTTATCTCAGGTAGTACAAATGGAATCTTCATCAAAAAGTATTAAAGCTTCTGTGAGTAATCATAAAGGCTCTAAAGCAGGAATAATCGCTGGTTACGAACGCCGTAAGCAAGATTGGACTTTCCAGGCTGATGTGGCGAAGCGTGAGTTGGAGCAGTTGAAACAACAGGAAGTGTCGGCAGAGATTCGCAAAGAGATTGCTCTTTTAGATCAACGCAATCATGAGAAGCAAGTAGAGCAAACGCAGGAAAGCTATGATGTATTAAGCAGTAAGTTTACCAACGAACAGCTTTACTTATGGATGGCCGGGGAGATTAATACCCTTTATCGTTCGGCCTTTGATATGGCTTATAAAATGGCGAAACAGGCTGAAGGAGCTTACAACTATGAGTTGTGCCCTAACAGCCCAAGATTACCATTGGCGACTGATTACTTTAATGCTCAGAATAAGGGCTTATTGGCAGGTGAGAAGCTGTATATGGAGTTGAAGAAGATGGAAGCGGATTACTTGAAAGATAACAAGCGAAAGTTTGAATTGACTAAGCATGTGTCCTTAGCTATGTTGGATCCTCAAAAGATTCTGGATTTACGCAGTGGCGGAACTTGTTCTATTGAACTGCCTGAGGTCTTATTCGATTTGGATCACCCAGGGCATTTCAAGCGTCGCATTAAGAGTGTGTCTTTAACTATTCCTTGTGTAGCAGGCGCTTACACCTCTATTTCAGCAGACCTGAGCTTAATCAATAGTTCTATTGTAACAAATGCTGATCGTGAAGCTGAAGGAGCCATATTTTCACCTAAAAAGAAAATTACGAAAATGGCTACCAGTAGTGGGGTTAATGATAGCGGATTATTTGAGTTGAACTTCAGCGATGCCCGTTATTTACCATTCGAAGGTGCCGGTGCTGCGAGTCAGTGGACTTTAACAATGCCTAATACCATTCGTCAGTTCGATTACAATAGTATTAATGATGTGATTATGCATATCAACTATACGGCTGAAGATGCAGGTAATAGAGTGGCTGTAGAAACAGCATTGGTAGAGAATATTAACAAACTTGTAGAAGGTGAAATTTTGGCTTCAATGTTTAGTTTGAAAGCTCAATATCCTGAAGCATGGGCTAAGGTAGGAACTGAGGATGTAACCATTGAGATTAAGAAATCGCAATTGCCATTCTATTTGCAAGGGCAAAGTATTGATGTTACTGGAGCTGAGAGAACGATTCTTTCAGGCAAGGATCAAGCTGTTCAGGTACTTACTGGTGTTGCTACCGGTCCTATGGGAGCTACTCATTCTGTTACCATACCAGTTGCAGCTGATGTTAGCAATGCTGATGACCTGATGATTGTATTGAAATATGAGGTTGCAACTTCGTAAATCAATATGTAACACTTGATTAAAAGGTTCCTCTGTGAAAGAGCCAAAAGTTTAATCAAAACAGGGGTCAATACAATTTTTAGAACGCTTTGTTGCACATTTACAAACGCAGCCTGTTTTAAGGCAAATAACAAAAAGTAAGCTTGTTGCAAACAAGACCGTTTTAACTATCGAATTCTTTGGAGCTTGCTCCGGAGTACCTTATAATCTCCCCTGAATTTTAGGGGAGATGTTATCCTTTTTTTTACGGATAACAGAGGGGTGTAATTAAGAACTATTGACTCATAATTCTTCACAGAAACCTGTGCATGCCGAAGGCCTTTGGGTGCACAGGTTTTTATGAGAGTATTCAAAAAAATAGATTCTGATACTATTCAACGACTTTTACCCTTAAATTCCCTAAAGGGAAATCGTTGAAATTCAGTCTCCCTTTAGGGGTAGGGGTAAAAGCTGAATTTTATTTTAGTTCGGAGTAATTATTTTTTTGACACACTCATAAATTCACCAGAGGAATTTTTTATGCAAACCTTTCTGTTGTAAGTCCCTTGGATCTACATCAGCTGGGTTTGCTATACCAAAAAAAATAACCATTCAATCTTTTATCGATGGAAAATAGAAAGTCGGATAAACCGGAAATCAACAATTCCAATCAGGAAGTTGCCGAACAAAAAAATGTTTCTGGAAATGCGCCTGCCGGAACAAAAAACGAAAGCTCCCAACAAGGAAGCAAATCATTAATTAATCTACCCAAAGGTGGTGGTGCGATTCAAAGTATTGGCGAAAAATTTGAAACCAATCCGCTTACCGGTACTTATTCTATGAGTGCCCCTCTGGCTATTAGTCCGGGGCGTAGTGGATTTACACCTCAACTGGCCTTATCTTACAATTCGGGGAGTGGTAACAGCCCTTATGGTATTGGCTGGGGTATTGGTATTCCCAATATCACACGTAAAACAGACAAAGGCTTACCTCAATACGACGATCTGAACGATTCCGATACCTTTATTTTATCGGGAGCTGAGGATCTGGTACCTCTAAACGAAGCTAGTCGCGAAGAAGGAGACTTTACGATACGCAGATACATACCACGTACCGAAGGACTTTTTGCTCGCATTGAACAATGGAAAAACAAAACCACAGGAAGAATTCACTGGCGATCTATCTCCAAGGAAAACATCACTTCGATTTATGGAGAAAATAATTCTGCCTGTATTTCACATCCCGATGAGGAGAATAAAATTTTCTCTTGGAATTTGGAAAAAACATACGATGCAAAGGGTAACCTGATGCAATATTCTTATCTAAAAGAGAATAGCGATGATATTCCCAATTCAGCTAATGAAATGCATCGCCTAAAATCGGGCAAAGCATTCAATCAGATTTACTTAGACCGTGTGCAATATGGTAATACAGTGATGTATTCGCCTGCGACACCAAGCTATACAGGCAATTGGTTGTTTACCCTTGCTTTTGACTATGGCAACTACAGTTCCTATTCAATTGCAGGGGATCAACTCAGCCCGCAAGCCGATTGGGAAATGCGAGAAGATGCCTTTTCGGTTTATAAGCCAGGTTTTGAGCTACGAACTTATCGTTTGTGCCAACGTGTATTGATGTTTCACAAATTCGATGAATTAGGAACCGATATGGTTCTTACTAAATCTACGAACTTGGATTACACCACAAATGAGCATTTAACTCAGCTTAATAAGGTTAGCCACACGAGTTATAAAGAGGGAGAGACGCCTGCTGAGATGCCTCCTTTGACATTTACTTATACTCAAGCACAAGTTGGTACGAAGTTACATGCTGTAGATCCCAAAATGTTAGAAAACCTGCCCAATGGAACAAGCGATTCAGCTTGGCAATGGGCAGATTTATATGGCGAAGGTATTAACAGTTTATTACGTACCGATAATGAGGCTTGGTACTATAAAGCCAATCTGGGTGAAAAATCGTGGTCAGAATTGGATGAACCTACAGGGGAACGTGCACCCGAGCTTAATTTGGGCAGTTTAACACGCATGGATAACAAACCCAATGTGATGAATGCTCAAGGCTCTTCATTTTATTTGGGCGATGTAGATAGCGATTCGGAACCTGAAATTGTGGTTCATGGCTCGGGTATGCATGGCTATTACAGTCTGGAGAATGGCGAGTGGCAAAACTTCAAGTCCTTCGACAAGATGCCAAACATCAATTTATCACATCCTGATGTCAAGCAAATTGACCTGACTGGTGATGGCTTGGCCGATTTACTGATCAGTCGTGGTGACTATTTTGAGCTTTACTTTTCGGCAGGAAAAGAAGGTTATAAAGATTACCGCAGAATTCATAATGGGCAGGACGAAGATGCAGCTCCGGTTATTCTGTTCTCCGACTCACAAAGCAGCATTTACTTGGCTGATATGACGGGTGATGGCTTGAGCGATATTGTGCGTATTACCAACAATTCAGTTTGCTATTGGCCCAATATGGGCTATGGTCGTTTTGGCGAAAAGGTACTGATGAAGAATCTGCCTTTATTCGATGCGCCAGACCTTTTTAATCCTTCACGTATCCGCTTGACGGATGTAGATGGAACAGGAACTTCTGATATCATCTACTTAGGAGGCCAAGGTGGTGCCCTGAGCGGAGCCGAAGGGGTGGCTTACTACAAGAATCAGGCAGGTAATGGCTGGAGCAATGCCGAGAGCATTACGGCCTTTCCTCATATCGATAACTTATCGCAAGTTTCTGTGGTCGATTTATTTGGTAATGGTACTTCTTGTTTGCTTTGGTCTACACCTTTGCCCAATCACATACAGGAAATGCATTTTGTAGAACTGACATCGGGTATCAAACCTTATATTTTGAGCAGTTTCGAAAATGGCATGGGGCGTAAGGTGAGTTTACAATACGCACCTTCAACCAAATTTTTTGTACAAGATAAGCTGGCAGGTCAGCCGTGGATCACCAAGCTACCATTCCCAGTTCAGGTATTGGAACGTGTTGAAGATCACGAACAGGTTTCGGATACTCGATTTGTAAATACATATGCCTACCACCACGGACACTATGATATTGCTGAACGCGAATTTCGGGGCTTTGGAATGGTAGAGCAATCTGATACCGAAATCATCAACAGTGAAAACGAAGGCTATCAAGCTCCCGTCTATACCAAGACCTGGTTTCATACGGGTATCTATAAAAACAGAGAGTCTATCTCTCAGCAATTTGCTAAGGAATATTTTAATCAGGACATAAACGAATGGCTATTGCCGGACTCTGTTTTACCAACAGGATTAAACGATGCTGAAGAGCGTGAAGCTTGCCGTGCCTTGCGTGGACAAGTGTTGCGTTCTGAAGTTTATGCTTTGGATGGTACCGATAAGGAAAACATCCCTTATACGGTTGAAGAAAAGAACATGTCGGTTAAAATGGTTCAGGCCAAAGGAAAAAACAAGTATGGCGTGTTTATGAGCATAGCTGAGGAAGCCATTTCTTACCATTATGAACGTGATGTGACCGATCCTCGTATTTCGCAATCAATAAGTTTAGAAACGGATAAGTACGGCAATGTATTAAAATCAGTTCAACTGGCCTATCCTCGTAGAGCGACTGGTATGCACGAGCAAAAACAGTTGAAAGCAATTTGCAGCAAAACGGATTTTATAAATCGTTCTGAGAATGAAGTTAATCTGATAGGTATTCCTTATCAGACTCAGACTTTTGAACTAATGGGTTTAAAATGTGATGAAGAGAATAATTACAATAATGGCAATAGGTTCGATGCAGACTCTCTTAACACGGCTATTGATTGGGCTGATGAAATTGATTATTCTGAAACGAAGTGCGATGGGTTGAAAATTCGTTGTTTTAGTCACGAAAAGACCTTGTTTTATAAGGACGACCTTTCGGAAGCTGAAGATTTTGGCGCAGTAGGAAAACTGGCATTGCCTTATCAGACCTTATCTGCCGACTTAACGGATGATTTGTTGGATGGAATTGATCCCTTAAGGGAAAAGTACAGCAACGATTTACTATTGAACGAGGGGAAGTATATTCACGAAAACAATAAGTGGTGGGTACCTTCCGAACGTGTAAGTTTCGATGCTTTGGCCTTTTATTTGCCTGTGAAAAGTACCGATCCTTTTGGCAATGAAAATAGCATTGTATACGATACACATGGCTTTTTTGTGACAAAAACGATTGATGCTTTAGGCAATGAGACCCTTGCCGAATACGATTATCACTTTTTACAAGCTAATAAAGTTACCGATCCCAATGGCAATAGCCAATTGGTGAGTTTCGATACACGAGGCATGGTAAAAGCCATGGCCTTAAGCGGTAAAAATGGCGAAGGCGATACATTGGTATCTCCAAGTATGATTTACGATTACGATTTGTTTCAATGGTTGGATCATAATAAGCCGATTTACTCACATGTAAAAATTCGCGAAGTACATGCCGATAGTAATACGGCTTGGATGGAGAGTTATGAGTACACAGGCGGTTTAGGCAACTCAGTGATGACCAAGGTACAGGCAGAGGATGGTTTGGCTAAGCAGTTTAATGCTGATGGCAGTGTAGAAGACGTACAAAGCACCAACCGTTGGGTAGGAACAGGACGAACGGTTGTGAATAATAAGGGCAATGTGATTAAGCAATACGAACCCTATTTTAGTACCACGTATGCCTACGAAAACGAAATAGCCCTAACTCAGTATGGTGTGAGCCCTGTAATGTATTACGATCCGGTAGGACGAAATATCAAAACCGAATTACCCGATGGGACATTAACCCGTGTAGAATTTACGCCTTGGGAGCAGAAAAATTTCGATCAGAACGATACGGTTCTTGAAAGCGACTGGTATGCCAGCTTAGGTAAGCCAAGTGTTTCGGATGCTGAGCCTGTCGAAGCACAGAAACGAGCAGCCTGGTTATCGGCACAACATGCCAATACGCCACAGGTGAGCTATTTTGACAATTTGGGCCAAGCGTTTATTGTTGAGGACGATAACAATAACGACGATAAGTATCGTGTGACCACAAGTTTTGATATTGCAGGAAGACCTCTTACAGTTACCGATGCCAAAGGGCGAGTTATGACCACCAATACGATGGGCATGTTGCAGCCACTGGGC
This sequence comes from Ancylomarina sp. DW003, assembly GCF_029029505.1. Classification (GTDB taxonomy): domain Bacteria; phylum Bacteroidota; class Bacteroidia; order Bacteroidales; family Marinifilaceae; genus Ancylomarina. The sequence goes on along the minus strand of NZ_JAKJSD010000001.1, from coordinate 20,357 downwards.
ATACAGAATATTGACTCAGGAGCTAGACAGATGATTTCGGATGTGGGAGGGAGTCCTTTAAGGGCTTGGGACAGCCGTGGGCATATCTTGCGTATGACCTACGATGCCTTACGACGCCCTGTTGCCACTTATTTAACCGAAGGGAGTAATGCTGAAATAAGAGCGCAATACAGCGAATATGGCACAAGCCTGGCGGATAATTCTGTTGGGCAGGTGATCAATGTTTACGATCAATCGGGATTGACGCATATTGTAAAATACGACTTTAAAGGCAACCCTTTGGAGAGTCGCAAACAGTTTTGTAATGTTTACGATGCTTATATCAATTGGGATTACACATCGCTTTTACAAAACGAAAGTTTTACCAGCAAGTTTACTTACGATGCGCTTAACCGACCTGTAGATAAAATTCTACCCGATGGCAGTATAGAACTATACACCTATAATAAGGCCGGCATGCTCGAAACAGTACATTCGGGAAGCAAAGCCTATGTAACGAATATCAATTACAACGAAAAAGGACAGCGTACCGATATTTATTATGGCAACAGCTCTAAAACCAAATACGAATACGACAGCAATAATTTTAGATTAACACGACTGCTGACTACCCGAAATACGGGACAGGATATTTTGCAAGATTTGCGCTATGTGTACGATGCCGTAGGTAATATTGTGGAACAAAACGACCTTGCTCAGCAAACTCACTACTATAATAACGCAGTGGTAGCACCCAAAGGCTTGTATTATTACGATGCCTTGTACCGTTTGATTAAAGCCACAGGGCGTGAATTAAACAGCCTGGCTATGGCAAGCTCTAGCGATATGGCAAATGATATTGCACTGCCCAATACGGCAGCCAATGCCATGCAAAACTTTACTCAGGAGTACAGCTACGACGAGTTGGGTAATATGGAGCAACTTAAAAGCGCAGGGCAGTGGACGCGTGACTATTTTTATAATCACAGCCAAAACAACTACCTGCTTGGGCATACCGACGGACAAACGGATTATACCTACGATGCTCATGGCAATATGCTAAGCATGCCACACCTGCAAGCCATGCACTGGGACTATAACGATTGGCTAACTGCAGTAGATTTAGACGCTACAGGAAATAAGGCCAATTATGTGTACGATAGCGCTGGCGAACGTGTACGAAAAGTAGTTGAGAAAGGCAACATAAAAGAAGAACGTTTATATTTTGGGGATTACGAGATTTACCGTAAATTCGTAACCGGTGTACTGGAAACGGAACGAACCACAACAAATATTAGCGACGACAAGGCTAAGATTGCGACGGTAGACAGGTTGACAGTAGACCAAGGTTCTTTGACAGTTAATCCAGTAGCAGTTATCCGCTACCAGTACGACAATCATCTTGGCAGTGCCAGTCTTGAACTGGACGAAACGGCTGATATCATAAGCTATGAGGAGTACCATCCTTTTGGAACGACTTCGTACAGAAGTGGTAGAACAGAAACCGAAACAAGCCAAAAGCGTTACAAGTATGTAGGTAAAGAGCGTGATGAAGAAACAGGATTATACTACTATGGTTTTCGTTACTATGCATCCTGGTTATGTCGATTTGTGAGTGTAGACCCTTTGCAGTTTGATTACCCTTATTACACGCCATTTCAATATGCTGGGAACAAGCCAATTACTTATATTGATTTGGATGGATTGGAAGAGTTTAAATTAGATGATTTACGTAAACGACCTACGGTAAAAGTTGATAATACTTATGTTGCTCAGAGACCACCTGTCAAAATTACAAGAAGTAATAATGATGACTATTCTAGAGTAGGACAAGGAGCTTTAGGAGTACTTAATATAGTTTCTGGATTGTCTTTAGTGATAACAGGTGCTGGTTTAGCAATAGCTTCGAGTGCAAGTGTAGTAGGTGCTCTTGCAGGTGTTTCAATAATGCTAGCAGGATTTAGTCAAATGGGGATTGGAGTTGCTCAGACAACCGATGCAATAGCAAGTAGGGAAAAGCATATTCCAGATGTTAGTGGACCAGCTGAGCTAATTGGTGCTAAACTTACGGAAAAAACAGGTAATCCTATTTATCAGGCTGGTGGAGCTGGAATTGATTTACTTAGTTCTGTAGGATTCCGTCTTAATAGAGCAATTCCTGTAGTGTCAAATTTAAATAATTTAAACAAAATAGGTATTCCTCAAGACTTAAACGGGGCAATAGAATTTAGTAGAAATGCAATTGAAACTGGAAATGATCTTAATACAATCTTTAGTAATGTTACGGAATTTATTCCTGAAATAAAAAGTGTAAAATTGAATGAAGATATTAATCAGGATGTTATGGTTTTTATTAGTCATACTGAACAATATCATACAATTTCCAAAGGAGAGACTTTGACCTCTATTGCTAAGTATTATAATACAACAGTTGAAAATATTGTTACATTAAATTCAATTAAAAACCCTAATTTGATATATACTGGAGAGGAAATAAAAGTTACTGATGATAGAACTGTTGAGATAATAAATTTAAATGATAAATAATATGTTTTTTCAAGCAAAAAAAAGAAACTTAATTTTTAGTTGGGGAGTTAACATTGTGCTTATTTTAACCTCAGTATTTTCAAATAATTTGGCTTTAAAAATTATTTTTATTTTATTGTTTATAACTCAATTAGCAGTTGAATATTTTTCAAAAAGCATCTATTCAATTTTGTTTATTGACGATTGTTATCTATTATTTCGAATTAAGAATAATTTAGGATTAATAGATAGAACATTTAAATATGATTTATCAGAGATTAGCTATTCATACAAAAATGTGCAGTATAAATTAGGTGTGCGAAAACAAATGGAATTCTTCAATGGAAATAAATTGATTGGGAAAATTAATGAACATGAAGTCGAAGATATTAGTTTAGATCAATTAGTGGAATATTTTAGATTAAAGGGCATTGTTTCCCGTTAATCTGCATATTGTACTATATTAATCAGAAGCAAGATAAAAGCCACTTACAGCAATGTGAGTGGGTTTTTTATGTCTTATAATTTATAGGTTAAGAAATTTACAGTAAATTCGTTAACGAAATATTAGAGAAATCGTGTACAACGGTACATGTTATGGACGATAAAGAACGTATTGCACTTATTGAAAAAGAAAGCGGGCAAACGGTTGTTCGTTACCAGTTAAATGATCATTTAGGTTCATCAGCCATTGAATTGGACGAAAATGCTAATATTATCTCGTATGAGGAATACCATCCTTTTGGTACAACAAGTTACCAAAAACTTAATGGTAATATTTCTCAAAAGAGGTACAAATACGTTGGTAAGGAACATGATAATGAAACGGGATTGTATTATTACGGAGCTAGGTATTATGCAAGTTGGTTGTGTAGGTTTGTGAGTGTTGACCCGTTGTCAATAGAACGACAATGGTTAACTCCGTATAATTACGTACAAAACAATCCTATTAATCGTATTGATCCAACTGGAGCTTTGGATGAGGATCCTCCTACTGCATCAAAAGGTAGTCAAAACTCAGAAGAAAAAAAGAGTTCTGATCCTAATGATTTACTTAGGAAATTCAATGAGTTTTTTGGTTTTGCGAGTCCAAAGGACACAACTTTATTACATCAAGCAATTAACAACACCGTAGAAAAACTGTCTTCTGCAAGGGATGCTTCATCATACTATTTAAATGGAGCGTTATATTCTGAAACAGGTTCAGAGCAACAGAAGGTATTATTTGATTTATACGATTCGTCGAAAGCTGATGTTAAAAAGTATGAAGATGGTTTAGCAATACTCATTAGAGCAGCATATAAGACTCATAAATACAATAAAAATATAGCAGATTATAATGATGGTTTTACATTGCTTTTAGATAGTTCGGCAAAAATTCTTGAGTATGGGACTTATGGTGTCACAGCTATTGAAACAATGGGAGTTTTACCTGGTTTAGTTGGTGGTTTTAGACAATTAGGTGGTTATTTTAGTGAAAAGCTAGGTACACGCATTGCTACAAAAACAATGGTACAAGATGGAGTCTCTTTAGCTTCTACCTTTAATGGGAAACCTAAGTTAGGTTTTTCTTTTGGAAGCAAAGTAAACAGATATATTCCTATGGATGATGTTACCACATATGGAGTTAATTCTTCAAAGGCATTTACTTTTAGAGGAAATACAATGTTTACAACAAATTTCTCTTCTTCTTCTGCAAAAGAGATATACTGGAATTTAGGATTAAATTATACAACTAGAGGAGGGCAAGCCGTAAACTATTTTGGTACTGGGTACACTCGTTTTCAAGCACGTCAATTTGGTTTTTATCTTAAAGGTGTTGTAGGTCCACAGCATGGTGGTTTAGGTGGCGGAGCTACACAGAAAGTAGGTTTAAAATGGGGTACAAAATATATAGGATTATGATGAGTTTTAATTTTGGTAACTTAATAAAAGTTTTTGAAGGAAAAGGTTTAAATTCAACCTTTTCCGAATTTATTAATTCTGAAGAAGCTGAATCAAGCATTCTTGAGTTAAGTATGAATCATATTTTTTCTGAATGGGAGAGAATTGATATATATTTAGATGATAAAAGAATTATTAAGAATGCTTTTTTATATTTAGGGAAGTATGTTTTTTGGATGGGATATATAGCAAACAAAGGTGATGTTGCAAGATTCTCGGTTGAAGAAATTGTTTTTTTCGCTGACATCTATAGTGAGTATAAATTTTCAAAGTCCAACATACTTTGTGTTAAAATTAATAATAAGCAAGAAAGGAATAAGCGATTTGTATTCTTCCCTTTAAAGAGACCATTAAATAAGGAGTTATTAACAACAATAAAATATTGGAATAAATTGCCAGAGAATTGTATTTGTAAAAAAGAAGAATAAAAAGAAGTGCTCTTTTGGATATCCACCAGCACGAGCTTGTAGTTCGTACTTTTTGAAACAGAAGTAAAAAGGAAAATAGAAGCCACTTGCAGCAATGTGAGTGGCTTTTTGTCTGTTAGCTTGTCTGAACCATGATTTTAAGGATTAAAAGATGGCTTGATTTTATATATTGTTCTTGTTCATTACGGCTTAGTGCTTGTGGTCTTTTGCTTATTAACATATTTACCGTAAATTCGTGAGCGGTGTACTTACCGCATGTTTATTAGTACTGTCTTTTAGTGCGTTGCACTTCTAAAAGTCAACTAATAATACTGCGGCACAGGGTGAGCGTACTACGGTTAATATTAGTCTAGCCTGTCCCAATTTTTATCGGGAATAAAGCTAAGATTGCAACGGTAGACACGCTTACAGTAGACCAAGGTTCTTTGACAGTTAATCCAGTAGCAGTTATTCGCTATCAATTGGATAATCATTTGGGTTCTGCCAGCTTGGAGTTAGACGAAACAGCTGATATTATTTCTTACGAAGAGTATCATCCATTTGGAACGACTTCGTATCGATCTGGTAGAACGGAAACAGAGACTTCTTTAAAAAGGTATAAATACGTTGGCAAAGAAAGGGATGAAGAAACAGGCTTGTACTATTACGGAGCAAGGTATTATGCGGCTTGGTTATGCAGGTTTGTGAGTGTAGACCCGCTAAATGACAAATACCCAGATCTTTCTTCCTATCAATATGCTAGTAATAGACCAATTGTAGCAATAGATTTAGATGGCTTAGAAGCATATTTGCCAAAAGAAATTGCAGGATTATGTTCTAGTATTGAAACTAAAGCCAATGAAATTGCCGATGAAATAGGAATATTTGCTGAGAAATCTTGGGAAGTTACTAAGGGTGTTGGAAAAGGTGTATGGAATCTCTTAGTATATTCTACAATGGCAGGGCAAGCTGAGAATACAGTGAGAGATAAAAGAGATATTAAACCACCCAAGGACCTTTGGGAAGCAACAATTGGTGTTAACCCTATAAATATTTATAAGGGAATTAAGGATACATATAAATATGGAACTTTAGAAGATAAAGCTCAAATTACAACAGAGCTAGTTGGTACAGGAGTGACGTTATTTGAAGGTTTACGAGGAAATTTGGCAATTACCCCTAAGGCTACATTAAAAAGAACCTTTAAAGAAGGTAGTGTACATATAACCACTACTAAAAGGCTTGAAAAATTTCCAGATAGTCCTACATATGGAGGAAAAGATTTATTTGTTGGCTCCAAAACACAAATCGATGATTTATTAAGTATAAAGGGCATTAAAAGAGCTGATATTGAAAAAGCATTAGGACTAGATCCTGGAGCTTTAGAAGGAGGGGAGTTATTAAGAATAGATATTTCTCCAGAAGCTATGAAAAACCTGAGATATCCTAGAGGTGTTGAAGGGACAGTAAACGAGCAGTTTATTCTAGGGGGTAAAACTTCAGGGGGAATATCTGAGGGAATTATTGATGCAGTTGGCAAAAAAACAAAAGGTGTAAAAAGGAGTGAAATTAAACTTAATAATTATGAGTAGAAAAAAGCAGATTTATACAGCGTTTGAAAATTCTAAATTTGAAGAGATTATTTTGGGAAATGCTGATTTCTTTGTTAGTGAACCTACTTATAGGGAAAGTCATGATATGGTTTTAATGTTTTATTATTTATATGAGTGGCTTGAAGGGAAAAAAGATGAGGAAGGTTATGTTTTTGAAATAAAGGAAGTTTTCTTTAGAGTTATTCAAGGTAATTCTCAAGTAGATCAATATCAAAAAACATTAAAATCTCTTCTTATGGTATTAAGCTATTGTATTGAAGCAAATGATCGGGAGAAATGGATAATTGATAAATCATTTTTAATTAATGAGTTGATTGAACTGCTATCTAGATATAGTAAAGAAGATATAGCTTATTTAAGAATTGAGATATATTGGAAACAACTTGGAAAGTATTTACTTGAATTGCCTAGTTTTGAAGATGTATTAAGATAATATATCCTCGTTAGCGCGAATTTATAGCTCGTACTCTGCTAGGCAGAAGTAAAAATAAAGGAGAAGCCACTTGCAGCAATGTGAGTGGCTTTTTGTTGTGGGTTGTACTTCTTGCTGTTTACCCTGAATTATTTACCCCAAACCCCTAAAGGGGCTTATGTTGGTGTTTTTTTAATCTCCTTTAGGGAACTGAGGGGTAGGTTGTTTTTTGCTTGTTAACATATTTACCGTAAATTCGTAAGCGGTGTACTTACCGCATGTTTATTAGTGCTGTCTTTTAGTGCGTTGCACTTCTAATAGTCAACTAATAATACTGCGGCACAGGGTGAGCGTACTACTATTAATATTTGTATAGCCTGTCCCGATTTTTATCGGGAACAAAGCTAAGATAGCAACAGTTGACACACTTACAGTAGACCAGAGTTCTTTGACAGTTAATCCGGTAGCAGTTATTCGCTATCAATTGGATAATCATTTGGGTTCTGCCAGCTTGGAGTTAGACGAAACAGCTGATATTATTACCTATGAGGAGTATCACCCTTTTGGAACAACCTCATATAGAAGTGGACGAACCGAGACCGAAACCAGCCAAAAGCGATACAAATATGTAGGCAAGGAGCGTGACGAAGAGACAGGTTTGTATTATTACGGTTTCCGATATTATGCGGCTTGGCTTTGCAGGTTTGTAAGTGTGGACCCTTTACAGTTTGATTATCCTTATTATACACCTTTTCAGTATGCTGGTAATAAACCAATCACCTATATTGATTTGGATGGGTTGGAAGAGTTTAAATTAGATGACTTATATGAGCGACCTAAGGTCAAAGTTGATAATACTTATGTTGCCCAGAGTTTACCCGTAAATATTGTTAGAAGTAATAATGATGACTATTCTAGATTAGGACAAGGGACTCTGGGTGTAGTTAATATTATTTCTGGTTTATCAATTGTGGTAGCGGGTATTGCAATAGCAGCATCTACGAGTGTAACCATAGCTGGTGCTCTTGGAGGTGTCGCAATGATTATGGCGGGGTTTAGCCAAATGGCAATTGGAGTAGCACAAGTTACTGATGCAAGTGCAAGCCAGGAAAAGCATGTTCCTGATGTCGGAGGTATAAGTGAGCTTGTAGGCTATGGCATTACTAAGAAAACAGGAAATCCGATTTATCAAACAGTTGGAAGTGGGGTTGATTTGTTAAGTTCTTTAGGATTTGGAGCTGCTAAATCTGTTCCTGTACTATCAAATTTAAAAGATTTAGGTCGCGTAGGTATTCCTCAAGATTTAAATCAAACATTAGAGTTTAGTAAGAACTTAGTTATAGGTGGAAATGATGCTAATACAACAGTTAATATAATTAGGGGCATTGGTGATGTAGTTGAATATTATGGTGATAGTAGTGTGCAGAGTGAAGGTGATTTAACTCAAGGTATATCGATAATGAATATTAATGAATATACTCTACATCATAGAATTTATCCAGGAGAGACATTATCTTCTATCGCTAAACAATATAATGTAACTATTGGAGATCTTGTTAAACTTAATTCAATTGAGAATCCTGATTTGATATATGCTGGAGATGATATAAAAGTCGCTGAAAGTACAACTATACAATACTGGTGATAAATTTAAATATAGAATAATATGATTTTTCAAACAAGAAAAAGGAATTTGGTTGTAAACTGGGTGTTCAGCATAATAATTATTTTGGTTGTAGTTCTCTCAGAAGACTTGACATTAAGAATTGTATTAATTTTATTATTGTTGGCTTATTTAATAACCGAATGTTTTTCAAAGAGTATCTATTCAATTTCCTTTATTGATGATGAATTTGTTTTGTTTCGAATTAGAGATAATTTTGGATTAATTGACAAAACAATTAGCTATAATCAATCTGATATTAGTTATAAATATAAAACTATACCTTATAGGTTAGGAGTAAGAAAACAGATTGATATATGTTACGGTAATAAATTGATCGGAAAAATCAATGAACATGAAGTTGCAGATACTAGTTTAGATCAATTAGTAAAATATTTTGAGTTGAGAGGTATTGCATCCCTCTAGTGTGAGTTTGTAGCTCGTACTCAGCGAAGCAGAAGTAAAAAAGAAAATAGAAGCCACTTACAGTAATGTGAGTGGCTTTTTGTCTGTTAGCTGTCTGAACCATGATTTTAAGGATTAAAAGATTGCTTGATTTCTTTTTGTTTACCCCCAAACCCCTGAAGGGGCTTATTGGTAGTTTTTTTTAATCCCCTTTAGGGGACTTAGGGGTTTTGCTTATTAACATATTTACCGTAAATTCGTGAGCGGTGTACTTACCGCATGTTTATTAGTACTGTCTTTTAGTGCGTTGCACTTCTAAAAGTCAACTAATAATACTGCGGCACAGGGTGAGCGTACTACGGTTAATATTAGCGACGATAAAGCTAAGATTGCAACAGTAGATGCTTCGATTCTGCTCAGCAACCCTAACGGGAGTTCTTTGACAACAATTCGATACCAATTGGATAATCATTTGGGATCAGCCTCTTTGGAATTGCGAAGCAATCGCCAAACACCATTGAAAATGGAATCTTGTGAGGCAATTTGACGAAACAGCTGATATCATTTCTTACGAATAGTATCACCCATTTGGAACGACAAGTTACCGTAGTGGACGCACAGAGACCGAAACCTCTCAAAAGCGCTACAAATATGTAGGCAAGGAGCATGATGAAGAATTGCGAAGCAATCGCCGAACACCATTGAAAATGGGGTCCTGTGAGGCAATTAGACGAAACAGCTGATATCATTACTTATGAGGAGTACCATCCTTTTGGAACAACTTCATACAGAAGTGGACGAATCGAGACCGAAACCTCTCAAAAACGTTACAAGTATATAGGCAAGGAGCGTGATGAAGAATTGCGAAGCAATCGCCGAACGCCATTGGAAATGGGGTCTTGTGAGGCAAACTGGTCTTGTATTACTATGGGTTCCGATATTATGCGGCCTGGATTTGCAGATTTGTGAGTGTGGATCCTTTGCAGTTTGAGTATCCACATTATACGCCATTCCAATATGCAGGAAATAAGCCGATTTCTTATATTGATTTGGATGGATTGGAGGAGGCCAAACTAGAATATAATGGCTTAGATTATAAGCAATTCAGAGATAGCTTAAGAACAGAACGAACAAGAGATTCTACTCTTCAAAAAATAATTAAAAGGCATTCTGTTAATATAGCCAAAGACAAAACAAAAGACATTATTCAATCCCAGTTGGATAAGAGGGCTGCCAAAAAGTTACAGGATAATATTAAAACTGGAAGACTTGTAAATAACTTCGGTAACACAGAATATTCGTGGGGGAAAGTAAAGAAACCGAAAGATGCCTTGATGAGAGGTGCTAGTGAATGGAAAGACGTTGAGTATTCTTATGCAAGGGGTAAAGTTATCACAAGAGGAATGGGGCACGTGACTCATGATATAAAGATGCTACAGTTAGTTTCAAAAAATGTAGGTGAATTATTTGGTCCAATCATGGATTTAGTTGAAATTGGAAAAGCTTTAAGGAATGATGATGTACCTTTCTCAATTGTTAATCCTTTTTCTTTTGTATTAGATGATTATCTAAATGACCTTGACCAAGAACTGTTGGAAATGGCTTTTTCAGAAGGATATGACTCTGTAAAAGCATTAATGGATAATAGTAGAACATATGAAGAATATTTTGAGAACAAATCTTTTATTTATCTTAAAGATGAAGATCTGATTAAACTAATGAATGGAGAATTAAAAAATGCTGATCAACTACCTGATGATTATATTTTTGAAGATAATCCATGGGCTATATTAATTGAATGGAAAGATTCAGGAATTGATCCTATCACTGTATATAATATTGAAAACAAATGAAAAAGATAATCCTAGGACTATTAATGGTATTACTGTGTTTAATTGTAAAAGGAACTGATTACAAACAGCAAATTCAAAACTTGATTAAAGCACAAGATTATTTCACAGCACTGGAAAAAATAGATTCTTTACAACAAGTTGAAGGCGATCAATTTTGGCAATACGAATTAAAAGGATCAGTTTTCATTAAAGTTGAGAAGTATGAAGAGGCCATTACTTCCTTTAGAAAAGCTTACAAATTAGGAGCAGATAAGTTTACTTCTCTACTCAATATTGGAGACGCTTTATTTAAAAATGGTCAACATGAAAAGGCTTTTGATTTTTTTCTATTGGCTTCAACTATTAATTCAACAAATTTCACAGTTAATTTTAATCTAGGATTATGTCATTACTACTTTAATGAGTTAGACGATGCCTTGAAATACTTCAATATAGCTAAAGATATCAATCCAGATGATTATCTTACATATGTAATGGTAGCAGAAATATATAATATTAAAAACGATTTCGAAGCATCATTATATAATGTGGACGCATCTCTGGAATTGAATGCAACATACGATTATGCGTACTTTGTGAAAGGTCTAGCTTATTATGGAATGAAAGATTACAACAATTCCATTAAATTTCATACAAAAGCCATTCAATTAAATCCTACCGATATTCAGTACTATTGCAAAAGAGGACTTAGTTACTATATGAATGCCAATTATAATAAGGCCTTAAGTGATTTTGCCAAGGCTATTGAAATAGACAATTCTTGCTGTGAAGCATATATTGGTAATGCTTACACGCATCAAAAGTTAGGAAATGATTCTCTTTATCACGAGAACCAACAAAAGCACGAGGAATGTTTGAATCTACATTAATTCACACAATTGTAAGATTTCCCAGATAGTCCGAGCTTGTTTTGATGGTGCGAGCGTTCCGCTCGAATCTATTTTTTAAGAAAATAATTTAAAACCAACCCACTTGCATTAAAAATGTGAGTGGGTTTTTGTTGTGGGGTGTTTGTCTGAACCATGATTTTAAGGATTAAAAGATGGCTTGATTTCTTTTTGTTTACCCCCAAACCCTTGAAGGGGCTTATTGGTAGTTTTTTTAATCCCCTTTAGGGGATTTAGGGGTAGGGAACTGTATCTATTAAGATATTATGATTATAAACCTGCTTTGCAGAACACGAGCTACAAGTTCGCGCTAGCTGGAGATGTTAGGTATTTAAAATAAGACACCGTATTTACCTCTTCACTTACATGAAAATCGAAAGGGTTCACAAATGAGATAACTCTAACATCAGTAATTTTTGATTTACAAAGATCTTTTAAATTCTCATTTCCAATCGTAAAATGAGTAAACACATCCATTTTAATATAGTCAGATGCCATCCCTCGTAATGGTAGGTTAATTTTCTGTCCATTTTCTAATAACAATACCAATTTATTCCCCAAAGATGGACCGAAAGCTGGTAGGCCTTTACCTTTATTCGAAAACTTTAGGGTAAATATGTTATCACCTCCATTAGTTTTCAAAATCATGGACAAATTCATAATTTTAACCGTTTTACCTCCTTTATGGGTTTTTAAAAGCAATACTGGTTCCATCTCTTTAACCACTTCGCCAGTAAATTTGTCTTTTTTATTCACTTTATACTTGCATTCTTGAGCATTTGCCAAATAACATGTAAACGTAATGGTCATAAGAATAATCATTTTTAAGATTGTGGGTTTGCTAAAAAATCTCATTTGTTTGATTTAAGGGTTAGTATTATAAACTTAGATCGCTTATTTGTTTCATTTAATATTATTCCTAAAATATACATTTATTCTTTCTGTTTTATATGTACAATACAAAAAAAAATAATTTCGTCATTAATAATAAAGATTCTATTTCTTTAGTTCTATAAAACTATCGAAAACGCGTCCTTCCCGCTACCTCGCGAGAGAACTCTTTCGGCAGTGATTGAGGGTCTCGCTCGTATCTAATTTTCGGAGGAAATAAATTAGAAAAAAAATACTTGGTTTAAATTGGCAGGTAGGTTTTTTTTGTCTGTTTGTCTGAACCATGATTTTAAAGATTATAGGATGGCTTGATTTCTTTTTGTTCACCCCAAAACCCCTGAAGGGGCTTATTGGTAGTTTTTTTAATCCCTTTAGGGGATTTAGGGGTGGGGAACTTGAGCGGAAAGAAACTCACCTAAGTTTTTGTCTTTTATCCCCGAAGTATAAGGGCTGCTTGATTCTTTTGCAGGCAGATCTTTTCGGTGAGTTAGGAATTGTAGCCTTACTTATTTGGGGTTGTATACAAAACACACCCTTTGAATCTCTATAATATCAGATTTGAAAACTTTAAATTTAGGATAGTTTGGGCTCACACACCACAAAATCTCTTCGTTCTCTCTATCTGGCTCAATTCTTTTAATCATTCTGTCTTCGTGGGTGATAATCATATACACCCTTTCGGTATTCAAGCTTTCCCAGTTGTTCATTTTTCTAACACCTATAATAGCTCCGTTAGATATTTCGGGTTCCATTGACATACCAAATACCGGTAGAATGTTTTCAGCCACATCTATGCCTGGCAGATTTTTGATATAACCATTGGGTTTATTGTTACCAATAACTTCTTGAATACTATGACCTGCTGATACAGGAAGATTCCAATAGGGTATAGCACCATGTGGGATAATCCCATTTTCGGTATTACTTTCTATAACAATAGCCTCTTCTTTATTTAACATGTTACCTCTACCAGTAATAAGCCATATGGAATTGATGGTGTCAGAATATTCTGAATTGAAAAGTTTGTCGAAAAAATCGAAGCTGGGTTTTGATTTCCCATTTATTATATCGTAAATAGCTTGTGAACGAGTGTATCCAAGTTTTTTCGCAAAAACATTTCGTGTAATATTCAGATAATCAAGTATGCATAAAATTCGCTCAGAAATAGTTGTGTTTTCTTTCATTGAAACTTATTTTGTTCAGATTATTCTGAATATATTTATACTGTCAAAGTTTAACAAATGTATAAAAAAAATGCAAGTTGTCACTATTAGAGAAATAAATGGAATAAGCTTAAATGCAGTTTTACTCATTTTAAGGATGGTTGCTAGGCTGTTAAAAGCGAGTCAGAAGAAATCTGGTTTTTCGCTTGTTCATCAGCTTACAAATCAGAATAAAGCTTGTTTGCCGAAATTCTCAAATTTCTAATGTGTATTTCAAGACAGTTTTAATTAAGAAAATCCTCTTTTTATGATTTTCACTAGAATCAAGTTCATAAATCATAAATATTACAAATAAAACAAACCTGTTTTACTAAAAAATATTTACGAACTGACTCATTTTTAATAAATAAGCTTTAGGTATTGATGCAAAGAACAACATAATTGAACCGAAGCATTGACCAAAATAAACATTCTATATAAAGCAATTTGCATTGAACAATCCTCTTCTACATATTTGTCATGTAATTTGCATTAGTCAAATATAATGATGCTGTGTGACTTGAGTGAAATAATCAAATTGTATTGGATATGAATACCATATTGTCATGTTATTTGTAGGGTTTGATGAAATAATGGGCCTTGATCAAAAAAAATATGACACTAAATTGGAATTAAATCAAATAAAAATATGAAGTGTAGAGATTAATAAAACAAAATAGAAGCATCACTGTAACCCGAAAAATATAAGATCAAAATGAAAGAATCAATTAATTTAAATTCAAAACAAAACAATGAGTCAGTAAGAATTAGTGGAGTGAACAATAATGAAACAAGACGTTCCAGATTGATTGAGCGCAGAAATAAATGCTTGATCGCCAGATTCTATTATTGGACTGAGATAAAAAGGTTGAGATTTGATGATGTGCTGGATGTGCTTCAGGAAGAAGAATTTTTTATAAAGGACCGGAATATCATGAATATCATCAATTCATCGAATGACTATTTGAATAATTTGATTAACAACTCGGCAACCCCACGAGAGTTAAAGAAGCAATATCCAACATTTAATTGGAATAAAAATTAATGTTGTGGATGAAGCTATAGTGTATTCCCTATGTATTATAGTTCTTGAAAAGAATAACACTGACACATGTAATTAATTTGGGTGGCATATTTAATGTTCACCCTTATGTTGTTTAGGTGTAGATTTAATTACAATTGAAATGTGAAGGTGTAAGTGTTTTTGTGTGAATAGGAATGTTGGGTGATCTTGGATATCATGATAATTTATAGCGTATGTAAATCATCTTTATAGGTGTTGGTGTCGATCCCTTGAAGCTTCGCTAATAAATAACAAAAGCTGAAATGAAAGTTTCAGCTTTTGTTATTTTACTCCTTAGGAGGTCTTTTTCAGTTTGGTATAGTTTTTTTAATTTCTGTCATATTTAATTCGAAAATGTAAATGTTTTTACTTTAGTAGATTCTTAAGATCTTCTTTGTATACGCGCCCTACTGGTATTTGAAATTCGCCTAGTTCTATTGTATTTCCAAAAAAAGAACTAATGTGATTGATTGATACGAGGAATGATTTGTGAACCCTTATGAAATGGTGAGATTTGAACTGTTTCTCGATATGTTTTATTCGATCATTTTTAATGAATTTTTTACCTTCTGCGGTATAAAAAGTAATATATTCTTTCATTCCTTCAATATGAGTTATATCCGAAATGTTAACCTTTACAGATTTGTAACCTGATTTTAGAAATATGAAATCATGACTTAAGCTTGATTGTTTGTCTTCTGTTTTATCACTTGTGGCACTTACTTTTTTAACTGCTTGAGTAAAACGTTCAAAACTAAATGGCTTTAGTAGATAGTCATCGACTTCTAAATTAAAGCCTTCTATGGCATATTCTGAATAAGCCGTTGTTAAAATTATAGCTGGTTTGTGACTTAATGTTCTTATAAAATCGAGTCCGGTTAAACCTGGCATCTGAATGTCTAAAAAAATAAGATCTATTTTTTCAGATTCGAGGATTATATGAGCTTTAGAGGCCCTGTTGGCAGTTGCAGTTAATTCTAAATTGGGCATCTGATTCACATAGTCTTTTAGATATTCTATGGCAATCGGTTCATCGTCTACAATAAGGCATTTAAATTTTTTCATAGCTCTTTATTCTTCAATCGGTACACGTAATAAGGTAAAATAGTTGTTTTCATCTTCTTCTTTTTCTAAGCTGAAATTATCGCCATAAAGTAGTTTTAGTCTCTTCGTTACGTTTTTTGTGCCTATTCCACCTTCTTTGTAATTAGCTTTTTTCGATATTGTATTTCCACAGGAGAGGTGTAAGTAATGGTTTTCAATCCAAATACTGATGTTGATTTCACTCTGTTCAGATTCATCTATATTGCTGTGTTTAAAACAATTTTCAATAAAAGGTAATAGAATAAGAGGTGCAATTTTACCAGCATGTAACCCGATCTCATTCTGAAAGTTTAAATTATCCTTATTGAGTAATCTTAATCTTTCCAGTTTAATGTAGTTATTGATGAATTGAAGTTCTTTGTTAAGGGTAACTCTGTCTGATTGGGTCTCGTATATAATATAGCGCATAGCTTCAGAAAGTTTCAAAATTGCGGTTGGTGCACTGTCTTCTTTCTGATATGCTAGTCCGTATATATTATTAAGGGTGTTGAAAAAGAAATGAGGGTTCATCTGGCTCTTCAGAAAGAGTAATTCAGTTTCTCTTTTTTCCAACATTAAACTTTTGTTTTTGTCTTCTGTTCTTTTCTTTCCAATTAATTCCTGATAAATGACTCCAAAGAATGCAAAAAACAAAACACGGAAAAAACCAAAATAGTCAAGTATTATATGGGAGTCGTTCTCTGTAAAAACTTGTGTAGAATACGAAATAAGCTTTATGAGTGCAGTTCCTAATGATATTGTAGCTAGCATGAAAATAGCATACTTAATGTATTTCTGGTGTTTGTATATCCTTTTGTGAATTTCGGATGCACTGTAAAATACAATAACATAAGTTAAATATAGAGGAAGAGCTGTTAGTAGAGAATCTAAGAAGGAATGATTTTCTAATAAAGATAGTATCCTTAAAGAGAGTAATCCTAGCCAAATAGAAATATGGAGGTTTCTTTTTTTTGTATTCATAGTATTTCTTTTTTTTTTTTTCTCAAAGAAAAAGGATCGTTAACTTGATCTTATCAGAATTTCAATAAACGACATTTTGGTATTAACCAACTGTTTTTATTCAAGTTTTATTTCGAATTTTTTATTCTATCACGAACAATTACATTATCCATTATCTTACTTAAGCAGTCTTAAGATGGTTGATGGTAATAGTTTACATGTCGTTTGTTGAATTAAATTCAGTAATTTCTATTTCTACTACATCTTTGCTTGCAGATTAAAAATAAGGAATTAAATCAAATTAAAATGAAAAATTTCAGCAAGTTAATAAAATCGAAATCCTATAGTTTAATTGTAATTGGTGTTCTATTATGTTTAGGGTGTCAGTCTCAGGCACAGAGAGTCGTTGTAGGGAGACATAGAGCAGCTTTTATTTCTCCTCATCGAGCTGTTGTGTACAGAAGACCAGTTGTTCGTGTTGTGCCGAGCAGTACAGTTCTGATAAATCATCATGGTGTTGGTTACCATTATCATCATGGTACATATTACCGATATACTGCAGGAGGATATATTGTTGTACGTCCACCTTATGGTTTTCGTTTAAGAATTCTGCCTTTAGGTTATCGTTCAATGTATATCGGTACTAGTCCGTACTATTATTATGGAGGGATATATTATATAGAAATTGATGATGGATATGAGGTTGTTAAAGCTCCAGAAAATTACGTGAAAAAACAATTGCCAAGTGAATACAAAAAAGTTGTAGTCGATGAAAAGGTCTATTATTTAAATAATGGCTCTTATTACGAGAAACAAATAACGGAAGATGGTGACGAATTATTTTACAATATAGGGATGACATTAGGTAATACTAAAAAATAGAATATCAATAAAATACAAACAACCATTTTATAAGTATTAGTTCAATAATAATTAAGTAGAAAATTAAATTTTAAAAATAATTAAGATGAAAAAAATATTATTAATTTTTCTTGCAATCAGTTCCTTGATTTATACATCTTGTGACGATGATGACAATGATATCTTATGGGTCAATTACTATATGTCTGTAGGTACGGTAACAAAAAAATCTGATTCTCTTTATATAACAACCGACAAAGGGAATGTTCTTAAACCAAAATCCACTTATGTTGATACAGAGTTTTTAGAAGATGATATGAGGGTTTTAGTCGATTTTAGAATACTTTCTGATGCTGACGATAATGAATTCTACGATTATTATATTGAAATGTTTGATATTAATGAAATTTTGACAAAACCTGTTTTTAAGTTTGATTCTGAAACACCAAAGGAAGTTAAGGATTCAATAGGGGATGATATGGTTCATATTTCAGATACTTGGAGTCATAACGATTATGTTAATGTAGAATTCACATATAAAGGTGGTTCTAAAACACACTATATTAATTTGGTTTATGATGGTGAAAATGCAACCACTACAAATGGAGAGATTATTTTAGAGTTGAAACATAATGACAATAATGACCAGTATAAACATAGAATATGGGGGCTTGCTTCATTCGATGTTTCAAGTTTTAAAGAAGAGGGGAAAGAGTCTGTTGATTTCTTAATTCGTACAATGGGTGAAGATGGTGAATTCAATTACAATAAAATAATAACTTATTCCTTTGAGAAAAATGCAGAAAATGATTTAGAAACCGATCTAAGAATAAAGGATGACGAAATAAAAACAAAAGGTTTTGAATAAATGAATCTTATCAGCAATTGAGAAGATAAAATGCCCAAACGATCACGGTTTGGGCATTTGTTTTATATTTTAGTTTTATCACTTATTCACCTTCAATTTCATCTATAAGTCTCAGAGCATTATCACGAAGAGGTTTGTATTTAAAGTACCAGATAATTAAACCAATTGCAAGGCCTGTAAATATTGCCCCAAAGAAAAAGATTTGTTCATCCCCAAATGAATCATCTATCTTAGACTGAATAATTAGTCCAGTATCTATAAGTAAAATGGCAATTAAGACCCAAATGCTTTTTAATTGAAAGGGCTTGTATCGGTATGCGGCATTCTTAAGCATTTTGAGGGTCGGTAATGAGTAATCGACATACTTGTATGCTTTGTGATAATTTCCAAAAAAGATAGCTATAATTAGAAAGCCTCCTACATATAATAAGCCTCCTATCAGGTCACTCATTTCTCCAGAATCTAAATAATGCCTTATGGCCATAATGGTGTAGAATGGAATGAAAATCCAGTATATGATTTGGATACCTTTGCATAATTTGGCGTATTGATTATCTTCTTTTTGAAGTTTACTTACTAACTGGTCGAGATTGATGTGGTTGTTTTTTCTTTTAAAATTCATCTGTAAGCCCTCCTGACAGTTTGGTTTTGAGTTGTGCTTTAATTCGGTGGATTTTCACCTTTACATTCGGTTCGTTAATGCCAATTACATCGGCAATTTCTTTCATGCTGAGACCTTCAAGCATAAGTGATATTAAAGCTTTGTCGATAACCGAAAGCATATTCAGTTCATTTTGCAATAAGTTGAACTGACCTTCCTCTTTTTGTTTATCTTCCAATTCTTGGTCATCGAGAATAGAGGAGAGGTTTTGTGTATCGGTGCTTACGATAAGTTTCATTTGCTTGTAAGTTTTACCTGTAAAGCTTAGAGAGGTGTTTACCGCCACACGATATACCCAGGTACTGATAGCCGAGTCGCCCCGAAAATTATCTAAACTCTTCCAGATGTTCACCAATACCTCCTGGTACATATCTTTCTGATCCTCGGTATTCGAATTATAGTAGCGGCATATTCGTTGTATCCGTTCACTATTCTCCAATAGTATCTGATTAAATTGATCTTCTTTTTTCAATGTTTCAAATTTGATTACACTTATTTAGTAGGAGATTTTAAAGATAGTTACATTTTTATTTTAGTTTTTTTTTAATAGATCATCTTAAATCTATCTAAGTGTAATTATATATAAGCTCTGTAATTTTATTTAAATAATGAGAATGAAGTTTAAGGTTGCTAGTGTTATTGTGAGGGTTGATTTGATTCGAAAAGTAATTTTATAGAGAAATTTGTCGGTTGTTGGTTTATCTTTTAGTCTTAAAGAAATATAGTTGAAAATTTAGCATCAGATTATTAGGTAGTTACGTTTCACTTTCAAAAAACTTTCATTTCGCATTAGGAAATGTGGGATTAAAAGTTCTATATTTGCACTCGCTTTAAGAGAGAGGCTAAGATCTTTGAATCGTTTGTAAGTATTGAAAACATTGGGGTGTCCCGATAAAAACAATTAAAAAAATAAACGAAAAAAGATTTGCAAGTTTAGAATTAAGTTTCTTATATTTGCAGCCGCTTTTGTAGCGAGAAGTTCTTAAAAATTTTGGTGATGGTAACAGGAAGTAGAGTTGATTTTCTTTGAGAAAAAAAACTTTTAAAAAAACTTCAAATTTCATTTGGATTTTAAAATG